>LT907983.1:3115000-4315000 GCA_900230115.1 Spirosomataceae bacterium TFI 002 | reverse complement strand
TCACATTTAACGATCGCAGAATATCGAAACTAAAAGTCATTTTAGCGGTAATCACCTATGGAATTTCAATACTTTTTCTTGGAATCAGGAAATCAAGAAACAAAGTAAAAGCGTGTCAATCATGTGGTCAAATTAAAAATTAACCTCTCACATAATAAACAAAATTAAAATGAAAATTATTCTTGTAATTTTGGGATTTGGTCTCCTTTCGTGTTCGAATTCAGCATTCTATGTAAATGACGTTTCGGCAATAATTTCTGCAAAAGGGAAGGCTTTACCGTTTAAAAAAGCTAGGACCTATTTGGTAAAAGGAAAAGTTAAAATGAGTTACTTTTTTTTAGGCCATGGAATGCTAGTTCTTGAAGATATTAATGAGCCAGAATTACATCTTAATATCTATTCGACAAATACATATGGACACGGCGAAATTCTAACACTCCGAGTTCTCACTACGCAACTTTCCAATAAAGACTCAAAAGGGTTTTTAGTCTACTACGAAGACATTGAATAAATAACAAGGATTGTTTTTTATTAGCCACCAAAACTTAGAAAACCCTTAGACCTTACTTTACAACCACCTGTTTAACAATGTTTTAAGCTTGATTTTTTCAAACTAAAACTATTGTAAAATGGAAAAATCAAAAGTAAATTCAGGTCAAAAAATTGTATCACAAAGTCTTGTCAAAAAAGTTTTAGAAACTGATGATGAGCTCCAAATTTTTCAATCCTACTATCACGAACAAGGAGATGTCCATGTTGAATTACCTTATCTTCAAAGAGCGGATAAAGTTGTTATTTTCACCGATTCTCAAGATCAATGGATGGGAGGATATGTTATTAACTCCGAAAAGTTGAGGTATTTGGCCCCTTTCAGTCAAAACACAGTTAACAAGATGGTCGAAGAATCGGGAATCGACCTTTCAGATACCGTTGAGATAACATGTATATGGAATTCTAGAATCCTCAGGACTATTGACAAAATGGCGAGGTACGAAATTTATAACAATGCAGTAATAGATTCCGTAAGAACCAGAAAGAAATTTTTAATTGGGGGTTCTGTAATAAAGTCAGTATGGGAGCAGTTCATCATTGCACTACCTTTTACACTCTACTTTGGGCCAGTAGAAGTGGGCGGGGAAATCAAAAATGGCCGAATTTTATACAACAACTCCAATGAAGTTCTTAAGTTAATTTCAGAGCAATTTCGTAAACAAAGGCTAATTAGGAGCTGATCAAGTTATAGAAGTCCCTCCCCTTTTAAGTAATCGGCAACTTCTTTTAAGGTTTTGAAAGCCTGAGTCTGAAAATGATCTCGGGCTTTTTTTATTATTCTCGAATTGTGGGTCTTTTTTAATGTATTAAGGTTTACTCCTGTTAATTCAGAAAGTTCACTATGACTAATTTCTGAATTATTGATATACGCTTTTAGTATTATCTTCTCAGTTTTGGAAAATGGCAAAATACGTGTCTTTTCCACATTAACTCTATTCATTCCAAGTACTGCTTCATTTTCACTGGTGGTGATTGTTCTTTGATTCAGTGCAATTCTCAAATCTAATGAATCACTTTCATCATAATCTCTCAGAAGCACAAAATGGTTAAGGTACGCTGTTACCATCCCAGATTTGTCAATTTGAAATGGGTATAGAGTTCGTTTAAATAGTTGATATTTTCCCTTACCATGCAAAAGTGGTATTTGTATAATCATTCTATGGTTCATGAACGCCAAGTCATAGCTTCCAGAATTTGCCACGTGAAAAGTAGAATTCGCCAGTTGATTTAATGATATTCTATGCCTCGGATGTATTGACTTGAAATAATCAAAAAACTTAAAATTATCATTATTATAACCTAACCATTTATCCAATCCATTTGCATGAATTATAGCCTGACGAGGTAAGTCAAGTACAAAAAAGAATTGTTCGTAGTCAATACAGTTCTTCAACTTTTCCAATTCAATAGTTTGCCTTTCAGTACTAATAAGAGGGTGATACTTTTTGTCAATAGGGTAATGATGTTCAAGAAAAGCTTTTGCTAAATCTAGTTGTTCTTTTGGCGTCATAGTTGGTCTTACGGAGGGTCCTTCAATTTAAGCAATCAATTTAGTATAAGTTTGTTGAAAACTAAACCATACTTTGTTGAGATATGAAAGATTTCTATTTTTTTACTAAATGTGTTTTAGGACATCCATACCTAAAGGTTGTACTCCTTTTCTCTCTACTCCTAGTTCATCCAATGATATTTGGTCAGATCCAAACCTATTCTGGAAATGATGGATTTATAACCTTAAGTCCCAATGGTATTACCTCTAGTAAAACTGGTAACCTATTTGATTCCAGTAATGTTGCCCTAGGAGCTAGAGCTTTAATAAATTCTTCTTTAGGCTCTTTCCCTAGTGATGGAATTGACAATGTTGCAATAGGTGCGAATGTATTAAAAACAAACACCACAGGGTCTTCCAATACCGCCGTAGGCTCTTCGGCATTAGAGAATAATATCAACGGCTACGCCAATATTGCAATTGGCAAAAGGGCATTATTTAACAATATGAACGCTTATGGTAACGTAGGAGTAGGAAATAATTCCATTTATTCAAATACATCTGGACAAGAAAATGTGGCAGTTGGGACAACAACTTTATATAATAATACAACAGGTGAGTACAATACAGCAATTGGTGCAAGTGCCTTATTTCATAATCAAATCGGAAGCAGAAATACTGCAATTGGCCAAAGTGCACTATATAGCAACACAACAGCCAATGATAATACTGCCCTTGGGTCCAACTCTCTACTATCAAATCAAATAGGTGAACAAAATGTAGCGGTAGGTGCAAACGCCCTCCAACTAAACACATTAGGAGAAAAAAATACCGCTGTGGGTTTTGAAGCAATGCTCAAAAATGGAACAGGAAACTTCAATACTGCCATTGGCCAAGTGGCACTAAAAAACAACACCATTGGATACGAAAATGTGGCAGTGGGCCAAAGTTCAATGTTAAGCAATAATTCAGGAAATAGAAATGTAGGATTAGGGGTTGGAAGCTTACTTCTGAATTCTGGTGGAAATCACAATACAGCCGTTGGTCATATTGCCAACTGGTTCAATTCGAATGGGGATGGAAATACGAGTATTGGTTACAATGCCCACAAAACAAATACTTCAGGAAGTTACAATACAGCGATTGGATATGAAGCCGACATTGCCACCAATAATTTGACCAATACAATTGCAATTGGAAATCAAGCTACAGTTAATGCTAACAACAAAGCAGTAATTGGGAACGCATCTGTAACCACAGTCGGTGGTTATGGAGCTTGGACCAATTATTCAGATAAGAGACTGAAAGAGAATATAGTTTATTCAAATGATTTAGGACTAGACTTCATTTTGGCTTTAAAAACTGCAACATATAATTACCGAGATGATACAAACAAAAGGAAGCGTAATGGACTCATAGCTCAGGATATTCAAAAGTATCTAACGGACAATGAATTATATTTTAGCGGCCTAATTGAAGATGACGACGAAGAAAAAACATTAAATCTGAGTTATTCGGAATTAGTCCTTCCACTAATTAATGCTATCCAAGAGCAACAAAAACAAATAGATCAATTAAAAAAAATGCTAAGGATTTTAAAAAAAGACTAATATGAGCCTTTCAGAAGATTGTAGTCAAATTCTTTACTTAGAAGCTAGCGTTAATTATACATGGATCAAGTATATAACTGGTCAAAAGGAATTAAAGTCAATGACCTTGAAAAAGGTCCATCATGAATTAACCTCATTTTCTTTAGTTCGTATTCATAGGAAATACTCAATCAATAAAAATTACATCAAAAAACTTTATCCAGACAGAGTAGAAATGATTAATGGGCACATTCTTCCAATTGCTAGAAGAAGGAATAATTTTAGAGTGGAATAGACAATTATAATTTCTCATCAATTAGGTTCCAACATATACCTTGAATAATATCCTTCATTTTACCATCGACTGATTTCTTTAATTCCCCATATTTATTTAGAAAGAAGAAGTTATTTCCCTTGTCCGATTGAAGCTTCTCAAAAAGCATTTTGGCATCTGTTAAGATATTAGACTTTAAAATTATGCCAGTTTTAGAGGGGAGATGTCCAAATTCCCCATTCTTGAAATCTATTTGTTGTTCTAAAAAATTAAGCCAAGCTTCTGGGCATTGTTTGTTTTCAAAATAGATTCTAAAGCTTTCGATTTCAAGTTCTAGATGAAGGTTTTTGTAGTGTTCAATAAGAAGGTAATTATCAAAATCATTATAGAAATCTTCTTTTACCTTACTTTCCAATTCCGCTATGGCTTTCTGAGAGAAGATTTCTTCAAAATCACTTGACCACACTTTGAATGAATTTAATAACTTTATATTTATTTGGTCAATTGTATTCTTCAAAGACCCACTTTCCAATTGTTTAATAACCTTCTTCTTGAGATAGAATATTTGATGATTTTCAAAATATTTATTATTTACAACTCGACTCTTCCATTGAGAAACAAAGAAGGATTGGAAAAAAAAACTTTTACTTTTGTCCAAACCAAGTTGATCAAGTAGCATTAAATCAGTTTGAGTTTGGCTTGTCATATTCTTCATGGCGTTATTAACTGTCATATCTCATCAATATAGTTTTCAATATTATAAAGTGGTGAATCATGTAAATACATCTCTAAATCTTTAATTTCTTTATCTATAAATTCAGCATTGATAAGAACTCTCTCCATAGCAGCACTAAAGTGAACTAAACTATCATTTAGATCATCATCGAGCGTATACATCGACCTTGAGAACTCTTTGTAAGAACTTCCCTCTGTGTGTAATTGCTTTACTTGTTGATAAAATATTTTAGCCTTATCGAAGAAATAAGAAGCATCTAAATTATGAAGTATACTGTCACCTGTCAAAGACAAAAGTTCCTCTTGAGTAGAATTAAAATCAAACCAATAATTGTCTGTATTTTCCTTGATTAATTTATAGTACAAACTTAAATATCCCATAAGTCGATGTGCCTCGGCTTGAAGTGAAAAACTATAAATATAATTGAAGCCAAAGTTGTTGAGAATTCTAATAATATTATGTCCGCAAAAAATTCCATTGTAAACATGTACTTTCATTTCATTGGCAAAATGGCTGCTAATGTTGCCCACATTAACCAAGTACTCCATATGATTTTCACAACCTGTAAGTTCAACTATTGACTTTAATTCGCAGTTAGTTTGATGCAGTAACTCAAGATACCTAGTTCTCATGCTAGAAATGGTACTGTAGGGCCCTAATGAGTATCTCTTTTGATATGTAGAATCAATTTTTAATTGAATTCTTTCGTACAGAATAATTAATTCTTTGATTTCAGGGGCATTCGAAAGGTTAGTAAAAATATACTTTTCGAATTTCTCATCCCATTTAAACAAGTCGCCATATTTAGTTACTTGTGCCCGGTTAGCAACATTTGTCGTATTGGACTGTATAATAAAAGCAACTTCAATTATCTTATCAAAACTAACTCTATTTAAGTTAGAAACATTTTTACACGGAACTAACCGTATGAATTCGAGCAGCTTAAAATACTGATTAAGGGCACTATGAAGCTTACCTGCTTCCCTATACATGAGATACGCAAGTCTATAACAATAAACTACTTCTGCTACACTAAGCTCTCTATCGTCATCAATATCTTCTAAATTCAACAATTCGTTATCATGTAGTTTTTCATTTTCAAAAGCCTTGAAAACATTTATATTCTCCAATTCAAAGCATCTCTCTAATTGCCGTCTCGTTAAACATGTTGCCAGTGCATTACCCAGTTTTCCCAAGATATTACCAAGGACCTCAAATTGATTCGAATTTAGAATTCGATAATTTTCTGGTTTCAAGTAGTTGTATACAAACTTCAAATCACTTAAAACATACCTTGAATCCACCTGTGAAACCTTTTGATGTAGCTTAGGAAATTGCTTTATATTTTCTAGAAAAGGTGAGTTGAAAGAAATCAATGAATGAAAGTAATAAAGATAAGCCGCATGCGATGGATGATAGTGTGGGTTAGATTCATAATTGCTTTTAATTAGTCGTGCCACATCATTAGTAATTCTATCTTTATGCTCATCAGTTGCACTAAAGAGTAACTTAAAGATTAATTCATTTTTGAAATATAAAATACTTCCTACAGACAAATAATAATCGGCAATCAAGGTAACCACCCTTTTCTTATCAGTATTATTTGCTGATTCGTCAGAGTGTTCCATATCAACACTAATGAGATTATAGTTTAGGATTTCATTTTTTCCAATTAGGTCAGGGAATAAATTAGCCTCTTTTTTACCATTAAATTTTACACCTAGGAAATTTAGATATTCTTTAAAATTTCGCTCGAGATTATAGTAAGTAATACCATCTAATCTCTGCTTTTCAATAACCCCCAAAAGTGCCACATGTGGCCTCATGTATATCTGCATTCTTTTATAAGGAGGCTCCCAACCACTTTCTTTAGCCCCCTGTTTCTTATTTTTTTTACCACTTATTGCCGGTCGTTTTTTACCTGTCCTATTTACATCATTAGAAAAATTGGCAATTTCTATGATTAAACTTCTATATACAGAATAAGCTTTATCGTAAGAACGCGTCTTCTCAAGACACAATCCTAACTTTAATTTATTACTGGAATATAAAACCAATTGATGTGAACTCCCCTTAAAGCTTTTCCTATTCCTCATTGCTTGAATGGCATCGGTATAATATATGATGGCATCATCAAACTCTTCGTCATAATAATGAAGGTCCCCAATTATTGTGGTTAAATAGCCTAATGAATGAACATGCTCGTTCTGCGAAATTGGTCGATATAATGTATTGTATTCATTAAGTTTGACAGCCAGCTTTTGTTTGTAATAACTCTTTAAATGAAAGGACTCATCTAGCGTAAAATTAAAAGCCGCTGAACTATATTGCGAGTGTTTAGAAAGGTATCTTAACTCCTGAGATACAGCTGATTGAAATTTGTATTGAAAAACGGCATTAATCGTATTTCTCAAATATTTATCCTGCATAAAAGACATTATTTGTGCATAAAACTTTCTGAAGTTAGGATCCTTATACGATAGAATTATGTCTGGAATAAGCTCTAAGTTATTCCACGAAAATGCTGTCTTATGAAACTTTAAAATATGGTCAAGTAAAAAAGCAGTTGAATAAAGAAGTTTATCATTTAAAAGCTTTAAATGACGACTATTCACAATTAAGTAAGGTCTGTAGAAATTGGAATTCAAATTCACCTCATATTGATCTGAATAACTTAACCTTAAAAAGAAGCTTCTTTTATTCATATCAACTTTACTGCTATTTATAAAATAGCCCGACCTAAGACCTCTATTGGCATATTCGCTTGGCCTTTCAATATTAATTATATTTCTTTCAATGAGCTCAATCAGCTTCTTTGGACTACCATTACTTCTATACGTGAGGTAAATAATATAATTCTGAAGTGAATGTACAATCTTAAATTTTTCACTTTCACTTGTAACTTCTTCATTGTCAAAGTAATACTTTATTACCTGAGATAACTTATACTTTCTATCTTCATTCTTGCCCTCTCTTTTTTCTCCAAAACCTTTCAAAAGCAATTCAGATAGGTATACCTCGCATAATTGACTTATGCCAGACACCGAGTTAATACTATCTTTAAAAAAAGTAGGAACGTTGATTACTTCGTTGAAAATACTACTATAGAAAGACTCTCTGTCTGCTATATCAGCTAATGCGGCATCAAACATTCCATTACCTCCAATAAATACAAATTTCGTTTTCGCGTTACCTAAAAAACTCTTAAAGTTAGCCAGTAGTTTTCCTATTGCTTGCTGTCTACGCCGTGCCCTCGACAATACTGCCAACGGTAAATTACTTGTTGGGTTTGACTCAGACCCCACTGTACCGAACTGGTATTCTGGTTCTACTTTATCTAATTCATCTATTACAAAAATAAATTCGGGTATTTGAATATAATTATCTTTCTCTCCTAGCTTTCCTCTTAGTTGATCAATCTCTTCCAAGATTTCTTCTAAAATTTGTTCTATTTCTTTGGTTGTAACCTTACTAAAATTCCTAGTCCGATTAAAATCAGAATTGAACTCTTTTCGACGCTTTGAACTAAAAAAACTTAAAATTTCTTTTACAGGACCACTTTCACTCGAATATTGAATTGGTGCTGAACTCCTTTCTTCATTCTGAATTAAATCTGAATACAATCTATCGTTCAGGTCTATTGACAATTCTCTAATCCTTGACTTATGGCTTCGTAACCCGTTGTCGCGACCTGTCCTCGACTCTCTATACTCTTGGATATCTGACCAAATACGATCAATCATCGCAACACAAAAAGCAAAAGTGAATAAAAAGAAAGCAAAATTTCCAAGGCTTTCGTTAAAGGCGTTATGAAATAGCTTTTGATAAAAATCTAATGTAACTCCCAAGGGAGCATAAAAAGCCATTTCATATCCTTTGGGTTTAGCAAAAAGAATTAAAATGCTCAAGAATGCTATTAAGAATAGAAAATACTTAAATACCTTAAGTAGATAAGGTTTGTACCTCTCAAACCCTTCATTACTTAGCACATTTGGTTGAAAAACTTTTGAACTACTAACATAAAAGCAAAGCTTTTTTGCAATTTGCCTCAATAGATCCATATCATTAACCTCATCTTGCGATAAGAAAAACTCAAACGATTTAACCTTTGAGTTTTCATCGGATTCCGCATTTAGATTTACAATTACTTCTCTTAGAAGGCTCGTTTTACCCATCCCCCGATATCCAGTAATCAAATAAGCACCATTTTTCGATTTGGATAATTTGGGGTCGAGTAAAGTCTTTAATTTCCTTTTTACGGTCGCCCTACCCAATAATTCTTCAGGAGTTTTTTTAACTTCTGTATCACTTTTGGATCTGGGGCCATGGTCGTACTTATAATCGTTAAGAGGAAAGTATAAATCCTTTATCTTCGAAAACTCATAATTCGGCTCGTTAGAAGTTTTTGGCATTTTCAATTTTATGGCTGGGAAACTCAAGATAATCAATGACACTGATTTGCTCAACTTAAGAGTAGATGAATTGAAAATTATTTATTATTCGGTATTTCATCGACTTTTTTTACAATTAGATGACAAATTTCATTGTTGAATTCCAAGTAAAACCTATTATTACTTCACGATCTCATTTGAACAAATGACTAATTACTCATAGTGTTAATAAATACATGAATAAAGAAAAACTAACTCTATCACAACTAGAACAATACCTCTCAAAAGCCGCTTGGATATTAAAAGGACCCGTTGACGCATCCGACTTTAAAGTATACATCTTTCCACTACTTTTTTTCAAACGAATATCCGACGTATATGATGAAGAGTACAGGCTAGCCTTGGAAGAGTCTGGAGGAGACCAAGAATACGCCACTTTACCCGAATTTCATCGTTTCGAAATCCCTTCAGATTGTCATTGGAAAGATGTAAGAGAAACAACTAACAATGTTGGTTTAGCTATAGAAAAGGCACTCAGAGGAATAGAGCAAGCTAATCAAGAATTTTTATACGGTATTTTTGGTGATGCTCAGTGGAGTAATAAAAACAAACTTTCTGATCGCTTATTGATTGACTTGATAGAACACTTCTCTCAATACGATTTGTGTAATAGCAATGTAGATTCGGACTT
This sequence comes from Spirosomataceae bacterium TFI 002, assembly GCA_900230115.1. Lineage (NCBI taxonomy): Bacteria > Pseudomonadati > Bacteroidota > Cytophagia > Cytophagales > Spirosomataceae > Spirosomataceae bacterium TFI 002. The sequence continues at coordinate 4,305,278 of LT907983.1, read as the reverse complement.
GTTAGGTAATTCCTACGAATACCTCATTAAACACTTTGCAGACTTGACCAACAAGAAAGCTGGTGAGTTTTATACGCCACGTTCTGTAGTTCATTTGTTAGGCTTGATTTTGGACCCACATGAAGGAGAAACCGTTTACGACCCAGCTTGTGGTACAGGTGGTATGCTTCTAGAGTGTGTAGATCATCTAAAACATAACCAAGAAGATTTTAGAACATTAAAGTTATTCGGACAAGAAAAGAACCTGACTTCGAGCTCCATTGCCAGAATGAATATGTTCTTGCATGGTATTGAAGACTTTTCAATAGTTCGAGGAGATACACTTCGCAACCCAGCTTTTTTTGAAGCAGATGGCTTAAAAACGTTTGATTGTGTAATTGCGAACCCTCCATTTTCTTTAAAAGAATGGGGAGCCGAAAACTGGGCTAATGATCCTTTCGGAAGAAACATTGCAGGAGTACCACCAGCGGGTAATGGTGACATGGCGTGGGTACAACACATGATTAAATCCATGAACAGTACTGGTAGAATGACTGTGGTTTTACCACATGGAGCATTGTTTCGTAAAGGAGCCGAGGGTAAAATAAGACAAGCCTTGCTAGAACAAGATATGCTAGAAGCTGTGATAGGCTTAGGGTCTAATATTTTCTACGGTACACAATTGGCTGCATGCGTGATGGTCTTTAAACAAAATAAAGACGCTGATAAAAAGAATAAAGTGATATTCATTGATGGCTCTGACCAGGTACGTGTAGGAAGAGCTCAAAATTATTTGGAGCCAAATAATGTCAATCAAATCTTTGATTGGTTTAAAGCCTATAAAGATGTTGAGAATTATGTAAAAGTAGCTTCTATAGCAGATTTAGAAGAAAACGATTACAATCTAAATATTCCACTCTATGTAGAGAAGATCATTGAAGATAATTTACCTTCTGTTGAGGAAGCTTTGTCTGATTTAAAAAAGGCATGGGATGAAAGCTTGAAGGCAGAGGAACGTTTTAAGAAACTATTAAAGGATTTTATTTAATGAATTTAATAGACAATAAACTTTTAGATTTCATTAAGAACAGCCCGAGTGTGCTTCCTCCAGAAGTGGCTCCGCATCAGCTTGACTCATTTGCAATATCTGGTTACCCACATTATGAGAATGTGCTTAGTAATTGGTTTGTTTTCTTTTTAAATACAGCAGGTGAACATGGCTTTTCTAATCTATTTCCCGAAGCCATTAAAAAATGTTTAACAGAAAAGTATGGTATTGAAGGTTTAGATTGGTTAGATAATGAACTCAAATCAGAACGAGAAATTATAACAAAGAATAAGAAATTTATCGACATTATAGTTTTTGACGAAGGTGATTCCAATGCCCGAAAATTCGACAATTGCCTTATCATTGAGCACAAAGTAAATGCCGACTTATATAATGAATTAGACGAATACTATAAATCTATCAATGTAGAAAACTTCAAGCTGGGCATCATACTATCTGCAAAAAATAGGGAAGACAACCTCACACATTTTAAGAATATTTCTTACGCTGAATTACTTTCAAGCATACGCTTACTTTTAGGAAAGTACCAACCCCAAGCCAATTATAAATTCATACTTTACCTTACTGATTTACTAATCAATATGGACAAACTCTCAGACAATGTAGAAAACTCGAAAGCACTGAATTTTTGCTTTGAATATGGTACAGAGGTTGACAAGATAGTAAAACTCAAAATAGATGCTGATTCTCAGCTAGTAGAGCAAGTCAAAATAGCCATTTCAGATTCCATCTTTATTTTTCGGAAAAGTTACGGTTCCAGCTTCTCCCTTAAAAATCAGGCCGATGGCGTTTCTATTCATATAAAAATGGATGATTTGTTTACAAAAAATACTTTCTACTACGAGTTTTGGTTGAAAGATAAATGGTCAGAAAAATGGTCCACTGTTGAAGACGATTCTAAAATAAGAGCCTTTTGTGAGAAAAACGGCTTAAAAGGATATAAAAAAGCAGCCAACAAAACGTGGAATTTGATAAGTAAAGGAGACTATTTTTATGATCGAAATAGCGAGCTAAACTTTGGAGAGCAAGTTCATTCTTTCTTAGATGAGAAATTTAATCCGCTTATCGATTTAATTGAAATTACTATTAATCAGAATTCATAACCCAGCTAGAAAATGAACTTAATCTATTACACTTTGATAAATAACTTTTGAGAAATACCTGCCCCTGAAAGTAGCAAATAATCAATTTGTAAAAAGCAAACTCTATGCTTTTATATCTAATTGCATATAACAAAAAGAATAATCATAATTTTATATGCAAAAGCATATATTTTAAATAATTTCACTATTTTTGTATGCAAATGCATATAATATGAATAAACTATCACACTTCGTAAAAAACAGACGAAAGCAATTAAACTTAACACAAGAAGAGTTTGCAGAAAAAGCGGGCGTAGCACTTACCGTTATTAGAAAAATAGAACAAGGTAAAGACAACCTAAGCTTATCAAAGGTCAATCAGGTATTACAAATGTTTGGCCACACTTTAGGTCCAATAATCGAGCACAATGAGACAGGGGATAATTAAATACAACAACATAATCGCAGGAATCTTAACAGAAGAGGATAATGGTGAATACGTATTTTTATACGATGAAGACTATGTAAAGACATATCCTAAACTATTCCTAAGTTTTAGGATGCCAGTATCCCCAAGACCATACAGAAGCAAAAGATTATTTCCTTTTTTTGATGGACTCATACCCGAGGGATGGTTATTAAATATTGCAGCTGAAAGCTGGAAAATTAACAAGAACGATCGCATGGGTCTGCTGCTAGCCTGTTGTCAAAATGCCATAGGTGCTGTAAGTATTCATCCTCTAAATACAGCGTCCGATGAGTAAATGTCTGTATTGCTATAAAGAACTGAATGAAAATCAGGTAGATTATCATCCAAAATGTATCAAAGCATTTTTTGGCACAAAAGAAGCCCCGCTCTTGCCATATAAGTTATCCGAAATGGAAAAATTGGCCAAAGAATCGGCCGAATTATCTGTTACAGTTCCAGGCGTTCAGCCTAAGCTGTCTCTTGGGTGGATAAAGGATGAATTAGAAAATGGGCATAGCGGCAGATTAACCATTATGGATGCCTTGGCAGGCAATTACATTTTGAAACCGCAAAATACCAATTTCCCTCAGATGCCTGAGAATGAGCACCTGTCTATGAAACTTGCCCAATTATTCAAAATAGATATAGTACCAGTAAACATGATTCGCCTAGCGTCAGGAGAATTATGTTTCATTACCAAAAGAATAGACAGAAATGAGAATGGGTCAAAAAACCACATGATCGACTTCCTTCAAATTCTGGAATTGTCAGATAAATACATGGGCACCACAGAAACATTAGGAAAAACCATTGGAGAATTGTCCGTCAATACCTTGCTTGATAAGGTGCGATTTTTTGAAGCTACAGTTTTCAACTACGTGATAGGCAATAACGACATGCACCTTAAAAACTTTTCCATGTTCCTATCAGACATGGGCTGGGTACTTTCTCCATTTTACGATCTGCTTAATGTTAAATTAGTTTTGCCAAAAGATAAAGAAGATTCTGCTCTACTATTGGGCGGTAAAAAGGAAAACTTTAACAAAGGATATTTTAACCGACTTGGAGAGGTACTGAAACTTAACGACAAGCAAATAAATGCAGTTTACAGAAAACTAGAAAAGTGGTTGCCCAAAGCCCAAGACTTAATTGCTATTTCCTTTTTGGCTCAAGAACAAAAAGAGGAGTACAAAAATCTAATTTCTGAACGAGTAAAGACTTTTACAAAATGACCCAACAACAACTAGAAAAATTCCTTTGGGGAGCAGCCACCAAACTGCGTGGACTTATAGATGGTGGAGACTACAAGCAGTACATCTTTCCATTGCTGTTTTTTAAGAGAATATGCGATGTGTATGATGAAGAATTTGAGCAAGCACTAAAAGAAAGTGACGGCGACATGGAATATGCCGCTTTTGCCGAACACCATCATTTTATAGTGCCAAAGGGTGCCCACTGGCAAGATGTAAGAGAAACCACTACCAATGTGGGTATAGCCTTGCAAAATGCCATGAGAGCTATAGAAAAGGAAAACCCCGATACGCTGTACGGGATTTTTGGTGATGCCTCTTGGACCAACAAAGATAGATTGAGCGATGAGATATTAATCAACTTGGTAGAACATTATTCTCAGCATAAACTCAATTTGGCTACCGTACCCGATGATAAATTAGGGAACGCATACGAATACCTGATAAAAGAATTTGCAGACGATAGCGGACATACCGCAGCAGAGTTTTATACCAACCGTACGGTGGTAAAACTCATGACCATGATAATGGACCCACAACCAGGAGAAAGTGTTTACGACCCTACCTGTGGTTCTGGTGGTTTGTTGTTGAACTGTGCCTTGCATTTAAAAGACGAAGGCAAAGAATACCGTACCCTAAAATTATACGGCCAAGAGATTAACCTATTGACCTCTGCCATAGCACGTATGAACATGTTCATGCATGGGATAGAGGAATTTAGCATAGTGCGTGGTGATACGCTGGCTAACCCTGCTTTTTTACATAACGACGAACTGAAAAAGTTTAACGTAATACTGGCTAACCCGCCGTATAGCATAAAAGCGTGGGACCAAAAGAGTTTTGTAAACGATCCCTTCGGCCGAAATATTTGGGGAGTGCCACCGCAAGGTTGTGCCGATTATGCATTTCAGCAGCATATGCAAATGAGCTTGGATAAGGACAACGGACGCTCTATTTCCCTTTGGCCGCACGGTGTGCTATTTAGAGACAGCGAGGCGGAGATGCGTACCAAAATGATAGAAGAAGACTTGGTAGAATGCGTAATCGGGCTTGGGCCTAACTTATTTTACAACTCACCTATGGAAGCATGTTTATTGATTACAAAGACCAATAAAACGGAACATAAACGTAACAAAGTACTGATAATAAATGCGGTAAAGGAAGTAAAGCAAGAAAAGAATATCGCCTACTTAGACCAAAACCACATCGACACCATTTTCAAAACGTACAAAGATTTTAAAGATGTGGAAGGCTTGGCAAAAGTGGTATCTGTAGATGAAATACTTGAGAATAAAGGCAGTTTAAATATTGCTCAGTATGTTAGCAATGTAGATAGCAGCGTGGTTCAACTTTCCGTTGCTAAGGCATTGTCTAACTGGGAAGAAGAATCCAAAGTGCTTAAAAAATCTATGAATCAACTATTTGAAACTTTAAGCATATGAGTGGAGCTACAAAAAATGCAATAGACCTATTAAATCTAGATAAGTCAACTTGGGAAAGTTATCGTTTTGATAATATAGCAGCTAAAATATCCGAAACGGTTAATCCTTCGGAAACAGAGTTAGAAATATATGTAGGCTTAGAGCACATAGATGCGGAGGATATTCATATCCATAGAAAAGGTGTGCCTAGTGATGTGAGCGGTGGAAAGTTAAAATGCTATCCAGGTGATGTAATTTTTGGGAAAAGACGTGCCTACCAGCGTAAAGCGGCGGTAGTAGATTTTGAAGGAATATGTTCGGCACACGCATTTGTTTTGAGAGCAAATGCAGAAGTAATCGACCCCAGGCTATTTCCTTTTTTTTTACACTCTGACCAGTTTATGCATCGTATGATTGACATATCCGTTGGCGGATTATCACCTACAATTAATTGGGGAGATTTAAAGCATCAAGAATTTCTCCTCCCACCAAAAGACCAACAAGCCAAACTAGCCGAGCTTTTGTGGGCGATGGAGGATATGCTTGAGAAGGAGAAGGAGGTGTTGGAGAAGTTGGAGGTTAATAAAAAAGCAAACTTAGAAAGCTTTTTTAAGGAGAACACGAATGAACAACAATTAAAAAATCTCGGACAAATTGTAACGGGTTCAACTCCATCCACTAAAAAAAGTGAATTTTGGGACGGCAATATTCAATTTGTGACACCTGCAGATATTGAAGATCAAATTGAGATCCGTAAAACAGAACGATATATATCGAAAGAAGGACTAGATGTTACAAGAGAAATACCTGCTAATTCTGTGATGGTAGTTTGCATTGCATCAGTTGGAAAGATGGCTATCTCAACGGAAATCTGTGCGACAAACCAACAAATAAATACTATAATTCCTCACAAGGATATTGGTCCTAAGTACTTGTTTAACACTTTGAGTATATTTAAACATAAAATTATTTCAAGAGCAGCAAAATCGGTTGTGCCAATTTTAAATAAGGGAGACTTTAGTTTAATTAAATTTCCTGTTTTGGAAAAAGGAGAAAGAGATAGCTTGGTTCAAGTTGCAGATAGGTTTGACTTGTCGATACAAAATTTGAAGATTAAGCTATTAAGTACTCATACCCTTCAAAAGAGTTTAATCAATCAAGTGTTTTAAGGTATGAGTAATAGTGCTTCATCAGGAAATATAAGAGCAGCAAGAAATGCAGCAAAGGAAATCTTACAAAAAGTGGACAAGGCTGTTCGTAGTCCTGCTGGACCTAAACGGTGGTTTTGGGAGCTACTACAAAACGCTATTGACTCGACTTCTAAAGAACCCGACCGCAAAGTAGATGTTACCCTCAAATTTGAACAGGTTAATGATGGCAAAAATGCCGTGATGATTTTTAGTCATAATGGAGGACCATTCTTGGAGACTAGAGACCCATTATTATATGCAGACGATTTTGAGAATCTAATATCACCAATCTCTGGCAAGAGTGCAGAAGACAATAATACTATTGGTAAATTTGGTACAGGATTCCTCTCCACTCATAACCTTTCTCTTGTTATTGATGTTGAGGGTGTTTTACTTACTAATGACGGGAAACGAATTAAATTAAATGCATCATTAGATAGAACTCATTATCTAAATAAATCAGATGCTTACGCCAAAGAAAGAATTAATGGAGTTATTGAAGGCTTGGAGAATTATGATAAGCAAAAAAGTGATGCAATTCCGCCTGATACAGAAGTTGACTATACCAGTTTTAAATATTATCTAAATGACCCTGAGTCCATAAAGCGTGTTCAAACAGGATTCAAAGAAATAGAGCAATCACTCCCTTCGGTTTTTGCTCTTACGGATAGAATTAGCAGTATAAGGATTCAGGATAACATTTCCAATGAAGACTATCTCTATAAAAAGGAGCCATTAAAAAGCTACAAGAAGCTGTCCATTGTTAATTCGATAAAGCAAACAATCGACGGAAAACAAATAGATCAGTTCTCCGTTGCATTTTTAACGCAAGACAGCGTTACACTTCTATGGCCTATTGAATATTATAGGTCAGACACAGTTATTCTGAAAGATGCAAGAAAGCTCTATAAGTCGTCTTTAGGTAGCAGTATGCCTTTGCTGTTTTGTACTTTTCCATTGATTGGGAGTCACGAAATTCAGTTTCCAATAATAATACACTCTGAAGAGTTTGTTCCTAATGAAACACGGGACGGAGTCTCTTTAACCAAAACAACAATAACGGATAAGAAAACTGATGAGGAAATAGATTTAGATAAGAGTAACAGGGCATTACTAGTAAAAGCAAGCAAACTATATGAGACATTTATAGATGAATTGGCTCACGATGGGAATAATATATTTTATGCATTAAAACTTAATAAAGAAACAAGTTCAAATTGGATAGATAAGAAATGGTACAAAGATGAAGTAATAGAACCATTAAGAAGTTTTGCATTAAGGACACCTTTGGTAGATATATATGATGCCTCTTCTGAAAGGAAATCAATACTTAATGAGAAAGAAGAAATTCAAATATTCTTTCCTAGTATATCTCATAAAATTTCAGGGAAAATTTCTAATAGACTAAATCAAAAGTTCTTTATTTTTTCTGCTCATCTCTTTGGAGGTAATATTCCACAATGGAATGACTTGAAAGAATGGCACAGAGTGTTGTGGCAGGATCAAGAGAATATTAAAACCCTACACTTAGAGGATATCTTGGCAGAGGTGCAGCGTTTCGGTAGTGTGAAGAGTTTAAGCATCAAACTTGGGATCTCTTCCGTGGAGACCTTTAAATGGCTAAATCATCTTTACTTGTTTATTGACCAAACGGACAAGAGCTTGTTATATCAAGAATATGCAGTTATCCCTAATCAAAAAGGAGACTTTAAAAAGGTTGGGGAAGAGCTTTATTCAGAAGAATCTACATCGAAAATTGAACCTGAGCTTATCTGTATTCTTAGAAGATTAGATAACAGCTCGGATTGGTTTGATAAGTTAGTGCATCGTGCTGCTAAACCACAATGCTATATAGAAAAGCGTAGCCTGAAAGAGCACATTAGTCCAGCCATTAACACTTTATTGAAAGACAAAGAAGAGAGCGGATACCATACTTTTGTAAACAATAAAGATGCGATCTCTATAGCTCAATTCCTATTGAGTTTTAAGCACTATAAGGAGTTAGAAGACACTAACAAGGTGCAAATTTTCAATTTCAGTAAAGCTGTATTTGGTAACAAAAAAGAGCGGATTGTTCCTTTTTATAATGATTTCGACTTATCTAATATTCAAAAACATACTTTTCGCCTCATCAATTCAACAATTGAAAAATCTAAGAATATTAAAGGATTAACCAAGGTTCTGAACAAAGATGAATCTGCTACTATTATTTGGCTGAACGATTATCTTAATTTTCAAATTAAAACAACAGAATACGTTGGATTAATCCATTCGGCAAATGTCATACCTAATCAAAATGGAGAATTTAAACCACACGGGGAAGAAGGAGATAAAGATAGGATATACAAACCATATCAAATTATTAAGGATGGAGACAAAATTTCCATCTCAGAGATTTTAGATAAAAATATCATAACGGTGCTAAAGGACTTATCTAATGAGAAGGATGATTGGACTAAACTATTGGTTCATGATGGTATTCAATTAGTGACCTTGCCTTCGAAAACTTGGCATGACTTGGGAGCGGATATTGATAGTTACGTTGAGGTTATTGCTGGCAGCATTATTAACGATAATGAAGAGAAAAAAGCTGTTTATTTAAGCCCAATGCTAACACTATTGGATTGGTGTGAAACCTCTGTAGGAAGACCTGTTGCTCAAGAATACTTTAAGACAACATACTCCAAAAAGGACATGCTTTATATGCAATTAACATATTCACCTGATATCGTTAAAATACTTAAGGATCAACCAACACTTGATATTGCGAAGAAGATTCAAAACTCAGGAATCTCTATTAACCAAGTAGATGCTACTATAGATGCATTAGTATCTATGGCAGAAAAATTTGGAGAAGAATCCATAAATGAGTTCTTAAGAAATGCAGAAAAATTCATCACCCATAAAGAAAAGTTTAAAAACAGACTGCAAACGGGGCAAAACATTGAAAATTTGTTGAAAGAGGCACTTTTCGAATCAGGTATAGATGTTGTGTCTAAGAAGAGCAATGAAGGAGCATTTGACTTGGTTGTTTACAATATTAAAACTCCGTTGAATAAGTTGAAATTAGAGGTTAAATCGTATCAATATGGTTCTAGTTATGATTTTCGATTTGCCCCAAGCCAAGTTATTGAAGCCAATCGAGACAATGATAACTATGTTGTTTGCACATTGGAACGAAAACCTGAAGATGAGATTTGTGATACGCCTTATTTGAAAAATAATTTAAAAGTACAGAATGGCTTTGGAGATATAGTAGCTCCATTTGCAAAGCTTGTTGCAGATTTTGATTCTATATATAAAGATAGCAAGAGTAATAAAAACCCACTTATTATACCCTGTATTGATGAGCCAAGAGTTGAGGTTTCAAAAACGGATATTCTAAATAATGCGGGAGATTTTAACTCTTTAATTGAATTAATAAAAGCTAAACTTCTATAAAATATGCCCTTTAACGAACTTAATAGCGTAGAACACTACATCGTACATCAGTTAAGTGGGGTAAACCTCAACAGCAATCTTGCCCAAGAACCTAGTAGTGAGTATGGAATTCGATGGAAATATAAAGCTGCCAATGAAATCAAAAGAGGAGTAAATGAGGTTTTGATAGAAACCGAATTAAAAGAAGCTCTGATTCGACTAAATCCGGAAATTAAAGCCAATAATGATTTGGCTGATGAGGTGATATACAAGTTAAGGGCGGTACTTATAGCGGTAAATCAAGTAGGCTTGGTAAAAGCTAACGAAGAGTTTTTTAAATGGTTGGCAGGCGAAAAAACAATGCCTTTTGGTGAGAATAATCGGCACGTACCTGTTCGTTTAATGGATTTTGACGATTTGACCCAAAATGAATATTGGATAACCAATCAATTCAGTATTCACCATAGAGAAACCAAAAGACCCGATATAGCATTACTGATGAATGGTATTCCCGTGGTTATTGGAGAGGCTAAAACACCCATCAGACCTTCTGTCAGTTGGCTAGACGGTGCACACGAAATTCATGATATTTATGAAAATAGCGTTCCTCAGCTTTTTGTGCCCAATATATTGTCTTTTGCTACGGAAGGCAAAGAACTTTTTTATGGTGCTATACGCAGCCCTTTGGAATATTGGGCACCATGGCGATTAGAAGGCGATGAAGATACCTTGGCTAAGCGTCTAGGCTTAACAGAAATTGGCAAAGAGCTTTCAGATTTATTAAAGCCGGCTCGTTTATTGGACATTCTGAAAAATTTCTCGCTATTCACCACCAATAAAAAGAAACAAAGGATAAAGGTTATTCCCCGCTTCCAACAATATGAAGGAGCCAATAAAATAGTAGAACGCGTAAGAGAAGGAAGGCTAAAAAAAGGCCTTATATGGCATTTTCAAGGTTCTGGTAAATCCCTATTAATGGTTTTTGCGGCTCAAAAACTTCGTAAAGATGCTGACCTCAAAAGTCCTACTGTTGTAGTATTAGTAGATAGAACAGATTTGGACACCCAGATAAGTGGCATTTTTAATGCAGCAGATATTGCCAATGTAGAAACCACAGATAGCATAAAGGAGCTGCAAGAGATGCTTGGGCGTGATACACGAAAAATCATTATTTCTACCATTTTTAAGTTCAAGGATGCAAAGCCAAATATGAACTTACGAGAGAATATCATTGTGTTAGTGGATGAGGCTCATAGAACCCAAGAAGGAGATTTGGGCAGGCAAATGCGAGCTTCCTTACCTAATGCTTTTCTGTTTGGGTTAACAGGAACACCAGTTAATAAAGCTGATAAAAACACTTTCTGGGCCTTTGGCTCAGATGAAGATGAAGGAGGCTACATGTCTAGATATACCTTCCAGGATTCTATACGTGATAATGCAACCTTACCATTGCACTTTGAACCTAGGTTAGTTGATGTTCATGTAGATAAAGAAACTATTGATAAAGTATTTGCTGAGTTTAAAGAGCAAGCCGCTCTTTCTGATGAAGAGGCCGATGCATTAAATAAGAAATCTGCAAAAATGGCAGCATTTCTAAAGTCTCCAGAGCGGGTAGGTAAAATAGTCAAAGACATTGCGACGCACTTCAAAGATAAAGTAGAGCCACATGGTTTCAAGGCAATGATTGCTACACCTGATAGGTTCGGCTGCGTGCAATACAAAGAAGAGTTGGATAAGTACTTTCCAACTGAGGCAAGTACTGTTGTTATATCAACCTCTGCAAATGATAGTTTGGAGTTTAAGCAAAAATGGGCGATTGATAAAAGTAAGCAAGAAAAGATTGTAGATGAGTTTAATGATGCCCACTCTGAACTTAAATTTATAATAGTAACTGCCAAGTTATTGACTGGTTTTGATGCACCTATTCTGCAAACCATGTACCTGGATAAGTCATTAAAGGACCATACCCTGTTGCAAGCTATTTGCAGAACAAATAGGCTCTTCCCGAACAAGTCATTTGGGCGAATAGTAGATTATTTTGGCGTGTTTGATGATGCTGCTGCCGCATTACAATTTGACGAAGAAAGCGTTAAAAAAGTTATTACCAATCTTAAAGAATTGAGAGATAAATTACCTCAAGCCGTAGCTGACGCATTTAGTCATTTTGAAGGAGTAGATAGGACTGTAGGAGGCTTTGAAGGTTTAGAGGCAGCTCAAAACGCGATAAATACTTCAGAGAAAAAAGATGCTTTTGCAAAGGATTACAAGTTTCTTTCAAAATTGTGGGAGTCGCTCTCTCCGGATAATTCACTTGATGAATACCATGCCGATTACAAATGGTTATCACAAGTTTTTGAATCTGTTAGGCCAGCATCAGATAATATTGGAAAACTCTTATGGTTTACTCTTGGTGCTCAAACGACGAAGCTCATTCATGAAAATATACATGTAGGAGAAGTTCACCAGTTAGACGAATTTGTGCTAGATGCAGATGTAATAGAAAGTATTTTCAATAACCCAGATCCCAAACAGTCCAAAAGGCTAGAGAAAATATTAATCAAACGTCTTAAGAAGCAAGCTGGTAATCCTACGTTTAAAAAGCTAAGTGATAGATTAGAAGAGCTGAGAGATAAAGCAGAACAAGGTTTAATTTCTTCCATTGAGTTTGTAAAAGAGCTGTGTAAAGTTGCAAAAGAAACAGTTCAAGCAGAAAAGGAGTTAGATGAGCTGATTCCTGAAAAATCACCCAAAGCAGCACTAACAGAATTGTTTTTAGAGCTAAAAACCGATAAAACTCCGGCAGTAGTAGAACGCATAGTAGAAGACATTGATGCTATCGTACGTGTGGTAAGTTTTCAAGGTTGGCAAAAAACTGTAGCTGGAGAAAGAGAAGTGCAAAAGTCTTTACGAAAAGCATTATTAAAGTATCAGCTACACAAAGACCAAGTGTTATTTGAACGAGCTTATGCTTATATTAAGGAGTATTATTAAACCCTACCTTGCAGTAACAGGGGCGAATATGGAACCGATATTTTTGAAAGATAGAGCTTTTGAGAGTGTTACATTGAAGAAAGGTTGATTATCACCCACCTTTAACCTATTAGATACCTCTCCAGCAAGTGTTATACCAGATGTAGCTTCGGTTATCCATAACCTTCCTCCATAAAATAAGTTTCCGAAACCCAGAATTGGATTGTACTTCTCATTGACCATTGATCCGCTTGGCTTCTCTTTTTGGAATCTAAAGGAATAGCCGCTTCTCAAATGAAACCTAACACTTATATTTTCGGTCTCATGTGTGAATAAAAAACCTAAGAGCCCAAAGTCAAGATCATAAGCATTATTAAAAGTTGTGTTTGTCTCAGGTACACGAATTAAGAAGTCACTTCCTAGATATCTAATAATTTTGCTAGAATCAACCGTAGTTACATTTGTATAATTTGAAGTTTCTGTGTAACGCCTAAACACAAAGTCAAGTTGAGGTGAATAATAAATTCTTAATGTCCTTTTGAGGTCAACAGGACGAAACCAATTGAATATTGGACTAACAACCAAACCCAAATTATCACTTACAATGGTCGTAGTTAGAACTCCCTCTTTTAAAATAACTCTAGATGAGTCAGTTCCAGGGATACGTATATATCTATTTTCAAACTGATTAATACCTAAATTCTCAGTGAGAGTCAAGGCTCTATTCCCATAGATAATAAGATTGAAGCCAAGATCATTAGGTTCTGACTTTGACGTTGATTCTGGAAGTTTATAAATATTTGAAGCAAAGAAAAGATTCTTTGCTTTTACTCCATCCACAAGGTCAAAATTAGTTCCTATATATGCCAAATAATTAAATTGATCCAAGGCAGTATCAGCTTCAATTGGATTAATTGTAATTACATGTGACACTGTATCAGCTTTGTTCTTTATTTTATCTAGCTTAGGATCACTTTCACTACTTATAACTAAATCTAACTTTATTGTTCTTTCAATATCAAGGTTTGGGTTTGCCTTAAGTATGACATAAAATGAATATCCAGTAGTTAAATTATTCAAAGTACATTCCTTAAAATCTAACTCGAATTCCGTTTGTGGTAATGTCCCGACTTTACAATCTGACTTTACAGACACTTTGTATTCTTTAAAAATATCTTTCTTTGGAATCTCTGATTTAAAACTAAAAGCATAAATCTTATTTTGAGTTTTACTTCTTTCAATTTTTTTAGGCATTCCATTCAATTTCAACTCGAATGGTTCTTGTGCTATACTAGTAAGTGTATATAAAGATATAAGGCATAATAATTTGTAAGATAGTTTCATGGCAACTTTGGTTTAAATTAATCATTTCACCTACAAAATAAGTTCATGATTTAAAACAACGCCACGGGAAAAACACCCTTTAGTTAAACCAACAATAAGAAGAGCTCAATACCCTCATGTCAATTTAATTCAGCTGTTAATTCTAAAATATTCCAAAACCTCATTACTTTACATTATTTTTTTTCAAATAGCTATACCTACTACTAAGAACAAAAACAACCTTTAACAAATGCGGTATAATTTTAATGAAAAATGTTTAAACCATGTTTAAACCAGCAATTTTTAATTAGGGAAACCTGCAAAGAAAAAGCCTCACAATCTATTGACTATGAGGCTTTAAAAATTGTGATCCCAGCACGATTCGAACGTGCGACCGTCTGCTTAGAAGGCAGATGCTCTATCCAGCTGAGCTATGGGACCTTAAATTTGAAAGGCTTCTTTAGCTTTAGCTAAAAAAGCCTTTCAATAAGTCGGGGTGGCAAGATTCGAACTTGCGACCTCCTGCTCCCAAAGCAGGCGCGATGACCGGGCTACGCTACACCCCGAGGTGTTTATTTAAGGAGTGTGAGGACTTTCTTGAAACCCTTTACACTCCTTGCGGAGGGAGCGGGATTCGAACCCGCGGTACCGTTTCCAGTACGTCAGTTTAGCAAACTGGTGGTTTCAGCCACTCACCCATCCCTCCTTGTCGTCGAAACGGAGTGCAAATATAAGGGATTTGTTTTTTTGTTTTCAAGCCTTAACCCAACTTTTTTTTATCCACATTTATTTTTCTTCAATTTTCGACATTTTCAGATGGGTATTTTCTGCCCATACACAAACAAAATATCAATAAAGTCCTATACATCTAACGTATTTCATTAAATCTACTTCAAATAATTATATTTAATTACTTATCTTTGCAGCGTCATTTTCTAAACTTGATAAAAAGAAAACCGAATTAACCCTTTTCATAGATGGTACAAGATATTTTCGACAAAGCAGTTAATAATTTAGGACCTATTGGTTCTCATGCTCATTACTCACATCATTATTATTCTTTCCCGAAGCTGAGTGGACCTTTAGGTCCGTACATGACTTTCCAAGGTAAGAAGATGCTTAACTGGTCGCTTAACAATTATTTAGGTTTAGCTACACATCCCGAAGTATTAAAAACTGATGCAGAAGCCGCTGCGGAATATGGTTTGGCATACCCTATGGGAGCAAGAATGATGACAGGTAACACTGACCTTCATGAAGAGTTTGAACGCCAACTAGCAGAGTTTGTAGGGCAGGAAGATGCGTTTGTACTCAATTACGGTTATCAAGGAGTTATGTCGGCTGTAGAAGCATTAGTGGACTCAAGAGATATCATAGTTTACGATGCAGAGTCTCATGCTTGTCTTATAGATGGAGTTAGGCTTCATAGAGCCAAGGGAGGTAAAACATATACTTTCAAGCATAATGACATGGAAAGCCTTGAAAAGAACCTTAAAAGAGCTACCAAAGTTGCTGAAGAGCAAAACGGTGGCATTTTGGTTGTAACTGAAGGTGTTTTTGGAATGTCAGGTGCTGTTGGAGCCTTAGATAAAATAGCAGAACTTAAAAAGTCATACAAGTTTAGACTTCTTGTAGACGACGCTCACGGTTTCGGAACGATAGGTAAAACTGGGGCTGGAGTTCCTGAACATTTTGGAGTTGAAGATGCTGTAGATGTTCATTTTTCTACATTCGCGAAATCAATGGCAATGATCGGAGCATTTGTTGCTGCAAAGAAAGAAATCATAATGTACTTAAAGTATAATATGAGATCACAGACTTACGCAAAAGCTCTTCCTATGCCGTATGTGGTTGGTGGAATGAAAAGACTGGAGATCATCAAAAAGAATCCTCAATTACAAGAAAAGCTATGGACAATTGTAAATGCATTACAAGATGGCTTTAGGAAAAGAGGTTTTGATATAGGTGTAACTGAAAGTTGTGTAACTCCTGTTTTCCTACATGGTGATTATGAACTTGCTACAGTAACAAATTTGATTCGTGATATGAGAGAAAACATGAATGTGTTTTGTAGTATCATTGTATATCCAGTTGTTCCTAAGGGTGTAATCTTGCTTAGAATTATCCCAACTGCTTCGCACACTTTAGAAGATGTAGAGTTCACTATGAACTGTTTTGAAAAGGTACAAGCAAAATTACAAGCAGGTGAATATGCTCCACTTGAAGTAGAAACAACCTAAAGGAATATACGAATAGGCATAATTTAGGTGGAAAATCACTCTAAATTTGATTGAAAGGCACTTTTGTTAGTAAAAAAGTATTTCGAAGTATGGAATTCTTAGGATAAATCATATATCTTGCATTGTTTATTAATTATTAACTTTTAAAAACCCTGAGTAATCTATGGACAAGTATCAAGAATTACACAATTTAGTAGCCTCTCTTCAAGATGATTTCGAAAAGTTCTACGATAAGAAGAACAAGGCAGCTGGAACAAGAGTAAGAAAAGGCATGCAAGACGTTACAGTATGGGCTAAGGCTGTTAGAGCTGAAGTTCAAGCTATTAAAAATGCAGAATAATATAGATAAGTGAATCTATAAAGAATTTAAAAAACCCGCCTAAGCGGGTTTTTTTTTGTTTCGACTCTAATGATTTTTCTTTTATACAGGTATGCTGGATTTGAATCCCCTAAACCCTATTCGCCGAGTTAATATAATTCAGTATTTTTGAGTGTACCTATTCCACGAATCATAATTTTGTTCGTTTCTAAATTGTAAACTTCAGTTGAGATTTCAGCGATGTGTTTTCCTTCAATAATATTTTCAACCCTAAAGAGCACCTCATATTCTGTATCCACGATCATTGGGCGGAGGTATTCCGTCTCCTGCTTAAGGTAAATAGACCCGGGACCGCCAGGTTTGTTCATGCCCAAATACTTAGTAAAAACACTACTCCCTAAGTGACCGTGAATTATGCACTGACCAAAACGAGTTGTGGCAGCATACTCAGGATCAATGTGAATAGGGTTATGATCTCCTGTTAGATCTGCAAAAGTTTGAACTTGAGCTTGTGTAAAACTGAATCTAAAGCGGTATTCGCTTCCTACTGGTATTTTTTGAGACATTATATTTGTTAGGTTTTAACTTGTATGATCACTTATAATTTTCCATTCGCCATTTATCTTTTGCAATACTAAGGTAAAGTAGCCCCCAATATCACCCATTTCTGGTCTAAGTAAATTCCATGAACCAATAACCATAGCTGAATTAGCATCTGTTAGCTTAACTTCTTTTAAATCAAAAGTTAGCTTTCCCATAGCTTCTTGGTTAGGGTAATTCTTTTCGTAACGTTCTTTCATGCCATCCCAGCCTTTGACAACACCACTTTTTGATACAAAAGACATATCAGATGATTGCCAATATGCTTTCATAAAAGCTGGAATATCAAAATTATTCCAAGCCACCTGCTGATCTGCTATCGTTTGTTTAATAATTTCAATCTCTTTTTGCTCGTCAACTGAACTTTGACACGAAACAAAAAAGAAACAAAAAACGAAAAAGGCCAAATATCTATAGAGAGTCATAAGCTTGTTTTGTATTACTGACAAATTAAGCAATAAATACTTTTAAATTAGAAACTTTAGCTCAACAGAAATTCTAATTTTGTGCATGGCAAAGAAAAACAAACGTCAAAAAAACGATGGTGGGATTGTATACTCAACAAATCCCGACTATGTATTCGCCGATTTATTTGCTCAAATAAGTACACCAAATACTGATGAGCAAGAGCTTAAGATATGGCTAGATAGAAAAGGAGGAAATAAAGTCGTTACACGAATTGCGGGTTTTGTTGGAAGTGATTCCGACTTAGATAGCTTGAAAAAAAAATTACAAAACCATTGCGGTGCTGGGGGATCTGCTAAGGATCAAGAGATTCTAATACAGGGAGATCATAGAGATAAGGTATTAGTATTTCTTACCAAGGAAGGTTATAAAGCAAAAAAGGCAGGAGGATGACCTTCTGCCTTTTCGTGATATAAGTTAATAGGCTTATTTAATACCGCCCATCCAATTCTTAATTTGTTTCTGGAATAGTATCATTATCAAACCAGCAACTAGTCCGTATATACAGAACTGCATAAATAGATCTGGCATTGCATCTACATTTTCCTCATTAAAGTTTCCTGCAAATAGACCAGCAATAAGGTTTCCTAAGGAAGCACCAACAAACCACAGTCCCATCATTTGACTATAATATTTTTTAGGTGCAAGCTTAGTATATGAGCTTAGTCCCACTGGGCTAATACATAACTCACCTAGCGAATGCAACAAATATGTAAATGTTAACCATCCCATTCCTGCTAAAGTACCATCAAGCACTCTTTGAGCAGCCAAATACATGATAAAGAAACCTAGTCCTAACTGAATTAAGCCCAGTCCAAATTTCACAGGTACATTGGGGTTTAAGTTTTTCTTATTTAGCCAAACCCATAATGCAGCAAATGGAGCAGAAAAGATAAGGATGAATAAAGAATTGGCATTTTGAAACCAAGAAGCTGGTAAATCCCAACCAAACAATGCCCTATCAGTGTGTCTATCTGCAAAAATGGTAAATGTAGTGGCTGCTTGCTCAAATCCTGACCAAAAGATTGCAATGGCAACGAAAAGTATAAATAGCACCCCTACCCTTTTTCGCTCAACTATTGTAAGTGATTTATCCAAAAAGCCAATATAGATAAAGTAACATATCGTAATTCCAGAAATGATATATTTCATAGAATTGGCAAGTTGAATACTATCCAACATGCCGGTAGTTACAGATAAAGCTGCCATTACTAACAAACCAATAACTACATATAAATAAGTATAAGAGGATTTATGAGTTGGCTTTTCACCAACACTCTTAAGGTATTTTCCATTTACTTTGAAATTGATAAGTCCAAAAAACATAGCAAATGCAGCTGCACCAAAACCATAGTGCCAGCCAACTTTTTCTCCTAGATAACCGACAATAAACATCCCTAAGAAAGACCCAAGGTTGATTCCTAAGTAAAAGATACTGAACGCAGCATCTCGCTTGGCCCCACCTTCTGGATATAACTCTCCCACTATGGAAGAAATATTGGCCTTGAGCAACCCTGTTCCTACAGCAACAAAGGCAAGTCCAGAGAAAAACACTGAAGGGGTTGAAGGAAGTGCAAGAATAGCATGACCAATCATGATACATATACCTCCCCACCATATCGCTTTTTTTTGTCCTAAAATATTATCTGCGATCCAGCCACCAGGCAATGTTAACAAATAAACAGAGGCGGCATAAAGTCCATAAACTGCACCAGCTGTATCTTCTGGAAGTCCTAATGCACCTTCAGACGCACTTTTTGTTAAATATAAAAATAGAATGGCACGCATTCCGTAGTAGCTAAATCGCTCCCACATCTCTGTAAAAAACAGAACAAATAGCCCGCGAGGGTGTCCAAATAGAGTTTTCTCTTGCATACTGTTAGTTTATTGAATAGATAAGTCACGCAAAATACTCTGCTTTCTTTTATATTCCAATTGATTTACAATTTCCAAAAATAAAAACTAATGATTTAGTTTGTTAACTAACAAATTAGTTTTAACTTCGATTAACAAATTAAGAAATATCGATATTAAAGTACATACTATAAAACGAAGGATATGAATTGGATCAACTATTTGATACAGACCAATCTGTACTTACTCTGCTTCTATGCATTGTACAAACTAGCTTTTAGTAAAGAAACCTATTTCAACTTAAATAGAGCATATCTGGTTGGCTTCACTTTCACTTCCTTTTTCATACCTTTTTGGCAATCTGGAGTAATGCAGTCTTGGTTTATTACAAAACAAATTACGCAAACCATTTATAATTCAGGGCTCAATGAAGTTATCATTTACAAGTCCCCTATTGCTAAAGCCCAGCCATTTTTTGACCTTTTGGACTGGATGGTCTTGCTTTATACTTTGGGTGTAGTTTATATGACAGTCCATTTTTGTATCAATTTATTTAAAGCACAGCAGTTTGTCAATTCGAAAAATACTCAAGGCTTGGCAAGTTCTTTTCTAGGAAAAATTAATATTGATAAGCATTTACCTTATCAAGACGTTTTATTGAAACATGAAGAAACGCACAGCAAAGAAGCTCATTCTATAGATTTGATTTTGGTTGAAATCGTTAAAATCATTTGCTGGTTTAACCCCATATCGTATTTAATACAGATTGAGCTAAAGAGCATACACGAGTTTATAGCCGACAATGCGGCTGCCAAAGTACTAGGCTCTAGGAAGACATATGCCGACATCCTTGTATCGAATCAATTTGATACAACTACAAATTCACTTGTTCTTAACTTTTACTCATTACCGACCATGAAAGCACGACTAATTATGCTTGGCAAAAGGAAATCAACAAAAAGAGCAATCCTTAAATATGGAATGGTTGCCCCAGCATTTATAGGAACTTTAATTCTAGCGTCATCATTTGTTTCAAAATCAGAAAGAAATAATGTAGTTTCAGAAAATCCAGCAACTTTATTAACTTCTATATTTTCTAATAACCTCTCAGCTATCAATAAAAAAGGAACTGAAAACAAGGGACTTATAGAAATAAAAGGTCAAATTATTAGCGAAGATAAAGGAGCATTGGGCGGAGCAGAAATACGTATCAATGATTCGAATAGAATAAGCGTTTCAAATACAGACGGAAGATTTCTTGTTAAGAATGTAGAAGACAATGACATGGTTACAATTTCTTATATCGGATATCAAGAGGCAAAATATAAAGTAACAGAATTACCTGAAAACATAAACCTAAGGAAAAAGCCATTTCAATTAAATGAAATTGTAGTCAGCACTTACCGCGATCTCCCAAGCAATCAGATGGCAAATGAAGAAGAGAAAGAAGTTTCACTTTTATCTGAACCCAAATTCCCTGGTGGTGAAAAAGCAATGTATGCTTTTATCGGTTCAAACCTCATTTATCCTTTTCCTGCAAAAAGAGCAAATATTGAAGGTGAGGTACATGTTGAATTTGTGATTAATAAAGATGGTGTGGTGAGCGAGCCCATAATTACGAATGGTATAGGTTTTGGCTGTGACAAAGAAGTACAAAGAATAGTAGGTTTAATGCCGAAATGGAATCCGGCTCGCCAAAATGGTGAAGCCGTAGAAGTTAAGTATCAAATGAAAGTAAAATTCAAACTTGAAGAAAGAAGCCAGTCCCAAATCAAAGAAAACAACATTCCTAATAACTCCATTTACACTACAGTAGAAGTACAACCAGAATTCCCTGGCGGAACTGAAGCGATGTATAAATTCATAGGTCAAAACATGAAATACCCCAAAGAAGCTCAAAGGGAAAATATAAAAGGAAGGGTTTTTATAAAATTTATTGTTACGACAGAGGGAGAAATAAAGGATTTAAATATACTGAAAGGTATTGGATACGGCTGTGAAGATGCAGTGATAGAAGTATTCTCGAAAATGCCAAAATGGAATCCTGGAATGCAAAGTGGTACTCCTGTAAATGTCTATTACACAATGCCAATTGTTTTCCTCTTAGAATAAGCTCAAATAATTCTAAAAAATAAAATAGCCATCAAAGAATAAAATATTGAACGATTTTATCAATACTAACATTTTAGTTTGACAACTAACTAATTAGTTTTATATTCGAATATGAAAACCAAACCAATGGAAATAAGAGACCTAACAAAAGCTGAGGAAGAGATTATGCAAGTGATGTGGGATCTTGAAAAAGGCTTCGTAAAAGACGTCATAGAAAAACTGCCTGAACCCAAGCCAGCATACAATACAGTTTCTACGATCATTCGTATACTAGAAACTAAAGGGTTTATAGACCATAACGCCTATGGAAAGAGTTATGAGTATTACCCTATCGTGAGTCGTGATGAATATAGACAATTCGCAGCTAACAAGCTTGTAAGCAGCTATTTTGACAATTCATTAAGCCAAATGCTTTCCTTTTTTGCAAAAAAAGAGAAAATAAACTTGAAAGAAGCAGACAAAATATTCAAGATTTTGGAGAACATCCCTAAAGAAGACTAAAATGAATTGGATCAACTATTTACTTCAGACCAACTTCTATTTGCTATGTTTTTACGCATTGTATAAACTGGCTTTTAGCAGAGAAACGTATTTTAACCTGAATAGAGCTTACCTCGTTGGCTTTACACTCATCTCGTTTTTTATACCTTTTTGGCAATCTGGAGTAATTCAGTCATGGTTCATTACGAAACAAATTTCTCAAACCATTTATTCATCAGGACTGAGCGAAGTCATCATATATACTTCGCCTGTTACCAAAGCTCAACCTTTCTTTAATCTGTATGATTGGCTGATCATTTTTTACTCCTTAGGAGTATTATACATGAGTGTGCTTTTTTGTATCAACCTATTCAAAGCACAGCAATTTGTAAATTCAAAAAACGCTAAGGGCTTAGCTAGTTCGTTTTTTGGAAAAATCAGCATTGACAAGAAACTAGCACATCAAGATGTCATTTTTTCGCATGAGCATGCACACGGAAAACAAGTGCACTCTTTTGACCTAATGCTGATATCTGTTGTGAAGATTATCTGTTGGTTCAATCCTATTGTGTATTTGCTACATATCGAATTCAAAAAAATACATGAATTCATCGCTGACAATGAGGCTGCTACCCACCTTGGCTCTAAAAAAACATATGCCGAGATTCTAGTTTCCAATCAATTTAGCACGAATGCAAACGCTTTGGTACATAACTTTTATGACAAGGCAACTGTAAAAACTAGGCTGATCATGCTGAGCAGAAGAAAGTCTCCTAAAAAAGCAATGATGAAGTATGGAATGATTGCACCAGCATTTATTGGAATGCTAATTCTGGCTTCATCTTTTGTATCAAAGCCAGAAAAGATCTCCTTTGAATCTGCTGATTTAAAGAACTGGAATTTTTTAAGTAATCCTTTTAACATGGAAAAAATAAAAGGAAACACCTTCCAAAATGGCGAGACAAGCACACTTTTAAATTCCAATATTGCAGAGGGAAGTGCTGAGAAGTTTAAAAATCAGCCTTTCCAGTCAATGGCTCCTCCTCCGGAACCCATCACCTTTTCGGAAATAAATCCTTCTCCAATTTTTACGGCAGTGGAAGAAGCTCCAGAGTTTCCAGGTGGGGTGAAGAAAATGTATGAGTATATAGGAAACAGGCTCATATACCCTACTGAAGCAATTCAAAATAATACTGAAGGCAGGGTGTTTGTCAAGTTTGTAGTTAATCATACTGGAGAAATCTCGAATTTAGAAATTCTAAAAGGGATAGGCAACGGGTGCGAAGACGAAGCAAAGCGTGTATTGAAAAACATGCCAAAATGGAAACCTGGAAAACAAAATGGCAAACCAGTGAATGTCTACTTCACAATGCCTATTGTTTTTAAACTTGAAAGCAAAACTATATCCAATGCGGAATTAGAGCATGCCAATATTTTAAAAGGCAAGGCTGCGATAGCTAAGTATGGAGAACAAGCTCAAAACGGTGCCATGGTCATTGAACTAAATGACAAAGAAAATCAAAATGTTATGTTGGCAAGCAAAGCTACTTCTGACTTATTGAATAGCACTAATACCTTATTCGCTGTTAACGGAAAACTATATTCAAAAGCAGATTTCGATAAATTGAATTTAGACCCCAATAACATTAAATCACTTTCAGTATTTAAAAATACCTCAAAAAAGTACCCTCTAGCCGAAGGCAAATCGGTGGTTGAAATAGCTCTTTAGGATATTTTATTACTCAAAACTTAAAAAACACAATTATGAAAAAGCTCCACTTATTTATCATACTAGTTTTTACCGGATTAGTAATTACTTCCTGCTCCAATGAGGATTTCATGATGGCAGAACCCGTAGTAAGCGATGAAGTACAAAAAGCAAGTCCGAAAGAATTAAATGGAGAACCAATTTTTACCGCAGTCGAAAATCAGCCCGAGTTCCTAGGCGGTGTGAAAGCTATGTATGAACACATAGGTAATGAAATCCACTATCCTAAAAGTGCTCAAGAAAGAGGAATAGAAGGACGCGTTTTTGTTAAGTTTATTGTTGACAAAGAAGGCAATGTTCAAAATCCAGTGATACTAAAAGGTACGTATCCCGAAATAGACGAAGAAGCTCTCCGTGTGGTTAGTAACTTACCAAAATGGGAGCCTGGAAAGCAGAACGGCAAACCAGTGAATGTCTATTTCACAATGCCAATTGTATTTAAATTGAATTAACTTCTTCCTAGCCTAGCTAAATTTAGAGAAGCAATGGTACACGCCATTGCTTTTTTGTTTTAAATGAAAGTACTACTACTTACCCTAGTTTTGAACTTCACTTTTACATCCTCCGTAGGACAGGAAGCAAGTTTTATTGGTGGTGACAGTATGCTTGACACATATTTAAGAAAATATCTTTCAAGTCGATTTGAAGATGTGGAATTGACATTTGATTTACAGATTGATAAAAATGGTCATGCCCATACTCCACATATAATTTCGCCCAACAATCCAGATTTACAAATTGCCCTTGAAAAGTTGGTTGACCAAATGCCCTTATGGACTCCTTTATTAAAAAGTAATATTTCATCACCATCCTCAAAAAGAATATTCTGTTGGCTGGAAGGAAACATTATTCACGATATTGACCAATCAGCACAATTCCCGGAGGGGAGTATTAAAATGTACCAATTTATAAGCCAACAAATTCCAAAATCGATGACCAACCCGAATGCAAAGGTGCTTATCAATTTCGTAGTCGATAAAAATGGATTAATTCGCCACCCTTCAATCTGGCAAGGATACGATGAAAAATATAATAATGAAGCTCTTAGAATTATAAATCTTTTACCCGCCATGGAGCCAGCCATAAAAAAAGGCGTAAAGGTTAATAGCAATTACAAGATTACTATCTATTTTCGATAAAAAACGACCTTTGAAAAAAATACTCCCTTTACCACTTTTGCCTGAAAACTTATATTGGCTAGACATTAGTGAGCAAAATAAAGAGCTTTTAGAAGTTGAATTGGTAAATACTCAAAGCTTTTCGGACTATGTTTTCGATCAGATTCCTAAAGGGAAAATTGGTATTGGAGGTTGGTTAGAGAACCGAGCTATTTATAAAAGAAGCGAACATTTCCAACAAAATAATGAAGCCCGCACAATCCATCTTGGGCTTGACTTATGGACGGATGCCCTCACCCCTATTTTTACACCAGTCGCTTGCAAAGTACATAGCTTTAAAAATAATGTAAGTTTTGGTGATTACGGTCCAACAATTATTACGGAGCATCTTGATTCAAAATTGGGCAACATATTTACACTTTATGGTCACCTCTCTCAAAATTCTATTTCAAAACTAAAAATTGGTCAATACTTTGATCAAGGCGACCAGATAGGAGAAGTTGGTAACTTTCCTGAAAATGGTGGCTGGCCTCCACACCTTCATTTCCAGCTGATGAAAAGCATGGAAGGGAAATTTGGGGACTTTCCTGGGGTATGCTCGGTAAATGACCTTGATTATTTTTCGAAAATTTGTATTGATCCACTCGAGTTTTTGGGCATAAAAAAAGAGCTTGAAAATTAATCCAAGCTCTATATATCTATTAAAGATTTAAGTTAACCTTTATAAAAGACCCACTTCCCTAGTTCTCTCCAAGTAGGTTTTTTACCGTACATGAGTATTCCTACTCTATAAATACGGCCTGCCAACCAAGTGGTAAAGATAAATCCGCCGATCAATAATGTAATCGACAAAACGATCTCCCATATAGGCACACCAAATGGAATACGAACCATCATAATAATAGGAGATGTAAGTGGAATCATAGAAAACCAAAATGCCAAACTTCCATTAGGGTCACGCATAACAAATTGTGCGATCAAGAAGGAAGCAATAATAGGTATCGTTATAGGTAGCATAAACTGCTGCGTATCGGTTTCACTATCTACTGCTGAGCCAACGGCCCCAAATAGCGAAGAATACAACATGTAACCACCAAAGAAGTAAAACAAGAAACTGATCAAGATAGTAGCGAGTGGCAATGTATCTATAACTTGGAAAATATCAGGCAATGCACTCATTACATCTGCATCTTGTGCTTGTTCCATTGCAATTTGACGAGCTTCAGGTGGAAGGCTCTCCATCTGTATGGAAGTCATTTTTTCTTGTGCTTCGGTAATTTTAGGAACAATAAATTTACTCCCTATTCCAATTACCGCTGCCGAAAGTGTTATCCATAATCCAAATTGTGTGAGGCCTACAAGAGCTACGCCTAATATCTTACCAAGCATTAACTGAAATGGCTTAACAGAAGATATAATCACCTCCACAATTCTACTTGTTTTCTCTTCCATTACGCCCCTCATAACTTGAGCTCCGTAAATGAATACAGCCATATAGATCATAAAGCCGCATATAAATCCTGCTGCCGTAGCTCCGCCAGAACTACTTCTCTTTTCATTTCCGTCTTTCAAACTGATTGTCTCACTGTTAACATTCATTTTCGCACTCTTTAGCACGCTTTGTGTTATTCCAGCTTCGGCAAGCTTGATCCCTTCTATTTCCTTTTCAATTGATCGTTCAATTTTGCTCTGCAGCTCTAACGGAACACCCCTTTCTGCAAATATTTGAACATTCTTTGGGTTGTCAATAACCTCTGCAGGTATATGAACTAGTGCATCTGCTTTACTCGCTTTAAAACCCAATTTGGCTTCGTCTATACTTTCACTTAAATATGAAAAATTATACGATTCAGAGTTTTCAAACTTGTTAATGAAAAGTGTACTATCATCAACAATATTAATGTTTTTAACCTCTGTCCCTTGCAAAACAGCCCAAATTGCAATACCATAAACCCCACCAATGATGATAGGAAAAAGTAGTGTCATTACAATAAAAGACCTTTTCTTCACCCTTGTGAGATACTCCCTCTTTAATATTAATATTATATTCTTCATTTCGATATCTGGGTTTAGTCTTCTTTTACAGCTTTTATAAAAATGTCGTTCATACTCGGTATGTTCTCAGCAAAGGACGAAATCTCAACTTGATTCACTAGGCTTTGGATCAATTGATTGGAGCTTGCATCTGAAGTTAATTTCAATTTTGCTTTTCTTATCCCTTCACGACTCAGTTCGTCGGACTCAATAGAGAACAAGTTATCTTGAGCTATCAAGGCTTCTCCTCTGTAATCCACCAAAAAAGTATTGTCTTTGAATTGCTCTTTCAATTGAGATTTTGAGCCATCCAATATTTTCTTAGACTTATTTATCAAAGCGACATGGTCACACAACTCCTCCACAGACTCCATTCTATGAGTTGAGAAAATGATACTAGAACCATTATTACGAAGTTCCAAAATCTCATCTTTTATAATATTAGCATTGATTGGGTCAAACCCAGAAAACGGCTCGTCCAAAATGATCATTTTGGGCTGATGAAGTACAGTTGCAACAAATTGGATTTTTTGCTGCATTCCCTTTGATAGGTCCTCCACGCTTTTGTCCCACCAGCTTTTGATATCAAACTTCACGAACCATTCTTTCAAACGATCCATTGCTTCATTTTTTGAAAGTCCTTTTAACCTAGCAAGGTAAAGAAGGTGTTCTCCTACTTTCATTTTTTTGTACAACCCCCTTTCTTCGGGCAAATAGCCAATTTGAAATCTATGAGATTCGTTAAGCGGCTCACCATTAAAAGTAACAGTTCCTGAATCTGGCCCGGTGATTTGATTCACTATGCGAATGAGTGATGTTTTTCCTGCCCCATTGGGACCCAATAGGCCAAAAATTTGACCTTTGGGGACATTTATACTCACATTATCGAGTGCTAAATGTGCGGAATAATTTTTTACAATATTCTTAACCTCAAGGATATTTTCCACATGAATTGTTTTAGGTTTCAAAAATACAAAGTGTTCACACGAGATGAAAGAAAACTATACAAACGATTATTAATCAATGATAAACGTAAAATGAATGTGATAAAGAAAAAGTTAAATTATTCTAAGAGATTATTACAGTAGTAAATATATTTCATTTCACTCCCAACCAAAATTTTGAATTTCGGGTCTAATTATAACACCACACCTAATAAAACTCAAAAGCTATTATGAATTCACGAATAAAACTTGTAGGCAGGAAAATTGTGGAAACCAATGCCATCATTTTGCTCAAAGCAGATGCTAATTACACAGAAGTGCACATGAAAAACGGAGAAAAAATTATTGTCTCCAAAACACTCAAAGAGCTAGAAAAGAAATTTATAATATTTCCATTTTTTAGATGCCACAAGTCTTACATGGTTAACATGAATCAAGTAGAAAGTATACAGCTAAACGGTGGTGCAAAAGCAAAATTAGCGAACAATACTTATGCAGAAATAAGCAGACGCAGAAAAGATGCTTTTATAGATGCAATGAAAGCTTACGTATAAAACACAAATTCTAAATCCATTAAAAAGAAAATGCCCAACTCTTACGAATTGGGCATTTTTTATGCTCGTTTGGAAAAATATTATCTCTGCTCCATAGGAACGAAAGGTCTCAAATTTTCTCCAGTATATATTTGTCTTGGACGACCAATTGCTTGATTATCTTCTCTCAACTCTTTCCATTGTGCGATCCAACCTGGTAGACGACCAATTGCAAACATCACAGTAAACATGTTCACAGGGATACCCAATGCACGGTATATAATTCCAGAGTAGAAATCCACGTTTGGATATAGTTTTCTTTCTACAAAATAAGGATCATTTAAAGCCGCTTCTTCTAAACCTCTTGCGATATCTAAAATAGGATCATCGATTCCTAATGCTTCTAACACATCGTCAGCTGCTTTCTTGATAATCCTAGCTCTAGGATCAAAGTTTTTGTAAACCCTGTGTCCAAAGCCCATCAATCTGAAAGGATCATTCTTGTCTTTAGCTTTATTCAAATACTTCTCTACCCCTCCTCCATCAGCTTTGATAGCTTCAAGCATTTCTATTACTGCTTGGTTTGCTCCACCATGTAAAGGCCCCCAAAGTGCTGAAATACCAGCTGATATAGATGAATATAAATTTGCTTTTGAAGAACCTACTAATCGAACAGTAGATGTAGAACAGTTTTGCTCATGATCTGCATGTAAAATCAAAAGCTTGTTTAAAGCACTTGCGACGATAGGATCTACCTGATAATCTTCCACAGGTAATGCGAACATCATGTGAAGGAAATTTGAACTGTAGTCCAAACTGTTCTTAGGGTAGTTGATAGGATGTCCTTGAGACTTCTTGTAACACCAAGTTGCAAGCGTTGGTAACTTTGCCAACAATCTTACGATGTGTAAGTCGATATCATCAGTTGATTTCTCGTCATATGAAGAAGGGTAAAAACCACTCATCGCACTCACTAACGAAGACATAATCCCCATTGGGTGAGCATTGACAGGAAATCCATCAAATATTTTTCTCATATCCTCATTCACCATTGTATGACGAGTGATTCTATTTACGAAATCATCGTATTGTGCCTTATTTGGCAACTCCCCATAGATCAACAAGTATGATACTCCTAAGAAATCCGCCTTATCTGCTAATTCTTCGATAGAGTATCCTCTGTATCGCAATATGCCTTCTTCTCCATCTAAAAAAGTAATGGCCGATGTAGTACTACCAGTATTTTTAAAACCAGGATCAATTGTAATATGCGAGCTGGCTCCTCTTAATTTTGAAATATCAATTGCTTTTTCTCCTTCACTTCCTTCAATGATTGGAAACTCATATTCATTTCCATCAATAATTAACTTAGCAGTTTCGGCCATTTGTATATGTTGTTTTTAAAGGTTCTTTTTAAAAAGTTCGCTAAAATAGTAAAATCAAACGTAAACGCGTGTATTGGATGTTTTTTTAGAACAAAAATAGTAATAGGTTCTAAATATTAAAGCTTGATTTAATAATAGAACGACTTTCTGTTATAAAAAGTTTTCAGCATTTTTCTATCACTCAGTTATAGGAATAGATATTTTCATTTTTTTCTGAAATCTCAATATTTACAATACATTCAATTCTTTCTGTGTTTTCATTTATTATAAAGATTATTGAAAGCTTCTTCGTATTTATCTCCAGCTTTCCAAGTCGGCTTTGACTTGTCATTGGCAATTAGCCTAGCAGCATAAGTATAAGACTTACAGTATTTGGCTAAATAATCGTAATCGATATTATCAGGATTATCTGCTGCTTGATGGTAATACTTATTTATTTCTGCATCAAAAGCTGTCATACCTGGGGCATAATTAGGCGATGGTACACCTTTTGCCGCAAAACTAACATTGTCTGACCTGTCGAATAGCCCTTGCTCAGGAACAGGATCATTGATTGCTTTTAATCCAAATGCCTTACTAGCCGTTGTGATATTAGCCTCAGCTGAAGTTCTATCAAGACCTATAACAGTAACTAATGATACGTCATTATAACCTCCACCATCACAATTTAGGTTAAAAATAACTTGTTTCATAGGCACTAGAGGATGTTCAGCATAATATTTACTTCCCAATAACCCTACCTCTTCACCAGTGTAAGCTATAAAAAGGATGGAACGTTCAGTTGGTTTTTGAGATAAAGACCTAACCGCCGTTAAAACTGCAGAAGATCCAAAAGCATTATCTCTTGCTCCATTGAATATACTGTCTTCAGGAGTTATTCTACCTGCTTTTGCTCCGTATCCGATGTGATCGTAATGAGCAGTGAGAGCCACGTATTGATCTTTCATAGCAGGATTAGTTCCTTCTAAGACTCCTACCACATTGTTAGATGTAAAATTTACTTCAGGAAATGCATCTATTGCAATTGAGATTTTCTCTCCATTGTCTTTCACTCTACTTTTAGCATCTTTCAAATTTAACCAAATGTGAGTTGGATCTACTCCTTTCTCATCACCCGCAAGAGAAATTGATTCTTTACCAAAGAATCCTTTTATAGTAGCCCACGGAATTGGCATTGTGTAAATTTCAATTACAGCAATTGCTCCTTTTTCTTTTGCCAGAGCTCGTTTCTTGCGAGAAGCCCCAAACATCGCCTGAGGAGTTTCAGCATCAGGAGAGCCCATTTGCGTTAAAACTACCTTCCCTTTTACATCTATTCCTTTGTAATCATCGTAAGAACCATCTTCGCTCGTATAGGCATATGGTAACTGAACAACTTCTGCATTATTGGCCATTAAACCACTACCTCCTATAAGAACAAAATCATCGATCAGCTCACTTTTATTGCCTCCAATAGTTACTGTACCTTTAGTTGGAGGTAGTACTTTTTTCAACTGCACTGCCTGCATGAAGCTACCATTATTTATTGGCTTTAGACCCGCTTTTCTAAATTGCTCAGCTATGTATCTACCGGCAACATAATTACCCATTTCGCCAGTTTTACGCCCCATCAACTCATCTGAAGCCAAAAACTTCATATCTGCGGCAATTAAGCTTTCGTCTGCTTTATATTCAGGGAGCTTTTTTAGTTTCTGTGCAAATGAACTTGACAAAGGCAATAAAGAGCCTAAAAGCAGAATTGCAATTACTTTAATCTTCATTATAATTTAGTTTAGTGATAGTATGTTTCAATATTAATCAAACCATTTTCTTTTTGACACTTTTTGAGGAATTTTCGATCCATCAGGAACCAAAACAACCTCAAAATTTCTTTTTTCATTTGCTTTTAAAGCGACTTCAAAGCCTATGAGCATAGTTCCTGGATTTTCTGCATCGTAATCATTTGGCGGAACTGTAGACCAAGTTTTCATTTGAATACCCTTAGCATTTTGAACTTTAAATGTTAAAGTTTTACCATTTTGCTCCAGTACAAAAAAGTCCTTTCCAGCAGTTTTAACGGTTGCAGGAGTTAGCATTCTCCATTGCATTGTTTTTGCCGCTTGATTATTAATCACTTCATCTCTAATTATTACCTGATTTTGATTTTCGATCGCAATGCTTCTTACTGCTTTTTTCACTTGCCCTTCGTAAGTTGGACTTAAATCAGTCTCAGCCGCCATTAAGTTTTCACCTTCAGTGCTTTTTGTAATTTTGGAATAAGCATCTACTTTTTGAAATTCATTATTGAAAGACAAAGTACTATGAGAAAGATTATTATATCTATAAACTCTCCATCTCTGAGCGTCTTGTGACCTTCCCCATATTGAAATTCCTTTAGACTCTAAAGAGTTATAACCCTGAGATCCAAAATCCATAGACCATCGCTCTCCCATTGCATCCATCACGAAAGAACCTAAGTCCATGTGAGCATGGTTTACATTTGGGGAACCTGCCTTTAGCCCTACAAAAACCGCGTCATTCTCCCATGATGTACGAAACATTGCCACAGGAGAATCCCCTTGGCTTACCCACATTTTTTTAGATGGTCTTTTATCTGATCCAATATCTAGGTTCGCCCCCCAAATCATGATAAGAGGCAATACCCTATTTCCAAGATTTTCGTTTAATGAATGTTGCATCTGCATTTGATCAAAATATGTTTCGCCTATTTCCTTTGTTTTATTTGCAAACCAAAAGCTAGCGGGGTTTATCTTTATCGATGTTCCACAATCCGAGAAATTGAAGGAGTTCATTGATGGCCCAATCATGTGCTGAATATAAGAACCTGTTTGCATAAATCCTGGCTGAGCGTTAAGACCAAAATCGGTCCCTAAGGCTTTTTCTACAGCGTCATTAAATAAGACATTGAAAGTTGTACCATATCCCCAATAGGCGTACCCTTCTGGATATCCACCATCTGGAGCATATTGAACCATAGGCTTTACAATCGACTTAGCAGAACGACGAATGATCTTCTGTGCTAGCTCCTTGTGTTCATTGTATAACACAAGGGCACCGTAAGTCATGCCTGCATTACACACTTGATTCCAATTATGTGAAGAATTGAGCCATGAGTTATTCTTTTCCTCCAACGAAGGATAAATTCCTTTCTCGATTATAGCAGCTTGAATTTTCAGTCTTGCCGGAACTGACAAGCCTTTATAGCACCAGTCATAGCCAATTGCCATAGCCATTGTCATTTCGGCAACATCCAAAAAATGGCTAGGATTCCAGTCGGAAAAATTACCTACACTTACCAATTCACTTTCTACACGATTCGCATATTTTACGTCACCTGTGAGTCTGTATGCATAGCCCAAAAACATTGTTCTTCTAAGACATTCCCTCGATACTGATAGAAGTCTTCTTCCTATCTGAATTCTTTCGAGAAGTGGTAAAGCAATAATCTGATCTGCCTCAGCTAATATTGATGTATGACTCTTTTTCCAAAGATCATTTGAACTGATATTTTGCTTTACTAATTTAACTTCCTCAGGTGTAAAAAGTAGTCGAGGATGTGGAGCGAGATTCTGAGGTAATTCTTGGCTAAAAGCAGTACTAAGAAACAAAAGGCCAAATAGGCCGCTTAGCAATCTTTTGAAAAGATTGCGAGAGGGTACGAATTTCATTATATATTGATTATGGTTGAATTTGCCTGAATTTAGTGAATTTCTTCAACTCTTCAAGGTAACTCTAAGTCCTATATGGATTTCCGTACCTTTTCTTCAACTCAATTAAGATATCTTCCAAACCATTGAGTTTGATTTCATATACCGTGGAAAGTTGAACACCCAATTTACCTGGGGGAAAACCACCTTTTCTCAAAAACCATTCGAGGTAACTTACAGGAAGGTTTGCAAAAAGCACACCTTTATATTTACCAAATGGCATTCGCTTAGTTACTAAGTCTATTAAAATCTCTTTATCCAAAAAAGGTAGTTATTAATATTTCAATTCTTCAATTTGATCGGGATTCACAGTTTGGTAGAATGCCCTTAATTTCATAATAATAGCTAAAGCTACAGCTATTTCAGCAGCAGCTATGATCATTACCACGAGACTAAATATGTGTCCATCCATTCCAGCTCTTCCTTGAGAAAAAGCAACGAAATTTATATTTGCTGCATTGAGCATAAGTTCAATCCCAACAAGGACAAAAATGAGGTTCTTTTTAGTAACCGCAATAGCAAAACCTATGGCAAATAGAGCTGCTGACAAGTATAAATAGTAATGAATTTCAATCATTTTTTGAGGCTAAAAAAGTGGAACCTATAAGTGCGAGGAGAAGTAAAATCCCCAAACCTTCCAAAATAAGTAGGTGCTGTGTCATGAAACTAAAACCTATTTCGCTTACCGTGTTACGATCAAGAAGCGGAACAAAGTCTTCAATAAAAGTTAGTTTATTGATCAAAACAACAAGTACAGAGAACAGTAAAATAGAAAGAAGAATTGACCAAAGGTTATTTACATTTTTGACCATCAAGGCTTCGCTTTTCTTGTGAACAGCTCCAAGCATGATCCCAAAAAGAAGTAGTACTAAAATTCCTCCAACATAAATCATCAATTGAGAAACGCCCACAAAATCTGCAGCAGCGAGTATAAATATGCCCGCAACACTTAGAAGTACTGCCATCACAGCATACAAGGCATAAAGAATATTTTTAACGAAAAAGATATAAATTCCGCCTCCAATAATTGCTGTGCTAAATATGCCGAAGAAAACCTTTGCTAATATTTGATCCATTATTTCTTGGGCTTCAAAGTTGGTTTAAATACTGGTTTTGATTTTTCATTTTTGGGTTTCAAAGTAGGCTTAAAAGCTGGCTTTTTTTCCACTGTTAAATCAGGCTCAACTCCTTCAGTTTTGGGTTTCTGAGTAGGTGTGAAAGCTTTGGGCTTAATCGTTGGCTTAAATGCTGGCTTCGCACCCTCTTCTGTTTTCGGCTTTTGAGTGGGAGTAAAAGCTTTTGGCTTAACGCTTGACTCCGTGTCAGGTTTTAGTTCCGCCTCCACTTTAGGTTTTATGGTTGGCCTAAATGCAGGTTTTGGAGCACCATCAGTAATCGGCTTCTGAGTTGGTTTAAAACTAGCAGTTTTTTGACTTGGCTTAAATGCTGGTTTTGAAGCATCGTCAGTTTTAGGCTTTTGTTGTGGGACAAATGCAGGTTTCGAAGTAGATTCCGTCTTAGGCTTTTGAGTTGGAGAAAATCCGCCTGGTTTTTGACTTGGCTTAAATGCTGGTTTTGCAGCATCGTCAGTTTTAGGCTTTTGTGGAACAAATGCTGGCTTCGCATCAGTATCTCCTACTGATTTAGGCCTATTCGATGGCATAAATACTGGTCTTGCTTTCGGAGCCTCGCTTTCTACCTTTTTATTCAATAATGCTTCTTGTTTTAAAGCTTCCTTTTCTGCAACAAATTGATCGTAATAATCTCTTTTTTCTTGAGCAGCCTCTTCTGTTAAATTACTAAAAGCAAAATTGAGATTTGTAATATCAATGGTGCTGTAGTCATACTCACTGTTCATCGTCAAGCACTCCGTAGGGCACACAGTTGTACACAATCCACAAAAACAACACTTTGCCATGTCTATATCAAACTTGGCAGCATGTAATCTTACTGGAGAACCATCGGAAGTTATTCTGATCAACTCAGGAGATTTAATGGCTTCTATATCAATACAGTCAACTGGACATACTTTTGCACATTTATCACAAACGATGCAATCATCTATTTCACAATCGAGCTGATACCTTCCGTGATCTGGTACTGCAATTGTTTGGTGAGGATATTGAAGAGTTACCACCCCATTAGGCACCTGAAAGAAGTTTTCGTCGTGAATCGTCATCACGCTCTTGGATATACGTGCATTAAAAAGATGCTTGAGTGTTAAACTCAAACCTTTGGCTGTAGAACTAATGCCTCTTTTAATATTTCCGAAATACGACATAGGGCAAATATAATTGAAAATTGATTGCAGCACTATTTGTTGTATTTTTGCTTTTCAAAATATCTCAACTATTAAAGGATAAAAACCTTTCATTGATGAAAAAAGACATACAAATAAGCCTTGCTCCAGAGATCGCTTTAGATAATGAGCAGCTAGAAGCCTATCTAAAAAATAAATTTAATGCCGATCAGCTGTTTTTTCGAAAAACGAAACAATCCATTGATGCTAGAGGCGGACAAATAAAAGTAAACCAACAAATCCTAGTTGACACCAATACGGAAATACCCTTGGAGCTTGGTTTCAAGAAATCGTACCAGAATGTAAGTCAATCCAAAGCAGCGATTGTAGTGGGAAGTGGCCCAGCAGGGCTTTTTGCTGCACTTCGCTTGATAGAATTAGGTATAAAACCTATTGTTATCGAACGCGGAAAGGACGTTCGCACAAGAAGGCGTGACCTAGCTGCTATCAATAAGATTCATGTTGTAAATGGTGAGTCTAATTATTGTTATGGAGAAGGAGGGGCTGGAACATACTCTGATGGAAAGCTTTACACTAGATCCAAAAAGAGAGGCGACATATTACGAATACTAGAAATTTTCGTCTCACACGGAGCTACTAGCGACATTCTGGTCGACAACCATCCCCATATTGGCACGAATAAACTTCCTGCTGTTGTCTCCAATTTACGAGAAAGTATCATAGAAGCAGGCGGTGAAGTTCACTTTAACACCAAAGTAACTGACCTCATTTTAGTACAAAATGAGATCAAAGGAGTTATCGATCAAAATGGTAAAAACTATGAAGGAATTGGGGTAATACTTGCCACCGGCCATTCAGCTAGGGATATTTTCGAATTGCTCGAAAACAAAAAAGTATTTATTGAAGCCAAACCTTTTGCAATGGGAGTGCGTATTGAACATCAGCAATCGTTTGTAGATCAATGTCAATATAAAAGAAAGGATAGAGGACTTTTACCTGCGGCTTCCTACAGCTTGGTAGCTCAAACGAAATACAAAGGAATTCAACGAGGAGTATTTAGTTTTTGTATGTGCCCGGGAGGGTTTATTGTCCCATCGGCCACAGCTGAAGGTGAAATTGTAGTAAATGGCATGTCACCTTCACGAAGAGATAGCAAGTTTGCCAACTCAGGCGTAGTCGTTGCAATCAATGAACCAGATTGGCAAGAATTTAAAGATTTTGGCCCATTAGCAGCTCTCCAGTTCCAAAAGCAAGTAGAGCAGAAAGCATATGAGCAAACAAAAGCTTATTCCAAGTTCGGTAAACATTCTCAATTGGCTCCAGCTCAATTAATCCCCGACTTTATTCAAGGTAGAGTATCAACAAACTTGAACGACACTTCATATCAACCTGGCTTGGTATCTAGCGATATGAAATCTCTTTTACCTGCAAATATCGCATTCCCATTGAATGACGGATTAAAAGAGTTTGGTAAAAAAATGCGTGGCTACAGCAATTCCAGTGGTCAGCTAATAGGTATAGAAAGTCGCACCTCTTCCCCTGTTCGTATTCCAAGAGATAAAGAAACTCTTGAGCACGTAAGCACCCGACGACTTTTCCCATGTGGCGAAGGTGCTGGATATGCTGGAGGAATTGTATCCGCTGCAATTGATGGTGAAAAATGTGCCGAAGCAATGGTAAGAAAGTACGGTTTATGAAAATTATCTAAACTAAATTCTATTAATTAGCGTTTTTATCCTTAACTAACCCACTTCCTTACACCACTATAAATCAAGAAATGGACTTTGAAAATTTCATAGACCAACTACAAAAAAAATTAACTCAACCCCTACCAGGGCATGACAAATTCCTTGTTACAGAAGGTTTCAAGAGACAAATTATACCTGCGGCAGATGAAAAGGGAATTAGAAAAAGTGCTGTTTTAATCAATTTCTACCCCAAAAAAAACGGTGTTTATTTGCCCCTAATCTTAAGACCAAAATATGACGGTGCCCATGGCGGCCAAATGGCATTTCCAGGTGGTGGAATGGAGCCATTTGACGAATCTTATGAAAGAACAGCACTTAGAGAAGCTGAAGAAGAAATAGGTATAAAATCATTAGATGTTAAAGTTATTGGGCAGTTGAGTGATATCTATATTGAACCTTCTAAATACTGGGTTCGCCCAATAGTTAGTTACCTACCCTATCGTCCAACATTTTTCCCTGATGAAAAAGAAGTTGCCGAAATCCATGAGATACAATACAATCTTATTGCAAACATGGAGCAAATGCAGTTCAAGACTGTAAACGTGGGTAGGCACAGCTTAAATACCAAAGGGTTTGAGGTGAACTCTCAATGGATATGGGGTGCTACCGCAATGATGCTCGCAGAACTCGGTGAAGTTCTTCAAGAAAAGTAATTTTCATTATTTTCTGAATTTACAATATATTCTATTTTTCCATTTATTTCTATATTTTCAGACTTTATGATTTTTATAGTTTTTACTATCTTTTTAATAATTTCGATATATTTAACTTATATTATATTTTCTATACTATTCATCTATTCTATAATTTATATTTCTCTTCAAATTTGCAATAGAACAACATTCGTTTTGTTATATTTGCAACATTGTTGCATTTATAAAAATCATTTGAAATGAAAAACGCATTTATTTACAGCTTTCTAGTTATCTCAATTGCACTTTTGTCGTGCGAAAAAGAAGCACCCTTAGTACCAAATGAAGAAGAATTGATCACCACTGTGATCTATACCCTCACACCACAATCTGGTGGAGAAAGTATAGTCATGACCTTTGAAGACCTTGATGGTGACGGTGGACAGGCACCACAAGTAAGCGGCGGAACTTTTAAAGCTGGCACAAAGTATAATGGAGTTCTTCAGCTTTTAGATGAATCCAATAGCCCTGTAGAAGACATATCAGCAGAAGTAATGAGCGAGGCTGATGAACATCAAGTTTTTTATCAAACCTCATCAACATTAAACTTAACAGTAAGCTACACTGATATGGACAATGAAGGAAAACCACTTGGTTTAAAAACAGTTTTAGCTGCAAACACAAAGTCAACAGGTTCTTTAAAAGTAATTCTTAAGCATAAGCCTAACAAATCCGCTGCAAATGTGGAGCAAGGTGACATGACAAATGCCGGTGGCGAAACAGATATCGAAGTTTCTTTTAATGTTACGATTCAATAAGTTCTACTTTTTTATCCTTTTCAGTTTTACTGCATTCGGACAAAATTGTGACAAAGTATTACGCGGAAATATTTTGGATGCAAGCACCCAAGAAGGCTTGCCCTATGCCAATATTTATCTCCAAGAGCTTAAAATAGGTACCTCAGCAGATGAGAATGGTTTTTTCGTTTTTCAAAACGTATGTATTGAAAATGTACACTTAAAAATCTCTCATCTTGGCTGTGAGCCTTTGAATAGCTTTATCCAAGTGAGGCAAGACAGTCTCTATACTTTTGACCTTCACCATCATGAAGAACTACTCAATGAGATGGTGGTTCATGGCGAACGAACAAGGGAAACATTGCAAAAAAGCAGTGTAATAGACAGAGATGTTATTTTCCAACAAGGAGAAACTGGCCTTGCTGCACTTAGCTCCAAAATACCTGGAGTTAGCATCTTGAAAACAGGTGCAAATGTCGAAAAAACAATCATTCAAGGTATGTATGGCAACAGAATTGCCATATTAAATAATGGTGTTCAGCAAGCTGGACAGCAATGGGGAAACGATCACGCACCCGAGATAGACCCTACAATGGCAGATCATTTAGCGATCATAAAAGGGGCAAACTCTTTGGCCTATAGCGGTAGTTCTCTTGGAGGTGTCTTACTGGTAGAAAGCGAAGAAATTGCAAATGATCCACATCTTCACGGTGATATGGCCTACCTTTTCAATTCTCAAAACCTCTCCCAACAAGTATCAACGCGACTTGAAAAAGGTAACGAAAAACTATCTTGGCGAATAGGTGTTTCGGGAAAAATTGCTGGTGATTCCAAAACACCCAATTATTTTCTTACGAATACCGCCAAAAATGAAACTTCAGCTTTTCTGCAATTAGAAAAAGAGATTCTACCAAATGTATCGAGCAGAATTGTCTATAGCTTTTTTCGTTCGGAATTAGGGATTTTGAAGGGAACGAGTATAGGAAACCTTAGTGATTTAGAGATTGCATATACAAGAGAAGTGCCATTCTACACAGAAGAAAATAGATCATTTGAGATAGACGCTCCTTCACAAAAAGTCGCCCATCATCTTGCAACAGCAGAGTTTGATGTTAAAATCCCAAACAATCAAACTTTAAAAATCAATTATGGATTTCAATACAACCAAAGAAAAGAGTTTGATGTACGTCGTGCAGGAAGAAGCGACATACCTAGCTTATCATTAGAACAAAGCAGACACCAGCTTGATTCGAAATACACACGGCTATTTGGGTCTCATAACATTATAAAACTTGGCTTTTCATATTTATATACTGACAATACCAATCAACCAGAAACTGGTATTCTACCTTTAATCCCTGACTACCTTTCACACCAAACTGGCTTATACTCTATTTTTCAAAAAGATATTGGAAAGCTTGATTTAGAAATGGGAGTAAGATCCGATTTTAGATACTACAATGTCGCTTACATATCTAGAAATGTAGAAAGAAGCATTATCCGATATAGCCCAACTTTTGTAAATAGTAATGCGTCTTTAGGTGCAAAATATAACTTTGGAGTTAATAATGACCTTAGCCTAAACGTAGGAATGAGCGAAAGAACTCCCGAAATTAATGAACTGTACAGCAATGGCTTACATCAAGGTATTGGAAGCATAGAAGAAGGAAACCCTGATTTGAAAAAAGAACGATCTATCAAGGGAGTCCTCTCTTGGAACTATTCTGCAAATCAAAAATTCTTTATCCAGAGCTCGATATACCTTCAGTCTATTGATGGATATATATTCCTCAAACCTGAATTAGAACCTAGATTAACCATTAGAGGAGCATTTCCTGTTTTTACTTATTCTCAAACACAAGCATTATTTAATGGCTTAGATCTGCTTACAAGTTACTCACCCTCTCCTAGCTTAAAACTTATCCTCAACTTTGCCTATGTCCAAGGCACTGACATTGGAGAAGAAAGGGGACCACTAATCTTTATTCCACCGGCAAATTTAGGTTTCAAAATCAAGAAAACTTTGAGAGACTTCGCATTTTTAGAAGGTAGCGACATTGAGCTATCTTACCAATACGTTGCCTCTCAGACCCGATTTTCGCTGATTCAAGATTTACTTCCACCTCCTCCGGGTTATGGCTTATTGGGCTTCAAGGCAAGTACAAGCATTGGAACAAGAAAACAGAAAAGTGTAAAGACTTTCGTTGCAGTTGATAACCTGTTGAACAAAACTTACAGAAGTTATTTAAATAGGCAGCGTTATTTTGCCGACGAGATTGGGAGAAATATTGCAGTCGGCATCAGATATAAATTCTAAACGGAGGTCAGAAACTTAATGGCAAACTAAGATTTCATACAATAATCCTATAATTACCTCGAAAAGAACAAGTTTATTCTCTGTTTTTTTGCTTTTGTTTCACAAGAATTCATACATTTGTGTCTATTGAGTTAAAATTCGAATTCGCATTGTTCTTTATTCTTTTTCTGACTATTGATTTTGCTAACAGATTTTCCTCAGATTTTACATTTTAATTATTTTCAAATGAACATTTTTGTAGCAAAATTAAACTACGACACAGAAGAAGAAACTGTAAGAGGTGCCTTCGAACAATTTGGTACTGTTGATTCAACCAAAATTATTTTCGACAAATTCACAGGTCGCTCAAAAGGGTATGGCTTTGTTGAAATGCCAAACGACAGTGAAGGTCAAGAAGCGATCAACGCATTGAACGAAACTGAAATGGACGGTAGAACTATCGTTGTAAAAGTAGCAGAACCTCGCGGCGAAAGAGGCGGCGGTGGCGGTGGCTACAGCAGAGATAGATATTAATCTACTAGATAAAATATCTTTACTAAAAAGAGAAGCTCATATGGGTTTCTCTTTTTTTATGCTCAACTATTTTAAAACAACATTTGTACTTCTTTCTTAAGCAGTAAAAGTGCCTCTTGGGTTGGGTTCTTCTCTTCATTGATCACCTTTTCGAATATCTTTTTTGAAAGATTCAAAGCAGGATCATCATTTTGTAATTCGGCAGCAGAAGTATTCACAAGAACCATAACTTCGTTCATCGCCTTATTAACTTCATCCCAAAGTCCTGGAGAAAGGTATATTTGCTGAGCAAGATTGTGATAATACTCCTCTCTTATTTCCTTTAGAATCAGTTGCTGAAAATCACCTACATGTTGGGCATTTTCATAAAGTCTTAAAAGTAAATTATTGGGCGATATACGCTCTAAAAACAATGTCATTCTTTCGTATGCTTGTATACGCAAGGGAATTACAGTTTCAGAAGATTGTTTTTTAAGCCAAAACGATTGTTCCAAAAGCTGCTTTTTCAAGAAGGAACGCATTAATAAATACATCCCCACGAGCACTAGCCCAGCTGGAATTAGAATGATTAGGAAGTCACCGAGATTATCTAGCTTCATTGAAACGTTAAAGTTGAGCCCAATTTTACAACATTCTTAGCTTGCTTAAAAACCTTTTGCATATATAGTTTTAATTTTGATTTATGATTGAGTTCAGTAAGGAAGCAAAAGAAGAGATATTGAGAGTTTTAGCCTCCGCTGAAATACCTGCAAACATACGCGTGAGGTTAGGTATCAAAGGAAGTGCATGTGAAGGCACCGTTATTTTTGGGCTAGATAAAGCAGGTGAAAAGGATGAAATTATGGAAATTGATCAAATTCCCGTTGTAATTGCTCAGAAACACCTCATGTATGTCATTGGGTCTAAGGTAAGTGTAGAACATAATGGAAAAGTACCAATTTTCAAGGTTTCTATAGATTAGTTGGCACGGTTTTTTCCTTTTCTCTACTGAAATCCTAACATGGAAATGATAAAAAAGTGGCTCTCAAAGTATTTCTTTTTACTCCTATCTGGCATCCTGGCGGTGTCTGCTGGGGTAAATTATTGGGTATTTGAGCAAAACGCACCTACTGCCACTGAACAGCAATACACTTCGCAAATACAAGAAAACATCACAGAAGAGCTCACTTTTTTGCGAAGAGAAATCACTGAAGCAGGCTTAAAATATCAACAGAGTGAAAAAGTAGACTTTTCGGTTTTTCCAGAGAATACAAAATATCCTTTCTACGTTTTTGAAGACGGAAAGCTCGTTTACTGGTCAGACCATAGATACACTCCATCTTACCGAGACCTTGCAGGAAACTATGAATGCAAAGTAATTACGAGTAATAATAAGATTAACCTTGCTTGTAGGTTAGAATTCAAGCACAGACAAAGCAAAGTGGAAGTCTTTGGTTTAATTCCGCTCTACACCAAATACCAAAACGAAAACGAATATCTAAAATCGGGATATAACGAGCAAATCTTTTCCATTGCACCTGCAAGTTTAAAAAACACCGCAAATGATAAGATCAACCTTAACATTTCGGACGAAAATGGGCGATTTATCTTTTCAATTGAACCTCCAAGCCTTGAAAAGCTTCGCAGCACAACTATCCCGTCCAATACTTTACTGATCCTAATATGTTTGCTAATTGTACTTGGCCTATACCTTATTTACATTCTTGCAAAATTAGTTGAAGGTAAACGCACTTTGCTTGGCTTAGGGCTCCTTATAGGCTATTTGCTTACATTCCGATGGTTCACACTTGCAAACAGTATTCCATTCCTATTCACG
Source organism: Spirosomataceae bacterium TFI 002 (assembly GCA_900230115.1). NCBI lineage: Bacteria > Pseudomonadati > Bacteroidota > Cytophagia > Cytophagales > Spirosomataceae > Spirosomataceae bacterium TFI 002. The sequence goes on along the minus strand of LT907983.1, from coordinate 4,261,463 downwards.
GAAAGTGACCTTTTCAACCCGAAATATTTTGGTATAAATGCCATGGCTCCTTCTTTAGGAGACTTGATTGTAAATGCCCTTTGTGTTGGAGCAGTTGTGCTTTATTTTAGTATCTATTATTACCAATCAAACTTATATCGCAATTTACTGAAAGCTAGCAAACCTGTTAAAAGCATTGTATCGGTTATCTTAGTAGCCGTTGCCTGCTTTATCACATATTATTGCTTTAAGAGTCTTACAAATATTTATGAAAAATCGGAATACCTATTAGACTATTCTTTAAGTGTTAGTTATTCCAATCTCAAAATTGGGGTTTTGGCCTTTTTCATAGTTTTATGTATGCTCTTTTTCCTGAGCCTACATGTACTTATTAGTATATTTTACAGACTAAATAAGGATAGAATAAAGGGGTTCTTTCATTGGGTTTATGGTGTCGTAATGGTTTCTGCCATTTTACTCATACTTAACATGTTTTCATGGATCTACCTTGTGGTAGGGTTGTATTTCTTAATCGCTTACTTTTTCAAGCTCCCTAGGTTTTTTTACAATTTCAGGTATAAAACATCTATCTATTTCTTTATTGGTGCTTTTGTATTTACGCTTATTGCTGTTGAGGTAATTAGAATAGAAGAGGCGAAAAAAGAGGTATTCGACAAACAAGCTTTTGGTAAAAAATACCTTGCCGAAAATGACTTCCTTGGAGAAGGACTCATGGTAAGAATGGCTGAAAACATCCAAAAAGACGAACTTATTGGACTTGCTGCCGGTAGAGACAAACTAGCACTTGAAGCTACCAATCAACTCATTAGAAGCAATCACTTAGATTTATATTTTGACAAGTACGACACTGACATTCAAGTATTTAACCAAAATGGTGAAAACTTAAATTCTGATCAGGAGCACATAAACCTTTCAGTATTAAACGAGCGATACAAAAGACAAGATTATGTTACGGACAACCCTAACATTTTCTTTATTGATGATGTGGGGAATGATTTCATTAAACAATACGTGGTCTTTGTTGATGTCCCTGCAAACAACTCCACTATTGTGCTGGATTTTAAACATAAAGATGACTATAAAGAAAGTGTATATCCTGAACTATTAATGGATAAAAAGTTGATTCAGCCAACAGTCAACAAAAACTACAGCTATGGCATATACAATTCGGACGATGAAATATTGTTTAGTTACGGTTCATTCAATTATGATAAACTACAAAATCAAGGTATAGACTTTAAAAGCTACAATAGAAAAAGTTTTAAAGTCGCTGATTACAGCCATGTGGTCGTGCAAGGAGTAAACGACCGATATATCATTGTCTCCTCTAAAAACGACCTTTGGAAAAAATTACTATCAGATTTCTCTTTTCTATTCTTGATTTCGGTAGTTGTGATTTCTCTCGTCATATTGCTATATGGACTGAGATACGGCCTAAAAAGGCTGAACATGAATTTCTCAACCAAGATTCAGCTTTATTTGAATGCTGCATTCTTGCTTCCGTTGATACTGGTAATCGTTATTACCTTGAGTGTAATTCGCTCCACACTCATGAAAGTGCAAGAGAAATTCTATCTTGAAAACACAAAAAACACTACATCTACAATTCAGCTTCACCTAGAAAGCTATAAAAACCAAAAGATGAGCAGGGCGTTTTTTGAGCAAGAGATGAATGAACTTGCTAGAGAAACCAATGTAGACATCAATTACTTTGACAATAACGGCAAGTTGGACTTTACCACTAGGCCACTTATTTACGACTACTTTTTACTTTCACGCTATATCAATCCAGATGCATTCAAAAAAATCATAGAGAATCATGAAAGTGATATTTTGCTTAATGAATCATTAGGCGACCTGAAATATAGAGCAGCCTATGTAAATGTAAGAGATCGTAAAAACGGAAGTTTAGGAGTAATTAGCATTCCATTTTTCGATGCTAAAACCGCATTGGATGATCAAGTATCTGAAGTCGTAAATACGATTTTGAGTGTATTTATCTTGCTCTTTATCCTTTTAATGATCATTTCTTACTTTGCTTCTAATCAACTTACACACCCACTGAGTCTTATCACGCAAAAGCTAAGAAGAACAAACCTTGATAAGCTCAATGAGCCATTGGAGTGGAATAGTGATGATGAGATTGGCGTGCTAACGAAGTCGTATAATAAAATGATTTTAAAGCTCGAAGAGAGTAAAGACGCACTTTCTCAAAGTGAGAAACAGTCTGCTTGGAGAGAAATGGCAAAGCAAGTTGCCCATGAGATTAAAAATCCATTGACACCAATGAAGCTTTCAATCCAGCAATTGCAAAGAACATTGCCTTCTATTGATGCCGATTCAAGAAAAAGAATTGAAAGAGCATTGAGTTCATTAACAGAGCAAATTGACAACATCAGTGAAATTGCTAACTCGTTTAGTGAATTTGCTAAAATGCCCGTTCCTAGAAGCGAGGTTTTCAACATGATTGAAATAGTGCGTAAAACCGCCTATTTATATGCTCAAAACAATAACATTGAAATTAAAATAGAGGCTCCAGAAGATGAAATCAGAATAAGAAGTGACCGTCAGTTAATCAATAGAGTCGTTACCAACCTTATTATAAATGGGATTCAGTCTGTACCCCCTACCCGCCTACCTTGCATTCACATAAAAATGTACCGCAATGAGGAGGAGAAATATGCAGTAATTGAAGTTAAAGACAATGGTAGCGGAATACCAGAAGATATCCGCAAAAAGGTATTTATCCCTAACTTCAGTACTAAAGTTGGTGGCTCAGGCCTTGGACTTGCCATGGCAAAAAGAGGTATTGAACACGGAGGAGGAAATATTTGGTTCGAAACTGAAGAAGATCTTGGAACAACCTTCTACGTCGATATCCCTCTTTCAATCTAATCTTAGAGCTTTACATGTCCCCAATTTTCGCCAGACCGAATTCTATTCAACTGCGAATGAGTGATTCCAAATTGCTTGGCAATCATTTTGAGTCTTGTATTATTATTTGACTGTAACATTTTCTTAATAATTCTCACTTTAGACTCATTGAGTTTATAGTTTTTAGAATGCACTGGTCTAGGCCTATTGGTTACATTAGGATTTACTCTATTGTGATCCACCATTTCCTCTTTTGTAACCCACTTGAGATTTTCGAAATGGTTGTTTTTCTTATCGAAATCTAAATGAATGACAAACTTGTGTTCTTCACTTGGTCTCAGGATAAAAAAATCGGCAACCAGTTTGTGTACATAGCGATTGAAGGACTTCTTTTGAGGAAGTCTAATATTCAAAGATTTGTAACCCTGAATTGTTGAGCCTTTCAGTATTTTTCCATGTGGATCATTCTGAAAACTCCTCAATCTTCCAAAGTTGGAAACCTCGTAACATGGAGGATTCTCTACTCCTTCAACATCTATATCTATTTTAACCCATTTTTCCATTTTCGTCTTCTTACTATTAATTCGTTAGATTTCTAATAAACTAACCACTTCTAAATCAAAAGGTTTAAAATAAAACATCATAAGTTCTTGAAAATGCTGCCTCCTAATCATAGCTTCAGATTCCACAATTTTGACTAATTTTGGCTTCTTTATAAACATACTATGGTTCAAAAATTCGTTTTTTCTCCGCTTGCCGAAAACACCTATATTATATACGACGAAACCAAGGAAGGGGTTGTAATTGACCCTGGTTGCCTCACTCAGGCAGAAAAGGAAACATTGAAAGCATTTGTTGTGGAAAATGATATTAAAGTTAAAGCTTTACTTCAAACACACGCACACTTGGATCATGTTTTTGGAAGTGCTTATGTCAAACGTATTTTTGATGTAAAAATGTATCTTCACAAGGATGATTTACAAGTTCTTGCCGATGTAGAGAATAGATGCAAAATGTGGGGGATTCCTGGCTATGAACCTGTAGAGGCCGATGAATTTCTTGCCGAAGGAGATACCTTCGAATTTGGAACAACGAAGTTTGATATTATTCACGTTCCAGGTCACGCTCCAGGTCATGTGGCGTTTATCAACCATGCCGAGCGATACATTATCGGTGGCGATTGCCTTTTTAAACGTAGTATTGGGCGAACAGACTTCCCAGGATGTAGCCACGAAGCTTTAATAAATAGTATAAAAAATAAGTTTTTCACTTTACCCGATGATTACGTGGTGTATGCAGGCCATATGGACGAAACTACTATTGGAGAAGAGAAAGAACACAACCCATTTTTTTGATAAAGCATGAAGCTATTCACTATTCCAAATATGATTACACTTGCCAATCTCACTTGTGGGATACTTGGTATATGGTGTATCTTTTCATATAAGATTGAAGTTGCTGCATTCATGATTATTATAGCAGCGATTTTAGATTTTTTTGATGGTTTTTTTGCGAGATTACTCAATTCATTTAGCGAAATAGGGAAACAGCTAGATTCCCTTGCCGACATGGTGAGTTTTGGAGTTTTGCCAAGTTTTATTTTGTACTATTTACTTAATCAGGTTTTACCAAGAGAATGCAGTACTTGCCTAACTCCTAATATTTGGGTGTTTGTGAGTATTCTACCAGCTCTTGCATCCGCTCTAAGGTTGGCAAAGTTCAATATCGACACAAGGCAGTCAAATGGATTCTTGGGCCTCCCAACCCCATCTAATGCGATCGTAGTTGCCTCATTTGTACTGATAGGCACTTATCAATCTTCATATTCGGAGCTTTTTTTATCTCCGACATTTTTGATCGTATACTCCATTGCAATATCGGTACTAATGATTTCGGAGCTTCCTATGGCATCACTAAAGTTTAAGGGCTTTGGATGGCAAACCAATAAGTTAATTTACGGATTTTTACTAGTAGGACTCATATCGCTAGTAGGCTTAAAGTTTGTAGCCATACCGCTTTTAATTACCCTTTACCTCGTCTTTTCAATAATCAGTTTACTTTTCTTAAAAAAGGCGTGACGGCAATCCGAACATCCCAAGATTTGTAGGAAGATAAACAGGAGTATTATTGGGCTTTATTAAACCAATGTCAAAGTTCTTTCTCGGAAAGTGAGTTGGTAATTGTGTCTTATAAACCGTTTTTGCTTTTTTCAACCAGGGGTAATGATTTATAGGTCTGGGACTTCCATTTTCGTCAATTGCCAAAAACATCAAATGAAGATGAGTATCCGACCTACGGTTTTCTGCATTAAACCCGGTACGACCTACCTCTCCAAGCTTATCTCCTGCCTTTACCAACTGACCTTCTACAGCATATACTTGTCTCATGTGGGCATAATACCACAGTCCACCATTGGTGAAGTCGTATAACCATACATAATTCCCACCTTTGAATTCGTCACCTTCTTGCCAGTTGGTTTCTGTAGCTACTACGAAACCATCATTCACAGCTAATATATCAACAAATTCACCATTATTGTCGTCCCTCAAATCACGATTAACATCGTAAATGAAAATATCATGTGCAGGGTGACTCCTACTAATTGAGTGATCAAAAAGATTAAAAAGTCGAGCGTAAAAACCTCTACCTTTCCCTCCTACATCACGGTAGTTTTTCCCTCTTAGCGGAAAAACCATTTGCATATTGGCAGAGTCGAGCTTTGGTGTAGGATATTGTTCCTGCAGTTTTTGGGCGATTTCAGCAAAAACTAATCTTGCTTCGGCTTCAGAAATAGTCTCTTCACGAATTTCAACCAGTAGTTCTTTCAATGTTAGCGACTCCCCAGTTCTATGCTTGGGTTGTGCGTTACAAGAACTAATAGACATTATAAAAAAAAGCAACGTTAATATTTTGACACTATGGGTCATGCGGGACTTATTGAGTAAAACACAAAGATAATTAAGCAAAACTTAGCACCGAAGTAAACAATCAAAAGCTTTTGGCAAGCGTTTTGCAATAGCATGATTAATAAACTCCCATTTACGATGCGATCCTTACAAATAACTTTAATTATTACGTTTTTAGTTTCTTCTTTTTCACTCCAGGCAAATGAACTTCCAAAAAAAGACATCAATGCCATATTGAAGTATGCTAAAAAATTCAAAGGTACACCTTACCAATTCGGTGGAACCACTCCGAGTGCTTTCGATTGCTCAGGTTTTGTTCGCTATGTTTTCAATCATTTTGGCTACGAACTTACCCAAGCGAGCTATAACCTGCCGGACAACGGCTACAAGCTTCCTGTTTCAGATTTATCTGCTGGTGATCTTATTTTCTTTCGAAAAAGCAGCAGTTACCAAAGCCCAATTGGACATGTGGGAATAGTTGTCAAAAACGACAATGACGGTGTTCACTTCATTCATGCATCTACCTCTCGAGGTGTGATCGTAAGCTCTCTCAATGAAGAATCATATTTTAAATTAAGAGCAGAAGGTGGCGTGAGATTGTGGTAGGCTTACTATCAAGGCGGTAAAAGCTTCTAAATTAAACAGATCCCAAATTGAATTCAACGAGGTGTTCTTTGTTTAATTTCAATCCAAACTACGTATTTCAACCCTTCTAAGCTTATTGAGTGTTGTATTATTTTCCTCCGCTTTAATTGACTTTTGCCAAAGCAAATTTAATCGACCTTCATTTATTCCATTTTGTTTTAAATATCCAGCTACTACTTTAGCTCGATACTGAGAGAGAATTATATTCTTCGATTGGTCTCCAATATTATCCGTAAATCCTTCAATCGAAATTGACTTGTTTTCATTGTCCTTCAAAAAAGCAATAACTTCATCTAGAACCATTTTAGCTTCATTTGTGAGTTCAAATTTGCTCTGTTCAAAATAAATTGACTTAAGCCCTAAAACAGAACTTACATTTTCGAAGGTATCCTCTTCGTTAACAATTTTTCCTAGATTTAGGGATTGATTTGCTTTTTGAGGTATATCAGCATAACGCTCTTCGCTTGCCTCTGAAGATGTTTTTACGCTTTCAAACTCACTTTCTTCAGGATAATAGTTTACATCGACAATGTTTATTCCTTCACCAGTTCTAAAATCCCTTTTGTTCATTGGAAACTCATCGCCGACATTTACAAAAATTCTAAATTGATTAGAAGATTGTTTTTGAACACTAATGTTACAACTAAAACGAGTATCATTAACGATGGAGGAAATTGATCTTTTGTAAACGAATCTCTCATTTATGAACTCAAAAAAAGTATGTATTGCATTTCCGGTATAAGAAGATGATTGTGTTGCCATTATTAACCCATTTTTTTCTTCAATCACCCCTTCTCCTTTCGTAGTTTGAAGACTAAAATATACTTGCGTACTCTTCTTAAATGGTCCATGAAAAAAGACTGGGACATGCAACGTTTTATATCCTTCTGTTTCAAAAACTAGCTCGGTCGCATTTGTCGGGATCTCTAAGTTAAGTTGTTGAACTTTAGAAAAACCCAATTCAATTTTCTCAGAATTAATAATCCCATAAATCTTCGTATCCAAGTCAATCCCAATTTCGGCATCCCAGATACTTCCTTGAAGGTGCACACTCGAAGTTTTATCTTGTACAACAGTATTACTCAGATACAACAGCGTGTTTACAAAAAGTAATAGAAGCTTCATAACAAACTGATTACGTGGAAGAATAAAAATTAAGTTGTTGAAATCTCAATTAAATATAAGGATAAATCAACTTTAAATTTCTATCAAGGAGTTCAAAATTTCAGAGGCCTAAGTTCCAAAGGTTATTAAATCCATTGATTTAAATTGGACATTTTAAAAAGAAATAATTGACTATCCACCCATAAAAAAAGCCCGCTTCGCGGGCTTTTTTACTGTTTCTTAATTCGGATAAGAGCTATTTCATGCTCTTGGCTTGCTCTTGTTGGCGTTTCTCGTAGAATTCGATAAATCTATCAAACTCCTCGATAGGAATTCTTTTCCCTATAATTTCCTTCTTTTCATTCAACATATAAGACGTTGGCGTGGAATAAATATCGAACTTCTCTCTAAAGTAGTAGCGACCTTTGGCATCCCAAGCATTCACCATATTCCCGGTTTTATATTTCTCTACAAAACCTTTGATTTTGTCTAATTCGTATTCTACCGCAATGTTGTAAACGCTGACTTTACCCTTATTTTTTTCTTGAAACTCCACCAATTTAGGTGCCGACTCCTTACAATGTCCACAATCTGGATCGTAGAAATACACTATAGTATATTTTGACTTGTTCTCTTTCACCTCAAACTCACGACCATTCATGTCGGTTACTTTCAGCTCTGGAAAGGTAAAACCAGTTCTTAATGGCTTCAGTATCCTCACTCTATCCTCGAATTTCGCTCTTTGCGTACTATCCAACCAATCGGCCTCTTTAAGGTAATAGTTCTCCGCTAGGTGAATAAAAACACCATCCAATCCAACGATATCAATGTTTTCGTATTTATTTGTAACCCACCAAAGTGTATATCTAAATACTTCTGGATTTTGCTTAGATAGCTTTAATATTCTATCAGAGTCTATGATTATGCTGTCTTGGATTTGGAATACCAAGTCTTTATAGTATTTCTCCAACTTAGTTTGATAAAATGGCGTTCTCAAGATTCGCTCATCTGTAAAATCTATATTATCCCAAAAATGTCCTTTGTAGTAACGGAAAGCAAAAGTTGAGTCTTTTGTACCATCTACATTCAGAGGAATTTCTTTAGGTACTTCAGGTTCAAAATTGGCCTTAATAATTGCTGCAGCAAAGGTTCCTTTATTCTCTTCAACCACATCTTTCATGTATTTGGCAACTTCTGTCTGTAGATTCATCATCTTTTGACGGTTCTCTTCTTGAATTGCAGGATCTTTTTCGGTGCTCATCAATTTATTCAAAGCAGCAGCTTCTGCACCTTTATCTTTCAAAAACTTACGATAAGTAAAAAGAACATCGTTTTCTTTTGAACCTTCAAATTTCACAGTACCCACATAATCTGTGGTATCGGCTGAAATATTGATATTAGTTTCGTTTCCACTGTAAGCAAAATCATAATATTTACTTGTGTTCAAAACTATAAGGTAAACTCCACCTTTAAGTTTTTCATCGCCAGAAAAACGATACTCTCCATTTTCTAATTTCGCCGAATCCACCTTAATATATTGGTTGTATCCAAAATAGTGAGCTAAGTGAATATACTTATCTGCTGGGCCACTTTTTAGTTTTACTTTGATATCGTAAGCTGGCTGCCCGAAACAAAAACTCGCCGAAAGTAGAAATACCGTTATAATACTTAGAATTTTGTTCATTATTAGGTTATGCTTTATTTTTTGCAAATTTATTAAATAACGCTTACTCTACATACATATTAACAAAGCCTTATGTTTTTCTTCTTTTCCAAATTCCTTGGTTTCATGGTTTTACCACAAGGCATCTTGCTTATATTGGGCGTTCTTATTTACCTCAATCGAAAAAATCATACCAAAGTCAAATGGCTTGCTATTTTTAGCATTAGCTTAACATATATTTTTTGTAGTTCCTTCTTTTTAAGACAATTAGGAGCCTTTTGGGAAATTCCAAAACTAGAAATTAACAAAGTTCAAAAGCACGATTACGCAGTTTTGCTTACTGGTGGATTGGTGAATGAGCATGACAGTAACATACAACTTGGAGTATCTGGAGATAGGCTTTGGAAAGTTTTACAACTTTATCAAAACAAGAAAATAGATCAAATTATCATCTCTGGTGGCGACATAAACCCAAAAAAAGTGAATGAAAACTCCTTAGCAAAGGAATTTCTAGTACAAAACGGTGTACCTGCAGATTCTATCCTTCAGGAAACCGAGGCAGTTAATACCTACGAAAATGCACTTTTTACCTCCCAAATGGTCAAAAAACAAAACTTGGGCAAGAATGGCATTCTTGTTTCCTCAGCATATCATTTAAAAAGAGCACAAGCTTGTTTTCAAAAACAAGGTCTTGATTACCTACTTTACCCAGCCTCCAACATGAATTATAATGCTCCATGGGATATTTATGTACTACTTCCTCAAGCTAAGAATTTCGTAATTAGCGAATATCTTATTAAAGAAGTAGTAGGTTACTGGGTATACAAAGCCAAAGGCTACCTTTAAGTGCTTAATATGTGAACCATGCGAAGTAGGTCATCATGAATTGGCTTATGTTTTTGAATTGTATCAATAAATGGAGTAAATACCAATTCATTGTTTACAATTCCAGCCATCACATTCTTTTCACCGCGAATAAGACCTTCAATAGCACCAAGACCTAATCTGCTCGCCAATATGCGGTCATAAGCAGTAGGACCACCTCCTCTTTGAATGTGTCCAAGCGTAGTTACCCTAATATCAAGCTTGTCTCCAACTTGTTTTCTTATTTTCTCAGCAATTTCGGGTGCTTTACCTTCTTCATCACCTTCAGCAACAACAACAATAGAAGAGGACTTAGATCTTCTCCAGCCTTCTTTCAATGTTTTTACAACTGCTTTTATAGGAGTATGCGTTTCTGGAACCATTACAATTTCTGCACCTCCACCTATTCCAGATTGAATAGCGATATAACCAGAGTCACGACCCATTACTTCGATAAAGAATATTCTATCGTGAGAGTCAGCTGTATCTCTAATTTTATCAATCGCCTCAAGTGAGGTGTTTACCGCGGTGTCAAACCCAATGGTATAATCTGTACCAAATAAATCGTTATCAATAGTACCTGGGCAACCTACACAAGGAATCTGGTATTCATTAAAAAATACCTCTGCTCCTGTGAAAGTACCATTTCCACCGATAGCAATAAGTCCATCTATACCATTACTCATTAATGTTTCGTAGGCTTTTTTTCGACCTTCGGGAGTCATGAACTCCTTGCTTCTTGCCGATTTTAAAATAGTACCTCCTATTTGTATAATATTACTTACCGATCTAGAGTCCATCTGGAAAATGTCTCCTGAGATCATTCCATTGTAACCTCTTTTAATTCCATATATATCTAATCCATGATATATCCCACCTCTCACAATCGCTCTTATACAAGCGTTCATTCCTGGAGCATCTCCACCTGATGTAAATACTGCAACTTTTTTCATTCGATACTTTAGTAGTTCGTTTTCACTGATCGCAAAAGTAAATAGAATTAAGCAGACTCACCAAAGGATTTTATAAGCCTATTCGCTAAAAAAAAGAAATCTTGATTGGCAAATTGGATTAAATGCAAAAAAAATATAAGCTTATGAAGACACTCTCATTCTTACAATAGTCCTCAGCGAGGCAATTATTTTATTAAACGGTCAATTTTTCGAAAAGTGGCATCTTTTTTGAAGTCGTGTATTCGAGGTAAAAACTCACAACTAATTTGTCAAGAGAAAATAATTTAACTAAATGAGAACACTTAACACAATTAAGTATCTCCGGCTTATCCTAATATTAACTTCAGTTTCAGCAAGTACAGTTTTTGGTCAAACAAAAAAAGAAAGCGAGGGCGGAGTCGGTATAGGTACAACACAACCGGATCAATCAGCCATCTTAGATCTTTCTTCTAAGTCGAAAGGGCTACTTTTACCTAGAATGACCCTTACAGAAAGGGCAAATATTCTAAGTCCAGCTCAAGGCCTAATGGTTTTTCAAACCAACATGCTAAGTGGATTATACGTATATAATTCAAATAAGTGGTCTCTAGTATCAGGAAGTAACGCAGGAGCGAATCTTGAAGCGAACGATGCAACAACTTGGGGTACCGCCGGAAATTCTGGGCTTAATAGTTCAGAACACTTTATAGGAACTACGGATACAACTTCTATTCAGTTCAAAGTAAACAACTTCGCTTCGGGAACAATAGATTACCGTAGAGGAATGAGTTCTTTTGGTTATAAAGCTGGATTTCTTAGCAAGGGTTATAACTCTGTAATAGTTGGAGCTTTAGCCATGCAAAAGGCAAATACTGGCGGAAACAACGTAGCAATAGGGTATCAAACATTATTTAATAATGATAATGGTGATCACAACGTAGCTATCGGTAGTGGTGCCTTGGCCGCAAATGGCGGTAGTGAAAAGAATACTGCATTGGGTTCACTCGCGGGATACAAGTCAACTGGAAAAGGAAACGTATTCTTGGGTTTCCAAGCAGGTTACTTCGAATCATCAAACAATAAACTACATATCAGTAATGACGCTGGTAAGGCTTCCCTTATATATGGAGATTTTGATGCTGCAAGAGTTGGTATCAATACAACTTCACTTACTAGTGCCTTTACAATCAATAGCGGAAAGCTTAACACAAGTGGATTGAGTTTTGAAAAACTGAACAGCAATTCTCCTGCTACAAATGGAAATAGAAAAGTTCTCGCTCTTAATAGTTCGGGAGAAGTAGTTTTGGTAAATGATTATTATGAACCCAAAAGTGCTTCAAACTGGCAACTGAACGGAAACGACCTTGTCAATAATAACTCAGGAAATGTATTGATCAATAGAGATGCTACCATTGGTGGAATATTAAGGTCTAATGCTATGTTTGTTGAGAATGGCGGCCTTACATTAAGTGGACTAGGAAGTGCAACAGGTAAGTTCTTAAGTCTTGATGCAAACGGAAAAGTAACGCTTGTAAATGCCCCTATAAGTAGCACCCCTACAGGAACTAGCCAAATAACTTGGAATGTATCAGGCGGTGATATCTCAAATAACAATGTAGGATTGGTAAATATTTCGAACGGATTGAAATTCAGTAATTTCAATAGCAACTCCCCTTCTACAATTTCAAACGGAAAAGTTTTAAGTGTCGATAGTGAAGGAAAAGTAATCTTAGTTAACGATAAAATAGGTACTTCTGGAACAACAACTGGTGGAGGAGATAGTGGATTTTGGTCCCTTGACTCTGAAGATAGAGTTACCAATACTGATAGAAAAGTAAGGATTCAAGGAAACCTAGATGTGGAAGAAACACTCTTTACCTCTGCTGTTTTCACTAGAGGACTAGGTGTAGCTGACTATGGAATAAAATTCATGACAATCAATGCAAATTCAAATCCACAACCCTCCAATGGTAAAGCCTTATCTGTCAATTCAGAAGGTTATGTTATCCTTACAAGTGCCCCTTCAGGGTCTGGTGGAACTACGGTAACAGATGGTTTTTGGAAAACCCAAAACGGAACTATCGTAACTCAAAACAACGAGAAAGTTGTAATTGGAGCAGGTATCACTAAGCTTCCAGATGGTTTTAACCTTTATGTTAAAAATGGTATACTAGCCGAGAGAGTTAGAGTTGCAGTTGCAAACTCCGATAAATGGGCTGACTACGTTTTCGACAGAAGTTATAAATTAATGCCAATAAAGGATGTTGCTAAGTTCATTGAAGAATACAAGCACCTACCAAATGTGCCATCTGCACAGGAAGTAGCCGAAAACGGAATTGATATGGCAGAAATTGCTGCAAAGCAAATGGAAAAAATTGAAGAATTAACATTGTACATCATACAAGCTAATGAGCGAATTGAAAAGCTCGAAGCTGAAGTTGCTGCAATGAAAAAGTAAATACATTACATCTATATCTACAATAAAGCCGCTATCCTCTGGGTAGTGGCTTTTCTTTTACATTTTGAGGAGGATTTAAGCCATTATCGTAACTTGCTTCTTTAAATTTCAACAATGAAAATAATATCAATCTTATTAGGCTTAATAGGAAGCACTTTTCTAATAACGAACTGCGTCCAAAACAAGCAAGTAGCCACTGCCAGCAGCGACCTTTTGGCTAGCAAAGAACGCGATCCATCAGAAATATATACCGAACTATGCTCCGGTTGTCATGGACAAAAAGTAGAAGCCTTTGTAGACAGAAAATGGAAACATGGCAACACAAAACCCGAAATCATTGCTAGCATTACAAATGGTTATGTAGACGAGGGAATGCCAACTTGGTCAGCCGCATTAACTAAAGGAGAAATTGATGCCATGGCCGATTTAATTGTTCAGAGCCTCGGTACAGTGACACAATATGATTTCAAAGACGTAAAAAAACAAGAAGTGTATACCGTAGATGGTATGACAATAAAACTTGTTCCAGTAGTTGAAGGTATTGATGTACCATGGGGTATGGCCGTTTTGCCTGATGGAAAAATATTCGTTACCGATAGAAGTGGTGACTTATTACAAGTGAATACTGATGGCAACAAAATAAAAATCAAAGGACTTCCAGAGGCCCTTTCCGAAGGACAAGGTGGAATGCTTGATTTAAAACTTCATCCCAAATACGCCTCCAACGGATTCGTATATATTTCTTACTCCAAATCCAAAGAAGAAGATGGCGAGAAGCTTAGTACAACAGCAGTAATAAGAGGCCAAATAGAAAACGGAAATTGGGTAAATTCCAAAGAGGTTTTTGAAGCACTTCCGTATTCCAAAACTAGGCATCATTATGGATCTAGGTTGGAATTTAACAGAGAAGGATACCTATTTATTTCTGTTGGAGACAGAGGAAATAGAGACGAAAACCCTCAGAGTTTAGCAAGTCAGTGCGGTAAAATCCACCGTATTAATGACGATGGCAGCATTCCAACAGATAATCCGTTTTATAAGCAGAATGGAGCTATGAAGACGATATGGAGTTATGGACACAGGAATCCTCAGGGTTTAGCTCTAAACCCTACGACCAACCAACTATGGGAAACTGAGCATGGCCCTAGAGGAGGAGATGAGGTCAATATCATTGAAAAAGGCAAGAACTTTGGCTGGCCAGTTATTTCTTATGGAATAAACTACGACGGTACAACTTTCACAACACTGACCGAGAAAAAAGGCATGGAACAACCGCAAATCTATTGGTTACCTTCTATTGCTCCATCTGGACTTACTTTTGTAACAGGCGATAAATATCCAGGCTGGAAAAGTGACTTACTAGCAGGTTCGCTTCGGTTCAATTATGTTAATCGTTGCGTTATGAAAAATAATAAAATCGTAAAAGAGGAAAAGGTACTTCTGAATATTGGCCGCACAAGAAATATTATTCAAGGTCAAGATGGATTTATCTACGTTTCTGTAGAAAAGCCAGGTATCGTTTACAAACTTCAACCATTATAAAAAATGAAATATTTAGTATTAGTATTTATCCTTATTTCGGCACCAGTTTCAATTGCACAAAATTGGAAAACAATTGAAGCAAAAGGAAACCCTACTGTTCGTCACGAAAACTCAGCGGTTGCTCTTGGCGACGACTTTTATGTCATCGGTGGAAGAGGAATAAAGCCTGTTGAAGTTTTTCATACAAAAACCAACACATGGGAGCAATTGGCAGAAACACCACTCGAAATGCACCATTTTCAGGCCATCGCTTATAAAGATGAGCTTTATGTGATTGGAGCTTTGACAGGAAGATATCCCCATGAAACTCCAATCCCCCATGTTTATATTTTCAATCCAAAGAAAAATGAATGGCGAAAAGGGCCAGAGATTCCTCGCAAAAGAGGTGGAGCTGGATGTTTTGTTTACAATGACAAAATATACCTGGTATGTGGCATTGTAGACGGACATTGGAATGGCCATGTAACTTGGTTTGATAGCTTGGACCCAGCTACTGGAAGGTGGGCTCAATTACCCGACGCACCTCGTGCGAGAGACCATGTTGGGGTTGCAACCATTGGCACTCAGCTCGTAGTCGCTGGAGGAAGAAGGTCAAGGGCAAAAACAAACGAAGTTATGTCACTAACAGAATCAAATGTTGACGTTTTTGACTTTGCCACCAACAAATGGAAATCTGCAGAAATGGAAGGTCATATCCCAACTATGCGTGCAGGTTCTTCCGCAGTTGTTTTCAATAACAAAGTGGTGATTTTAGGTGGTGAAAGTGGTGGTCAGTTGCCTGCTCACAGTGAAGTTGAGGCTTTCGATCCTAAAACAATGAAATGGACAAGCATGCCAAAACTCAATATGGGAAGACACGGTACTGGTGCAGGAGTTATAAACGGAAAGATTTATACTGCAGCAGGTTCACAAAATAGAGGTGGAGGACCAGAACTTAACAGTATTGAGGTTTTTGAATAAAGTATATTCTCACAATTACAAAAAGGTCGATTTTTCGACCTTTTTTATTTAAACCCTACAAAAATGAAAACTAAAATCTGGATTGCATTAAAGTATATTCTTGCTCTATTTCTTATTTATGGAGGGGTTCAGCATTTTCTAAAACCAGAGTTCTACTTGGCTTTCGTCCCAGATTTTTTATTTGCAAAAATGCTCATCATTTATGCCTCAGGATTTTTAGAAATCCTATTTGGCGTGCTACTTCTTATCCCGAAATACTCCTACTACGGTGCATTAGGTATAATAGCTTTGATGCTTATTTTTCTTCCAATTCACATAGGCGACATTTTCTCCGACACGCCGGCAATTGGAAGCACAAAAGCCGCTTATATTCGACTTCCCATACAGTTTTTATTGATTTGGATTAGTTGGAAAGTTAGTCAAATGGTAAAAAAGGACTAAGCAAGTTCAACGCTTCATTTCAATTAATGAAAATCTCACAAGTATTTCTTTATTACATTAAGGTCTTTCCTGATAACTGGAAGAATAATCTTCATTTTCTCCTTATTCGAAAGGTGTTCTTGCTCTTCATTGAAAATTGGGTATTCAGTATGGTTTGTCATAGGAACATCCAAACCTGCTTCTTTGTATAGTTTGAAATAGGCATCAAAATCAACCATTCCTTCTCCCAGAGGCACATTTTTCACTTTCCATTTACCTGCTTCGTTCTTTGCCCAATAAAAATCTTTTGTTACTATGGTATTGATATGGGACTTTATGGCTGCAAAATCCACAGGCCAAGATTCTCCTCCTTCTACCACTGCATGCCTGATATCGAACTGTGCCCCTACTTGCTTTTTATCTATACCTTTCAATGAATAAACCACATCCCATACACTCGCTCCTAGGCTAGTGCCAGCATGATTTTGGTAAGATGCTGCAAGACCATATTTGGCATTCAAGGCTGCTAGTTTTTGAAAGCCAGCATGGAAAATTTCAATATTTGCTTCTATAGACTTTTTGAAATCATACTTGAGGTATGCCATGCGGTAATACTTGATCCCATTGTCGCTGATAATCTTCAAGAATTCCTCAATATTTGGATAACCTACGCCTCCAATATCGCTTGCCATCATAGGCACACTTATACCATGGCGATTAAGTGCTGAAACGAATTTTGGTAATTCTTTAGCTGCATTTTCAGGCTCTATGCTACCTCTTTTTCTAAGGGATAAGTCTGCCCCATCAAAACCAAGTTCGTTCAGCATCATTCCTACCTCATCATAACTTGCCCACTGCATTTCTTTTGTAAAATAACAAAGCGGAGCAACAGACTTGGTTTTAGAAAATGGAAAAGTTAAAGCAGCCAGTCCTAAGCTAGATTGCTTGATAAATGTTCTTCGTGAAGTCATTGAATGGGTTGAATTAAGACGAAATTTAGAACAATAATCGTTCAAAACCGAGTATTTAAAAACTTTTAAGCGAGACAGATCCACTTCTTTAAGTATCAAAAATCACTGTCGTATCTTCAAATAGTAATCAATAATCTAATCGTTTGAACATCGCTTTTCTACTTATTCTGGTAATATTAACTCTGGGTTTAAGAAAAAGGAAGTGAGTTAAGTATTATTTATCCCTGTCAAAATGGAATTCCTCATAGTAGGGATTACCTAACTTTTTGCAACCCAAAACTTATTTATGCAACATTGTTGCATTTAGGATTTATTTGATTTTATATTTGCAACATTGTTGCATTTACAAAACAAAGTATAAATATGTTTAAAAGAATTTTACCATTGGCCTTGGCTGCCTCAGCCTTATTTGTAATCACATCATGCGAAAACAATTCGGTAGATGTTAATCCTGAAGAAGACCCTAATGCAGAGTTTCGACACATCCGAATTTTAGTATCAGATGAAGTAACTAATGACATTTCACTTGTGAACCCTTTCTCTAAAGAAGTTTTAAGTTTTCAAGCACAGTATCCAAAATCGGCACTTTACACCACAGAATCAAGTCGATTTGCAGGAATTGTCCACCGTGACAACGACATGATGCAAACCTTTGATATCGGCCTTGAAAATCATGGCGATCATGTTGATGTAAAAGGAACACCCAAGTTTGGAGCATTGGAAGGGCAATCATCTAAACCAACCCATTTTAAAAGTAAGAGAGGCGAAATCCTGACATTCAATGACGGTGACGGTACACTTTCTATAGGAAAAGAAAGTGAAATACACGTTCCAGATATAAAAATGCAGGTAATAAACGCCAACCTTAAAGCACATCATGGTGCAATGGCTCATTTTATGAATGGCACTTATGCTGTCACCGAGAAAGACAATAGTATACCCGGCACGCTACCCGAAAGAGTTAAAATCATCGACTCAAGCGGTAAAACTATCCACGAGTCAAAATTAGCCACTGAAGGTATTCACGGTAACGCAACCGACGGTAACTCAGCGGTATTCGGCTCTGCTAGTGGTATTTTGGTAGTAGAAGAAAACGGAAATCAAAAGTTCATACCGCACCCTTCTGATTTTGGCACAACGTGGTTTGGGACTATCATGGAAACATCTAAACAAGGTAATTTTCTTGGCTACACAGCCTCAAAGGGAGTTTATTTGATCAATACCACGACAAATGAAATTAAACCTATTCACGAAAGTAATGATATCATGCAAGCCAAAGTAAGCATGGATTATAGTCGCATTGCCATCCTATCCCACTCGGGCGACATGGTTTACAAAGATATTTTTACAGGAGGTATAATTAAATCAAATCCCGCTTTATTGGCCGCTACGGCTAAAGATGAGACACAAAAACCTCAAATGGTTGTATCCGGTAAATTTGCGTACATCACTCAACCGAAAATTGGTGAAGTATTAATGGTGAATATTAAGAACCCTTCAATACAACAGCGAATTAAGGTTTCAAATAGACCTTATAGCATTACGGTATTGGGATACGAAAGCAACGAAATACATTAAGTTTAACAGTATGAAAAATCTCTTCAATTTTTCCAATTATTTGGGAATTGCAAGTGCCACGCTCTGCGTGGTACATTGCATATTGACTCCTTTTTTGATTGTCTTAGTTATAAAATACGAATGGTGGGCAAACCTTAGTTATTTGTTTTTACTGGTCAGTTTTACAGCAGCTTGGGAGGCAACTAAGTCTAAACCTCCTCGCCATATCTTTCTACTAGTTTGGATAGGTTTTGCAATACTTAGCTTTTGTATAATACTAGAAGATACTTTCGAGTTTGCTGAACTCCTAAGCTACTTCGCAAGCCTAGTTTTGGTGCTGGGGCACATCTTAAATATTAAACACTGTAGAAATTGTTAATAAATGGTTTAAATACTACACGCGGCATAAATCCTTTCTTGAATTGATAAGCTTTTCAAGTAATCCTCTCCGCTTGTTTCAAATGGTGTTTTATTGATCAGTGAATCTATGAAGTGCTTTTGAGTAGCATAAACACAGTCACCTGCAAAGCCTATTTGATTGTGCATGTACTTGTGTTTGGTTTCTTTGGCACCCAATTTCTGAATGGTAATATTACCATCTGGATATAACCTTATGGTGCCTTTGGAACCTTCAAAAGTAAACTCACCAAAAGTGTAGCGAGCATTTTCCGCATTAGATTCATTAAATCTTGAAAAATCGCAAGTGATCCACACGCCACTTTCCATTTCAAAAACCATCATTCCACTATCCTCTCCTTTGATAACAGGGTTGAGTCTTCTCAGTTTGGCAAATACATCTTTGAATTCACCTGCCAAAAACCTGTACGTATCTATGAAATGAATGCCCGTTTCATAGATCAATAATCTCTTATAATCTTGAAAATATGGCTGCCTTGCTAAATAAGCATCATCACCCCATCCATCTCCCATGCGGCAGAAGTGGGTAATCTTGTTGAGCTCTCCGATTAGATTTTGATCCAAAAGCTTTTTAATTTCTCGGTGCCAAGGCTGAAAACGAAAATTCTCATGTATCATTAAAGGCACATTCAGCTTTTTCGCATAGTTTACCATTTCTACAGCCTCATTTGCATCGGGAGCAATGGGTTTTTGGCAAATTATAGCCAACCCCTTATCCGCAGCTTTTTTAACAAGTTCGTAGTGCGTGACAGGTGGAGTAATGATATCAATAAAGTCAATATCGTCCATTTCAAGCATATTCTCAATGCTGGTGAAATAGTTTGGAATCCCATATTGCAAAGCTTTTGACTTTGCTTTAGATTCATATTGATCACACAAGCCAATTATTTCAACTCCTGGCATTCTTTGCCAAGCGTCAAAATGAAAATCACTGAAATACCCCGCCCCTATTGCTACTCCTCTCAATTTCATACTGTTAAACTTTTTTGAGGATTCATTTTCAACCAACAGAAAATTGCAAACAGAGCCAAAATTGCACCCACATAGAAAAACGTATCGGTTGTTCCTGTCCAATCTGCCAAATAAGGAAACGCTAATGCTGTGAGAAACGAGCCAATATTTCCTGCCATGTTCATTGTTCCTGATACTGCTCCGGCATTTTCTTTACCAATATCAACACAGTAAGACCAGCTAGGACTAAGTGTCATATCTGCACCAAAAACAGCCAAGGAAAGAAATATCACTGCACCTTGAACCGATTCCATTTGGAGACTAATCATGAGTCCAACTATTACCAAGCTAAAACCTATTATAGCCGGAACCCTTCTTGATAGCTTCCAATTGCCCTTGTTATATATTTTGTCAACCAAGTAACCTGAAAAGTAATTACCAAAAGCTCCGGCAAGTAAAGGAAACATGGTGTGAAAGCCTGCATCCATCATGCTTAAACCGTATCGCTCTTTCACATATGGGAAAAGCCATGATAAGCAAAAGAAGTTGATATAATTACTACTAAAATATTGCCCCATAGCCAACAACACACTATTGGATTTAATCAGGCTCATAAATGGAATCAATGCCTTCTTCTTTATCGTTTTATCTTGCCTGTTGGCAATGATATAGTCGAGTTCAGTGCTTGATATGGAGCTGTGTTCTTCAGGCTTGTCTCTAAACCAATAATACCAAACAAGTGCCCAGAAAACACCAACAAAACCTAAAATATAAAAAGAATTTCGCCAATCGAAAGTAGCGATCATCCACGTGATCAAAGGCATGGCGAATGCTGCACCTAATCTAGACCCAGAGAAATTGATTCCAGTAACAATACCTCGCTCTTGAAGCGGAATCCAAGAATAAGTACTTTTAGCAATACCCGGAAAGGCTCCCGCCTCCCCTACTCCAAACAAAAATCTTGTTGTAAGCAAACTAACAAAACTGAATGCTGCACCCGTCACCGCAGTGAGAACTGACCAAATTGTTACAATAGAAGTGATGACGATTCTTGGCCCGTATTTGTCCACTAGCTTCCCACTTGGTGCCTGAAACAAAGCATAACCTAAAGCAAATGCAGATAAAACCCAGCCAAATTGCTTATCATCTAAACCAAGAGCATCAGAAATTGGTCCTTTTGCTGCTGAAATACATACCCTGTCAATGTATAAGAGCAGTGTAAGTGAAAAAGTAGTTACTACCAATAAATGTCTCTTTTTCATATTTTTTTATAGGCTAGGTATAATGCTGTATCATCTCCTACGTTTCCAGGAAAAACAATATATTTTTGATTTTCTCCAAATTGCAAAACCGGTACACCAGGAAGAATTTGCCCTAAAACTCTGGCTTTTTTAATTTTTAGGGCTTTGGTTGCAATGTCACTAGAGGTGATGCCTCCTTTTGCAATGATTGTTTTTGGTTTAACTTGTAAGCCAGATACAATTGAAACCAAGGCAGTAGAGATTGTTTTCCCAATCTTTAAATTTCTTTTTTGATTGCCTCCAAATTTCAAATCCCTACTCGTGAAAATCACTACATCTCTACCCTTCTCAATTAAAGTGGAGCAGTAGTTAATTTTGGCATCAAGGTAAACTTTGGTATTACGTCCAAAAAGCTGATTGACATCTATTTCTAGTGTCTCGATATCAGATTTTTTCATCAAATAGCGTAGCTGACTTGTCGTTTTGGGCACATAAGAACCCACAACGATAAGACTTCCATTTGTTTCGGAGGATTGAAAATCCTTTTTCTTTAATAAGTCACTCTGTTTTTGACCTATCAAAATTGGTACAAGTGATGCCGCAGTCCTGAAAAATACTTGACGACTAACAAATTGAGTCGCTTTAACAAACTGCTCTAAATCAGTTTGTTCTGTAGCATTCACGATACACGAACTCCCGTTTGGCAACTTATTTATGTGAAAACTTAGCTCCTTGAGAGTCAATGTTCGAATTTGCTCTAAAGAAATACTGTGAACCTGACTTTCTTCGATTTGACCTTTATACTTTTCAATGACCCAGTTTCTCAAATTGGACGAAGAAAACCCAAAACTTTTATCTTTTGCAAAAGGCGTTTCCGCAACAGGAATCAATGTTTCACCCTCTTTTACATAATGGATATCATTAAAAGTATACCGACCACCAGGAAAGAAGGCAGGAACAATCATTTTTATAGCTTCAGGTTGACCAAGCTCCTCTAATAGACAATCAACTTCTGCAGGAAAATGTCCTCTCAAGGTAGAATCTCCTCTACTTACAATTGTAAAACTCTTTCCTGTTTTAGCTGCTATTCTTTTGATTTTCCTACCAATTTCTCTCGCTATATAAACCGCCTTGGGTTCAGTTAATGCTCTTGAATTGGTTAAAATAAAAGCAATTTGCTCACCAGAGTTGAAAAGGCTAGTTAGCGTTTCATTATCCCACGAAGTGTAAACATCAATGTCATGAACTGTCTGCGTACCAGTGGGATCATCGTCCAAAATGATGTAAATGTGATTTTTGGATACATTTCTTTTGATTTTATCCAATAACGAGCCTGATCGTGCTTTCAAGTGAAAGTCGAAATGGTCAGCGAGGTATGTTTGAATAAATGAATCCAATGTTATACTTTCTTATAATCAGGTAATCGTAAAAAATCAAGTTTTAAATCTGCATGTTTTCAATTGCTATAACTCGTGCGGGAGCTCCGTCCCCATTTTCAAATTTTATTGGCAATGCAATGAGCGTCACAGTTTCCTCTTTGATCAATTCTAGATTGCATAAGCCTTCTATTATTGTGATTCCTCCACCTAGCAATATTTCATGAATTTTGGTTACTTCGGGTAGGTTGTTCACATCGGCAACTGAAAGTGCCTCCACACCTAACATATTTACTCCTTTGTCAACCATCCAATTTGCCAATTCTTCTGAAATCCGAGGCATGGCATTTCGGTATTGGTCAGTTCCAAGTCTTTTGTGCCAATCAGTTCTTAATAAAAGACTATCTCCCTTTTCTATTTTCGATGCCATATGTTGAAAGTCATTTACTTGCAAAAGTTGGCTTTCTTTCACAAAGCTCAGATCCACTAACCAAGCTCTTCCAACATATTTCTTTGGATCTACCTTATCTATGGTTTCTTCACTTACACCGAAATGAAAAGGAGCATCCATGTGAGTTCCGGCATGGGAATAGATCGTCAACTCACTTGCATTCCACCCATCGTTTTCCAAGTTTCGGGCCTCTTTTCGAGAGAAACCCGCAATCTTGTCTGAATAGGTCATTGTAAGATCGATGACTTTCATAATATTTTACAGATTAGCGATGATAGCCGCTCCTACCTCTTGCGTACTTGCTTTTCCGCCAGCATCACCTGTTAATATACCTTGTTCAGTTGTCTTATTTATTGCCGCTTCAATCGCTTTTGCAGCTTCAATCTCACCTAAATGTTCCAGCATGATTGCTGCAGACCAAATCTGACCAATTGGATTTGCAATTCCTTTGCCAGCAATATCTGGTGCAGAGCCATGAATAGGCTCGTACATGTTTGGAAATTCGCCAGTTGGGTTCAAGTTTCCAGATGGCCCAAAACCTAAACTTCCCATGATCGCACCACCCAAATCAGATAAAATATCACCTAACATGTTTGTAGTTAAAACCACATCAAAATACTCTGGATGTAGCACAAAGTTCGCTGTTGCAGCATCGATGTACATTTTTCGATAAGTTACATCTGGGTATTGATCAGCCACCTCAGCAATTACTCTATCCCAATAAGCCAATGTATTGATCATCGTATTTGACTTCGTCACATTGATCACATTTTTTCTTCTCTTTTGGGCCAATTGGAATGAATAATGAGCAATACGCTCAATCCCAACTCTAGTAAACAAACTAGTATCAGTGGCAAATCCATAAGGCTTATCAGGGTACATTTGACGCCCATTCTGAACGAACTCACCCTCGTTGTTTTCTCTTATCACCACAAAATCGATATCCTTTTGAGTTTTTGTTCTCAATGGACTATCAATTCCACTTAGCAATTTCACAGGACGGTAGTTCACGTATTGCTCAAAATTTGTCCTTACTTTATTTGTAAAAAGCTTGAACGGCAGTGTATCATCAACTGAGGGTAAACCAACGGCTCCAAAAAGAATCGCATCGAAATTCTTTAAAACCTCAAGTCCATCTTCAGTCATGAAATCTCCATGTTGCTCATAGTAACCAGCACCAAAAGGAAACGACTCCAATTCTAAATTGAAGCCAAACTTTTCAGCTGCTTTTTTCATTACTTCTACTGCCATGGGTACAATTTCGTGCCCGATTCCGTCGCCATTCACTATGGCAATTTTGTGAGAATTCATTCTTGTTTATTTTTCTGTTTTATTATTTCAATTGATTTACTTGCATGCTCTCTTATTAGCCTTTCTGCCTCACGAGCGTCTTTTCTTTTGATTGCTTCGCAAATATCTTTGTGTTCTATTATAGTTTCTTTGACATCACGAACTAACCCAAAAACATAAGATTGCTTAAGGAAATGGCTAAAAGAATTCAACCTTTTGAGTACCTCGTTATCGGCATAATCCATCAAAGAATTGTGAAAGACTTGATCAGCTTTACGGTAAGCGTCTTCGTCTATCGATTCTTGACCTTCAAAACTCTTAAAGTTGTTCCAAAGCTTTTCTCCAATTTCTAGGGCTTTATCACCCTGAGCAATTCGCCTTACAGCGAGTCCTTCCAATACTTCCCTACATTCAAATGCTTCAATTAAAGTATTGAGCGAAACATTACGGACATAAAATCCTCTTCTAGGTTTTGCTTCTACAAGCATTTCCGATTCTAGCATTTGAAAAGCACGGTGCAGCGGCATTCTACTTACGCCTAGGTCAGCCGCCAATTTCTCTTGCACGAGCTTTTCTCCAGGAGCTAGTTTGCCACTGATAATATTTGCTTTGAGCTTTTCGTAAGCTAGAACACTTAGGTCTTTATGAGCTATCAAGATTTATTTATTTTGAATACTGTATACAAAACTAGAGAAAATATTTAGATGGGGAAGTTTAGTTGGGTTTATTTATGAGTTTGATGGTATCTTGAGTGATAGTGTGCTTAGAAAAACTTATACTTTTGACATAGAGTGCTAGCATCTCAAAACAACCGACACACTACTCACCTACAAATTCAAAGGACTAAAAATGATGATCTTAGAAATCACTAATTCACTCTCCTAGTAAAAGCGAAGGAGGAAAAGAAAGGCATTTTATTGAAGAAGCTTAACCGATATTATCCGTTAGTAACCGATAATAAAAACTCATAAAATCACCTTTAAAGAGAATTAAAGGCTATTTTAGGGCAAAATTAATGGGTAGCATAAATAATTATTTAATTGACAAGTACGTCTACCTAAATGTTAGTGGCAAGTATAACGCAGCAGACCGGTGACAGACAAACAAAATCTGAAAAATGGACATAACTACAACTGAAAAATGGAATGACCTATTGAAAAAGGCAGACTTAGGCGACACTTCTGCTCAATTTGAAGTTGCGACTGTTTATGAAAACGGACTGAATATTGATAACCTTGAAATTGTAAAAAAGGACATACAAAGTGCTTTCAGTTGGACAAAAAAGGCTTTTGAAAATGGACACAAAGAAGCAAAAATCAGTTACGCTCATTACTTGACAAACAGAAATAACCCACTTGGTATACTTGATATTGACTTAGGTATGAAATTGTATGAAGAGGAAATGAACAATGGTAACAACTACGCTACTTATTGCTTGGGACTGGAATATAGAAACAAACAAGAATATGAAAAAGCTTTTGACTACTATGAGAGAGCACACCGAAATGAAGAATTCTTCCAAGAATTGACAATTGGAATGTGCTATTATTACGGAGTTGGAGTAACTAAAGACAAGTTGAAAGCATTAGAAATCTTCAAATCAATTACTTTACCAAACGTGACACCTTATGAAGTTGACGAGGCAAATTATATGATTGGTAAAATTTATTTAGAAGGCGAAGTGATTGAAAAGGATATTGACAAAGCACGATTTCATTTAGAGTTGGCAGGCAAAGACGGTGACCATAGAAGTGCACAGGAAATATTATTAATTATAGGAAGGACACCTAAGAATGAAAAGAACACCAGCCACTAACAGCACCTACACGCAAGTGGGGGTTCAGTACTTTTATGAAAGTGAAGTGCTAAACCAAAGTTCTGTACTTTTAATGAAGTTCAGTGCTAAAAATCCCCACCTGCGTGTAGCTGCAAAACGTTGGCATTCATTATGAGAAGCTACGAAATCAATATAAACTCAAACGTAAGAGCCATTCCAGTTGCCATATGTTTTTTTGGCTTATCCATTTACTTGATGACATTAATTCCGAGAGAATGGCCAAGCTTCGTGAACTTCGGTACTGTTGCAATTTTATTCTTCGCTCCAATACTTCCAGTAACAATTCTTTCAAGAGGAAAGATTAAGATTGAACTAACTGACGAGGCATTTCGAACGATTTGGGTTAAACGATTTTTTCTTAGCCGTGAATCTAATATTGAACTAGGCTGGGATCGAATAATAAACTATGTGAACCAAGAAGACCGTGGTTTGGACTCCTTTAGACTAACATTGACAAACAATCAGCAGTTTAAATTTTATCGATATACTTACTTTCCTCAGAAAGATGATTTTCAGAAATTCTTAACCCAGTTTCCTAAATTCATCAATAGCATTAGTCATAGCAATACAGTTGCAATCGAAAAAGGTAAAACTGATTTTCAAACTAAATCTTTTAAATGGCTTTTAATAATCTTGACTTTAATTGCCTCTGGACTACTTATTAATAAAATTATAAACCCGAACTCTGGAATGAGCTGGCCGACACTTGGAGTAATTTTAACTGGAATTTTATTTTATTGGATTCAGGCCCAAAAAAAATAACTGATGCTAATCGAGTATACGGCCGTGAGCCATAAGCCCTCGGTACGCCTCTCACACCACCGTACGTACGGGTCTCGTACCGATAGCTATCGGTACGGCGGCTCACTCAATCTCTAGATTAAAACCTCAACCAAAAACCACCAAACACCCCCTAATCTCAGCATTCAAAACCCAACCGACATATCCCTAATCTCTCTTACCCAGGCTTTGAACCAGCCTTTGTCATTTTTAAATGATTCTCTTGTGTCGGCTTCTATGCTATCAATTTCTATTTTTAGGTTTTTCTTGGATGCTCTAAACCTGCGTTCGCTAAAAATGGTATTGTGGTCAAAAAAGTCTTCGAATATGTCTTTTGAATTCAACTTAATAACCTCAATTTCTTGCTTGATTCCAGCCAATTGTTTGGCTAGCATATTATTGTATTGCTTTAGGAGCTCATCGCCAAGAGCCTGAGCATCATTATCCAAATATTGGAATTGTAGATCAAGCAATTTGAAGAAGTCTTTGTCTTTATAAGCTTTGGTTATTTTTTGTACAATGGCTGTTTTCTCCACTTTTAGCAATTCATCTTGTTCCAAGTCTGGATGAAATTTCTTCATCAACCTCATGTAAACTGCCTTTGAGTCTTGCGTAAGTACTTTTTCTTGCTTGGTATCTTTATGAGCCTTTTGAAAGTCATAATCTTTGGATTCGTATGGCTCAAAAGTATCGGCATCTTGTTGGTGGTCTTTCTCTTGCCTTTCGAATAGCTTATCCTCCAAATCAGGTGCTGGACTTTCGCCTTTGTATTTCTTGTAAATTTCTACTAAGTCATCATCTTTGAAGTCTTTGTCTTGCAAGAATTCTATTACCTTGGCAATCATAAATTGCTCGAAATAAGCTGCATTTTCTTTGCTTACTCCTATCTCGTCGGCAAGTGTATCTAAACGGATAAGTCTTGAGCGAATGGATGATGTGCGTTTCCGTATGAGCGGTAACAGTTCTTTTTGTATCCTTGGAGCTAGTTTTCTTAGGACATTTTTCAGGTTTTCTTTTTCTGCTTGGCTCTCGGCTATGTTGTGTACCAAGGTTTCATACTGCTGCTGAGAAGGAGATTTTTTAACATCAATGCTCGTAGTTTTTAACTCACTTTTCATTCAACAATACTGTTTTTTTTTATAAACTTCAGGACAAAAATAAGCATAACAAAAAATAGCAGTAGGGTAAATGTAAACGCAATTCTCAGGTTAAAAAGATCAGATAAGTAACCGATCGTAGGTGGGCCTACAAAAAAGCCAGTGTAACCAATACTCGTCACCATAGAAATACCAACCGCTGGGTTTACTCCTTTTGTATTTCCTGCCAAAGAAAAAATCACAGGAACAATATTAGCAACACCTAAGCCAACAATAAAAAAACCACCCAAAGTCGTATAAGGCGTAGCAAAAAATATGGCAATACTTAATCCAACAAATGAAAGTATAGTATTGTAAACGAGCAATTTACGATCACCCAACATAGTCCGAAGACGATCTCCAAACAGCCTACCAATGGTCATTCCTGTTGCGTAAACGCCAAAAGCAAAAGCACTAAAAGCAAGATCCTTACCTACAACCTTATTCATAAACATAGAAGACCAGTCGGTGAGAGAACCTTCACCAGTCATGCTGCAAAATGCAATAATTCCTAAAGGGATGATTGCCTTTGTAGGCCATTGGAAACCCTTGCTATGATCATTACCTTTATTTGCTGTTTCAACATCTTCTACCACATAAAATGAAGCTAAAATAGATGCAATGAGTAATACCACTGAAAAAGTCATTAAATGGTGAAAAAGTGTAAAACCTATCTTAGCAAACATCCCACCCGTAACTGCACCAACAGCCATACCAATACTAAAAATCGCATGAAATGAAGAATTTATAGGTCGCTTGTAGAGTCGCTCAACATAGATTGCCTGACCATTCATGCAAACATCCATAGCTCCCATAAATGCTCCTGTGAGAGCAGCAAAAAATACCGCAATCCAAATGTTTTCTTGAATCACAATAAGTGGAACACTCAAGCAAAAAAGAACAGTAGCTATTCGCAAAATTATATCGGAGCCAAACTTAATTGTCAACCAACCTGTGAGTGGTAAGGCTATCAAAGCTCCAAAAGCAACCATGAAAAGCATGTTACCCAATGTGCTATTCGAAATTTCGAAAAACGCTTGAAGCTCAGGAATCCGAGCCATGAGATTGGCGTAGAGAAATCCATTAACAAAAAAGAAGGTCGAAATAGCAATTCGACTTTTAAGAATTGGGGTCATTGGGACAAAAGTAGAGAATGGTTTTAATGGCAAGTAGTTTTTTTAATTAAAGCTGTCCAAGTAAATTCAAAAGTAGCCTTAACTGTTTCAATTGGCTCTTTTCCTTCTTCGCCAAAATAGACGAAACCAGTTCTCCGGCTCACTTTCCAATTGGGAGTTTATGTTTTTCTACTGGCGTCCGAGTAAATTTAAATATGAATAAGAAGCTGCCAAATACTGCTTGAATGGATTCTTTTTCTTCGAACTCCAAAACTCCCCCCTCTTTCTTTTCGGTTCGCTTTCCAGCGGGGAATTCATTCTTGTTGATCCTTTAACTTCAATTTAATCAGAAGAACCTACTTATCGACAAATAGCTATTATGAAGCAAAAGAGCCACCCTTAGGCAGCTCTTTAATGATTTATGAACAATTCAATTCATTCATTATTCCTTTGGGGCTTATCTTCTTTATTTACCTCTTTTTTAGTCTCTTCCGGAATTGATTTGTTGCCCTTTAAGTAATCTGGTAAATCAAGGCCTGCCATATTAAACAAGTCGTTTAAAGGTGGAACTGTTTTCATCATTCCGGATACAAAGTTGGCTGTTGATGAATTTTCACTATTTCCATTTCCAGAATCCCAAACAGTGATTTTGTCAATTTTAATGTTTTTGACTGCTTCAACTTGAGTTCTCACTAATTCAGGTAGTTTCTCGATAAGCAATAACTGGAAAGCCTTATTTGGATCACCGCCAGCAGCAGAAACAACATCTTTGTAACCTTCTGCTTGTTTGGTCAAGATTTCGTAAAGTCCCTTTGCTTCAGCATCCATTTTGGCAAAAATTGCATCTGCCTCTCCTTTGGCTTGCTCTCTTATTCTTTCAGCTTCTGCCTGAGCTTCAATAATCGCCCTTTGTTTAGCTATTTCGGCAGGAACAACAACGTTTGCATTTTGAGTTGATCTTTCTCTTTCTGCTCTCGCAGTTTCGGCTTTTTGCTCAGCAATGTAAGACTCCTCCAATGCTCTAGCACTTTGTACTTTTTCCGATGCCAAAGCAATTTTTAAAGCTTCTGCTTCTTTCTCTCTTCGCAATGCCTCAGATTGAGCGATTTGAATTTTCGCTTCGTTTTCACCTTGTATGGCAATTGCGTTAGCTTCGGAAGTCTTAACTCTTGTATCTCTTTCTGCCTCTGCTTTTCCAATAGTTTCGTCTCTCCGAGCAGTAGCAATACTGATTTCTTTATTCTTGTTTGTGATTGCAATTTGAACATCTCTGTCTCTATGCGTCTCTGCAATTTGAACATCTTTTTCTCTATCTGCAAGGGCTTTTCCTGTCTCTCCTATCTTCTCTTGTTCGGCTACACTAATGATTGCTTCGTTGATTGCTTTTGCAGCGGCTTCTTTTCCTAAAGCTTCAATATAACCAGACTCGTCCTTGATATCAGTTACGTTTACGTTTATCAGCTTTAGACCAATTTTCTTCAGTTCGCTATCTACGTTTTTAGAAATATTCTCCAAAAACTTATCTCGATCCGAGTTGATTTCTTCAATTGTCATGGTGGCAATTACCAATCTCAACTGACCGAATAAAATGTCTTTAGCTAATTCTTGAATATCAACTGAAGTTAAGCCAAGTAATCTTTCAGCCGCTGTATTCATATTATCAGTTTCTGTGGATATCGCAATTGTAAATCGACAAGGGACATCAACCCTAATATTTTGTCTACTTAGAGCATTAGTTAAGTTGGCTTCAATAGAAAGTGGCTTAAGGTCGAGGTAAGCGTAATCCTGAATAACTGGCCATACAAATGCCCCACCACCATGAATACACTTTGCAGAGGTACCACCCGTTCTACCATAAATGACAAGAATTTTGTCAGAGGGGCACCTTTTGTACCTTGCAACTAATGCAGCTATTGTTACAAAAAGCACAACAGCAGCAACAACAATAATAATAATTGGACTCATATAGTTTTGATTAAATTGATTCTACGATAAGAAGATTCCCACTTTCGAGTGATTTGATTTTTACAAGGCTGTGAGGTTTTAACGCTTTTCCTTCAGTAACAGCATCAAGCTCATGATATGCTCCATTCACACTCACCATTACTTTGCCTTTACCATTTTTTTCTGCTGGAATATTAAGATACACTTCGCCAGTTTTACCAACTACGTTTTGAATTTTAAATGTGTTGTCTTCAGCAAGTTTTTGTACTTGATTTATCACCACAAAAAAAAGAAACACAAATAGAAACCCCACTATAAATGAGATTCCAATAAGAGCGAATTCGTTAGAAATGCTGTGGTACAATGATATCCCAGTCCAACTAAATCCAAGTAGAAAATTAATCAAATTTCTGAGTGAAAATATTTGAAACGGGGTATCTTCTCCATTGAAATCTCCATCAAAGTCTGCATCTATTCCATCACTTGCACCCATACCTGAAAAAGTGAGTATGGTTTGAATAACAAAAATTAAACTAGTCGGAATAGCGACGTACCAAAAGATTTTCAAGAACGGTTCTAGCTCGTTGAGGAATTCCATAAGTGGATTAATTGATTTGAATCCCCAATTTACATGAGTAAATAATATCCTTTATGAAATGACTAAAGTATTTTTTTAACGGCACCTTCTCAGAAAGTGTGGGTTTTAATTCTCCTTAGTAAGAATTTCAACATACTCCCCTCTTGGTTTCATATCCTTATCCACAATACCAAACGAACCAGCTTTGTAGTTCCAGTTGGCATAGCCAATCTTGTGTTTTTCAAAAATTGCAACCATGTCTTTGTACCAAGCAAGTTTGGCATTTTCTGGCGAGCCATCAATTATTCCAAACTCCCCACAATACAGCGGCAGTCCTAGACTATCAGCCAAGTGAATAGGTTTTGCCATCATTTTCTCGAGCGATTCACGATTGTAAATTCGTTTTTCTTCCTGTGTAACACCATTTACTACTATCTGCCCTGGGTAATTTACCTCACCTGCAAAATCCTTCATTTTTGTCCACGAAGCTCTGTAATGGCTCAAGTAGAAAGGCTCATAAAAATGAAAACTCAGAAGTATGTTTTTATCATTTGCAGGCACTCTTAACTCATCAAATGTATTAACAGATTGCCAGCGATTTGAGCCAATAACAAGTACTCGCTTTGGCTCCCATGAGCGAATAGAATCAGCGACCATTCCAAGTAGTTTGTTCCATTCTTCGGCAGTATCCGCCACAGGTTCATTCATGAATTCGTATGCCAACATTGAGTTAGGATACTTATTCACTGCACTTGCCAAGTCCTTCCAAAGCTTAATAAACTTCTGCTGTTCTTCTGGCTTTTCCCATAGTGGCTTCTCTGTTGCATTGAAATGGTGCGAACGCAGTTTATGTAAGTCTAGAATTACCTTCAATTCATATTTTTGAGCCCAGCCGAGGAAAT
Source organism: Spirosomataceae bacterium TFI 002 (assembly GCA_900230115.1). Lineage (NCBI taxonomy): Bacteria > Pseudomonadati > Bacteroidota > Cytophagia > Cytophagales > Spirosomataceae > Spirosomataceae bacterium TFI 002. The sequence goes on along the minus strand of LT907983.1, from coordinate 4,228,550 downwards.
TATCTAATAGCTTAAATGCTTCTTCGTTGCGGTTACCGCCTTGGTCCCATAGTTGCTCTTCGTCAACTGGCATTCGGATATGATCAAAACCAACAGAATCAATGAAAGCAACATCTGCTTCTGTAAAAAACATTGCTCTATCCTCTCCCCTTTTCTTACTTTGGCTTAACCAGTGTGCGATATTGGTTCCTCGGTGTACTTTGAATGAGTTTTCTTTTATTTTGGATGAATTCAAACTTTCTTTTTTAGCACATGACATTAATAGAAATGGGCAAAAGAATAAAATACCGATTATGTTTTTCATTGATTAAACGAATAGCAAAAGTTCTAATTTGATTGAATTGCGTACAATATAGGAATGTAAAATGATTCGGTTCCTATTAGTACAGACTTAGCTTTACTATATATTTTTATTCTAAAGTTCTAAACGAAATTCAAGATTATCGACCGCTTCAAAACCAAAACAGGTTTCTATTCGTATTTATACTAAAACTTACTAATTTGAAATATTCAATCTTATCAATACTTCTTGCGTTCTTTGCTTTGACATCTTGTCAAAAGAAAGTGATACCCAACAATTCAAATAGCAAAATATCTTATCTCGCTCTGGGCGACTCTTACACCATCGGTGAAAGTGTTTCTACAGACCTTAGGTGGCCAGTACAATTGGCTCAAAAACTCAACAATGGGGGTTTTGAACTCAATGAACCTGTTATTGTTGCAAAAACGGGTTGGACAACCGACGAACTAAATGCTGCAATAGACAGATCCAACTTAGAAAAAGAATATGATATCGTCTCATTACTTATTGGAGTAAACAATCAATATAGAGGAAAACCAGTTGGAGAATTTAAACCAGAATTCAGTGCTTTACTAGATCGTGCAATAGGATTCGCCGGAGGAAACAAAGACAAGGTTTTCGTGGTTTCCATACCAGATTATGGCGTTACGCCTTTCGCACAATCTAGAAACCCAATGAAAATATCGTTAGAAATTGATGAGTACAATGCTGCTTCCGAAGAAATTTGCAAAGCTAAAGGAGTAACCTATATAGATATCACACCTATATCACGTGAAGCCTCAAACAAGCCTAACTATGTAGCAGGTGATGGCTTGCACCCTTCTGGAGATATGTATACCGCTTGGGTAGAAAAAATCACTCCGATTGTAATTCAAAAATTGAAATAATGCACAATTTACTCAGCAAGGCTAAAGAGTTGGATACAAAAGACCCTTTGAAAGAAGTGAGAAACCAATTCAATTTAGATCCTAATTGTGCCTACTTGGATGGAAACTCCTTAGGAGTATTACCTCTAAAAACCATAGACATAATCAAAGAAACTGTTGAGAATCAATGGGGCAAAAGGTTGATCCGTAGCTGGAATGAAGACTGGCTGGCTAGTCACGAAAGAACTGCCGCCAAGATTGCGAAACTTATCAATGCCGAACCCGATGAAGTAATCGTGTGCGATAGTGTCTCAGTAAACCTCTATAAACTTGCTTTTGCTGCTCTCAAAGCCCAACAGCAGAAGGCTAAGATTTTAACTGATTCCCTAAATTTCCCAAGCGATCTTTACATTTTCCAAAGCTTAATAAAAGACTCGTTTCCCCAAAACAGCCTTAAAGTCATTGACCAAAATGATGTGACTAATCAAAATGATAAAGTCGTAAATTCAATTGGAAAAGATACTGCCCTAGTAAGCCTGAGTCACGTAGCCTACAAAACTAGTTTCAAATATGATGTAGCTACAATTAATGAAAAGGCTCGTAAAGTGGGGGCATTAAATCTATGGGATTTTAGCCATTCTATTGGTGCTGTGCGTATTGACGTAAAGGAAATGGGTATTGATATGGCTGTGGGTTGTACCTACAAATTTCTCAATGGAGGGCCAGGTGCTCCTGCTTTTATTTACATCAAAAAAGAGCTTTCAACAAAACTAAGAAACCCTATTTCGGGTTGGTTTTCACACGCACAACCATTTGATTTCGATCAAAATTTTGAAGCTAGTCAAACTGCCAAAGGATTTTTGGTAGGCACCCCTCCCATTCTATCTCTGAAAGGAATTGAATCTGGAGTAGATATTTTTATAAATTACGATCAGAATTTGATTTGGCAGAAAAGTGAAAAGCTTTTCAACTATTTCAATGAGATGTTTGTATTAGAGTTAGAGCAATTGGGTTTCCAAATTGGTACACCTCTTGAGTTTGAAAATAGAGGCTCTCACATTGCTTTATTGCACGAAGAGGCATACAGAATCAACCTTTCGTTGATCAATCCGTACAAGAAAGATGAGAAGGTCTTCATAACAGATCACAGACCTCCAAATATTATCAGAATTGCACTAACACCTTTATATCAATCTTTTGAAGAATTGTATGATCTGGTCGTGCGTTTAAAAAAAATAGTTAATCACAAAGAATTCCTGAATCATTCAATTGAAAAAGCAGGAGTAATTTAAAATAAAAACACAATGAAAAAATTACTAATATTTTGTCTTTTGCCTCTTTTAATGTCCTTCCAATTGGAAGAATGCTCTAGCAACAATACTCAAACAACTTATGTAGAAACTCCAGCAGAAGAACTTCAAGGTTTGCAAAAAGCTTATTTCGCTAGTGGTTGTTTTTGGTGTGTTGAGGCGGTATTTGAAAGTGTAAAAGGAGTAAAAGAGTCTGTATCTGGCTACAGTGGTGGCACAGAATCAAACCCAACTTACCAACAGGTGGGAGCTGGACTCACTAGCCATGCTGAAGCAGTAGAGGTTTTTTATGACCCAAATGTAATTAGCTACCAAACACTCGTGAAAGTATTCTATGGCTCACATAACCCCACAACAGTTAATGGTCAGGCACCAGATTTTGGGCCGCAATATCGATCAATGATTTATTATCAAAACGATGAAGAAAAAGCAATTGCTACTGCTTTTAAAGACTCATTGGATGCTAGTGGAGCATACAAGCAACCAATTGCTACTGAAATTGTAAAATTCAAAAAGTTTTGGAAAGCAGAAGAGTACCACCAAGATTATGAAAAGCGTAACCCAAATCAGTCGTACGTTGTAAATGTTTCTGTTCCTAGACTGAAAAGGTTTCAAGCTAAATTCCCTGAGCTTTTGAAAGAGAATCATTAAACTTGCCACATGAGCAAGACATTGAATGAACTAGTAAACGAAAGAAGGTCAATAAGAAGGTTTGACGCTTCGCATAAGTTCGATCATTCGGCAGTAGAAAGGGCATTAGAACTCGCGGTATTATCTCCAAATTCCTCCAACCTACAGTTATGGGAATTTCATAGAGTTATATCGCCTGAAGCAAAAGAACAACTAGTTACCATAAGCATGGGGCAAGGTGCAGCTCGAACAGCATCCGAAATGGTAGTATTTGTTTCGCGACTGGACAAATGGAAAGAAAGAGCAAACTGGAATTTAGATAAAATCAAAAGCCAAGTCGAAAACCCTTCTTCTCTTACTAAACAGGAAAAAAGAGGTATGGATTATTACGCCAAAATCATTCCCTTGTTTTATGATAATTTCCCTTGGCCTCTTAAAACTTTATTAAGGAAGGCAATTGTACTTTTCAGAGGATTGGCAGGCAAACCAATGATGCAACTGACTACTAAGGCTGATCAACGTGTCGTAACACATAAATCAACTGCATTGGCGGCTCAAACTTTCATGCTTGCTATGCAAAACGAAGGATATGCCACTTGCCCAATGGAAGGGTTTGATGAAAAAATGGCTAAAAAGCTACTTAATTTACCTTCAAAAGCTGAAATAACAATGATAGTGGCTTGTGGCAAAGCTACGCCAGAAGGTGTTACGAATCCTAGATGGAGAGTTCCTTTAAATGAAATTACCGTCAAACATTAAAAGGAATAACCTAAGTTAAACCCTAGTCCTCTTATACCAAAATATGGAACTTTTTGTTTTGCATTAATCCTAGCTTGCTCTCCGAGAACGCCTACATTAAAATAGCTTTCATCAAGCTTAAACCTCTCTATAACTCCTTGTCTTAAAAATTCTTGATCGGCATCCGATAGTCGATTTAGAAGCGGCTCGTTAATTTGAGCGTCTACTTTTTTAGCACTTCCAAAATGCGGCCCTACCAAAACTACATCAAGTGAAACACGATTAAAAACGAATTTTTTACCAATTAAAATCCCTCCACTCGTAGTTGAAATATCGAAATCTACAGGAAGTTCTACGTTCGCAATGGACCCATCGTACCTAACTAAAAACGAGGCTGGTACGGTCATATCAAATTGTTCAAACTGAGCAAATCCACCAATAAACCAAGGGTGTTTTTTACTTTTGAAATAGTATCGTAATTCCGGAGAATATCCCTTTATACCAATTTGAGATTTATCAATAAAAATGTAGGTAAAATCAACCCCTGTGATTCCTAAACCCCTACTTTTTGCGACTTTATCTAGCTCATCTGCAAATGGAATGGAACTTTGTTTTCTATAAAATAGGGTGTTATTAAAGGAAAGTCTGTCGTTAATTTTTAGTTCGTATTGAACTGACCAGATCTTAGATACTGGTGAAAGCAAATTGATTTTTAAAGTATTTCTCTCTTGGGCGGAAGCATAGAAACTTACTAAAACAAATAAGACGCAACGAAAATATTTCAAATTGATAATGCTAATAAAGTTTTGATTAATAGTTCGAGTTGCTCTTCATCAAAATCTAAATGAGTAACAATACGAACCAAGTTTTTCCCGAAGGTCACGACATGGATATCCTTCTCCAATAGATTGGCAACAAAATCAATGCCTGAGACTTCTTCTTTTAACTCGAAAATTACAATATTGGTATGTACTGGGTATACATTTTTAACAAATCCAAGCGTAGAAAGTACCTCTCCTATTTCTTTTGCACGGCGATGATCTTCACTAAGCCTTTCTATGTTATTCTCTAAAGCAAAAAGACCAGCTGCGGCTAAATAGCCAGCTTGTCTCCAGCCACCACCCATAGCTTTTCTCGCTCTTCGAGCACTTTTTATATCTTCCTTAGAGCCTATAAGTACCGATCCTATAGGACAACCTAGGCCTTTTGAAAAACAAATTGAAATGGTATCAAAAACACTACCGTAGGCAAGAGTTGACTCTCCATTCGCAACGATGGCATTAAATAGCCGAGCTCCGTCAAGGTGTAGTTTCAAACCATTTTGTATGCATACTTCCTTTATGGCAACAAAATCTTCGAAGTTGTAACAGGCTCCACCACCTTTATTCATGGTATTTTCTAAAGATACCAATTGACTGATGGGGAAATGAATATCATCTTTATCATTGATTGCCTCTTTTACATCAACTGCAGAAAGTAACCCAAACTCACCATCCAGCAATTTCACGGAGCAATTTGAATTAAGAGCAATCCCTCCTCCTTCATATAAATAAACATGGCTATTTTTATGACAAATTACCTGACCACCTGGACTTGTATGTACTTTTATGGCAAGTTGGTTTGCCATGGTACCGGAGGGGCAAAACAAACCTGCTTCCATTCCGAATAGTTGTGCAACTTTGTGCTCAAACTCTGAAACAGTGGGGTCATCGCCAAATACATCATCTCCCACCGTAGCGGCAAACATTGCATTGAGCATTGGAGAAGAAGGCTTGGTAATAGTGTCGCTTCTCAGGTCTATTTTCATCTTTTCGAAGTAAAAAAAACAAAAGTAGAACTTATTACACTAAGGGTCAACTTAGGATGATACTTATAATTACTAGAATACTGATTATTATAAAGAAAACTATCTCAACGTTTTCAAAAAATGACTTGTCGATATCTGATTTATACTTTTTCAAAAGAATACTGGAATGACATCCACCTGAACGAGGCGAATTGTTTGTGAAATTTTGGTTTTTACTTTTGGGGTGTTAATATTTTTATAATATAAACATAAAAAACGGTACTGCAAAATTAACCGACTCATTTGCTAATAACAACCAAAACACTAACAATCATAAAAATAAATGACTCCAACATTTTATAAGAAGTATTTAGTGGAATTGAACATGATTGATTTCTTTTGCAGTTCAAAAGACAATACTTGTACCGTTATGTTGCCTTGTGAGCTAGCTTTTTTTAATAAAATGAACAAAGTTCTATCGCTTTACAGTAAATATTATTAAACGTTTTATTGTCTATGTGATTATTATAAAAACGCTTTTACCTTTACTAAAAATTTAAATTATGTCAAAAGTCCTTATCATAGGAGCAGGGGGAGTTGGAACCGTAGTTGCTCATAAATGTGCATTGAATAAGCATGTGTTTTCAGAAATCATGCTTGCTAGCCGAACGAAATCTAAATGTGATAGAATTTCGCAAGAGGTAAAAGAAATGCATGGAGTTGAAATAGCAACAGCTGCACTTGATGCGGATGTGGTTTCTGAGATTGTAGCCTTATTGAAGTCTTTTCAGCCCAAAATGGTTATCAATGTTGCCCTACCCTACCAAGATCTGACCATTATGGATGCTTGCCTTGAGGTAGGTGTACATTATCTTGATACAGCAAATTACGAACCTAAGGATGTTGCCAAGTTTGAATACAGCTGGCAATGGGCATACCAAGAGCGATTTAAAAAAGCAGGTTTGATGGCTCTTTTAGGTTGTGGTTTTGACCCAGGTGTTACACAAGTATTTACTGCATATGCAGCGAAACACTATTTCGATGAAATGCATTACTTAGATATCATTGATTGCAATGCTGGTGATCACGGAAAAGCCTTTGCTACCAATTTTAATCCTGAGATAAACATACGTGAAATCACACAACCTGGTAGATACTGGGAAAATGGTGAATGGGTTGAAATTCCAGCAATGTCTATTCATAAGCCTATTGATTACCCTAACATTGGTGACAAGGAGTCTTATGTACTTTATCACGAAGAGTTAGAGTCTTTGGTTAAAAATTTCCCGACGTTAAAGAGAGCTCGCTTTTGGATGACTTTTGGACAACAATATATAACTCACCTACAAGTGCTAGAAAATGTAGGAATGACAAGTATCAAGCCTATCAGTTTTCAAGGAAAGGAAATTGTTCCTTTAGAATTCTTAAAAGCCGTACTTCCACCACCAGAATCATTGGGTGAAAACTATACTGGACAAACCTCCATTGGATGCCAAATCAAGGGTATAAAAGATGGGAAAGAAGCTACCTATTATGTTTGGAACAATTGTCATCACGCCGAAGCATACAAAGAAGTAAGGTCGCAAGCAGTTTCTTATACAACTGGAGTACCTGCTATGATTGGTGCCATGTTAATGCTAACAAACCCAGAATGGATGAAAGCTGGAGTTTATAATTGTGAAGAACTCAACCCTGATCCTTTCATGGAGCAATTAAATATTCATGGTCTACCTTGGAACGAAAAGGTAAACATTGAACTTCCCCACGAATATTGATTCAATTTTAAAATAATAAGACTTTAAGAGACGCCTCGGCGTCTCTTTTTTTGTTTTAACTGGCCGATACTCTTCTTTTTTGATATTGAAATTTTGAATTGAACTATATTTTTAGTTATTTATTTAATATTTTAGTTTTAACTCTTAAATATCAAACAAAATGAAAAATCAAACGACCATTCTCGACATGCTTTTTGAGCAAAAAAATAAAGCTTACGGTGCATACGATCTTAGAACAAAGTACAGTTCGCATCTCCTAAAAGCTTTTATTATTGGCACTTCCTTCGTCCTTTTGATAGTCTTAAGCAGTTTTGCTTTTTTTCGATCGCACCCCATTGAAAAAGCAAAGCCAAAACCTCAAATAATCGACCTTACAAAAATATTTGAACCACCAATTGAAATAGAAAAAGTAAAGGAAGAGCCTAATTTACCATTAGAACAACCGATTCTTGAAACAGTGAGGTCAGTTGATCCCGTGGCTGTGGAGGATGAAAAAGCCCATGAAGAGCGAATACCTAATTTTACAGACCTTGAAGATGTGGTGATCTCAACTATAACCGCCCCTGGGTTAAAACTGAGTGAAACAGAAGGGCACTTTGGAGCCGTAATTCCAATAAGTGGAAATGGAATAAGTACAGAAGAACCAGTGAAACAAACTGAAGAACCTAAAATATTTGACTTTGCCGAAACTCAACCAAGTTTTGCAAGTGGACAAAGTGAAATGTACCAATGGCTTGGCAAAAACTTAAAATATCCTAGAGTAGCACAAGCTAGCGGTACACAAGGAACTGTTTATGTTGCATTTATTGTAGAAAGAAACGGTTCAATTTCAGATGTTAAAATCTTAAAAGGAATCGGATTTGGATGCGATGAAGAGGCCATTAAAACAATCAAAAAAATGCCAAATTGGAACCCAGGAATGCAAAATGGGAAGCCCGTTCGAGTAAGATTTACGATACCTATCAAATTTAAGTTGAATTAATAATTTCTGTTTCTTTTGATGAATGCGAACTTATCTCATAAGTTCGCATTTGTTATTAAAAAGCATACTTATGAACGTTGATTTCACACAAATCCCCTCACCTTGTTACGTACTTGACCAAGAGTTACTTATTCGTAATCTCAAACTTATAAGTGATGTTCAAGAAAAGTCTGGGGCTTCTATTATTTTAGCTTTGAAAGGTTTCTCCATGTACAGTCAGTTTCCGCTTGTGAAGGAGTATCTCTCAGGTGCTACAGCTAGCTCACTTCATGAAGCAAGACTAATTGTAGAAGAAATGAAATGTAAAGCACATACTTACTCTCCGGTGTATAAACCCGAAGAGTATGACGAAATACAATCTTACAGTTCTCATTTAACTTTTAATTCAATTTCTCAATATGAGCAATTTAAAGGTAAAATGAAGCCAAATATATCTTACGGAATAAGAATCAACCCTCAATATGCTGAGGTAGAAACTGACATGTATAATCCTTGCATTGCTGGTTCAAGACTTGGAGTTACAAGAGATCAGCTTCCCCATTTACCTGAAGGAATAGAAGGGTTACACTTTCATACGCTTTGCGAAAACGATTCTCATGTATTGGAACGAACACTGAAACATGTAGAAGAGAAATTTGGCGATCTACTTCACCAAGTTAAATGGTTAAATATGGGCGGTGGTCACCTCATGACCAAAAAAGGATATGATACAAATCATGTAGTGGAGTTAATCAAAAAACTGAAATCAAAATATCAGCTTGAAATAATAATGGAGCCAGGGTCTGCAATTGCATGGCAAACTGGATACCTAAAATCAACTGTGCTCGATATTGTTGACGCTCAGGGAATTGATGTCGCAATACTGGACATTTCTTTTGCTGCACACATGCCAGATACACTCGAAATGCCGTACAAACCATTCATTTTAGGGTCTCACCATGAACCTGTAGCAGGCAAACCAACTTATCGCATGGGCGGGATGACATGTTTGGCTGGTGATTTTATGGGGGATTACAGCTTTGACGAACCCTTAAAAATTGGAGACACGCTCGTTTTTGATGACATGATCCATTACACCATGGTAAAGACAACAACTTTCAATGGGGTGGGACTTCCGAGTATTGGGGTTTGGAGAAATAACGCCTTTGAGTTGCAAAAATCCTTTGGTTTCGAGAGCTTTAAAGACAGAATATGAAATTATGAAATTCATTACTATCTTTTTGCTCTCTTTTATTGGCTTAAATTCTTTCGGTCAAAATACAACAACCGGCTATTTTCTCAACGAAGTTGGGATGTCTGCCGAAGGTTCGACTATCGAAGTGAACGCAAATGGTGACACCATCTTGGTTTCCAACTATAATGGAAACAACCTTGCTCTCAACACACCGTCAACTTTGGTTAAGAAATACATGGGAACCCCATATTATGGCAACAAGTGGTACTTGGGAACAGTAACCATGGAAGGCTCCGATCCATCTCCAGGACTGGTTGGGTTTAATGTTGTCAAAGGTGTCATTTATTATAGTCCAGACAAGAATACGCAAGCGATTGAACTTAGTCCACCTAAATTTGCCCTTGATGGGTTAATTTTCCAACAAATGAACAAGGAAATTCAAGGGGCAAAAAAATATTATTACAATGTATTAGTAGAAGGCGAACCCATGTTAATTAAGCAACACACCGGCAAATACTCGAGTACCAAAGATGGTGTAGATGTGGCCTATGGTACATCGTCAAGTAACGAGTTTGAAGGGAAGTTTGAAAAATACGAAGATTATTACTTCGTGATTCAAAAAACACTTGTGCTAGTAAAACCTAAGAAATCATTTGCCAAAGCTATGGGGCCATATCACCATAAAGTGAAAGAAATTGTATCAAAATATAATTTAGACTTAAGTCTTCCCAATGATATTATTAAACTTGCTCATTTATTGAACCAATAATAAGCAAACATCAATCATTTGACGTAAAAAGTGGGTGAGTTGCAATGCCAACATCTTTTCTTATTGAATTATTAAAAACAAACATTAAGAAAAAGCGAAGAAGTACTAAAAACTGTTTTTTTAAGTTTTCAAAAATTATTTGATTTCAAAAACTTAAATTCCAAAAGGTGAAATTGTGAAAACTCTATTTCTTTATTTACTGACCTATATTTCTTTCAACACTTTCGGGCAAAACCCTACAAAAGGACATTTCCAAAACGAAGTCCCAACGGTCTCTGAAGGGTTTATAAAGGAGATAGATGAAAATGGGGACACCATTCTGGAGTTTGAATACAATGCCAACAACCTATCCCTAAACTCACCCGATAAGGTTGTAAAAAAGTACAAAGGGAACCCCTATTTTGGCAACAAATTGTTTGCTGGAACTGTGACATTAAAAGGCTCTGAACCTTCTCCAGGTTTTATTGGATTCAATGTAGTCAAAGGAGTAATTTACTATAGTCCTGATAAAAACACCCGAGCAATAGAGCTTACCCCGCCAAGGTTCACTTTGGATAGTTTGGTTTTCCAACGAATGGATGACAAAGTAGCTGGTGCTAAAAAGTATTACTACAATATAGCTTTAGAAGGCGAACCAATGTTGCTCATTCAGCACAGCGGTAGTTTCTCAAATACAAAAGATAAAATTGAAATAGCTTATGGAATTACCCCAGGAAGTAAATATGAAGGGAAATTTGTTAAAACCGAAGAGTACTTCTTTGTTATTAACAATAAACTAGTACCTGTAAAAACAAAGAATTCTTTCTTCAAGTCTATGGGACCTTACGGACATAAAGCAAAATCAATTGTGTCTAAACAAAATCTCGACCTCAATAAAGGTCAAGATATTGTTAAGCTTGCAATGCAGTTAAATCGATAAATATTAGATTAAAGAATATACTGGCTTAAGTCTTTGTTTTTGATCAAAGCACCTAATTTTTCAACTACCAAATCTTTGTCAATTGTAATCTTTGAATCGGGGCCAATCTTATCTGGCACATCAAATAAAATATCATTGAGCAAGTGACTCATAACAGTTTGTAATCTTCTTGCTCCTATATTTTCAACTTCAGAATTGGCTAAGAAAGCTATTTTAGCAATTTCCTTCATCGCATCTTCCGAAAACTCTAATGAAACGCCTTCTGATTCCAGCATAGCTGTATATTGCTTTGTAAGTGCGTTTTTCGGTTTCTTCAATATCTGAAAGAAGTTTTCTTCTGTAAGAGATTCCAACTCCACACGTATTGGGAAACGCCCTTGTAGTTCAGGAATTAAATCTGAAGGTTTAGCTACGTGAAACGCTCCGGCGGCAACAAACAAGATATGGTCTGTATTGATACTTCCATGCTTTGTATTCACAGTGCTTCCTTCTACTATGGGCAATAGATCTCTCTGTACCCCTTCTCTACTAACATCCGCTCCTTTGCCTCCGCCGCCACTTGCTGCGATTTTATCAATCTCGTCTATGAAAATCATACCTAAGTTTTGAGCTTTCCAAAGAGCCTCGTCTTTAACTTCGTCCATGTCGATAAGCTTAGAGGACTCTTCTTCCAAAAGGTACTTTCGGGCATCTGCGATACTGAGTTTACGCTTTTTATTCTTTTTGGGCATCATGCCACTGATCATGTCTTGAATATTCATCATTGACATATCGTCGATAGGACCACCCATCACACCTATTGGTGCCGAAGCTGACGTTTTGATATCTATTTCTATTTTCCTTTCCTCCAGTTCTCCGTTTTGAAGTTTTTTTCGAAAGGCTTCTCTCGTTTTTTCATTCAGCTCAGCCTCGTTCATTTTACTTGGATCTTCCGTTTCTGAGTTACTGGCTTTTCCACCAATCTTAACAGGTGGAATCAGAATAGATAAAATTTGTTCTTCTACTGCTTCTGCTGCTTTTAACTTTACTTCTTCTTTTTTAGCAGTTTTTACCATGTTAACAGATTGCTCTACCAAGTCTCTCACCATTGACTCCACATCTCTACCTACATAACCAACTTCGGTAAATTTCGACGCTTCTACTTTTATAAATGGAGCATCAGCAATTTTTGCGAGTCTTCTCGCAATTTCTGTTTTACCTACTCCGGTAGAACCAATCATCAATATGTTATTTGGAACAATTTCCGTTTTCATATCGTCGGAGGCATTCATCCTTCTCCAGCGATTTCTTAATGCTATTGCAACATTTTTCTTTGCATCATCTTGTCCAATGATGTATTTATCCAATTCAGCTACGATTTGCCTTGGTGTTAAGTTCTCTATTGTGGTCGTCATATTCTATTTTTAAGCCTGCAAAACAAGCGATCTTCCCATACCAAACAAAGATGCTCACAGAAAAGTTGACAAAAAAATAACTCCCTTTTCAGGGAGCTACTTTTTGGCCTTTCGGCTTTACTAACTCAGTTCTCAATTAATGATGCTATATATTTTTAATGCCGCACAATGATCTTTTGTGTTGCTCGCTTTTCTCCATCAGTTATGATATTGTAAACATAGAGGCCATCTGTCCAATCAAAGACATTTACCTTCACTTCTGTTTTATTTTTATCTAATTCGTAGGAGGCCATTTGCCTTCCATTGATATTAAATATAAATAAACTTACTGTTTTTGAGCCTTCTGGAACTCTATACTGTATATTCAAAATATCATTTGCTGGGTTGGGGTACGCCTTCGTTACCGTATAGTCCTCAATTTTTCCTGTTGGAATCATATTTGGATTTTTACAATCACATACAACCACATCCACAAACTGACCAGGTTGATCTTCGGTCATGTCTCTTACCGTCGCAATAGTCAATTGACTTAAAGCTCCAGTTTTTTTATCCTTAAATGCGACGTAATATTTACCAGGCTCTTCCGGTACAAATGATTTCCCTTTATCTAATTCATTTTGCCCAAGTTCATCTTTGAACCAAAGTGTTTTAAATCCTTTTGGTTGGTTAGTTACTCTTAAGTTTGGCATTGTTTGACCAGGTAAATAATACATGGTGGCTTCTGCCAGTTGTGGTTCATTTATAATTGCCTGTTGGCAATTGGGAGCGTTTACAACTTTTACTGTTCGGCACTGACCAGTCATATCGGTTGAAACCAAAGTGACATTTGGCATAAAAGCAGGTATGTTTTCAATTTTATAAGTACTGTTTCCCAGTGAAGTCACATAACCTGAACTGGATGTCAAAGGCAATGCATTTATTCTTCTCAGGAAGTTCGTTAAAACGGGAAAACTAATATTTGCAATAGCATAATAGACCTTTTCTACTACGCTCCAAGAGTCATTTTGAAGACGCACAACAATGTTGTAGCTATCTACGCTCTTGTTACAATAAACCGAATCCACTATAATAGGAGGCCCTGCACAGCTTTCAACAATGACAGGACAACAACTATTGAATGTACATTCATCTACTTTTTTGGTAAAAGTGTATTCTCCGCCTTGCTTAATGCTAAGTGAGCTATCTTTATTTACTTCAGCAATGGAAGGGTTTGTAAACTCATCTATTTCTGAGAAGTTCCCTGCTAAATCTTTGTAGTACCAAGTAACTCCCTTGTATGTTGGCAGTCGGATACTGTATATTTGATTTTGCTTAATTTGAATCGGAACCGAAACACAGTTTGTTGCAGCTATTGAATACTCTGAACTTTGAGTAGGAATGGATTGACCATATATAATATTAAATTTATTAATTCCAGATATGTAGGATGTCAGGTAGGAAAGACCAGTACTTTTCACTCTAGCTCTTATAACAAGCTTAATGGATTGCCCTCCTTTGAGATCTCCAATATTCCAAGTTCTGGCATATTGTGAATATGTTCCTTTGTCAGCGTAGAAATATATTACTTCTAAGCTTTCGGTTAAAAACTGTTTTACTTCTAGATTTTCAACTTTTGATGTTCCTTTGCTTTGAACAAGTGTAGTAAAAGTGACGACATCGTCCACTTTTGGAGAAGGATTATCCACACCTTGTATTAGTTCAACAGCTGTATTCTCAAGATCTTTGGCAAAATATAATTGTGATAGTTTTACCACATCTGTTCTGTAACAGTTTTCGCCATTATAAACTCTAATTTTGTAGGTGTCAGTACCAGCTGGGTTAGAGAGCCCTTTAATTTCTATTTTGTCTTCTCCAGGCTTGAACTTAACTGCTTCCGCAAAATTAAATTCTTCTTCATTACCAAAAAGTAATTCGTAATGAGTGGCACTTTGGATTTGATAGACTGTGATGCTTCCATCACTTAGGTTAGGTTGAGAAACGTTATTCCACGTTATTTTATAGATTGGCTTTATACAATCTTGTGCATGGATTGAAAATGAAGCTACAGCCAAGAAGAGAAACAAACATGCTCTTATAATTCGCATTGCTGTAGAGTTTAAAATCATTTATATTTTTAAAGTTGGGGATTGTTCTATTTTTAAGAAGAGAAGTCAACCGAGGTCAACTTCTCTTCAAAATAGTTTATCAATTCTGGGATTGAATTAGAAATTAGGTGTGATAGATGCAGGCTCACAATACCCACCAGGACAGATACAATCTTTACCATCTAAGGTAACTGGTATATCTTGCTGACAACCGTGGATGTTCGTAATTCTTACGAAGTAATCTTGGCTTGTATCAGGGTTAGGAAGCGTTGATGCAAATACACCACCGTGCGTTCCTTCAGCAACAGGGCTTTCAATTATGTAATTATCTGCTGCTAAATTACTGTAAGCAGCTCCTCTATTCCACTCAAGAACATCTGTGTTCTCATACCTTGTAAGAATAAGCGTTCCGTTATCTACGTCTTCGTCACCAATACAAAGTGCACTGATTGCAATTACTTCTGCTGCTGGTTTTGGATTCACTACAACATGCACTGGAAGCACATCTGAAGGACAATCGATAGTTACAACTTGGAAGTTATCCGCAGGAACATAATCATAAGTAAATATTTCTGTTACAGTACCATAAGTTGCTCCCACTGTTGTAGTTGTCGGCGTAGGAGGAGTTGCAGGAGTTCCATGTCCTGGGTAATCCCAACTATACGACGTGCTTGGAGTAGGTGCACTAGAACTTGCAGGTGAAACTGTCAAATGGTTATCAAGTGACTGAATACCTGTAGTTTGATCCACACAATATTCAGGAACAGCAAATGCTAAGCCATCTGGTCTATCAAGAATATGAACCTCAAATTCATTGATAAATGACTGACAACCTGAAGTTGTATTGTATTGTGACACAAAATATGAAGTAATACCAACTGTTGCTGTTGAAGGTGGAGGCGTAAACGCCACAACCGTATCTGGCACAGTAGATACACTATCCGTTGCGTACCATATCAAGGAATGTCCCGCTTCTGCAATTGCAGTAAGGTCAGTAGCTAAACCTGCTTCACAGAAGGCAAAGTTATTAACAACTGGCATATCAGGCTTAGTATCTATTGTAACGGTTTGATCAGCTCTATGTGATTCACAAGTTGTTCCTTCATTATAGAATGACACTTGCCATACATCAGATCCCGCTGTTAAAGACGATGGGAAAGGTCTTACGCTTGGGTAAGAATAATCAATCACAGAAGTATCTGATTCATGATACCATCTAATGGTATATGCAACATCTTCGTTGTTTAATCTTAATGAATCCATTTCTGCATTAGTAACTCCTTGGCAATAAACATAGTCTATAGGATCTGGAAGTGGTGGTAATGGATTAATAAGTACAGTCACAGTATCTGTTTTACTACATGTCACGGTTTGAGCTGGAGTAAAGTTTGTGTAAGCAACAGAAACTTCAACGATGTATTCATCAGACATTGCTGGCAATGCATCAGTTCTACCTACGCTATCTCCAGTCGCTGTCCAAGCACCGCCATTGGCGTTTTCATTCCACCAAGTGAAAGTAAATGGTGCACCTGACTGATAATCAGCCATATTGGTTGTAGTCAACTCAAGTGTTTCTTCTTCGCAAATTGGCGAGTTTGCAGCAGCAATTGGCTTTTCAATATCTTGTATTACAACTACAAATTCAGTTGTATCCTTACAAGTTTGGTGCAAGTCGTCCATTCCAACAATACGGTAAGTATAAGTACCTGGAGCTGCTGGAAGAGCATCAAAATTCAATGTTAAAGAAGTATAACCCAAAAGGCTATCACTCCCTGTAATAGGATTTCCAGTACCACCATCAGAGAACCATTGGTATACAAGATTTCCTCTATCAATATCAAAGTCAGAACCAGGAGCAGCATCGTTTGCAGCATTCATGTTCTCAATTACTACAACATCAGCAATTGGAGATTCAAAGCAAATAGATACTGGAGTAACAGGTGCTAAATCTGGCTTTTCACCTTCTTCAACAATTATTGGACAACAATATTCAAATCCGCAAGCAGTAGGATCAGTAGATTCGTAACTATAAGTTCCTACAGACTCAATAATCAAATATCCATCAGCATGTATTCTATATTCACCAGCAACAGATTGTCCGGCAGTAATAGTAATAGGTGTACCATTTTTCAAATATCTAATTTGACTGTACATTGCAGGATTCGCTAAACGAAATTCGAATTCATCATCATCGCAATAGTCAAAAGGAGTAGACAAACATTGTGTTGTATAATCATCTTCAATGATACTACTTGTAGAAGGAGATGAATCCAAATCATCACCATCTGCAGCTGTAACTTCAGAAGCTATTTCATAAATACCTCTTTCATTTATAGTGTAAGACAAAACAAGAGTTTCTGTTTGACCAGGGGCCAAACTACCAACAGACCAAACAGAGGTCCCATCATAAGTTCCTTGCGATGCCGTTGCAGTAGGGTTAAATGTAAGTGCTCCACCACCAGGTGCTGTAACAGTTATTTCAACATTATCAGCTTGAATGATGTTGTATCCTGGATTATCAGTTGCACTATTATTGTTTGTTACAACAACGGTTACTGTTACAATATCACCTGGATTTGCTGCATCAGCACTTTTGGTCATTGTAATTTCCAAGTCAGTGTTATCTGGTTTGTCATTAAAGTATGCTTTTGGTAAAACATATACTTTTTCAGCATAACAAGAATTATCTGGTAGATAAACTCTAACCACGTATTCTTGACCCGCGGCAAGTGTTGGATTAACCAGATTATTAGCAATAACGCCATTAGTAAGTGTGCTGTAAGCAACTCCATTAGCGATACTACCTGTAAAGCTTGTTCCCAGTTCATAGGCTACTACGTAGTCTACTGCAGGATCCAAACCTGTTATACGCATTGTTGCGTCATCTACACCCTCTGCGGTGTTTAGTGTGGATTGAACGGTAAATTTCAACTCAGGACTACACACAGTTTGAGCAAAGGAAGTTTGGCTCATTAGAAAAGTGACAATCCCGATGAAAAACCATCCAAATCGCATACCCCCACTCGAGGACATTCGTAAATTGGTTAGATAATTGTTTTTCATGATAAACTAAAAATTAATTGTAAACTATTTATTTATAAAATTTGAAAACTATTTTACTCGTTCAATTGATGAAGGTTCGCAATAAGGTTTACACTCTTCACAAGACTCTTGGTATTCCACAACGATATCTCTTGGGCAGCCATCTACACTATTCACTCTTACTGTGTATGATTGCGTGAGCGTTGTTGGGTTATTTATACTTTGTGAGAGTAGGCCATTTGCTGGTATGGTTGCCAAACTTGTTGCCGTACTGCTATTGTAGGTACTTCCTTCACTGAATGAGAATGTTTCGCCATCCTCAAACCTAGTTGCGATTAGTTGACCGTTGTTTATGGCTATATTTCCAAAACAAGTAGAGTTAATTGGTAAAAGCTGAGCTACTGATAACTCATTTACCTTTGCCAATACTGGCACTCTTTCAATACTTTCGCAATTCAAGGTAGTTGTACAATTCACAAAGAAATATTTACTTTCATCTAGATTTGATGATGCAAAGTTTGTGCCAGAGGATACCGATGAATAAGAAAATTGGCTATCGTACCATTCAATATTTCCATTACAGCCAGTTGCTGAAAGATTTACAACTCCAGGACCACATCTTTCGCCCTCCACAACTGATGGGGATGGTGGGGTATCATTTACAATAAGCTCTGCTGTGGCTGTACTTTGGCAAGAGAAATTATTGGTTAATACTACTGTGTAAATTCCTGCATCTGTGAGCTGTCCGTTCGCTATTTGTGGATTTTGATCTGAACTTGTAAATGTATTTGGACCCGTCCACTCAAATATCCCTACGCCTGTTGAGCTTAATTCTAATGTATCGAATTCACAGAATGTTCCTCCTGTTGCTGTTACTACTGGTACTGGATTGACTTCAACAAAAACGGTGTCGCTTACAGTACAATTATTAGAATCCACAACCGAAACCACATAATAGGTATCTACCAATGGACTTACTGTATGACTCAATGCATTGCCAAGGCCATTGTCCCAAGTATAGGTTATTGGATTATCTCCTCCAGTGCTTGAAACTGAAATTGTGTAAGATTGTCCTTCACACAATACGGTATCTGCTGATACTGTGATTATTGGTGTTGGGTGATCTGTGAGGGTTACACTGCCTAGGTCTGTTGGACATTCATCATTCCCCCATATGGCGAATAAATTATAAATTCCTGGTGCTACTCCATTCATCGTATATGAACCTGAGTTGTCTGCGATATTACTTGCATAAGTCGTTCCGCCATCTCTACTGAACTTGATATCAGTTCTTGTGGACTCATCTGGGAATGTAAATGTGATCGTACCATTATCAGTCGTACAAGTGGGGTCTACATAAGTGGTAGTCACGCTTGGTGCTGGCCTTTCTTCCATCGTCACATTCGTCATCGACACTGGACATAAACCTCCTTTGTATTGGGCACTTAGTTCGTACACATTTTCTCCTAAGCCATTAATAGTATACGTTCCTGCTCCGTCATTGGTGGTATATGGATATGTTAAGCCATTGTCCAAGCTAAATTGAATGGAGTCAATTGCTGGCTCATCGCTAAATGTAAATGTGATCGTTCCGTTTGTGGGCTCACAAAGTGGAGATACAAATGTTCTCGTTACTGTTGGATAATCATGTATGCGTACTATCGTAGGTACTGCTGTGGCATCATTACAACCAACTCCACTTGCAAAGGCTAATACTCGGTAGTAAAATAATCCTGCTGTGCTGGTACTTACTGATAGGTTGTCATTTGTTTGACCTACAATATTGGTCCATGTTGATCCATCTGGTGAACTTTGCCATTGGTAAGTAATGGTTCCTACTCCATGGCTCGTTGTACTCTGCAATGTCAGTGATTCATTCAAACAGATTTCTGCTGATGTTTGATCTAGCTCTACAATCAATTGTGGCTCTACCGTTACTGTACTTGAGGCTGAAGTTGCATCTCCACAACCTGCTCCTGAGGCATTGGCCATGATTTGATAATGCATCACTCCTAGGCTTGATGTGGGTGCTGTTAATGTTTTGCTTGTTGCTCCAGATATGGCCGCAAATGTGCTTCCGTCTGATGAGTTGTACCATTGGTAAGTTACATTACCAGATCCACTGATCGTATCGGCGGTGAGCGTCACTGCTCCATTCAAACAAACTATCGCATTATCAACTACGATAGCTACATCGAAAACTGGTAGTACTTCTACTGATACACTTCCTGATGTTACACTCCCACATCCTGCTCCCGTTGCTGTGGCAATGACTCTGTAATACCTTGTTCCTAATGTAGCTGTGGATGGGGTATATGTTTCGTTCGTTGCTCCACTGATATTGGTAAAGCTTGAATTATTAGTTGACTCTTGCCATTGATAAGTTACTGTTCCGGTTCCGTTTGTTGTATCTGCATCTAGCGTTACTGCTCCTCCTAGACACACCACACTTGAGCTAGGGTTTACATCTACTGAGAAAATCGGCAATACTCTTACCGTTGCGACGTCTGACTCTACTGTTCCACATCCTGATCCTGAGGCTGTCGCTTGTACTTGATAATATTTTGTTCCTGCTGTTGCAGTATTGGGTACATAGTTAACATTTGTTGCTCCTGAGATTGCTGTAAATGTGCTATTGTCAGGTGACTCCAACCATTGATAAGTGATCGTCCCTGTTCCGTTTACTGGTGAGGCTCCTAAGTTTACTGCCCCGCCAATACATACGATTGAGTTAGTAACCGAAATATCTACATCGAATACTGGTAATACTTCTACACTTCCGCTTGCTGAGGTAGCATTTCCGCAACCTACGCCGCTGGCTGTTGCTACTACTCGGTAGTAAATAGTTCCTTCTGCGTTCGTTGGTACTATGATGGAATCCCCTGTTGCTCCTGAGATTGCTGTAAATGTGCTATTGTTTGTTGAATTATACCACTGATAGCTTACTGTTCCACTTCCACTGCTTGTATCGGCGGTGATGACTGCACTTCCTCCTAAACATAGCACTGCATTATCGATCGCAATGTCTACATCAAAGACTGGCAGTACTCGTACCATGGAACTTCCTGATGTTACACTTCCACAACCTGCTCCTGTTGCTGAGGCAATGACCCTGTAGTATGTTGTTCCTTCTGCACTTGTTGATGGGGTATATATTTCGTTCGTTGCTCCACTGATATTGGTAAAGCTTGAATTATTAGTTGACTCTTGCCATTGGTAAGTTATGGTTCCTGTTCCATTCGTTGGATCTGCATCTAGTGTGACTGCTCCTCCCACACATACTGTGCTTGAACTTGGATTTACTGCTACCGAAAATACAGGTAATACTTCTACTGATACTTCATCTGACTCTACTGTGCCACATCCTGAACCTGAGGCTGTTGCTTGAACTCTATAATATTTTAGGCCTTCTGAAGCTGTATTGGCTGTATAAGTAACGCCAGTGGCTCCTGATATCGCTGTATAGCTAACATTGTCTGTGGACTCTAGCCATTGATATGTAACTGTTCCTGTTCCATTTACCGTATCGGCTGTAAGTGTTACATTTCCTCCTATACATACTACGGCATTATTTAAACTTACTTCTACATCAAATACTGGTAATACTCTCACTACCGCACTTGCTGAAGTTGCATTCCCACAACCATTTCCGCTGGCATTTGCTACTATTCTATAATAGGTCGTTCCTACCGCAGTCGTTGGTGCTGTTGTTGTTGCTCCTGTTGCTCCTGATATTGGGCTAAATGTCGTATTATCTGTAGAGTTAAACCATTGGTATGTAATTGTTCCTGTTCCACTTACTGTTGTGGCTGTAATCACTGATGAACCATTCAAACATAAAGTAGTATTGCTTGGTGTTACTGATACTTCAAACACTGGAAGTACTTCTACTGATACTCCTGCCGAGGTTACTGTGCCACAACCTGAGCCACTTGCTGTCGCTCTTACTCTATAATACAATGTTCCTGCTGTTGCAGTTGATGGGTTATAGGTTTCTCCTGTAGCTCCAGCTATGTTGCTAAAGGTTACATTGTTGGTCGACTGTTGCCACTGATAGGTTACTGTTCCTGTTCCATTCGTTGTATCTGCATCTAAGCTTACTGTTCCTCCCACACACACTACACTCGAACTTGGATTTACATCTACTGAGAATACTGGTAATACTACGACTGGTACTACATCCGATACTGCTGTTCCGCAACCTGAACCTGAGGCTGTTGCTTCTACTCGGTAATATGTCGTTCCTGAATTCGTCGTGGATGGATTATAGGATAAATTGGTTTCGCCTCCAATAAGGTTAAACGTTACATTATCCAATGAACCGAACCATTGGTAGCTCACTGAGCCTAATCCATTGGAAGTATCTGCGGTTAACGTTACACTTCCTCCAATACAAATTGGTGAGTTATTTACTGTTACATCTACATCAAATACTGGTAATACTTCTACTGATGTTGGTGTTGATGTTGCAGAACCACAACCTGCTCCTGAGGCAGTTGCTTGTACTTGGTAGTAAGTTATTCCCGTTGTGCCTGTTGGGGCTGTTAATGTTGATGTACTTCCTGTTATAGATGAGAAGTTCACACCATCGGAAGAGTTAAACCATTGGTAAGTTATATTGCCTGTTCCACTTATCGTATCTGCGGTTAATATCGCTGAGCCTCCAATACACACTACTGCATTATTTACTAGCAAATCTACATCGAAATTAGGAAGCACTTGTACCGCTACACTTGAAGAGCGTGCCGCTGTACATCCTGATGCGGATGCCACTGCTTCTACTTCATAATAAGTCGTTCCTGCTGTTCCAGTATTGGGCGAATAGGTTCCAAGTGTATCATCAGCTAGGGCATTGAATGTTGTATTATTCGTTGACCTATACCATTGGTATTCAATAGCTCCTGCTCCTGAGGTCACATTAGCAGTCAGGTTTACTGCTCCGCCAATACATACTGGAGATGCACTTAGGTTTATGTTAACCGATGGCAGTGGGACTACCGTAAACAATACTGGATTTGAAGTAGCATCATTACAATCGAATGTTAAATCTTCTACAAAGACTCTAAAGTATTTTTGTCCTGCTACTGAGGTATTAGGAGAATATACCGAATCTGTTACGCCTGCTATCGTAGTCCAGTTGGTTGAACCATCTGCAGACTCGTACCATGTAAACTGAAAATTACCTGAACCGCCTTCTACATGAGCTATAATATGAGTTGTCCCGTTTAAACAAACAGAATCTTCTTCTATAGTAACAGTGAGTGTTGGCTGATCTTTGACTGTTACTATAACAGAATCAATTGCTGGACAATTGTCAGCGTCAAAGGCTTCTACAACATAAGTAGTTGTAGCACTTGGATTTACATTTACTGTTGGTGTATTACCCACTGAATTCCTCCATAAATAAGAGTAAGGAGCTGTACCTCCACTCGCAGTTGCTGTAAGTGCAACACTACCCGAACCAATACATTTTTCAATTGGAAGAGTCACATTCAGTTCAATAGGAGGAACAATAATTTGTGTAAGAGCACTATATACCGAACATTGTGGATCATCAATAGTCGCTGCTGTGGTAGCCAATCTAATTCTATAAATTCTGCCACTCAATGCTGAAACTATTGGAGTTGGAAGCGTTAGGTCTACATTCATGTTCCCAGAAACATAACTCCCTTGTGCTACCGTTGTAACATTTTGCCATGTCGCTCCATTATCATCACTTTTTTCCCATTTGAAATAAGTGTATTCTTCATATGGGTCGTTGATAGTTGCTTCTATTTCTTCACTATTACCGCCTAAACAGGCGATTGTAGTTCCACTCAAATTTATTTCTAGTGGGCACTTGCTCACTTTAACGTCATCAAGAATCCAGTTATTACCAAATCCTCCTGGTGCAATGTTTCTCAATGCAAAAAGAGCCTCTGTAGTGTTTTCTCCAGTCTTGAAGGAGAATCCCACCTGTTTCCATTGGTTTCCTGTTACAGCCCCTGATGTCGCTTTAATTACCCCATCTATGATAAATGCTGCATCTGGCTGTATGGTTGAGGCAGGAGAAATGTTCCTCATCCATGCTGTAAAGTTATATTGCGTATTGGGACATAAATCACCAATAAGTTTCTCAACAACTATATTAGGTGTATAACCGGCATTTATAACCATCATATACCCGTTGACATCTCCCACAGTATGATCTTCTGTTAACACATCCCATGAACCAACTGCTTGATTTGAGAATGCTCTTCCTCCATTTCCATCACAATCTGTATTATTAGTTATGGAGTAAAAACCATCCCATGGAGCATAACAAGTATAATTAGAATACCCATATTGAGTTTCTATTAAAACAGGACCATTTTCATTTGCTCCAGACCCAAAATCTCCATTTGGAAAAAGATTTGGCACAGTACTATCATCACAGAAGGTATTACTAGTACACGAAGTACCATTGTTAGGAACATCCACATATCTCTCTGCATAACAGAAATCATTTGCACGAGAAACTTTCACATAATATTTCCCTGGGGTTAAGTTACTTATGGTGTTTGAAGGACTTAAACTAGAAACAGGAACTTTTGGAGCTTTCAAGGTTGCAAGCCAGCTTACATCATCTGTTGGCTGTACTCCTTGAAGTGTAATTGAACCATTTGCTGAATAACAATCACTTGCAGCAGTTACTGATTGTCCCGTAAAATAACTCGAAGTAGTTGAAACCAATGTATTACTTACATTCTTACAAATGTTTTGAGTTGCGTAATCTTTTACATAAAAGTAATAATTACCAACTCCTAGATTATTGTAGGTAACAGAGCCACGAGTCCAATTTACTCCATCCAAACTTGTCTCATAACTGTTAGTAGCAGAAATATAAACTTGTCCATTGGTTGATCCACATGAAAGTGGGTTGGTAGGAATAATGACATACTGGCTTCCGCAAATGTTATCACAATTTGTAATTACTTGAAGGTTTGTTGTCGCTGTTGCAGTACAACCATTTGACCTTGTTGTTGTAATGGTATAAGTTCCGCCATTATTTGTTCCATTTATCAATTTTGTTGGAGATTGTTCGTTGCTTGTCCAGCTTAAAGGACCAGACCACGCATATGAACTCACATTATTTCCACCACCAGTAAACTTCGCAGTTGAACCTACACAATGCCTTTGAGTTACAGTTGCAGTAGCTGTAGGATTTGCTAAAATGGTAATTTGAACCTGTCTTCGTGTACTACTTGGACACGTAAATTCTGTACAGTTTACATAATAAGATCGACCTGAACTCAGAGAAGGTGTTGTAAAACTACTTCCTGTTCCTAACACAGTAGAACTAGAGTTGGTATCATACCACTGGTAAACACCAGAACAGCCAGAGGCCGTTAGTGTAACAGTTCCTGTGCCGCATCGAGATACTGCTGGACTGACCGGAGGCGGTGGAATGGTATTAATCGAAATAGCTACACTAGCCGAAGCTGAACAATTTTCTGGAATATCAGTTACAGTCAGGGTGTATACACCCGACATGTTGGTTGTCGCATTTGTGCGAATAGGATTTTGTTGATTTGAGTTAAAGTTATTAGGTCCCGACCAACTATATTGATCATTTACGGTGGAAAGTAAATTTAAGGTCTGCCCAACGCAGATATCTGCAATTGTAGCTGTAGGATTGGCGATTGGACTAGGATAAACAGTGATATTAGATGTTACAGTTGCTGAGCAGCCATTCGAGTCCGTAACTTGTAAAGTATAAGTTCCATTTGCAGCAGCAGACGCACTATTAATAATTGGATCTTCTAATGAAGATAAAAAACCATTAGGCCCTGACCAATAATACACGTCTCCTCCCCTACCATCTAATTCAAGATTTTGTCCCTCACAAATAGGTCCATTGTCATTTATTCTACCGTTGGTGTTTTTATTAATAACCACATCTGTAGTGGCAGTTGCTACACAACCTACTGAGTCGGTAACCGTAACGGTATAAACTCCTTGTTGATTTTGTTTTACAATACTGATATTCGGGTTTTGAATATTAGAAGCAAAAGAACGCGGTCCACTCCAATCATATGAAGCTCCGCCAGAAGAAGTTAAAACTAAAATATCGTCCTCACATACTGGTGAACTACTGGAAGCTGTGGCAACAGGAATAGAAACCGTTAAACTAGTTGTAACCGAAGCTGTACAACCATCTGCATTGGTAATGGTAACAGAATAAACACCTTGTTTCGCTAAGCTGATATTAGAAATGGATGGATTTTGATTTCCTGAGCTAAATGAATTTGGCCCAGTCCAGTAATATGAAGCTCCGCCACCCGCTGTCAACGGATATGAAGCACTTAAACAAGCCCTTCCCGAAGGTTTCACTGTAGGAACTACAAAAGATACATCGACATCGTGAGTTGTAGAGTCTAAACATCCAAATGAATTGCTAACAACGAGTGTGTAGGTCCCTTGTGGCAAAGTATCAGTAACAGCAATATTAGGATTCCTAACAGATGAAGTAAAACCATTGGGCCCTTTCCACGAATAACTAGATGCCGAGGCACTAGTTAAATTAAGCGTTGTGCCTACACATACTGGCTGATTACTACTCGCTGTTGGAATGGGCAATGCCCGGACAGTTAGGTTTGCAGTAACTGTGGTTGTGCAACCAGCAATAGACGCAGTAACACTGTAAACTCCACTATTACTTGTTGTTGGGTTTGCAATAAAAGGATCTTCAACCGCAGCACTAAATGCAGCTGGACCCGACCATGAATAAGTAGTCCAGCCAGGTAATTCCATTTTTAGAGAATCTCCGGTACATACAGGAGCATTAGAAACAATAGGCGTAGCAACATTTAAAATACTAACATCCACACTTGCCGTAGCAGAACACCCTAGCGAATTACTAACTGTAACTGTATATGTTCCATTTTCTGATGAACTTGCACTTGGAATACTAACTGATGCCGCTGCTGCATAAAACGAGTTAGGCCCTGTCCAAGCATAAGATACAGCACCAGTTGCATGTAAGTTAATTGTTCCACCTGCACATAAAACTGTATCGCTAGATACTGTCAAACTCGGAAACGACAATCCCACTACGGTGGTAGCGGTAGCAGTACAGCCTGAAGCATTCGTAACTGTAACTGTATATGAACCTGTCTTTGAATTATTTACATTAAAAATACTTGGATTTTGATTTGAAGAACTAAATCCATTTGGTCCACTCCAAACGTATGAAGTTCCACCACTTGCATTCAAAGTGATATTACCTCCCGAGCACACTGGCCCTGTATTAGAAACCAAAATATTAGGCAAGGCATGCATGCTAAGTTCTGTAGTTGCAGTTACAGGACATGCTCCCGAAATACTAACAGTTACTGTATATATCCCTTCATGACTAAGATTAGCATTTGATATTGATGGGTTTGCAATATTCGATGTAAAACCATTAGGTCCACTCCAAACATATTCGTTTCCGCCTACTGCTGATAGGTTAATTGTACTGCCTTCACATTTCGGACCGTCATTACTTGCTGTGGGTGAGTTAATTGTAACTGCAACGGAAGTAGTTGCCGAAGCTGTGCAACCTAGAGCATTACTACCTGTAATGGTATAAGTTCCAGATCTTGATACTGTTGCATTTGTGATAACAGGGTTTTGGCTATTTGAAGAAAAACCACCAGGACCACTCCAAGAATAAGATGTCGCTCCCGATGAAAATAAGTTTAAGTCTGTCCCTGCACATATATTGCTTGCAGGTGTAGAAGCAGTAACTGTAAGACCAGAATTTATTAAAACATTAACCGCTGCAGTAGATGAACAGCTATTTGCATCTGTAACTGTGACTGTATAAGTTCCAGCATTTACATTTGAAGCAATGGTAATATTGGGGTTTTGAAATCCAGAACTAAAAGAATTTGGACCAACCCATGAATAAGAATTTCCTCCAGAAGAATTAAGGTTTATTGTTCCTCCTGAGCATACCGGAGAATTAGCTGTGGCAGTGGCAACTGGAAGTGCATTTACATTAACTGTGATATTGGCTGTACCAACACAACCCTGACTATCAACTCCTGTTACAGAATATGTAATACTTGAATTGGGACTAACCGTCTTATTTGCTCCTGTCCCTAGACCATTACTCCAAGAATAAGTGGTAGAACCAACAGCATTTTGTAAAGAAACAGAAAGTGGCGTTGCCGCTCCCGAACAAGCAGTAGGATCGGCAGTTTTGGTCAACGTCCCTGTGGCTCTTATAATGGTAACATCTGGCAAATCAACAGGGCATTCATCGTTTCCCCACCTTGTCCATAAATCGTATGTTCCAGGCCCTAGGTTTGTAACAGTTGTACTTCCAATTCCATCACTTACATAAGTAGGATAAGAAGAACCACCATTGGTACTAAATTCTATATTTGTTCTACTTGATTCGTCAGGAAAAGTGAAAGTAACTTCGCCATTATTTAATCCGCAATTGGCATTTTGACTAGTTACTGAAACAGAAGGAGCATTAGTCACACTTACCGAAGTGGACGCTGTTGCTGAGCAACCTGAATTAGTGACTGTTGCAAAATAAACTCCAGATGCGGCTGCACCAACACTAGGAAGAGTTGGGTTTTGCTGAGTTGAAGTAAAACTGTTAGGTCCTACCCAATTATAAGTAGCACCAGTTCCACCACCCGATGATGTTAAATTCAAGTTTGCACCAGTACATACTGTTGAATTCGAACTTACTTGAAAGTTATTAATGGCACATTGGTCAATAATTAATGTGAACTGCTCTACGTCACAAATATTACCAGTCCCCGAGTTACCACTATAATGAGTTATTTTTATGTTATAAGTTCCTGGTCCCCAATTCAACGGATCGTTATCATTGGGCATTCTATAAGGACCAGCATTTTCTACATTTGACTGAACATTATCGCCTGTTACTTCAAATCTAATACTCCCAGTCCCTACCGTTTTTGTTGCTTCAATGTTCCAGTTATTAGGAAGTTGGCCTGCATATACAGTTGCACCTCCTGTAATATCAATATCAGCTCCACCACTTAAATCATTTATGACTACTGAACTAATACTGCCACAACCAGGATCAGGCACACAAGAAATAGCAGCACGCCATCCACTTCTATTATATATATTATCTGCAGTAAATCTAAAAGTTAAACACCCCGTACTAGAAGTAACTGTATTGGGGCTATTAGTTCCGGTGAACGTTCCAAGACTATTTGCAGAAGTAGACATCCCGTCATAAATCCTTAAAAAGTCCCAATTTGTTTCAACATTGAACTGGTTAAAACTGAATCTAATATTTGATCCAGCACCTGCACAAAAAGTTTGGGTATAGTCCTCATTATTCGAATAATTGCTATTGTTCCCTCCTGTATCATAATAAGTTCCAGAGCAGGTGGGTGATACTTCACTTGTTATAGATACATCATCAAGTGCAAAAGCATTTCCCGACGACTCTCCACTCGTAGCTCTTATAGAAAATGTTGCGAGTCCAGTAAAGTTGGCTGTATAGGTAACTGTTAGTTGTTGCCAATTATTATTAGCCACCACCGTTGTTCCGACTTGATTTCCACCAACAAACCATCCAATAGAGGAAGGATTGGTAGCATATATTGATTTTATCCATACGGTCATAGTGTATGTTTGACCGCTTGTTACATTTATATTATTCTTCCAAACATCGTCGTTTGCATTTGTTGAGCCGTTTGCCGCTATAAGCCTTCCCGAACTAGTACCAGTGGTATGATCATAAAAAGAAAAATAATTTGAGTTTACATCATTAGGGTCATTATCGATGTCATAGCCACCATTGCTCGATGAATTCCAATTATAATCTGAAGAGAATCCGTTTCTGCCATCACTAAAGTCACCATTAGTAACCAATTCAATTTGACGGTTCTGAGCTATTGTGGATATTGAAAAAAGTAAAAACACAAAAATCCCAAAGACTAAGTGCCTTAAGCACACACCTTTAGGTTTAGGGTTTGCCAGATAACTAAAATTTATCTCTGGTATGGTTTTCACTAATTGTATATAATTTCGTTTTCTCGGTTCACACCAAAAAGAAAAGTAGGTTTACTTCAAGCGTTTAACTTCAATTATTGTGCCGAATTTGACTAAGCGGATACAAAATCTCAGCGAACATTAAACTAAAACCCACAATACAAGCACATTAACCTCCTAAAATAAATTAAACAATTTATACAATAATTTATTTCAGTTTATGAAAAATGATTCACACACTTTGAAGCAAAGAATAATTCCAGCTTTTTTTTGAAGAATTTCAAAGCCTGTGAAGTCTTAAATTTTTCTAAAATCCAAGAATGATTTTACAATTATTTCTCATACTCAAACAATACCATAGAGCACACAGTTGTGACTTTGAATTCTCAATTAGTAAAATGAATATTAGTAAATTCACAGACCAAAAACTTGAAGCTTACAGAGCAATAGGTGACCCCGAAGCTGATGCTGCTATTGCTCAATTCATTATTGATCATGGTGCCAATTCCCTTAGAGAGATGATGCCATACCTTTCTGATTATAAACACCTAACTAAATTAGACAGGTCATTTTCGACAATTCATAACTTCATAGCTGCAAATAGTAAAATACCTAGCTGGGCTAAAGAAAAAGAAATTATAAGAGCATGTGAATTTTACGAAAAACATACAATAGAAATAGGTATGACCTTAAGTTGCTATGCTCTCCCCTACTGCTATTTAGGAGCCAAAGGTGCACAAGTTTTAGTAATGACTAATAGAATCAAAACCGATACACTAAATAGACTGAAAGAGACTGGAAGTTTTTTGCAAAGCATTTTAAACTACGATAACTGGAAAAACGGCAAGGCAGTAATATCATTAAATAAGGTTCGGCTCTTACATGCCGCAGTAAGGTCTTTTGTTCACCAACATGGTAAAAAATATAATATGGCTAATGGCGAACCCATTAACCAAGAAGATCTAATAGGTACAAATTTGGCGTTTTCAATCATCGTAATGCGGGGATTACGTAAAACGGGAGTCATGTTCGATTCCTATTATGAGAGAGCCTACCTACATTTTTGGAAAGTTGCAGGGTCATTCCTTGGTATTGAGGAAGAGTTATTAGTTGATAATATGAAAGACGCAATGAAACTAGATCAGCACATTGCTTTAAGACAATTTAAAACCTCTAATGAAGGAGTAGAATTAGCTCATAGTTTATTAAAGTGTTTTAACACTTTAGCCGCAAACAAAATCGAAAATGACATGATACTAGCACAAACACGGTATTTATTGGGAGATAAATATGCAGATATGTTGAAAGTACCGCCAACAAAAATACCTCTATCCTTGTTAAAGACATACAATTACACTTCGTCACTTGTGGCAAGTATTTACAAATAAAATATAATGGCAGTAACCGAATCAAAAATCAGAAAGGCATATATGACTCATATCATGGAGCATGGTAATGAACCTGCTTCTATTTATGCTTTCGCCAAGAGCCTCAAAATGGCCGAAAAGGAATTTTATGATCATTTCAACTCTTTTGAGCAGATAGAGAAAGCAATATGGAAAGCATATTTTGTTGAAACTTTGGAACAAATTCAAAAGGAAGAAGTCTATTCAGGGTATTCAATAAGAGAAAAATTACTCGCATTTCACTACACACTTATTGAGGCATTAAAAGAAGACAGAAGCTTTTTACTTAAGAGTTATCAAAAAATGGCTAAGCCCATTGCTTCTAAAACTCCAAAAATATTAGATGGTGCCAAAAGTGCTTTTCTTGCCTATGCAGGAGAATTAATGATGGAAGGCAGAGAAACGCGTGAAGTAGAAAATAGACCTGTTCCTCAAATTATGCAACGCTACCCTGATATGATATGGATGGCTACTAAAAGCGTGATTGATTTTTGGATGACTGACGAAAGTAAGTCTTTCGAAAAGTCTGACACCATGATAGAAAAGGTAGTAAATACTATGATGGATTGGATTGGAAAATCACCCCTCGATTCACTTTTTGACTTAGGAAAGTTTATGTACCAAAATGGTAAAGGGCTTGCAATGAAATAGGCAAAGCCCGTAAAGCAACACAAATAATGAAAGCCCAAGATAAAATACCAACCGGAAAGGTTGCAAGAGCCTCCAAGTTCGCCAAAGCAAGTATAAAAGTTGGCGGAAACTACGTGAAGCACTTTGGAAAAAAACTTTTTGATTCGTCATTGACCAAAGAACAATTACATGCCGATAACGCCAAGGATGTGTATGAAGCACTCAGTGAATTAAAAGGCAGTGCTCTTAAAATGGCACAGATGATGAGCATGGATAAAAGCTTGTTACCAAAAGCATATTCCAACAAGTTTTCAATGTCACAGTACTCAGCACCACCACTCAGTGCTCCATTAGTCATGAAAACATTCAAGTCTACATTTGGTAAATCGCCATCGGAGTTATTTGATACCTTCAATTTTGAAGCAAGTAATGCTGCTAGCATAGGCCAAGTGCATTCTGCTAGTAAAAATGGCAAAAAGTTAGCCGTAAAAGTGCAATATCCTGGGGTGGCAGATAGCATAAGTTCCGATTTAAAAATGGCTCGTCCATTGGCTGTTTCTTTACTTAATCTTAATGATGCAGAGATTGACCGCTACTTTAAGGAAGTAGAAGGGAAACTATTGGAAGAAGCAGATTACGAATTGGAGTTAAGACGCTCAATAGAACTCACACAAGCATCGGCACATATTCCAAATTTATATTTCCCTTCCTACTATCCAGAGTTATCCTCCAACAGGATTATTACCATGGACTGGATTGAAGGAAAGCATTTGAAAGAGTTTTTGCAGACCAATCCAAGCCAAGAAGCAAGAGACCAAGTAGGTCAAGCTTTATGGGATTTCTATCATTTCCAAATTCACGAGTTACGAGCAGTACATGCCGACCCTCATCCAGGAAACTTCCTTTTCGATGATAAAGGGAAGTTGGGAATTATCGATTTTGGCTGCATCAAAGAGATTCCTGAGCACTTCTATGAAAACTATTTTGCCCTTATCAATCCTAACATTTGGAAAAACGAGGCCAAAATGCAGGATATTTTCCGCGAACTAGAATTTATCCTTGAAGAAGACAGCCCAGAACTGCAGCTTTTCTTTTCTGACCTTTTCAAAAAAATGGTAGAAATACTCGGAAGGCCCTTCGCAACAGAGCATTTTGATTTTGGTGAAGATGGATATGTGGAAGAAGTATATAGCTTTTTCGAATACGTGAGCAAGGTAGATGAGTTAAAGAATGCAAATGCAGCTCGTGGTTCGCAACATGGCTTGTATATCAACCGAACATATTTTGGGCTTTATACCATCTTAAATGATCTAAAAGCAAGGATCAAAACAAGCTTGCCTGAAGAAGCTTTGGCATAGGAATAATAAGCTATAAATTGCAGTAGAATTCTAATTTTGAATAATGCTCAATTTCTATCCAGGTCCTTCTAAAATCTATCCGCAGGTAAAACAGTGGACTGCGGAAGCATTTGAAAGCGGAATTCTTGAGCAAAATCATAGAAGCGATAGCTTCATGAATCTTCTCAAAAACACAATTGAGAATTTCAAAACAGCACAAGCTATTCCGGCAAACTATTCAGTGTACTTTACTTCTTCAGCAACTGAATGTTGGGAGATTGTGAATCAATCTTTACTCCATGGTAAAGTGCAATTTGCTTACAATGGGGCTTTTGGCAAAAAATGGTTTAAGTACGCCGTAACTAATCATACTCCTTTTCTTGAAGAAATAAGAGGCTCACGATTCGAAATCAACGAAACTTTAGTCAAGGTAGATATTGATGAGTCCAATGATTGCCTTTGTTTTATTCACAATGAAACATCCAATGGTTCAAGTGTCAAAACGAATCATCTCGATGGCATAAGCCCTGACACATACCGCTTTATAGACGCCACTTCCTCACTTGGAGGCTTATTACTTCCTTGGGACCAAGGTGATGTATGGCTTTGTTCTACTCAAAAATGCCTAGGTCTACCATCTGGAATGGGTATAATGGTGGTGTCTGACAGAATACTCAGTAAGGCGACCGAACTAGGTGAGAAAAATCACTATAATAGCTTTCTTACCATAGCAACAAACTTCGAAAAATACCAAACTCATTATACTCCAAATATACTTTTGATCTACCTTTTGAACGAGGTAGCAAAGAATTTTGAAGATATTTCAAAAATTGATAAAAGGGTTAAAAGCAATTCAAAACATCTCTATGATTTTATAGATCAGCATAATCTATTAAATCCACTCATTTCGGCAGAAGAATGTAGATCAGAGACTGTGTTGTCTATCGCTGCTTCGGAAAATATTATTCGGCGAATTCATGAAAAAGCTCAAAAAAACGAAATAATTTTGGGGCGTGGTTATGGAGAGTGGAAAGAAAACTCATTTAGAATTGCCAATTTCCCAGCCCATAATCCCGACGATTTTCATCAACTTAAAGCCTTTTTAGGCACCATCTGATTTGAACTTTAATTTCAAAGAGATATTCTCTGTTTCGCTTATCATGTTTTCCATTATTGATATACTTGGAAGCATACCTGTGATTTTAAAAATCAAGAAGAAAATTGGTTATATCAACGCCGAAAGTGTCACAATAACTTCTTTGATTTTAATGATCGTTTACCTTTTTGTAGGTGCCGAAATCTTAAACCTATTTGGGGTAGATATCAAATCATTTGCTGTGGCAGGGGGAATTATTCTTTTGCTAATGGGTTTTGAAATGATCCTTGGTCATGAGATATTTAAGGCCAACCCAGATCCCAATGCGAAACCATCTGCCATTGTTCCTCTTGTATTCCCCGTAATAGCTGGATCAGGTTCCATGACAACCATACTTTCCTTAAAAGCAGCCTATAACGTTGAGAACATTATTATTGGAATAGTAATAAATATGATCTTCGTCTATATCGTTCTTAAAAGTATCAAATGGATCGATAGAAAAATGAGCCCGGGAACCATTGAAGTTCTTCAAAAGGTATTTGGTCTTATCCTTATCGCAATAGCTATAAAGTTGATAAAGAGCAATTTGGGTTTTGACATTTAAAGCAGTTTTAATTTTTAGTATAAAACTTCACTGCCCAAATTAGAAGAGCATTTTTTTCTTTTGGGATCTCGAGTTTTTGAATAATCTTAGACCTGTGACCTTCCACAGTTTTCTCTGAAATAAATAGCATTTTGGCTATTTGGTTTGATGTTTTTTGCTGGCCAATGAGCTCAAGTATTTTCTTTTCTGAAAATGTTAATTTTACAAGATCGCCTCCATTTTCCTGAGAACTATCTAGGTAAATATTTTTATTTAAATTTTTGCTCGAATACTTGTTCCCTTTCATCACTTCTTTGATACAAAAGTCCAATTCTTCATTTGCATTCTCTTTCAATACATAGCCATACGCACCTAATGAAACAGCTTTTCGAAATACCGATAGTTCGTTAAGCATGGTTAGAAAAATAACCTTGGTCTTGGATTTTTTGAGATTCATTTTCTCAAGAATTTCCAAACCGTCCATCCCCGGCATAGTTATATCTAAGATCGCAATGTCTGGCTTTCTAATTTGAATTGTACTAAATGCCGTTATACCATTACTACACGAATCTTCAATTTCATAACCCAAACTTTCTAAAAAGGCCTTTGTACCACTAAGAGTCAAAGGATGATCATCGGCTAATAATAATGTCATTGCATTAAATTAAAATTGTAATTTTTGTTCCTTCATTGGAAGATTTCATGATTGCTTTTCCTCCTATAGCTTTTGCTCTTTCAATTATATTATTGAGCCCAAAACTTCTACCCTCGCTTAATACTTCCTGTACATTAAAACCAGTTCCATTATCTACAATCTCTAGTATATAACCGTTGCCATTTTTAGCCATTCGGATTTTAGCTGCATGAGCTCTAGAGTGTTTTATGATATTAGTAATTGCTTCTTGAATTATCCTATAAATATGTAATTCATCATCCGTTTTTAGTGAGCCCGTATAGTTTATATCAGTTGAAATAAAAAAATCATTCGTGTTTTGGAATTGTTCTACCAACTGCTCTATGCTCGCAAGTAAGCCCACTTTGTCAAACATGGCAGGATGCAGGTTTCTACTAATTCCCCTAACATTGTTAATGATGGCATCAATTTTCGTTTTTGAATCATTCAAATCTTGATTCATCAAATTCTTCAAATTAAGGAGGTCATGACTTACGCTATCATGTAGGTCGGCAGCAATACGTTTCCTTTCTGCTTCCGTATTTTCAATTAGTTGCTTTGTGAATAGCTGATTACTCAGCTCTACTTTTTTTAGAGAATTTCTTTTTTGTAACGAATAATAAACTAGAAAGCCAACCACCATTGACGTTAAGCCGGCGATGAGAAGACCCATATAAATGTTTTTTTGATTTATTTGATTCTTTTGTTTGATAATTTCTTGGTCTTTTGCCACTATTTTATACTGTTTGTCCAGTTCTTTTGTCTTGAGAATCAGCTTCATGTTGGACAAGCTGTCTTCCACTTCTTGTAACTTCTCTCCGTAGAGAAAAGCATTTTTATAGTCCTTTTTGTCGAGGGCTTGGTTTTTTAATGCGAAATAGCAGGTTGATAAGCCTGGAAGATCATTATTCTTTATATACTTTGGAATTGCATCTTGATATACTTTAGGTGAAATCGTATTACTTCCTGTTAATTTATCAAGCAAGGTGGCTGCTTCAATATACGTTTCGTGAAAAAAAGTTTCATCCAGTTTGTCGAATTTAGGCTTTACACTATAAATTAATTCATGTGCTTTGTCGTAATCGCCATGTTTCAACAAACTTAGAGCTTTCCAACCTTTGGCATAAATCTCATAATAATCTAAATCGAGACCTTTGTCTTGTTGTAATTCAAAAGCCAAATCGATAAGGGAATCTAATTTGTCGTCTTCGTTTTGGGCATACAAGTCTAACAAGCTGAGGTAGTTAAGAAAAACAGATTCATAGCTATCGATAGAAGTTAAAATAGAAACAGATTTTTGGTGATTAATTTCTGCATTAGCAACATCTCCCAATTTGGAATAAATACATCCTATTGCATGGTAAGCATTTCCAACTCCCAAAGTATCAAGTATACTATCATAGCTTTCCAAGGCTTTAAACGCCATTTCTAGGCTTTTGTCGTATTTCCCCTCGTCCAGGTAACCATAGCTAAGTTCATTATACGCCAAACTTTTATTCTCAATTGTAAAATGATCTTTTGATTGGCTCTCAATAGTTTTATAATGATAATAATTCGAAGATTTAAAATCCTCCAAATAATAATACAATATGCCCAAATTGACCATAATCCCCGATTTATGGCCGTCGCAAATTGAATCTTCATATTGCTCCAAAAAATCCAGATTAGTTTTTATAAAAGTACTATCAGATTTACGATTAACCGTAAACGACCTACCTACTTCATATATAAGCTCTTCTGCATTGGCTAAATCCTCCTTTTTAAGCAATAAGTTGAATTCGCTGTAAAACCTCTTAAGATAAAAATCTTTATTAAAATTCTCATCACTAGTAAACCAAGTTATCAGACTATCCATTTCGGAACGAGCTGGTTCGGAAGACACTGCATCTACCTTAACGGAATCTGTTTTGTTATTGCAAGCTGAGATTATAGCAAGCAAACTAAATAACAAATAAAGAGCTGATTTTTTTAGTTTCATATCATATTGGACACATGCAAGTAAATACGAAAATCCTGAAGATTCTAAAGATCATCTTAATTAGGGGGTTACCCCCTATATTTTGGAATTAATCATCTCAATACATTTGTCTAAATTTTAAACGTGCATGGGCAGCAACACGATTTATTCATTTTAAACTAAATTTTTGTTTCTACCCGAGGATAAAACTAAACCATGATCCAAGACAGAAGAGTGATTCATATTGGTGCAAGAACAGAAGTTATTGCCCAGGATATAATACTTATGCAAGCAGAAATCAACTACACTCTTTTAACATTAACAAGTGGTCCACAAATCGTAGTTGCATATCATTTAGGAAAGCTACAAGAGCGACTATTGGATCATCAGACTTTCATAAGACCAAATAGAAATACCATAATAAACTTGAACTTCGTCACTAACTACGATGAAGAATGTATCAGTATTAATGATAGAAAAATTCAAATAAGCAGAAGAAGAAAAGAAACTATCTCACTAAATATTGAAAACTTCAACAAGACAAAAGCCCAATACCTAAAATTTGAAAAGAACAAAGTGAATTAATCTTATATCAATAAAAATGAAAAATAACCTTTTATCATCCTGCCTAATATCACTTCTACTTTTAAGTAGTTTGGCTATTGCCCAAAAGAAAAAAGACAACCCAATGGCTAGGGCTAATTTTGAATACAACATGACAAAAGACCCCAAAACTGGTCTTGTGCCCAGAGATGAATTGGAAAAATCGAGAGGACTCATGTCTAAAATGATACAATTAATGGGAGCTGTCCCTAATGTATCTTGGGTAGAAAGAGGGCCAAATGACGTAGGTGGAAGAACTAGAGCTATCATGTGGGATCCAAATGACCCTACAACAAAAAAAGTATGGGCTGGAGGAGTTTCTGGTGGGCTATGGTATAACAATGACATTACCGATGCAAATGTAGCTTGGACAAAAGTTGATGATTTTTGGGATAACATTGCAATTGGATACATTACCTATGACCCAAGCAATCCGCAAATAATGTACGTAGGAACGGGCGAAAGAGGAGGTACAAGTTCTACTGACAATACTGGCTCAAGTGGAACTGGTGGTGGAGGAATATGGAAAAGCACGAATGGTGGGACTAACTGGACAAGACTAAGTTCTACAATTCCTGACTATACGACCAACAGCCTAGCTTCTAGATGGCGAGAAATATTTAAAATCATTGTCAATTCAAACGGGGATATTTATGCATTGACCTATTTGGGGGTTTATAAATCTACTAACGGAGGAACATCTTGGAGTTCACTCTCTGGACCAAATGTTCCTCCTGATGGATACTCAGAAACTATTTCAGATATTGAATTAGGCTCTGATGGTATTCTTTACATTGCCGAGGGAACTGGTCAATCAGCACCTTATCTATATAAATCAACAGACAATACCATCTCAGGATTTACAGTTATAACTCCATCAGGGATAACACAAAATGGAAGAGTAGAAATAGCTCTAGCTCCTAGTACTTCTGGGGCTAACCAAGTTATTTATGCAGTATCGGCAAATAGCGGAGAAGTAGGTGTTAAGTTTTTCAAGAAAAGTACAAACGCTGGAGTAACATGGACAGATATAGCCGTGCCTACATACGACGACTTAAATGGAGGCGGAGTAAAACAGTTTGTAGGTGATCAAGGCTCGTATGATTTAATATTAGGAACTCACGAAACAGATCCCGATATTTTGTATGCAGCAGCAATTACTATGAGTATAACAGTTGATGGTGGGGACAATTGGTTGCCAAAAATTGGTTACTCAGCTCAAGGAGCATTAATGCATGTAGATCATCACTCTTTTGCAGCACGTCCTGGATATCCAAATGAAGCTGTTTTTGGAAACGACGGTGGAGTTTATTACTCAGCAAACTGGGGAAATTCAGGAGCCACAACTTATCCTACTTTCATTAAACGAAATAAGAATTATAATGTAACACAATTCTTTTCTGTAGATATAAATAAATATGCTAACTCAGGAACTGTAGTTGCTGGAGCACAAGATAATGGAACTAGGGCTATTAATACTCCATATAACACAATAGGGCCTGGACTAGAAGTAAACTCTGGAGACGGAGGGCTTACATTTATTGATAAAATAGATACAACAATTATAATCAGTAACTACACCAACGTGACACCTAAGCTATCCAAGAAGGGAACCGTTGATCTCGACCTCTATGGTGAAGAAATGGATCCCCAATATAGTAACAGAGGCAAGTTTATAAACCCTGCAGATTATGATTCTCAAAATCATACCTTATGGCATAACAATACATTGGACTCTGAGTCTGACACCAAGTTTTTCCGTTATCACATTGCTGGTACTTCTCCCAACCACACTTACACTACATCCAATGTTACTGTTACAGGTGTGGGTGCCTTAGATATATCATTTATAAAGCTTGGATTGACTGCTGGAAATATGTTTATAGGTACTGTTGAAGGGGATGTCTATAAAGTAACAGGTCTCAATACCTCTGGGAATCAAACACTTTCTAGTATTACGAAGATTATGGACTATAATACCACTGCAAATGGTAATGTTTCTTCGTTAGATTTTGGGCCAAATGAAAACACAATTGTGGTTACAAAATCCAACTACAACATCAAATCAGTATTTTACACTACCGACGGAGGTGCTACGTGGATATCAAAAGATGAGACAACTCATGGGTTGGCAAACGTACCAATTAGGTATTGTTTTGTAAACCCAGTAGATCCTAAACAAGTATTTCTTGCAACAGAATTGGGTGTATGGTCAACTTCCGACATTACGCTTGCAAATCCTCAATGGGCCGTAACTAACGCAAACCTTGCAAACGTGAGATGCGACATGCTTAAATTTAGACCGTCGGATAATACCCTAGTAGTTGCTACGCATGGTAGAGGCGTATTTTCAACAAAAATCAACCAAAGTAATACACCATGTCCAACTACACTTGTATTGATTAGTACTGTAGATGATAAAAACACAGGAA
Organism: Spirosomataceae bacterium TFI 002; assembly: GCA_900230115.1. Taxonomy (NCBI): domain Bacteria; kingdom Pseudomonadati; phylum Bacteroidota; class Cytophagia; order Cytophagales; family Spirosomataceae; species Spirosomataceae bacterium TFI 002. Next base: position 4,188,069 of record LT907983.1, on the reverse strand, counting down.
CAACGACTTTTGAAGCCTCTGAAACGATTCAAGCAAGCAATAAAATAACAGGAACTGCCAATGTGAATATGAGTGCAGGAAAGTCCATCACTTTGGAGCCCAGCACAACTGGTGGAGGAACAACGTTTGAAGCTGCTAATGGCACTGTTTTCCATGCTTACATTCAGGGTTGTAATAACTAAATAGTATTCCCAAAAAGTGAGAATAGCATCAGGTATAATGCTTGGTGCTATTTCTTTTGAAACAGTTTAGGCAGACAATCATTCCTAGAAACACTACTTATAAACCTACTAGATTGAATAGCTTTTATTGATGCCAATAAATAATATTTATAACTAAGGTTCTTGTTTGGAACTACCAGAAAAAAGATACAAAATCCACCCAAGTAGTATAAATGGCATCAGGCGAATCGCTTGGTGCTATTTTTTATGGGTTTGCTTTCTTTTTATTACACTTTAGTCAATCAAACAGATAGAAAAGTAGTTTAGCCCAAAGCCTATTGATATACTTCAACGCATTTGGATTGACCTTAATTGCGATAGCTATAAAGTTGATAAAGAGCAATTTGGGTTTTGATATTTAAGCAATAAAATTAACCTCATCCCCCACTCTAACCTCTCCGCCCTCCACAATTCTACAAGTAATGCCACCATGTCCACGCATAGCATTGTAGCCTCCTTCGCCTAGGTTTTGTTCCATTCTTGTGCAGGGGTGACAAAGACCTGTGAACTCTAGAATCGCTTCCCCTATTTGAAATCGAGCATCTTTGAGTGCTAAGAGATTGATTCCACTTACGACAATATTTCTTCTTAGTAAAACTGGATCAATGGTGTTTATACCCAAAAACGAAGCAGCTGCCGCTATGTGCTCTGCTTGAATAAGCGTTACTTGCCTTTTATGGTTTTTACCTTTATAGTGGTCTCCTTCAATTCCATTCTCAGCGTCCAAATTGATTTCATTTGGTACGGTAACCTCACCTCTTGTTTCTGTTCGAAACGAGACCCACTCCACTTTACCCGATTGAGGGAAGTTTTGCATCAACTTTTTTAATTCCATATTTCTGAATTGGTTCGTACGACTTACATAGGTTGGTGATACCACATTCTAGGCATTTTGGGCTTCGTGCTAAGCAAGTATATCGTCCATGCAAAATAAGCCAATGGTGTGCTTTTGGAATGACTTCATCAGAGAAGTTTTTCACCAATTGCTTTTCTACTGCAAGCGGGCTTTTATCTTTTGCTCCCACTAATCCCATCCGCTGCGAAACTCGAAAAACATGCGTATCCACAGCCATTGTAGGGGCATTATGAATGACCGAAGCAATTACATTAGCTGTTTTACGACCAACTCCGGGAAGTTTCACCAGTTCCTCTACTTCTCCAGGGACTTCATTGCCAAAATCATTGATCAGCATTTTGGCCAAACCAACAAGGTGCTTTGCTTTATTATTAGGATAGGAAATGCTTTTGATTTTCTCAAAAACTTCGTCAGAAGTTGCTGCCGCCATTGCATTTGCATTGGGGTAAGCTTCAAATAAGTAAGGCGTTACAATGTTTACTCGCTTATCGGTACATTGAGCAGAGAGTACTACTGCAACTATAAGCTCAAATGGGTTTCCATATTTTAATTCTGTTTCTGGGTTAGGCTGTACTTCCTGAAAATATTCCACCAAGCCCTCGTATCTCTCCTTTCGTGTCATGTATTAATTAGTATTATAAAAGTCAACTCCAATAACTGAGTAACGTAAAAGTCAATGTTAATCATTTAAGAGTAATAGTTGAAGCCAATTTTGAAAAACTTTTAACAGCGATTTAGCAACAAGTGAAAAAGATTTAAATATCAATTTAGAGTCCCTTACTCAATCATTTCTTAAATTAGTACCAATGAAAATAACAATCGCTCTCTTCTCTATTTTAGTACTTGTGGGATGTAAAGTCCAGCAATCAAATCAAACCCTGACTTTTGCCGATAATCCTGTCGTTGCTCATAGAGGTGCTTGGAAAACCCAGAATCACCCAGAAAACAGCATTGCGGCTTTGAGAGAAGCTATTAACTTAAAATGCACCGGTTCGGAGTTCGATGTTTGGATGACCGCAGATGACTCATTGGTGGTAAACCACGATCATGATTTCCAAGGAATGGAAGTAGAAAAAAGTACCTATCAAGAGCTTTTGAGCAAAAAACTAGCAAATGGAGAAAAGCTTCCCACAGCAAGAGAATACCTGATAGCAGGAATGCAAAATAACAATGCTACAAGATTAGTATTTGAGATTAAGCCTTCCCAAATTAGCAAAGAAAGAGGACGCATTCTTGCAGAAAAAGCTTTTAAACTTGTTCAAGAATTGAATGCAGAAAAGTATGTTGTCTACATTAGTTTTGATATCGGAATCATGGAACGCTTATTGGAATTAAACCCAAAAGCTAATTGCCAATATTTGAAAGGTGAGTTGTCTCCTGCACAACTAAAATCTAAAGGAATTCAAGGCCTAGACTATTATTTCAAAACAATTCAAAATAAGCCTGATTGGGTAACTGAAGCTAAAAACGAAGGAATAGCTCTCAACGCTTGGACGGTAAATGAAGAATCGGACATTGAGTGGTTTTTAGACCGAAAGTTTGAATTCATCACAACCAACGAGCCCGAGTTAGTTTTAGAATTATTTTCAAAAGCTAAATAACTCACCTCACATTCTTTCTCCTGTTCTTTTCGAAATCTTCCAAAACAAAACCGCCTAAACCATCTAAATTTGAGTAGTAGGCTCTGCCATTATTTGCTTTGGTAAAATCTCGTACAAATTGCTTGAGGTATGGATCGGTTGCAATCATAAAAGTGGTAACCGGAATATTCAATTTCCTTGCCTGCTGTGCAATGGTGAGTGTTTTGTTTACAATTTTACGATCGAGTCCAAAAGCATTCTTGTAGTATCCAATGCCCTCTTTTAGGCAAGTAGGCTTGCCATCTGTGATCATAAATATTTGTTTGTTTTTTGTTTTCCTTCGTCGGAGTAAATCCATGGCAAGTTCCAAACCTGCAACGGTATTGGTATGATACGGTCCTACTTCTAAGTATGGAATATCTTTCAACTTGATAGGCCAAGCGTCATTACCAAATACTAAAATGTCAAGAGTATCTTTTGGATAGCGAGTTCTTATTAATTCCGCCATTGCAAGGGCAACTTTTTTGGCTGGAGTAATGCGATCTTCACCATATAAAATCATAGAATGGCTGATATCGATCATCAATACAGTCGCTGTATTCATGCTCATTTCGGTATCATTCACTTCTAGGTCACGCTCGGTAAGCATAAAATCATCACCAAGACCACTATTAACCTGAGCATTTTTCAATGACTCAGTCATAGAAATAGACTCTAAGCTATCACCCCACTGAAAATCTCTTATATCAGAAGACTTCTCACCTCCACTACCTGCAAATTTAGATTTATGGTTACCATCCGACTTCGACCTTTTCAGTTTTCCAAAAATCTCATTCAAAGACGACTTCCTAATACTCTGCTCACTTTTAGCAGTCATTTGCAAGCTAGACTCGCCTTCTCTTTCTTCCTCCTTGATATAACCTTTATCCTTTAGGTCTTGGATAAAGTCAGCCATGGCATAATCATCACTAGTGAGATTATGTTGACGATCAAGCTCATTCATGTAGTTCAGCGACTCACTCACATCGCCAGCAAAAATCAACAACAACTGTTGAAAAATGTCTAGCAATTGCTCGAATTTATTTCCATTCTTAAGCTCCGGAACGTATTTTGTAAATCTGTGACCTTTCATACCCTTTAAACCTTCTAGCGTAGAAATTAGTTTGGGACAAGCCTCACTATTATGGATATAAGATTATTGCGTTACCTAGCAAATAAAACCAAACTGATTGCTGAATATAATTTAAGCACAAATGAGGTCTGATTCAAGTTTTAATTCCACCCAAATCACAAAGGCAAAATCACTTCCTCTGTGCCGCCAACCATTGCATGATAGAAACCGGCATTCCATTTACTTTTACAGGTTTTCCATCAAAACCTAGCCTGCATTCATTGGCATGTAGATACACCCAAGACCAGTGTCCATTGTAACGATAAGAAGCACCGCCATACTGGTTGGTAATATCTATTACATGATCATAGTAACTAAAATGTACGTTTTGTGCTCCTGCTGCTTTCAATCTATTGTACACAGGCACTACCGTTTCAGCTGGCTTTGTTGTTTCATCATCTTTGGACTGAACAAACCAAATAGGTACATTCTTAATACTCTTTATTTGCTCGTCGGTAATGTATGAAGATTGATATGCCAGTGCACTTATAAAACCCGCCGCAAAATAATCTGGGTGGTTCAAAATTAGCTTTAAACTCATGTAGCCACCATTTGAACAGCCACCCACATAGATCCTGCTAGCATCTACACCTTTATTATTTTTGACATAATCCATGATCAAGGCCATTAAACCCTCATTATAAATGTCATTTTTATCTCCTCGCGTATGACCTCCACCTTCACTATTCATCCAAAAAGTAGGTGCTTGGGGGATAAGCACATAAGCCCCTTCAAAAATGCTCTGGATTTCTTCTGACACATAGTTTACTGCCTTATTACCAATTGCCGCAATGGAAGGATCTGTTCCACCTTCGCCACCACCATGTAACCAAATAAGTAATGGTGCTTTTCCACTTCTATTTTTAGGCTCAAAACTGGCGTACGACATGGTGATGTCCCTGTGTGTAAATTTACCTTTTAGATCAAAATTGTCCAGTAATGGCATTATTCGACCAATTTCCTTATTCCAAATCTGTTTATTAGATTTTTGGACAATCTCCAATTTATAATCCACCCAATTATTTCCTTTGCCTCTAAAGTATTGAATGGGGGAACCTAAAGGCTTGAAGGGAGCAACTGCAAGTGTAAGTGTTATATGTTTTCCACTGAGCATTGGTGTTCCTTCAGCATCTGAAACAAAGGCTTGCATAACCTCACGTTGACCGCGTGTCATTTCAGCAGGAATTTCTCCTAGGTCAGTTTTTCTAGTCACATTTACAATGAAATCATTGGCTTGAACTTCAGTAATAGGTTGATCCAAAGAAAGAATAACCTTGCTTACGCCTGGCCCCCAATCAAAACCTTCAATTACCAATTTATAATCAGTTCCGGCTGCAACTGGACCTGTAGCCAATGTCGTTATTATAGATAAGAACACTAAAATCACGCTCAATAAGTTTCCTTTTTTCATATTTAATAGGTTAAAGTTCAAACAAATATAAGCTTTTCAGTTTTGGACTTACTCTGCGATTTTAGTGCCATTTACAATTACATTTTTCATTTTGAGACCTTCAATTATTGATGGATCAAAATCCGCATTTTCAGACTCAATCTCTAGGTTTTCGAAATGGAAATTAGATAGCCTATCATTCTCGGTGATTTTCATATCGTACCAAATATCACATTTCACTTTCATGTTTTTGAGCGTTATATGATCTGAGTAAGAAACAGGCACATCTGGACGTCCTTTTAGGTCAAAAAACTGAGTCCATGGCTTGATATAAAGCAAGCTGCGAGCATTTCCGCTTACATTATCAACAGTAATATATTCGTATTTCTGAGGTGTATCTGGTCTCATTTTAAGCCAAAGAATACGTACTGCATTGTTAACTTTGATGTTTCTAAACAAGATATTCTTGTTGTGAATTGACTCACTTCCACAAGTTAAAGCAGAGTGGCAAAAACCAAACTCACAATCTTCAATAATGATATTTGTATTTTCACCATTATTGGGATCTTCGTCAGCATAAGGGCCTTTTCCACCTTTGAGAGCAATTGCATCATCATTCACCGCCATGTAACAACCTTTGATGAGCACATTTGAACAGACATCTATGTCGATGGCATCAGTACTAGGAGCTTTGATAGGTTCGTGTGGTGAGGTAATGCTAAGATCAAGAATTTTTACATTGTTACATTTATAATAATGGCTACTCCAAAATCCCGCATTTTTGAGCGAAACCTCCTGAAGCTGGACATCATTTGATTCCCTTATAAATACCAACCTAGGCCGTGACACTTCAAGATTGGTGCATTTGGGATTTTCTTCTCTGCGTTTCCAAAAAGCCTTCCAAAAGTTTAGACCATTACCGTCTATTGTTCCTTTCCCCGAAATCGTGAAACCGTCTACATTATATGCATTTATAAATGCCGCGTAATAGTCCAATGACTGCCCTTCCATGCGAGAAGGGATCAGTGGATAATTACTGATATCATCAGAGCCTTTTAACACAGCACCCTCACTAATGTGTAAATGTGTTTTGGGTTTAAAGAACAATGCACCACTCATAAATACACCTTCAGGAATGACAACTACACCACCTCCATTTTCCGATGCTTTATCAATTATTTTTTGAAAAGTATCCGTTTGTAAAATCGTACTGTCATTTACAATACCATGATCAGTAACAATGTATTGATTCTCAAAATCCTCCAATTTGACCTTCTCATTTTCACGGAACCAGGCAGGAATGGGAGTGCCATCAGGAAATAAGTCCTCGGTTGGTTGAGAGTTTGTACATGAGAAAAGGATATATATGAGAAAAAGAGGTAGGGTCTTTTTAAAAAACATAAATCAATAAAAGTTTAAATAGAAACTCTTACGGTTAAGTTTCTAATGATAGATTTTGAAAACTCGACGCACGCTTTCATTTAGAAACTATTTCAATTTCTAGCGTACATTATTTTGTAAAAACGAATTACTTTTTGTTAGCCATTGCTTGTGCCTTCAATGCCAATTCCATCGCAAGAAAACAGTGAGCTTGAGTCATCGCAGTTTCGGTTCTATTGATCACATCATCTACTACTTGTGGACCAAAAGGCAGCTCTACATCATTACAATCCAAATATTTTGTACCTTCTTGGTTAGATATATACAGATGGTTTCCATTCGGATACCTAGCTATATCGATATTTTTACGTATTTCAATGAAACCTTCGGTTCCTAAAATAGTAAGCCTTCCATCACCCCAAGTTTTCAAGCCTTTGGGAGAATACCAATCTACACGAATGTAGCCTGAGCCATTATTTCCTTGTACCATCACATCACCAAAATCTTCAAAACCTTTATATTGTTGATTTGCCACATTTTTCACTTGAGCAGCCAATACTTTGGCTTCTGTAGAACCCGTGAAATATAAAAACTGATCAAACTGATGAGAACCAATATCAGTGATTATTCCACCAACTTGTTTCATATCGAAAAACCATTCTGGTCTATCTTCTGGATGCATGGAGTGTGGCCCCAAACCAATCGTTTGAACTACTTTTCCAATTTCTCCATTGGCTACGAGTTCTTGAGCTTTGATTGTCGCTCTATTTTCAAATCGCTCACTATATACAATGATGTATTTTTTGTTTGTGGCTTTTTGTACCTTTTTCACTTCGGCAAGTTGCTCCAGTGTGATGATTCCAGGCTTATCGCTCATGTAATCTTTCCCTGCTTTCATAGCTCTTATTCCTAAAGGTGCTCGGTCAATAGGAATACCTGCACTTAGGACAAGTTTGATTTCGGGATCATTCAATATTTCTGCTTCACTTTTTGCCTGCTTTGCATCTGGAAAAGCTTTCCCGAAGCTTCCGTTCAGCTCAGCTTCTTTGGCAAAATAGCATTTCAACTCACCTCCACCTCTGATGATAGACCGGGCCATGGAATAAATATGACCATGATTCATACCTATAACGGCAAACTTAAGCCTTGGAGCCGCTGGATTTCTGGTAGGCTCTAGCGATCCATGAGCCTGTAAAGCTGTTAATACTGATCCTGTCACAATTGTTTTGGTCAAAAAGTCTCTTCTTTTCATTTTAAAAATTGGGTTGAATTTATCTTCTAAATAATACTCGAGGTATTACAGGTAGGCTTTCGTGCCCACCATCGCTTACACTTTGCACCGCAAAGAAGTAATTATCTTTTGAATAAGGAAGTCTCATTTTGGTTTCTGTGGTATAAAACTTCTTTTGCCACTGATTAGCATCCGTTTCACGCATGAGTACATAGTAACCTGCCGTGCGAGCTACATCGCCCGGCTGCCAAGTTAGCGTGGTGTAGTTTTCTAAGTTTCTTACATCAATTTTAACTTCAACTGGCACTGGAGGAGCACTTGCAAGGTTGCTAAGTGTAGCAAGGTTTACTGCTGTGTTTTTTCTCAAATATTCGAAATCCATAAACTTCGCCAAGTCTCCATATTCCACTCCTTCTTCTATTCTAAGGTCTTGATGCTGATGCAAATAATTCTCGTTCATTTCCGACAAGCGAACTGCATCAAAACCACTGTTTACAAATGGTGTGTGATCACCACCTCGTAAAAATCGGTCATTTCGATAAATAAGTCGAACCTCCATATTATCTACATACCGCTCACCTATTTCTTTTACATACCGAGCTAGCTGGCGAGGACCACCATCGTTTTCATAACCATATTGGCGAATTGCTCCCGCTTTGGCATCCATTTCAAATGCTGGAATCCCTTCACTAAAGACTCGAACAATATTATTATTTATGATACGAGTTTGACTGCTATTGTTGCTGCCCATAATGTCATTGTTAAGCAGAGCTATGAGATCAATGCTATCTTTTTTCATTGTTGCTGCCATATGCTCAGCACCTAAAAGTCCTTGCTCCTCTCCCGTAAATACAGTAAAAATGATGGTTGTAGGCCATGATCTTTGAGATAAAACCCTTGCCAGTTCTATAACTGCTACGGTTCCACTACCATCGTCATTGGCTCCGGGAGCAATAGAGGTGCTGTCCATGACATCGGTAACTCGGCTATCAATGTGACCACTAACCATGATCACTCTTTTATCGTTAGGGTCATTTCCTTTTAGCTCAGCAATCACATTACCCATAGTGATTTCACGATCCACTCTACGCCCATTTGGTGCGAGTTGCCAAGAGTCAATATATGCTTTCATTTCTGCGGGAGACCTCTGAACAAATGACTGAAACTTTTCCAAAACCCAGTTTCTCGCAGCACCAATACCTTCCGTTTTACTGCTTGTATTGCTCAATGTGCTTCTAGTTTTAAAGCTCACGAGTTTATTCACATAGGCGGCAAGCGTATCAGAAGAAACCCCTTCAACCAAACCTGAAATCTTAATGTCTCTATTGACAATTTGTTGAGCTACAGTGCTGGTACTAAAAACTACCAATAACAAGAGTAATTTTATCTTCATTAGAAGGGTTAATTTAAGCACAAGTTAAAAAGAATTATATTTTTAGAAGCTAGAATTACACATTAGTTATTTTCACACCACTTTTTGAAAAACTTCACTGCAATTCAATCGTTTTTTTGCAAATGTTTCTCCTACTTAGAAGTAATGAAACAAACACGTAGATCATTTTTAGGAACAGTTGCAAGTTCAACTCTTATCTCAAATATTACTTTTGGACAAAAAAAGGAAAGTGGCTATTGGCAAGGAATACGAAAGCAATTCCCACTGACAGATAAGCGTGTTTATCTCAATAATGGTACTTTTGGCCCATCACCTCAAGTGGTTTTAGATACTATTCAACAATCATTTAAAGCAACCAATACAAGTGGAGAATATGGCCATACAACTCATGCGAGAGAAGTTTTAGCAAAGTTTGTAGGTGCAAAAACTGAAGAAATATCGCTTACTCACAACACCACCGAGGGAATTAATATTGTATGCTGGGGTTTGCCATTAAAAAAAGGAGACGAAGTAATTATCAGTTTGCATGAACATGTGGGAAATGCTCTTCCATGGCTCAATAGGGCAAAGCTAGATGGTATTAAGCTCATTCCTTTTGAACCTAAAGCTACTCAAGCTGAGAACCTTGACTTGATCAAAAAACTAACAACAAGGCGTACCAAAGCTATAGCCATTCCACATATTACCTGTACTACTGGTTTGGTTTTTCCTATCAAAGAAATTGCTGAATTTGCCCGAAAGAAAGACATCTTTACCGCTATCGACGGTGCACACGGTTCTGGCACATTTGATTTAGACTTGCACGATTTAGGCTGCGATTTTTACGCCACCTCTTGCCACAAATGGATGCTAGGGCCAAATGGGACAGGTTTTTTATACCTACGAGAAGAAATACTGGACAAGCTACAAGCCATCCAAGTAGGAGCCTATTCCGACACTGGATGGGACATGTATTCAAACCCACCTTTGATAAAAGGTTATAACCCTACCGCACATCGTTTCGATTATGGATCGCAAAGCAAACCAATGTACGAAGGAGCGGCAGCGTCTGCTGAGTTTCAAATAAATATTGGAAAGCAAAAAATAGAAAATAGAGTTAGAGAATTAAATAACTACCTATTCAAAGGCTTATCTGCAATGAAAAGTCGATTGGATATCTTAAGCCCAACAGAAGAAGCATCCAGAATTTGTATGGTTACTTTCAAACCTAAGAACAAAGATTACCAAGAATTCGCACAAGCAGTATCCAAAGAAGGCTTCCGAATCCGCCAGTTACCCGAAAGCAACTTGGACGCCATTAGGATTTCGACGCATATTTATAACTCTAAAGAGGAAATTGATTCTTTTTTGAAGGTTGTGGAGCGACACGTTTAATTACAACCAATGTCCAACAAGATCATATCACTAGCCTCAGAAAACGCAAATTGTTAAAGTGACCATATCTGACTTTGGTCCGACAATCAATCCTCATCCGCCACAAAAAAAACAGACTTTACAGGAGCTAATTCCATACCTACTTTAGTATAAGTTTCATCTTTAACAATAATATGCTCGTAGCTGATTTTTTCTAAAATATGTCCATTATGTGGATTCCATTGCTGAGGTTTTAATTTTCCTCTCAATAGAACATCCGTACTAATCTCTTCATCACTTGAATTGGTGAAAAAGTATATGTGCTTTCCCTCATTCACTTTATGGATATAGTTGAATTTGCCCATGTCTGTTTTTAGAACAATATTTTCACTAAAAACGACATCAGCTGGAGGACTAAGCTTATCAAGCATTTCATTTAGCTTGGATGCACTTGCTTTTCGGATGAATACAGCTTTTCCTCCCAATTGATTATTGGCTTCCACTATTTCATCACTGTCGTTTTGCACCGAAGGATCAATGCCGAAAATAGCCTTCACCAAAGCCACCACTTTTGTGTCATCTCCCCTAGTTGCGGATTTATAAGGCAGCATGCTAGTAGCTATAATTTTGCCACCTCGGTCGTAAAACTGCTTCAGTTTTGCAAGTGTAGGAACTGAAATCACCTTACTTCCTGTCAAAACAAGTGTGTTGTAGCTCTGGAAATTCTCCTCATTATTGAGTTGTATTTCGCCTTCTGCAATGCTATATTTTAAATCCAGAAATAACTCAGGATGAATGAAAGTAAAGTCACGGCGAATATCATTGCTAAGCCATCCGCTCACTGTTTGATAATCAGTCTCAGGTGCTACATAAAATCCTTGGCGGATATTGTCAGGATTGTCAAAACGAAAGAAACCTGCCAATCCTTCAAATGGATACATCACTCCTATTTCACTTACTCGTCTTCCACCTCTGAGCATTTTACTTGCTCGACCAACAAATTCAGAATATGCTGGCAGAGCTGGAGCGAGTTTTTCACTGTATGGAGATACCAAAGGTGAAATATATACTTTCTCAGGGTCGTACCACATTCCGTGGGGGATGACCATATTTACCCCACGTGCAAAAACATCCATCATGGCTCGGTAAAGCATCAAGGAATCGAAAGTGTTCTCCTTGTAAGCACCGTAAATCTCTGTTGATACCAAAGGTCTGTCATAATAATCCGCAGCAGAACTAATGAGTTTATGTCCATTTTGGCCAAACTGGTACGCAATGATGGCATCAGTTAATGGAATTTGTGTATACCGATAAAACTTGAAAATATCGGCATTCATATCAATGGGTGTTGGGTCATAATTCCCTGGTGGGTGTCCTGTGCTGTTGAGTCCATTTGCTTCGTTCCACTGCCCTACCAACTTTGGAAAGCCCTCGGCGAGTAATTCTGCTCTTGTATTAAAAAAAGCATTTCTCACAGCCTCAGTCTCCTCGCCAATATCATCCCACAATGCTGGATAATAAGGCCTTGGGTCGTAACCATTCAATTCTTCAAACTTTTGATTAAAAGCAGCTGTCCAATTTCGTGGATGCCTCCAAAAGCCAACATCATCAAAAAAAGTGGTTTTAATTGTATTGCCAAAATACTTACCAAAGCGTTCTTTGTATTTATCATAAGTTTCATTGATCATGTACCGCACTGCTGTGGTGTCCATGAAGTCCATACACAAATATTTTTTGTGGAAACTGTCTTTCATTAAAGGGAAAAGTAAAACCTTCCAATTACCTTTTGGCACCTCCCATTCTATTACTTTGTTGCTAACAAACTTGCTTATTTCTATTCGTTCATTGGTTTCTTGATTGATTGCGACGGCAGCCATGAGCTTGATACCAACAATGCTATCTCTAAAAATAGTAGGACCTTGCATGTCATGTTCAATCTTATCCAAGCGTTTCATGGTGTGATCGGGATACTTCTCCTCCATTTTACCTCCTGCCATGCCACTAGGAAAATCATTATCGTCATACAGAATGATTTCCATGTCAATTTTATTGGCAATATCAATCATGTCTTGGTAACGCTCAAAATAGGCTTCAGAAAGAAATTGAGGGCTAGTACCTGGCTTGGTATCGCTTTTTGCTGCCAAAGGCAAGAGGCTTACACCTGTAAAACCTGCCGCTTTCGCATCTTCCATTTGTTCACGAATTCCAGCTTTGGTCAACTCTCCATTGATATGCCAAAAAGGCATTGGCTTGTACTTATTCGGCGGATTGATGAACTCTTTGGCAAGCTGCTTTTGACAAGAGAAAAGTGATAAAAAAAGAGAGCTCGCTAAAGCGAGTGTAACAAAGGGCTTAAAATTCATGTGATTAATGGTAATATTGAAACCAGAAAGGACTGTGTTCGAATGTCCGAAATATTTATTAATCTAAAGTTTCAGACATTAATATGAGCTATTTTATAGGTATAAAATGATGGTATTGTATTGTTTTAGGCGTTTACGTTCTTTTTTTTAGAATTTGTCCATTGCCAGAAGGCAACTTAGATACCATTAGGATTGCGACACATGTTTATAATTCGAAATGTGAGATTGATGAGGTTTTTTGAAACTTATAAAGGGATTATTTAATGTTGAGGAGAAAAAATGGCAGTAGAATTAGTTCAAAGCCTAACCAAATAGGACTCCATAAAAAGCACATCATTTTTCGATGACAACATCAAATTGAAAGCTTGATTTAGCCTAAAGCTCATATTCTAAAAAAAGAATGATTTGATTCAGCCTATGTCATCAATTTCCCACTTAATTAATTTTTTAAAAATTAAAATTGGAGTCCAATAAATCATCATACCAAAACCACAAAGGATTCTAATTTCAATCATCATATTTTTATGATATTCATTCTCATCTATTTCTCTAACTATACCCCTTGCATTGGTCATGAAGTACTTACCATCAATTACTTCTGACATCCCATCTACACTCCCATGGTGAAGAATAAAAACAAATGCTGCAAAAAAGCTAAATCCAATCAATACATAAATCCAATTTGACAAACCTTTAATGAAAGGTGTTATGGAAATCCTATTTGGTAAAGAGCAGTAATCATTATCATATTCCCATTCTAAATACCTAAAACTATGTTTAACAAAAAATAAGGAAAAAAAAGAAAGAATAAAACCTCCAAAGACATGAAAAAAAATATACTGAACCTTTTCCTCCAAGTTTATGTCAAAAAATGTAGCTAATACAATTATGACTGATAGAGACCAACCGGCTAAAGAAATAACAAATAAGACTTTTTTCATATTCTTCGATATTGAATAAGGAAAGTTTTCATTTGAAATTTCTCAAAATTCCAAGAAATAGAAAGCCAATAGTACACCAATGATTATAATAACGATTTCATAAAAGAAGTCAATTATTTTAACCTGTTTGATTGATGAAAAAATATTACTCAAAGTCTCATTTGTTTAGAAATTTTTAAATTTTTTCCTTCTCTTTATCTTAGTAACCACCGGTTAAACTTACGATCGAAAATTTTTGTTTTGTACTCACAACCTAATCTTAGGTTTCTGTAAATGCACTGCTTCATCCGGCTTAAACTGAACAAACCACGCGAAAATCTCTTCTAGCTTTTTGGCATTCAGACTATAATTGATGAATTGTCCTGCTTTTTCGAAACTAACAAGTTCAGCTTGTTTCAATAAATCCAAGTGATGTGAGATACTAGGCTTACTCATATTGAACTGAGCAGCAATTTTACCAGCATTGAGGTCTTTATCCTTCAACATCAAAAGGATTTCGCGTCGGGTGGGGTCATTTAGGGCTTTAAAAATAGCATCCATAGTTTTAGCACGTTTTGTTATTTAGATAAAGTTCTAATTATTTAAATCATTTCCAAAATCTTTGGCAAAAAAAACTCATAGAATTTCTCTCCTATCGTACTCACTTTCACATTGCTAGGCTCGATATTTTACTATCTTTGCACCACTTCATCCAAAAAGGCTTGCCTTTTGCATATAATTAAGAAATTTTGGCATGGTTTTGAGCCTGCTTACACTAATAAAACTATTGAATGAGGGTTCTAAAATTTGGTGGTACATCCGTAGGTACTGTCGATAGCATAAATCAGGTGATCGAGGTTATAAAATCTCGAGTAAAAGAAGACGAGGAAGTTGCTGTGGTATATTCTGCCTTTGGTGGTGTAACCAATAGGCTTATTGAAATTGGCAATATGGCGAGTAACGCTGATATTGAATACCAAGATCACTTGCACTCTGTAGAAGAAAGACACTTCAATGCCATTCGTGGCCTTATCCCAGTCAAACAACAAAGTAGCTTAATCGCTCAAGTAAAAGGTCTTTTCAACAAAATCGAAGACTTGCTTAGAGGAATAGAGCTTATTCAAGAGATTTCGCCTCGCACGCTAGATTTACTTGTAAGTTTTGGTGAAAGATTAAGTACGACCATCATCACTGCGGCGATCAAAGAAAAAGGCTTAACAGCCCAAATGCTTGATACCAGAGAAGTTATTGTAAGCGATTCCAATTTTGGAAATGCAAATGTTAACTTCAGCACTACGAATGATAACATTACCAACTATTTCAAAGAAAACAAGGCTCAGGTAACTTGTATAACTGGTTTTATAGCTAGAAATATTGATGGAGTTACCACTACACTTGGTAGAGGTGGATCAGACTATACAGCTTCTATTTTTGGAGCAGCATTGACCGCCAGTACTATAGAAATATGGACGGATGTAAACGGAATGATGACTGCCGATCCTAGAAAAGTGAAAAACGCATTCACAATTCCTAAGATATCTTATGCTGAAGCTATGGAGCTTTCGCATTTTGGAGCAAAGGTTATTTATCCGCCTAGCCTCACCCCCGCTTTTCAGAAAAACATTCCTGTGAAAGTTCTCAATACTTTTGAGGCCGACCACGAAGGAACTTTGATTTCGAGAGAATCTCCGAAAAAAGCATATTCAATTACTGGCATATCGAGTATCGATGATATCGCATTGGTTAATGTGCAAGGAAATGGGATGATAGGTGTAGCTGGTGTTTCGGCTCGCTTATTCAGTGTGTTAGCTGCAAATAAAATATCAGTAATCCTTATTTCTCAGGCTTCATCGGAGCATAGCATTTGTTTTGCTATTAGCCCGAAAGACGCCAAAGAAGTAAAGTCTTTGCTTGAAGAAGAGTTTGCCGTAGAAATGTCACATTCTGACATTGAATCTATAAATATTCAAGAGCATTTATCTGTCATCGCTATTGTAGGTGAAGGCATGAAAGCCAGCTCTGGTACTTCTGGAAAACTATTCGGCGTATTAGGCCAAAACGGTGTAAACGTTATAGCTGTTGCCCAAGGTTCTTCGGAGCTAAATATATCTGTGGTCATTGAGAAAAAGAACATTTCAAAAGCCCTCAATGCAATTCACGAGCGATTCTTTAATGTGGATGGAGTTACGCTCAACCTTTTCATGGTTGGACCTACTGGTCTTATTGGAAAAACACTTTTGAGACAAATTCACCAGCAGAAGGCATATTTGAAGAAAAACAAAAACCTCAACCTTAAGCTAATTGGACTAAGTAATACGCGTCAAATGCTTATTGATGCTGAGGGTATTGATATATCGAAATGGAAAGAAGAACTCAAAGAAAGAGGAGAAAAAACCAATCTTGCTGAGTTTGTAGGAGATATACAAACCTTAAACTTGCCATACAGTATTTTCATTGACAATACTGCGGACAAGAACATGGTGCAGTTCTACTATCCATTGATGGATGCCAGTGTTTCTATTGTTACGCCTAATAAAGTTGCAAACTCAGGCCCATACAAGGATTACAAAAAGCTACAAGATATTGCCAAAGCACGAAACGTAAAATTCCTTTACGAAACTAACGTAGGTGCAGGTTTACCAATCATCAACACCCTACAAGGTTTGATTGAAGCTGGAGACGAAATACATAAAATAGAAGCTGTACTTTCGGGTACCTTAGCCTATATTTTCAATAATTTCCAGATGGGTAAAAGTTTCTTACAAATCGTGAAAGAAGCAAAAGAGCAAGGCTTTACGGAACCAGATCCAAGAGAAGATCTAAGTGGAATGGACGTAGCAAGAAAGATATTGATTCTTGCACGAGAAATAGGCTTAGAGCTTGAACCAGAAGACGTTACCATAGAACCTCTATTAAATGAAGCTTGTACAAAAGCTGCTTCAGTAGAAGATTTCTATACGGAGCTTGACAAGGACAATGACCGTTTTGAAAAATTGTTATTAGAAGCCGATGCTTTGGACAAAAAACTAAGGTTTATTGCTACGCTTGAAAACGGTGAAGCGAAACTAGGTCTTAGAACCGTTGATAAAAACCATCCTTTCTACAACCTAGCAGGTAGCGAAAATATCATTGCGTTTACCACAGAGCGTTACAAGCACAACCCACTAGTAGTGAAAGGCCCAGGTGCAGGTGCTGAAGTAACAGCAATGGGTGTATTTGCAGATATCATAAGCTTGAGTAGTTTGTTGAATTAATGAGCGATAGCATTCACATATTCGCCCCTGCAACAGTTGCAAACGTGGCTTGTGGTTTTGACATCTTCGGCCTTGCTGTGGATTCACCCGGCGACGAGGTAATTGTTAGTAAAAGAAATGACTCCAAAATTGTCATTACAAAAATCACGGGAGACGAAGGGAAATTAACACTTGATCCATTTCAAAATACAGTCAGTGTTCCTGTCATCAAGTTTTTAGAAAAAATTGGCTCTCAGCAAGGTTTTGATATTAAATTACACAAAAAAATGCCTTTAGGCAGTGGATTAGGCAGTTCTTCTGCCAGTGCTGTTGCTGGAGTTTTTGCCGCCAATGAATTACTGGGAAAACCTTTAGAAACAGAGAAACTTCTACCTTTTTCTATGGAAGGTGAACGTATTGCATGTGGTAGTGCTCATGCCGACAACGTTGCTCCTGCCCTACTCGGTGGCTTTGTTTTGATCCGAAGCTACGATCCGCTGGATGTTGTCAAAATCTCTACTCCAGACAACCTCTGGGTAAGCATTGTTCACCCAGATGTGGAAGTAAATACCAAGGATGCGAGATTCATTCTTCGTCAAGAAGTGGAATTTGGAAAAGCAATTGCACAAATGGGAAATGTAGCTGGCATGATCGCCGGACTAACAACCTCCAATTATGCACTCATAGGCAGGTCTATGACTGATTACCTCATTGAACCAAAAAGGTCTATTCTCATACCAGGCTTTGCCGAAGTAAAAGCGGCAGCTATTGCGTCAGGAGCTTTAGGATGTAGTATTTCAGGAGCTGGACCATCAATTTTTGCATTCTCCGAAGGGCAGGCCCAAGCAGACAAAACTGCTCAAGCCATGTGCGAAGCTTTTAACGCAATAGATATCAACACCAACCATTTTGTCTCTAAAGTGAACCAAAACGGACCTAGGGTTTTGGGTTGATTAGTTGTATGGTTAATGGCAAAATGCCGTGTCAATTCTGTCAAACGCTTCAAAATAAATAAAATTAATGGGTAGGCTGATATGCTCCTTTTCCATTCTAATGGTCAATCAACCTTATCTGCACATCTTTGGTACTTCCTGTATAATAGGATCCATCAGAGCACTCTAGTATGTTTACCCATCCTTTCATAAAGTAAGTTATGATTTAAGTTATCCACCAATCTTACCTAGCTCTACTCCTTCGCTGTAGGCCATTGAAATTCCGTTGGCACTCAATGCAGCTTTTATTTCAGCATTAATTTGGTACACGGCATCCCAATAGTTTTCTGGTATTACAAATGGCTTTACACCTACTATTATATTGTGCGAATCGTATTTTTCAATTCCAACCAAAGGCTGTGGTTCATCTAGTGCAAAGGCGTTATTTTTCAAAACCCCTAAAAGCACCTCTCTAACCTTTGGGAAACTCTCTTCGTATGGCATCGCTATTTCAAGCTCCAGTCTGATCTTCCCCTTCTTAGAATAATTAGTAACTACGTTTTCTGTAATTTGACCATTTGGAATTATGAGCGTTTTAAAGCCTGGGGTTCCCAATAACGTATTAAAAATCTGGATTTCTTCAACTTGTCCAAATTTGTCATCCAACTGAATCCAATCACCAACTTGATAAGGCTTAAAGACTAAAATGATAATTCCTGAGGCAAAATTACCTAGGCCGCCTTGTAAGGCTAACCCAACAGCAAAACCTGCAGCTGCAAGTAATCCAATGATCGCCGAAATATCGAATCCTATGAAACCCGCTGCAAAAAGCACTACCGATAGCTTCAAAATAATATCAAACATCGAGATCAAAAAAGTCGTAATCTCAGGTGATAGGCTCGATTTTTTAAGACCATTTTGAGTAATTACAGAAAGCTTTTTAATGATCCAAAATCCGATAATTAAAACTGCTATCGATCCGAGTAGTTTGGGGGCAAAAGTTACAACCGCATCGGTAGCCATTGTAGCATATTTAGTAAAATCAATTTCCATTATAGTGGGTTTAGGTTTTGTCAAAGATAGCTTTTTCTAAAAAATGGCACTCTATTCGTCCTCAAATTTGTAATTTTGGAATAACACTACTTCAACAAATAATGAAATTCTGGAAAAAGAAATCAAGCAAAGAAATTCAAGATAGAATTTCGAAAGCTCTAAGTGAAAACCGTAGTTTTTACGACGAACCAATATTAGGAATGCCTGCTTCCCATTTGGATTCCAAAATATTCCCCAATAATAATCCAATACTGAAGGATGCCCCTTTTCTGCAAACACTAATAAACAATCCAAACCACATTGGTTGCCACACCATTGCTCAATCCGAATCCACTTTTGCTGGAACGCAAGAAATAGAAAAACAGCTATTAAATATAATAGCTTGTGATATATTCAAAGCCAACGAAAATGAATACGACGGTTATGTTGCCTCTGGTGGTACAGAAGCCAATATGCAAGCAGTATGGATTTATCGAGAATATTTCAAGAAAGAAAAAGGTGCAAAACAAAGCGAAATAGCTGTATTTTGTTCTACCGACACGCACTACAGTTTACCAAAAGCCTGCAATGTGCTCAGCCTTGATCTTTACAAAATTCAAGTAGACGATGACACTAGAGAAATGAGCCCTGAATCAATTTCAGCGACTTTGGATAGAGCAAAAAGCGAAGGTAAAAAGTATATTATTTTCACTTCAAATATGATGACGACGATGTTTGGCAGCGTTGATGATATTGACATGATTGCCAAATGCCTGAAAGAATCTGAACTTGAATATAAAATTCATATTGATGGAGCTTATGGTGGTTTCTTCTATCCTTTTGCACAAGAAGAAAGCATTCTAAATTTTGAAAACCCAGAAGTCAGCAGCATTACTGTGGATGCACACAAAATGGTGCAAGCCCCATACGGAACAGGCATTTTCTTAATTCGAAAGGGTTTCATGAAGTACACGCATAGCAAAGATGCTTCATATGTAAAAGGCGAAGATTATACCCTTGTTGGAAGTAGATCAGGAGCAAATGCCATTGCAGTTTGGATGATTTTGAGTTCATACGGCAGCTATGGGTGGGCAGAAAAAAACTTTGTTTTGAAAAAAAGAACTGATTGGCTGTGTAACAAACTTGACAAACTCAATATCGAATATTTTCGACACCCAGATTCCAATATTGTTACTATTAGAGCCGAGTACATAGACCAAGATTTAGCTGCAAAATATTATATAGTTCCAGACAATCACCACAATCCTAAATGGTACAAGATCATCGTAATGGAACATGTAGGAATTGAACACCTAGAGTTATTTTTAGACGACATCACTATCCCAGCCTAACAAATGAAAACTTTTCTTAAAATTATTGGAATCATTGCTCTATTTATTCTCGTTTTGCTTTTCAGTCTATTAACAGGAATTGACAGAACTCCTTACCAAGAAATGGATTACTACAAAACTTGGGAAAATACCATTACACAAAAAGAATATGCGGGTAGCTCCACAAGTGGAGATAGTATGAAAGTTGGTTGGAGCAAAGTAAATATCACACCTGACTATGCAACACCAATGGCAGGATATGGCAAGCGTAAAGGTGAACATTTCACTGCTGTTCATGATTCTATATTTGTAAGAACAATATGTATAGACCTTGCTGGTCATAAACAATTTCTTATCTCACTAGACATGTTGATTGTTCCTCCTTCCATAACTGAAATTGTAAAAAACGGAACACAAGTACCATTCGAAAATATTTACCTGTCGGCAACACATTCACACAACAGCATTGGTGGCTGGTACAATACTTTAGTAGGAAAACTATTTGCAGGTAAGTACGATCCAAACATTGAGAAAATGGTAGGAGAAAATGTTCTCAAAAGCATGAAAGCAGCAGAAATGAACATGATGCTTGCGAAAGTAACCTATGAGGAAAACATTGATAGTATGCACATTTACAATAGGTTGGTAAGAGAAAAAGGAACTATTGACCCCGAAATCAGATCTATCAAATTTGTAGGAGCTCAAGACAGCATTATTTTGACAACATATGCCGCACACTCTACCATACTTGACGCCGCAACCATGGAGTTGTCACGCGACTACCCTGGCGTTTTGGTAGATCAACTAGAAGGAAGTGGCTATGCATTTGCCTCCTTTATGGCTGGTGCTGTAGGAAGCATGGGGCCGGTACAAGTTGGAGATACAGACTTTGAACAAGTTGAAAACCAAGGTATAAACGTAAAAAACGAAGTAATTTCCATACCCGAAAAAACAGAATTATTTGGTAAGCAGGAGATTTTAAAAAGTTTTTATGCCACTTTACCTTTAAGAAAACCTTCTCCAAAAGTAACTCCTACAATAGCCATGAGACCTTGGGTTTTCAATTGGCTATTTGGCGATTACCCACCATTTCTAAAATCGATGAGAATTGGAAATATCCTATTGGTGGGTATGCCTTGTGATTTCTCTGGCGAGTTGATGAAAGACTTGGATAACTATGCTGCAAAGAATGGTCTTCAACTCATAGTTACATCATTTAATGGGGCTTATGCAGGTTATATTACTGCAGATCAATACTTCGATATGGATAATTATGAAACCGTAACCATGAATTGGTATGGTCCCGAAAACGGTGCTTATTTCAGTGAAGCAATTAGAAACATTGTGGATGAAATGAAGTGATCTTTTCTATTTGAAATCAAACTTGGATTGACCTTTATCGCCAATCCAAGTTTGATAATTTTCAGATTAATTTTTCACTAAAACTGCTACCCAGTCCTGACTAGCATCAGGAGCCGATATTGTTTTAGCAACTTTGCTTTTTCCTTTTAGTTCACCGCCTTTTATTGGGTCATACCATGAAACGGTCCATTTTCCACTCGGCAAAGTAATACCTGTATTACCTCCATTTGGCAAATAAACAGCAATTTGGCTATCCCCAGCGAGAACGTAATCATCCAATGATGTTGTGATCTCATCGGCTGGTTTCATATTAATGAACTCAATATGGTTTTCGAAAAAGTCAATTGCCACTTTAGCATCTTCGTACTTGGTAGCTCGTGATCTATGGTCTTCATTATTTAGATCATTTGATTCGGTAGCATACCCATAATAGTATTCTACTCCGAAACCACCTGCCATGAGCGTACCCCAAAGCACCTTTTTACGCACTTCCTCTCTGTTGTCTGGCTTCATTGCCTTATAACTTGGATGTGCAGCATCTACAGTAACTCCTATTTGTGCATTTCCCTGCTCATCATTTGCTATCGCCCATATTCTTCCCGACTTTTCGGAAAGCTCATACCAACGTTTCATTTCGTTATGAATATCATCTTTTTGTAATTGCAGTGATGCACCTGTAAGTACTGACTGGTCACCCAGAAGGTTTAAATAGTAATAATCGTAGTTGGGCATATCAACTCCTTTACCATGTCCAAGCGGATAAGTATGCTGTACCAAATGGTGCTTATAAGGATCTAAGTTTGCTATGAAAGCAGCAGTATTTTTTACCAAAGAAACTTCTACATTCGTTTCCTCTGACAGGTTCCAGTTCATAGAAAGGTGATGACCAAATCGAGCGATTAATTCTCGGTAATAAAGTTTCCTTTCGTCTGTTAAGTCCTTTCTACCCATCAACCAAATACTCTCCGCTTCAAAGGTTTTGAAGTGTAAGAACATTCCTTTTGTTTCAGCATAGGTCAATACTCTTTCCCATTGGTCCAGTTTTGAAACATCAAATCTATCTTGCTCCAATGCCTCGTTCCAAGCCTTTGACCTTTGAGAAGCTTCTAAGAATAATGAATCGCTTTTTACAAGATAGGGATATACACAGCCATCGTCACCATCAGCAGAAAAAGTGAGGAAACTAATAGAGTTCATGCCTTTGGTATACAAGTAATTAATAGCACCCATGATGTTTTTACCTTTTCCATTTTGCCAAGTATAAGCATTTCCCCTTGACTCAAAATCTTGAGCATGTGGCTGCCAATCTTTCATCAGTTGAAGGTAATTTTTCCCCAATTTACCATAGCCATTTAGCGTACCATCAAAGTCTGAATAATGAAGCATATTCTCAGGTGAGTCAGCCCCAGCTTTTATAAAGTACTTCTCTGTTTCGGCAAATTGCAGGTAATGCTTTCCCACATAATTTAATCTCCCTTGTGCTCTATTGTCTGGCAATGACTTATCTGTGCCACTTATGACTATGCTTCCTTTTTCACCATCAAAATAACCAGCAGATACTCCTCCTTCTTTAAGTGCAATGCCTTCTCCAGCCTTGAAACTCACCTCGTACGTCCATTTTCCTGTTTTATCAGGTGAAAAATAAACTCTCCACTTATCTCCTTTGGTAGAGGAAGTCTCAGCCGAGTTTCCATCAGTTGCATAAAAGCCAGGCACATCATAAATAGGAAATCCACTCTCATGTGTGAACCTAACATCCATTCTATAATAAGTAAATGGATTTGGTTGTGCTGTCTCACTGGTCAATGGACCATTAAAAGTAAGAGCAACTCGATGCCATTTTTTAAGTTCTCCATCCACAACACCTTGTGCATATATGCTCGAACTTATAACTGAGAAACATAGTAAAAAAAGTAAGCTTATTTTTTTCATTAGGGTATACTTTTTTGAATACTGTATACAAAACTAACTTTTACTTTTGAATTCAGCTAGTACTATTTATTCCGATTGTTGGTATTAGTTGTTAAGTCCATTCTTATTACCATAACTGAAATAATATATTAATTTACATTAAGACAATAATGACCAAAATAGGGCCTAAATCAAGTCTCCCCATAACTGCAAGTCAGTTATTTAAACACCCTACGTAACTCAAGTTACACCACTTGTTCACTGCATATGTCACCTTTGTACTCAATCAAAATAACAATTCGTTGCAAACAGTAGAACTTATAGGATTTGGAGGAGCTTTGTTAATAGGAATTACACTTGGCCTTATTGGCGGAGGAGGCTCCATCCTCACAGTGCCCATTTTGGTGTATTTATTAGGTATTAGTCCAGTAGTGTCAACGGCCTACTCATTATTTGTAGTAGGGTCAACTTCATTAGTAGGGGCAATACGAAACATGACTAAGGGTTTGGTTGAAATAAAAACTGCTATTGTCTTTATGATTCCAGCGTTTATTGCTGTTTATCTTACAAGGAGATATGCAATTCCTGCAATTCCTGACGAGCTTTTTAGCATTGGAAGTTTGCTCATTACCAAGGACCTAGCAATCATGTTATTTTTTGCATTCATAATGTTTGCCGCCGCGATTTCAATGCTAAGGCAAGCTCAATGTAAAGATTGTGACGAAGTCGCAATGCAAGAAAAAATAAAGTTGAATTATGGATTAGTAGTTTTAGAAGGAACAGTTGTAGGAGCACTTACTGGTCTGGTAGGTGCCGGCGGAGGTTTTCTTATCATCCCAGCATTAGTGTTATTGGCAAAACTACCAATGAAAAAGGCAGTTGCTACTTCTCTACTTATTATAGCAGTAAAATCATTAATAGGTTTCATTGGAGACGTCCAAAACCTAACTATTGATTGGGCTTTCTTGCTACCATTTACAGCCATTTCAATTATTGGAATATTTGTAGGTATATGGTTAAGTAAGTTTATCAATGGTAGTAGCCTCAAGAAAGGGTTCGCATGGTTCGTTTTAGTAATGGCTGTTTATATCATGTACAAGGAATTGATGTCTTAAAATTTGTGTTAAAAAATTAAAGGAAATAAAAATGAAAATAGAACAAATATATACCGGTTGTCTTGCTCAAGGAGCGTATTACATTGAAAGTGAAGGTGAGGTTGCAATCATAGATCCGCTACGCGAAGTGGGCCCATACATAGAAAAGGCTGAGAAAGCAGGAGCTAAAATCAAATATATCTTTGAAACTCATTTCCATGCTGACTTTGTGAGCGGTCATGTTACACTTTCTCAAGAAACAGGAGCACCTATTATCTATGGACCAAACGCAAATCCAAGTTTCGAAGCCATTATTGCGAAAGACAATCAAGAGTTCAAGCTCGGAAAATTGACTTTCATTGTGCTTCATACTCCTGGACATACTATGGAAAGTACAACCTATTTGCTAAAAGATGAAAATGGCAAAGACCACGCAATTTTCTCTGGAGATACACTTTTCTTAGGAGATGTGGGTAGACCCGATCTTGCACAAAAAGCAGCTAGCATGACGCAAGAAGACTTAGCTGGTTTACTTTTTGACAGCTTAAGAAATAAGATCATGCCACTGGCAGATGACATTACAGTATACCCAGCTCACGGAGCAGGATCTGCATGTGGTAAAAATATGATGAAGGAAACAGTGGATACACTTGGTAATCAAAAAGCCATGAACTATGCCCTTAGAGCCGATATGACTAAAGATGAATTCATCAAAGAAGTTACAGATGGCTTACTACCCCCACCAGCCTATTTCCCACTGAATGTTCAAATGAACAAAGAAGGGTACGAATCTTTCGATAAAGTCTTGGCCAAAGGTAATGTGGCACTATCTCCAAAGGCATTCGAAGCAGCAGCGAACGAAACTGGAGCAGTGGTACTGGACGTAAGAAAACCTGCTGAGTTTGCAGAAAAACACATTCCCCGATCAATTTTTATTGGACTAGATGGTGGTTTTGCCCCTTGGGTTGGAGATTTGATCAAAGATACTTTACAGCCAATCTTGCTTATTGCAGATGAAGATAGAGTGGAAGAAGCTGTTACTAGATTATCGAGAGTAGGTTTTGATAATACAATAGGATTCTTGAAAGGAGGAGTTGAAGCTTGGGAAAAGGCAGGATTTGACACAGACAGTGTAACTTCAATTCCAGCAAGTGAATTAGCTGAAAACATTAAAGCTGCAAAAGTAATTGATGTTAGAAAAGAATCTGAATATCTATCGGAACACGTTTTAGGAGCAGAAAACTTTCCTTTATCTGATTTAAATAATCATTTGGCAAGTATCCCAAGCGAAGAGTTTTATGTTCATTGTGCAGGGGGTTATCGCTCTATGATCGCTAGTAGTATTCTAAAGTCTCGAGGTATACACAACTTAATTGATGTAGCTGGTGGCTTTGCCGCTATTAAAGGCACTGAAATACCAGTAAGCAATTACGTTTGTCCTTCAACATTATAAATTTCTAAAGAGGCTTCGGCCTCTTTTTTTATCTTAATACTATCATGGAAGTTGAAATTTTAGCAAGAATTCAATTCGCATTCACCATTGCATTCCATTACATCTATCCTCCTTTAAGTATAGGACTGGGTCTATTAATGGTAATTTTTGAAGGCAATTATATTCGGACAGGAAATAAAGAATACGAAATACTAGCCAAGTTTTGGACCAAGATATTTGCTTTAACCTTTGGTATTGGCGTAGCGACCGGTATTGTTATGGAATTCGAATTTGGAACCAACTGGGCTACCTATTCTAAGTATGTCGGCGATGTATTTGGAAGTGCTTTGGCAGCTGAAGGTATCTTTGCTTTTGCACTAGAAAGTGGTTTTTTAGGGATTCTGCTTTTCGGTTGGAATAGAGTTTCTCCCAAAGTCCACTTAATAGCAACCATTGGTGTTTTTCTTGGCTCTATGTTCAGTGCTGTTTGGATTGTAGTTGCTAACAGTTGGCAACAAACTCCGGCGGGATTTCACATTGTTGGAGAAGGAATTAATGCAAGGGCCGAAATCATTGACTTTTGGGCGATGGTGTTTAACCCATCAAGTGTTGATCGGCTTACACACACATGGCTTGGTGCATTCTTGTCAGGAGCGTTTTTAGTGATGAGTGTGCATGCTTACTATATAATCAAAGGCAGGTATTTAGAAATTTCGAAAAAAGCATTCAAAATCGCTTTGGTAGTTGCTACTGTGTTTTCACTTTCACAATTAGTTACTGGCCATCACTCAGCAAACGGTGTAGCCGTAAATCAACCAGCTAAACTTGCAGCTTTTGAAGGGCATTTTGAAAAAAGTGCACCGGGTGACATGTATCTTTTGGGATGGATTGATAAAGACAACAAAAAAACCTACGGCATGAAAGTCCCAGGAGGACTATCGTATTTAATTTACGGTGATTTCCAAAAACATGTAACAGGTTTGGATGCATTTGCAAAAGAAGATCAGCCCGGTCAAGTGAATGCAGTATTCCAGTTTTACCATCTTATGGTTGCAATTGGCATGGCACTTATTTTACTTACGATTTTGGGAATATACTTCTGGTGGAAAGGCTCTCTCTTTGACAAAAAGTGGCTGTTAATCACATTCGTTTTTGCCGCTATTTTACCCCAATTGGCAAATCAGTTTGGTTGGTTTGCCGCCGAAATGGGTCGACAACCATGGGTAGTCTATGGACTTTTACGTACATCAGATGCCTTTTCGGCAGTTGTAACGGCCAATCAAGTGCTATGGTCGCTTATAATGTTCTTCATTATTTATTCTATTTTATTTGTGCTGTTCATTTACCTTTTGAACAAGAAAATCAAAACTGGCCCATACAATGAACAGGACGATATGGAAGGGACTTTACAAAAACAAATAACAAACACCATAACTAAAAACTAACAATGGAAGCTACAATTTTAGGATTGGATTACCCCACTCTTTGGTTCCTTGTTGTGGGTGGATTATTTGCAGGTTATGCCATACTTGACGGTTTCGACTTTGGAGCTGGTGCATGGCATTTATTTTTCAAAAAAGAAGAAAGCCGCAGAATTGCACTCAATGCTGTAGGTCCAGTGTGGGACGGTAATGAAGTTTGGCTTGTAATTGGTGGAGGAGCACTATTTGCAGGCTTTCCCATAGTGTACGCCACACTGTTTTCGGGGCTGTATGTGCCTTTCATGCTATTCATTTTCAGTCTGATTTTTAGAGCTATTTCAATAGAATTCAGAAGTAAAGAAACCATGCTGTGGTGGAGAAAAACATGGGATATCTCCTACTCTATTTCAAGTATTTTACTGGCTACATTGCTAGGAGTAGTACTAGGAAATGTATTACAAGGTCTCCCAATAGGTAAAGATGGACAACTACAAATGAGCCTTTTTGAGGTTCTTAACCCATTTTCAATCGTCATCGGAATTACAACTTTAGCTCTGTTCATGATGCACGGAGGTATTTATTTAATCATGAAAACCGAAGGAAGGCTCTTTGCTAAAATAGGAATCCTAACAAAAAGATCTGTATGGATATTTGTAGCATTATTTGCAGTAAGTACAACATATGTGCTTTTGTATATACCTCACTTATCCAATGGCTTTAAAGAAAACCCAGTTTTATCTATCATCCCTTTTCTAGGTATGCTTAGTATTGCGAATATTCCACGGCTTTTGAGCAAAAAGAATTTTTTCAGGGCATTCATTTTTTCTGCCATTTCGATCGCACTTTTTCTGTTTGTAGTGGCGATAGAGCTGTACCCTTCTATTCTTATATCATCAATAGACCCATCTTATGATATCAGTATTTACGATGCAGCTTCTTCTGAAAAAACATTGGGAATCATGTTATTTATGGCAGCCATAGGCACACCTATAATTCTTACTTACACCATTTTTGTTTATAAAACATTTAAAGGAAAAGTAAGGCTCGATGAGACCAGTTACTAACTGGTCAAAGTAACCCATGTTACATTTTCTTGTTTCTATAATTGTTACTTTTCGAAGAAATAATTAAACCCTAGCATGGAAAAGAAACATACGGTACTCATAATTGGTGGTGGAACTGCTGGCATTATGGTAGGTGCCCAATTATTGAAAATTAATTCAAACCTTGACATTGCGATCATAGAGCCCGCAGACAAGCATTATTATCAACCAGCTTGGACACTGGTGGGTGCGGGGGCATATGACTACAGAAAAACTAGTAAACCTATGGCGGATGTAATGCCAAAAGGTGTTACTTGGATTAAGGAATATGCCAAAAGTTTTGATCCAGAAAATAACAATGTAACAACTGAAAAAGGAAGTGTAATAAGCTATGATTTCTTAGTTGTTGCTCCGGGCTTAGTAATGGCACCTGAATTGATAGAAGGCCTACCGGAAGCTTTAGAAAAAGGAGTTGTGTGTAGCAACTATACTGATCCTCAATACACTTGGGAACAGTTGCAAAAATTCAAGGGTGGAAATGCAGTTTTTACACAACCCACTACTCCTATCAAGTGTGGAGGAGCTCCTCAAAAAATAGCCTACCTCGCCGCTGATAGTTTTCGAAAGAGAGGTATTTTAGATAAATCCAACGTAATATTTGCAACGCCCGGTAGCGTGATATTTGGAGTTAAGCAAGTCGCAGATACACTTCATCAAGTAATCGACCGCTATGGAATACACTTCAAACCATTTTACGCACCGTTTAAAATTGACTCTGAAAAGAAAATCGTTTATTTCAAACACACCGCTACTGGAGAAAATATGTGTGTCATAAATGAAGGAAACGATATTGGCGAAAAAATGACAGGTGAATCTGTTATTGAAGTACCTTTTGATTTCTTGCATCTAGCTCCACCACAAACAGCCCCAAAGTTTGTCAAAGAATCTAGCTTGGTAAATGATGCTGGTTGGCTAGATGTAGACCACAATAGCATGCAACACAATAAATACCCTAATATCTTTGGGCTAGGAGATGTAGCGGCATTACCTACTGCCAAAACTGGAGCTGCGATCAGAAAGCAAGTACCAATTGTGGTAGAAAACTTAGTTGCTATGATTAATGGTCAGGCACCTGCCAATTCAAGTTACAATGGCTATTCTTCTTGTCCTCTTGTAACTGGATATGGCAAAATGGTTTTAGCCGAATTTGATTACAAAAACAACTTCACTCCAGATCCAAAATTGAAACAAATGCTTGTTTTTGATAGCTCCAAGGAACATTGGAGACTCTGGATGCTTAAAAAATATGGTCTTCCATACTTGTATTGGAATAAAATGATGAAAGGCGAAAAAGTATAGCCTATGATTTAAACATCAGCGAGAAGAGTACCGAAATGGTGCTCTTTTTTTTGTTTAATACCTCTAATTAATTGACAGGAAACCAAGTTGTGTCATATATCTTTTTTAGCTCTTCCAACTTGCCTTTATGGTTTTGTGAATCTGTAAAATGCGTAGTTTCAAACGGATCCAAGTTGAGATCCAAAAGTTGTTCTTCATTTCCCGCGAAATCATACCTAATGTATTTAAAACCATCCTCACTTACGACCATTTTCCCTATCTCACTTTCTACACCCAAGTTTTTCCTCCACTTGGTTGATTTTCCCTCAAACAATGGCCTTAGGCTCATTCCTCTAGGATCCGACATACCTTCCACATCCATATAGTCACACAGCGTTGGTAAGAAATCTAATCCGTTGGAAATTAGGTGTGAATCATCAACTTTACCTGACATTATTTTACCTTTCCACATGGCCAAAAACGGTATGTTCGTAGCTTCCTCGTACATGGTACTTTTGTGCTCCATTCTATGAGAGGCATCCATATCACCATGATCACTCGAAAGCATTACTAGAGTATTCTCTTCACCATTGGATTCTTTCAAAGCGTCGAGAATTACTTGAATTTCTTTATCCACAACTTCGGTTAGTCTAGCATATGCCCACCTATGCATTCTCCATTGCTTTTCACTGTATTGTCCTCTTGCTTTCTCTCTAAACGACCTATTGGATAACAATTTCTCAACGGCCTTTGGCTCTCCTTTTTGTTTCTCAAAGTTTGGTGGTAATGGAGGACAATAATTTTTGAAGAACTCCTCTTCCGTAACCCCTTCTGGTGTATTCAAAGCCCTATCAAGCTCTGAGAGTTCTGTTTGTCCTTTGGCAAGTAAAATAGAATCAAGTGGTGTTTCGGCAAAATCTCTTATTGCCATATAGCAAATATCATGAGGGTTAATAAGCGATACAATCATGATATAAGGCTTATCGTGTTCCTTTCGAATCACCTTTGCAGCTTCTTGTGCTAATATTCCCCTTTCGTTGTCACTGATATAGGTAAAGCCAAGTGAATCTGGGAGCAAGCCCTTGGGCAAATGTTCTTTACCACCAAAAATAAGTTCGTAGCCAGCTTCTTTGGCAAAATGTGCAATGTTAGTTGTAAATACCTCCGCAGGAATATCTTCAACCCTAGTTGCACCCCAGTTTTCTCGAACTGCGTTACCATTTTTATCATTAAAGTAAGACGGAAATCTTCCGGTGATCATACTCATTCTAGCTGGAGTACATACGGGATTAGTTGTATAAGCTTTTGTAAACCTAATTCCATTGTTAGCAATGTAATCCATTGCAGGAGTATTTACCCATTCATTGCCAGCACAGGACATCATTCCTGCATATTGCTGATCTGTAAAAATGTAAATGATATTAGGTCTTTGTTTGTGAGGTTTATCGCAGGCATTGATAAAAATAAGTCCTAGAACACAAGCTAATTTAATAACCAATCGCTTCATATACTTTTTGAGTTTTACCAAAAATAATCAATTGGTAGTAAGTAATAAAGGATTAAACGGCTAAGTCCTAAAGAGAATGATGCAGTATCAGTATGCTAGCGAATTGTACCAAAAGGAAAGAAATGATTTATTAGAAAACAATGACATTGATCATATCCAATTGTAACTATAGTTACGCTCCAACAATAATTCAATCACTAATTTTACATTAAGAAATTTAAGAGATATGAACAGTTATTCTAATTGCAAAACAAGGTGTCCCTGAGTAGTTTTTGATGACACCAATGGAGAAATAAATTATATCACATAAATAACATTAAAATGAAAATTGAACAAATATATACTGGTTGCTTAGCTGAAGCCGCCTATTACATAGAATCAAACGGTGAAGTTGCAATCATTGACCCATTAAGAGAGTCACAACCTTACCTTGAAAGAGCGGAGAAAGATGGGGCAAAAATTAAATACATTTTCGAAACTCATTTCCATGCTGACTTTGTATCTGGTCACATTGATTTGGCACAAAAAACAGGTGCTCAAATCGTATATGGCCCCACTGAGATGGAAACTGGATTCAAAAAAACAGTCGCAACTGACGGACAGATATTCAAACTTGGAGATGTAACACTTGAACTCTTGCACACTCCTGGCCATACCATGGAAAGTTCTTGCCTATTGCTTCGCAATGAAGAAGGCAAAGAGGTGGGATTATTCTCTGGTGATACCTTATTCATTGGCGATGTAGGTCGTCCTGATTTAGCTCAAAAAGTAATTGCAGAACTTACCCAAGAAAAGCTAGCTGCTCACTTGTACGATTCGCTGAGAAACAAAATAATGCCGTTGAACGACGATATCATTGTATATCCAAATCACGGTCAAGGCAGTGCTTGTGGTAAAAACATGAGTTCCGAAACTACGGACACACTTGGCAATCAGAAAAAGACAAATTATGCTCTTAGACCAGATATGACTAAAGAGGAATTTGTTGCAGAGGTATTAAACGGACTAACTCCACCTCCATCCTATTTCCCTCAAAATGTCCTTATCAATATTCAAGGTTACGACTCACTTGATAATGTGATAGAAAAAGGAACAAGAGCACTTAGTCCTACTGAGTTTGAGGTTGTTGCCAATGAGACCAATGCAGTGATTATTGACACACGAGACAAGGATAAATTCAGAGACGGATTTGTACCCAATTCAATTTTTATTGGTATCGATGGCAGCTTCGCCACGTGGGTGGGAACACTCGTTCCTGATGTAAAACAAGAGTTACTAATTGTAGCAGAAGAAGACCGACTAGAAGAAATACTTACGAGACTTGCTAGAGTAGGTTACGACAATGCACAAGGTTTCTTGAAAGGCGGTTTTGAAGCTTGGAAAGCAGCAGGAAAAGAAGTTGACACTATTAAGTCTGTAAGCGTAGCAGAGCTAATAGAAATTAATGCTCCGGAAATTGTGGATGTTCGCAAGAATAGTGAATTCGAAAGTGAGCACATGGTAGAAGCTACCAATGCCCCATTGGATTACATCAACGAAAGCATGAAAAAGATTGTAACCGATAATACACATTATATTCACTGTGCTGGTGGATATAGGTCGCTTGCCTTCATTTCCATATTGCAATCGAGAGGTTACCGCAATTTGGTAGATATTAAGGGAGGTTTTGATGCGATTAAAAAATCGGAAAGTTTTGAAATAACCAATTACGTGTGCCCTAGCACGCTGTTATAAATTGTATTTTTTTGATTAGTGGCTGAAGTGTGCCTTCCTTCTAGGAGGGTACACTTTTTTTTGGAAAAAACTATACCCTCTTTTATACTCAAACATAAAAGAGGGTATTATTTTATTATACTATTTCAGATTTTCAGCAAGAAGAGTATTAATCAATTTCTCAATTAAAAATCGACCCAAATTCCTATTTTCGAAGCGATCTTTGTAACTGCCCCGCCAGTACTTGAGCTTCCACTTGGCAAAACTGGATCTTGAGGGTATTGTATTCCTTGGTCATTCATAAAGACAAGATCCTTACCTGGCAACTTTTCGTAAATAATGGCAAATGATGAGCCTCCATAATTGAACGTTCCCATTTCTTGTCCTTTTGTTACTGTTGCACCTGCTACCATTGCAGGGTCAAAAGAAATACTAGAAACTTCACTCATCCCCAAAGGTATACAACATACTCGCCCATAATCTTCTGTTTCAAATACTATTATTCCTCTTGCATTTACTTGTGCTAAGTACGGTAAAGAAGCAGTTGAAGCTCCACCAAAGTCTGGAATAACCAACTTGTTAAAAAAGTAACCGGGTACCACAATTGGGTCAAACATTACCTTCGCATTTACTGGAACCCACCATCTATGAAAATTGTACGGATTAAGGTAGGTTTGAAAGATATAACCTCCCTCAAAAATATTCACTAAATCATATTGATCGATCGTATCTTGATCTTTTTGAACAGGAGA
Source organism: Spirosomataceae bacterium TFI 002 (assembly GCA_900230115.1). Classification (NCBI taxonomy): domain Bacteria; kingdom Pseudomonadati; phylum Bacteroidota; class Cytophagia; order Cytophagales; family Spirosomataceae; species Spirosomataceae bacterium TFI 002. The sequence goes on along the minus strand of LT907983.1, from coordinate 4,154,110 downwards.
GCTAAGAATATCCGAAAGAGAATATTCCATATCTTTAAACCAAAAAACATCATTTCTCGAAATATTTGCCCTCCATCTAAATAAAGAACCATCATTCGGACAAATAACAGTTTTATTGGAAGTAGGATCAGCAACTGGTCGAGAGGCTTCGCGGTCTAAAAACTGACGTGTAAAAAAAGAATTCCAAGAATTCCAATATGGCAATATCTGTGAATCTTTTGCCCAAATAGGAAAATCATATTGCTTTTTAGCGGCAGGAGAAAGCCATTGCTGACCATCTATCCTAAATCCAACATTAGAAGCCTCTGCATCTAAGAACTTGTTCCAATGGTCTAAAATCGCCGCCATTTTCTCATTGAACATTGGAATACTGAAAAGAGTAACACCGCTCATTGTGGGGTCAATTCCAACAACAAATGCCGAAAATGGAAGCCCCACCAGAGCATCATCAAGAAATGCAGGTGCTTGACTTAAAATTGCGTTAAAAGCATTCAAAATGTCGTTTTTATCTCTGATCGGTGGAATTATCACACCTTGAGCAGACGCTAAATGGGCATCTCTAATATTTTGATTTTCCTTACAAGCATTTTGAACAAGGTATGAAACTACTTCATTGCTGTCTATAAAGTCACTCAAAGCTTGAATACAAGGAGCCCAATCAGAAGGTTCTGTACTTAGTATTTGTTCAAAATACATTTGCATACTTTTACTCCCGGGCTTTGGCAACCATCCACTCTGTAGATTGAAAGGGTAAACTGGATTGTTTTCCATTTCTGCATGAATATCTTTTATACTCATAGAAGCGTTTAACAAGTCCTTTTCATTATTTGATTTATCAGTTTTCATAATTGTTATTAGTTTTCTGGTTTACAAACCTCAAAAACTAATTCAATTGAAAACAGGGTATAAATACCTATTTTGACTAAAAACAAGCTACTAAAATTGCTGTTCACTTAATGATTGAAGCTTTGAGTCAAAAAAAAAGCAAGTATTCGATAAAGGAAAAAGTGTTTATTAACTACTAAGGTGATTAAAAAAAGTAAACACCCATTGCCGAACATTGAAGACGTTTATCAGTTTCAATATTAAATATCCAAACAAATTATACATGAAACTTAGAGAAATAATAACGCTTACATTTTTTCTAATAATCAGTCTGACCGTATCTGCCCAAAACGAAAAAGATGCTGATAAAAAATACAAGGTTAGAGCCGTTGCCGAAATAGGGTACTTAGGCGTTTTAGGTCATAACGTTCAATTCGGTCAAAACGGAACATACTTCGATTATAAGCGTGATGGAGGGCAAGATGTACTTTTTCCTGTCAATCGGATGTCATTAGAATTTGAATGGAACGAACGCAATACATTGGTTTTCTTATATCAGCCGTTAAAAATTGAATCGCAAGTCTTACTTAACGAAGATTTGATAGTTGATGATTTGGTTTTCCCTGCCTCCTCAAGCGTAAACTTGCTCTATAACTTCCCTTTTTATCGTGTAAGTTACTTACGTGAGTTGATCAAAAATCCAGACAAATTCAAATTTGCGATTGGAGGAACTCTACAATTACGTAATGCAACCATTACTTTCGAATCTACGGATGGAAGTAAATTTAGAACAAATAGAGACCTTGGCCCCGTACCTGCTTTGAAAATTAGAAGTAAGCTCGAATTGAACAAAAATGTTTACATGGAATTAGAATCCGACGGAATTTATGCTCCAGTAAGCTATTTAAATGGAAGTGACACCGAAATCGTAGGTGCAATATTAGACGCAAGTTTAAGAACTGGTGTAAAATTGAGTGAGCCAGTGAAGTCGTTTATTAATTTGCGTTACCTAGGTGGAGGAGCTGTAGGAACATCAAATGACAATAAAGGTCCTGGCGATGGTTATGTCAAAAACTGGCTGAATTTTGGAACAGTGACAATTGGGTTTGAATACGATTTCTAAATTCAATTATTATAATCGAGCCCTTCACTACTTCTTTCTACCGATTTAAGCCAAAGTAGTAAGTCAGTTTTCATGTTTGCCGCTACTTCAGGAAAGTCACTTATTACATTATGCTTTTCAGATTTATCGCTGAATAAATCATACAGTTCAAATTTTGTAAGTTTTTCATCTGTGATGAGTTTATATTGCTGTGTGACCCAGGAGATTTGTGGTGTACAAATAAAGCCCATAGGTTTAGTTCGTTGGCGTTCTTTTCCTTCCAATGCATCCAAGATACTTATGCCATCAATTGGGCGAGTATCCGGGTATTTGATTGCTAGTAAATCAACTATTGTTGGTAAATAATCGGAAGTTGACATAGGGAAATCGATTCTTTGTCCGCTACTAAAGTTTCCCTTCCAAACCACAAAAGCAGGCACCCTTACTCCTCCTTCGTACAAACTTCTTTTGCGTTCTCTAAAAATGCCCGCACTTCCTGGAGTATCTCGCTCTGGCCCGTTATCACTACAGAAAAAGATAATGGTATTTTCCGCAACCCCCAATTCTTCGAGCTTATTCCACAACCTCCCCATTTGCTCATCCATTGCCGTAATGGTGCCGTAATACAACTGCTTTTCTATATCTAATTTTTTGTAAATATTGCGGTGAGTTTTATCACTCACCACTGGTAAATGTGGTGTATGAAACCACAAAGTAGAAAAGAATGGCTTGTCGGCATTTTCAATGAAAGGAATGACTCTATCCATGATCACACGGGAATCATCTCCTTCTAGATTATTGGTTTCACTTTCCTTTTCCTTATTCCAAAAAGCAGTGCCGTAAGCTTTACTAGCTTCATTTTCCTCAACTGCTCTCCAGCCATATCGTAAGCTTTCACCTTCTTTAAAATTCGCAGGTTGAATCAATGGGTCAAAAGTTGGCACTTTGGATTCAGTACAAAAAAACTGGTCATAGCCATGCTGGCTAGGAATAGAATAATCCTTTTCGAATTGGGGTTTTCCACCTCTGTTGGCATCCAGTACCGTTTTACTCAATGTACCTAAGTGCCACTTCCCAAAGTGTCCTGTCGTATAACCTTCTTTTTTCAAAAGCTCAGGAATGGTAATTTCCTCGGTTTTCATGTGGCCATTATTGGCATAAGGAATATCCATGCGAAGCGGATTTCTGCCTGTGATCAAGCTTGCCCGAGTAGGAGAACACACCGCCGAAGCAGCATAAAAACGATCTAAAATGATTCCTTTAGCAGCCAAAGCATCAAGGTTTGGAGTTTTGATCTCATCATTCCCATTAAACCCAACATCAAACCAGCCTTGGTCATCTGTCATGATAAGGATGATATTTGGCTTGAGATTTTGCTTTTGACCAATTGATTTCTTTGAATCCTTTGCGGGGATACAGGAGGTGAGGATTAAGAGAATTAAAATCTTATATAACTTGGGCATTTGCGGGCAAAGAATGGCTTTTAGAAAGGTTGAAGAAAACTTTTTTTCATTAATCCTTACTAATTACTTTGATGTATTTCTCAATATTTATGTAATCAATATTCAACTCTTCAACCTTTTCACGGCCACTTGTGATTAAAGTATCACCCGAAATATTAAATTCCAATTCAAAGCTATTTCCTTCCCATTCTCTTGAGTTAAAGTAATCGAGGTATTCCGTATATAAGTTTCCTTTCAAAGTATATCTTCCTCCTCCGGCTACAAAAACTGCATTACTATCTAAACCTTTGTTTAAATCATGTCTTAAAAACGAAAAATGTGTGTCATTGATAATTTTAATCATTTCTTGATTTTGAGTATAATCTGTTACCAGCGTATCGAGGCCTTTTATGCTTGTCCCGCTAATCAATTTCCACGTTCCCTCTAGCGGATTTAAACTACTATTCTCGTTCTTACTTATGCAAGCATTTAAAAACAAGCTGCAAATAAATAACAAAGCAATTACTCTCATTTTGGTACTTATTATTTTGTCAATTACTGTTTTCATTACAACTCAATTTTAAGCCTTATGGTATTCATTTACTCCACAACCACATCTACACTTCTAAACATATACTCATTATCACTCACTCTCAAAGCCTTACCGCTTGCAGTGGTTACATTCTTTAGAATTACTTTTTCGGTTATGACATTTGGGTAAGCTTGCTTATAAGACGCGTTAGTATTTTCACGATTAAAATCCATAAAAATTGCTGGCCCTTCATAATTAGCAGGTGCATCTGAATCATCAATATGAAGGTTTTCTATGGTGATTTTCTCTGGCATATAAGAAGTATACCCGAAGTCATGCTGCCCAGAATATGCCCCTCCTATGAGACTAAGCTTACTTCCAGTTCCGCCTCTTGGCTTAAAAATACAGTTGCGAATAATGAATTCACCTTGCCATGTGCTACCATAATCCGAGCGTAAATTCACCAAAGTTCCGCCGTGGATTGTGCTATTTTCTAGCGTAAAAGTACCGCTACCGATCGCGTTGATTCCCATGTGACCCAGTGTAGAGTTTCTAATGGTGGCATTGGCAACGCCCTTGTGTGCATCAAAACGAGAAAGGATGCATTTATCATAAAGCAGGTTTTTACAATAATTGGTACCCAAAATCCCCCAATATACACGGTCGTTAATGTCATTGGTTTGTGTGCAATTCACAAATGATATATTGAGAGCTCGTGTAACAAGAATGTCATATGTTCCCATAGATACTGGCTTACCTGCACTCCCAATTTTAATGTAAGTTTTGTGACCAGTTAGGACGGTGTTTTTGACCAACACAAAGCAGCAATCTGCAATATTAATGAAACCTCCATATGGAGAACCCAAATCTCCCTCTCCGGTGATATGATGTTCCAATCCATCTACTGTTACATTGGAACGTCTTATTGCAAGGTTTCTCTGATAATACCCGTGAGTATCACCTTCTCTATTCGCAATTGTTGTGAAGCGTCCCCCTGTTATTTTTAATTCTTTCTCATCTACTGGTAGAGCAGTTATTTCAGTTATTTGGTCAAAATCCCAAATAATTGGAGCATCCATATCTACGTTTCCATTTTTGTCTACTAGAAAAATATCAGTCTGTTCGGCACCATTATTTTGGTTCAATCCATAACGAATGTAATGCATTACATTTGAGTTACTAACTGTAATAAGACAACTTTGTGGTAGGCTTACATCAATTTTTGACTGATTCCTTTTTAAGGAAGTTATCCCATCAACTTTCAATGGCTGTAGGTTGGAAGTAACTTTAAAAACTGGTTCATTTTGATCTTCTACCTCAGAATCATCAATGATATAACTAGCATTACCAAAGTCAGTGTCGGTTTGTACGATTACAACACGTGCTCCGCCACCTATATAGTAAGTCGCACCTTGGCCAGCTTTTACCTTTAAGCCATTTTGATTTGCAAATGCATGAGCAGCTGCAATGGCATTTATGTCATCTGTTTTACCATCACCTTTTGCCCCGAAATCACCATAGCTTACAGAACCTTGAGCTTTAAGTTTGCGAGCAGTTTGGGGAGAGATGTTTAATACTAATTCACCTTTAGCATTTGTACTTACCTCTGTCTTGCCTTTTTGAGCTGTAATTATAACCGTCTCTTGAGGTTCTGAGTTTTGGGCAAACACACTCACACAACTCATTGCAAGCAACAAAAAAAGGATATTATTTAAGTTTAGATTCATCAATTTGGGGATGATTTTATAGAATGATTGAATTTTCATTAATGTTCGTCAGGTTTTAGCTTTAAAGAAAAAAACAGAATGAGAATCACCCTGCTTTATGTATTCCTTAATTTACTTGCTCAACCTTCACATTTCGGAACATGTACGTATTGTCACTTACTCTCAAAGCCTTTCCGCTTTCTGTAGTTACATTTTTCAGTATTACTTTCTTAGTGATTACATTTGGGTAAGCTTGTTGGTAACTGGCATCTGTATTAGCAGAATTGAAATTCGAAAAAATTACTGGGCCTTCATATTCAGCTGCATGATTGCCATCCTCTATACGAAGGTTTTCAATCAAAATTTCTTCGGGCATATAGCAAGTATAACCAAAATCATGTTGTCCAGAATACGAGCCACCAATTAGACTTAAATTAGTCCCTCCACCGTTTCTTGGCTTAAAAGTACAGTTTCGAATAATAAATTTCCCCTGCCAAGTACTTCCATAGTCCGATCGTAAATTAATAAGACTCCAGCCCTGAATGGTAGAATTTTCTAATGTAAAAGTGCCGCTTCCTATTGCATTGATTCCCATATGCCCAAGTGTTGAATTACGAATGGTAGCGTTTGCCACACCCATGTGAGCATCAAAACGAGAAAGGGTACAATTGTCGTAAAGTAAGTTTTTACAATAATTGGAGCCTAAAATCCCCCAATAAGTACGGTCATTGATGTCGTTGGTTTGAGTACAATTCACAAACGATACATTCAATGCTCGACCTACCGATAAGTCGTAAGTTCCCATAGTTACAGCCTTACCCGCAGCTCCGATGGTGCTGTAGGTTTTGTGACCAGTTAAGATTGTATTTTTCACCAATACAAAAGCACATTCTCCAATATTCAAAAAACCACCATACGGTGCTCCATGATCTCCTTCTCCTGTGATGCGATGCTCAAGACCGTCAACAGTCACATTAGAACGTTTTATAGCAATGTTGCGGCTGTAATACGTGTATTTTGATTCAGCTTGATTAGCAATTGTGGTAAACCTCCCTCCTCTTATATTCAGGGTTTTATCATCGATTGGAAGTGCTGTTATTTCGGTTATTTGATCAAAATCCCAAATAATTGGAGCATCCATATCTACGTTTCCGTCTTTGTCAACTAAGAAAATATCAGTTTGCTGTGCACCGTTATTTTGATTCAATCCGTATCGGATATAACGTTTAACATTAGAATCATAAACAGTTATAAGACAGTTTTGAGGTAAAGAAACGTCAATCTTTTTTTGATTTCTTTTCAATGAAGTTACCCCTTCAAGTTTAAGTGGTTGTAGGTTAGAACTTACTTTAAAAACAGATGTATTTCGGTTTTCAACGTCTCTATCGTCAATCAAAAAGTTCGCGTTACCAAAATCCGTATCGGTCTGCACAATGGCAGTTCGCTCTTTTCCACTGATGTAGAAAGTTGCACCTTCGTCGGCTTTCACCATCAGTTCGTTTTGATTTGCGAAAGCATGTGCCGCCGCAATGGCATTCATATCATCGGTTTTACCATCTCCTATGGCACCAAATGCTTTGTAGCCCACTACGCCAAGAGATTTCATACTTTTAGCCACTTTGGAAGGCACATTTAGGGTAAGCTCACCCTTTTGATTCGTTTTTACCTCAATTTTCCCATTTTTCGAAGTGATTATTACGGTTTCATGGGGTGCATTTTCTAGTGCAGTTTTCGCTTGTCCATTTGACACAAAAGTATAGCCAAGGAATAAGAATAAAACGAGAAGTCTTTTCTTGAAGAGATTCATCAATTTTTGATTTAAATTATAGGATGGTTGAATTTCTTACAATGTCGCAATTTTAGCGTAGAAAATGAAAGAAGAAATGAATTGTATGAAGAGTTGCTAAAATCAGGTAATACAAGCTGTTTCAAGCATACTATGGTTGATTTATAAAATGGCAAAAGAATTTACCCCTAGGTACTTTGTTCGTTACAAAAGATCATAGCTAAATGAAATAACATCTAACTAAACTTTAAGATCATTTCACAGTTTATTCACTCGAAATAAACTACATTCATCGCATGAAAAAATTGCTATTCATTATCCTTTTCTTCCCTATAATCAGTAGTGCACAAATAAATACCAGTGAGATCAAAATCGCCCGTGATAATTATGGAGTTCCACACATTTTCGCTCCCACTGATGCTCAAGTGGCATACGGTTTAGCTTGGGCACATGCAGAAGATGATTTTAAGACACTTCAGTTCCCAACGCTTGCTGGTAAAGGAATGCTTGCTCAATTAAATGGGAAAGACGGAGCAACGATAGACTATGTAGTTGGCTTATTACGAACACAGCAAACAGCGAAAGAGAAAATTTCAACGCTTTCCCCCGACTTCTTGAAAGTAGTGGAAGGCTATGTCGCTGGAATCAATGCCTATGCCGCCAAACATCCTGAAGAGATTTTGGTCAAAAACACATATCCTATAAAGGTAGAAGATTACCTTTCTTCGGTTTTACTTTCTTTATCTGTCATTTCTGGTGTTGACGGGGTTTTGTCTAAAATATTTAAGGGCGAAATGCCCGGAACATCAATTCCAAAAGGCTCCAATGCATTTGCTTTTTCTTCGCTCAAAACCAAAGACGGTGCGACATACCTAAACATTAACTCTCATCAACCCCTCGAAGGGCCTGTTGCGTGGTATGAGGCACATCTATCGAGCGAAGAAGGTTGGAATATGCTTGGCGGTTTATTTCCTGGCGGATGCACCGTTTTTGTTGGTACAAATGAAAACTTAGGATGGGGGCATACGGTCAACCATCAAGATAAGATCGATGTGTTCCAGCTTACAATGAAAGACACAAAGTCAAACCTTTACAAATTCGATGGAGACTGGCTTGAACTGGAAGAAAGAAAGGTAAAAATGAAAGTAAAAATGGGATTTCTGAAAATTCCTTTTTCTAAAAAAGCTTATTGGAGCAAATACGGAGCCACCTTAAAAACTGACAATGGTGTATTCTCTGTGAGACTTGGGGCAAATCAAGACGTAAGAGGAATAGAACAATGGTATAGAATGAACAAAGCCAGCAACTTTGATGAGTTTTACGAAGCCATGGAGATGGTTGCGATCCCAGGATTCAATACCGTTTACGCCGATAACAATGACAATATATTTTATGTTGATAATGGTAAAATTCCTTTCCGTAATCCTGCATACGATTGGAAAGGAGTTGTTCCTGGAGATACTTCTGCAACTCTATGGAGTGACTTTCACCCTCTAAAAGACCTTCCACAATACTTCAACCCCAAAGCTGGATATTTGTACAATTCCAACAATACAGTTTTTCGAGCCACTGCACCAGAAGAGAACTTAAAGCCCGAAGACTTTGACCCAACAATGGGTTATCCTACTAATAACAATAACCGAAGTGTGCGTTTTGCTGAATTAATAGCTCAATACGACAAAGTAGATTATGAAGATTTCAAAAGAATCAAATACGACGGTCAGTATCCATCGAAATTCTACTTCCCCACCGATATCAATGCATTGATGCAACTAGATTCAAAGGCTTATCCCTCGATCAGCAAAGAAATAGAATTACTTAAAAACTGGGATCGTAAATCGGGAATTGAAAATATAGGAGCTGGGTTCTTTTCTCTTTTTGCTCATGAGGTCTACAAATCATATGGATCAAAGGAAATGATAGTAAGTGAAGCAGAGATTGTAGGATTGATTGAAAAAACAAAATCATTCATGATGGTGCATTTTGGCACCACCGAAAAACCACTTGGCGAAGTTCAAAAGCTTGTGCGTGGCGATAAAGCTATACCGTTACCAAACTTACCAGATGTATTGGCAGCTATGTACTCTCAAGAATGGAAAGGTGGAGTTGCCAAAGGAGTTGCGGGAGATTCCTACATCCAACTAGTGAAATACGAAAAAGGTAAACTACCACAAATAGAATCTGTAAATTGTTACGGAGCTTCTAATCACCCTGATAGTCCACATTACGATGACCAAATGGAGCTTTTTGTAAATAAAAAAACCAAGAAAATGACTTTGGTAAAAGAAGAAATTCTAAAAACCGCTGAACGGGTTTATTCTCCGGAGTGATGGGTAAATAAGGCGATCAAAATAATTGAATTCAAAACTAATTTTGATGATCCTGAGATTATTTCAAAGTTGAAATATGTTAATCAATAAACCAGTTATTTTAGCAGCCCAAAGCTAGATTGAAAATTTACTTTACTTCATTTTAAATAAATATTGAATTTATTAGTTGAAATAAAGATTACAATAGTAGAAACACAACATAAAACTTAGGAAGGATAATTAATGACCAAAAAGAAAAACAAAGTTCTTGCGATGAATAGGTATTATAGAATGACAAAATTCTATGATTTCCTTAAAGCTACTGCAATCAAAGGAGGAACGGCTATTGCCATTTTTCTCGTAATATTTTTGTTTGTTGACTATTACCTACTTGACACTAGGGCAATTTTCAATTCTATTGTTACTGAGTTTAGTACGCTTAGCATTTTTGTTATTTTCTTTGCCTCAGAAACCATTTTTGGTCTAATTCCACCCGAAATTTTTATCGCTTGGAGTTCCAAAATGTCAATGCCTTGGCTCACCTTATTGGGACTAGCGAGTATCTCTTACGCTGGAGGAATTGTTGCTTACTTTATCGGAAAAGCTATTTACTCCATTCCTAAAGTAAGAGCAAATATTGAAATCAAACTCGCAAAACATATTGACATGCTCCGTAAGTGGGGAGGGATATTTATTGTAATTGGAGCCCTGCTCCCATTACCCCACTCTATTGTAAGTATGGCATGTGGACTGGTTAGGTTCAACTTCGGTCACTACCTGCTTTGGGCATTATTTAGATTCCTCCGTTTTTTCATCTACGCGGTAGTAATATTCAATGTTTGGTAAAGTTTCATGATTGAGATCCTTTAAGGCCTAGCTCAATTGCAAAAGCTATTATATCGTATTGAGATTCTTTTGTAGAAACATTAAGTTTCTTTTCTCCTACTTTGGACTTTATTTCAAAAGCAGAAGCTCGTGATTCATTGTAATCTTTTATAAATTCTACTGCAACTTTCCGGTCTTTTACTTCTATTTCGATAAGCATTTATTCAATGTTCTGTTACTTTTCTATACGAAGTTTGACACAAAAACGATGCTTGAGAAGTAAATTTTTAACCCAAACTTATTAGTCGAGAATTGTAACTCTATTCCAACTCATGTAAACCATGGTTTAGCATATTGGCAAATGAGGGCTTAACTGGCAAATCAAGGTATGGATAAATCACTCTGGATAAGTAAAGACCTTCAGGGTTCGCTAGCCTTTTTACTTTAACTTCATCTCTGTTTGCTAGCATGTTTTCGAATGCCTCTGCGGTAAGCTTTCCTTTTCCAATTTGAATTAAAAAATGAACAAAGATTCTGATCATCCCTTGTAAAAAGCGGTTAGAAGTTATGCTAAACCTCATTCTACGCTCATCTTCACTTACATATAGTTTCGCAAATGAAACATCACAAACCGTGTCAGGAAAAAGGTGTGAACGACGACAAAGCGATCTAAAGTCTTGATACTTTGTCAATATTGAAACAGCCGTTTTCATGCTTTCAATATCCAAATCATTTAGGTTAAAATACGAGCTATGGCTATCTAAAAATGGGTCTTCGTAAAAATGCAAATAGTAGTCATAAGAGCGAGAAACTACGTCAAACCGAGCATTACATTTATCGCTCATTGGAATCACATCGAAAACGCGGATCTCTAATGGTAAGTTTTTGTTGAGGACAAATAAGAAGTCACTTTTAGGTGCTTTGTATAAATCAATATGGCAGAAATATTGTGAAGCATGAACTCCAGCATCGGTTCTTCCACAGCCGTTTACAGTAACTTCTTCACCGAGAATCCTACTCAAGTCGATTTCCATTCGCTCCTGAATAGAAGGGACACGCTCTTGCCTTTGCCAACCGCTGTATTTGCTGCCGTCATATGCAATATGAAGAAAATAGGTCATTTAAGCATTTAATTGAGTCACGAAGCTAGGGCGTTTTGAAGAAAGGAACAAGGAGTTTCCAGTTCTCAGTAAACAGTGGACAGTTTTTGGTTCGGAGAGCATCGTGCAATTATCGATTCTCAGTTTTAGAGGGCGGGTTTGGTATTTCTTAAAAAAGGAGTATTCATTTAGCAATATTAGTAGCGAATTGATTTAAAAGCTTTGAATCTTTGCTTGCCCTGTGAGATTAAGTTGAAGGGTCGGCAAAAAATCGAAAGTTAGCCAATCAAGTCGAAGTTTTTGATTAAATCATATTTACTAATCAGTGCTTTAAAGAAACTTTATTTTTATGCCAATTTCACATCAACCCCAAGGGTTCTTTGGCAATTTCAGAGGCTTTTAACATTGAATCATTTTTTCAAAAACTCCATCACCACAGCTAAGCTAGTAGCAGGGTCTTCTTCCATAGGAACATGTCCAAGGTTTTTCATTATCACCAAAGTGTCGTTTGGTAAATCTTCATGAAACCTTTCGGCACTTGAAACTGGAATAAGAAAGTCATCTTCTCCCCAAAGCACTAAGGTTGATTGCTTTATCTCCGAAATTCGTTCAAAAGGACTCACATCTTTTTCCATAGACATTCTATCAACAAAGGCTTGCCTATTTCCTGCACGAAGCGTTAATTCAAAATACTGATCAACAAGAGTTTCTGTAACTTTTGATTTATCAGAATATACATTTTCAACACTTCTTTGAATTACAGAACGAGGAGTTATGTAAGTAAAAACTTTATTAATTATTGGTATTTTACCCATTCTAAACGCCAAAGGCACACTTGTAGATTGAAATGGATAACCCGCTGCATCAATCAAAATTAACTTTTCTACTCGCTCAGGGTGTTCCAGTGTAAATTGCCAAGCAATGTTTCCGCCTAAAGAATTCCCTCCAAGTACACATTTTTCAACTCCATTTGCTGTTAAAAACTTTTGTATAAAATCAACATAATGATCAATGGAATAATCAGTGTTTTGAAATGGCCCAGTAAGTCCAAATGCTGGTAAGTCCATCCTTAAAACTCTCCTAGTCTTTTTCAGCTCTTTCGTCCATGCTTCAAAAGTATGAAGGCTTGCACCAGTACCATGGATTAATACAATAGGCAGGCTATCTTGCATTACACCCTCATCACGAAAATGCACATTCATGCCTTCTATTTCCACAAATTGTGAGGGGCTTGTGGCATATTTACTTTTGAGGTAATCTAAATCAAGATCGCTTTTACCAAAGAAAATAAAAACGAAAGCAATCGCGACTAAAATTAAAATCAGAAGGATTTTGGAGATTTTTTTCATTATGGAAAGATAAAGTTAAAAAGTTGAAGGTCAAAAGTTGACAGGCCCGTTAATTAAAACCATTAATAATGTTCAAAAACTAAATTAAAGCCTTGTTGAAATGAGATATTGATTTTTATATTTAAAATCAAAACATTCAACCTTAAACCCCTAGACACTCACAAAAAAAAGGGTACTGTTTTATAAAACACCTAAAAAAAAAACAGAAAAATTAGCTTGTTTTTAACTTCCTCAGTCACAATTTAAACTTCGAAATATAAGATTTCATGGATTTTATATCCGCTTAATTACTTTTCATTTCTATGCTCTTATTTGGCTGCATAATTGATTGGAAATAAACAAAATCCCAACAAAAAAACAGGGAATACTTTAATCACTTTCAATAATTCTAAGCCATGCTTAACCGTATTTTTTTACTCCTTTTTTTTGGTGCTTACACATCCCTGAGTTATTCTCAGGGATATACATTTTTGAGTTCATATAACAGCGATGGAGTACCCAGCATAATGGAACCCCGTGATGTAGTTACAAGTACTTTTTTACAACGAGTAAAGGCCTCTTTCCCAGAAGGATACCCGGTACCAAGCTATAATCCTGAGTATATCGTTACAGACTCAAAGTCAAACATTATCGTATACGAAGATGCAGATGTTTGGGTTACATTCGTCTCGGAAGGAGCTGGTTATAAAAACGTTTTGGGGTTTTATACTTTTGACCCAAGCAACCCTCCTACTGAAGCCCCTACTAATAGTGAAATCACTATAGTTTTCCCCAATGTTTCGGCAAGCGGCAGTGGCGGTGGTCTTATAGCCGGAGACAAGGTAAAACTGGGCACTTTTCCCGCCAACACTGGAATCGGCTGGGTGCTTTTGGCCAATGGATATAACGGCTCTACAGTTACCAACGGACTTTGGAAACTGTATTCTCATCCAAACCTAAACCCCGAAGCAAATCCACTACTTAGATACCACAATGTAATCCTTTACGATTCACAAACAGACAGATTGGTGATGGGTTTTGAAGATATCAGAAGAGATTACGGCAACTGCGACAATGACTTTAATGATGCCTTATTTTATATCACAGCATCTCCAAATACTGCCCTACAAGCGGCCACTTTTCTTGAAACCGCCAATGTGGTAGGTGAGGTATCATCAGGAAACGACGGCGGTCTAGAAAGCGACGGTTCATTGGCCACCGCAATAACGAAACGAAACGTAAACAAAGAACTAAAAAATAACAAAGCGGACAGGAACAGTCCAAAATCGATGATAAAAGCCAGTGCCCAAACGAGCATAAACACCGTTAGCACAGGTTTAGCAGACTTTTTTCCAAATATCGGCCCTGACTCATCTACTGCCTATGTGTCTACGCCTACTGACTTGGTGGGCATTACAAACGCGAGCCAGCTACTATCATACGATTATTTTAATGGCAGTACACTTAACGCAGTTGGGCTCGTCATAAAAACAATAAATGAAGTCTACAGCCATACCAAAAACATCTGTGACCGGGTAGGAGGAGCTTCCATATTATCTACCAAGACTGTACTTATTAGAAATCAGTACCCATCTACGTTGATTACATTCAAAAAAACAGATGAATCTATCGAATATGGCTTGAGTTTTTCGGCTCGCATAGTGGCTGACTCTACTTTTGAATATAACTCCCATTGGATTGTACAAGAATACGCTACGGGATCAGACTACCTAAGTTTTCAGCTTTGGGGCAAATACCCGGGTAGTGTGTTTTATATGGCCGAAAGTATATTAGCAAAACTAGACACCGTATATCATTTAACCAATGAAATCAAGTTCACGGCTCCTCCCGCTATATTGGCTGGGTCAGGTTCATACAGTCAGGGCAAATTCAATATTAATATTTTGAATAGAAACAAGCTGGTTAAAACCCTAAATGTGGGCGGTGCCTATAAAGTGGCCGAAAATGAAACCTCATTGCCATATCTGAAACAAATTACACTAAACGGCTTAGTAAATCAGACCTTTACACTCGATGCCCCTGGGGTTTTTGATGCCGGTTTGTTTATCTACGATGCAGACTCGCTTGAGTCTGACGGCCTCTATCTGGCAGACGGTGCATGGGTGGCTAACTACGAACCCGAAAATGTAATGAATTCTAATATGGTGACTTTCCCACAAGACAAACTACCGATAGAAAACAACCACTTTTGGATAGAAAGGGCCATCGAAGCCTCAGGTAGCACAAAAAACTACTATTCGATTCACCGTCCGCTTCGATTAGGACTAAAGCCTCAAGACCTGAGTGCCTACAACTACCTTACGTTTACGGCCTCGGGTACTAATACCGTGGAAATAGTAGTAAGTAGAAAGGGCATTATAAATTGGAATGACCAAGCACGGATATTCGTATCGCTAACACCTGATGTAAAGAAATACTACATCGATTTGGCTCAATTTATTAACAACCAAAGCCAAGCACTTAACAAAACCGATATAAACGCGGTGACATTCTCGGTGATTAGTCCTGATCAAAACTACCTGCCCTTCAATGTAAAAATCAATCAATTGGCATTTAGTAAAGTAGGAGCCTGCCAAAGCAACCAACAAGTGGTGGCCTCGGCTTATTCAAAAGAAAAATACGAGTCAAGTGGAAAATTAGAAGTAACAAATAAAAATAAAACCAACGCGAACATTCAGCTTTCGGCGGCCAATACCATAGAACTCCTTCCGGGTTTTGAAGCGGCTACAGGTGCAGTACTGAAAGCCGAAATTAAAGGTTGCGGAAACAACTAAAACAGAACAAAAAATGAAAAAATGTATAAATGCTGATCCTCACGACATCGTGATGTTAAAGGCAGAGGCAAACTATACTGTCTATTATTTTAAAAACGGAGAAAAATATATATCGGGATTTACTCTAAAAATTCATGAAGAAAAAGAAGAACTTAAAAGCTTTATTCGGGTAAATAGGTCGCACCTACTAAATCCCGAACACATCAAAAAACTAAAAACCAAAGACAAAGTAACACGAATATTGATGTCAAATGGCGTAGAAACCCATGTATCTAGAAGGAGAAATCCTTTCAAGGCAGCCCTTTGAGGCGAGGCTGAGTAGCGTTTTATTTGAAGTAGAATTGAAGATCTAAAGTTCAGTTCTACTTTTATTGTTTTTAAAGTATTAAGACTCCTTTTTAGGCAAAAAAGTAAAGAACATTTACAGATTCCCCGTCGCTTCAGAGTCTATAAGAGGACACAAAACCTAAATTAAAGCCTTGATGAAATGAGATATTGATTTTGATATTTAAAATCAAAACATTCAACCTTAAACAACTATATGCTCACATTAAAAAAAGACCCCACTAATGCTGTAAGCCCCATTGCGATGGTTCCCCAAAAAGTAACTCGAACAACAGCTTTTAATACACTTGAACCTCCTGCTTTTGCAGCCACCGCACCCAGAATAATCAAAAACATTATAGCCGAAGCATACAGAGCATATTCAATATGGTCCAATGGAAAAAATAGAGCAACCAAAAAAGGTAAACCTCCACCCAAGGAAAAAGCCGCCCCAGAAGCCAAAGCAGCCTGAATTGGTTGAGCTTGGCTTTGATCTGTAATTCCGAGCTCATCCCTAACGTGAGCCTCCAATGCGTCCTTAGCCGTAAGTTCTTTGGCAACAACTAGAGCCGTTTCTTTTTTCAAGCCGCGGTTTTCATATATTTCGGCAAGGCGAAGCAATTCTATTTCTGGCATATCAGCCAATTCTTCTTTCTCTCGCTCAATATCCGCGTGTTCAACATCTGCCTGAGAACTCACCGAAACGTATTCTCCTGCCGCCATAGACAAAGCCCCTGCCACAAGCCCAGCTAAAGTAGCCAAGACGATTGGTTCTCTACTCGCACTTGCCGCAGCAACTCCAATTGCCAAACTAGCGGTAGATAAAATTCCATCGTTTGCTCCTAATACAGCTGCCCTTAACCATCCACTTCTATGGATGTAATGCTTGTGCATGTACTCTTCTAAATCGTTCTTTTCTCTGTTCATAGTTTCAACCTCAAACTTCGGAATTAATGTAAAAATTGAATCTCCATCCAAGGCCATCAAAAGTACTTAAAAGGAAAGACAACCTCACCAATAAAACACGCTATCCCCATGCATATGTGATATATAATCGCTTTTTTAACTTCACAGACTACCCCAATCCCAAGTAAAAAATGTGTTTTAGTATAAAAATCCTTACCACCTCCTCCTATCAAATTCCATATTTAATGGTCTTAATTATTATGACTTCAAGCAGTTTTGATTGATCGAAATATGATTGACCTCATAGCTCCACTTTTATTTTTTATTGATTTTTGGATGATCTAAAAAATATTACTTTGAAGAGACTAATTCTACTTTTTATATGCTTCCCATTTCTCGTAAATGGTCAATGGGGAATTGAAGCAAAAGCAAATGATTTGGCTCAGCTAGCATCGCTTCATGATATTTCCATTAACATTCCAGTAAGTTTGGACAGTGCAAAATTGGAAAAACTGGCTTACGAATTCATTCAAAAATATCACTTTGGCGAAAAACCCAAAAATCTAACATTCAATGGCTTAGACAACTCAAAAGGAAAGCAAATATGCTCAACTTGGGTTAATGAGTTCATGAATATGCCACTCACAAAAGCACTACCGATTCAGTCAAGGCCAATTGGTGAATTAGAAAACTTCAAATTATGGAAACAGCAATTCGATATAACTAATTACGTACTTGTCAATATTGCAAGCAACGAACTTACGGCATTTGAAAATGACAGCATTGCCCTTAAAATGAAAGTGATTGTAGGCACAAGAAAGAACAAAACTCCAGTGATGGCCACTTATGCTGATGCTGTTATGCTTTACCCTTATTGGACACCAACAGCCAATATCATTCACAATGAAATTATTCCCAAAGTCAAAAAGGACATGAGTTATTTGTCTAGAAATAATTTTGAAGTTTTGAATAACAAAGGACAATTGGTTGACCCCACAGACCTAGATTGGAATAGTTTTAACAGGAAAAACTTCCCTTACAAAATAAGACAAGGAACAGGTTGCGACAACTCACTTGGTTTACTTAAGATTAACATTCAGAACCCTCATAGTATTTACATGCATGACACTCCCCACACGACGTACAATAAGGGTTTGTTTGACAGAGAGAAGCGTTTCTTTAGCCATGGCTGCATTAGACTTGAAAAGCCACTAGAACTAGCAAATTGGCTTGATCCCAAAACAACTATTGATCAAGGATTAATGGATAAATGCCTGCTAAATCAAAAACCTGAAGTAGTTTTTCTAAAACAAAAAGTGCCAGTTTTCTTGATGTACTTTACGGAATATTATGATGAAAATGGAGAGTATGTAGAGCTTGATGATGTTTATGGATTGCAGGAGTGATTAAAACAAATTCAAAAAATCCATCCTTTGATTTAAAACTCTGAGTATAAATATTGTTGAATTTTCGATTTTGTAAACTAATACATGACCTCCAAAAGGCAAAGCCAAACATTCTTTTGGAATATCAATTCTAGAATGTCCAATAAAAGGATTTATTCCAATGCTCCTGATGTGTTCATCAATTTGGTTTTCATACTTCTTGCTTTGGTTTTCACCAAATTCCAACAAAGTGTAGATGAGAATTTCCGTGATGTCTTGTATAGCACTTTGAGTAACTCTTAATTCATACATTACACACTCGCTTGAGACTTTTTCCGTACTTCTTCTCGGCTAGACTTAACAATATCGCTCATTAATTCAGCGGAGTAAACTTGCGTTTTACCATCCAAAACATCAGCCTCTCCTTTAGCAATTTCGGCTAAAACGCTATTAATTCTTCTATTTTCGTAGTCTTCCATTTGCCTTCTTATGGCATCTTCAGCGGCGGCTGTTATGGAACGAAACAAACCAGCTTCTACCTGACTTTTAAGAAATTCTTCGTAAGGTTTGTTGATATCAATTCTTGCCATTCTATCTTAATTACTACAGTAAATATACAGTAACACTACACTAAGTCAAAATTAAAATCTTATCCTCTTTATTCAACCCGCAAACTTCACTAATTCCGGAGGCTCAGGATTTACAGTAAGTTCAAGTTCTACTTGCGTCCCCCGTAACACTTAATGCAAATTTGCAAATTGTCAGGTTTAGAGTTGCGAAATGGAGATTATGAAGTAGGAAAATGTCTAGCTGAATCTTGTTGGGACAATGTGGAAAACCTAGAAACGCGGTTACGAAGTAAAAAAGACTTTGGAGTAGGTTAAAATCTAAAGAAAACATTTCCTAGATGATATGTCTGAGGGGACACAGAAATTGGCGAGATTTGTAATACGCAAAGAGCTATGAACATAACCTACCGGTCACAGATATTTTTCAAAGACCAAGAATAATTATACTTCTTCCTCAAATACAAAAAGCTCAAAATGCTGAGTTCGGATATAGATTTTATTGTCATTACAAATTAGTTGAGCAACTGTTTTCTTTTTGAACTTTGGAATTTCTTTGAAGTAGATAAGTTCCTTTTTAATAAAGTCAAAACAGCCAATTTTGGGATTTTCACAATATTTCTTGCCCCCGATGGTAATGAAGTTATCAATAAAATATAGGCGATTGTTATAAATATATTGCATTGCCGCACCCACAGTCACAAAAGTGTCATCGCAAATAACATCGCCTACTTCCTGTTCTCCAGTGTTTACATTGATGATTTCATATATTTTATAATCTTGTTGATTCATGATTGTGCCACTTACGGTTACGAATAAGCCACTATCTTTATCAAAATGACAGTTTACATGCCTAGAGGGAATTTTAAAAAGAACTTCTCCTGAACGAAGATCTATGACGTTAACCCAATAATGGTAATCATAAGGTGTAGGTTCGCTGAAGGTGTAAAACAAAAGTTTTTCCCCATATACTGTAAAACTACCTCTTACTTGTTCGCCTTCGGCACAATCAAATTCCCAATAGGTTTCGGTATCTAGTAAATTACTGCATCGAAATGTTAAAGGGTTAGAAATGGTTTCAGAAGCAAAATTTAATCGAAAGTTCTCGTTTAATACTTTTCCAAAAAAACCAACCTGAGTTACAGACTTACTTTTCAATGTTATTATACACGATGTGACTAGTTTTCTATTTAATTTATCATAGAAGTTGTTCTCAATAAAAAAATTGTTTTCGTCGAAATAAAAAATTGAAGAACCATCGCTTCGAATCAATTCATTTTCAATTGTAAATAGAATATCAAATGAAGAATCTAAAACTTCTATCTTTCCTAACTGAATTAAATTTAAATAATTCCTATATCGTAAATACCTACATTGACTTAAATTTTCAATCTTCAAATTATTATTTACATTTTGAAGAATGAACTCAGAATGATTAAAAAAAATGACTTGTTCATTCAATATGAAACAATCAAATACTTCTTGGTAAAATTCAGTGTTTATCATTTATTTTAGAGAGAATATCGATGAAAATTTATTGTTAATCAATTGTCTAAGACCTGCTTCATTTGTTACACCGAATTTACCTAAAACAGTTAAAGAGACTTTATTGGTTGACAAATCCAAACCATCAATTGCAGTTTCCAAATTGTCGACAAACTTAGCTGGGTTTTTGTCTACATCAAAATACCATTTTAAATTATCAAGGCTAGAGATATCTGGATTGTTTAGGTCCTTTATAAACTGCTCGGCAAAATTATTTGGCGGCACCGCTCTTCGCCCTTGTCTGTGTCCACACAGACAATTAACACCAATAATTATTCTCTTTCATTCCAATGCGTAAGAATCTTAAACCTATCCATTCCTTCATAATAAAACTCGGCTGAGGAGTACCTGTATTTTTCAGGAGCATCTACCAATCTCCAATGCTTTTGAAGCGGGTTGTTATGTATATAATGAAGCTTATGAAGTAAAGTTTCTTCATTAGTCAATTCAAATGGCAGGCTATTTCGTTGCCATAAATGGTATTTTCGCGTAATATTATCAACATTAAACTCATTAAGTAAGGTAGGATCTTCTTTACGTAGCTTCTTTAAGAACTCATGTGCAGTAAACTTAGAAAAGCTAGCGTGAGGCATTTCTTTTCCATTCTTTCTTTTTAATTCCCAAATGAGATGAACATGGTTTGGCGGGGCGGCCTTCCGCGGGGCGGCCTACCGCATTAGGACTAAAGCATATATTTGAATCAAATTTCTATCTACTAAGTGCTTTAGAGATTGAATAATTATGTCCTTATATTCATCTTGTTGCAAAAGCTGTTTCCACTTATAAATGGTAGAAGTATAAAAATAAACTTCCCCAATTTCCATCGCGTGTAACATCATTAATATTCCCCATTTTGTATATCGAAGATATGTTTTTTGATTAACTTTTTAAAAACATTGGGAGCTTCATTAAAACAAGGCTATACTGAAAACACAGACTCAGGAAAAGGGATGTAGAATATATGGCAATAACATTATCACGGCTGTCTGTGGGGACACAGACAAGGGCGTAAAACTATTTTTTACCAAAAAAGCATAAAAAAAGCGACTCCGCTAAGAATCGCTTGTAAATTTCAATGTGCATATCTACTCAGCAGTTCGTAACTGCCAGAAATACCGAGAAGTAGTCAAAAGAGCCAAGGCAACAAAAGCACCCATGGCTTCACCATCTCCTGCATTTAAATGACCTGAAGCAGCCAACAAAAAATCGAAGAAGAATCCAGCATATGCCCATTCACTCAAGAACTTTGACTTGTTGGTCAAAAGTGCAATTACACCTAACACTTTTAAAACTGCCAATGGATAAATTACAAAAGCGGGAAATCCAAGTTTAGGAAAAGCAAGAGATATTTCTTCGTAATTAAAAACATACATGCCTGCCGACATCAACATCATGGCACTCAAAAGTACCGTTGGTACCCAATACAATAGTTTTTTATTCATTCAAATAGTGGTTTTGATTTTATATGTTACAACACACAAATACAAAAGGTTCACTCAATTGTCACTGCCCGAACCACCATTCTACAAAGGATATTTTTAATAATTAGAAAAAAATCATGGATAAAAGGAGAAATAAACTGCCAAATGCTTTTCAAGCAAAAGCCTTTTTCAGAATCTCTACGGCTTGCTCTACATTAGCTTTTTGAGTACCAAAATTCAATCTAAAAAAGCCATCTCCAGCAAATTGCTCTCCAGGAGATACACCTAATCCATGAGATGCAAGGTATTTCTCAATCCCACCCTCAAAATTCCCCTCGTACTTGATCCAAGCCAAATAAGTTGCATCCAATGGGAGCATTTCTAAACCTTTGATTTTGTTAACTTCTTCAAGCAAGAAATCATGATTTTGCTTTAGGTAAGCTATCAATTCTTTCCTCCATTCTTCGCCATATTTATAGGCAGCTAGAGCCGCTTCATATGCAAAAGCAGTAGGGTGAGGCAAAATCCCATAAGTTGCTTTCCTGAATGCATTTCTTAATTCTAAGTTTGGTATTACAGCCATAGAACAACCTAAACCAGCAATATTAAATGTCTTACTAGGAGCGAGTAAAGTGATTGTTTTATCCGCAATTTCAGGTGAAATACTTGCTATGGAAATGTGAGATTTACTTTCATCCAAAATCAAGTCGCAATGAATTTCATCGGACATAATTAGAAGATCTCTTTCCAAGCAGAATGAAGCTAGTTCTTCTAACTCAGTTCGACTGAAAACCCGTCCATTAGGGTTATGAGGATTGCAGAGCAAATACATCTTTGTATCTAGAGTTGCCTTTGCTTTCATCTCATCAAAGTCCATCGCCCATTTGTTTCCTTTCTTAAGAAACTGAACGGCTTGGAGTTGTCGTGGGCCCGAATCAGCCGCTTGCATAAATGGATAATAAACTGGCGTAGAAGTCATGACGCTATTGAATTCACCACCCAATAATTGAGTACTAGCATGGATCCCTGGCACCAGACCAGGTAGCAATACAATCCACTCTTTTTTTACTTTCCAGTTATGTAACTTTTCAAGCCGATCAATAACTACTTCGATTAACTCAGCAGGTTCATGGGTATATCCAAAAACACCGTGATTAACCAACTGCTGTAAAGCTGTTTGTACTTCTGGTGGTGATTGAAAGTCCATATCTGCTATCCACATTGGTAAAACAGATTTGTCGAATTTATCCCATTTGAAAGAATTTGTATTTTTTCTTATTACCGGCTCATCGAAGTTGTAATGCATAATTCAATTTTATTATAGAACTAACCGTAAAACCACTAAATGAGTTGAGTTTTGATCAAAATTCTTTAAAAAATTGGCTTATTGTCTTTAAATGAGACGGATTGCCCTTTTCTTACGCTTGCTGCAAAAACACCTAATCCTCCTTCCACATTAGAGTAAACCGGAGTTGGTTCCACAAATGGACTCTCGCTATAACTAAGGATTGATTTATAATAACGATAGTAGGCCTCGTCAATAGCCATGAGCTCAATGTACAAGTTTGTGATATTTGGAATTTTATCCGACGTGTAAGCTCCACCTTCGATATTAGAGCTTGGATTTGCAAAGAAAGCATTTCCGCTAAGTGTCCTTGTAATTCCAGTACCAAGTCCAGAACCATCAATGATGCCTTGATTTTCAAAACGTATTCTCCTAAAGTCGATATAAGGAACGTACTCAGGTTCTTTATCTTCCTCTACCACCAGCACTTCCAATTCTGCTTTGGCATCTCCCCTCATTCTGAAATAAGAATTATTACTTTTACCAAGCTCAAATGTCACCCTAGCCGATATTTGAACATTTACTTGATCTTGTTGCCCAGCAAATGAAAAAGTATTGCTTTCAATTTTTGATACAATTTGCATGAATGACTCTTGTGGCTCAGGCACTGTACAAGTGGCTTTTGCCACTCTATTCTCATGGCTTACAGTCAGGAAGTAAGTCTTTCCGCTCTCAATTCTAAACGTATTGATACTCGGCTTAAACTCATACCAATTTCCTGTGCTATTGAACTTTAGCTCAATTTCTTTATCACTATTGCCCATCACAACTTTTGCATTTTTAACATGAGCATCTTGTCCGATAAAGAAAGTGTCGCCATTAAGTATTGAGAAACCTGTACTTTTTGCAGGAGTAAAAATTGGACTTGAGGTAGTTACCACTACCCTCACCAAGGTATCTTGAGGAGATATAAAAGAGTTTACTACTAGCTTTTCTTCAATTTTGGGCAGCTTATCTGGTGATACTTCTCCTAGCAAAGTTTCGCAGCTTAGCATACTCGCAACCATTGCAAACCCCCAAATAATGTATAGATATTTAGTTTTTTTCATGATCAAAATTTAAAACTATAGCTTACAGACGGTATCACTGGAAAAAGCGAAACTCTCTTTAAAACTGTTTTAGGTTCTTGCCCTTGATTTTGTTGAGTTGGTTGCTGCACATCTGTGATATAAAAGAAAGGGTTACGGCGATTATAGGCATTATACAATCCAAATTCCCAAGTTCGTTCCCAATGTTTCTTTTGTTTACGGATTTGAACAGCCACATCTAAGCGATGAAAAGCCTCTGCCCTAAATGAATTTCGCTCACCATATTCAGACACTGAAAAGAAGTTAAACTGACTTTGATTAGTAAATTGGACATTGTCATTTGGCCTTATAATATCATCTCTTGCAGAGTTGTAGTTACTCAGCGGTAGGGTCAAAGCATTTCCAGTTCCATAAACCCAAGTTGCCGAAAGTGAAACTCGTTTTGACAACTCGTAAATTCCTACCAAGGATAAGTCATGTCGTCGGTCGTATCTAGGATAAAACTTTTCTCCAAAGTTGAGCAGGTCAAATTGCCACTGAGTCCAAGAAAGTGTGTAACCAACCCAGCCCGAAAACTTTCCTACCTTCTTTTGTAACATAAATTCTCCTCCATAAGACCAACCTTGGCCTTGTGTGACACGATCTTCAAATGTGGAGCTACCAGCACCTTCGCCATTGAAAGAAAGGAAAGTCGCCCCTTCTTTATAACTTACAATGTTGTCCATCTTTTTGTAATAGCCTTCAACGGTAAGTGTAAGGCCCTGATTTTCGAAATCCCTAGCCAAGCCAATAGCCACTTGCTGAGATTGTTGAGGTTTTACTATCGACGTAGTAGGAACCCACAAATCTGTAGGTAAACCTATTCCTGTGTTGGAGAGTAAGTGGATGTATTGGTTCATTATCGCATACGAACCTTTCACGGATAAGTCTTTATTCAGTTTATATGCCAAAGCAAGACGCGGCTCTGGATTTACATAGTACTTATTGATGGCTTGAAAACCACTGATTCTTAGCCCTCCATTTATTTTCAATTTGGGCAAAGGTTGCCATACGTCTTCTACATAAATCGCAGATTCTAATGAGTTGGATGGCTTTTCTTCAAAATCAATAGACTCTTCTCCAAAACCACCTTCTACAGCAATTGCACTAGGTTCAAAACGGTGACGAATAAGGTTTACTCCAAATTTGACTGCATGCTGATTACTGGGAAAATAGTCAAAATCAACCTTAAGCCCAATGTCTCGAATTCTGGAATCGTAACGAAGACTGAATTGATCTTCAAATTCATTTGTACTCGTATTTCGTTCCGACAAAACAGAACCTACACCAAAGTTGAACTTACTGAAAATGAGCGAAGTATTGGCAAATAATTTGGAACTAAAAAGGTGATTCCACCTCGCAGTAGCCGTTGCATTTCCCCAATCTAGTCCTGAGTTTTCACCACTATCCACTTCTTTTATGTCGGCATAAAATACATCTTTCCCAAAATAGCCACTGAGATAGACTTTGTCTTTTTCACTAAATTCATGATTGAACTTAGCATTGAGATCATAGAAATAATACCCCACATTGGCATCTACCCCATCCTCTTGTCGTGCAATTTTTTTAATGATAGGTTTAGCCAGCACATCTATGTAGGTCCTTCTTCCAGATACAAGAAAAGAAGATTTACCTTTTTGAATAGGCCCTTCAAGCGTTAGTCTAGAAGATATAATCCCGATGCCTCCTTCGCCGTGAAACTCTTCTTTGTTTCCGTCTTTCATTTGAAGCTCAATTACCGACGAAAGCCTTCCTCCGTATCGTGCAGGAAAGCCTCCTTTTGTTAGCTCTACACTTTTGATAGCATCACCGTTGAAAACCGAGAAAAATCCAAAAAGGTGATTGGCATTATATACCGGTGCTTCATCAAGAATAAGTAAATTTTGATCTGGACCACCTCCGCGAACATAAATTCCACTTTGTCCCTCTGAGCCTTTTTGTACTCCGGGCATTAGTTGGAGTACTTTTAAAACATCTTTTTCACCAAGCAATGCTGGAATTTTCTTGATCTGTTGAATTGGCAATGAGATTTGGCTCATTTGCTCTGTATCACTCACTCGGTCATTTAATCGCTTCGCAGATACCTCTACTTCATCCAAGTTATTGCTTAGTTCCAGTTCAACATTGAGTGTTGTTTCTTGGCTTATTGTTAAGCTTCTTTCAACGATTTTGAAACCTACAAAAGAATAGCGAACGATCACTTTTTCACCTTTGGGAATCTGTAAAGAATAGAAACCATAATTGTTGGTAGAGGTGCTGTAAGCAGTACCATCAATGTACACATTTACACCCGGCAACTGCTCTCTGCTGCCTGTTTCAGTCACATATCCACTCAGCGAGACAGTTTGTTGTGCTTCACAAATAGTTGCAATACCAAAAATTAGTAACAGTAATAGTCTTTGCATTCGGTAGATTTGACTTGCAAAGAAAACGAATAATTGCTTGGTGTATTTCGAAAAAGGAGGAATTTAACCCAGCTTATGCATGGCAGAATCGTTATGAGTAGTTAAAGTACAACAAATCAGACATTTAAACGAAATTAGCATAGCAGTTTACCCTGAGCTTTTTCTCGAAGGGATAGAGTGATTGAGTTTAAATGGGTTGTAGCCTGAATTTAGCAAGTCGAAAAGAACTGTTTTGTGATACCCTGAGCAATGTCGATGGGAAGAAATTTGGCTACAGAATAGGTTTTCTAATACATAAAGTGGGTTAAAGCATCAATGCTTATGATGATCCGAATTATTATAGTGTTCCCTTATTAAATCACGTCCAAAATCGCCATTAAAATCTCTCCATACTGTGTGGATATGATTTGCGTTTCCTTGCGTATTATCAAATTCGATTAAAAACGTTTTCCCCTGAATTCTGTAGTAATGACCTATGCCGGGAACGGTCGAACCTGCCCAGGCAAACCTCAATTCATTTACTTCCTCTTTCTTTATGCTTACCATTTTTTCACTGGCTTGTGCATCAGGTAAAGTAGAAAGGTACTCTTCTATAATCTTCAAGAAAATAAGCTGTTGGCTTTTATCAAGTTTTTCGAATTTAATCCCAACTATTTCAAGTGGTTCTACTTCTGCAGAGTTCCTCGTTACAATATCATTAAAAGCTTTTTGCCTAAAAATCGCTATTCCCTTTTGTTCCTCATTCAGTGCGTTTATCAAGCTAAAACCTAGGTCTTCTTCTTTTTCAAGAACTCGTTCTCCCTTTCTACTTCCACTCAGAATCATTGCAGGATTTGCCCCCAAAAACCTGGGAGCAATAGAAGCTACACCATTCAATACTGTGAAATTTAAGGAAAGATGATGCCCTCCAAATGACCAAGCCCATAGGCTATCAACTTCTGGGTTTCCATAAAAAGCTACTGAGTACTTTTCAGTATCTCTCATTACTGAATCCCCCGTAAGTTCTAGGAGTACATTTTCTAAGCCTATAATTTTGATGGTTTTTGCATATCCAGTTTCAGAAAGTGACGTTTTAAGAAAATCGTGAAGTAGTACTTTCTGATTTTCATCTAATTCGGCCAATTGAATGCCTGCCCTTGGATACATACTCGATGGAATGTAATGCCATTTGAACTTCGATTGGTCCTCAAAAGTAAGTTGAGCTTGGGCTCTCTGTTCTTTATTTAATGCCTTTAGAAATTTAACAGCCGGTTTATCTTTAAAAAATACAAAAGCTAGCAATAGCGAGACTAGTACTGTAAGAGCAATTAATTTACTTTTTGTCATATTCATTTTAATGCTTACAATGTGTTAGCTCACTATTCCAAAAAGGGATTTTTTATCAAGGAAATTTACTTTGATACTTCGTATGCCTCTGCTATCCAACCTTTTAATTCACTATCGATGTCGGTTATTGCCGAAACCTTCACTCGATGCGTACACATCGTACCAAAAGGACCTGAGTTTTCTAACCTCGAAGTAGTAGGTTTATCTGGCAATTTAAAACCTAAATCGATTCTTGTTTTTGTAGCAGGTTTAATCAACACAAACTGTCGTTTACGGATTATACTTACGCTTTCTTTTTTGGGTGTAATTATCACATCTGATCCCAAAGTTTTCACAAACTTTATGAGTTCCTCATAAATAGGAAAAAGGTTCTCTTTCCCATTGTATTGCGAATGCACAAGATCTTGCGATGAACTCTTTTCTTCTTTGGAAAGAGTCACAATCGTATTGGCAAAACCATGTGTAACATTATATTCGGACTTCAAAAACTTAACTCCTTCAGAATGCTTTTCAAAAGATTTCGTTTTCAAAATCTTTTTCCATTCTTCTAATGATTTACCTGTTTTTGCAGGCATGTTATCAATCATTGTTTTAAGTGCTGGCTCCATTATTCAATGCTTTTTGATGAAAATATTACAGATAGTGGCCTATCCTAATTCTAAAATAAGGCTTTCAAGGCTTAAATCAAATTTCATATACACTGCGACTTTGATTTTGATAACATCGTATTAGAGTTATCATTTAATCTCCCAAACTTTAAAGTTCTTATAAATAGCATTGCGTGTATACATATGTCGCAAGCCAATTCTACCTAACTCATACGAGGGATAAGCTGACACATCCCATTTGCAAATCAAGTGATCAGATACATTTCTTTTGTTCTCAATATGCATTTCAATTTGATTTTGATACTTCAGAACTTTTATACGATAAGTCACTCCAGTTTTGAAAAGTCCCGTAACGAAATGATCCCCAGCGATATCTGTCCCACCTAGTCCTTCTTTTGTAGGGTTGTACCTTCTCAATCGTATGTAGTCATTATCACCAGAATACTCTTTAGCCGCAAATGCAGCATAACTGATGTGATATGTTTTCATGTTATTAAAATAGGTGCTCATGTGTGGTACATTCCGTTTTTCGTTCCACAAGGCTATATCGCTTGGGTATTCAGAATCACCTTTACCCGTAGCATGAAAATAGAGAATATTCACGCATCTCGTTGTAGTATCTGTCCTTGTGTAATCGTACTCAATCAAGATGTTACCTTCAAAAATTTGTTTGGTCCAAAGCACAGTATGAGAGGAGTCATTTCCATGTTCGGGGCCAGCAATGAGTTCCATTCCATTTCGAGAATTAATGACTTCGGATTTCTCACCATCCAGCATCCATTTATCTTTCCAGTTTTTGGAACCACTATCTTCAAATAACAGCTTCGTTTTCACGATTGCAGACTTTTGATTATACCCTTTTTGACAAGAAAACATAACGAGGATCACGCATGCAAATAAAAAGTAGGTATAGCTTTTCTTCATTTTTCCAAATACTCAAATTAACATTTACCCATTAGATTTAAAGGATTTACTGCTTCCCAGCTCCTTTATCTTCGCTCCATTTGACAGTAGGTATATTCACGACTTCGAAAGTTGCAGATGCAAGAATAACCTTTCCTTTGGTTAGCTCTATTCTCTTTCCTATTTCTTGATTCAATTCGTTTTTGACGATCCTTCTTTTTTTATAGTCAACGATGTACCTGAGATTAAACTGAACCCAATTGTCTGTCAATGTAATTGCCAAAGTTGGTTCTACAACTGCGTCTTCTATGTAATATTTTGCTACCACGGCTTTCCATTCCTCTACCGAAGCATTCACATAGTCCGACAGTTTTTCTTGAGCAACAGAGATCACAATGGACTTTGCTAACTCCAAGTCGGATCCATACCTAATGGGCAGGTTAAATTCGTCCCACACAAAAGGAAAGTCTTGAGAATAATTGTACACAGGCCCTTTGAATACAAATGCATTGCTCAACTTCACAATTCTTCCACTATAATTATCGCTAGAAACCCACTCTCCTATCTCCATCATGGTGGTATAAATACTATCAATATCGATTACATCCCCTTTAATTCCGTTGATTTCAATTCTATCCCCGGGTTTATATACTCGCACAAAAAAGATATAAAAGGAGCCAGCAATACTCAAAATCAACTCCTGTAAAGTAATTGTGATGCCAGCCGTAAGAAAACCCACTGCCAACCCAAAATCTTTTATGCTACCCGTGAAGTAGGAAACAGTGACAATCACCACTAAGAAGTAACCGATAATTTCAACACCTTTTTGAGTTTTATACTTTACTGAATTATCAGGAAGCGTTTTCTTTAAATATTGCCTGATCCATGAAACTATGAGGAGGATCACGAGTATCCATACCAAATACTTTATGATATTGGTAGTAGTTGGATGTTGGGAAATCCAATCATTAATATTATCTATCAATTGCTTGTCCGTTTATCTTCATAAGTTACGAAATAAGCCTTTCTGAAACAATAGCATAACCAAGACTTAAATGATCTAAAAGCTACCAATCTTGGAGGAAATTTTCCTTTTAAAAGAAGTATTATTTCTTATTCTTCTTTTTCAAATTCTGGATTTTATCCCCCTTTCTTATTGGTTTCTTGTATCTATTTTTAAGTTGCTTTTCGTAGCTTATCCTTTCAACCTTTTCTTTGTTATTCTTTGCAGATTTCTCGTGAAAAGCAGCACCAACTTCTATCGTTGTGTTTTTGTGATTGTCAGCGAGTTCATCTACAGGCTTGTCTTTTTCTTCTGGTGTGAGTTGGTGAGACCTCTCTACTTCTTCAGGAATTTCGCTTAGTGGAATCGTATAGTTCATTAAGCTTTCAACGGCCTCTTTTAGCTCTATTTCTTTCTCTGTATATAGTAGAATCGCCTTCCCACTTTCTTCAGCTCGACCAGTACGTCCTATTCTGTGGATGTAGTTTTCGGGATAAAAAGGAACATCAAAACTGATAACATGAGAGATTTTTTCAATATCTATACCACGAGCAATTACGTCTGTGGCAATGAGAATTCTACAATCTCCATTTTCAAACTTCTCAATTGAGTTTGTTCTATGATTTTGTTCTTTGCTAGAATGTATTACGGCTACTTGCGACCCAAACTCTAATGTCTCAGAAAGACGATCTGCATTCACTTTGGTACCTACAAAAATTAATACTTTACTAAATTCCTCCTTGTCTTCTAGTAAGTAATTCAACAAGTTTGCCTTGGTATAAAAATTAGGCACAGCATAGGTTTCTTGACTGATCGTCTCCAATGGCGTACCGCTAATAGAAATGGTTTTCTTTACCGGACTAATCAAAAAGTCATCGATTAGATCATCCACGTAATTAGTCATGGTAGCCGAAAAAAGGATATTTTGTCGCTTAACAGGAAGATGGTCAAAAATGTTTTTCAACTGTGTTTTGTAACCAAAATCTAACATGATATCGACTTCGTCAATAACAAGTTTTTTAATTGCTTTTAATCGCAAAACATTAGAAACAGCAAGGTCATATAACCTTCTTGGAGTTCCCACGATGATATCTAATCCCTCTACTACGGCTTGCTTTTGTGGGTTGATATTGTTTGTACCACCATATACACCCAAAACTCTAACAGTGAGATAAGGCGTCAGTTTTTCTATTTGTTCTACAATTTGAATGACCAACTCTCTCGTAGGTGCGAGGATTAAAACCCTTGGATGAGTTTGCTCCGAGTACTTCAAATCCTGCAAAATTGGTAGCAAATAGGCAAAAGTTTTACCAGTTCCGGTTTGAGCAATTCCTACAAAATCGGAGCCAGCCAGAATAGGAGAATAAGACTCCTGCTGAATAGACGTAGGTTTCTCAAAGCCTAAATCGTCAATGGCATTGCGTAATTGTTTTTTGATCTTGAAATCATCGAAAGTAATCATTTTGCAAAGTAATGGAGAAAAACCTTGTAGTGTGTTGTTTTGCCGAGATTATACTTGTTTGGAGGACATATCGCTACATAAAAACCATTTACAATGTAAAAGCCTAAACTTGAAATAAGTTTTAGCCCAAAAGCTCCAATACCTTTTGCCATACACTATCGCTTACTTGCATACCATTTTTCAGGTTTCGAGATTTAGTCATAGCACTTCTTTCTCCAGGAAAATAAGTTCGATCTCCCGTATGCATTGGTGGCACATCGTGAGTATAAGCTATAATTTCGTTGATGAGTTTTTCTTGTAAGTCCCTATCATTGAACAGCTTGGGGTAAATACAAAGATAAACCTGCGAAATACCAGTTTCAAATTCCTTTTCACTAATTCTGAACGTAGAATCACCGGCAGACAAAAGTGTAGCTAACATATCAAGGATTATTGACAAAGCTGAGCCTTTCCAGTAACCGATCGGTAATCCGCGTTCTTTTGCCAAAATCTTTTCTGGGTCATTTGAGAGCTCATTCTTATCATCCCATCCTCCAGGAAATGGCAAATTTTCACCCTTCAATCTATATTCGTTGATTTTGCCAAAGGCAAATTGCGAAAGTGACATATCCAATACCACATGACCATTATCTCGCGGAATAGATACAACAAACGGATTGTTACCAATTCGACTTTCTTTTCCACCCCAAGGCGGCATATTGGGTTGCGTATTAGTAAATAGTATAGAAATGCAACCAGCATCAGCTGCTTGCCAACCATAAGCTCCACCCCTCATCCAATGGTTGGTGTTTCGCAAAGCGACCATTCCCATGCCATGCTGCTTCGCCAATTCTATGGCTCTATTCGTACAGATCTCTGCGTTGATAATTCCAGGTCCTTGATTACCGTCCCACCTTTCAATACTGCCGAAGGTTTCGGCTTTGATGGCCTCAGCATTAACTTTAACCAAGCCTTTTTCTACATAATCAATGAATAAAGGCACTCGATTTATTCCATGGGAGTTTACTCCTGAAAGCGTACTCTCTGTGTACACTTTAGCCAACAATTCAGCCTTTTCTTTACTGAATTCATATTTCACAAACAGGCTAAAAAGAGCAGTTTGCATTATTTCAGAAGTGACTAAAATAGTTTTAGTTGGCATGTTTTTTTTAGCAATTGTACACTCTACCTTGTGTATTAAAATCTAATGTCAAAAATTATATTGGAACAATAAAACCCTGCCTTTTCGATAGTTCTCTTGGAAGCTATGTTATCGAATGTAGTTGAGCAAATTGGTTTTCTGCTGGCTTTTAATACTCGATTTACTTGCATTCTCATTACTTCTGTAGCAATACCTTTGCCTTCGTAACCTTTCTTTACAATTATACCCAAATCGGCAAAATCGGGTTGAGTATCACTCATTCGGCACTCACTAGTTGCAATAATAACTTGTGATTCCTTAACCATGAAGATCTCCTTTCTGGAAACAAGGTTTTCGGTGTAGCCAAATGAGTCGTCCATACCTACTTGTTCCTTTAGAAATACCTTAATTGCTGGAATATCTTTAGCTGAAACCAGTTCTATTTCCAATGTTGAATTCACCTCCATTTCTTTATTTAAATGTTGGAAACAGAAGGTATTTACCGTAGTTGATTTTGAATGAGATAAGCATGCATTGAAGCCAATTGGCTCATTTGTACTCAGGCTTGCAGAAGAGATAAGCTTCAAACTTATAAGCTCAGAAACCACCTTTTCCATTAAAAAACTTGAATCTTCCGAAAGGAAAATCTGAATGAGCGAATTATTTTCATCAATGCAGCAATAACCAATGTGACCTTCATTGTGATCTATTAAATAATGTTGAGAAGAGGCGATATAAAGCAATTCCCACATCGCATCAATGGGTGCCTTTAAATTTTCATAGTGCTTGACTCTAAGGCTATTAATTTCTTCGTTAATATCTGTTTTTATAAACTTCACTTCTCATTTTTACGTACACTTTAAAAATAGTCAGCCATGTAGCATACCCCAATATACGCTAATCTAATGTTTTTGGGGATAGATTTCTACTGCTTCTCTTTTGGGACTCGTAATATCTTCTCCATTTTACGGCCTTTGGCCAGTTCATCTACCAACTTATCCATATACCTCACTTGCTGGGTCAAAGTATTGGTAATTCCTTCTATTCTATAACCACAAATTACCCCAGTAATTAGATTTGCATTCACGTTCAGTTGAGCATCCCGAAAGAATTCTTCGAAAGTAACTTTTGAATCAATAAGCTCTTGAATTTTAGAATCATCGTAGCCAGTAAGCCACTCAATAACTTGATGTAATTCTGCTACCGACCTACCCTTTCTCTCCACTTTAGTGACATAATGTGGATATACAGATGCAAATGTCATTTTTGCAATTCGCTCGTCGTGGTGGCTTGTGTCTATCATGTTTATGATATTTTAGTTCAAACCTTAATTTCAATACTAACTAAAAGATATGGTAAAATATAAAGTACGTCATTCCGAAGTTAAAGCCAGCATGGCATAATATGGCTCCAAAAATTGACTGCGTTTTGGATTTACAAAAGAAAAAAAGCCTACTAGAGAGATACATCAATGTTACCCAAATCATGCCGGGTATCAATAACAAGTCCCAAGAACCACTTCTGAAAATAAGTCCAAAATGAGCTAAATGCACTAATCCAAATGCTAAACTGTCAAGAATAGAAGCCTTTCTATCTCCAAATTTTGGAACAAAACTTTCGTGGATTAAGCCTCGATACATCAACTCCTCACCTATAGGGCTAAAGGTCATCCCTACCAAAGCAAACATTGCAAAGAAGGTGAATTTCCCATCTCCATTTAATTCACTTGCAGGAATACTGCTGTATGATTTTGATATGTATACAAACCAGTTCTCAATGGTATCTTGATAAAGAAGTTTTCCCAAGTAAAAAGCCAATGAACTTGCCAATACCCCAAGTATAAATGATAAAGCTAGCCACTTAATACTCCCTGGCATTTTCATACCAATTGCATTTCTACCTTGTTTCATTAGTAGTAAAAATGGACTCAATATCATTACCAAAAACACAAATGATGTGAATTGGTAGTTACCAGTTTTGTTTGCTTTTAAAACAAGAAAGAACCTTGGTATACTGAATAAAAGAATGAGTGTCAATCCAAGCTGCCAACTAAACTTAAAATGCTTAAATCGAAATAGCTTGTTCATGAATTTATACTCATTAATGAAATCACTTCCTTTTCTTTTTCAAAAAACGCCCAAGCATGGTACCCTTCCTTTCACGTTTGGTTTTAGTGACTGGTAATGCTAGTATATCTTTACCAAAGGCTTTGAAATCCATACCACCAAATGTACCAGAGGACATAAGTAAGAGATTACTTTCGTACCAGTTTTGAGCTTTTAGGAAGCTTTCTAATGCTGCTCGGTCTGTGAAAACATTAAGGTCTTCTCTTCCAAATGCAGCTTTTACTTCGGCCTCGTTGAGTGCAGGCATCTTTTTCATTTCTATAGTATGTGGGCTATAGAATACCACTGCTGTATCAGCAGCGTTAAGTGAGTCTGCATAGTGCGGCAAAAACGTTTTATTTAAGCTACTAAATGTGTGCAACTCGTAACATGCCACCAAATTACGATCGGCATAAAGCTCTGCTGTAGCTTCGGTAGTTGCTTTTGCTTTAGATGGAGCATGAGCAAAATCTCTATAAATAACTGTATGCTTGTTTTCGTCTAGTTTTTCTAATCGCTTAGCGGCCCCTCCGAAAGTCTTAATGGCTTGGTAAAACATGCTTTCATTGATACCTAAGCGATCCAAAACAAGCTTAGCTCCCATGAGATTTTTCATGTTATGCTCACCAAAAATCTTTACAGGAATTGCCCCGTCATCAGTTTTAAGTGCAACTTTTCCGTCTTTGACAGTGTATGGGTGAGCTTTATAAGGAAAACGATTAACATCTTCTCGTTCTTTATCCCCTATTACTTTTACAATATCATCTGTTTCGTCATAAATGATAGAACCCGCCTTTGGAATTCCATCTGCTAGTTGTTCAAAAGCAGCAACGTAGTCTTCAAACTTAGGAAAAACATTGAAATGATCCCATGCCACTCCAGACACCAAAACGATATGTGGATGATAAAAAAGAAACTTGGATTTCATCTCTAAAGCTGAACTCAAATATTCGTCACCTTCCATAATGATGATAGGGGCGTCTTCGGTAAGTTGTACCATGAGGTCAAAACCCTCTATCTGAGCACCTACGAGGTAATCAAACTTACGATTATGAAACTTCAGTACGTGGAGAATGATGCTCGTAATACTGGTTTTACCATGACTACCAGCTATAACTACCCTTTGTTTATGTTCGCTTTGCTCAAAAACATACTCAGGAAAAGAATACACTTTGAGGCCAAGTTCTTGAGCTTTTAGTAACTCTGGGTTTTCTTTGCGAGCATGCATACCAAGTATAATGGCATCCAACTCACTAGATATTTTTTCTGGAAACCAACCAATTGTTTCAGGTAAAATACCTGCTTTTTGGAGGCGGCTTTTTGCAGGATCGTAGATTTCATCGTCTGATCCGGTAACAATATACCCTTTGCTTTGAAGTGCCAATGCCAAGTTGTGCATGATGGCACCACCTACTGCAATAAAATGAACCCGAGTTTTATTCATAAAATATTTAACATCTAAAATAAGTCCGAAATCTAACATTTTGGGATGCGAAATGTGCAAAAGGGATTGCAGCGATACCCGCTCGCCATGCAATGGAGAGGGAGTAAAGCGGAAAGCCCGGCCACACCAAAGTGGGGCTGCCCAAAAAAAACACCTGCATTTTCACAGGAATTAGGGTTGCAATTTGTGAATTTTATATCACTTTTGCACTAGCCTAAAAGCTCAAATAGCACTAAGGAATTGAAATTATACTAGATGAAACGTTACATAGACCTAATTCAACAGACTTTTGAATTTCCTACAAGGGAGTTTGGAGTGGATGTAAACCACAACTTATTATTTAATAATGTGCCTGTTATGGATATTATTAAAAAATATGGGACTCCACTGAAACTTACTTATTTGCCAAAAATAAGTGAGCATATCAGCCATGCAAGGTTGTTGTTTAAGAATGCTA
Source organism: Spirosomataceae bacterium TFI 002 (assembly GCA_900230115.1). NCBI lineage: Bacteria > Pseudomonadati > Bacteroidota > Cytophagia > Cytophagales > Spirosomataceae > Spirosomataceae bacterium TFI 002. Next base: position 4,116,968 of record LT907983.1, on the reverse strand, counting down.
TGAAAAAGTACAATTACAGTGGTACATACACTTATTGTTACTGTACGAAGAGCTCTCATTTCAAATATGTGCTCGACGAAGCTCTGAAAAACAACGTTCATTTAGAGACATCTTCTGCATTTGACATGCCGATTATTCGTGCGATGTTCAAAGAAGGGAAGGTTAGCAAAAACACATATATCGTGTGTAATGGTCACAAAAGACCGCTCTACCTCGATTATATTACTGGAATGATCAATGACGGTTTTACCAATGTGGTGCCAGTACTTGATAACTTAAGAGAGGTAGATCACTATATCAACCATGTGGATGCAGAGCAGCCTGTGAAACTCGGGATAAGAATCGCAACAGATGAAGAGCCAAACTTCTCTTTTTATACTTCTAGACTTGGAATCAGGTATAAGGATGTAGATGATTTATACTTAAATAAAATTAAGCCGAACAAGCAGTTTCAATTGAAAATGCTTCACTTTTTCATAAACTCGGGAATCAAAGACACGGCATATTACTGGTCGGAATTGACTCGTTTCATGTTTAAGTATTGTGAGCTGAAGAAGATATGCCCCGAACTAGATAGCATTGATATTGGTGGTGGTTTACCTATTCAAACTTCGGTAGTATTTAACTATGACTACCAGTCTATGATTGACGAAATCATTGAGAACATTCAGTGGATTTGTAACAAAAACAGTGTTCCTGTACCTAATATTTTGACTGAGTTTGGTAGTTATACTGTGGGAGAAAGTGGAGCGACGATATACAAAGTAATTGACAAAAAGCAACAAAACGATCGTGAGCTTTGGTACATGATTGATGGCTCTTTCATAACTCAATTACCTGACTCTTGGGGTATTGGTCAAAAATACATCATGTTGCCAATAAATAACTGGGATGCTCCGTATGCCAAGGTGAATCTTGGTGGGCTCACGTGCGACTCAGCGGATTATTACAATACCGAAGCCCACTCCGAAGATTTATACATGCCGATGTTTGAGGAGAACGAGGCACAAGAACAGTTTATAGGATTTTTCCACACTGGTGCATACCAAGAATCGCTTGGCGGCTATGGCGGAATTCAACATTGCTTGATACCAGCCCCAAAGCATGTATTGGTTGATATGGACGAAAATGGAAACCTTACAACCGAGCTATTTGCCGAGGAACAAGACGAGGAATCAATGATGCAAGTACTTGGTTATAGAAACGACAGGGCAAAGCCTGAGCAATTGATTACCAAGGTGGATACACTTGATGAATTGCTAGAGGATAAAACAGAAATCACAACAAATTGAAAATAAGTAGGTAATTGGTTCGTTTTTTGAATTAGACTACTCAAAAACTCAATAACAAATGAAATTGAAACTTGTCGCTTTACTAATAATAGGTTCCGCAATCTTTGCATCTTGTCAGAAAAAACAATGTCCAGCATATGGAAGTGTTGAAAAAGCCAAGACTGAAAAAGTAAGTGTTTGATTGCAATCCTAGAAACCTAATTTCCTAATTCTTTGCTAGCTCTTTATTCGGGCTATGTGACTGTCAATGAGCACTTATCAAACCGATACCATCAGTATTTGTTGAGTGCTTGACTGGAAAGGCATACCCCAAGGATTGTATTTGATCACATCATTTCTAAACCCTTCTCATGCCTAAAAAGGCAGATTTAGAACATCATTTTCCTAACCGCTTTTCATAAAATTAGCTCGACTAATAGCTATTCGTACCCACGTTTTTTGAAAACAGTGATGTGGTTTAATTTTTATTGACCGTAAGAGTTTTCTCCCTAGCTTTTTATAAATTTTAGCAAAAAGTACTTTTCATTAAAAGCATTTGTTTCGTATTACTAAATGAGGAAACTGAGTGCCTATTAATCCAATTGGATTTGCTAAATTGAAGTTTAACTGCATTGCAGTAAATTCAACCCTAACAAATTCATAAATGAAATTTTCAGTAAAACATTTTTATTGCCTACTCTTTGTATGCTTTTTAAGCTCTAGCTCAATTCTTTTAGCTCAACCAAAACGAGAGCTAGTTCAAGTTATCGTAAGTCCTGATCATGCAGATTGGAATTATCAGTCAGGTGATAAAGCAGAATTCAACATCACCGTATTAAAAAATAATGTACCCGTTGAAGGAATAGAGATTTCTTATGTGATTCAACCAGAATTAATGGATGCTTGGGATACAGGAAAACTGACTCTAAAAAAAGGTGTTGCAAGCGTAAAATCAAACAAGTTCAAAGAAGCCGGTTTCCTACGTTGTACTGCCAGTGTAGAAGTTGATGGCAAAACATATTCATCTTACGCCACAGCCGCATTTTCTCCCGAAAAAATAAAGCCTACTACAACGCTACCTAGCGATTTTGAGGCTTTTTGGAACAAAGGGAAATCGGACTTAAGCAAAGTACCCATTAATCCTGTATTAACCTTACTACCCGAGCGTTGCACTTCAAAAGTAAATGTATACCATGTAAGCATTGACAATATTTCTGGTAAAATATATGGTATACTTTGTACGCCAAAAGCACCGGGCAAATACCCTGCAATTTTGCACGTACCGGGAGCGGGTGTTCGCCCATACTACGGAGATGTATCCGAAGCTGAAAATGGTTTTGTTTCGTTCACAATTGGTATTCATGGCATACCTGTCAACTTAGATCAAGAAGTGTATGATAACTTACGATATGGTGCTCTTAATGGTTATCAGACCTTTAACTTAGATGACAAAGACAAGGCTTATTACAAGAGAGTATATTTAGGATGTGTTCGATCTGTTGATTTTATATACACGCTCGATAGTTTTGACGGAAATAATATTGGTGTCACTGGTGGAAGCCAAGGAGGAGCATTATCCATTGTTACAGCCGGCTTAGATAGCAGAATTGACTACTTGGCGGCATTTTACCCAGCATTGGCTGACATGACAGGTTTTCTGAATGGGCGAGCAGGTGGATGGCCTAAAATCTTCAAAGATGATTTCACAAACAAACCAGAGAAGATTGAGACTTCTAAATATTATGACGTTGCCAATTTTGCAAGATTTGTAAAAGTAGAAGGCTGGTACAGTTGGGGTTACAATGACAACGTATGCCCTCCTACTTCAATGTTTGCGGCTTACAATCTCATCAATGCTAAAAAAGAGCTTCATATTTTTCAAGAAACACAGCATTGGACATTCCCAGAGCAACAGGAATTGAAAAATGAGTGGCTATTTGGGAAGTTAAAAAACTAAGAAATAGTATTAAAACTATCCTTTTCGCATACGAAATTGATCAAAAATGGGAAGAATGAAGGAGCTTCGCTAGCTTATCCTAGTTTTATGTAAGTATATATCTTTTTAACAGAAAAAGGCATTTCTAAACATAAAAGCGACTCATTTATTGAACCATAAAATATTAAAATGACACAGTTTCCTATCAAAGGACTACTACTAACTTTGCTTTTGAGTTTAGCTAGCTTTTGCTCGCAAGCTCAAAAGCAAAAATTGGTTTTGGAGAATCCTATTACTGCCGAATATTTAAAGCAAAATCTCTCTAAGCAACATCCAAGACTGATCTTAAACCCAGCAATAGAAAAGAATCTTAAAGCCAAGCTAAAAAGTGACCCACTAGTTGCAAACTACTACAGTTTTCTGAAAGCGGAGGCCGAGGATATTTTAAAGGAGCCTTTGGTTAAAAGAGAGTTAGAAGGCTTTCGCTTGCTGTTTGTTTCTCGCGAAATGATGCGAAGAATGAGCGTTTTATCTCTTGTATATAGAATAGATAAAGACAAAAGAATGCTCCAGCGAATAGATGAAGAGCTGAATGCCGTTTGCAATTTCATTGACTGGAATCCCATACACTTTCTTGACGTAGCTGAAATGTCCTTTGCGGTTGCCATGGCTGTGGATTGGACTGGAGACGTACTTCCCAAAAAAACAGTTCAACTTGCCAAAAAGTCCTTAATTGAGAAAGCCATACTGCCGAGTTATAATGAAAATGGAGAAAGAATGTTTTGGCTCAAAGGCAACAATAATTGGAATACCATTTGCCATTCGGGAATGATTATCGCGTCACTAACAATCGCAGAAGACAACTACGACTTAGCAGCTAAAACCATTTCACGAGCATTAAACGACATCACAGGTTCGCTAGAAGCATATGCTCCAGATGGTGTTTATCCCGAAGGCCCATCCTATTGGGAATATGGAACCAGTTACGGAGTTGTAGCATCAGAAGTACTAACAACAGCTTTGGGTAAGGACTTTGGTTTATCTGCCAGCCCTGGTTTTATGAATAGTGCAGCATTCAGATTGCTTACACTTTCTCCTCAAGGTCAGTTTTTTAACTTTTCAGATTCACAAGAACTACCAAATGGAAGAGGCTCAGTTCTGTTATCTTGGTTTGCAGCTAAAACAGGAGATTCAAATTATCTGGACAAAGAATTCTTCCAAAACCCAGGCGAAACAAAAGGCGGAATGATGGGCCCTGGCCTTATTTGGTTATCTCAATACAGTCCTAAAACAAAAGGAGACATACCAAAACAATGGTTTGGCGACGGGATTAACCCAATCGCTGTAGTGAGAGGTGAGACCAATGATTTCTTTCTTGCTGCAAAAGGTGGATTGGCACAACTGAGTCATGGTAATATTGATGCTGGTTCTTTTGTATTTGACCTTGATGGGGTCCGTTGGTCCATTGATCCCGGTAACCAACAATATTACTTATTGAATAAAATTGGATTTCCGTTGTCGGACATGTCACAAAACAGCCCTCGATGGTCACTTATGACCAAAGGAAATGTTACTCATAGCACAATTTCGGTGAATGATGAACGCTTCAATGTAAAAGGAAGGGCAGCTATTACCAATTTCACGAAAGGGCAAAACCCAAAAATTGAAATCGACATGACTCCTCCTTTAGAAGGTCAATTAAAATCATTAAAAAGGACATTTACAAAAGAAAGTGACCGCTCTCTTATCATCACTGATGAGTTTGAAACCTTAGAAAGTACGAAATATCTAAGATGGGCGATGATGACCACTGCAGAAGTCCAAACCACTGCAAACGGGGCAATACTGAGCCAAAGTGGAAAAAAATTGAAGTTGAGTATTCAGTCGCCAAGTAATTTGCAAGTTTCGGTTACATCCTTTGACCCACCTCCTCTTGAGATCGACAAAATTATTCCAAACCTTAAAAGAGTTGAAATCTTAATCCCTGCTTATACGGTAAAAGATGGAAAAGGGAAATTGGAGGTTCGTTTATCGGGAGATTAAAAAATACAAAGCGAAAATAGATGTACCAAATACCTAAACCCTATTGCCCAATACCTCTTGCAAAATTGCTTTCTTATTTCAAAAACTGATCAACATTCTCTTTCGTTACAAGTTCAAATGGTATGAGCGTTTGCTGATCTACAGTTTCTCCTTTGATTAATTTCAAAGCCGTTTCTATGGCAGTGGAGCCTTGCTTCTGAGCGTTTTGAAAAACTGTGGCATCTAAGCTTCCTTTTTGTACAGCTTGCAATGCATCTTTGATGGCATCTATACTTACTACAATCACTTTGTCTTTCATCCCAGCATTTTCTAATGCCTTAACTGCACCCATGCCCATTTCATCATTATGAGCAAAAACGGCATCAATACCATCTCCGTAAGACTGAATCCAGTTTTGCATGAGGTCCATGCTTTTTGATCGATCCCATTCACCAGTTTGTTCTGCAATGAGTTCAATTTCAGGATATGATTTCAGTATTTCTTTAGCTCCTTCTTCCCTTTGAATTTGAGCCGCTTGTCCCATAAACCCATGAATCATGAGTAGTTTTCCTTTTCCTCCCAAGCGTTCGGCGATGTAGTTCATGGCAATTCTGGCAGACTCAACATCATTGGAACCTACAAATGCAGTTGGTGTGGCACTTGTCTCTGAGTTCACATTGATAATCGGAATTTTTGCAGCAATTGCTCTTGCTACCGCTGGCGAACTAGCTTCCACTTCACAAGGATTCATGATGATCGCATCCACTTGTTGAGCGATAAAGCTTTCTACTTGTTCCATTTGCTTAAGGGCTGATCTTTCGGCATCAACAATGATGAGTTTCACGCCCATTTCGTCTGCCTTTTTCTGCATCTCATCCGCAACGTTTACAATAAACTCATTTTGCATACTGAGCATTGTTACGCCAATGGTAATTTGATCAGCATTACTTTCAGAACTATTTTGACAGGAACTTATAGCTAGAAAAGTAGCTAAAACTAATAAGATATACTTCATTTTATATGGTGGTTGAAATTGAGGACAAATATATTCTTAAAATTATGGGATTCAAATTTTGCGGCTAAAGCAAATAATTAGTCGAAATTACGCCTTGTGGCAAGGCAATCCGGCTTAAGACGTTCCCAAACCTCACCGGGTTTTGAAAACTTTTGAGTTTTAAACTGTCAAGCCAAAATCTCCACAACATTTTCACCCTTTTTAACCATTTTTCCAATAGGTTCAAGAAAGGCTTCCAAGTTGTTGTCAGCAAAAAGAGCCTGAACCTCATCAACAGCTTCAGGACTTACCGACACTAACAAGCCACCGCTAGTTTGGGGATCAGCAAAAAGGATTTTTTGTAAATCAGTCAACTCACCTATTTTATGTCCATAACTGTCCCAGTTTCTATTTGATCCACCAGGAACGGCTCCAGCAGAAATGTATTCTTTAAGCTCTTCGCATATCAATGGAACCCTGCTTGAATAAATTTCAGCACTTAATTCACTGCCTTCTGCCATTTCGGTAAGATGACCAAGTAGTCCGAAACCGGTTACATCAGTGATAGCATTTACAGATTCTAATTTCCCTAGTTCCTCTCCTATTTTATTGAGTTGCATCATTTGCTTTGCAGCAAGTTCCGTATGCTCAGGCTTCAACAAACCTTTCTTTTCCGCAGTTGTAAGTATCCCTACGCCTATTGGCTTTGTTAAGAAAAGCACATCACCTTCTTCTGCTTTATTATTTTGCTTTATGTTTTTAATGTCAACAATCCCATTTACGGCTAAGCCAAATATTGGCTCTGGAGAATCGATACTATGACCACCGCCAAGCGAAATCCCTGCTTCTAAGCAAATACTTCTACTTCCGTCTATTACTCGCTGAGCAACTTCTGGAGATAATTTATCAATAGGCCAGCCCAAAATAGCTATTGCTAAAACCGGCTTTCCTCCCATAGCATACACATCCGAAATTGCATTGGCTGAGGCGATTCTTCCAAAATTATAAGGATCGTCAACAATTGGCATGAAAAAATCGGTCGTTGAGATGAGTGCAGTGCCATTTCCTAAGTCGAGTACCGCAGCGTCGTCCTTACTACTATTTCCAACAATTAATCGCTCATTATTGGGCATCGAAATGTTGCCTTTCAATATCACATCTAACACTTTGGGAGATATTTTGCATCCACAACCTGCTCCATGAGAGTATTGGGTCAATTTTATTTCTTCTTTCATTCTATATTTCCTATTCCTGTTCAGTTATAAAATTCGATTTCAACAATTGCGTGTTTATCACTATATCGACACTTTTCGTTTCTATTTTTAAATATTTTGATTTGGACAAAAGTCCTTTTAAATACCATTTGTCATAATACCTAAGTAATATCTCAAAGCATGCTTTCAAGTTATTTTCATCTAAGTGAGAGAGAGCATTTTTAGTCTCTAAACCACCTAGTCTTTTTTGGATTCTCAAAATCGCATTTTTCAATTCTTCGATTGGTAATTTTCCATATTCAACCACAAGGTAATTTAGCCTTTCTTCTACGGGAACATCCAAAAAGTAGACCGTACTTCCCTTCATTTTTTGATAAATAGCATTAGGAATTTGAATATTTCCTATTCGCTGGCTTTCATCTTCAAGAATGATAAAAGGCTCAGTTTTTAGCCTCGCTAATTCCATTGCCAAGGTATTCTCAAAATGCTCCTGACTTGGTTGAGGTGGCATTCCTATTCCTCCCAATGCCGAGCCCTTATGACTTGCCAAACCTTCTAAATCAATGACAGGAAATTCTTCTTTGATAAGATTGTATAAAAGGTCAGTTTTGGCTGTTCCTGTATAACCGCCAACAATTTTGAACCTATATTCTTGCTCTATTTGTCGCAAAACCCAATTTCGGTATGCTTTATATCCACCGTCTAAAAGTGAAACTTTGAAACCATACAAATCGAGTAACCAAGCAATTGCTCCACTTCTCATTCCTCCTCTCCAGCAATGCACCAAAACTTCTTTGGCCCCTAGTGCTTCCACTTGTTCTACCACTTGTCGCATTCTAGGACCAAAATACTCTAGTCCAATCTTGATTGCCTCTTCCCTACTCGCTTGCTTGTAAGCGGTTCCTACAACTTTTCTTTCTTCGTTTGTGAATAATGGCAAACTGACTGCCCCAGGAATATGAGCATGAGCGTACTCTCCCGGACTGCGTACATCCAATACAACTGTCTGATTTCTTAGCTCCAAAAAACGCTCAATTCCTATTCTTTCCAATTTCTTTTCTTTTAGGTATTTCCTAAATCCAAATCACACACATATTCTCCTTGATATATACTTGCTCCTATGGACTTATAAAAATCCTGGGCATTTTTATTCCAATCTGACACTTGCCAACGTACTTTTTTGCAGTTTTCCTTTTTTGCCAAATCAATCACCTCATCCAATAAAGCTTTACCAATTCCGGCACCTCTTACTGATGATGTTACATATAGATCATCCATGTAAATACATTTTCCTGACCAAGTATGGTAACTTATAAAGTAACTCGCAAAACCAACGATTTCATCGTCAACAGTAGCAACAAATGCTTTAAAATACTCTTTTTCAAGCTTCATTTGCTCGACGGTATTCTTCATTTTATCTGGCCTTTTCTCAAAAATCGCAAACTCTTTGAACAAAGCTATCAATCTTGAAAAGTCGGCTTCTTGTACTGCTCTTATATTAAAACTCATATAATCGAATGACTATAAAAAAAACAATCCACTCGAAAGTGGATTTATGTTATTACTAATTACGGCCTTGTTTTTTCAAACGTTTCTCCTCTTTTTTTTCTTTTGGAGTTTTAAGTGCCTCTTTTTTTGTTGCTTTTTTTGCGTCTTGACTCTTTGCCATTGCCTTGTTGTTTAAATTTCAGTAGTAAATATAAGGCTATTTCGTTACTTGTTCTGAGCAAGGAAAAAATAGTTACCCTTATTATTAATCAGAACTTCATTTTGTGAAATTAAATTGCAAAATATTAAGCAATTAATTTAACGTCAGTTGCCTACTCTATAAAATTGAGTTTAAAACTTGAATTATTTGATCAAAACTAACCTCAAATAAAAGGGTCGAGACTACATTACATATTTCTCAAAAAGCTCTTCGAGTTCAGCTTTAGGATCTACACAGAGTCCTGGGTGTGTTTTTGAGCTTTGTATGACTGTGCTTCTTGTAGCTACAAGCCACCTAAATCTAGAAGCTATATCCATTTCGCCAATTGCTCCACCTTTAGAGCCTCCCTTGCAAATTAACTCCCAAGTATGAAGGTAACTATTGAGCGTTTGAATATCAATATCGCAGCTCATTGCTTTCAATTTGATTGCGTCAATTGAGAATTTTAACTCCAAAAATCTCTTTTGTCTGGCGTATACAATCACGCCTATATTAAAGAATTCTTCTCGCTCCACTTTCGGCACAAGTCTCAAAATCGCATATTCGTATATGACCTTATCTTGCATCGCTTGCTTCTTTTAAAAGTAAGTCAATCTTAGCTATTTTGGCCTCCAAAAATGCTATATATGCAACTCGTAATTCACTTGGCGTAAATGGATTTGAAGGTTCATCTAGCCAAACCTCCGGAATTAACTCAACAATTTCATGAATCTTTTCTTTGGTCAGTCCAGCTTTGATTTCTTCGGCAGCTTGGGTTAGCTCATTAGCACGATTTAGCATGACATGGTCTTTCACAGAGGGAAACGTACGCCCAAGATGAGATTCCCAGTTTTCCCAATTATGATGAAAGTACAGACTTGCACCATGGTCAATCAGCCACAATTCTTTATTCCAGTTGAGTAAGTTTGTATTCTTGGCAGTACGATCAATGTTTGAAATGATGCTATCCAAAAGGACAACTTTTGAAGCCGAAAGTGCGTCCGCGTTAGAAACTAATGGGTCATAAGTTATTGCTCCTGACAAAAAATGAAGACCTAGGTTTAAGCCAACACTGAACTTTAGCAAGTCTTGAATTTCCTCATCGGGCTCGGTTTTACTAAAAGAATCATCAAGATTCATGAAAACTAGCTCAGGTACTTTCAAGCCAATAGCCCTTGCCATTTCTCCCCCTATTAGCTCTGCTATAAGTGCTTTCTTTCCTTGACCAGCTCCATGAAACTTTAGAACATAAAGAAAGTCATCATCTGCTTTTACCAATGCAGGTAGCGAACCTCCCTCTCGCAAGGGTTGTAGGTATTGCACTACGTTTACAGTCCTAATTTCGATTGTCTTCATTTTGGGTAAAATTATCAAAGTTTTTCTCGAAAACAGCATTTGGGAAATACCTGAAATTGAATTTTTAGCTTTAGGCAGCCAATAATCGTTGATTAGAACTATTTTATTTTTAGACCTATTCCTCGTTTTTGGGGGCTAAAGCCCTTTTTGTTTACCCACGGGCTAAAGCCGCGTGGTATTTTTTTTGTACTTCGGTTAAGTTCGGAGAGCCGAAAGCTGATTGCCGAAAGCTCAAAGCCGACAACTGAAAAATAAGACCATTCAACTTTTAACCTTTAACCTAAAAGAACTTTAAGCCTAAAAAAACTATTAACCTTATATTGATATAACACTAACCCAGAAATGACTCAAAAACTCGTCAAATACTTACGAATTATTGGCTTTGCAGAAGGCTGCTCATATTTGCTTTTTGCTGTTACAATGCCATTAAAATATGTTTACGACATGCCAAAACCCAATTACTTTGTGGGTTCGGCTCATGGATTCTTATTCCTTGCATACATTGCCTTAGTGCTTATAGTAAGTTATAAGATGAAATGGAAACTGATCACTACCTTTTGGGCATTGTTAGCTTCTTTGATACCTTTTGGCACTTTTGTAGCCGATAAGAAAATATTTTCGCAACTCACTTTGGCAAAATAAAGTAGCTTTACACCATGCAAGCAAGAATACTCCAAAAACTCAATATTGAAGCACTCAATGAAATGCAAATTGCTGCCCAAGCAGCTATTCGCACTAAAAATGAGGTAATCTTGCTTTCGCCTACGGGTTCGGGTAAAACATTGGCTTTTTTACTTCCTATTGTTGAAAAACTAAGAGCCGAGCTATCCAAAATACAGGCGGTGGTGATAGTCCCATCTAGAGAACTGGCCATTCAGATAGAACAAGTTGCTAGAGAAATGGGTACTGGACTAAAAATTAATGCCTTTTACGGTGGTCGATCTTTCAATAAAGACCGCATGGACCTCAATCATCCACCAGCACTTTTGATAGGAACTCCTGGAAGGGTAGCAGATCATTTGAGAAGGAGGACTTTTGAAATAGATTCTTTAAAAATATTGGTCTTAGATGAGTTCGACAAGTCGCTAGAGATTGGTTTTGAATCCGATATGAGAGATATTGTGAATACGCTTTCAGCCGTAGAACGAAAAATATTGACCTCTGCAACTTCTGGAATCGAGATACCCAACTTTTTAGCACTTAAAAACCCTCAGAAGCTGGACTTCTTGGGTGATAGTGAGTCTAAGTTGCAAATCAAAATGATCAATTCTCCTACCAAAGATAAACTCGAAACTTTGGAGAAAGTATTGAAAAGCTTGGCAGGAGAGCCCGGAATCATATTTTGCAATTACAAAGACAACATTCAGTATGTGAGCGACTTTTTGAGTGATAAAGGTATCGCACATGGTTGTTTCTTTGGAGGAATGGAGCAACAAGATCGCGAAAGAGCGTTGATCAAATTTCGTAACGGAACCCACCAACTCATCATTGCTACTGACCTTGCGGCAAGAGGTATTGACATTCCTGAACTAAAATTTATCATTCACTATCAGTTACCCAATAGAGAGGAAGAGTTCATTCACCGAAACGGCCGTACCGCTAGAATGAATGCAGAAGGAACTGCCTATGTCATTGCTTATCCTAAGAGCGGACTACCACATTATATGGTTGGATTTCCTTCTACAGACATAAGTGAAGTAACTAGTGAGGAACAAGAAGCTGAAATCACGAACTGGGCGACTGTTTTTGTTTCAGGCGGAAGAGGTGATAAAATCTCCAAAGGTGACATTGCTGGCTATTTCATGAAAGTGGGAGGACTCAGCAAAGACGAAATTGGTAGCATCGAACTAAAACAAGACTGTGCATTTGTAGGTGTATTGGACTCCAAAGCCGATAAACTTATTGCTCTGTTAAATAATACGAAGTTAAAAACTAAGAAAGTACGCATGTATTTGGCCTAATGAAAAACACAGATCCACAACCAAATAATCCACTTCACGGAATTACGCTAAAAGAAATACTGACTTACCTCAAAGCCAGGTATGGCTGGGAAGGGCTTGCTGAACAAGTAAATGTCAATTGTTTTAAAAATAACCCAACCATGAACTCAAGTCTGGTTTTCCTTCGTAAAACTCCATGGGCTAGGCAGAAAGTGGAGAAATTTTACCTTTGGGCTGTTAAGCACTAACTCCCTACTACCCTATTAAAGCAACTGGGTTTATCTCCTATGTGATAGTTTTGGACATTAGGAAAACTTTTCGATTCCACCCGACCAGTTAGTCCTTAGGACCTTTTCATTTGTTATAAGCACAGATTGATCAATTCAGCCTTCGGTTGTGTCCACAAATACACCAAACCGAACAGATTTTGGCATAAAAACCAACTATTTAGAAAATCTTACCAACCATTTACAAAAACCTACCAACCAGTAAATTTTGATTGAACGGTTATGTTTTAAAGGTTAAGCTTGTAATGTCTTATCGCCAAAGAGACTTATAAACCAAAACTTTGAAACCATGAAAACTTTTACTACATCTACTGGAAATGCCTACCTAGTAATGGATTACGGCAAAAACAGCATCCCTACTGACGACATCAAGTATATAGAAGGAGATGGCAACTATAGTAACTTCCAGCTTTCAAAGGGTAAATCGTTTATTAGCTCTTTTACGCTTAGAACTTTTACTTCTAAGTTAAATGAAGAGAGGGGCTTTTTCTCACCGAGGAAAGGGCTTCTTATCAATTTAAACTACGCAAATGAAATTGTGACTAGAGGAAATTCAAAATTCATTAAAATGAAGGATGGGAAAGAGCTACAACTTTCGAGAAGAAAGGGCAGGGAATTAATTGATTTTTTGAAGGACACTAAGTGGGATATTGGGGTTTAGTATCAAAGCATATTCTTTTAATTGGGAAGGCGAGCATACTATTGCTCGCCTTCTTTTTTACCAAGCAATAAGTAATTCTGACCAACTACATCGATAAAACGACCATTTACTAAAAATCATAGTGAGCAGAAAAAATAATTCATAAATTGACCACATTATAAACTTATGATGATCAAAGTAGTACTCGTAGATGACGAACCAAAAGCCTTACAAGGGCTGCAGTGGGAATTAGAAAATTTCTGCCCAAATGTTGTAGTCGTGGGTACATTTGACAAACCCCAATTAGCCTTACAATTCTTAAAAGAAAATGACGATATCGACGGGCTTTTTCTTGACATAGAAATGCCAGGGATGGATGGTTTCCAACTCCTAGACCAAATCCCTAATCGACAATTCTCAGTTATCATCACTACAGCTTACGATCAGTATGGTATCAATGCCATAAAAGAGCGTGCGTTGGATTATTTACTCAAGCCAATTGATAGTGATGACCTCTCTGAGGCAGTAAAAAAGCTTGAAGAGCAAATTTCAAATAGTACTGTTAAAGATAAATTTGAACAGACACTCATGGATATTGTCTCTAAGACAAACTCATCCACTAAAAAAATAGGAATAAATAGCGACGGAAAAATCATTTTCCTGATGCCAGAAGAAATCATTTTGTGTGAGGCTGATGGAAACTATACCAAAGTCTACCTCGAAGACAATAAAACAATTTTTGTAACACAAACGTTAAAGAAAATTGAAGAAAAACTCTCAGGAGACGAGTTTTTCAGAATACACAATTCTTTTATAATCAATCTAACTAAAGTCAAAGAATATTTAAAAACAGAGTCGTATATAGTACTGAGTAACAATAAAACGGTTCCAGTTGCTAGACAAAGAAAATCAATATTCTTGGATATGTTTTAAATGAACAGGCCTTGCATAATCATAGGTTTCACGAAGCTCTTGCTAGTGTATTTTACACTTTTGGGAGCTCACTCGGCCTTGGCACAGAACCAAAAGTTCAGTTTAGATGAAGTTATAGAAAGAAGAGATACTAGTTTTATAAATGTTCATACCGCAATTGGTCAGATAGGACGTGACACCACATTGGTCAAAGAGTTTATTGAAAAGTGTAGAGCAGCGGATTACCCTGAGGGCATGACCGTTGGATTAGATAGACTAGCAATCAACTATAGAAATGCCTCGCAATACGATAAAGCAATAAGTGTCCATAAAGAAGCATTGGTATATTCTGAAAGGTGTAAGAGCATCATCTTTAAGGTAACCAGCCTAAATATGCTCGGTGTGGTTTATCGAAGAATTGACAGAGTGAAAGAGGGAATGGACGCCCATCAAGAGGCATTGGAGCTTATTGATAAAAGTGGACTCAATGACCACAATGCTCTTAAAAGCACTGCCGTTTCACACAATAGCATTGGAAATATATATCTCACGATGCGGGAAGGTGACCTAGCCTTAAAAGAGTTCGCACTTTCAATGGACATAGAACGAAAAATTGATAATAAGCTTGGTCTCGCCATAAACTACCAGAATATTGGGGGTATTTATGAGGAAAAAGGTCAATTGGACAAAGCATTGGAGTCTTTTGAAATGTCATTGGCTTATAATGACAGTATTAGCTCCGATTACGGCAGAGTGATTTGTAAGAATAGCATAGGAAATATCTATATACTTCAAGGTAAATATCAACAAGCTTTGGACCTTGTTTTACCTACTATCTCGGTAGCTGAAAAAAACGGCGATATGTACTATATTGTTGAAACCTATACCAATACCGGTAGAGGTTACTTAGGAATTAATAACTTACCCAAAGCTCAATTTTACCTTGAAAAGGCACTGGATGTTGCAAAAAAACATAGCCTCCAATTCTATATTGCAGAGAACTATAAACACCTCTCCAAGTTGAGTGAGCAGCAGGGAGACTTTAAGAAAGCTTTTGAATACAGCGAGCTCTTTTACGAAAATGAGAAGAAATTTCTCAATAAAGAAAATCAAGATTACGTCGCCAACCTGATCATGAAATATGATTCGGAAAAAAAGAAAGACACCATTGACCTACTTGAGAAAGAAAATGAACTTGTAAATCTAAAACTAAGCGATAACAAGAAGCTTTTCACAGCTCTCGTATTGGTGTTGGTTCTTTTAAGTGGTCTACTTTACTTTTTCTATAGACAGCACAAACTTAAAAGTGAAAAGGAGCTATTAAGCATGGAACAAACTATGCTTCGTTCTCAAATGAACCCTCATTTTATTTTTAATTCGCTCAATTCAATAAAGCTTTATATCATCAATAACGATAAAGACAAAGCAGTATATTATCTAAATAAATTCTCGAAACTAATAAGGGCGATACTCACAACCTCGCAAGAACGTGATATCACATTACACGACGAGCTAGCCACGATGGAACTCTATATGAACATTGAAAACATCAGGTTTTCAAATAAAATCAACTTTGAAACAAGTATAGATCCACATATTAACACGAATCAAATTAAAATCCCGTCCATGATCCTCCAGCCATTTTTGGAAAATGCAATCTGGCATGGACTTTCTTCAAAAGAAGGAGATAAAAGAGTGAGTCTTAAAGTTCAAAAAGCAACTGAAAATGTCGTCGAAATCCAAATCGAAGACAATGGAATAGGACGAAAAAGATCAAGAGAAATCAACTCCAATAAAACGCTCAACCGCAAATCTATTGGTATTCAACTAACCCAAGATAGACTTGAGAATTACTTTAAAAAAACTGAAGGTGAATACTCAATTCATATTTACGACCTTGAGGACGAAAAAGGCTTCCCAACTGGTACAATGGTCAGCATCAAGTTGCCCGCAAAATACATGAACCTACATCACGAGCTTGAAATGGAAGCTTAGAACAAAAATATCTACTAGAAGCAATCCTTAATTTCTGCTTTAAAAACCGCCCCATTTTCAACTTTAAACCCAGGATTTAATTGAATATTCCCTTCGGAGATATAGTTTATATTACTAGTTGTACCTTCTATCTTATTTACTGCCTGAACTGATAACCTACCTTTCAAAAGTTTCATTTCATTTAAATAATCGTCTATTGGACTTAGTAGTGAAATATTATCTGGACATGAAAGATTCCAATGAAGAAATGTATTACTGCTAATTCTATTGTTGTTGTTATCCATCGATTGCACTTGAATAGCATTCCATCCATTTTTAAACAAAAAATGGTCAATAACTCCATTATTTGAAGCTGTAGACATAACTTTCACTCCGTTTAGAAGTACTTCATAAGTATTAAAATCTGTATCATTAACTGCGTTCCATGTGAGATTCATTTGTGAGCTACTATAGGTCGCATTCAGGTTTAGGACAGGAGAAGTAGTTGCACTATCAGTGAAAACACAAGAAGCTAATGGAAAGCAGGTTGGATTAGCAAAATCGAAATAAATAAATTTATCACCACTAGCTTTTCCACTACTATCACGAGCAACAATTTTGAAAGAAGCTGCTATCCCGTTTTGCTGGTCATTCACATAATAATAATGCATACCATGAATTACATCTTGCACTTTTTTATCATTCTTATAAACTTCATAAATGTACACACCATTGTCGTCAGTCGAATGATCCCATTCTATCTTCCCCTTATGTTCGTTTATGACTCTATATTTCAAATTTGATATTTCCGATGGCGGGCTTAAATCCACATTGTTGTTTATATCAAAAAATATTGACTTATTAATTTCTGTACTCAAGCCATCCTCATCTGTTACTTTTAGATTTACTCTATAGTAATACAAATTGGCATCATTAGGAGTCCTTAATAATTCGATGTTAGCCGATTTGGAGGTATGAGTTGCATCAACATGTGAATGAGTATTGTGTACTAATTCAACCGTCCATTCATAGGTAAGATTAGCTTCGCTAGATTCAAGGTCTCTTACTTCACAGTCTAATTCTATGTCAATTTCTGCTGTCGTAACAGAATATAGCGTGTCTATACTTGTTGAAATAATTATTGGGGGGGTATTATTAATGTGGATAGCTAATTGAGTTGTGCTTTCATTACTTTGAGAATCAGTCACTTTCAAGGTGACATTTCTTATTACTCTTCCAACTTCGGTAAAAGTGTGTACTGGGTCTACAGAAGTTGATTTTGGAGAACCGTCTCCAAAATCCCATTCATAACTCACAATATTATTTTCTGGATCTGAACTTAAGTTACCATAAAAGTTGACCTCCAATGGACTTGCACCGTATGTTTTATTTGATTGTGCAATTGCGTTAGGGGCATTTCCACCAATTGGGGAATAACGAATCCTTCTCAATTCATTTATGTCATTGTACTTAAAACGGGTATAATAAATATTCCCATCCACAGGGTTATATGCAAAACAAGTTGGATAGTTTGAAATAGAAATAGGGACATTTGGGTTTCCACCTTCAGCAAAAGGCTCAAAATTTGTTGGTTCATTATTGGCATCCAAATCCATGGTTTTTATCCATCCCTTAGAATCATAATCACCCATAAAGTACTTGTGATGATAGCTCTCTGGAAATGCTGTTCCAGTATAAAACACACCTCCTATTACAGACACTCCATCGATATCTGGGAAGTTAAAAGCGGATGTTCCAAAATTAACATTTTGGCCGCCTATTCTAGCTCTTGCAGTACTGCTACTGTCGTGTGGATACTCTATTATTGGTAACTTATGTGTGCCATTCAATGTAGGTGTAAAATCTCCAAAGTCCGGTTCAAGCGTCATCCCTTCATATTTTGGCCATCCAAAATTTTGACCAGGGCCATCAATAACATTTAATTCTTCATTAGTATTCCAACCTACCTCTCCCACAACAAAAACTCCCGGGTTGCCATCAGTCATGTAATGACTTCCTGTTTCTGGTTTTAATGTAAATCTAAAAGGATTCCTAAAACCATATGCCCAAACTTTTGACTGCCCGCTTCCTGGGTTTAAAGCGTCGTAAAAGGGATTAGATGGTAAACCCAAACCAGTAGCAGGGTCAATCCTTATAATTTTACCAGAAAGGGAAGTTATATCTTGAACCCTCATGTGATTAAGTGCTTCATCCATTCTAAGTATGCCATCATTTCTAGCTTGTACCGCAAATGGGCTATTTGAATTATCATAATGAACATTTGCTCCATCACCATTTGATGCTAAAAGTGAACCATCAGTCCCAAATACAATACTACCAAGTCCATGATTATCGGTTACTATAGGGAATCCATTTGAAATAGTGGAACCCACTAACACAAATCTTGAATTGTAGTCCACAACAGGATTTGTCATTGGATTACTTACCGTGTATCTAGTTATCCGACCAATGGTTGCAGATTCATAGTCATTGGAATTAGAATTATAATTAGGTGTCCCAAAATGCATTAAATGGTGTCTATCAACTACATATAAAAGATAAATATATCCATTAGTCATATAATTGGGATCCAACGCAAAGCCATTCATCCCATTATCATACCAACTTCCTACTTCTTCTTCTATATCAATAAGTTCGACCTTCGTGTTATTCATCAAGTGAAAAACCTTTCCATCTTTTTCCCAAACAAACGCCCTTCCCATATCGTCAAAAGTAATACCAACAGGAGTGTCCCACGAGTCATTAACCAGTTCGTCCACAAAGCCAGTTTTCACCTGTGCATTAAGACTAAAAACAATAAATAATAGGGGAATTATGGATAGTAGTGGACGCATAGCTGTATTTTTATTTTCAATCAAATTTAAGAATAATCAAATTTTAAGTAAAATCTGAAACCGAAATAGACCTACCGAATAATAAAAAAGCTAAACCTGACACAAACGCAAGAAAGCTTTTGATCCAAATTTTAACCAATTAAAATTAACTAAGAGCCCACCAATCTTAATTCACTTTATGCTTTGGTTCCCAAATTATCGGCGAAATAGAAGTATAATCAGATTTAAACAAATGCATTTATTGACCATCAGCAACGCGGAATATATGTACTCATGACTTAAGTAAACTCTTAATGGCACAAACCGAATAGTTTAGCGAGGAATGATAATGCTACATTAAAATTCCCTTACAAAAGCAATTATGGAAACTAAAACCCTTCAAATATTTTTGTAGCATAGAAAAGTAAAGGTTCATGAATTATATCATTACTCTAACCCTACTATTGTTTTACCATGTAACTTTCTGTCAGGTTAAATTGGAGAGAGAATATTC
This sequence comes from Spirosomataceae bacterium TFI 002, assembly GCA_900230115.1. Classification (NCBI taxonomy): domain Bacteria; kingdom Pseudomonadati; phylum Bacteroidota; class Cytophagia; order Cytophagales; family Spirosomataceae; species Spirosomataceae bacterium TFI 002. The sequence goes on along the minus strand of LT907983.1, from coordinate 4,097,387 downwards.
CCTACCTATTAGCGAAGTACCCACGAAAGCCTCCTCTTTTACTGAAGAATACTTTGGCGATCTCAATCTCAAGTGGTTTGCTGAAGAAAGTGATAAGGGAAAGAGTATTGAAGCTAAATCATTTAAAAAAGGGAAAACATTCAGTATTGAGTTTTCACATGACGGAGAACTCCAGGATATCGAAAAGAAAATTAAATTTTCGAGTTTAAACGCTCCTACTAAGCAAGCTATTAACTCCAAACTAAAATCAGATTTCGACAAATTTAAAATACGAAAAACTCAGATTCAATGGAGCGGTGAGTTAGAAACAGTTAAAAAATTCTTAAAGAATGAAAAGGTAACTTCTGACTTTATAATCGCCTATGAAATTGAAGTAGAGGGTAGAGCAAACAGCAATTCTAAGATGTATGAATACCTTTTTACCGAAAAGGGTGAACTTATAGAAAAAAAGCAAATTGTAACACGATCAACTTTTAACCTTGAGTTTTAGAAGTTCATGGAAAAGTTGAAACTACTTCATATAAGCTTGCTTTTACTCATCAGCGTAAATTTGGTTGCTCAAAATGAAATCAACGCAGGATTGTTACCCAAAATCAACTTATCTTCTAAGTTGGGAGAAAACTTAAAACTTGTCAGTTCGCTAGAGTCAAGACAACTACTATTAGAAAAAAACAAAAGTGACTATCAATATGTATTAAGCGACTTTACTAATATTTTTTCTTACAAACTCTCGGTCAAAAACTCCCTTAACATGGGATATACCCTACGAATAATAGACAAGCAAGCCATCAATAGATTTATACAACAGTTTAATCATATTCAAAACCTCGGACAACAAAGACTTGGACATCGATTCGGAATTGACCAAACATTTGGAGGGGGAGAAGATTTTACATTTCGGTCAAGGTATAGACTCAGTTTTGAAAAGGCTCTTCAAGGAACACAAATAGACCCGAGAGAATTTTACATTAAACTAAGTAATGAGTACTTGGCAGCATTTAGTAAAAATGAGACAGAATTTGAAGCTCGACTTGGGTCGTTTATTGGATATGAAATCAATGACAAAAATCGTATTGAAACTGGTATTGACTATAGACTGAGCGACTTTGTGAGTAAGAATACGAGTAATAACTTTTGGCTGGGAATTGTATATTACACCAGCCTAAACTAAACATTTATGAAAAAAATAAGCCTTTTAAGTTTCCTAATCCTATGTTCATTATCTAGTGTGGCACAGCCAGACGAAGATAAATTAGGTATGTGGTATATGTACTTTTGGAATCATGATTTCAAAAATTCTCAGTGGGGGCTTCAGGGCGACTACCAATATCGTAGCTGGAATTTGATCAATGATCAAGAGCAACTTTTGCTAAGAACTGGATTAACTTACAGACCCAAAAACACTAATATCAAGTTGACTGCAGGCTACGGCTACATCAACAGCGGAACTTATGGTGAAGGCAAATCGTCCGGTGTTGAAAATAGAATTTATCAAGAAGCCCTTTTACCTCAAAGTATAGGAAAAAGATTTCTGTTCACCCACAGATTTAGGTTTGAACAACGATTTGTACAAAATCAAGATCCGCGAACTCGTTGGCGTTATAATTTATTTCTCAATATTCCTCTCAACAATTCGAGCCTTACTGCAAAAACCACTTACCTGGCTTTATACAATGAGCTTTTTGTAAATGGGCAAAGAGATATTGGTGGTGACAGATCAGTAGAAATCTACGACCGAAATAGAACTTACGGAGGACTAGGCTATGTTTTTAACAACGGGATGAGAGTACAGCTAGGCGTTATGAGACAAGCAACAGATTCTTGGATAAAGTCGCAAGGGCAAGTCAGTCTTCATCATTCGTTTTGATACTTTCTTCTTTGTTTTTGGAAGACATTTTATAGGCCAAATAACCAAAACCTATAATAAAGTGTAAAACAACAATTGCGAAGAAAAAATAAGGCCAAAAGTTAGAGCTTTCCATTATTTCTATTTTATACCATTTAAACAAAATTTAGGTCAAAATCAATCCAATGTACCGCCACATTTAAAACAAAATTCGGCTCCGTATTGATGGCCTTCTGCCGAACAATGAGGACAGCTCTGCGTATTGGCAATTCTATCTGCCATTCCGCTCTTGGTCATTTCACTGGTTACAATTCCGGTTGGGATTGCTATAATGGCGTAACCCATAATCATTATCAAACTAGCAATGAATTGACCTAAAATGGTTTCTGGAGCTATGTCGCCATATCCAACGGTAGTGAGTGTAACTATTGCCCAATAAATACTCTTTGGAATACTCGTAAAGCCACTCTCAGGAGCCTCCACAAGATACATCACTGTACCCAAAATGACGCAAATAATAGTTATAGCAAAAAGGAAAACAGAAATCTTGGTTCTACTTGCTCGCAATGCATTGACCAATTTCTGAGACTCTCCAATGTATTGATACAGTTTTAAAATCCGGAAAACTCTTAACAGCCTTAATGCCCTAAAAGCAATGAGAACATGCGTACCTGCAAATAATAAAGAAATGAATTTAGGAATGGTAGACAGCAAGTCGATGACACCATAAAAGCTAAAAATATAGCTCATCGGTTTTCTTACCGTAACTATGCGTGCAATATATTCAAAAGTGAATAGAATGGTAATGACCCATTCAGCAATATTGAAAAACTCTTGAAATCTGGCATTGATATCCTCTACACTTTCAAGCATGACCAAAACCACACTTAAGACAATTAGCCAAAGCAATACAACATCAAAAAGCTTACCTGCTGGAGTATCTGCCTCATAAATGATCTCATGAAGGCGATCTTTCCAGTTTGATTTTGGTTTTGTCATTAACTCAAAGGTATTTAGAGCATTTTGATCTCACAAATCTAAAATACTACCTACCTTCACTTATTATTAAAATCAGTGTGAGAAAACTTTTCAAATTTATCCCAAAAGAGGTTCCTGAAGAACTAAAGTATGGTATTAAAAGCATGGAAGAAGAAATAGCCAATATGCTTTCACATGGGATTGGACTTGTTTTTTTTATTCTTGCCTGCCCAATTCTTATTTTCAAATCAACTCAAAGTGATTTAGAAAACTTTACACTGGCCAGTATTATTTTCAGTATTAGCTTATTGATGGTATATACTTCCTCTACGACTTACCATAGTGTCTATAAACTGAAACTGAGGTTAAGGCTGAGAGTATTTGACCATATCAGCATTTATTTTCTCATAGCAGGAAGCTTTACACCTTTTGTTTTAGTGATGCTTAAGTCAAATGCTGGGTATTGGGTATTGTCAATTTTGTGGATAGCTGTAATAATTGGCACTGTGTTTAAATACTTTTTCACCCATAAATTCAATTTAGTTTCTACCCTGGCTTATGTGGCCATGGGAGCTATGGCTCTTTTTGTAATTGAGCCTTTACACGAAGTTTTAAGTGAAAAGAGTTTCATGTTTCTCGCAATAGGGCTAGGGTCTTACCTAATTGGGGTACCATTCTATTTATGGAAAAAGCTTTATTTCAACCATTTCATTTGGCATGTTTTCGTACTGGGAGGAAGCTTTTTTAGCTATTTGGCAATTTACTATATAGGATGAGTTCCTAAATCTCACCTCCTACTTTCAAGCCACTCGGGACACTTTCAGGCATCGATTTATCGAAATGATCGGCATTGAGCGAATTCAAAAATTCTTCGATCAGCGACAAGTCCTTGAAATTAACTTTTAGGTCTTTAACCAAGGGATCTATCTGATCTTTGCTAATATTTTTATTCTTGATTTTCCCTCCAGAAAGGTCCTCGTAAAATTCAAGAACGCTTTTCAACGTTTCAAGTTTTCCATTGTGCATGTATGGGAAAGTATACCTTAGGTTTCGTAGTGTAGGTGTTCGAAAAGCAAAGGTTTGTTCAAAACCATCGTCAACAAAGTCTAGCTTTTTATTATCCTCAACACCCAAGGCATGTACTTTAAAGTCCGAAAGCATAGGTCCATTGTGACAGTTGATACAGCCTGACTTTACAAAAGCTTTCATCCCTTCAATTTCATTATAAGAAAGTGCAGTTCTGTCACCATTCATGTATTGATCGAACCTTGTATTGGGCGTAATTAAAGTCCGTTCATAGGCCGCAATAGCCTTTCCTAAGTTATCAACTGTGATCTTTTCATTGCCTTCAAAAGCTTTGGAAAATAGGTCTTCGTAAACTTTGTTTTGCTTCAATCTGCCCACTACAACATCAAGGATTTCTTCTGACTCAAATTGCCTTCCTTTCATTTCTTCCAATGTCTTGATAGGTTCGAGAGCTTGTTTCTCCAAACTTTCAACTCTTAGGTCCCAAAACATAGGAGCCTTATCGGAATTTTGCCTACCGTTTTGATCTATCCCATTGAAGGCAGTATTTAAGATAGTTTGTGAATTTCGTTTTACGAATGGAATGTCATTATGAGCTAGAAAGCGTCTTTTACTGCCCAATCCTACCGCATTCACTCCCATAGAGAGCTCTAAACTTTCTGCAAATCCAAATTCGGGATGGTGGCAGCTGGCACAGGCTACATCTTTGTTTCCGCTTAAGATGGGATCAAAAAAAAGTAGTTTACCTAGCTCAACTTTTTCATCAGAGTATGGATTATCTAGTGGCCAAGAAGCTGAAACGGGTAACGCCGAAAGCGTAAACTCTGGCTTTTCTTCTGTGGTTTCTACTTGAGTCTGACATGACCAAATAAAAAGCCCAATAGCGAAGAGTAAATACCAATTTCTAAGATTTGTTTTCACTAGTAATTTGAATCAAAATCAAATATTATAAATCTACTGTCAAGAAACTATGATTTTGCTCAGCTAAATACCGCGATTTGCACAAAATCTTGAAGAAGTTAAAGCTCAAGAACAAACCAATATTTCAATCAATGTACGTTAAATTATTTCTTTGTTGAAAATAAAATATTCGTACATATCCTAATTGCCTAGAGAAGTGAGAAGTGAGAAGTGAGAAGTGAGAAGTGAGAAGTGAGAAGTGAGAAGTGAGATATTTTCATTTTTTACTGAAAATATTATTAGTTCTAAAAGTTCATTATTTCCTATATATTTTAAACATATAGAAAGTATTGCTAATTCAGAATATCCAAACAAGCTTATTTATTCAGAACATACAACTAATTCAATCCCAATCGAATTTATATTTGGTATTTTTGTAGTTAACCATTTCCATGGATATTGCAGCGATAGAGAAGTCAACTTCCAATCGAATAGGTACATGGTTTTTATCATCCGATACCCAAACCCTAATAGCCTCTTCACCCTCGAAAAGGTCGTTTTTAGGTAATATTGGGTGCAATTTTACAACGTTAATTTTACCAAATCGAGTTTTCACAACATCCTTACCAGCGTACTTTACTTTCATGGTGTAAACCTCGTCATCGAAGAACAAAGGAGCACTCACTGTTTGCCCCACTTTCATATGCTTATAGTCTATAGTTCTCAAAAAGTAATAACCAGAAATAACATCTTGAACATTTTGAGGAACCTTAAAGGCCTCTACTTTCTCTTTTTCTATCCTTTTGACATTCTGGGTTCTGTGATCAAACAAGAACTCTTGATCTCTTTTATAGTTTCCCTCCCTTGCACTTAGGATAAACTTTTGTGGTAAAATACTCGCAGTATCCACAAACGAGCGATATGTATTTCGAACTTTGAACAAATCTGTTAGTCCTGTGGTACGGCCCAGCACATTAATTCTGTAACATGGTTTATTATTAACCGAGAAAAGTTTGGAGTGCACATCTACATTCGCTTGGCCAATTGGTATAAAACCATACTTGATTTTGTACTCATAAGATTCTCCAGGACCAAAACTATCTTGCACTACAATACGCTCGGTATTAAAGGCAAAAAGCCCAATACCAATTGTGGTTAGTAGAATTAATAAGAATGTAATTTTTGCCCTCATACCCTTTAAAATAGCTGTTTCAAATTTTTGTTTTCTTCTTTAATAGACGCTAAAAATGCTGCAAAGTTTGATCCAAAGTCCACCGTTAACATTTCGTTGAACATTCCTTGTTTTGATTTATAAGTGCCTAAGCCTACGAAATATGCATTATTAAACCGTGAAATATCAACAGAATCTCGTTTTGTTGCTAATTGAACAATCCCCGTAATCATGGCATATTTCAAACTGTCTTTCTTTATAGATTCCATTTCTGGTGAAAAGGTTCGATACAAGCTATCTAGTTTTATCGCTCCAATACTCATATTTTCAAAATAATACTCATCGCGTTCAACTTTACTTACGTATTGAACATAGTTTTCGGATTCCTCACCGTACTTGCTTTTCAAAAACCATTTTGCTCCATAGTCGCCTATAAAGTCTGCCAAGTTTTCGTTAAATTCTAAATCGTCTTTGACAAAAACTGTCCCATGAGTCAATTCATGAATGATCAATGCCGCAAGATCTCCTTCCGATTTATCGAGCATGCTACTCAAGATTGGATCGTTTAAAATCCCAAGTGTACTCCAAGCCGAAACCTCACCTACCCTAGTTTCGAAACCTTGGGCATGGAGTTGGTCTAACTCGTCTTTTATGTACGACTCGTCAAAGTACCCTTTGTAACGAAATGACCCTGCAATAGGAAAACGCCACTCTTTGGCTTTTAATTCATATGGAGGGCAGGCAGTTATGACCCACAGAATTGGCTTTTTATTTTGATCATAATAAGAAGTATAGCTTTCAGTTTCACTTAGCCCCATGGAATCCACGGCAAACTGCTTAATCTCCTGAATCAATAGTATTTTATCTTTTACTTCCTGTGATACTGTAGTGTCACTTAATACCTCAGAGATTGGAATCGTGTTATTTATAATTTCCAATTGCCCCTTTCCTTGCAAAAAGCCGTATTTAGCAGCTTGCCAATTGAAGGCAATGAAACCCATTAAGATTACTACAATCGATAATAATACAATTTTGATTATTTTTTTCATAAAAAAAGGTAGTCGAAACTACCCTTTAAAAACGAATATGATGTATTAAAATTATGATTCTTTAGCCTCTAATTCTTTATCCATCAAAGCATCTGGCTCACCAGCAACTGTCGCTTTGATTTTAACTTCTAGATCGTCCATCAATTCAGGTGTATCACGTATTAAATTTTTAACTGAATCGCGACCCTGACCTAACCTGTCTTCACCGTAGGAGAACCAAGAACCTGATTTTTTCACAATATCAAGATCAACTGCCAAGTCGAGCACTTCACCTGCTTTGCTTATTCCTTCTCCATACATGATGTCGAATTCAACCACTTTGAAAGGAGGTGCAACTTTGTTTTTAACAACTTTAACTCTGGTACGGTTACCTATTACCTCCGCATCATTGTTCTTGATTTGACCAATTCTACGAATATCAATTCTTACAGAAGCATAGAATTTCAAGGCATTACCACCAGTAGTGGTTTCGGGAGAACCAAACATTACACCAATCTTATCTCTCAACTGGTTAATGAATATACAGCAACAGCCAGTTTTATTGATAGTACCTGTCAATTTTCTAAGAGCTTGAGACATCAACCTTGCTTGTAGTCCCATTTTACTATCACCCATGTCACCTTCTAGCTCAGCCTTAGGCACAAGTGCAGCAACAGAGTCAATCACACAAATATCAATCGCTCCTGAGCTAATCAAATGCTCTGCAATTTCTAATGCTTGCTCACCGTAATCTGGTTGTGAGATTAATAAGTTCTTGGTATCAATACCTAATTTCTCTGCATATAATCTATCAAAAGCGTGCTCTGCATCAATAAATGCTGCAATTCCGCCTGCTTTTTGAGCCTCTGCAATTGCATGCATTGCAAGGGTTGTTTTTCCTGATGACTCAGGACCGTAAATCTCAACAACTCTACCACGAGGAAAACCATTTACCCCAAGTGCAAGGTCCAAACCGAGAGAACCAGTAGAAATTGTAGGTACATCCAATACTTTCGTATCGCTTAGTCTCATGACAGTTCCTTTTCCGAAAGCTTTGTCAAGCTTGTCAATGGTACTCTGTAAGATTTTAAGTTTTTCGTTATTTTCAGCCATGGGTAAGTATATTAGTATTTGGTGTTTTTGTTTTACTGTGTCACAAAGATATTGTAAGAAAGCAAACAATACTAGCAATGAACGGCTAAGAATATTAGCAATGCTAAAATACCTAGCAAAAATATGATTGATCAGAAAACTGCGTTTCTTTTAAATAGGATGTACTTTTGAATTCCTAACCCAAAACCAAATTATCAAATGAGAAACCTCCTTTTAATTTTATTGCTAATCATTGTAGCCGCTGTGTTTTCGAATCCCAGTCTTGAAAAACATCAAGAAGTAGTTCGGCTAAAAATGGAAAACATGAAAGACATAGATGGTGAGGTTACAGGCGGTGATTTAAAGCGAATAGGTGCCTTAATAGGAGATGCCATTGGCCTCAATACTGTTGAGAAATATCTCAACAATAATGTCAAAATAAAAGACCTTAAAGTATGCTCACTTACTGAAATGAAAGTTCAAGGTGAATACAAAACTATAGGTATCGGTGCTTTTGGCAATGTGTGGTTGATGGATGACTTGAAGGGAGTATTTGAAAAGAAATAGGGCAATACAATTCTAATGTTATTCTCTACTTTTAAACGCCAAATAAAAATTCAATGCAGAAGGCATTTAAGTATCTTTCTATATTTGCATGCTCCATTTTGATAATATTAGTAATCCTTATCAATTGGAACCTGATTAAGAAACCAAGCACAAACGAAGTTTACTACCAACTCCAATTTCTAAAAGAAAAAAGGGATAGAGGAGAACCATCCAAAATGCAAAAGCTCTTTCCTGAAGGATTGATGTTTTACGAATCACTTTATGGCATTACTTGGGCTGAACTCCTCAATGAATCTAATAATTCTAAATATACAGTGGAGGGGCAAATTGAATTACGAAAGGTCTCAAAGGCCATTAACTCTATTCAAGCTAAGTCCACCTTTCAACAGAATTTAACTATTCCTCATGGGGCATTTTATAGTGGATGGAGCACTTATTTTCTGAGCAAGAAGATTAAAAGTGATAGTTCAAATGTAAACGAAGTAGAGAATTTTAAAACTCGATGCGAGGAAATTTCTTTTGCAATGACCCAAAGTAGCTCGCCCTATTTAGAATCATATCAAAATTTGTATTGGCCAGCGGATATGGTGGTTTGTATCGCAGCATTGGCAAACCACGACATAATTTTCAAACCAAAATACTTTTCTCAAATTTCTGAATGGATTTCAAAAGTGAAAAGCAATCTTGATAAAAATGGCTTAATACCTCATAGTGCAAACTCAGACGGGTTAGTTTTAGAGCCAGCAAGAGGTAGTTCTCAAAGCTTAATACTCTCTTTTTTACCCGAAATTGATTCCGTTTTTGCAAAAGAACAATTTCTTGTCTATAAGAAACTTTTCTGCGAGGAAAGGTTAGGGCTACGTGCAATACGAGAATATCCTTTGGGATCTGAAGGTAATGGTGACATTGACTCGGGACCAGTAATTTGGGATATTGGAACTGCTGCCACTCTTGTTGCACAAAAAGCCGCATTTGTAAACAAAGATTTTGATTTATCGAGTGATCTCTTTCAAGGAATAAACGCACTTGGTTTTCCGTATATCTCAAACTATCAAAAGAATTTCCTAGGCGGCTCACTCCCAATCGCGGATGCATTTATTGCATGGTCGAGATCGAGATTAGAACCATCAAAGTTTCATAATAACGTATTTTGGAAATTCCACCTTATTTCTATTCTAATAGTTTCTCTATTAACGTTTGCTATCTATCGTTTTAAATAGAAATCAGTAAGATTCAAATCTCCTAGAAAGGTAAACTTCAGCCCTATTTCCCCCTAGTCCCCCCATGTCCAGCTGCAACTACAAACATGATTTTAATGCTGAGGTAGATGTATTTAAAAAACTGAATAAAGGGATTACGCATTTTGGAATGCTCCGATTTTGAAATTTTAGGTACCATAATTGTTCTTTTTATTCTGGAATCAACCACCAAAATGGTAGCATTTTGGCTTTGTAAATAAATGCATAATGAAGTGTAAGTTTGAGCCAGTGACCCGCTAAGCCAATTTCTCCAAAGGTCTTTTTAATGTCTCGACCTTGAGTACCGCTGTACTTTTTATAATCTGGTACAATAGGATAAGTAGTGATACTGATGCCACTTCCATCTCTCATTCCATAACCTGCAGAAGCAATGCAAGCAGCTCCCATATTTCCCATAGAACCCCTATGTTCCAAACTCATTTTCCCATTTTTGATGGTATCAATAATGTTATCGGCGACTAGCTTTGCAGTGATACCAGATGGCATTCCCGTACGAGGTGGTGAAGGGAAAATATCTGTTCCATTTTTACTTTTTCGAGGTTTAGAAATTGAATGCGGAGGAGCAAAAGCAATACCGGGAGCAAAAACATTTGGATAACTCGGATTTTGATAAGTTTCTGGCCAGTCTTGAACGCTCCATTCTTCGTAAGGTTTCGGTGTATAATCGGCATCTACTATCATAAAACCTTTGAATAGTTTTGACGTAATATCCACACCTTCCTTGTCGTATGCCTTAAAACCATGTCCCGAAAAAGCAGGAATAAGCATTGCAAAATCGTACTCTTGAGTTTTGAATTCCCCTTCTAAGTTTTCATAATAAACAAGTCCATCTTCTATTTTGGAAACTCCCGCACCTAGAATCCACTTAATCCCTCGGTCGGCAAAAACCATTTCTACCATCTCGCTAGACTGCATGGTTTGGCCACCATAAGACAAAAGCATTCCATCCATTCCAAAGTCACCAAGTTCGTTTTCATTCGAAATCCAAGTCAGTTCAACTTTATCACGAACACCATGGTTTACCAATTCCTTTTCTACATTTAAGATATATTCAAAAGCCGCTCCTTGGCAAGTTGCTTTTGGGTGACCAGTACCAATTAATACTTTGGCCTCTTCGCCAGACTTCTTTATTTTATCAATTAATTCTTTGAGCCCTTTCCATGCATGCTCGGCATGATCATAAGTACATACGGAAAAAGCTTTATTAGTACCAGGCTGCATCCCCTCAGTCATATCAAAGGCAAGTTTTGGCCCTGTAGCATTTATCAAAAAATCGTAGTTTACTTGCTCTTGTATCCCTTTTTTCTCTCCAAAAACATATTCTACATTCACAAAGCCTTTACTTTCACTACTGTCTCCTTCTGGGTGAAAAGATACCACCTTGGCTTGCTTGTAAGCAATTCCTTTCTTTTTGTAAAGTGGCTCCAATGGAAAAATCAAAGCTTCAGATTTCATCCTACCCACACCTACCCAAATATTAGAAGGCACCCATTGATAATTTCGATTTGGTGACACCACCAATACTTCATGCGACTTGGAAAGCTTTCTTCGCAGGTGTGCTGCAGCAACATGCCCAGCTATTCCTGCTCCTAGTATGACTATTTTTGCCATGATGATTTACTTTTAGTAATCTCTTATTGTTATTTCCTACTCGCTTCATACGAGATTTAGAATTCGACTATTCTTTATTCATTTCTACTACCCACAAGCCTCTTATTTGATTGGTATCATATCCCATTGCTTGGTCTTTGGGATAATACTTACTTATCTTATCGTACGTTTTTTGTGGAACTGTCTCCCCTATTTTTCCGTGACAGGTCATGCACATCGCATTTGTAACTATAGGATAATAAGCAATCATTTTTGATTTCACTTCGTGAACCTCAGGCATAGGATTTTGCCCATCAAGTAAAGCTTGCTTTTGCTTCGCAATTATAGATGCCTCAAAACGATTAGCTTTATTATTGGGGTTTCTTGCTTGGTCACTAACTCTTTTGATGGTGGTCTTTAAAACCACTGCCATGCTATCTGTAAGTGGAATAGCTTTTGCGTTGCAAAACTCTAGAGCGTTTTCTGGACCACCTTTGCCCATTGCTGCCATCAAATTTTTGCCCAAAACAGCTTGTGTACTTGCCGAAATACTTTTACCTAATTCCAAGTAAGATTCTTCATTAAGGGTACTTGGTACTTTCGTATTCACACAATTCATGACAACAAAAGTTGTGGACACAATTAATAGAAGTAAACCGACTGTTTTGAACATGATCATTTATTTTAAAATTGCTTTTGCTTAAAATTTTACAAAACATTGAAGTGCTTATTTTCCCTACCTTATTGGCTCTATTTTAAGTTTAAAGAATGACAAGCCTAACCAAATTACCGATGCTGTCATAGAAATGGCACCTACTAAAACAAGAACTGGCGGCAGACCAAAATAAACCTCCGAAAGTATCCCTAGTGGCATTAGAATACCAATAAGTGCAAGCCAAGAAATCGCTTTAGTACTTTTAAGCTTAGCCTCAAACTGAATTAGCAAATACCCTATGACTATATTGAGAAATGCAAAAAGGTTACCATGAACATGGGCGAGTCGCGTTTCAAAATGCTTACCAACACTGTTAGAATTAACCCACTCCTCTTTCCCTGGGGCGAAGTCTCTCAAATAAATTAAGATAAACCCGTATGCCATAAAAAAGCCCATGGTTAAAAGCCCAATTGAAATATTGTTTTTGCCATTCATTGTGAAGGTTTTTTAGATTTTGAAAAATCAATAACTAAAGCTAACTACTTCAAAATGAACGGAGCGTAACTAAAGTTACATTCGTAGATGCTTTATACATTTTAAAATAGTTAAGTGAATTTGTCCCAAATAACTTCATCACCATTTCGAAAAGAAATCAATTTGTTCCTGCCAAGAGTCACAGCAGGCTGTATATGACCTCAAAAGAAACTTTATAGTAATTTACTTAAGCACGATTTTTGATTTCATAATCATTTGTATATTTAGTCCATTAAAAATTAAAACCACATTCCTATGTACGCTCGGCAAATTCCAGTTTCTCAAGCTACGGAGATAGAACGAGAAGCTTTTTACAAAAAGACCTATTTACACGTCGCCTTTGCCGTTTTGGCTTTCATCGTAGTGGAAACATTACTTATTGCTACTGTTCCAGTTGAATTAGTTTCAATGATGGTAGGTAGTCAGTTTTCTTGGCTATTTATTCTGGGCGTATTTTGGCTTGCCTCTATGCTGTCAAACAAGTTGGTAATGGCAGAGAAAAAGAGCACCCAATACATGGGTCTTGGTATTTTTGTATTTATAGAAGCCATCATTTTTCTTCCCATGATCTACATGGCGGCAGGATACTCAGGCTCCAACAATGTATTGCTTCAGGCTGGTTTCATGACCTTAGCTATGTTTGCTGGGCTTTCGTTTATTGCTTTCACGACTAAGAAAGACCTTTCGTGGATGAGAGGGATCCTTGTGATGGGAGGTTTCATTGCTCTTGGATTAATTGTACTTGGTTCGATTTTCGGCTTTGAACTTGGCCTTTGGTTTTCTGTAGGAATGGTTGCCATCGCTTCGGGCAGTATTTTATACCAAACTCAACAAATCAAAAATGAATATTCATCAGACATGTACGTGGGTGCTGCATTGCAACTATTTGCTTCTGTGATGCTTTTGTTCTGGTATATTTTGAGAATATTCTTGAGTAGAGATTAGTCGATTTCAATTCATAAAGTAAAAGCTCTCAGAAATGATTTTCTGAGAGCTTTTTTGGTTACTTACTTCACCCCTATCAATACCTTAATCATTCCTTCTTTTCCATCAAAATTCTCAAGAGCCTTACCAAGCACTTGACCCGGCTTTATTTTTCTGACTTTTGCTTTCATGGCATAGCCAGGTTTTGACGAACTCACCAATATATCCCCCCTTTTAATCTTACCGCCTTGGGAACATACTTTGGTGGGAATCACACCAACTACTCCCAATGGAATCTCCTTATCTATTTCCAATTGTCCGCTCCCTTCTCTTAATAGTACACCTGGCTTAGTTGCAAATACACCCGCTACTAAGCTAGAATAAGCCTTATTAGATTTCTCTACTTTTCGGTCTTCATTTAGCGAGATCACCATCACATCTCCCATTTCGTAGTTCACTACACTTCTTTCTGTTTCAAATGCCTCAGCAAGGTCTGCCCCTCCAGGATTTACAGTTCCGGCAAAATACCCATTGCCAGTATCGCTAAAACGAATTTTATTCACTCCAGCTTTTTGCCATAGCCCTAAGTTCACATTAGAAGCAGGGCCAGTGTAATTTACCAACATGGTATTTGCACCATATCCATTACTTTCTACCACAAGGGCTGGCTGAATATTATGAGGACTTAAACCTGTACTTCTGGCTATTTGAAAATAGCCGGCGATTCCTGTTCCAGTATGATAACCTTGGACTCCAATTCCCGTGCTTGTAGGATCTCCAAAACCAAAAATCCCTTGCCCCGACACACTTGTTACTCCTGTAATAGCAGCTCCAGCACCTGCATTCGTTGCTAGCACGGCAGCTTCATTACTAGCAGCATTTGAGATTTGAAAATATGCCGCCCTTCCTGTTCCTGAGTTAATTCCAAAAACTGCTGGTCCAGAACCACTCGTTCCGTTCCATGAAGCAGGTGCTGCACTAGCACTGTTATTGACATAAGCAGCTACTGCATTTCCTGTTCCATTTGTGTAACCGTATAGTGCAATATTATTATTTGTGGACTTGGTAATTGTAAAATTCCCCCCAGGACCATTACCCCTATTATAAGCTTGAAATGCATGCCCAGTTCCATTCGTTTCAGTTTCTGTAGCATTGGCTGAGTTACCTACGTTATATATACCAAAAAAAGCAGCTCGTCCAGCCCCTTTTGTACTCGCATTTATAGACTCTGATGTATTCGCAGGGTTATTTATCCAAAAGCCCGCCGCCTTGCCATGAGTACCATAATGCAGACCATCTACTGCTATACCTGTTCCGTAAGTAATTCCTTTAAGAGCTGCATCGGGGTTGCTGGCATTTAAATTAGTAAAAACACCTGCGATGTGTGCATTTGTAGCGTTTTTCACTTGGAGTGAATCTGGGTTAATGCTAATTGACTGGCCAAAGCCCAAGGTGCTAAGTAGCATTAAAAGGAGGGTGATTTTTCTCATTAGTTTGAAATTATATTTTGGAATACTTAACACATTCGATTACATTTTTATGCCTTATCTTCAAAGTAAGTAGAGATCAAAAGAACCATCTATTCTATACGACGCAATTGCAATTTTACCCGTTTTAAAACTTTCGAGATGGATTAGACCATCAGTTTCATTATCCTCGGTATGATGTTCTTCCAAAAGGTCAATTTGCTGAGCACTCAAAAATAAAGGGAACGAGAAAATCAGTAGGAGTAGTAATTTCACGGAAGTTTTTCTTCAAAATTCCATCAAATAAAAAGAGAAGTAAATACCAGAAAACAATGAATTCAACTACATGAAAACATGTATATCAGAATTTTAATAATTTATTAAATTTTGAGAAAGCTACTATTGCTCAGAAAATAAATACTCCTCTCCCCTACTTATTAATCAACTTAGTAAGCTTGCCCGAAACCCATACAGAAGCTGTTCCAATTACAGCTCCAGCAAGCACATCTGAAGGATAATGAGCACCAAGTCGCAGGCGTGAGTAGCCTACCGCTGATGCATATGTATAAGCAGGAACTGCTACATACCACTTTGGGAAAGAGGTTGTTAAACTTGTGGCCGCGGCAAAAGCAACAGCCGTACTTCCTGAGGGAAAAGAGGCACCATCGTCGAATTGATAGGGCATGATCTGAGGATAATCTTGCCAAGGACGCGATCTATTTACAGTTTTTTTGAGAATGTATCCTACACCATAAGTACCTAATACTGCAATTCCAGATTGAATTCCTTTGCGAGTGAGTTCTTTGTTTTTACTTAGTAACCCAGTTCCTAGCATGGTAACTGGAGTAAGCACTGCCACATAGTCTGCAGACGTTGTGAGTCCTTGGTAAAATTGATTCGCTTGGCTTTGCCCTGGTTGATGAATCCGCTCTAGCACATCAATGTCTATATGCTGAGCATTCACAGTAAATGAAACCACAAGCAAACTTATTGTTATACAAATCCCCAATACAGAGTCTCTTAGTTTGCGTGATACGAAAACTAGAGTTTCTTTCATATTAGGCATCCAAAAATCCTTCACGAATCATTGCTTCCTTGATTTTGTCGCCAAGAGCTGAGCTACATTCCAACAAAGGAAGTCTTGTTCTTGCACTTCCTAATCCACGTATTTCCATTACTTTTTTGATCCCAACTGGATTGCCTTCGGCATAAAGTAAAGTGTCAAAATCTAGAAAACGGTATTGGTAATTGGCAGCAGTTTTGAAATCACCGTCAAGTGCTGAATGTGTCAAAGCTGAGAACTCTTTTGGAAAACCATTGGCGATAACAGATATTACTCCCTGATAACCAACCGAAACCTGAGAAACAACAAGATTATCATCTCCCGAAAGTAGTAGAAAATCCTCGGGCAATGCTTTGGCTAATGCCATGGCTTGCTCTATGCTACTTGTGGCGTCTTTGAGCCCAATAATATTAGGGTGCTTGGCAAGCTCAACTGTGGTTTCAACATTGATATTGGTAATGGTTCTTCCTGGTACATTATAAAGTATCACCGGTATCGGACTTGCATCCGCAATGGCATTGAAATGGGCGATAAGTCCTGCTTGAGTCGGTTTATTATAATATGGGCATACTGATAATAATGCACTTACACCTGTGAGATCCATTTGATTGATATGGTAAATCACGTGTGATGTACTATTTCCACCAGCACCGTATACAACAGGAACGCGACCAGCATTTACTTTCTTGGTATGAGCAAGTAGAGCTTTTTTCTCTTCCAGTATAGTAGTTGGAGATTCTCCTGTGGTACCATTGACAACCAAATAGTCAACATCGTTGCTGACAATGAATTCCACTTGCTTTGTAAGTGTTTCAAAATCAATACTAAAATCTTCCAAAAAGGGAGTTACAAGTGCGGCACCCACACCTCTGAGTTCATGCTTCATCAAACAAGTAATTTCAATTAGGCGACAAAAATAAGGGTTTTATTCCAATGCCTCTTCATCAATTTGAACATCCGCCGATTTCTGCCTTAAAAACGACAGTTCCACTAGCCTGAAATCCTGGATTTAATTGCACTTTTTTACCTGCACTATAAGTCGTATTTCCTCCCGTTATTTTGTTGGTCGCTGTGATTCTACCTTCATTACTTCCAGATGCGTTGTTGTTGGAACGAATGATGCTTGTTCCACTAGTGATGTCAT
Source organism: Spirosomataceae bacterium TFI 002 (assembly GCA_900230115.1). Taxonomy (NCBI): domain Bacteria; kingdom Pseudomonadati; phylum Bacteroidota; class Cytophagia; order Cytophagales; family Spirosomataceae; species Spirosomataceae bacterium TFI 002. The sequence continues at coordinate 4,080,144 of LT907983.1, read as the reverse complement.
TGGTTGGGGAAACTAAGCTTACTACATTGGCACAATTGGTAGACGAAAGTATATTAATTAAGTAGTCTTCTACCTCCCCATCTGAATTTTGTACCAAACAAGGATCTGAAGTATCAAAACTATAATCAATTTTAACTCGCATTCTCGTTTCTCCCAAAGAAGTATTTGCCGGTACCTGGAATGATCCAAACTGAATAGGAGTGCTGTTGCTTTTCTTAGAAAAAATCAATTCACCCGGATCTTGAAAGTCTCTGTCATTATTGAAATCTATCCAAACCGCAAGCCCAGCTGGATATTCTATAGCCTTGGTTACTTCAACTTCAATTGTTTCGCCTTGAGTAATATCTATTACAGTAGAATTATAAAATTTAAAGCCTCCACTTATACAGCCTGAAGGATTTGAGAAAAAGTCACTCATATTTCTTTTTAAGGCTACTTTAGTAATGATATCGCCAAAACCACAATTGGGACTAGGCTCGCAATAACTTAAAACCGAAACAATAACTTCTGCTCTTTGACTTTCACATGTTTCTAAACAACTAACAAAGTAAGACCTACTTTGAGTTAAAACGGGGGTTTGATAATTAGGCCCTGTACTTAAAACTGAACTTGAATTAGCAGTCTCAAACCAATTATATGTCCCTGAACAACCACTTGCCGATAACATGGCCGATTCATTATCAAAAATATTTACATTATTCGAAGTAGGAGCATTTGGAATACTAGGACAAGCAGTTATTGTTACCGTTTTGGAATTCGAGCTTACTTTACCACAAATGCTTCCATTCGAAATTGCTGTTTGAAAAGATGTAAAAGTTGTATTTAGGTAAGCCCCAAAGTCAGTACCATTAGCAAAAGACAAGCCATAAACACGAAAGCTCCCAGGAGATAATGACCTTAAATCTGCTGAGCCGTTGAATAGACGAATTTGATCATTAGCCGTATTAACCGCCATAAAAGTATAGCTATAAGATGCCGAAGGGGATGGTGGCGTTAAATTTAAATTTAAGGCAGAAGAACCCTCAATTCCACTTACACTTGAAGCGTTTGAAATTGAAGATGTTATCGGTGTACAGGTTTGATTTGATATGGTAAAATCAACGTCATTAATATCAAAGAAAATATTGCCAACCGCCTCAATTTTTATTCTTACTTGAGTAGATGGATTATTTGGAACAGTGTAAACATAACTTCCATCATTTGGGGTTGAGGCTACTATAGTACTGAATGTTGTTCCTCCATTATAGGAAATAGAGATTTTGACATTTGCACAACTTACGGGTGCTAAATTGGTATTATTAACTGCCCAAGCTATGTTTTGACTTGTGCCTTGAAACCAAAGAGTACTAGTGTTTTGAGAAGTTATTTGAAATGGTCCGCTATTGGCGACAGTTATTTTTACATCATCAGTTGCAAAAGCTCCTCCTAAGACTTTATTATCTCGAACGACCAATCGCATGTCAATTTCTCTTGCCACAGCAGACAAAGCTTCACCTTCGTTATTTGCAGGTACGTTTGAGTTATTTAAAACAAATGATAAATCGGGGAATACACGAGTTCCATTCGTTGCCTGCTTGGTACGAAAAAGAGGAGCAGTGGTACTGTTGATGGCATTATATCCTCCTATACCGTTAATTGTTCCCAAGGCACCTTGATCATCACTTACAGGTTGGTCGTATTGATCCCAAGTGAAAGTTAGCGTTCCATTTCCATTAGCGTCAGTACCTGTGCCAGTCAACACAAATGGCGTTCCTTTTGGTATGGTTCGATCAATACCAGCATTGGCAGTAGGTATAGCATTTGCATTGGCAGTAGGCGTAATACAATTACCTGAACTTCCATTTAAGGCAGATGAAATTTGAAATAAACTACGTGCATGGAAGTAATTTACCTTCCCTCCAGTTAAGTTATATTCTGTACCACAAATTCCATTGTACGACATAATTGTGTTACCACTACCCGGTTCGTATCCCGCAGTTTCATCATATTGACCTGTACCTGGAGCACAATTAGCACCGCTACCATTGAAAGTATGCCAAGCACTAAACTGATGACCCATTTCATGGATGATTATACCTGTTAAGAAGGCTGCGTTTGCAATGCCAGGTGTCCCTTCTGAATACTGCGTCCAAGACCTAGCCTTAGAGTCGTCTTGGCATGGAGTAGGCCCTGCTGCTCCAGAGGCACCTGCAGCACCGGCCGGAAAAGAAGGTTCATCTTTATAATGCAGCGTTTGTCCTATGTCATAATTAGCATACGGCATAAAGGCAGCAGTATTAAGTGAATTAGTAAAAACATTTTGAGACTGGTTAGGATCCGCTCCCCCTCCTGGCGTAAAAAAATCTGAAGTAGGGTCTGTAAAAATGATGTTATCATTTCCCGTTGCTAATACAAATGTAGTAGCTAACTCAGTTTCATATCTCGCATTAATAAGAGTCAATAATTCATTAATTCTAGCATTTGCACCTGCTTTTGTCCCTCCATTTTGGACCGTAAATTCACCAGTACAAGCAATCGCAATTCTATAGGTTCTTAATTGTGCTCCATGAGTATCTGTAACCCCCTTAATTTCCCTTAAATTTTTACCATCGATATCATTCAAGGGTTCATTAAAACCACATGTTGCTTCTCCTTCTATCTGGCTTTCATTGAAAAGGTCATAGGTGCTTAATGTGCCAGTACGTGATTTTTCGATGTAATAATATTTACCGTCCTCAATAAGTACACCTGTAATACCTGCAGGAGTTATACTTAGTTTCAACTGAGTTTTACCATCTAGGCTTGTTCCTGTGTAGGATTTAAATTCCGGATGCTCTTTGGAGTATTCTTTGGAAAAAACGGGGGTTTCTATCATTCTAAAATCTTTGGCTATGCCATCGATTCCATAAAAACCTATCACATTACCTATGGAAACCTCGGGAGATGATTCATCTTCTGAATAAAATACAGCAGTATTAGATAAGCTTTGCTTTACCGTTGTAAGATTTATTTCAAGTTTTAGCGGAGCTAGATTGACCTGTTGTGCTTGACCGACGAATGCCGCAAGCAAAAGAGTGATTGTTATTATAGTTTTCATGTAGTTTGGGGTTATTAGGAATACTAATATAGGCAAATATTAAGAGTTAAAATATCAAGAGGTAAGCAATTCTTCAAACTCCTCCTCGCTAATCATCTGAACACCAAGCTTCTCTGCTTTTGCCAGTTTGGATGGGCCAGCACCTTCACCTACAATGAGGTAGTTGAGCTTTTTAGATACTCCAGAAACCAGTTTGCCGCCATTAGAAGCTATTTTATCTTCCAGTTCTTGGCGAGCGTAATTCTTGAAAGTACCTGTGTATAAAAGCAACAAGCCTTCCAATGCGTTTCCTTCACTTACTGTTTCTCGCTCTATGGTTTCTAGTTGCAATCCTGCAGCTTTGAGTTTAGCTACCATTTGCACATTTTCTTCATCTGCAAAGTACGCCACAATGCTTTGAGCCACTTTTCCGCCCACATCAGGGACTTGCAACAATTGCTCCTCCGTAGCGATAGATAGTGCGTCAATGTTTTTAAAATATGAGGCGAGTTTATCGGCGGTTGTTTGACCTACAAACCTTATCCCAAGTCCAAAAAGCACCATTTCGAAAGGTTGATTCTTGGAGCTTTCTATTCCTTTGAGGATATTCTCTACGGTTTTTTCTTTGAAACTAACCTTGCGAGATTTGCCTGTAACTTCATCGGTATGTACTTTTTCAAGACCAAGTAGCTTGTCATAAGTGAGTTGATACAAATCAGCAGGGTCTTTCACCAAGCCATTTTCTATCAAAATCTCAATTTTTCCTTGTCCCAAACTATCGATATCCAAGGCCTTTCGTTGAATAAAATGCTCTATTCTACCACTCACTTGCGGAGGGCAAGTTTTTTCGTTGGGGCAATACCAAGCTGCTTCGCCTTCTGTTCTTTTCAAAGGCGTGTTACAAGCTGGGCAGTTCGTCACAAACTTTATTGTTTCGGGAAATAATTCACCTTGTCGCTGACTGTGGTCTACACCAGTAATTTTAGGAATTATTTCTCCTGCTTTTTCAACAAAAACAGAATCACCTATCACTAAGCCGAGTCGTTCCATTTCGTCGGCATTGTGCAAAGTTGCTCTTCGTACCGTGGTCATAGACAAGCTTACAGGCTTAAGTTCGGCCACAGGAGTCACTGCACCTGTGCGACCCACTTGGTAAGTAACACCAAGTAGTTTTGTTGATTTATTTTCGGCTTTGTATTTATATGCAATAGCCCATCTAGGACTTTTGGAAGTAAAACCTAGATCCTCTCGCTGAGCATAGGAATTAACTTTTATAACTATACCATCCGTAGCACATGGCAACGTATGGCGTTTTTGATCCCACTCATGAATGTACGCGATGGCCTCATCAATATTTGTTACCAATCGCGAACTATCTGAGACATTAAATCCTAAGGACTTTAATCCTTCTAGGCTTTCGCTATGCGTTTTGTAAGTATCACTTTCACTCAAAAACTGATACACATAGCAGTCGAGATTTCTTGAAGCTACCACGCTTGAATCTTGCATCTTAAAAGTACCAGATGCTGCATTTCTTGGGTTTGCCAATGTTGCCTTACCATCTTCCAAGAGTTGGGCGTTAATTTTCTCGAATTCTGTATTTGGCATGAAACCCTCACCTCTTATTTCAAAAGTCTCTGTGTTGATCACTTTAAGAGGCAGAGAGCGAATTGTTTTAACATTTGCGGTAATGTCGTCACCTTTTGTACCATCACCACGAGTTACTCCACGAACCAAATAACCATTTTCGTAGGTCATAGAAAGGCTGATACCGTCAAATTTAATCTCACATACATATTCATATGGAGCATCTAGCAAGCCCTTTTTCACTCGCTCATCCCATTCTCTTAACTCTTCTTCGCTGTAGGTATTGGATAAAGAAAGCATAGGATAAGTATGCTCCACTGTTGCAAAATCCTTGGTAATGGTGCCTCCTACCCTATGTGTGGGAGAGTCTGATAATTTTAACTCAGGATGCTTGGCTTCTAGTTCCTCCAGCTCTTTGAGCATGAAGTCAAACTCTTGATCACTTATTTCGCTCGTTTCATTTTGATAATACTGCTCATTGTAGTGATTGATCTGTTGGGTAAGCTCTTGAATTCGATCTACTGGGTTCATTGCTAGGGTTATTTGCAAAGCAAAAATGAAGAAATTATACGAAAAATCAATTATTGAATGCCTTAAAGCAAAATCAATTAAATGCATAATTACCAACTACTAAGAAAATACGACCAACCATTTAGGATTTACTACCAAGCACTAAATATGATAAGAATGTAACAATCCTTCTTTATAATTTAGAAGTACCAAAAAGCCAAAGACATGAAAACATTCACTACAACTAACGGTGCTCAGTGCATCTTACTCAACTACGGCAAAAAGCCAATTTACTCTACCCAAATATGTTACATAGAAGGAGAGGGAAATTACAGCACCATTAAATGCCGAAACGAAGGAGCTATTTTTAGTTCTTTCACACTCAAGATGTTCTCTCAACATTTGCTTAAAGAGAACAATTTCTTTTGCCCAAGAAAAGGTCTCATCATCAATTTGAATGAGCTCAAAGGAATCATTATAAAGGATGGCTCCAAATATGTACTCATGAATGACAATAGCCAACACCCCATCTCTCGGAGAAAAGGAAGAAGCCTCATAGAGTTTATAGGGGAATCTAAGCAATGGCAAGTGGAGGTGAGGAATATTGCTTAACAACGATATGCATTTATGACTAGCTAAATAAGTCAATTAATTTCAGCCTTGAGAAGGTGTTGAATGAATAGCACGAGATTAAGTTCTTGTGCTATTTTTATTTAATCAATCAAGTTTCTTAGCGTATTGTCCATTTGAAGACAAAACAGAGCTTGACTATGTGCTAGCTAATGAAAATTAATTACCTCCATCCGTATGCTACCGACCCTAGCTAAGTTCTTCAGTGAGAAAGCTTTTGAAACCAACACATAAGGTATTTAAAATTGATAATAATTAAATCGCTTCTCTCCAAACGTTACTAATTCAAATCCAAATAACCTTTCTAATTAGTAGTAATAATTGTTTAAATAAATAAGCATTGGGTGTTAAGTTTATCAGCTTCAAAAGCTATCACCGAGTCTGTAAATAAAACTTTAATACAGATAAATGATTTAGTGCTAAAAAAACGTCTTGGACAATTAATGCTTTAACAAAAAACACCGCTGATTGGCGGTGTTTTTCCTTTAAAAATGTGTTTTATTTGACAAATTACTCTTCGTAAGTTATTAATATTTCATAACTATTTCCTTGTAAACCTGAAGAAACATTGGCTAAACCAATATTGATTGAATTTACATACATCCTATATTCCAAAGTTGAACCTGTATTCTCTTGAGGCGGGTATTTAACATTATTTAAATTATTATTTATAAATACTGATACATCTAAAATCTTAGTCCAATCCAATCCATGAGCAATAAGGGTTTGAGAGTCAGAGTCCGTTGTACCTGTTAGTTTCTTCATTTGAATTCCCGGTGCACTTTGACCAAGCTTGGTGTAGGAATAATGAGTAACTTCTCTGTCTCCTCTAATTATCATAGCATTTCCATCTTGCGTATTGAACAACAAGTAATTAGCAGATGGAGTAGCACTCTTAGTATAGGACAGAACAGTCATTTTATTTGATGTAGAATTGTCCGTAAAGTTTATGCCTGAAAAAGTACTTGTAGCCTTTAAGTCTAAATGAGCATCAAAAGAAGAAGTTCCACTGTAACTATGGTTAATTGCTAGTTTAGATGTTGGATTACTGTTCCCAATTCCTACATTGCCATCTCCTGTTGTTGTGAAAACATTACCAATTCCTGTGTACCAAATGTTCCATCTAGAACTAGCATCGGTCGAAGATACATTTGAGGAAAGCATCCAATCACTTGATCTCGATAAATTCGACATTAATATCCTGTTAAACCCAGTTGCGGAAGAATGAACCAATCTCATACTAGGATTAGTACTTCCTGTTGATGAATTTGCAACTTCAAGTTTTGCTATAGGAGCTGAAGTACCAATTCCCAAATCTCCTCCATCGGTTAGCCTCATTCTTTCTATCATAGACTGGGTACCATTAGCTGTAGTCGAAAATTGAATATTCGTTCCATTAGCAGAACTTGTCCATGCCTGAGAAGTTGCCATCCTTATTTTTACTCGGTCACTTGTAAAGCCCGATCCATTATGACCAACTCCTATCATCTCTAACAAAGCAGAATTATTCGAAACTACAGCAGGACTCGAAATAGAACCAGAAGATCTTTGTCCTCTAATTTCTGGATCACTAGATCCCGTAATGAATAAATCAGGTGAGGATGACTTTAAAAATCCATCTGTAGGTGTTAACTCAAAGGACTGAGCATTACTTTCAAAAAAACAGAGGGTTATTATTCCCAAAAGCAGTATAATTCTTTTCATGTCATTAATATTTAAGTGTTTGTTTATTTCGATATGATAAATTTAAGAAGACTTACTGACTTGATTTTAAATGTTTTATCCAATGGTCAAATGTTTTATTTAATGGTCATTCAATAAAATAATTCCCAAATATTTGGAAATACGAAAGCGTAATTATAAAGAAAAAGCCCTTTCAGAAAGATGACATAAAAGTTCTTTCCCTTTTCTTCGGCTTAGTTTTAGCTTTGTACCATTGCTCATCACAGCGTATAAGCCGTCGTTCTCTGTTCGTATATTTTTAAGGTGCTTAAGGTTAATCAGCAAGCCCTTACTACCTTGGATGAAACTATCGAAAGTTGAAAGCTCATCGCAATATCTTTTAAGTGTAAATGAAGTAAGGTGGCTCCCGGCATGTGTCAAAACGATATTGGAATAATTACCAAATTTGCTTTCGATATAGCAAATCCTATTAATAGGAAAAGTTGTTTTTCCGTAGTCGATTGTGAGGGTTTGAAAGGTAGAGGTTTTCATGGCTATAAAATTTATAACCAAAGCTAGTTATTACACTTTTTCACTAAAAGAGTATATCCTCCCAACCTGTAGGGTATATCTACCTAATTATGAAAGCTTTAACGAAACCTCAAGACTTTTTCCTTTCCTACGAGACAGTTTAAATGTTTCACCGCTTTTCAATATTGCATACTTAGCGGTGTCATCTTCTGTTAACATTTTGAGGTGTTCTATATTAATCAAAAGACCTTTCCTACCCAATCGAAAACGATCGGTTTTGCGGAGTTGCTCTTGGTAATGCTTTAAAGTGAAAGAAGATAGGTAATCTTCTCCTTCGCAAAGGTGAATTCTGCTATAGTTACCAAATACACTTTCGATATACTTAATATTAGAAACAGGCAACTTTTTCTTTCCGTAGTTGACAGCAAGAGTATGTGTTTTCATGGGTATTAGTTTTATGTTGAGCATATTATGCAACAAACATATAACTAATGGAAGAGCGATATGACCACAATGAGTAAACTGCACATATCTAAGCATGAATGACAGCATTGAATTAGTAAATGACATTTCCCCTACCCTTGTCCATGGAAATTCGTAAATTGCAGGCGAAATAGAACTAACAAAATGCCCATAATCGCCCCTTCGCTTCTAGCAGCTGATTTTGCAAATTTGCAAAAAGACATTGAAATGGTAAATGCCAGTGATGCAGACTGGTTTCATATAGATGTTATGGATGGTGTTTTTGTGCCAAATATCTCTTTCGGCATGCCAGTAATAGAGGCCATTGCAAAACATGCCAAAAAGCCACTCGATGTACACCTAATGATCATTCAACCAGAACGATACATCGAAACATTTGCTAAATTAGGAGCCGAAATCATTACGGTTCATCATGAAGCCTGCCCACACATACATCGCACTTTGGGACAAATAAAAGAAGCAGGTTGCAAAGCAGGTATTGTACTCAATCCAGCGACTCCTGTAAGTGTCTTGGAAGATATCATTCAGGACTGTGATTTGGTCCTTCTTATGTCAGTAAATCCTGGATATGGTGGTCAAAAATTCATTCCTCAAACAATAGAAAAGGTCAAGAAGCTTAAAGCTATGATACAAGCTCAGGGTTTAGATACCTTGATTGAAATAGACGGTGGTGTAAATGACAAAACAGGAAAACAACTAGTAGATGCTGGAGCAGATGCTTTAGTTGCTGGTTCGTATGTTTTTAGTTCTCAAGACCCAATAGCTACAATTTCTGGCCTTAAGCAACTGTAATTTACTTAAGGAGTTGATATACAATAAATGCAGCAACATAAGCTAACACGCTCATGTATGCCAGCTGAATCATTGGCCATTTCCATCCCTTGGTTTCACGATATACCACAGCTATGGTACTCATACACATCATTGCAAAAACATAAAATACCAAAAGAGAAAAGGAGGTTGCAACACCAAAGACAGGTTCTCCTGTTACTGGATCTTTCTCTCTTTTCAGTCTAGCTTTTATGGTACCATCTTCTTCGGTTTTGGACCCTATACTATAAATGGTAGACATGGTTCCTACAAAAACCTCTCTGGCCGCAAAGCTGGCTATAAGTGCAATTCCAATTTTCCAATCATAACCTAGCGGCCTGATAACTGGCTCTATTGTTTTGCCAAAATGCCCTGCATACGAGTTTTGAAGTTTTTCTGCTGCGATTGCGTCTTCCAGTTCCGCCCCTTGTAACTCCGGCGAAGCTTGAACAATTCTTTCTTCTGCTCCTGAAAATGACTCTCCTGGTCCATAACTTGAAAGTACCCATAGTACCAATGATATAGCTAGAATAACCTTTCCTGCTTCTAAAACGAAAGTTTTAGATTTTTCATAAATGGTATATGCCACTTCTGACCAACGAGGAGGACGAAAAGCTGGCAATTCCATAAAAAACATGCTTTTAGAATCACTTTTGATAAACTTCTTTATTACCAATCCTGCAAGCAATGCACTTATTGCACCCAAAAAGTAAAGCCCCATCAATGCTAGACCTTGATAACCAATGAATCCTAAAAACAGCTCATTGGGAACTACAAGGGCAATTAAAATCGTGTAAATAGGTAACCTAGCTTGGCAACTCATAAGCGGAGTTACCATTATTGTGACTATACGTTCTTTCCAATTCCCAATTGTACGAGCCGACATAATAGCCGGTACCGCACAAGCCATGCTAGAAATTAAAGGAACTACACTTCTTCCGCTCATTCCAAATTTCCTTACGAGCTTATCCATGAGCACAATGACCCTAGCCATGTAGCCAGTTTCTTCCATGATGGTGATAAATCCAAAAAGCAGTGCGATTTGAGGTATAAATATCACTACGCCTCCTATACCTGCAATAAGACCATCGGTAAGTAAATCTGCAAATTTACCAGCAGGAAGAACCTCTCGGAGGGTACTCGTTAAAGCTGCAATTCCAGCATCAATAAGGTCGGCAGGATAATTGGCTAAAACAAAAACAGCTTGAAATACAGAGCCTAAAATGAAAGCAAAAATAACGTAGCCCCATACCTTATGTAAAAGGATTTTATCTAACCAAGAAGTGGTTATTTCTGTATTTTTTGTTCTTTGAACCTCTTTCTGAAGCTCACTAATAGCTCCAAACCTCATCATGGTTTCCCAAGTCTGAAATTTGGAAGGTATGAAGTTAAGTTCTTTTTTAATCTTCTCTATTCCTACAAATTCAGCTGTGGTCAAAAAACTTAGTTTTTCACCTTGAGCTGCTATTTGTAAATTTCTGTATTGGTTGGGCTCATTTAAAAACTCCCCAACTTCTTTGGCAACTTTGGTATATTCTGGACTTAAGTCTTCTACTTCAAGTTCTTTCAAAACTTGAGGTCTAGCGAGAATATCCTTCAAATTATTAATTCCTAATCCCTCTCTCGCATTAATTTCGAGCACATCCACATCCAATTTTTCAGAAAGTTTCTGTGGATCTAGCACTATACCTTTATCCAATGCTTCATCTAATTGATTGAGCACCAACAAACAAGGAATACCAAGAGCCTTGACTTGATAAAAAAGCAATAAGCTTCTCTTCAAGTTAGAAGCATCTACTACTGCAACAATGATATCTGGAAAATCGCTATTATCTGGATTGAGTAAAATATCTAATACTACATTTTCGTCAAGAGAGTTTGGGTATAAACTATACGTACCTGGAAGGTCTAAAACAGTAATTGTGACTCCATTGGGCAGCTTGGCCTTACCTGTCTTTTTATCGACTGTAACTCCTGGAAAGTTCCCAACTTTTTGATGCAAACCCGTAAGTTGATTGAATAATGAGGTTTTACCCGAATTAGGATTCCCGACAAGAGCAACTTTCATATATTATTCAAATTCTATACCAATGGAACGGGCTTCGGATGTACGTAGAGAAACCTGATATTTATCTTCAAAAACAAAACATAGTGGACAACCTAGGGGAGCTTTTTTGAACATTTGGACCGCGGTACCAGGCATAAAGCCCATTTCCAACAGCTTGGGAGCTGTGATTTCATTGTCCAATGATTTTATAATTGCCCTTTGACCTTCCCTTAGGTCTGCTAAAGAAGCCATAACTATTTATAATTAGTCTAAGTAACGGTTTAACAAGGATGATATATACTTGGTTCACCTAAACCGCTGCTCTTTTTTTAAATTCAGTAATGAGGTTAAAATACTCGTCGCTCATTTTTGTTTTGTGCTCTTGAGACCACCCAAATTCTTTGGCAAAAACCTCCGCAACTTTGGGTATTGCAACTAGTAAAGCATTCCAATCCTTGATCTCAAAGCGAATTCTTCTTGCAAAAAAGTCTCTTAGACTTACAGCCATTTCATTTCTGATGGTGTAAACTACTTCAGCGAATATATAGGGGTATGCTGGATCAATTTTGTTCATTAATGTCTCATCCTCTAAAAAAAGATCTAAAAACTTCATGGATTGATCTCCATATTTACTCACTAAGTGCTCAATGCTGTCTTCTTGTAAACCAAAGTTTTCTGCCTTTCTCAAATATGCACGATAATCAAATCCTTTTTCCCTGCTTCCTACCAATTTATATTTAGCAGTTCTACTTTTTGAATCTTGTTTGAGCAAAAGAACTACCTCGTCAATTGCATCCTGAGCCATTAATCTATAGGTGGTCCATTTTCCTCCTAAAAGACTTACAAGGTTAGAGGTTTCATCATGTTCAACTTCATGATCTCGTAGCAATGATTTAGTACCTTTTTTGCCTCCAGTTTTGGGAGCGAGTAAAGGCCTGAGTCCACCAAAACCTGCCTTTATATCACTTTTTGTAGGCTTTTTAATAAAGAAGCGTTCCAGTGTTTCGAGCAAAAAGTCAACTTCTGCCACTTCCAAGATTGGTTCTTCATTCAATTTATTATAAGCGTCATCCGTAGTCCCTACCATCACTTCACCCTCAAATGGTATTACAAAAACCACTCTCCCATCTTTGGTCTTAGGAATTAACATGGCATCCTTACCGGGTAAAAATTCTTTTGGAATCATGATATGCACTCCTTTACTTGGACGCATCCTAAGTTCTTCCTCAGGGTTTGCCATCAGACGGATGTGATCAGCAAAAGGACCCGTACAATTCAAAAATACTTTGGCTTCTACTTTAATCTCTTCATTCCCAATATGATCAAATACAACTGCCGCTTTTAACTTTCCGGCTTCATCTTTTTCAAATGATGTTAACGAAGTGTGGTTCATCACGCAAGCCCCTGCATCATCTGCTGTATGTGCCAAAGCCAAACAAAAACGTGCATCGTCTAGCTGACCATCATAATATAAAACTGAACTGTGAAGTTTTGGATTTAGCGTTGAAATCCTGCTCAGGGTCTCTGCTTTACTTAGCCAGCGAGCTTTGGGCATGTTATCATCTTTTGCAAAGAGCCCATATATTTTTAGCCCTATTGTATAGTACAGCCCTTCTACCCAAGTAAAAACTGGTGTAATTAACCCTAATGGCTTAGCTAAGTGTGGTGCTACAGAAAGTACAATATGTCTTTCCTCAAGACCATGCTTCACCTGCTTGAGTTGTCCAAAATCCAACTTTTTAAATGCTTGCTCAAGGTAACGAACGCCACCATGTATCAGCTTTGTGGATTTTGAAGAAGTCTCTGCTGCGAAATCTTCTTTCTCTATAAGGCAAACCTTAAGCCCACGCAAGGTAGCATCTAAAGCAGCACCCGCACCACTCGCCCCGCCTCCAATTATACAAAGGTCAAATTGTTCGGTTTTCAGCTGATTTAGATTCTCTTGGCGATTCATTTCTTAATTATGCTTTATATTTTTTCAACATTTTCCTAAAATCAAACCGCTTCACAACCATTAGTTATCGCGACTTTGTAAGATTTTAAATCTATTCCAAAAGCATCCTTATATGCTTGAGCTAGTTGATCAGTAATGCGATCAACGCTTTCGTTGTCGATAATGTTTATTGTACATCCACCGAACCCACCTCCCATCATTCTAGCTCCAAGTACGGCCTCATTGCCATCCACCTGATCAACTAGAAAATCTAACTCAGGACAACTCACTTCGTATTCATGTTGCAAACCTCTATGGGTTTGAAACATTAATTGACCAAATGCCTTCAAGTTGTTTTGCTCCAGTAGATTAGTTGCGTTCCTCATGCGGCTTGTTTCGTCCACCACATATTTACATCTCTTATACACTGTTTCGTCAAACTCCGCTTTATGGGCATTCAATTGCTCTTCACTTACATCTCGCAGGAACTCAATTCCTGTATAATATTTTTGCAATAGACTAACGCCACTTTCACATTCTTCTCTACGTTTATTATACTCCGAATCTCCTAAATTATGCTTTACACCTGTGTCAAATAAAATCACAGAATGAGATTTTAGCTCAAAAGGCAGATAAGTATGCTCAATAGATTTACAATCGAGTTTAATAAGTGATCCTTTTTCACCAAAAACGGAAGCATACATATCCATGATGCCACATTTTACTCCGGCAAACTCGTGTTCTGCTTGCTGAGCTGTAAGTGCAATTTCTTTTTTGCTAAGCCCAAGGTCGAAAAGAATATTAAGTGCTGTCCCCATTCCACTTTCCACGGCTGCCGAACTCGACAATCCAGCACCCAAAGGCACATCACCACCAAAACAGACATTAACTCCTTGTGAAAATTGATGTCCTTTTGATTTCAAAACGGCCATCACACCAATTAAGAAATTGGCCCAAGACTTCTTATTCTTGACGAGATCATCAAGACTAGTACTTACTTTTTCACCTAAGTCAAAAGCGAAAAGCTCCACCTTATCATCATCTCTTTTGGCAATACTAAAATAGATGGCCTTGTCTATTGCTGCTGGAAGCACAAATCCGCCATTGTAATCAGTATGTTCTCCGAGTAGATTTACCCTGCCAGGAGCACGAACTGTCAATTCTGGTTTGTGCCCAAAAACATCTTTAAAACCCGTAGTAATTTTATCTAAATAACTCATAGTATTCTTTGAGACACAAATTAAAGTAGAAATGCTGTACTAGACCACAATTTTCTAGCTTGTTACGGCATTTTCTTTCATTTAATTTAAAACTAAAAACTTTGAGAGCTAAATTGCCGACCTGATCGACAAACATTGAAAGAAATAGCAGCACTTATTGGGAAAGACCTTTTGCTTGAACTCCGTAATCGGTACGCATTAAGTGGTATTATCCTTTATGTAATTTCTACTGTATTTATCTGTTACCTCAGCTTTAAGCTCAAAGTAGACCAGTTAAATCCCATTACATGGAATGCACTTTTCTGGATCATCATACTCTTCACGGCTATAAACGCCATTGCCAAGAGCTTCCAACAGGAAAGTAAACAGAGACAAATATATTTTTACACCATTGCTAATGCCTCTTCCATTATAGTGGCAAAGCTGATTTACAATTTTCTTCTCATGAGCGTTTTGCTTCTATTGGGAATTGGGGTCTATGCATTGTTTTTAGGAAATCCTGTACAGGACTTTTTCCAATACTTAGCCGCATCAATGCTAGGAGCTTTTTGTTTCGCTTCTACACTAACATTAGTTGCAGGAATTGCAGCTAAAGCCGACAATACAGCTTCGCTAATGGCACTTTTGAGCTTCCCAATCATCTTGCCGTCATTTATGATTTTGATGCGGATAACAAAAAACGCAATGGATGGCTTAGAATGGAATTCTAGCAGCAGCGATTTTGTTATTTTAGCAGGAATCAATATCATCGTCATCGCTTTATCATATATACTATTTCCTTACTTGTGGAGAACTTAAAATTATATTTATGAAAAACACTTGGTGGAAAGTCTTAACAGCCATAATCTTGCTCTACGTTGTCTTAATGGGCCTGATAGGTATTGTGCCGAGACAACCCATATTGAATGAAACTATAAGAAATGTATATTTCCATGTTCCCATGTGGTTTGGAATGATGGCACTTATGTTCGCCTCATTAATTTACTCGGTCAAATACTTGAGGTCCAACAATCCTTTACATGATCAGCATGCAGTAACCTATGCCAATGTTGCGATACTTCTAGGGATCTTAGGCTTCATAACGGGAGCAATATGGGGTACTTACACATGGGGAACTGGTTTACCAAAGGACCCTAAAATTATTGCAGTAGAAGTTGGACTGCTTATCTACTCGGCATACTTTATATTGAGAGGTTCTTTTGAGGATGAACAAAAAAAAGCAAGACTATCTGCAGTTTATAACATTTTTGCTTTTGCTACGTTCATGCCACTGGTATGGATTCTACCACGTCTCACAGATTCTTTACACCCAGGAAATGGAGGCAATCCAGCATTTGGAAAATACGACATGGACAACAACATGCGAATGGTCTTTTACCCTGCCGTTATCGGTTGGAGTTTATTAGGCTTTTGGATTTCGAATCTTAGATTAAGAATTATTGTTTTAAACGAAAAAATTAACTCGAAAAAATATGATAGCTAGTATCCTTCTCTTTTTGAACAACTTTCTGCAACAGGACGTTGAAATGGCAGACCAAATGCGAGCCGATGGTAAAATATGGGTGGTCGTGGCTGTTGTGGCAACAATCTTTGTTGGGATCATTGCGTATCTTTTTTTGTTAGATAGAAAAATAAGTAAACTTGAAAAAGAAATTTAAATGAAAAAGTCACACATAATCGCTTTAGGAGTTATTGCAATCGCCATAGTTATGATTATCTCAATGGTGGGAGATGCAAGTACATATGCAAGTTTTAAAGACGCCAAAGATTTGGCAGAAAATGGAAACAATAATGCTGTACACGTAGTAGGAGAATTAAAGAAAGGACCTACTGGTGATATTTTGGGAATGAAATATGATCCAATCCAGAATCCAAACATCTTCGAATTTGTAATGATTGATAGCTTAAACATAGAGTCGAGGGTTGTATTAAATAAACCAAAACCACAGGATTTAGACAAATCTGAGAAAGTTGTGGTGGTAGGTAAAATGGATTTGGCAAATAACTATTTTGCAGCAGATCAGATTTTACTTAAATGTCCTTCAAAGTACAATAACGAGGCTCCATCAATCGAAAACACAGCTGCCCTATAAAATTGAACAAAGATGCTTTCATATCATCGGGAAAGGTATCAACTGCCGCTTTTGTTGATTCGCTGATAGACTCTGCCGTACCTCTTGCAGTTTGGCGAATGCCAAATAAGAAAGAAGTAAACATTCTACTTTCCCGAAAAGCTAGCTCAGAACTCAAGGAAGTCAACATAGAAGAAAGTGAACCCGGCTTTACCATTGCACCTTTCGACTCAGTGGACGGAATGGGTTATTTCTTGCCTGCCGAATACCATATTAAAGTAGAAAATGCCAAGATTGAAGAGATTCCTTTTGAGCTTGAAGAAATTGGATTAACAATCAATGAGCATGCCCAATCTCCTAACTTCAGTTTAGATCAGCCCATACCCAACTCAATTCTTGAAGGTGAATATGAAGAAAAGGTTGGTAAGGCAATTAGAGCAATAGAAGAAGGTTATTTTGACAAAGTTGTTCTTAGCAGGACCGCCAAGATAGAGCTAGACGAAAAGTTTAAGATCTATGCATACTTCCAAAAGCTATGCAAGGCCTACCCACATGCTTTTGTTTCTATTACATACCTTCCTTGGCTAGATCAAGTTTGGATTGGTGCTACTCCTGAAATATTGGTTAGCCAAAATTCAGCTGGCATTTTCAAAACCATGGCACTTGCTGGAACCCAAGGAGCTAAGGATAGTAACGGAAATGAGATACCTACCAAGGAGGCACTTTGGAGTCAAAAAGAAATAGAAGAACAGGCTTTTGTAAGTAGATTCATAATCAATTGCCTCAAGAAATTACGTGTAAGAGAATTTGAAGAGGTAGGGCCACGCACAATTAATGCTGGTAACCTTTTACACTTAAACACTAGTTTTGAAATAGACACAAAGGCAATTAATTTCCCTCAGTTTGGTACAGTAATGATTAAATTATTACATCCAACCTCGGCAGTATGTGGATACCCAAAAGAAGCTGCTGCAGCTTTTATTAAGGAAAACGAAAACTACGACCGTGAATTTTACAGCGGGTTTCTAGGCCCAGTAAATATTGAAGGAAATAGTGATATTTTCGTAAACCTAAGGAGCATGAAATTGCAAGACAATACGCTTCATGTATACGCAGGCGGAGGAATAACTGCTGACTCAAAAGCAGCAAAAGAATGGCAAGAAACAGCCATTAAAATGAGAACAATCTTGCTTCAATAAGCACATCCACAACTCATTTTAAATACAATAGTTAAGCTATATTTTTCATTTCAATCAGTTTTTTTGTATCATTAAGAAAAGTTTTAGGCACAAATATTGATATAGCTGCAAATTGCTTATTATCAAATATTTAGGAATACGAAGCAGAGTGAATCAAAAACAGAAGTGGTATTTTTTAAATGAATTTGAATGTTGATTTTATTTTCTGGCACGGTTCATGAACAACAGTTTTCAACACTGTTCCCATACTTAATGACAAAACTTTACTTACGATGCAAAAACTAGCCCTAAGTCAATCGTTACAGCAACGGTTATCACCACAACAAATTCAATTCATTAAGTTACTTCAAATTCCAACTGCAGAGCTTAACCAAAGAATTGAAGAAGAACTTGAAATCAATCCAGCATTAGAGGAAGGAAACGAAATGGATGAAAAGTCGGACGAAGATTTCTCAGATGATTATTCAGACGATTATGCAGATGACTACAAAGATGATTATGATCAAGGAACCGATGATTTTCAAGAATTTGAGAGCTTCAACGAAACAGTGGACGTTGGTGATTACCTAAATCAAGATGACTACTCAGGGTACAAAATGCAAAGTGATGGATGGGCAGATGAAGATAAGGATGTGATGCCAGTGATTGCTACTGATACACTAACAGAAGCATTAATTAATCAACTTGGGTATCTAAATTTAAATGAAAGAGAAGACCTCATAGGTCAGCAGTTAATAGGAAGTGTAGAAGAAGATGGATACATAAGAAGACCAATCAAATCAATATGTAATGATTTGGCTTTTGGTCAAAACTTATATACATCAGAAGAAGAAGTAATAAATGTATTAAGAAGAGTTCAGCGTTTTGAGCCAGCAGGAATTGCTGCAAGAGACCTACAAGAATGCCTGCTTTTGCAACTGGAGCGTATGAATTGTCATACCCAGGAATGCAAAGATGCAATACAAATCATTGCGAATCATTTCAACGAATTCACAAAGAAACACTTCGACACAATCCAACGTAAATTGAATGTCACCGACGAGCAACTTAAAGATGCTGTTGGTGTAATTACAAGATTGAATCCAAAGCCAGGAAGCATAGGAACAGGAGATACTTCTGCAGCCTACCTAATGCCCGACTTTATTGTCAGCAGCAGCAATGGCAAATTAGATATTATATTAAATTCTAAAAACGCTCCCGAATTACGTGTCAGCAAATCATTCAGTGAAATGCTTGATACTTATGATAAAAGCGACAAGAAAAGTAAGCAAATAAAAGAAACAGTAACATTTGTAAAGCAGAAACTAGATGCTGCCAAATGGTTTATAGATGCCATTGTTCAAAGGCAAAACACATTATTGAGAACAATGGAGGCAATCGTAAAATACCAAGAAGATTTCTTCTTTGAGGGAGACGAGAGCAAGTTAAAGCCGATGATTCTTAAAGATATCGCAGAAATCATTGAAATGGATATCTCTACTGTTTCTCGTGTAGCGAACAGCAAATCCGTGCAAACAGACTTCGGACTTTACCCACTTAAGTATTTCTTCTCAGAAGGTATCTCTACCAACTCTGGTGAGGACGCATCTAGTAGAGAAGTGAAAAATATCCTGAAAGAGCTTATTGATTCTGAACCTAAGCATGCACCACTTTCTGATGATAAACTAGAAAAACTACTCAAGAAAAGAGGATACAATATTGCAAGACGAACTGTTGCAAAGTATCGTGAGCAACTTAACATCCCGGTTGCTAGATTAAGAAAAGAGCTTTAAGAAAAAGGCACTTGAATTAAATTTCATAAAGTGCTTTAGTCAAAATATTGGAACATATAGTGAACATAAAAAAAGGCGACCTATGGTCGCCTTTTTTTTATGAATGTACTTCGACAATTCTTATTAAAACTCTTTGTGCTGAGCCTCATCGTATAGTCTCTCCTTGGAAAAAGACTTAAAGTAGTCGAAAGTAATGGCTAAACCTTCCTTACGATCAACTTTAGGCTCCCACCCTAGCACCTCTTTGGCTCTAGTGATATCTGGCTGACGTTGTTTTGGATCATCTACTGGCAAATCTTTGTAGATTACCTTTTGATCCGTCCCTGTCATTTTTATGATTTCTTCAGCGAATTCTGCAATCGAAATTTCAATTGGGTTTCCAATATTTACTGGCTGAGCGTAATCTGAATGCAACAACCTGTATATTCCTTCAATCAAATCATCAACATAGCAGAACGAGCGAGTCTGGCTTCCATCTCCAAAAATGGTAAGATCCTCTCCTCTTAGTGCCTGACCCATAAATGCTGGAATCACTCGACCATCATTTAGCCTCATTCTAGGGCCATAAGTATTAAATATCCTTACAATACGTGTTTCTACACCATGAAATGTATGATATGCCATCGTCATAGACTCTTGGAAACGCTTGGCTTCATCGTAAACTCCTCGCGGACCTACAGTATTCACATGACCCCAATAATCTTCTGTTTGTGGGTGAACCTGTGGATCACCATAAATCTCAGATGTAGAAGCTATTAAAACTCTAGCATTTTTAACTCTTGCAAGTCCTAAGCAATTATGAATTCCCAAAGAACCAACCTTCAAAGTTTGAATTGGAATCTTTAAGTAATCTATTGGGCTTGCTGGAGAAGCAAAATGCAAGATATAATCTAAGTCACCAGGAACATGTATGAATTTACTCACGTCGTGATGGTAAAACTCAAAATGCTCTAATTTGAATAAATGCTCAATGTTTCTAAGGTCACCTGTGATTAGGTTATCCATTGCAATTACATGATATCCTTCTTTTATAAAGCGATCACATAAATGTGAACCTAAAAATCCTGCTCCTCCTGTTATTAATATTCTTTTCATTTTGTAAAATTTCTATTTTGATTGCTTAAATGACCAACTCGACAATTAAAAGATTGAATGCTATTCATGTACATTCAATCCAAAAAAATATCAAAACATTAAGCCTTCACATCTTTTCTACCAACAGAGAAATAATCAAATGATCTCTCTTCCATTCTATCAAGGTCATAAAGGTTACGTCCGTCAAAAATAACTTTATTATTTAATGCTTCACCCATTCTATCAAAATCTGGAGTTCTAAACTCTGGCCATTCTGTCATAATCATTAAAGCATCTGCACCTTCTAAAGCAGCGTACATTGACTTTGCATAAGTAACCTTGCGACCAACTTCTTTCTTCACATTTGCCATTGCCTCTGGATCGTAAACGACCACTTTAGCACCTGCATTTCTAAGAGTTTTGATATTGTACAATGCCGGAGCTTCACGAATATCATCTGTATGTGGCTTAAATGCCAATCCCCAAAGAGCAATTGTTTTCCCTTTAAGCTCACCACCAAAGTATTCCTTCAAGCGAGGAATAAGCTTAGTTTTTTGCTTTTGATTTACACTCATTACAGATTTCAAAATCTTGAAATCGTAATCATATTCTTTGGCAGTTTTACCCAGTGCTTGTACATCTTTAGGAAAACAAGAACCACCATATCCAATACCTGGGAATAAGAACCTTTTACCAATTCTACTATCTGTACCAATTCCACGACGTACATCGTCAACATCCGCTCCAGTACGCTCACAAAGGTTAGCGATTTCGTTCATGAACGTGATTTTCATAGCCAAGAATGCATTTGCAGCATATTTAGTCATTTCGGCCGAACGCTCATTCATGAAAATGATTGGGTTTCCTTGACGCACTAGAGGTGCATAAAGCGTATTTAGTATCTTTTTCGCTCTATCTGATTCCGTCCCAATTACAACTCTATCAGGCTTCATAAAGTCATCTACAGCAACTCCTTCTCTTAGAAACTCAGGATTTGAAACTACATCGTAATCCACTTTTGCACCAGCTGCAACAGCAGCATTAACTTTTTCTGCAGTACCTACAGGAACCGTGCTTTTGTCAATAATCACAGCATATTGCTTCAATATTGGCCCTAAGTCCTTAGCAACTCCTAATATATATTTCAAATCGGCCGAACCATCTTCACCTGGAGGTGTTGGCAGAGCCAAAAATATTACCTCCGCTCCCTCAATACCTTCAGTGAGATTGGTTGTGAATTTCAATCTCCCTTCTTTAGTATTTCTATCGAAAATAACATCTAAGCCAGGCTCATATATTGTCATTTTCCCTTTTTTCAAGCTTTCTACCTTAGCCTGATCTATATCAATACAAGTCACACTGTTCCCTGTTTCAGCAAAACATGTTCCTGTAACTAATCCCACGTATCCAGTCCCAACTACTGCGATTTTCATAAATAATATTGTTTTATTTCAAATTTATAATGCTTCTAAAATCTGCGTGTGCAAATATAAGATTTATGTGATTCAAAAAGCATACCCAAAAGTAGGAAGTTAAATCTTAACTACCAAAAACATGGACTTATAACATAAAAATAGTCCTATAAGTCGGATTTAACACTTCACAAATTAGACTTTTGCATTTTTAGTGATCCATTCTAATGTTTCACTTTTCTAATATTTCCACGTACAACAACGAACCTGTATTGAATTGACATATGTATTTTATGCATTTTTCGAGGTTTTTGTATTCCTAAACTTTTTGGAAACCTAGCCACAATGAGATAAATTCACAATTCGTTTTAAAATTCCAACCTTAAAATATAAATAACATTGAATAGAAGATCAGCCTTACAACGTGTAGCACTAATGATGGGTGGAGTAGTTTCTGCACCAGCATTAATTTCGATTTTAGAGGGTTGTAAAAGTGCTGCAGATGCCACTGGAGCTCCATTTACACTTAGTCCAGACCAATTGAGTTTGGTTTCGGAAATTGCAGAAGTAATTATTCCAAAAACTGATACGCCCGGTGCCAAAGATGCTGGAGTGGGACCATTTATTGAGTTGATGATCAAAGATTGCTATTCTCAATTACAAGGTGAGCATTTTGTAAAAGGACTCGCACAAGTTCAGGAAGAATCTCAGAAACTGGGAAGTGACTTCATTTCTCTTAATGCTGAACAAAAAATTGAAGTTTTAAAAACTTTAGAAGCAGCGGCTTCAACAGAAAGAGAAGCTGCAAAAAGTAAAGTGATTGACTCTGAGACAGGAATTGAAAAGCAAGAAAAAGCTGAAACTCCTGCTCCTTTCTTTGACATCATGAAGTCATTGACTCTTTTTGGCTACTTTACTTCAGAAGCTGGAGCTACGAAGGCACTTGACTTTGTGGCTATTCCTGGTAGATACGAGGGATGTATTCCATTGAAAGAAGGACAAAAAGCATACGCACTTTAATTTTTTAACCTAGCTGAAAAGAACATAATGTATATACAAGGAAAAGGCACTGAAGAAAATACTTACGACGCTATTGTAGTAGGCTCAGGAATCTCCGGAGGATGGGCAGCAAAAGAACTTACCGAAAAAGGATTGAAGGTTCTTATGCTTGAAAGAGGCCGTGATATTAAGCACATCGAAGATTACACTACGGCCATGCAAGAGCCATGGGAGTTTGATCATAGAGGAAGAGTAACCAACCAAGTAGAAAAAGACTATTGGGCGGTAGTAAGAACTGGCTATGCAGCAAATGAAGAACATCGTCACCATTTTGAAAAGGATGTTGATAACCCTTATAAAGAAAAACGTCGTTTTGATTGGATTCGTGGGTACCACACTGGAGGTAGATCACTTATGTGGGGTCGCCAATCATACAGATGGAATGAAAGAGATTTCACTGCCAATGCGGAAGAAGGCATAGGAACTGACTGGCCACTAAGATATAAAGACATGGCTCCTTGGTACGACTATGTAGAGCGTTTTGCAGGGATTAGTGGAAGTCGTGATGGTTTAGATGTACTTCCTGATGGACAATTCCAAACTGCGATGGAAATGAACTGTGCAGAGCGAATGGTGAAAGAAGGAATCGAAAAGAATTTCCCGGGAAGACACATGACTATTGGTCGTGTTGCCCACCTTACTAATCCTACTGCTGAGCAAATTGCACTTGGTCGTTCTAACTGTCAATTTCGGAATAGATGTATGAGAGGCTGTCCTTATGGAGCCTATTTCAGTACTCAATCTGCAACCTTGCCAGCTGCAATGAAGACTGGAAACTTGACCCTCATTACAGACAAGATCGTTCATCAAGTAATTTTTGACGATGAAGCTGGAAAAGCAAAAGGTGTTAAGGCAATTGATCAAAACACTATGGAAGAGATTGAGTATTTCGGAAAAATAATTTTCCTTAATGCCAGTGCAATCAATTCTGCAGCCATCATGATGATGTCAAAATCTAAAACTCACCCTAATGGTCTAGGTAACGCATCTGATCAACTTGGTAGAAACATCATGGATCACCACTTAGATGTAGGAGCTAGTGGTAAAATTGAAGGTTTTGAAGATCAATACTACTATGGCCGTCGTCCAAACGGTATTTATATTCCAAGATTTACAAACTGGGGAAGCGACAAACGCAACTTCTTGAGAGGATTTGGATACCAAGGTGGAGGAAGTAGAACTAGAGGAGTAGATTCTGGTGAAAGTTTTGGAGCAGCATTTAAAGATGCCGCAACTTACCCAGGTGGTTGGAGATTTGGAATGGGCGGATTTGGAGAAACGCTTCCAGACCCAAATAACAAAATGACCTTAACTACCGAAACTGATAAGTGGGGCCTTCCAATCATCGAATTTGATGCAGGTTGGGGTGAAAACGAGTGGGAAATGAGAAAAGCCATGCAAGAGGAAGCAGGTAAAATGCTTGAAGCTGCTGGCGTAAAAGATGTTCGTACTCACGAGAACAAAGAAAAAGCTCCAGGTATTGGAATTCACGAAATGGGTACAGCTAGAATGGGTACTGATGCGAAGAATTCTTGCTTAAATAAAAATAACCAAGTGTGGGGTGCGGAAAACGTATTCGTAACTGATGGAGCATTTATGGTTTCATCTTCTTGCGTTAATCCATCATTAACTTACATGGCAGCAACTGCAAGAGCAGCTGATTTTGCAGTAAGCGAAATGAAGAAAATGAACTTATAATTCCCCCATAATCATATCTAAAGATAAAACGGCTAGGCTAACCCCTAGTCGTTTTTTTCGTTTCAGTCCATCAATGTACTTTGCAAAAGTCTTATTAAAGCGAATACACTTAGGCAAAAAACCTTAGATAAAAGCGTGGCATTTCTACCCAATGAAACTAACTTCGCAAGTGAAATCTTATGAAAGGAAACTAATTAATGAAAGATCCTTATGCAGCTTTGCGATATCCCGAATATCGTTTCTTTCTTGCTACTCAGTTCCTATTTACTGTTGCTATTCAAATACAAGAAGTAGTTGTTAGTTTTTACCTTTATGAAATTACGGGCGATCCACTTGTCTTAGGCTTGGTGGGTCTTTTTGTTGCAGTTCCATATATTTCTGTTACCCTATTTGGCGGCTACCTTGCCGATAAATATGACAAGCGGACCATTGCTCAAATTTGCTTTTCGGTAGTAATCCTCTGCTCATTGATCTTATTCATTGGTTTACACAAGGACTTTGGACTTGCTCAAAAGCAGCATCCTTCACTTATCTACGCTTGTGTTTTCCTTTTTGGATTTGCCAGAGGCTTTTACAGTCCATCATGGTCTTCTCTCAAACCCTTTTTGGTAAAACCAGAACACTATGCTAACTCAGCGACATGGAGTACGCAGTTTTGGCAAACAGGACTCATTGTAGGCCCCGCAGTTGCTGGCTTTCTTTATGCATATTTGGGATTGAGCAATAGCCTTGTTCTCGTCCTATGCTTATTGCTATTTGTGCTTATTTTTTCAAGCCAAATCAAAAAAAGAAAAGCAATTGCAATGGCCAATACCAACATGATACAAAGCCTGAGCGAAGGTTTTCGATTTGTGTACAAAAATAAGATACTCTACTATGCTGTTTTGCTCGACATGCTCTCAGTGCTATTTGGGGGTGTAATCGCAATTCTCCCTGTTTTTGCCAAAGATATCCTTGCCGTTGGTGCAGAAGGTCTTGGCTTTTTGAAAGCCGCCCCAGGCCTAGGAGCAGTCATAACAATGTTATTTTTAGCATACTTTAACCCAACAAATAAAGCCTGGCGAAACATGCTACTTGCTGTTGTTGGCTTTGGTTTAGCAACTATCCTTTTTGCACTTTCTATTAATTTCTACTTATCCCTTTTTGCCTTATTCCTCACTGGTGCTTTCGATAGCGTAAGTGTGGTGATAAGGTCTACTATACTACAAACTCTTCCGCCTGATCATATGAGAGGCAGAGTGACCGCTGTGAACGGAATTTTTGTAAGCACATCAAACGAACTAGGAGCTTTTGAGTCGGGAGTAGCAGCGAGATTCCTAGGCACCGTTACCTCTGTGGTAATGGGTGGAGTTATGACACTTGGCGTAGTGAGCTATATTTCACTTAAGTCTAAAAACCTCTTTGGAACAAAGCTTGAAAAAGTTACCGAATGATCCTGTAGATCAATATACTCAGTCTTAATCTTCGTAAGCCAAAATATTTCCAGTATTTTAGGGGGTAAAATAATTCAACCTTAATTGATAAATGAATATTCAAGGAAAAGCGAAAGAAGCACTCACATATGATGCAATAGTTGTAGGATCGGGAGTATCGGGCGGTTGGGCCGCTAAAGAACTCACAGAAAAAGGGCTAAAAGTGCTCATGCTCGAAAGAGGGAGGCATGTTGAACATATAACTGGATATGAAAACGCTCTTAAAAATCCATGGGATTTTCCTCATCGAGGACGCTTAAGCAATAAAGACAAAGAAGACTACTATTCAGGTGCTAGAGCAGGATTTGCAAATGCCGAGGATATTCTCCCACATTTTGTAAATGACCTAAAATACCCTTTTGCTGAAAAAAGAAGATTTGATTGGGTTAGAGGTTATCAAACAGGAGGAAGATCTCTTACCTGGGGAAAACAAAGCTATAGATGGAACGAGAAAGATTTCTTAGCCAATCTTGAAGACGGACATGGCGTGGATTGGCCTATCCGATATAAGGATTTAGCACCTTGGTACGATCACGTGGAGAGATTTGCAGGAATAAGTGGTAAAAAAGAAGGCCTAGATGTATTGCCAGATGGTGTTTTCCAAACCGCAATGCCAATGAATTGCGTGGAGAAAGATGTCAAAAGTGCCATTGAAAGTAACTTCCCTGGACGCCACATGACCATAGGAAGAGCCGCTCACTTAACCAACCCAACTCCTGAACAACAAGCACTTGGACGTGGACAATGCCAATATCGTAACTTGTGTAAACGTGGTTGCCCATATGGAGCATATTTCAGTACGCAAGCTGCTACCCTACCCGCTGCCCAAAGAACTGAAAACCTTACACTCATCAATAATAAAATTGTTTTCAGTACAATTTTTGACAAGGAAACAGACAGAGTAATAGGTGTAAAAGCCATTGACGAAGACACAAAAGAAGAAATAGAATATTTTGGAAAAATCGTCTTCTTGAATGCATCAGCAATGAACACTGCTTGGATCATGATGCAATCGAAATCAAGTAAACATCCAAATGGACTTGGTAATGAAAGTGATCAACTGGGACGCAACATAATGGATCATCACCTCAATGCAGGTGCTGGCGGAGATGTAGAAGGCTATCTTGATCAATACTATTTTGGAAGAAGACCAAATGGAATATATATCCCACGATTTGCCAATTGGGGAAGCGATAAGAGAGACTTCTTGAGAGGTTTCGGTTATCAAGGTGGAGCATCAAGAGGAACTGGGGATACAAGCCAAACGAACGACTCTTTTGGTGCAGACTTTAAGAATGCGATGAGTTTGCCTGGTAAATGGCATTTTGGACTAACTGGTTTTGGAGAAACTCTACCTGACCCAAATAACAGAATGACATTAAGTGACACAAAAGATGCTTGGGGCTTACCTCTTATAGAATTTGACGCAGGATGGGGCGAAAACGAACTCACCATGAGAGAAACCATTAGAGATGAAGCTGTTAAGATGCTGGAGGCTGCAGGACTAAAAAATGTCAAAGGCAGAATCAATCAGGAAAAGAGCATGGGAGTTGGTATCCACGAAATGGGGACAGCAAGAATGGGTAAAGACCCAAAAACTTCGGTTCTAAACGGCTGGAATCAAGTTTGGGGTGCAGAGAACGTCTTTGTAACAGATGGAGCAGCTATGACATCCTCGTCTTGTGTGAATCCATCCCTTACTTATATGGCCCTTACCGCAAGAGCAGCAGATTATGCTGCTAGCGAATTAAAGAAAATGAATTTGTAATGTATGGGAAGATTAAGTGATCAGGTTGTAATTATCACCGGTGGTGATCAAGGAATTGGAAAAGGTATTTGCGAAGTCTTCTGCAAAGAAGGAGCAATAGTTGCTCTTTGGGATGTACTAGAAAAAGGAGAAGAAACAGCTGCAGAAATCTCCCAAACTGGAGCCACCATTTTCTTTCAAAAAGTAGATGTCACTGATGAATCTTCAGTTCAAAAAGCTGTAGACCATATTATTGCAAAGTATGGCAAAATAGACGTTTTGATTAATAATGCAGGAATCATTCGGGATCGTTCTTTTCAAAAAATGGAACGAAGCGATTGGGATCAAGTGATGAATGTAAATGTTAATTCACTTTTTGTGACCACCAAGGCTGTATTACCTCACATGAAGGAAGCCGCATATGGAAGAATCATTTCAGCTTCATCAATCAATGCTTTTGCGGGAGCTTTTGGTCAAACCAACTATGCGGCGTCAAAAGCTGCCATTGTAGGGTTTACCAAAGCACTTTGTAAAGAAGTAGGTAGATACGGAATTACTGTAAATGCAGTTGCTCCTGGCTTTATAGAGTCAGAAATGACGGCATCCATGCCTCCCGAAGTGATCAAAGCTGGAATTGCAATGATACCAGTAGGTAGAATAGGCACACCCACTGATATGGGTCATGCCTACCTATTTCTCGCTTCAAAAGAAGCTAGTTTTATAAATGGAATAACACTACATGCAAATGGTGGTGCATTGCCGATGTAATGATTATCCACTCTACACTCATATAAACCCAAATCTTTAAAAGAGAAATTCTCAGATTAACTTATTATAGCTTAATTTTATTCAATCAAATCGGCAACTGCTTTGTCGGTTTGATACAATAAATATTCAACCTTAACAGCTACAAAATGAAGTTAATTAAAAGGCCATTTAGATTTATCATTCTCGCATTTCTCCTCTTTTCTTTAAATACATCTGCTCAAATAAAACTCCCTTCGATTTTTGGAGACCACATGGTCTTGCAACAAAAACAACAAAACCCAGTTTGGGGTTGGGCAAATGCAGGGGAAGTTATTCAAGTCAGAATAAATGGACAAGAGCATAAGACCATTGCAGACCAAAAAGGCTATTGGAAAATAACCCTAAGACCTATTCCTGTCGGCGGTCCATATATCATGGATATTGAAGGTGATAACTCAAAATTTTACTTCGAAGATGTGCTAGTAGGCGAAGTTTGGATTTGCTCTGGCCAATCGAATATGGCTTGGTCGCTCAAAAATACAAATAGTGGCGAATTAGCAGTTTTAACTGCAAAGAACCCCAATATTAGATTAATTACAGTGCCAAGAGTTGGTATTGATCAGCCACAAAATGATTTTGAAGGATCTTGGGAGGAATGTAATAGTGAAACAGCGAAGAATTTCTCAGCCATTGGTTACTTTTTTGGTCAAAATTTAGAAGCAGCTCTTGATGTTCCCATAGGCCTCATAAATAATGCCTGGGGTGGATCAGCTGCAGAGGCATGGGTAAATAAAGAAGCCATTACGAGAGATGGAAAGTATAAAGAGCTTCTTACTCGATGGAGTGATATTGAAAAAACTTACGACTACAAATCTGAACTTAAGAAGTGGGACGAAAATGGCAAAAAAGGTAATAGGCCAAATGACTTGCTAAAGGGTAATCATAGACCTGCAAATATTTATAATGGTGTTTTGCACCCAACAATTGGCTATGGTATCAAAGGGGTAATATGGTATCAGGGAGAGTCTAACGCTGGAAGAGCTTACCAATACAGAGATTTGTTTCCACTCATGATTCAAAATTGGCGTGATGAATGGCAACAAGGAAATTTCCCATTTTACTACGTCCAGTTAGCAGATTTTAAAGAAGAGAAAGCAGAACCGGGTGATAGCGATTGGGCTGAATTGAGAGAAGCTCAAACAATGACAAAGTCCAAGCTTTCGAATGTTGAAGAAGCAGTAATAATTGACCTTGGAGAAGGCAGAGATATTCATCCTAGAAATAAGAAAACAGTCGCTGATCGTCTTTCTAGAATTGCTTTGGCTAGAGACTATCAAAAAGATATTATTTACGCCGGACCTGCATATCAATCGATGAAAATAGAAGGTGATAAAATTATCTTGACTTTTAACAACGTAGGGCAGGGCTTGTATGCTTTTGACCAAAAAGAACCTATTGGTTTTGCAATTTCTGGAGAAGATAAAAACTTTAAATGGGCTGATGCAAAAATTATTAGTTCGAATCAAATAGAAGTTTCACATGCATCTATAAATAATCCTGTTGCTATAAGATATGCCTGGGCCGATAATCCGAGATGTAACATGTATAACAGAGATGGTCTACCAATGACTCCCTTTAGAACAGATGAGTGGAAAGGAATCACATATGGAAAGAACTAATGTAAACCCTATTAATTAGTTAGTTACATTTCATTTGAACGGAGAATTAGTAAATGTGTAATAATCGCATTAACTAATTCTCTTTCTTTTGCATCACTCTTATCAATCGCTCCCCTAACCCGATAAATGCTTATAAGAGTATTATCACAATTACCTGATTACTGTCGAGCCTTTATCAGTTGATAAATGAAGGTTTGAAAATTGTTAAATCAAACACTTTTCGGCTTTTAGATCCGCTTTACAATTCTTCAACCTTAGTAGTTTCAATTATCACATAGCATAACTATTGCGAAGGGATTGGACTAAAATGCTCAAAGATCGAATATCACTTTTGATTTTATTCAGCTAAGCTTTAGTGTTCCTACATTTCAACTTAAGAATTAGAATTGATATGGTTTTAATATCAGACAACTCATAAGTTATAGAGCAAAATTCTATTTTCTAGTAGGCATCCTATAACCCAAAAGGATAGCTTACAGCCAATTCTCACCTCATAGAATCATAAAATAAGACTCATATTTAACTCAACCGAAATTTATCTTTTTGCAATTACTGATTCTATTGCCTAGATGTAAAAATGAAACCTGTAAGAAAAGGAATATCGCAAACAAAAAAAGCCACCCAAATAGGTGGCTTTTTCGTTTATTAAGACTTTCTATTCTTTTAATTACAAACCTTTATTTCAGCTTTGAATACTGCTGCACCTTGAGCTACAAAGCCAGGCTGCAACAATATTGAGTTCCCAGCTTCATATATTACATTTGGTGCTGGAGTTACATTTGGATCTCCAACTTTCTTATTCGCTTCAATCGTGTTCACAGCTTTAACAATCGCTTTTCCTGTAGAAACATTGTTGGTTACAGTAACATTAGGTTGAGCAACTTTCACTTCAACCGTAGTAGAACCACCAGTGCTACATGAAACAACATAAGTCGTTGTCGCCGCAGGGCTCAAACTAACTGTAGCTCCTGTTTCTGAACTTCCTGAACCTGACCAAGTCACAGTTCCTGTCGCACAACCGCTTGCAGTCATGCTTATTGAAGCACCTGGGCAAATGTATGGTATTTCAGGAACTACGGTAATGAAGTTTTGACTACCACAGTTTGTACCTTCTGAAATTGTTATAGAACCATCTGGCCCAATACAACCATTCTCAGACTCGCAATATCCAGTGTAAGTTCCAGGAGCAGTTACTACTTGTGAGCTAGAACTGTTCAATGAACTTGTAGAGCCTCCATTGTTAATTGGTGGAGTTGTCCATCTGAAAACATCTGTCACTGAGCTACAAGAAGCTGAAAGAACAGCATTACTACCTTTACATATTTCACTATTATCACTTGTGATCGTAGGTGCGGTAGGAAGTGGGAATAAAGTTACATTTACACCAACTTGAGTTTTTGTTGAACCATTCGCATCACTTACTGTAATTGAATATGCTGCTGCAGGTAAATTAGAGATAGTGTAAGGGCTAGTAACATTTGTTGAAGAACCTGTATTGGTACCTCCATCGGTCCAAGCAACATCATATGGTCCTTTTCCTCCTGTAAATGTAACAGTTATAGAACCCGTGGTTTCACATGTCAATGGACCAGGTACCGAACTTACAATAACAATTTCTGAACCAGAACAAGTGTTTGGTACTGGCTGGAAGCCTGTCACTGCTGGTGAAGCATCAATCCCATCTGTTAACCAAGTTGGATATAAAACATTTACTGATAACAAAGCACTTATGTCTGTATCCGCTGTTACGCCAAACCAGTTACATGTTGTTGTCAGCAAGGCATTGTCTGCTCTAGAATTGCTTATATTTTGACCAACTCCAGCATAATTAATGAAAGAGTTATTTGTCACTACTAAATCATTTAAATTTGAACCGTTTACAGCTTCTGAATTACTAGCTCTTATACTTGCAACGTGACTGCCATCAAACAAGTTGTTTTTAATATTGATTGGACCAGCTACATCAGCGTATAAAACAATACCACTTTGTACGTTTATGAATTCGTTTTCTATTATATCAAGATCAAACCCTGGATCGGACATTAAAATCCCACCTTGGTAATCATACCATACATAAGACGAACTATTTAAATCGATTGATCTTGTATCTCGGAAAACATTCCCCTTGATAATACCTTGAGCCCCACTTATGTTAAAAGCATGTGCACCATTATCTTCCCAAACGTTGTTTTGGACATCAATTTCGAAATCTGGGTTGTCCCAAATAGAAATACCATTGGATGCAGCGTTGTTTCTAATGAAATTATCTTTTAAAGTAAACTTCAAACCTGTGGATGTCCCAGTAATTTTCCAATTGCCATTAGTAGGACTATCTCCAGCATTTTGAAAGATATTGTTTTCAAAAGTCCAATTCGTACCTGTCTTACTAACCTGGCTCATGAAATGTCCACTTGTTCCTTGGCTATTAGCCTGATCAAAAGTGAATCCTTTAACTGTTACAGTGATGCCACTCGTTGTTCCAGTAATTGCTGCCCCTGCTGAAGGCATAATAATGGTTTCACTTACTCTAGTTCCTGTATTAGGCGATATCGAATTATTTGCACCAAGTAGAGTTATTGACTTTGACATAGTTAGGTTTTCTATATACATACCTGCATCAGCAACAATAGCATTTCCATTCGAAGCTTCATCAATTGCATCTTGTATCTTAAAATGCGAACTTAAAATAGTACTTAGTGAATTATCTGTATATAGTTTTACCGGCCCAAATCCATTACAACTTCCAACTACCGGCTGGAATCCAACTGTATTTAAATCATCATCGGTTCCATTTGTAATAAAAGATAAAAAGGTAACCTCGCCACTAATTTGAGCTTTGATTAACTCAGGATCTGTTGTACCAAACCAGTTACAGGTTGAACTTAATTCGCCTGTACCTCCATGGTATATTGCTTTACCGCCAGCTAGACCAGTAATGCTGTTTTCAGTAATACTGATATTTTTACCTGTAATATTTTCACCATCCTTAACAGCTATTCCGTTGTATCCACCAGTTATTTCGTTATTAGAGATTGTAACTGCTCCAATGAAGCCCGAACCATACAAACGAATTGCTCCTCTATCTACTGCCTGTGCAACACTATTGGCATTGCTTATTTTATTATTTTCTACAGTAACATCGCCAACGGCACCAGCTATCTGAATCCCTTGATACCCTGTTCCATCTATTGTATTTCCTGAAATATTAACTGTAGGGGTAGCATCAATTACCATAGCAGCATAGTTAACATTAGTAAAAGTGTTATCTGTTATGCTTGTAGTTGACGTATGCGAAACCTGCATTGCACTTGATGTTGCTGTAGCATTAATGTCTTCGAATTTATTGTCTATTATTATAAGATCAGCCCAAGAAGTATTTGTCCCTGCATATATTGCATGAGCATTTACAACCAAATTTTTACTGAATGTAACATTCGATGTCATAGGGTTTCCTGTATCATTACCGTCATGTATTGGTGACCCACCATCAAATTTAAATCCACTGATTGTTACATCTGTATTTCCATTAGATATTGTAAACCCTCTTCCAGATGATAAATTCACTAGAACGGCCTCAGCAATACGTGTTCCAGTATTTGGCGAGATATCAGCATTTGGCCCTTTAATAGTTAAGGACTTATTAACATTAATCGACTCATTGTACGTTCCTGCGACCACTTCTATCCCATTTCCAGATGAAGCCGCATCTACCGCATCTTGAATACTAAAGAATGAATTTACAAGTGTTGCAAATGTATTGTCCGAATATAATCTCACAGGACCATAGCCATCACAGCTTCCAGCTACTGGCTGGAAGCCAACTGTATTTAAATCATCATCGGTTCCATTTGTAATAAATGATAAAAAGGTAACGTCGCCACTAATTTGTGCTTTGATTAACTCGGGATCTGTTGTACCAAACCAGTTACAAGTAGCACTTAATTCCCCTGTACCCATATGACGAATAACCGTTGCACTCGACAATCCAGTTATCGAGTTATTGTTGAACTGGATGTCTTTGCCTGTAATGTTCTGACCTGACTTCACTGCAAATGCAGCTATTCCACCAGTAAATTCGTTTCCTGAGAAATTGACGACACCATCAAAATCTTGTCCGTAAATTCTAATAGCACCCCTGTCAACTTCATCCGAAAGGTTTGCATCTGTAAAGTTATTAGCTGTGACGCTCACATCACCAGATACTCCTGATACCTGAAGTCCCGATTTATGAATGTTCAAGAATCTATTTTCAGTTACGATGGCTTTTTGAGCAGCTTCAAGAAGAATCCCGTTATAATCTACAGTATAAAATACGTTGCCTTTGATATTCAAATCATTAGAGGAAGGACTATATATGGCCGAAAAGCTTGAAGTTCCCAAATTCCCTCCTACACCATTTCCAATGCTAATAAAGAGGTTTCCCTCAATAGACCAACCATCTGCTCCGTTAACCAAGATACCATGGTTTTCGACATTCTCGAAAAAATTATTTTTTATGACCGCATTAGCAGATGGTGCTGCTCCTGAATCCCAGCTGTTGCCTATCTGGCCTTGGTAGGCACCACTTACCTTAGTTCCAGAAACTTTGAATCCATCTAATTCTACATTACTCGCACTGATATACACGGGACTATTCATGATTACCGATTCAGCATCACGTGTGATATCATTACCTGCTTTACCGACATTGGCACCATGTAGTTTCAACGATTTGTTCACAACCAGCTCTCCTTCATCATACGTTCCTGGACTAACCGTAAGCGTATGTCCATCAATTGTGGTTACATCATCAATTGCAGCCTGAATAGAAGTAAAGGATTCACCAGTGTCAACATTCTTAACTCTACATCCTACGACAGCTCCTGAAAGGACTACGTCGTCATAAAACGGACAAAATGTTACATTAGCAGTTACTTTCACTCCGCCACCAACACCTTCTCCAGATGGACCATCTGCAGCACCCCAATAGTTATTATCTGCGTTAACTAATGTGGTTGTAAAGTTATTAACTCCAAAACCATCGTTTGTTGTACCGCTTCCAATATTAAAGAAGTCGTTGTTATTAATAAGCACTGTTGCAGCACCATCATTGGACTCTATTTTAACTCCAGATGCATCTGGAACAGAAGGTCCCTTGTGGTCTGTTAAGTCACTTATTGAGTTTCCAGTAACTATTGCTCCTGGTGTGTCTCCTTCTAGTCCAATACCCGTTGCCCATAAGCCTTCAAGGTCTGTGATATTATTATTGGTAATGACTGGGTTCACAACTCTACCAGTTCCTCCTACACTTGATCCTAAGTTTAAGAGAATACCATAAGCTCCTCTTCCATCTGGCCAAGTTGCAGTGGCAGCATCAATATCAGTAATTGTATTATTATTGATAGTGAGGTTAGTTAAATCATAATCTCCTGTGGAGAACCCAACTGCTATAGCTCCAATACTTCCTTTATTTCCTCCATTGATATCATCAACAGTATTACCAGTTATATTGATATCATCAACTGCGTTGGCGGTAGCTTCTACAACTATTCCGTATACTGCTGTGGATACTAGCGTGTTTACACCTACATCGGTAACATGGTTATCTTTAATATTTAAACCACCCTTGTTATTAGCGTAAATTCCGTATTGTCTACCATTATTTGATACCGTAAACCCTTCTACTGTTACGTTATCTGATGCAATGTTAATTGCCCTTGTAGCCGCAACACCAGAAATCGTTGTATTTGCACTTCCAGTAGCACTTTTTAGACTTACCTCTTTGGTAACAGAGATATCCTCATTGTAAGTACCATCATTAACATTTATTTTGTCGCCATTGGATGACAACTCTATTGCTCTTTGGATACTTCCAGAGTTAGTTGTTACAAACCATTCAGTGCCTTTTACACTTACACTTCCCAATGAAGCATTGTCCATTTCGTGTGTAATTTTATCTTCAATAGCAAAGTTTTCTGCAAGTGTAGCAGTTGTTCCTGTTTTACCATCAAATGAAGCTGCCGACATATCCACGTCATTAGTGTTGGCAATAAGCTTGACATAATCACCAGTTTGCGTATTAAATGTAATGTCGCCTGTTGGTGATACAACTTGTGAAGACGCGTTTTCAATAGAGAGGCCGTCTGTTCCGCCATTCACGATTATTCCAACTCCTAAAGTTGCTTGTACTGCTGCATGAGATGTAGCTGCAGGGTTGTCAAGCAATCGAATCCCAGTTCCAGTAGCATGAGGTGTTATTGTAATACCCGAAATTGTTGCATGTGCACCATTTGTTGCATCGGAACTATAGCCATCAAAATTATTGAGGAAAATACCTGTATTAACATTGTCAATTGTCCCTCCAGATATAACCACTGGAGCATCGCTCTTCACATTCCAAACCTCAATTCCATTTACTGTAAGAGTTGCTGGATCCGTACCTGCTCCATCAATCACATTGCCCTCGATTGTTCCAGCAGCGTTACTCAAACTGGACAATAACATTCCATTCCATTTCAATTCATTGGCATTAGCAATCGCTGTAATTGTATTACTTGAAACGGTCATTGGTGCTACAGAAGCACCTGTATGGAGATTAAAGAAAATACCTAAACGTCTAGTTTTAATGGTATTATTTTCAATTAGTTGATAAATAGGAGCTCCTGGGTTAGCATCGTGGAAATTACCTGTTTGAATTCCATTTCGAACATTATCCATGGTATTATTAACCACATTGGCATAATTATCATTATAAAGCAGTACTCCTCCTCCCCATTTATCATATCCATTTAATGCATCATAAGTACCTAAGTCTTTAAATAAGTTGTCACTGATTCTATGTCCTGTGGTGGAAGGATTATTATAATTACCCCATCCAAATAGATCGACTCCAAAGTATTGAATGTTTTGAACAATGTTATTTTCAAAAATTAGCCTATTAACAACAAGCGAATTAGCTCCATCATAATAAACAACACCATCATAAGTATCAATATCCGCACCGTTGGTACCCAACCATCCAGAAGTCAAATTTGTATTATCGCCGTCAAGTTTAAATCCATTAATGGTTACGTCACTAGCTTCAATTGTAAATATCGCATCAGATCCTACAGTTGCTGGAACAACAATTGCTTCATCCGTTCTACTCCCTGTATTTGGAGAAATACCGGCATTAGGTCCATTGATAGTTAAACTCTTGTTTACGACAACGTTTTCAGTATAAGTTCCTTTTGCAACTTCAATTGTGTTTCCATTTACAGTTAAAACATCGTTAATCGCTGCTTGGATTGTTACATAGCTCTTGCCAGTTTCCACATTTTTTACTGGACAACCAATGGGTGCTCCACTTCCAACTACTCCATCAAGGTAAGGACAGAATGAAACATTATCAGACGCTTTTACTCCAGTTCCTATACCTGTGCCAGATGGACCATCTGCAGCACCCCAATAGTTATTATCTGCGTTAACTAATGTGGTTGTAAAGTTATTAACTCCAAAACCATCGTTTGTTGTACCGCTTCCAATATTAAAGAAGTCGTTGTTATTAATAAGCACTGTTGCAGCACCATCATTGGACTCTATTTTAACTCCAGATGCATCTGGAACAGAAGGCCCCTTGTGATCTGTCAAGTCACTTATTGAGTTTCCAGTAACCATTGCTCCTGGTGTATCTCCTTCTAGTCCAATACCCGTTGCCCATAAGCCTTCAAGGTCTGTGATATTATTATTGGTAATGACTGGGTTCACAACTCTACCAGTTCCACCTACACTTGATCCTAAGTTTAAGAGAATACCATAAGCTCCTCTTCCATCTGGCCAAGCTGCAGTGGCAGCATCAATATCAGTAATTGTATTATTATTGATAGTGAGGTTAGTTAAATCATAATCTCCTGTGGAGAACCCAACTGCTATAGCTCCAATACTTCCTTTATTTCCTCCATTGATATCATCAACAGTATTACCAGTTATATTGATATCATCAACTGCGTTGGCGGTAGCTTCTACAACTATTCCGTATACTGCTGTGGATACTAGCGTGTTTACACCTACATCGGTAACATGGTTATCTTTAATATTTAAACCACCCTTGTTATTAGCGTAAATTCCGTATTGTCTACCATTATTTGATACCGTAAAGCCTTCTACTGTTACGTTATCTGATGCAATGTTAATTGCCCTTGTAGCCGCAACACCAGAAATCGTTGTATTTGCACTGCCAGTAGCACTTTTGAGACTTACCTCTTTGGTAACAGAGATATCCTCATTGTAAGTACCATCATTGACATTTATTTTGTCGCCGTTGGATGACAACTCTATTGCTCTTTGGATACTTCCAGAGTTAGTTGTTACAAACCATTCAGTACCTTTTACACTTACACTTCCCAATGAAGCATTGTCCATTTCGTGTGTAATTTTATCTTCAATAGCAAAGTTTTCTGCAAGTGTAGCAGTTGTTCCTGTTTTACCATCAAATGAAGCTGCCGACATATCCACGTCATTGGTGTTGGCAATAAGCTTGACATAATCACCAGTTTGCGTATTAAATGTAATGTCGCCTGTTGGTGATACAACTTGTGAAGACGCGTTTTCAATAGAGAGGCCATCTGTTCCGCCATTCACGATTATTCCAGCTCCTAAAGTTGCTTGTACTGCTGCATGAGATGTAGCTGCAGGGTTGTCAAGCAATCGAATTCCTATTCCATCAAAATTTGGATTAATTGTAACTCCAGAAATTGTAGCATGAGCACCAGTAGGAGCATTTGTGCTATAGCCATCATAGTTGTTTAAGAAGATACCATATTTTACATTTGAGATAGTGCCTCCAGTAATTATAGATGGTGTGGAACTACCTACATCCCAAACCTCAATTCCTGATGTAGGAAGAGAAACGCCGCTCATGTCGATTACATTATCAATGA
Source organism: Spirosomataceae bacterium TFI 002 (assembly GCA_900230115.1). Lineage (NCBI taxonomy): Bacteria > Pseudomonadati > Bacteroidota > Cytophagia > Cytophagales > Spirosomataceae > Spirosomataceae bacterium TFI 002. The sequence continues at coordinate 4,040,848 of LT907983.1, read as the reverse complement.
CTGATGAACTTATGGATGAATAACTTAATAATATCCCTCGAACCGCAGTTTCATTAACATTATTAAGACCTGTTATTGTGTTACTAGAAAATGTTAGAGGTGAGGCATTTCCGTACTGAAAATTGTGAAAAATACCTATTCTTCGAGCTTGAATAGAATTATTACTAATGATTTGCGATTCAGGTCCTCCAGGATTGACTTTACTATATCGACCAGTTTGAATTCCTAATCTCACGTTTGTCATTACATTATTGGTAACAGAAGTATATTGATTTGTATGTATTAATACACCCCCACCCCATTTATCATAACCATTTCCAGAATTGTATGTTCCAAGATCTTTGATAAGGTTATTGTTGACTACATGTCCTGATGTAGCAGGATTATTATAATTATACCATCCTGAAAAATCAACTCCAAAATATTGGAAGTTTTGTATAATATTATTTTCAACTTTAATTCTGTCCACCACTAGAGCATTTAGTGGATCACTATAAATAACGCCTTCATATGCATCTATATCTGCTCCATTTGTTCCAATCACACCAGATGTTAAGCCAGCGTTATCACCATCAATTAAGAAACCAGCAATTGTTACGTCACTAGACTGAATGGTAAAAACTGCATCAGCTCCTGAAGTTGCGGGAACTACAATTGCCTCCGTAGCACGAATTCCACCATTTGGTGATATCATGGCATTGGGTCCATTGATAGTTAATTCTTTATTTACTATAACATTCTCGGCATAAGTACCGGCAGCTACAGTGATTACATCTCCATTTACAGTAGCGGCATCATCAATTGCTGCTTGTATAGTTAGGAAACTTGTACTTTGAGTAACATTGACTACCGGATATGGCTTCACTACACCGCTTAATGCTACTTTTAAACCTGCTAAAGCGGTAAACCCGCCTCCAATTATTGTTAAATCACCAGTATGTGAACCAACAGTTGCAGCATCACTTAACCTTACATATACTGTTGAATTGATAACCCCTGAAGAAGGAGTTATACTTAAACTACTATTAAAAACACTGTTGTCACCTGAAACTTCATATCCAGTGGGAGCGGTTAGTACCACATTAGATGCAGTAAGTCCATCTCCTTTTAAAACAAAAGTTTCAACATTACTCGCAAAACCAACTATACTTTCAAATCCTGAAAGTGCCAACGTTTCTGAACCTAGTATGCTACCATTGATAGTAAAGTCATCACCAGAAGTTATAATATTGTATATAAAAAATTCTCCGGCAGGATCTGTTGCGTTGTAAGGCACAATTCTAAAACCAACAGCATTTGAAGTTTGCTGAAGTTCTGAATCATATGATAAAATCCTTGTTGGCGTTACTCCTGCACCTCCAGCTGAAGAGTTACCAAAGTAAAAAGGCCCCTGTGACACACCAGAATAGCTAGTCCCTCCATTAACAGTAAAATCTATTATACCTTCAGCAGGACCAGTTCCAGATCTTTTATAAGAAAAAGGATCTATGTTTTGTAAAGACATAGCAAATCCAGGTTTTGGCTTGAAACCAAAATAAATAACACTTTCATCTGCCAAACCAGCAGCATAAGTTGTTTCCCAACTTGTTGCTCCCCAACCACCAGTAACTGATGTAGCTCCACTAGATAGGCCAACTCCTCTTGTGAGTCCTACAACATTTTCAAGATTTGAATTGACCACACTAGGTGAAAAAGGACTCGCACCAAAACTGGTTAAAGTTGCGACATCCCATCCTATAAGTTTGGTTTGTGCATTGGCTGAACTAAATATTATTAAAAAACTGAAGAGCCATAAAGCCCGTCCTAAGAACTTTTTGGCATGATGCCTAAATGATGAAGTAGAATTTGTTTCCATTTTTAAACTTTTTTGGGAGTGGGTAATAATTTGATCTTTGGGATGTTTTGTTTTAAGAGGCGATTAAGTCTAAAGTATCTCGTCGCCGTCGAGAAACTTTTAGGTCTCTTCCGTTTTTCATTCTGATGAAGTTGGTATCATTTTTGCAGAATATTTTTCTAATATGCCTTGTATTAATCATCATCGACCTATTGATTCTTACGAATGAGTTCTCAGGAAGTTTTTCTTGGTGTCTCTTTAGGGTGGAAGATGAAATTATCTTGGAGCCATTTGAGAGGTAGAATAATGTGTAGTTTTCTAATGCCTCCAAAAAGACAATATCGATCAATTGTATAGAGTCGTTTCTCTTGAGGTAATAGTAGTCCATGGATATAGATTCTGATGAATATCAAAGTTGGCTCTTAAGGCCCTATTCAATCAATTCCCAAAAACAAGTAATTATTCTACTTCAAGATGGTACGATATACCATAATCAGGGTAGTTGAAAATAAAAAGCATACCCTTTTTAGGTTACCCACTTTTTTAAAGTTGGAATAAAATCGGTTGATTTTAGGGGTAATATTGACTTACCGAATAATAAATGGAGCCTAAAATATTTCGTTATGCGGTTTTTATTTGTGTGATTACGTAGTAATTTAGATTTACGCCCAAAAAGTAACTTTATAACTATCATGAACGCTGAAACACGTATAAGTTTACTTATTATAAGTAAACAGGTGCTTTACCTTGAAGCACTGAAAAGTCTTTTCAATTCAGACTATCAACGGTTTGAAATAAATGTTTTGAATTTGAACAAGGTGGAGTCACTTAATAAGAAGTATCGCTCCGAAATTATCCTACTAGATGCAAATGGAATGGGTAAGGATATTTGGGATTTCCTTAAAGGGTTACACACCAGTAATCCGGAAATTAAAATTCTTTTACTCTCTAATAGTAACGAGCAGATTTATTTGGACTACGCTGAAAAAAACGGAGCCAAAGGCTTTGTTCTAAAGTCATCTCCTAAAGAAATTTTAATCGGTGCCATTAAAATTGTATATCAAGGAGGCAGGTATTTTGACCCAGGCCATGAACCAAAGAACAATAATGGTTTTTCTTACAACAATGTGAGCTTGACAATGAGGGAAATGGAGATCATAAGGCTCATTAAGGATGGCAACTCATCAAATAACATTGCGAGTACACTAGGTCTCAGCCCTTTTACAATACAAACTCACCGAAAGAATATTTACAAAAAACTACAGGTCAATAAGGTAACTGATCTTCTTAGGGTTTACAATGAATTTGAAAAGTAGACCATAATCTCAATCACTAATCAATATAAAAACATCATTACAATTTAGAAGCCTCTTTTCTTATTTTAGAAAGGAGGCTTCTTTTTTTATCTAATTTTAAATCATCCTTTCTATAAAACCACACTAAAAGTCGCTAAAGACATCTCTTCTTCCTTCTCAAATTCAAAAGAAGTATTTGGCCTTAATAAAAAAAATGGTTGAACGAGCATTAGGAATAAACTTCTAGTATTTGAAGATCAAAGCTTTTGCTCCCATGATAAGGACAAGCCAAATCACAACGTATATGGATTTGGGTCATGACACATTTTAAACTCTATTTTTCGTTGTATAATTGAAAACTCAGCAATCTGAAATTATAATTTCAATCGCCTCAATCTTAGTGAATTTGCAATTACGGAAACCGAACTAAAACTCATTGCAGCGGCTGCGATCATTGGCGATAATAATATCCCAAAAAATGGATATAAAATACCAGCGGCAATTGGTATACCTAGGACATTATATGCAAAAGCAAAAAAGAGATTTTGCTTGATGTTACGCATTACATTCTCACTTAAATGTTTAGCCTTCACTATTCCTTGCAAATCACCTTTAAGCAAGGTGATTTGAGCACTTTCAATGGCAACATCAGTTCCGGTACCCATAGCAATTCCTATATCTGCTTGTGCTAGAGCTGGTGCATCATTAATACCGTCACCAGCCATGGCCACAACCTTTCCTTCAGATTGAAGCTTTTTGATTTCTTGTAATTTGTCTTGAGGAAGACACTCTGCTTTGAAGTGTGTTAAACCCAATTCCTTGGCTACTGCCGAAGCAGTGTTATGATTATCCCCTGTAAGCATGTAAACCATAACCCCATCTTTTACAAGTTCTTGAATAGCTTTTTTGCTCGTTCCCTTTATCGCATCAGAGATAATTAAAAACCCTTCTAAGTTGTTCTCTACAGCAATGTAAGAAACAGTCTTACCTTGTTTCTGATAAATTTCAACTTCTTTGCTCTGCTCGGGTAAGATAGTTATTGAAAGTTTTTCCATAAGTTTATCATTACCGATTGCAATTGATTGGTTCTCAATTGTGCCAATAACACCTTTACCCGAAACGGCTTCAAAGTCAATCAATTTCTCAATTGTCAAATCACTTTGTTTAGCTTTTTTTACAATGGCTTCTGCCAAGGGATGTTCACTTTGTGAGTTAAGGCTTGCAGATTTAGCTAAAAGTCTAATTTCAGTTATTTCGCCAAATGACACAATTTTTTCTAGTGACGGTTTACCTTCAGTAATTGTTCCTGTTTTATCAGTAATCAATACATCTACTTTATTCATATTTTCCAATGCTTCGGCATTTTTTATCAATACCCCATTTTGAGCACCCTTACCCACCCCTACCATAACAGACATAGGTGTTGCTAAACCCAAAGCACATGGACAAGCAATAATTAATACAGCGAGTGCATTTACAAAAGCATAAACCATTGAGGGTTCTGGACCAAAAAACTTCCATACTACAAAAGTGATGATAGCTGTAAGAATAACTATTGGAACAAAATATTTCGAAATGGTATCAGCCAATTTTTGAATCGGAGCTTTTGAGCGACTTGCATCGTTTACCATTTGAATAATTTGAGAAAGCAATGTTTCATCTCCTACCTTTTCGGCTACCATTACAAAAGAGCGGTTACCATTAATAGTTCCGGAATTTACTTTGTCATTTTCCTTCTTACTTACTGGGATTGGTTCGCCTGTAATCATTGATTCGTCGATACTACTATTTCCTTCTTTTATGCTGCCATCTACAGGAATTTTATCACCGGGTTTCACCCTCAATAGGTCTCCAGTTTTAATATCGTGAATAGAAATGATTCGCTCTTCGTTTCCTTCAACTAAGATTGCTTCTGTGGGTGATAGCTTAAGTAATTCTTTAATAGCACCACTTGTTTGGCTATGAGCTCTAGCTTCAAGCAATTGGCCTAATAATACCAAGGTTAAAATTACTGTAACAGCTTCAAAGTATAGAAATACACTTCCGTCTTCATGCTTAAATTGAGCCGGAAAAATATCAGGAAATAATAAAGCAACGACACTAAAAATAAATGCTGCCCCCGCCCCTAACCCGATGAGGCTAAACATATTCAGGTTTAATGTTTTAAAAGAATTCCAGGCTTTTTGAAAAAACATCCAACAAGCATAAAAAACAACCGGTAGAGACAAAATCAACTGCAACCAATTTGTAAAGTCTCGATCCAAATATTTGTTAATCGGGTTATTGGGAATCATTTCGACCATTACCATGATAAAAATAGGCAAGGTAAATGCTACAGCTATTTTGAACTTCTTAAGTAAGGTTTGATAAGTGGTGTCCTCTTGAGATGTTGGGACAACTGGCACCAAGTCCATTCCGCATTTTGGACAACTTCCTGGGCCTTTTTGACGAACCTCTGGATGCATTGGACAGGTGTATTCTCCTCCTACATTTTGGACTTTATGCTCTTCCACCAAATCCATTCCACAAACTGGACAGTCGCCAGGTTGATCATAGGTTTTTTCACCTTCGCAATGCATGGGACAATAAAATAATCCGCTAACTCCTTGAGGTTTTATTTCTTTTTTAGTGGCTTCAGGAATGTCGTCCTCAAGATTGTATATTTTGTATTTATCACCATCATTTTCCAGTGCTTTTTGGAATGTTTGGATAGTAATGTGTTTATCCATTACGATGCTTGCCTCCGCTTTTTCCAGATCAACCATTGCTTCTTTTACTCCATCGACTTTGGACAATACGGCGGTCACATGATTGCGACAACCATTACAAGTCATTCCTGATATTTTATAGGTATGTTTCATGAGTTTTTCATCTTTAAACTGTGCTATACTAATAATTTAATGTGAGCCCAACTCCCAATCCCATATCACTATCGTAGTGGGTGGAAATAGCAACATTTTTAGCGACAATATATTTTAAACCTGTCATGAACTCCTTGTCAGTATTGATCATGAAAGCCCACCTTAATCTTGGTGTAATAGGAATATCTTCTCTCATTAATTGAAAACGTAGGTAACCGTCTGTAAAAACCTCTCCTTGCAATTTAACTAGTAAGGGCAAGGTATATTCGGCACCTAAACTCACAACGGATCTGTTGTCTTTAGTACTTGTTTGTCCAAAAAGGTTATTTTCAAAAACGCCATTCTGTTCTCGATATCTCCAGTCAAAACCAATAAAGGGCATGAACCATTGCATTTTTCCAATATACCTTCCAATATGGGTTTCGGTTTCGTATCCATGTAGATCATGATACCCTAAACGCCATTCTGTTCCTATACTCCACCGCGAATTTTGAAACATTAGCATACCATCATTTCCGTTGGTAGCGAAGTCATTTTCAGCCATAAAGTGAAATTGATTACTTTCTTTCTGGAGTTGTTTATATGCCCACGCCTTGTCCGGCAAATAAGGATTTGGAGCTTGATTTTGATACGAAATCACTCTGTTCATACCCGCCATCATGTGATACAAAATATGACAATGAAAAAACCAATCACCTTCTAAATTAGCATTGAACTCTATGGTGTCTGTTTCCATGGGCATAATGTCCAATACATTTTTCAGTGGAGCATATTCACCTTGCCCGTTGAGGACTCTAAAATCGTGACCATGTAGGTGCATGGGGTGACGCATCATGGAGCCATTATATAGCACTATTCTAACATTTTCACCTTTCTTAATAAGGACCTTATCTACTTCGGAAAGTACTTTATTGTCCATACTCCACACATAACGATTCATGTTCCCCGAAAGCTCAAAAAACAGTTCACGAACCGGTGCATCTTTGGGTAAGGTAGTTGGCTGTGGAGCTTTGAGCATTGAATAATTCAAAGTGACTAAATCTTTTTTCATTGGCATTGTATGGTTCATATTTGAATGATCCATTTCCATTTGCTTTTCTTTTTTACCGCTTTTACTGCCTGAAATTTCAGGATACATTACAGTGTTCATATCCATTTTTTGGAGCGACATACCCATTCCCATGTCATCCATAGAGCCGTCCATATTCATCATGTCGTTCATCATTTTCATGCCATCAAAATATTTGAGTTTTGGCATTCTACTTTTGAGCTGAATAGGGCCATTACCAAAATAAATAGAAGCAGATTTTGTACGATCTTCGGGAGTTGCCAAGAATTCAAATGAGGAATTATCCTCTGGGAGAGTTATGACTACATCGTAAGTTTCCGAAACTCCAATGATTAACCTATCAACCATCACAGGTTTTACGTCGTTACCATCATTTGCCACTACGGTCATCTTTCCGCCAGCATAGGTCAACCAGAAATAGGAAGAAGCACCACCATTAGATATTCGCAAGCGAACTTTGTCTCCACCTTTAAATTGGGATAACTGGCTTTCATTTTTTCCGTTGATTAGAAACTTCTCATAATAAACATCGCTCACATCCATAGCAAGCATGCGTTTCCATTCATTGGTAATTTTCGTTTTAAAACTCCCAGCACTTATAGCTTCAGAATAACTCTGAACTGTACCTTTCTTAATCGCAAACCAGTCATTGGCATTGTGCAACATTCTATGCACGTTTTCTGGTTTTAAATCAGTCCATTCACTAAGAATAATAGGTACTTCTGGTAGATCATCTATTCCCTTTCTGAATGTTGGATCGGCTTCTCTTTTCTTTAAAACCAATGAGCCGTACATTCCTATTTGTTCTTGCAATCCACTGTGGCTATGATACCAATGCGTTCCGTTTTGAATAATTGGAAAACGATAAGTAAATGTCTCATTGGGTTCAATGGGCATTTGTGTGAGATAAGGTACACCATCTTCTTTATTGGGCACATACAACCCATGCCAATGAAGGGAGGTACTTTCCTTGAGCTGACTATGAACAACAATTTCAGCAGTGTCTCCCTCTGTAAAGGTCAATGTTGGCATCGGTATCTGTCCATTTACGGCAATTGCTCTTTTTTGCTTCCCCGAAAAATTAACCAAGGAGTCGGTAACTGTTAAGTCGTATCGAACTACTTTTTGACCAGATACAATATGAATTGTAAAAACACCAAAAAGAGTTATGAGTATTGTTTTATATAAATTCATTTCGCCTATTTAATGGTTTCTACCGTTTTACCACAACTCAACATCATGGAGCCGTAGTAAGGGTTTTTAACTTCATTCTCTTTGCTCAACCAATTAGCTCCTTTTCCTTTGTTTGCCATTGGGCAAAACTGATAGTAGACCGTTTCTTCTAATTTTGAAATTTTCACCAAATCATACATTTTATCTGACAGCAAAATAAAGTGCTCTCGCTGATTCGCGATATCAGAGCTATTGCTAATAATGGTTGTTTCTGAAAGAATATCCTTATGCACTTTCATCCAAACCATGTGAATGTCCATAGGAAGTTTATTCATTTCGATTTGACTCATCACTTTAACTAAGCTTTTCGAATCCATGGAGGCTTTTTTATGATCCGTAGCAACCAAGGCATCTTTTAAATCAAAGTAACTTGAAAATACTTCTTTCATGGGATTTTCTTGTAAAGGATTCTTTTCAGTTGTACCCTCTCTTTCGGTGTTCTTCATTACCATTTGACCATGATTTTCATTTGCATCAGAACCTGAATTGGAAAGTTCTTTTTTAGCTCTTTCATATTGACAACAACCTGGCAAAGTAGCGTAAGTATCCATTGGAGCATAAAATTTATCACTGTCATATCCAGCCAAAGCAATCCTCTTTAATATTTCAGATTGGCTAGTTTTTGTTGAATCGTATTGAACACTTGCCATTTTTGTTTTTTTATCCCAATCCACCATTGCTTCATTTTTAACATTACCAGCTTTTTCAATGGTTTTTTCGCACATACCACAATTGCCGTATATCTTAATGTTCTCTGTTTTCAGATTACTTAACTGAGCGTTTGCAACAGTTCCCAATAGCAACAAAAGGGCTATTATTATATATTTTGATGTTTTCATCTTGATTAAATTTTGTGTTAAATAGAAATGTTAAAATTGTGTTCCACTCTCTCTGGTTGTGAATAGATACAGGTATTCTGGTCAAATATTTTTGACAGAATAATTTCTAGTAAACGAATTGATCAAATGAGAAAGGTCTGATAAAGAACTAGCACGTCTTTATCTGGAAGGGGAGGTTTATAGGGGACAAAAACCGAAGTTTGAAATCCTATTGAATTATTAAAAACAAAGGTGTTTGTCGAAACGGGCTGAAAGGCCAACTCAAAATATGGTAATGAAGAAACTTCAAGAGAAACAGCATCAAATTCAGATTTTTCAACAGAGATATTCTCGTTGTGACAACAGTTGTCCTTTTTTTTCTTGTATGATTTGTCGTCACTATTCTTGTGACAAGCTGCGGACTTTTTTATTTCATGACAAGTTTTGGCTTTGCCCGAAAAACTAATTCCTTTGATTTGATTTTGACAAAAGTGAATATCTATAGTAAAACCTGTTGAAACCATAAGGATCAACATTGCCAATGCAAATGCGGTAATTCTATGAGATAAACTATTTATCATGTTACAAATGTAGTTCTTTAAACATGCATGTTATTATAAGATTATTGTTATTCTTTACATAATTCTGGTTTCAAATTTTATCAATTGAAATCCGTGGCTTTACTGCTAATTTCTTGAATGCTGTTGGTGTCATTCCTGTTATTTTTTTGAATTGACTCGAAAGGTGTGCGGTACTGCTATAACCCAAATCAATGGCGATTTCAGAAATGTTTTTTTGCTCGTAACTCAGTAACTCTTTTACTTTTTCTACACGTTGATGTAGTAAAAATTGCTCTATTGTTATTCCTTCTGTATGACTAAACGTTTTACTTAAAATAGAATATTCTTTTCGAAGTAAATTACTCAACTCTGTAGAAAGGTTAACCTGAAAGTCCTTTTCATTGTAATGAACTTTGGAGATAATAAAGGATTTAATCGCATTCACTACTTGAGACTCTTCACTGCTCAATAACTCAAATCCTTGTAACTCGAGTTTACGTTCTAGCTCATTTCTTTCACTCTCAGATAGCGTCCCTATCAATTCCACCGATCCCAATTCTATGTTTTTATATTTTATTCCAGAATCATCTAGAACAGCTCGCACACTGCTTAAGCAACGTGGACATACCATATTCTTTATTTGGAGTCTCATAAAACAAATGATTTAAATTTATACCAACTCTCTAAGTTTTAATCTTCAAAAACCAAAGACACTACTTTAGGTAAAAGGTATTTAGAAATTATTCAAAATAACTAAATCTAACAATTAGATTCTTACACCAACTCTCCTAAGAGTCTTTGACACAACGAAAACCAGTATGACAACTTCCAGAGTCTTCGCTAGACTTCATTCTTCGTGAAACCCTGTATCCACTACAATAGCTATCATTACATAAAAACGAACCTCCACGTATGACCCTTTTAGGTGTGTATGGTTCTTGTGGATCAAAGGAGTTTTCGGGGCCTTTTGGATTAACTTTTAGCCCTTTACTTTCGTAGGCGTCGTGTCGATACCAGTCACTACACCATTCCCATACGTTGCCAGCCATATCATATAAACCGTACCCATTTTTGTCGAATGACTTTATTGGTGCTGTGCCTGCAAAACCATCTAAATTGGTATTTTGATAAGGAAAATAACCTTGCCAAAAATTGGCCTTTTTATTTGCATTTGTAACTGGATCATTTCCCCATGGATAAATAGGATCATTCTTCCCTCCTCTTGCAGCCCATTCCCACTCTGCTTCTGTTGGTAATCGTTTACCCGCCCATTTGGCATAGGCATTCGCATCTTCCCAAGAAACATGAACCACGGGATGATTCATCCTATTCGAAATATCAGAACCAGGGCCTTCGGGGTGTCGCCAATCTGTTCCAATAGTCCAATGCCACCATTGACCAACATTATCCAATGGGACAGGACCCGCAGTTTGGATAAAAACCAAAGAACCGGGAAGCAAAAGACTATCTGCTGGTTTTGGAGTTCCGGGAGGAAGCTGACTTTTTATTTCTTCCCAGTCGATCGCTCTTTCCGCAACTGTAACGTACTTTGTTTCTTTGACAAATTTTTCAAAATCAAGGTTACTCACCTCATGTGTATCCATCCAAAACTTATCAACCTTTACAGTATGTTTTGGAAACTCATCTGGATCAGCTTGTTCACTGTTCCCGCCCATCAAAAATTCACCGCTAGGTATCAAAACCATATCATCATTATTAATCTCGATGACTAGGTTTTGACTTTCTGGATTTTCTTTTGACTCGTTTGTTTCATTTGATATACAGCCTAATACCCCAAACATCACAAGTCCTACATACAATACACTATTACTTACTCTCATCATAAATTCTAATTTACACTTGTTTCAACGCTATACCATTAGCTTGATTCACAATATACTTAACCTTTCTCAAGGTGTATTTTTAATTCTAAAATAAGCTGGGACAAATCATTCACCTTCCCTAAAAACATCTCTATTTATTCATATTTAAGGATTTAATAATACAATTTTCTGCTAAATAACACATATACCCTCCCCATTGCTACACAAGCAACTTTACCCAATTAAGGCTAAGGCATAAATTTATGACTTCGATTTTAAATTTTTTGAACGGCACTTTTTAAAAACCTATAACCATGAAAACGCCTAAAAGAATTAACCCAAAATTGGAATTCATTTTCTTCTCGATTTTCAAAATTCAATCTTTTAAATTAAAACTTATGAAAAAACTTCATCTAAACACAATGATTAGATGTATGCAGTATGCCTTGCTACTATGTTTAGCATTGACTACAATTACATCCTTTGCAAAGTCTGGCGAAAAAGAGCGGCCCGAAAACCGTAATTCACTTTCCCCGCTTGAAGTGAAATTGACAGGAAAAGTAACTGACGAAAACAGTGAACCTATACCTGGAGCATCTGTAGTAATTAAAGGAACAAATAAAGGTACAATTACAGACTTGAACGGTTCTTTCAACCTAACCGCTGCAAATAGTAACGTTACTTTAATCATTTCTTATATAGGATATATCAGTCAAGAAATTGACCTAACTGGTAGAAGTATTATAAACGTTCAGCTTGTTCCATCCAACGAACAACTTTCAGAGGTTGTAGTCGTAGGTTATGGTACTCAAAAGAAGAAGGACCTTACGGGTGCCATGGGCTCTATTCAAGCCAAGGATATTGTAAGAGCAAATCCGGTTCAAGCTGCCAATGCACTGCAGGGCCAAGTGGCTGGTGTAAATATTACACGAGTTAATAGTCGCCCCGGGTCAAGTTTTGACATTACAATTCGTGGGGTTCAGAACTTCGACTCTGGCTTAAATTCACCTCTAGTTGTTATTGATGGTGTAATTGGCGGTAACATGGATAACCTCAACCCAGCCGATATCGCCTCTATGGATGTACTGAAAGATGCATCTTCTACAGCCATATATGGTTCTAGAGGTGCAAATGGCGTAATTTTAATTACTACTTATAAGGGTACTTCGGGCAAACCAAAGGTTTCTTACAACTCATATATAGGTTCAAAAAGACCAGCCTATATCCCTGAGATGATGAGTGCAAAAGAATATTACAATGCCTACAATGTGACTCAAATAGAAGATGCCGTTGCAATTGGAATCAAGGTTCCAAAACCTAGAGGCTGGACAGCTTCAGAAATTGCCAATGCAGAAAATGATAGAACAGCAAACTGGATAGATTTAGCAACAAATCCAGCATTACAAACAAGTCATACTTTGTCTGTTACTGGAGGATCTACAAATACTACCTACAACTTCTCGGCGGGGTATTTGAATGAAGGCGGAATGACTATTGGCTCCGATTTTAAAAGATATAGCTTAAATGCTGGCTTAGAAACAAAAATCATGGACAAGCTGAAAGTTGGGTTTACGTCGTATACATCTTACAGTGACCGTAACCTGCCTACTTCAGAAGCCATGCGAACTGCATTTCGTGCCAGACCAACGGGAACAGTAAAGTTCGATGATCTCGCCGAAGCTGATAAGGTGAAGGATTTAGACCTTAAAGGGAACGCTTTATTCATGGGAATCAGTGACAACCAGGTATTTAACGTTTTAACTGAAATTGATCCTGAAAATGCACAGCATAAAACAAATGTGACTAGCATTCTTGGTAATGGATATTTAGAATATACGCCTCTTAAAGGCTTGTCACTAAGAACTTCAATTTCGGTTGCTTCAAATAACATCCAGGACGGAGAATATTGGGGAAATTATACCAAAACTCAAAAAGCAACAAGGGGAAATAAAGCGAGATACCAAACAAACAATTCCCTATCATATACGTGGGATAATATCCTTACCTATGACTTAAAGAAAGGGAGCCATATGTTGAAGTTTACAGGTCTTCAGAGTGTATTTCAACAAAAGGATGATGAATCCTTCACATCTGCCGAAGAACTTCCTTTTAGGTCATTATGGTATAGTCTAGGAACTGGTACAATTACCGGTTTTAGTACCAACCTTAGCCAGCGATCACTGCTATCTTATATGGGAAGAGTTAACTATTCTTTTAGAGATAAATATTTACTTACAATCACTGGTAGATCAGATGGAGCATCTCAGCTTTCTCCTAGTAACAAGTGGATTTTCTATCCATCGGCAGCGGTAGCTTGGCGTATTGGAGACGAAGAGATCATCCAAAACATTAACTGGATTTCGAGCTTAAAACTTAGAGCTAGTTATGGAATAGTAGGAAATGCTAGTTCTGTAAGGCCATACGCCACTCAAGCTACTATTAATCAAACCTTCTATGATTTTGATGGTTCTACTGCCTCAGGTTTTGCAGTTGGTGCTTTAGCAAACAAAGCTTTGGTATATGAGAAAAACAAAGAACTAAACTTTGGCTTAAACTTCGGCATTTTCAATAACCGTATATCTGGAGAAGTAGAGCTTTACAAAAGAAACACAGTCGACCTAATAATTGGTGACAAGTTACCAAGATCTACAGGTTTCAGTGATGTAGTTGCAAATGTAGGTGAGATTCAAAACAAAGGGATTGAACTGACACTAAATACAGTAAACATTAACAAAGGAAACTTTAGATGGAATAGCAATTTTACACTGACTAAAAACGAGGATAAAGTAACAAAACTAGCTGGCGGAATTACCGAGGATATTGGTAACCTAAGGTTTGTAGGTGAGTCTGTATATCCATTATATAGCTGGGTATTTGATGGGATTTGGCAATTGGATGAAGCTGAAGCAGCCAAAGCATTCGGTCAATATCCAGGAAATGTAAAAATAGTTGATCTAGATAACGATGGTGTCATTACCGACAAGGACCGTACAATTGTAGGGAAGCAAACTCCAGACTTATTGCTTGGTTTACGTAACAACATGAACTTTAAAAACTTCGACTTTTCATTCTTCCTTTACTCTAGAAAAGGGTTGATGTACAGCAATAATTTTTACAACGGGACCTTTGGCGATATGGGAAAAGACAGATACAACCATACCACCGAAGTTGATATTTGGACAAGTACAAACCCAAGCAATACTTATTTTGGATTCAACGGGGAAGGAAATTCTGGAGAACCAAGAGAAGCAATAAGCATGCAAAAAGCCGACTTTGTCAGACTTTCTGATGTCACTTTAGGCTACACACTACCTAGTGGAATTTTAGACAAAATGAAGTTCTCTAATTTTAGAGTTTATGCTCAAATAAGCAACCCAATGGTGTTTACAAACTTCATTTCCTTTAATCCAGAATATAACTCCAATACGGCAAATGATGATATTTCGTCCAAAACATTTCTATTTGGACTAAACGTATCACTCTAATTTTCATAAAACATTAAAAAGAATAAAAATGAAAAAATATACAAATTGGAAAGTACTGACTTTGTTAGTTTTCCTATCGTCAAATTTTTCCTGCACTGATTTCTTAGAGGAAGTCTCGATATCGAATCAAACTGCCGATAACTACTATACTACTGCAGTCGGGTTTGAAGATCTCACTAGGTCGATATACCCTTTATTGAGAAATATAACTCAGCAACGTACATTGGTTTTGAACGGCACGGATGTTTTTGCATCTCAAAACAGCTGGGAAGAAGCAGGTCCAACAGGTGACCCAGTAGATTTATACAATCAGGGTTTTGCTTCCACTTTAGCTTCAGTTTCTGACTTATGGAATCTACTATACCTTGAATTAAACAGAGCGAATACAGTAATAAGTAGAGCTGATGCTGTTGAAGGATTGAATGAAAGTGTAAAGGCCTCTTATGTCGCTGAAGCAAAGTTTGTAAGAGCTTTAATGTTGTTTTACTTGGTTCAACAATGGGGAGATATTCCTATGCCATTGGAAGAAACTACCTTTGCAAACAAAGAAGTAATCAGAGTTCCTTCGTCGGACGTATATTCCCAAATCATTAAAGATTTAAAAGACGCAGAAGCGTCGCTTCCTGTACAAGGGTCTACTGATTGGGGGCGTGCAAGCAAAGGTGCAGCACAAATGCTTCTTTCTAAAGTGTATCTTACTCGAGGTTGGAATTTCAATAACTCGCTAGGTGGCTCAGATACTGACTTCACTCAAGCATTGGCTTACGCAGACAAGGTTATTGAAGCATATCCATTGGTTGCTAATTACAATGATTTATTTCCAAAGAGATCTGAAAACCCATTGCTTGAAACCAACAACCCTGGTACCCAGCAAGCAAAAAACTCAGAAGTGGTATTTGCTATTCAATACAATACCAATATTTTGACCAATATTGGAGACCCAGCCTATCCAGGAGCAATGATTGGTAACGACTTGCATGCTGTTTTTGGGAATGACCCAAGCGATACGCCTGGAGCTCCATCTGGAAGAACAGGTGAGTATAACCGTCACCAAGCTAAACATAATGTTACACCTGCTATGTATCGCATGTTTGACCCAGTTTTAGATACTAGGTACGACCATAATTTTGTTGAAAAAATTTACGCTCTTCGTGACAATCCGGCTTTTGAAGCAAGATCTGGTGTAATTGTCCCTATAAAGGCAGGAGATGTTACAATGGAGTTCAGGCCATGGAATGATCCAGTAACAGAGGTAGCTGATCGTGGAATGGATATAGATGGCGGAACAAAGCCATATGCTGTACTGAATACCGACGAGTTTGGTGATAATGTGCAGACCAACTATCACGGACCAGATAGAGCTATGATGATGTGGAAGTTTTGGGAGCCAGGAATTGAGTATGGTGATGACTTGGGTACTTTCGACTTTGCACTTTTTAGATCAGCAGAAGCATACTTAATTGCAGCAGAAGCAAAAATAAAGGGAGCTACGGGTGGGAGCCTAGGAACTGCAGAAGCATATTACAATGCTGTTTTAGATAGAGCATTGGGTAGCAATAATGGAAAAGACCCACTACAAGCCGCTATTCCAGAAAATGTAAAATCATTGGATGCAAAATCTTACAGAGCTACTGCTGGAAACTTAACTGTAGATATGATTTTAGACGAAAGAGCAAGAGAATTTATGGGAGAATATATGAGATGGTTTGATTTGAAACGCACTGGGAAATTAATTGAAAGGGTTACAAAATATAACCCTTGGACGAAAGCATCAGGAGCTTTAGAAACGAAGCATTTATTACGCCCTATTCCTTTAAGTGAATTGGATTTAGCAAGTAATAGTTTAACTCAAAACCCAGGATATTAAAGTTAGAATAGTTTTAAAAAGTAGGGCCATTGGCTCTACTTTTTTTTGCTTAACTGTAGCCATTAAAATGACACTATAACGATAAACTACTCAATACAAATCACTTGTATATTATAATAAGTTATTCCTGTAAAGTCAAAATGACAAAATTGCAGAGAAGGATTTGAAAAGAAATAACACTTAATTTCCTCAATCCAAACAATAGCTCTATGTTTAAATTGATCAACAAACTAGCGGCAATTTAGTGCTCCCTCCTATTAAGTTAAAACCGGATACTTGGATGGATTTTCTTTGTATTCACTAGGCGACACACCAAACATTTTCTTGAAGCATTTTCTGTAGTAATTGGGATCTTGAAAACCTATTTCGTAACAGATTTCATTGATGTTCAAAAGGCTATTTTTTAATAAATTAGCAGCATACCTCAACCTCACCAAGCGAACAAATTCCGACGCAGTCATACCCGTCATGGCTTTTACTTTTCGGTATAAGTGCCCACGTGTCATTTTTACTTCTTTCCCCAAAAACTCTATTCCGAAATCAGGGTTTTTCATGTTCTTTTCTATTCCTTCAATCAATATTTGAAGGAATCTCTCGTCAGCAGTATTTACGGCCAATTCTTTAGGGCTTAGGTTAAATTCTTTCACAAACCTTTCGCGTAGCACCTGCCTTCCTTCAATTAGATTTTTAACTTTCAACTCCAAAATCTGAGGGATAAAGGGCTTCCCTACGTAATCATCGGCACCAGTTTCTAATCCATTCACTTTAAAAATTAAAGAGGTTCTGGCAGAAAGTAAAATAATTGGAATATGACTCGTTTTCAAATCTCTTTTTAAAGAACTACACAACTCTATTCCGTTCATTTTTGGCATCATCACATCGCTAATGATAAGGTCAGGACAATGTTCTATTGCTTTTTCCAAGCCATCTTCACCATTTGAAGCGGTGATAATTCTGTAGTTCGTATTGAAGATTCCATGTAGAAATGCTTGGATGTCTAAGTTATCCTCCACAATCAAAATAAGTGATTGCATTGCTTTACTTTTATCATCCACAGAATGTGTTAAAATAGGACTTACTATCTCTGATTCTTGATAATGTACTTCCGACTCACTATTCTTAAAATTTGCATCTATTTCTTGCTTATTCAGGTGGCTAGAACCTAAGGGCAAACACACACTAAACTTGGATCCTTTATTTTTTTCACTTTCAACACTTATACTGCCTTTATGCAATTTTACAAAGCCTTTTGCAATATCAAGTCCTAAGCCAGAACTCATTTCTATCATGGGTTTGGACTCGCTAGATTTTGCATATCTATCAAAAATGGTCCCTTGTTCATTTTGTGGAATTCCAATACCTTGATCACTCACAACAATTTTCAAAAAGCCAGCAGGAAACTCGACCGACTGGTTCCCTTCAAAACTAATATTGATGCCAATTTCTGAACCATCAGGACTGAATTTAAAAGCATTGGACAGGAGGTTATAAAACACCTTCTCTATTTTATCTCGATCAAAAAATACTAGGATATTGTCGTCCTCCGAGCTAAATGTGTATTGAATGTTCCTAATTCTCGCTTGCTCTTGAAACGAAAGGAATATCTCGTTGATAAATAAGACGATATTACCTTGAGCAACTTCAAGTTCATTATGAACCGACTCCAATTTCCTGAAATCCATCAGTTGATTAACAAGTTTAAGCAAGTGCTCCGCATTTTTGTAAGCAGTGGTATACAAGTTCCTCACCGTATTGTCACCTTGATGATTTTGCAAAAGCTTCTCCAATGGCCCCAAAATCAATGTTAATGGTGTTCGTAGGTCATGAGAAACATTGGTAAAAAACCTGTACTTCATCTCATGTAACTTCTTCTCTTCTTCGTTTTTGAAATGCTCAAGTCGCAACTCATTTTTAAGCCTGATACGATTACTGACAATGTTTTTGGCCAAAAGGTAAAGACCCGATAGGGCTATTCCGTACAAAATGTAAGCCCACCAAGTCAACCATGGTGGCTGTGAAATCACAATGCTTATTGCCTTACTTTCCGAAACCCATTCGCCATTGCTGTTTGTGGCTTTGACCATGAAAGAATAAGTTCCAGGGTCCAAATTCGTGTATGTTGCCTTTCGGTCTGTTCCAATGTAATTCCAGTCATCGAAGCCTTCTAGTTTGTAAGCATATTCGGTTCTTTCTGGCTGTGAAAAGTTAAGAGCAGCAAAGTCTATAAATAGCGTATTTTGATCATAATCTAAGTGTAATGTTTTGGTACTATTCATTTTACCAACCAATGATCTCCCTAAATCATTATTGCTCTTTTTACTCCCAATTTTAATATCCGTTATTTCAACTTTGGGTGTAAAAACGCCATCATTAATTAATTGCGGATCAAATGAAATCATACCATTCAAGCCACCAAAGTACATCTTCCCATCTTTTGACTTCAAATATGCCCTTCTCTTAAAAACATCATTTTGAATTCCATGTGCTCTTTGTAGATCTAAATACTTTTCAGTTTTTTTGTCAAAAACAACCAAACCTTCTGAAGAACTCAACCAAAGATTTCCCTGCTCGTCGTCCAAAATTCCAACAATGTCTTTATTCAAAAAATCGGAGCTTTTGAAATTCTTAATTGACTCGGTTTTGGTATCTAATCGATACAATCCGTTGTTTGAAGTACCCAACCAGATGTAATCCTTTTCTTCAAAAATGCAGGTTACATTAGGTATGGGGTATTTTTTATGTTCCCAGTTTTCATCTTCTAATTTCACTAAACCTTCCGGCTGATTTAGAGCTAACCAAATGGTGTTTTTAGAGTCTTCAAAAATAGCATTAATGGCATTTTGCAGCTTAACATCGTTAAGCTCCGATGCATATTTTAAGGTTTTACCTTGGCTCACATCATAGTAATGCAAACCCATGACATGGGCAATCCAAAGGTTCCCTTTTTGATCAAGCTTGAGTCCTCTTATTCGCTTAAAACCAAGATCTTCTGGTTCATTTTTTACAAATTTCAAAGGCGAAAAAGAATGCGTTTTACGGTCAAATGAATACACTCCACCATAGAGTGTTCCCAACCAAATATTGTCATTTTTGCCAATTTCAATCTCCATGATATGGTTTGATGCCGAACCAGAGGGATTGTCTTGTTGATTGAAAAACTTGAATGTTTGGGTCTTAGTATCGAACAAGTTTAAACCACCTCTATCAGTTGCAATCCATATTTTGCCATCATCACTTTGGGAAATAAATGAAATCACATTATAGGAAAGTCCTTTGTTGTCACCCGTATGCTGGTAGTGGTTAAAAATATTGAAGTTCTTATCAAAGTAACTTATACCTCCATAATATAAACCAATCCAATAGTTTCCGTTTGAATCTGAGTCAATAGATGTAATTCCATTGTCACTAATCGAATAAGGGTTATTGTGATCTTTGACAATTTTGATTTCATATTTGGTCTCTGGGTCAAAAATAATGAGGCCGTCAAAAGTCCCCAACCAAAGTCTCCCCTGCTCATCCTCTTTTATGGCTCGTACTCTATTTCTCAGGACATCATTTGGGCTAATAGAAGCCAATGGATAGTATTCAAATTTTTGAAGCTTCTCATTAAAAAGTGAAAATCCTGCCTGATTCGAAGAAAACCATATTCTACCTTTAGAATCTTGAATAATAGCATTCACAGGCGGATCTCTATCTATTTTAAATCTTTCTGTGAGCGGAAAGCGAGTAATTTTCCCCGTTTTGATATTCAACTTACTTATTACCTTAGGCTCACCTATCCACACATTTTGATTTTTGTCTATCAATAAATGTCCTATTTCGTTGCCTTGTAAAATACCTTTGGTGTAATGCTCAATGACCTTTTTGTCTTTACCAAGCACAAACAAGCCGCTGTTACTGGAGACCCACATATTGCCCTCTGCATCCTTGTTTATGTCATTGATTGTCGCATCTGTAAAGTCCCCTTTTTTAGTTCTTAAAGGGATTTTGGAAAACGTATTATTGATTTCATTATAAATATCAAGACCATTATTTGTACCAACAATAAGCCGACCTTTTTCATCAAGAATCAACGTTTGGATTCTATTAGAGCTTATACTTGTAGAATCGTTCTCCGAATGAAAGTAGGGTCTAAAATTATAACCATCGAACCTATTAAGACCCTCTACTGTCCCTACCCACATAAAGCCCGTTTTGTCTTCCTGGCTACATGTAACATGATGATGCGACAGACCTATATCGGTTGTGAAGTTTTTGAAACGGTAGGTGGACGATTGAGAAAATAAGATAGAAGTATTTAGTACTAACGTACATGTTATTAACACACTATAAAACTTCTTCAATTCTCTTGTCATGGCTAAGGTTGAATAAATTATTAATTTAAGCATTTTTCAGCTTCAAATGCCTAATTTATGGCTTAAACAAGAAAATATATTGTTTCTGTAATTTTTCAATCAATCTTTAATACATCTAACTGCCTAAATGATACAATTGAAGTTTTGACTCCCTTTTGAATGGCAGTACTTTTGGAAAATATCTAAAAGTG
Organism: Spirosomataceae bacterium TFI 002; assembly: GCA_900230115.1. Taxonomy (NCBI): domain Bacteria; kingdom Pseudomonadati; phylum Bacteroidota; class Cytophagia; order Cytophagales; family Spirosomataceae; species Spirosomataceae bacterium TFI 002. The sequence continues at coordinate 4,019,457 of LT907983.1, read as the reverse complement.
CCTATGAAATAAATATTACTTTTTTCGAGCTCTAGCATTAGAAAGAATAACAACGAAATATGAAAAAACACAAATCAATAGTAGCCAGTTTTATTATACTCCTATTCTTGACATCATTAAGTTCATTTTCTCAGTCCATAGACTCTAAACCCAATGTAATTTTAATATTGGCAGACGACTTAGGCTTTTCTGATATTGGCTGTTTTGGAAGTGAAGTAAACACTCCAAATCTTGATAAACTGGCAGACAATGGGTTACGCTTTACTCAAATGCACAATACCTCCAAGTGTTTCCCGTCGCGAGCAAGTTTGCTCACAGGATTATATTCTCAAAAAACCGGTTACAACAAGAGTTACAAAAAACCAATGTCCAATGCCATCACCATGGGAGAGCTTTTCAAAATGGCTGGTTACACAACTATGTGGGCAGGTAAACACCATAGCAGCGAATTACCCACAACGAGAGGTTTTGACCACTACAGTGGTCTTTTTGAAGGTGCGAGCAATCATTTCAACCCTGGAAAACAGAGAGAAAGTGAACCAGCTCCAGCTCAAAAGAACCCAAACAGACCATGGGTTTTAGATGGGAAAGTAATTACCCCTTACACTCCTCCCAAAGACTTTTATACTACCGATGCCTTCACTGATTATGCCCTTGGTTGGCTAGACAAACAAGACGCCAAAGACCCTTTCTTCCTCTACATGTCGTATACAGCTCCTCATGACCCACTCATGGCCTGGCCGGAGGACATTGCAAAATATAAAGGAAAGTACATGGCGGGGTATGAAGCTATCAGACAAGCAAGGTTTAAAAAGCAAAAAGACATTGGTCTCTTACCATACAATTATCCGCTTTCGGATTCTAATTTTCAAGAATGGGATAAATTAACAAAGACTCAAAAAGAAGAAGAAGATCTAAAAATGGCAGTATATGCTGCAATGATTGATCGCTTGGATCAAAACGTTGGAAGGTTACTCTCCAAAATTGAAAAAATGGGAGTAGCTGAAAATACGCTAATCATTTTTCTTTCGGATAATGGAGCTTCTGCCGAAGTAGTTGAAAGTGTAAAAGGCACGGGAGAAATAGGATCTTTATCACGATGGACATCACTGGGAAAAGATTGGGCAAATGTTGCAAATGTACCCTACCGTTTTTTTAAGAATTATAGCTTCGAAGGAGGAATAAAAACACCTATGATTGCCTATTGGCCAAAAGGTATTAAAAACCAAGATAAGTTTTCGGAAACACCGCTCCACCTTATTGACTTGATGGCAACTTTCAACGATATTACAGGTCAAAATTATCCTGAGCAATTCAATAACCAAAATATCTATCCTATGGACGGTATTAGCTTTTTGCCCCTATTACATGGAAAAGATATACAGCGAGGCAAGCCCTTATTCTGGGAATGGCAACATGGAAAAGCGGTGCGTGAAGGTGATTACAAACTGGTAGCTTATAAAGATAAATGGACCTTGTATAATCTACAACTGGACCCTGTGGAACAAAAAGATTTGTCACTTTCTCATCCTGAGAAATTTCAGGATTTAAAAGTAAAATACGAGAACTGGGAAAGAGAGAATTCTAAATAGATATTAAATTAAAGACTTTAAAAATACATATGAAAAGAAGAGATTTTATCAAATCTAGCTCTTTTGGAGCAGCGGGAATTACAATTGTGCCTTCACACATTTTTGGCAAAAAAGTTAATAAAATAGCTCCTAGCGAAAAGGTGAATTTAGCATGTATCGGAATAGGTCATCGCGGAGGTGGCATTACAAAATCCTTACATGAAACAGGCCTGGCAAATATAGTTGCTTTATGCGATGTAGATATGGGTGCACCACATACGATTGAAGTGATGAAGAAATTTCCTAATGTACCTCGTTTCAAAGACTTCAGAGAGATGTTTGACAAAATGGGCAATCAGATTGACGCTGTGAGTGTAGGAACACCTGATTTTTCCCATTTTCCAATAACAATGTTAGCTATGTCACTCGGCAAACATGTGTATGTTGAAAAACCAATGGCACGAACTTTCCAAGAAGTAGAGCTAATGATGGCTGGTGCAAAAAAATATAAAGTTGCCACTCAAATGGGTAACCAAGGGCATTCTGAGGCAAATTATTTTCAATTCAAAGCTTGGAAAGATGCAGGTGTAATTAAAGACGTTACTGCCATATCCGCTCACATGAATTCACGTAGAAGATGGCATGAATTCGACCCTAAAATGACAAGCTACCCTAAAGCTGAAGCCATTCCAAGTACCCTAGATTGGGATACTTGGTTAATGACAGCTCAAGACCATGATTACCAAAAAGACTTTGTAAATGGTCAATGGCGTTGCTGGTATGATTTCGGTATGGGAGCATTGGGAGATTGGGGTGCACACTTGATTGATACCGCCCACCAGTTCTTAGATTTGGGATTACCTCACGAGATAGACCCTGTTTACTTAGAGGCACACAATCCATTCTTTTTCCCATATTCTACCACACTTTCCTTCAAATTTCCCGAAAGAGGAAACATGCCTCCTGTAGAAATAACTTGGTACGATGGAATGAATAATCAACCTCCGCTGCCCGAAGGTTTCGGAACTTCAGTTTTGGATCCTAACATTCCACCTCCAACAGACGGTAGTCAGTTTTCAGAGAAGTTAAAGCCAGGTAAAATCATTTATTCCAAGGACCTCACTTTCAAAGGTGGCTCTCACGGAAGTACTTTATCTATGATTTCTTCTAATAATGCGAAAGACATGGCGTCTAAGCTTCCTTTCGTACCCGAAAGCCCTTCCAATCACTTTGCCAATTTCTTAAAAGCTTGTAAAGGACAGGAAGAATGTCGCTCATCATTTGATATCGCAGGACCTTTGAGCCAGGTATTCACTTTAGGAGTAATGGCACAAAGGCTGAACACAAAATTACTGTTTGACAGAAAAACAAAGCAAATAACTAATAATCCTTTAGCCAATTTCTTGCTTCAAGGTGCAGCACCTAGAAAAGGTTGGGAAGAATATTATACCTTGGCTTAAATGAAAAATAGATTCTCAAAATACCTCCTACTTTTAGCTATCTCAGGTCTTATCTATGGCTGTTTAAAACCTTTAGCTGATAACAATACCATTTACACCAAGCCGCCAATGGATACTGATCCTGCGGCTCCTTCACTTTCTCCTATGGAAAGTATGGGTAAGATATATTTACCCGAAGGTTATAGTTTGGAATTGGTGGCGAGTGAGCCTATGATTGAAGAACCAATCGATATCGCTTGGGATGCTGATGGCAAAATGTATGTAGCCGAGTTTTTGACCTACATGCAAGACATTAATGGCACCAACGAAAACGAACCGTGGAGTCGAGTATCGGTTTTGGAGGATACCAACGGAGATGGCAAAATGGACAAAAAAACTGTTTTCATTGACAGTTTGCTACTTCCTAGGTTACTTCTTCCGCTGGATGACCGTGTAATCATTGGTGAAACTTATTCCAATAATTTTTGGAGTTATAGAGATACTGATGGTGACAGAGTTGCAGACGAGAAGGTATTAATATTTGAGAATGATAAAATTTTCAAGGGCAATTTGGAGCATCAGTCTGCCAACCTAACTTGGAATATCGACAACTGGCTTTACTTGAGCAAGGACCCCTTTCGATACAAGTGGAAAGAAGGCAAGTTGATCATTGATACGCTCTTAGATGCACCTACGGGTCAATACGGTCTTACTCAAGACGAAACTGGCAAAATGTATTATTCGCGAGCAGGAGGAGAAGTGGTAGCTCTTGGTTTTCAGCAACATCCTATTTACGGCAACCTAGAAATGGATGGTCGCTGGGCCGATGACTTTGAACAACCGTGGCCCATTATAGGTACTCCCGATGTGCAAGGCGGCAAAATCCGTTTAAGGCCTGATAATACCTTGAATAAGTTTACCGCTGTAAGTGGGCAGGAAGTATTCTTAGGCGACCGATTGCCATTGTATGGAGATTTATTTGTGCCAGAACCAGTGGGAAGGCTAATCCGTAGAGCTAAGATTAGCAATGTAGACGGCAAAATCGTTTTGAGCAATCCTTACGACAAAGCTGAATTCATGGCTTCCACCGATCCTAATTTTCGCCCAGTCCGTGTTGCTACAGGTCCCGATGGCTGCATGTACGTGGTTGACATGTACAGGGGAATTATCCAAGAAGGTAACTGGACTCGAGAAGGTAGTTTTTTAAGACCTGAAATAGAACGTAGAAATCTTGATAAAAACATAGGGAAAGGCCGTATTTACAGAGTTGTATATAAAGGCGTAAAACCAGCCAAGGTTGAAAAAATGCTGTCTTTATCTTCAAAAGATCTACTTCCATACTTGGGACATCCAAATGGTTGGTATCGCATGACTGCTCAAAAACTTTTGGTACTACGACAAGACAAAACGATAGTGTCTGACTTGTTGAAAACCTTAAGAGGTAATTCGAAAGGAAATGCCAAAAGAGACGAAGGAATTAAAAGACTGCACGCTTTATGGACGCTAGAAGGACTTGGACAGCTTTCAAAAAGCGATATAATTTCCAAAACTAAGGATTCTGACTCAAGAGTGAGTTGTGCGGCAATTAGGCTGTGTGAACAATTCTTAAAAGATGGAGACCAAAACGTATTTGCCACGATTAAATCTTTGAAAAACCACCCAAACAAAGATGTTTTGATTCAAGTGGTTTTAACAAGTAAAACATATGCCAATCGCGATGAAGCAAAATTACTGATACAAGAAATCGTAGACTTAAATCCTGAAAATGAAGTGATTGCAGTCTCTTCTGATGTAGTAACATCCGACGTTGAAAATTTAAAAGTGAAGCACGTTTTAAAACATCCCAATACCAAAAACTCTATCATAAGAGGCTACGAAACTTTTAAAGTGCTTTGTGCTTCTTGTCATGGTAAAGAAGGAAAAGGAATTAAGGATTTAGCTCCGCCATTGGTAGGTTCACCACGAATAATGGGTGATGATTTAGAATTGCCTGTCAAAATCTTACTCAATGGATTATCGGGTGAAGTAGATGGCAAAGATTACGGCATTATGTTATCATTAAAAGGTTACGACGACCAGTGGATTTCTGATGTAATAACCTACGTGCGTGAAGAAATTGGCGATGGAGGAAAAACCGTAAATTCGAGAATAGTGTCGGATGTAAGAAAAAAATATGGAGATCGTGAGCAGTATTGGACATTGAAAGAACTAGGCCAATCCAAATAAAATGCAACTACAATTAAAATACGTTTGTGTACTTTTTCTGTGTTTGTATTCATTTACAATTATTGCTCAAGACAAATCTAAGCCAAACGTGCTTTTTGTAGCATTTGATGACCTTAAAGATTGGCAAGGAGTCCTAGCTGGTCATCCGCAAGCCTACACTCCTAATATAGATAGACTAGCAAAGCGTGGTGTACTTTTTTCAAATGCCCATGAAGCAGGCACTATGTGTTGCCCATCTAGGGCTTCAGTAATGACCGGCCTTAGACCAACTTCTACCGGTATTTACAAAAACTCAGACAACCCTTTAGAATTATATAAAAACGAGCAGAGCATAAATGATCATTTTAAAGAAAGTGGATATTACGTGGCTGGAGCAGGCAAAATCTTGCACAAGTTCCATTATGAAGAAAATCAATGGGATGAATTTGTAGGTAGACACAAGCCGAAAAAAGGATATCTTTCGAATAAACAAAACCCTGATAAAAACAATATCCATAAACTAGAGAATTCAAGTATTTCTTGGGGTTCATTTGATGCTCCTGATTCTCTAACTTTCGATGCCCAATCTGTACAATGGGTAAGTGATAGGATAAATCAAAAGCATGATAAACCATTCTTTTTAGCTTGTGGAATTTACAGACCACACATACCATGGTTTAATCCAAAGACTTATTTTGACATGCATCCTTTGGCTGAAGTAAAGCGACCAAATACTCAAGAAAGTGATTTAAGCGACGTACCATTTAGAGGAAAGAATATCGCATTTTCTACAAGCAACTTTACCAATGCCAATGACCTAGAAAATGATCAAAATAACGCTGAACACGAAGCATTCAAGAAGAATGGCCAATGGAGTGAAGCAGTTCAAGCCTATTTAGCTTCTATTTCGTATGCCGATGCCCAATTTGGAAAGCTATTGGATGCACTGGACGCAAGTCCTTATGCCGAAAATACAATTATCGTTCTTTGGAGTGATCATGGCTGGCATTTGGGAGAAAAAGAACATTGGAGAAAAGCCACACTTTGGGAAGAGGTAACTCGTGTGCCACTCATTATTTCGGGACCCGGAATTTCTAAAAATAAAGAATGTAAAACCGCTGTAAGTTTGATCGATATTTTCCCAAGTTTAATTGACTTATGTAACCTAGATAAGATTGAAAAACTTGATGGGCAATCACTCGTTCCACAGCTTCAAAATGCGGCAAAAAAAAGAAATCAACCTGCCATATCTAGCATAACACCTACTTACCATGCCATTCGCAATGATAGATACAGGTACATTAGTTACGGTGATGGGCAAGAAGAACTTTATGATCACAATACTGACACACAAGAATGGTCAAATATTGCCAAAAACCGATCTAGTTCACGAATAATACGTAAGCTCAGAAAGTATCTCCCAGCCAATGGATTAGAGCCAGTTATAGGCGAAGACTCAGACAAGGAGGAATAGTACATTCTCGTATCTTATAGCCTCAGTACATTCACCCAACTAAATGATACATTCGTATATTGAACTACTCATGGCAGTATTCTAGCTTTACGTAATAAATTTATACAGGTGAAACGAAAAGATTTTTTAAGCAAAAGTTCTCTTGCCATGGGTGCAATTCTATTAGCTCCAGGTATCATGTCGTTTTATAATAAACCCGATGAGAAACGCCACTTTAAAATTCGTGATTATCGACCTAGGCGTTTTCTCGCACCAGTTAAGTGCGTAACTCCGGACGATGGTTTTTATTTACATACTTTTTACGATGTATGTCCGCTAAGTCCAAATCAACAATTTCTCGCATTAACTAAATTCCCATATCAAGGAAAAACACCTCGTTGGGGTGATGAAGCCGAAGTTTGTGTTGTCGATCTACTGAACGAAACCATTCAAATAGTTTATAGAACAAAAGGTTGGTCATTTCAGCTTGGAGCCAATGTGCAATGGGCTCATAATAATACATCACTCTTTTTAAACGACATCATAGATGATGAGCCAGTTTGCGTAAAAGTTGACCTAGCCTCAGGCTTAACTAAGGCTTATGCCGGCTCCAAATATGACATTTCTCCAGATGGAAAATACATCATTAGCCCAAACTTATTAACCATGAACATTCATCAGTATGGCTATGGTGTTCCAGATAGAGTTCATGGTAAACCCGATACTTTTAGATTACAAGATATGTCAATTGACGGTCTTTGGAGAACGAATTTAGAAAACAATAAAAAGGAACTACTAGTAAAATTAACCGATTTCCTTCCTCACATTGAAGGTTCAGATGAGGATTTGGAATACTATAACAAAAGCGTCAATTATCTTTTTCACTCCAAGTACAATAAGCAAGGAACTAAGATTTCTCAAGTGTTTAGAGGGTTGGTAGACAATGAAGGTCGCGATGCCTCACTATTCTCTCTTAACCCTGATGGCACAGGAATAAAACAATGTTTAAGTAGAGAACATTGGAATCATAAAGCCCAATTTGGCGGATTAGGAAATCATCCTAACTGGCATCCAGATGGTGAACATATAGTTATGAATTGTATACCTACTTGGTTGGGTTACGAAAACATGCAGTTCTGTCAATTCAAGTCTGATGGAAGCGATTTCAAAGTTATATCTGAACAACATTTAGGAAGTGGACATCCGAGCATAAATGAGGACTCCTCTTACCTAATAACCGACACTTACCCCAAACAAGAATGGGTCGCTTCACCTGTAGGAGAAATCCCAATCCGACTCGTAAACCTAAAGACAGATCGTGAACAAATGATCTGCTCCATTGGCACCAACGTAGGCAATAACTGGAAAGCTTATAAGAAAGGAGAAACCGGAAGCCATTACAAACTTGACCCCCACCCTGTTTGGAGTCGAGATTATAAAAAGGTAATTTTTAATGGAGCACCAGATGGCCGTAGACAAGTTTATATGGCTGATTTATCAGGAATAATCTAACTCCTAAAGTCTGTTTGGACAAGTAATTTCACGAGGAAAAAAAGTACAATATCATTTCAAGAAAAATTACCAACAGCCTTTAAAAGCCTCCTTTTCTTATCTGAATCTAATTTTTCATTTGAGATAGTACATTCCTCTTCGTAAATGGTACAATACATTGCTCTCTGTCAATCTGCTGTAATCTATATTTACAAATAGTTTTTAGCCCTAAAACATCAAAAGAATGAAATATACAATTTTCCTATTTCTTTTAGCATTAAACCTCCAGTCTACAGCTCAAACAACGAGAAGTAAGCAGCCAAATATTATCTTAATCATGGCGGACGATATTGGCTTTGAAGCTTTTAATAGTTATGGAAATACGAACTATAAAACTCCTAGAATAAACCAAATGGCAGCAAAGGGAATGCAGTTTAACTACTGCTATTCCCAGCCACTTTGCACTCCATCAAGAGTTCAAATCATGACAGGGAAGTACAACTTCCGCAACTACCTTAAGTTTGGTTCATTAGACATGAATGAAACTACATTCGCCCACATCCTCAAGTCGGAAGGTTATAAAACCTGTATCGCTGGAAAATGGCAATTGGGAAGCGATGCTTTTGGCCCTTACAAAGCTGGTTTCGATTCTTACCACCTATGGCAACTTACCTTCACCAGTTACAATGAGCGATACAAAAACCCACGAGTTTTGGAAAATGGGGTAATGAAAAAGTATAACAATGGTGAATATGGCCCAAAACTTCATACCGAATTCATCATGGACTTTATGGAAACAAATAAGGATGAGCCCTTTTTTGCATATTACCCTATGGCATTAACCCACAGGCCATATGTTCCTTCTCCTGATACCGAGAATTACGATTCATTTGACATACCTGGCGAAGGAAATGCTCATAGTACCAAATCCGACCCTATTTATTTCAAGGACGAGGTTGCGTATATGGATAAACTTGTAGGCGAAATTATTGATAAAACTGTAGAACTTGGTATCGCTGATAACACCCTCATAATCTTCACTGGAGACAATGGGACGGGAGTTGGAATAAAATCGCAAATGGGTAACGTAACCATTCCAGGAATGAAGGGCTCCACCACAGAATACGGCATGCATGTTCCTTTGGTAGCCTATTGGGCGGGTCAAATCAAAGCTGGGCAACAGAACGATAACCTTATTGACTTTACCGATTTCCTGCCAACAATAGCACAAGCCGCCAACATTAAACTACCCGAATCTTTCGAAACAGATGGACTTAGCTTTTACCCTCAACTAAAGGGAGATTTTTCTGATACTCGCAACTGGATATTCAGCCATTACGATCCAGGAAAAGAGAAGTTCCCCCTTAAAAGATTGGTTCAAAATAAAGAATGGAAACTATATGAAAATGGTGAATTCTATAATGTCAAAAACGATCCTTACGAAAAGAAAGATTTATCCAAAAGCCAATTAAGCCGAGAGGTGCTAAAACTTAAAGAAGAATTCTCTACGGTATTGGCAAAGATGCATGTTACCGAATTACCCATAGATGACAAAACTAAAGACTAACCAACCCTTTTACCTAAAACATAAATCAACCTATAACACTCACTACTAACACCTTAAGAGAGTATAAAACAATAACCGTCAAAAAACATTAGGATAGGATATGCAGCCCCTTAAAACAATAATATAACCATGAAGAACACTTTATACTTACTGTTTATTCTATCCTTTTTTTTTGCTGGCAGCACCATTGCAAATGAGCCATTGAGTCTTTCTGCGATTGACCAAACTGAACTCAAAAATAAATTATTTTTAGTGGCAGATTGGCAAAACAAACAAACTGCTCATCAAGAAAAATACAACCCCTTGAACTGGCATTTTGCTACGCTATACATCGGGTTGATGGAATTGCACAAAACCACAGGAGAACAAAAGTATTTCGATCAACTTTACAAACTAGGAAAGCTCCACAATTGGACAACCGAAAATAGAGTTTTTGACGCTGACCGTATCGCAATTGGTCAAGTTTACATTGACCTTTTTAAAGAGAAAAAAGAGCCTGAAATAATACAAAGACTACAATGGGTTATGGATGCCCATCTTGAAAGAATGCCAAAACCTGATGTCCGTTTTATGGACAATAAGTACCGTCGAGAATGGTGGACTTGGTGTGATGCACTTTTTATGGCTCCACCAACATTTGCAAAAATGTATGCCATTTCGGGTGACGAAAAATACCTCGATTACGCAATCGACAACTGGATTATTACTACCAAATACCTTCAAGACAAAAACGATAAATTTTTCTTTCGAGACGATCGATACTTTGAACATCAAACGCCCAATAATAAGAACCTTTATTGGAGTCGAGGAAACGGATGGGTGGTAGCGGGATTGGCAAATATGCTTACCATCATTCCTAAAAACCATCCCAAACGTCTTTTCTTTGAAGACCAATTCAAAACCATGGTTGCCAAAATAGCAGAAGTTCAGCAAGCTGACGGCCTTTGGCGTCCTAGCCTTTTGGATCCTGAAACCTTTCCACAACCCGAAACAAGCGGAAGTTCATTTTTCTGTTACGCTTTTTTATGGGGAGTAAACAATGGATTACTGGACGCTGAAGTTTATATGCCCAAAGCCCTCAAAGCTTGGAATGGTTTGGAGGCTCTCGTAAACTCTGAAGGAAGACTAGGGTTTGTGCAACCTCCCGGAAAAGAACCCCTTCCATATACAGAAGAGGCATGGGAAGAATACGGCACAGGAGCTTTTTTAATTGCTGGATGCGAGCTTTTGAAAGCAATTGACAAAAATGAAATTTCACAATCCGTAAAAAAAGGAAAGCTCATTTATGACAATCCATTGTCAGAAAAGGATGACCTCAAAAACTGGCAAATGGAGGGCCCAGGTAAAACGGAGTTTAAAGAAAACTGGATGCACATGAACTCCCCTAATGAAGAGGGACATCACGTACTTTGGTGTCCTGAGGATTTCCCTGGCAGTTTTATTGCCGAATGGGAAGTACAAAACTTGGAAACTGATGCTGGTTTGGTAATCATGTTTTTCTCTGCAAAAGGTGTCAATGGCGAAGATATTTTTGACAAAAGACTTAAAAAGCGAGATGGCGTTTTTAGAGGTTATACCAAAAGCGATCTCAATAATTACCACATTTCTTACTACGCCAATGGACGCGACAATAGAGAGAGAGTTGTAGCTCATCTCAGAAAAAATGCTGGTTTCAATTTGGTTCAAAATGGTGAAGATGGCATTCCTGCTAAATCTACTTCCATTCACAAGGTGGTTTTGACCAAAAACGACAATCACATTCTAATGACAATAGATGGCAGAGAAGTAGTAAATTGGACTGACGATGGCAAAGCATATGGTGCAGTGCTTCAAGGAGGAAAAATGGGCTTTAGACAAATGCAATGGACCCATTTCAGGTATAGAAACTTTAAGGTTTATGCTTTAGAGTAATCCCAAAAATATAGAATTCAACAACCACTAGGTTTAAAAACAAATACGATGAAAAAGCTCTTTTATTTCTTTTTGTATTTCTTCGTTTTCAACGCTTTTAGCGACGGATATAGTCAAGTCCCAAACTATAAAACTCCAGATGTTGCTGTCATTTATCCCAAAATCAGGATTTGGGCAACACCGTCAGGAGGACAAGAAGCAGCTTTTAACTCTCCAAGTTTGCAATGGACCTCAGAAAAGAAAACGAAATATAGTGTCCGTCTTTCTACATCTGCTGATTTTACGCGTGACTTAATCGAAAAAACAGAACTCAATTACGGTATATATAACCCTCATAAAACTTTAAGTCAAGGCAATTGGTATTGGCAATATAAAGTCAAGGATGGAGAATGGAGTCCAACTTACAATTTTAGAATTACTGAAAACACACCACTATTTGAAACCATAAATAGCAAGGAAATTATTGCAAATATTCCTCAAAGTCGTCCTCGTGTTTTAATTAACAAAAAAGATATTGATCTCTTGCGAGTTAAATCGAAGAACTATGCAGAAGTTACACAAATCATAGCGGAAGCCGACGAATACCTTCATACAACCATTCCAACAGAAGTTGACCTCAATCCAAAATTTGAGGGAAAAAATGATTTTGAAAACAAAAAAATTGCACTTCTAGCAAGTAAAAAAGTTGGAAATAAAGTATACATGGTTTTACATACTCTGTGCCAAGCATATATTCTCACAGGAGATGAAAAGTACTTTAAAACTGCCAAAGCATGGGTGGCAGAAGCCGTTACTTGGGACCCCATGGGGGCATCTCACAATTCTGACTTTGGCGATGCAGGCACCATGACTGGTTTCGCTTTAGCGTTAGATACATTTTCGGATAAATTCTCAAAAGTAGAAAAAGAAGTCATTGTAAAAAACGTTTCTGTTCGTGCCAATGGTTTTTACAAAAAGTGGGTAAACAGTGTGGAGCATAGGTCCTCTTCTATGCACGTGTGGCAACATATCATGCATCGCATGCTTTACGCTTCTATTGCTCTAGTTGGCGAAACTCCTGACGCCGAAAAATGGCTAAGTTACATCTACGATATTTGGATCGCTCAAAATCCCAAAATGGGAGAAGAAGATGGAGCTTGGTTCAATGGCTATGCGTATTTTAGAATGAATACCTTGACCTTGTATGAGGCATCACGTATTTTCAAAGACTTGAGTGGAAAAGAATTCATGACAAATCAATGGTTTAAAAACAATCCTAAATGGTTGATTTATGCATTTCCACCCAATTCAGTGCCTGATGGGTTCTGCAATGACGGTGATAAACACCAAAAACCAACAATCGGTTATGCTGGATATGCGGATGCAGCAGCAAGAATTTTCAATGACCCATATGCAGCTTGGTACGCAAATGAAATTGCCAAAAGCAACGAAATATCCATTGCTGATGATGAAGAGTTTCGCTGGTATAGAGTCACCCAAACAAATGATTTACCTCCACCTGCACCCATATCAAAGTTTGACTTGCCTCAAGCTGCCGTATTTACGGATATTGGCGTTGGTTACATGCACACCAACTTGCAGAACGCCGAAAGTAACTTAATGCTTTCTTTACGTAGCAGTCCTTTTGGTTCATTGGCACATACCCATGCCGATCAAAACTCATTCAACATTGCTTTTGGCGGTAAAAGACTCTTTTACAACTCGGGATATAGACCTGCAATGGGTGATCCGCATTTTTTAGGTTGGTATAAGCATACTCAAGGTCACAACGCAATTTTGATTGATGGTCAAGGTCAACCTTTCAATGCAGGTGCTTATGGACTTATTCCTCGTTTTATTCATGGTGAACAAATATCCTATGCAATGGGAGATGCCTCAAATGCGTATTCAGGTAAGGATTTAGGCGAAAATATAGACCTAGGCATGAAAGCTTATATGCGACATTATTTGATGCTAAGATCCGGAATTATTGTAATTTATGACGACCTAGAGGCAGACCACCCTGCAGACTGGAACTGGTTATTACACAATGATACTGGACTTCAAATCAATGAAAAAACAAAGACAATATATGCAAATAATGAAGCAGGGGCAGCCGCAGTCACTTTACATTCTTCCTCTGCTATTAATTTCAATGTGACGAGTGAGTTTTCTATTCCTGTTGATAATTGGACTAAAAAAGAAGACGAAGAAGGAGAGCCAATGGAGTTTACAGATCAGTGGCATTTCAAAGGCTCAACAAAAGCTAAAACTAACAAAATGAGATATTTAGCTATTTTTCAAATTAATGAGAAAAATGAATTCAAGGAAATCAAAATAAATACAAAAGGAAGTTACTTCATTGGAGATTGGGAAGTAGTTGCGGAACTAGATGTGAACAAAGCAGCGAAACTCACGGCCTATAATAAGAAAAGTAAGGCAAGCTTCGTATCTTCAGGTGCTTTAAATAAAAACGATGGACCAAATGCTAAAATCTTAGAATATAGCAATGGAAAAATGCTCTATAAAGAGTCTGTAGATGTGATTCCGAAATCTATCCAAAAAGCAGCCCTTATGCCTGACAACAAATAATATGAAAGCCTCCATTTTTATTCTTATTTCATTGCTGGCACTTGGGTTCAAGGCTAATGAAACGCCTCCCACAAAACCCAACATATTGATGATCAGCATTGACGATCTCAATGACTGGGTCGGTACTATGGGTGGTAACCCCTCAGCTATTACTCCCAATATTGACAAGCTGGCATCGGAAGGTGTCCTATTTATGAATGCACATTGCCAAACAGCACTTTGTGGGCCTTCACGTGCATCCATTATGAGTGGCTTGAGACCTTCTACTTCTGGAATTTACGGGCAATTAAAAGATGAGGAAATTAGGGAAGCATCTTCAGCCATGCAGGGCATTAAGTTCTTGCAAGAGTATTTCGGTGAGAATGGATATAAAACAATGGGAGTTGGAAAAATCTTCCATGAACACGCTCCCGAAGGCGTTCTGCAAATTTCTGGAGGTAGAATTAAAGGTTTTGGCCCTAAGCCTGAAAAGAGTTTTCATTGGGATAAAAAAGGAACATCTACTGACTGGGGTGCATTTCCAGAAACCGATTCCAAAATGCCGGATTATAAGTCTGCTCAATGGGCAATAGAAAGACTGTCAGAAAATCATGATAAACCATTTTTCTTGAGTGTAGGGTTTGTAAGACCGCATGTGCCATGGTATGTTCCACAAAAATGGTTCGACATGCATCCACTAGAGTCAGTTACTACACCTCCATATTTAAAAAACGACAAAGACGATCTACCTGAAATTGCTATCCAAATAGATGATATGCCCATGATGCCAAGCACCGATTGGGCAATTGAAACCAACCAATGGAAAAATATTGTGCAGGGGTATTTGGCAAGTACAACTTTTGTAGATCATTACGTAGGACAAGTTTTAGACGCTTTGGCAAAAAGCCCATACAAAGACAATACAATTGTTGTTTTGTACTCAGATCACGGGTATAGGCTGGGCGAGAAAGGAACATTTGCAAAACATTGTTTATGGCAAACTGGTACACATGTACCACTCATAATCAAGACATTAAGCCCTCAAAAAGGCTCAAGAACCAATCAACCTGTTGAGCTGCTGGACATCTACCCTACTTTGGTGGAACTCTGCGGCTTGGACAAAAACATGCGAAACGAAGGAATGAGCTTGAAGCCGCTTTTAGAGAATTCAAAAAGCAAACTTAAAGAAGTTGCCATCTCCACTTATGGAAGATATAATCACGCTCTCGTATCGGAAAGGTATCGTTACATAAAGTATGAAAATGGGGCTGAAGAGCTCTATGATCATTCTCAAGACCCAAATGAATGGGTAAACCTCGCAAGCAAAAGTGAGATGCAAAAAGTCAAAAAAGAAATGCAAAAGTATCTACCAACTAACAATGCTCCTTGGTCTCCAAAAGTCGATATGGATCACAATGCATACTTTGCCAAAGCTACTAAAGCAGAAAAGTAAACTCGATTTGAAAAATTAATAAAAAATGAAAATATATAGCTTGATTTTATTTTGCTTGCTAGGTTTATGGGCATGCCAATCTCAAAAAGAAGACCAAGTCGAAAGGCCTAATATCATATATATATTAGCCGACGATATGGGTTTTGGAGACGTCTCTGCTTACAATGCAGCTTCAAAAACACAAACCCCAAATATTGATCGCCTAGCCGCAGAAGGTATGCGATTTACCGATATGCACTCGCCCTCGTCCGTATGTACTCCAACGAGATATGGAATATTGACAGGCAGGTACTGTTGGAGAAGTAGACTTCCTCAGGGAGTTTTGCAAGGCTATGGTCAAGCATTACTGGAAAAGGATCGTGAAACCGTGGCTTCGCTATTGCAGGGGCAAGATTACACAACCGCTGTGATTGGGAAATGGCACTTAGGAGTTGACTGGGTACTAAAACCAGAATTTAAAGACTCCATTTCAATGGAATCAACAGATATGAACGAATTCGGTATGTTGAGAGATTTAAACGGAGATTGGGTTGATTTCACTCAAAAACCTACCGACGGCCCATTGGACCATGGTTTTGACTACAGCTATATTTTACCCGCATCCTTGGACATGGAGCCTTATTGCTATTTGGAAAACGATGTTTTAACCGAAATTCCGTCGGAATTCACTCCTGGTAATGATTTAAATACTGGCTCCTATGCAACTCAAGCTTTTTGGAGACCGGGAAGAGTTACTAAAAGTTTTGACTTTTACGATGTGCTACCAAACTTCATTAGACAGGCAAAAACCTTTATTAATAGCCATGCTAAAGAGAAGAAACCGTTTTTCTTATACTTGCCATTAGCAGCTCCTCACTCTCCTTGGGTACCTACAGAAAACTATAAAGGTAGCTCAAGAGCAGGTCAATACGGTGATTTTGTTCAAATGGTAGATGCCCAAATAGGCGAACTACTCAAAACGCTAGAAGAAACTGGTGAAGCGGACAATACCATGATCATTTTCACTTCGGACAATGGCCCTTTTTGGAAACCAGATTTTATCGAAAAATATAACCACAAAGCCGCTGCTGACTACCGAGGAATGAAAGCTGATATCCATGAAGGAGGTCACCGAATTCCATTTATAGTAAAATGGCCAAAGCATGTAAAAGCAGGCAGCGTAAGTGATTTTCCAGCAACTTTGACAAATCTAATGGCAACCTGTGCCGACTTATTAAAAGTTAAATTGGGCGAAAACACAGCAGAGGACAGTCAGAGTATCCTACCAATAGTTTTAGGCGATAAGCCTAATTTCCAAGACCCTATTTCAATTGTTCATCACTCTTCCAAGGGTTTCTTCGCCATTAGAAAAGGTCCATGGAAATTGATAGACAAATTAGGCTCTGGAGGTTTTTCTGAACCCGTCCTAATTACTCCAAAGGCGAACGAAGCACCAGGTCAACTTTATAACTTAAGGCTCGATCCATCAGAAACTCAAAACTTATATGCCTCCGAACCTGAAAAAGTAAAAGAGCTAACCGAGGAGTTGAATGCTATAAAAGGTAAATAATATACCTCATGAAAGTAATTGCTTTATTACTATTTTCAATTTCACAGTGCTTTTCGCAAAACTGGAAAATGCATACAATTGACGCCTCTTCCAATGGAGCCGACGGTGTAAAGCTAGCTGATATTAACAATGATGGACTCTTGGATATTACTACTGGATGGGAAGAAGGAGGAATCACGAAACTCTACCTACATCCCGGTAAAAACAAGGTAAAGAACCTATGGCCTGCGGTGATTGTAGGCCAAACTCCGAGTGTGGAAGACGCTGTATTTATGGATATGAACAGTGATGGCATCTTAGACATCGTCAGTTGTACAGAAGGAAAGTCAAAAAAGATACTTGTGCATTTTGCTCCCAAAAACAAGCTACTAAATGCTAATAATTGGAAGACAGAAGTATTACCAGCATCCATTAACAAAATGCGATGGATGTACGCAGAGCCTCTTGATATTGATGGTAAAAATGGACCCGATATAGTAACTGGCGGTAAAGATGAGAATAGCTCAATTGGCTGGTTTGAAGCCCCACAGAACAGATCAAATTTAGAAGATTGGAAATGGCATTCAATTTCCTCTATGTCTTGGCTCATGTCTATTATTTTTAGAGATATGGATGCTGATGGCGATATGGATATCATTGTAACAGATAGAAAGTCTGGTCTACAAGGATGTAGATGGTTAGAAAATCCTGGAAATATAGAATTACAAAAGAAAGAATGGAAGAGCCACTTCATTGGTGCTGAAAACCTTGAAGTAATGTTTATGTCAGTTTCCGATATTGACGGTGATGGTATTGAAGAAGTTATTTTGGCAGAAAAAACCAATAAAACGATCCGAATTTATAGTAGAAATGGTACGAATTGGCAAGAACAAATCATTTCAGTTCAAGCATTTACAGGTAATTGTAAATCTGTAGAAGTTGGTGATATAAATGACGACGGGGTTAAAGATTTAGTTTTAAGCACAGAAACTGGCGACGAAATACAAATTGGACTTACTTGGGTAAATGGCAAAGAACTCAAGAACATAAAACCAACCTTTCAAGCCATTTCAAAGCTACATAGATCGAAGTTTGATAAAGTAGAATTGATCGACATTGATTTAGATGGCGATTTAGACGTGTTAATTTGTGAAGAAAACTTTGGAGAGAATAGTGAAGGACTCGGCTTGATTTGGTATGAAAACAGGATCATCGAGTAATTAATAGATCTCCAATTACATCTTTTGTTAATCCTTTTTACCCAAGTTCTTAAGCTGCTTACTGTATTCTGGGCGTTCTTTCCATTGCTGCAGATAGGGGGCGTATCCTGGTTTAAGCCACCAAGATTGAGGCTCTGGGTCTTTCTCAATTAATCCACTTGCGTAGTCTTCTCCTTTTACGCTTTTATTTACACTCATCAACCAGTTTTCAAAATACGAAATCATTTCGTTTGCTTTCACTGGGTTCGCAGCCAAAATATCTACTGATTCTGTTTTGTCGCTTTTAAGATTATACATTGTGTATACCTTTTTTTCAATGTTTTCTGACACCAATTTAAAGTCATTATCTATCAACGCTCCTTCATTTCGGTATTTGAATGGAATAGGGCTTTTTCTCACCTTTTCTGATTTGTCGTTAAACAAATGCTCTATACTATTTCCATCTACGGGTTGAGTAAAGTTGTCTTGTGACAGTTTTAAGAGTGAAGCGATTGTTGGAAAAATATCCATTGTACTGGCAGGATAACTACTTATTCGGCCTCCCTTTATTTTTGCGGGCCATTGAATAATGCATGGAACCCTAAGACCACCTTCGTAGACACTTCCTTTAAAGTCTCTAAGCCCTCCTACCCCTTCGGTTCCTCCAAAAGATACGCCTCCATTGTCGCTATTGAACCAAACCAAAGTATTATCTGCCAAACCCATTTGTTTTAGTTCACGATTAAGTTGACCTATGCTTTTGTCCATTTCTACAATCTCACCCAAGTAGTTCTTTTGCTTTTCCTCCATACTCGCTGAAAAGTCAGACTTGTCTGTTTCTAGCGAACTCCAAGGGTCATGTGGGCTACCATACCAAATTACAACGAAAAAAGGCTTCTTCTTATGCCCCGAGATAAACTCCAATGCTTGATCTACAATAATGTGAGAAGAGCTTCCTATATATTCTTTTATTTCCCCTTTATGACTCATCAAGGGATTGATGTCAAAAAAGTTTGTTGTCGAGATCCATTCTTTGAATCCAAAATTACCAGGATTTCTATTATCCTCAGCCAGAATTGGTACACCTGGCCCTCTGAGACCATCAAGATGCCACTTCCCAAAATGGGCCGTTTCGTATCCCGCTTTTTGAAGAGCTTGAGCAATCGTTTTTTCCTGTCTTCTCAGCGGAAATCCATGAGCAAATACTGCTGAGCGACCATTAGCACGTCCAGTTAAAACAGACGCTCGTGTAGGAGAACAAACAGGAGCACCCGCATAAAATCGATCCATTCTTAGTCCATTTTGGGCCATATGAACCAAGTTGGGTGTCTTCAAAAAAGGATGATCGTAATAGCCCATTTGGCCCCAACCTTGATCGTCGGACATGACAAGAATAATATTGGGATTTGAGTTTCCTTCGTATTCTTTAAAAGAAACGAACAACACTAAACCTAAAACGAAAACCAGAAGCATTTTTACTTTCATTCGAGTTCATATTGTTGTTTTGTCAATTCATTTTAATCAAAAGAAAGCTACGATTCTTGGAGCAAAAATTCGTACACCAAGCCGTATTACTTTGCGTTATTCTTCTCCCACGCTTTGTATTGCTTGGTTAGGTCCGCGACAATTTCAGGGTGCTTTGAGGCAACATTGATAGTTTCACCGGGATCCGTTTCAAGGTTAGTCAAAAAGATTTTATCCGCAGCTGTTAATACACCTTTGTTACTTCTATCCTCAGGGTTTGCATGTAGTTTCCATTTTCCTTTGCGTGCTACCCAAGAGTCTCTAAACGCCCAGCAATAACCTTCGTTTTCGTGAATAGATGTGGCATCATTATTTCTGATTATAGAGACTAAACTTCTTCCATCTAGCTTTTTATCAGGCATGGAAATATTGCAGTATTCTGCCAAGGTAGGAAACCAATCAGTGTTTACCCCCATCTGGTTTCTGACTTCTCCTTTTGGAATTTTCGTAGGCCAACTTATGATCGCTGGTACACGAATACCTCCTTCAAAAAGACAGGCTTTGGCACCTCTATAAACTCCAGCATTACCTCCACCAAAATGAGCACGTTCCTCAGTAGAATAACCATTGTCAGACTGAAATATGATTATCGTATTATCCGAAATATTAAGATCTTTTACTTGCTGTAAAAGTATGCCAATTTTATCATCCATTGTGGACATAAATGCTGCGTACAAATTGCGTGGGTATTCCACTCCCTTATCCTCATAATACCTTAGCCACCTGGGGTCTCCTTGGTATGGATAATGGGGTAAATTGATAGCAAAATACATAAAGAATGGACTGTTATCTGCTTGTTCCATAAACTGCCCAGCTTCTTTCAACATTAAGTCTGGAAAGAATTGCCCCGGATAATGCACCTCTTTACCATTGCGATATAAATCATGAATATTGGGCCCATTCCAGTAATAGAAATGTGAGTAGTTGTCAATACAGCCACCTATGTGACCAAATGAATGATCGAAACCTTGAGCATTTGGGCTCTTTTCCTCTGCAAATCCCAGATGCCATTTACCGATATGTGCTGTTTTATAACCCGAACTTTTGAAAAGCTCCGCCATGGTAAACCTTTCACCAGGCATTCCATTTTCTGGATTGGTAATGGAAGCATTCCCAGGCAATCCTGCCCTTTGTGGAGTAAGTCCCGTCAATAATGAAGCCCTAGAAGGAGAACAAACTGGAGATGCATAAAACTGCGTAAACATTACTCCATTCCTCGCCAAGTTATCAATATTGGGAGTTTGAAGGTCTTTTGAACCATAGCAATTAAGATCGATCGCCCCTTGATCATCGGAATAAATCACAATGACATTTGGTCTTTCTTGAGCTTTCAGCGACGTCGTGGCCGCCAATAAAACAAGGGAAAAAGCTAAGGTCTTAAAATGCTGAATTTTCATATTTACTTCTTCTTGATATACTTAGAATTGTATTCTCCTCTTTGCTTGAACCCTTCGAAATTTCTCATTTTGCCAAAACGAGGGTAACTATCAAAAATGTCACCCATAGCTGTCATCCTAGGATCGCCTTCTGAAATTAGTTTCTCTTCCAATTCTTTCCTAAGTTTTTGCAAAACAGAACTCATTTTGGCTGATTTTGAAAGGTCATTTTGACAAAATGGATCTTTTATGATGTTATATAATTCCTCTTGATCTCTTTTTTCAAAAGCATTTTTATACAAAACTGGGTAAACAGCCTTTTGCTCAATCATGAATGTTTTGCTAGGAGATGAATCTATATCTTCAAAACCCTCTTCTATCGATTTCATGTCCTTGTTTGAACTCACTTTTGCTCTATTTTCAGGAGCTGGATTACCTACAGGCCATCTGTCAGGTTTGAAATTCTTGATGCATAAGTATTTCTCAGTTCTAATCGCTCTTGCTGGATATCCTAGGTTATCAGGCCGTGCATGTGTGTGTCTTTCGCGTCCGCTGAAAATACTTTTCCGTGAGGCATCTATTGTACCAGATTTTGAGCTTTCAAAAATGGGTAAAAGTGACTTTCCTGATATTCCATCCATGTGTTTCACACTCGCCATATCTAGAAAAGTGGGAGCCAAATCTATTAAACCGACTAAATCATTTACTTTCCTATTTTTACCATTGATTCCTGGACCGGCAATAGCCAATGGAACATGTATTCCGAATTCTTGCAAATTGGCCTTGGCATATGGGAAAGCCATTCCATTATCGGCTGTGACAACGATAATGGTGTTCTCTAGTTCTCCTGCTTCTTTTAACATTTGAAGCATTTTACCCAATTGAGTATCAAACCAGTTGATTTCCAAAGCATAATCAAGGATATCGCTTTTTACAACACCTGCATCAGCCAAAAAACCAGGCACCTTAATTTCATTGCTAGACAAGCCCGAAGCAGCTCCCGAACCTTCTTCATAAACTCGATGCGGCTCGTGGCCACCATACCAAAAGAAGAATGGTTGATCACTGGACTTATCTGCTAAGAAATCTTTAAAATTCGCAGCATAATCCGTTGCACTGATTCCTGAAGCAGGTAATTGTTCAAATTTCCGCTTGTTATATTCTGGCCCAACGGGATTTCTTGACCAGCCAGCATCTTTAAAGTTACCAGGTCCCCAAGGTTTTCCAGTAAAGCCAATTGCGTAGCCTGCATTTTCAAGAGCATCAGTAAAAACTGGAAACTTTTTGGGAAAAAAGCTACCATGAGTTCCAGCCTCTTCTAGTTGCCAAATATTTCTACCCGTAAGTATGGCAGCTCGCGAAGGACTACACTGAGGAGCAGCCACAAAAGCGTTGTTAAATAGAATTCCGTTGGCAGCAATTTTATCAAACTCTGGGGTGCGAAAAACCTTATTTCCATAAGCTGAGGCATGAGGAAATGATTGATCATCAGCAATTGCAAAAAGTATATTGGGTGCTTTTTTCTTGACTCCAAACTCTTGGAAAGAAGTCAAAACCAATCCCAATAAAGCAGAAAGAAGAAAACCATATTTATACCAACTCTTCATCATAGTTTCCGTTTAAAAATTAAAAACAAATCACTTTTTCGTGCTCAGCTTTATTGAAGCTGTAAGGAGTTCTGGATTATTTGTTTTCATATAGTCTAATAAAGTTGCTTCCAATTCTTTGGCTTTCTCTGGGTTTGATTTAGCAAGATCTTTTGTTTCTCCTAAATCCTCGGCGATGTTATACATTTCGACCTTGGTACTTTTCCAAAACTTTAACAATTTGTAATCTCCCACAATTACTGCAGAGTGAGGATAACCTTTTGCAAAACGATGGAAATAGAAAGCCTCATCGCTTCTTTCAACTTTCCCTTTTCCTTTATTTTTTAGCACATCAGCAAAGCTTCCTCCTTCTACGTTTTTACTTATATTTTTGTTTCCAGCCAAGTCATTGAATGTTGATAGCAAATCCCAGCCAACAACAGGAACATCAGACATAGAACCTTTTTCTACATCTGGGCCTTTCACCATAAAGGGCACTCGAATTCCGCCTTCAAATAAAGTCCACTTTCCCGCTCTTAGGGGAGCATTTCTCATTGGTGTTTTAAATGTAGAAGGTAAATCCAACTTATTTTTCACTGGTGGAAGGAACTCCACAGCTCCATTATCAGCCATCAAAACAATGTATGTATTATCCGAAATACCTAGTTCTTCTACCATATCAACCAACTCGCCAATCTTCTCATCAAGGTCATGAATCATTCCTGCCCAAGCTGGATTATTATGCTTTACACCTGGTGTTTTAGCCTTAAACTTGTCATAGCTCTTTTGCCTCGTTACCATATCCGCATGCGTGGCATAGTGCGAAACTTGAAGATAAAATGGGCTCTTAGACGCAACTTGAGACTTCATAAATCGAATGGCTCTATTGGTTAAGCTATCCACTTGTTTTGGATTTTCACTGATGAAAAATCTAGTCCATTTATTTTCTTTTCCTGCTCCCATGTTACCATCTGAGTTTCCTGAATCTCCATCACTCACATCATATCCCAATTGCTCAGGAGTCAAGTCTGCTCTTAGATCCCACTTACCAAAGTGAGCTGCCTTATAACTCGGATCGAAAGCTTTTAAAGCTTGTGGAATAGTTTTAAAGCTGGAATTATAGTTAGACGGAAAAACATCATCGTCACCCATTTTGATTGAAGTTTGACCAAATTGAATACTTCTTCTTGTAGGTGAGCAAATAGGGTCAGGCGAATATCCCCTAGTAAAACGCATACTTTCTGTAGAGAACTTATCAATATTAGGGGTTTCAAAAAAGTCACTCTTAGAGTCTGGAACCCTGTCATCCATTTGTGATGAATAACTTGACCAACCCAAATCATCGATAAGGATCAAAATGAAATTTGGGCGTTCTTGTGATTTCTGCGAATCAGCAGACTGACAACTACAAACGGATATTAAAAGTAATGCCATCAGGCCCAAATGAAGTGATTGTTTTTTAACACTTCTTGAAATCGTTTTTTGCTTCATTTTCTATTTTGATTAAAAGAGTTCTTTCTGAATAAATGAATCGTTTCTAGCATTGAGTTTTTACAACTCATTTTTTATAAATACAACCAATCGCCTTAACACAACTTAACCTTAAGGGGCTTAAAACTTAAATAGTATTGACTTTTAACTTAATTCATGGTCATAGATGGTGGTGCTTGCTCTGACTTACTTCCCCATTCTTTATTAGGATTTTTTCCCATGTCCAAAATTAACTTTCCACCATTTACCACAGTTTCATGCAAAAGCCAAGGACGATCCAGTGCCTTACCATTCAATTGTGCTGATTGAATAAATACATTGCTCGAATTATTATTCTTTGCTTCAATCGTAAACTTTCCACCTGAATAATAATTGGGGTTTAAGTTAAAAGTGATTTTATTAAAAATAGGGCTACTGATTTCATAATAAGGAACTTCCGATGTACCACCATTAGTAGAGAATAGTCCAGTTTTCATCAAAACTGCCAAACTTCCCATGAGTCCTTGATCTTCGTCTCCACTGTATCCAAAGTTCGGCGAAATTCCGCTGTACATCTTGTCTGTCACTTGCCTTGTCCAATATTGAGTGAGCCATGGAGCACCTGAAAAATTAAACAAATAAGCAGTAGGGATACATGGCTGGTTGCCATAGTTGATATAAACCCTACGTAACTTTTTGGTCGTTTCTTTATCGTGAGATTTCCCAGAAGCGAAATCGTGTTTCTGTGCCTTTTCAAAAGAACTATTCAATTTTTCAGTGAAAGCCTCTCTCCCACCGATCAGGTTTGCCAATCCGTTTACATCATGAGGAACCCACCATGTGTATTGGGCTGCGTTGCCTTCTACCCAGCCATTATCATACAACAAAATATCAACTGGTTCTTGCCATTTTCCATCAAGTGTTCTATTCCACATCCAGCCAATGTTTGGGTTCCAAATGTTTTTATAGTTTGATGCTCTTTTTGTAAATAACTCGTAATCTTCGTTTTTACCTATTTTCTTAGCCAATTGAGCTAGGGTAAAATCCTGATATGCATTTTCTAAAGTTTGTGCCGAACCATCTTGGTGATAGCCATAACGTTTATTGCTCAAAGGGTGAGGAATGTACCCTTTCTCTATGTAATGCTCTATCCCTCCGCCCTTGAAGGTATTGTGCTCATAACCAGCCTTACTCAAGAGTCCTCCTGGAAAGTGATTCTTACGCATTCCTTCGTAAGCTTTTTTAATATCAAAACCTGTGATTCCTTTTAGGTAAGCACTTGTTATAAAAGGCGTGCTAGATGCTCCAGTCATTACATAGGTATAATTTCCACCAGCTGGCCCTCTTGGAATGAGACCACCGTCATCGTACATTAATAGCATCGAATTCACAAATTCTTCCGACACTTCAGGATAAACCAAATGCCATAGTGAATTTAAAGTCCATTGAGCTCCCCAGTAAGAATCAGAATTGTAGTGGTTAAACTTTGGTTTACCATTTTCATTCAAAGGAATTTGGCCAATACGAGGACTAGGACCGGTATTGTCAATGTACTTTCCATTTACATCCGAAATAATTCTACGCCCCTGAAGGCCATGCCACAAGTCGGTATAAAATCGTCTTTGCTCTGTCTCGGTACCCCCTTCTATCTCTATTTTGCTTAGCCAAGAATTCCAATCTTGCTGGCTATCGGCTACGCATTTTTCAAAATCCCAATGTGTTAATTCTGAATTAATATTAATTCTCGCTTGCTCCTCACTTACGTACGAAATCCCCACTTTCATTTTCCTAACTTCTCCAGATTTTGTTGCAAAATTCACATAAGCTCCAATACGCTCTCCATCAATTTTTCCATTTACAAGTTCTTCTAATTTGCCATTTCGCCAGCCTTTTAAACTTTCAAATGGTTTATCAAACTGTGCTACAAAATAAACAGTAAGTGTTTTGGGTCTTCTGGCAGTAGTACCCATCAATGCATATCCCTCTATCTCCGTATTACTTACTTTCTTGATACCACCTTTATCAGTATCAGATGGCCCTAAAAACGTACTCAAATCAAATAGTATTTGACTCTCTTTTGACTTAGGATAGGTATACTTATGAAAACCAACTCTTGTAGTGGAAGTGAGTTCAGCAGTTATTTTGTAGGCATCCAAAAATACCTTGTGATACCCTACTTGAACAACTTCGTTATCGTGGGTATTAGTGGATCCGTACGTATCTGGCCCTAAATGACCCTTAAAATTACCAGTTGTTGGCAGTACTGGCACTCCTGATAACTGCCAACCATGCAAATGGCTAAAACATTTAATACTATCCAAATTGTACCTGTACCCAGCATTCCAATCTGCATTGATCGCATTATCTGGGCTTAAGTTTACCAACCCAAATGGCCTAGATGCTGAATTGAAAAAGAACCATCTCGAATTTGCCGCATCCAATAAAGGATAAACTAAATCCACGGGTCGGGCTTTTTGAGTTTGACAAAACGAATTGTGAAAACTCAATAATAGAATGCAAGTAAAAATTCTTATAAAAACCTTATTCATTGATATTCTTGGCTAATTGATAATAAAAATAAAGTATGCTGAAACGGTGTTCAAAATCAAGGCTAAAGGCAACCACAATGTAATTCACCGCCTACCTGTAAACGTATAAGTCTCCTTTCTCCTATCCATTTAATAGGAGTTCAAATGACTGTCTAATATTCCTGCTTTAGTAAAAACTTACAACTCTCTGATTTTGATACTTCTAAAATGAACCACATCTCCATGGTCTTGCAAAAGAATGTGACCTTTAGGTGCTTGTGCAAAATCTGAATGAGAACTATACTTACTTTTGGCAATAAGATTTCTAAAAACTTGAGAATGGCGATCGTACTCTACCATTTTCAAATTATTAATCCAATGCTCCACATGTCCATCTTTAGAAATTATTTTCAGCTTATTCCAATTGCCTGGACCACTTATTCGTTTGTTGTCAATGCCTTCTGAAAGATTCTCCGAAGTAATTAAATCATAAAGAGATGCTGTTGTTCTATTTCCACCTACACCTTTTACAGCATCTGGATGCTTTTTATCATCCAATATTTGAAACTCAGGCCCCAAACCACTTCCAACGCTCCTTTTAGGATCATTTACTACGAAATATTTAACTCCACTATTGCCACCTTCATTAAGTTTGAATTCCATTTCTAATTCGAAATTTCCGAACTCGTCAACAGTCTCAATATCTCCACTTACTTTTTTGTCATTTTCTCTTAGTCCCAACACTGTTAGTACTCCATTTTCCATGGTCCAGCCTTTTGAAGGAAACTCTTTCCCATTGGCGATTTTCCATCCTGATGAAGTTTTCCCATCCCAAAGAAGTCGCCACCCTCTACGTTTTTCACTTTCTGTCAATTCGTTTACCAAGTAACTAACCTCTGGTGCATCTACACCTTTAAACTTTACGGCGTCTAAGTTTTCAGTGGCTATTCTGATATTCCGCCATTGTACCGTAAGTCCGTTTTGCTTTTCATTTTTGATGCCATGAACCTGTAAAGCTATAAATCCGCTTGCAGTTTGTGGATCGTATAAATTGGCACAAGGAATGCCATTGATCCAAGTTTTGATGTTTTGACCTACAGCTTCTATGTGATAAGTGTTCCATTGACCATTTCTAAAGGCTTTTCTTCCGTCTGGATTTGCCGAAAGTGGGTATTTCCAACCACTTCGGCCTTCATCAAAAATTCCACCCGCCCAAGCACGTCCTCCTGGATCTATTTCTACTTGGTAGCCATGCACCTTCCCATCCTTAAATGTTGGATCACTCAAGCTTCTAATTTGAATTCCTGAGTTCAGTCCAACTTCAACTTTAACGTCTACTTCAAGTACAAAGTCACTGTAGTTTTTCTCAGTACATAAAAATGAGTTAGGAGTATTTGTTTGTGAAATCCCTACAATAGTGTTGTCTACAACTTTGTATTGAGCCTTTCCATTTCGTTGTACAAATCCACTTAAGTCTTTGCCATTGAAAAGGCTTGTCCACTGAGCCTGACTAGAAATACTAATTACTAAGAAAAATAATAGAAGGTTTTTATTCATTAGACGAATTGATTTATTGAAAGTTTTAATTTCTATAATCCAATTTATAATGAATTTGAGCGAAAAAAAATGCAATACATATATTACTTACAAGATGCACTAATAAGCATTGATAATGATACATTTTTCATGGGGTTAAAACCTACTTTAAAGCTCGTTTCTAAAAAAATGCTGTAAATATAATTCTAGTTTTTGCCGTAAAGATGATTTCAGAGCCAACATAGATTTAGCAAATACAGACCTTATATAGAACAAAGGACTACACAATTTTTAACACCTTGTACATGCCGTAAAAGCAATAACAATCGTAGCAGTAATAGTATGGGTGTGAATGCCTTGTTTGAATACTTTTCTTTTCATTGTAAGTTTATCTGCAAAACCAGAAACAAAGTTCGATCCAACCTGTGTGAATAATAAAGTCCCATTTGAATCGCTTTCAACTTCTAAATAGTCGTAACTACGGTAATTTAGTTCCGCTGCTGTTCCTATTAATTTATCAGAAGCTGCTACATTAGCCACAGTAACCTTGGATGAGTAAAGATAATCGGTAGTACCTTGAATAGCCTTCTTCACTCTTTTGGGATCATAAGTAAAAGTTGTGGTCGCATATGGGCCTGGGCCTTCACTTTCTTCTTCATAGCTACTTAAGTAAATGATACCATTATCATCATCCCAATTAGTGTTCACCCCAAGTGCCTTAATAACAAGCATTGAGGAATCAGGTTTAAAGTCATTATCCGGAGTACCGTCTGCAAAGTCACGCAATGTTTCCTTGATACTTATGACATACCCTGCCTCTTTGGAAGTGATTTTTTTGTTAACATTAGGAATTAATTTTTCTCCAGAAGGCGAAGGCTCTCCATCATCAAGAACGGAACAAGATAAAACCGCAAACACAGTAAAAAGTAATAAAAATATTCTCATAACTAATTTTCGTTTTACTCAATTTATTGAAAATTGAGTAAAAAATTAAACGAGAAACTAAATACAAGTGGAGTTTTTTATTTTGTGGTTTTTGATCTACTTCCCGATACAAAATTTCCCAAAAATATTCTTCAAAAGGTCGTCTGTGGTGATTGTGCCAGTGATCTCACCAAGATGGTGAAGCGAAAGGCGAATGTCTTGAGCTAAGAAATCCCCAGTTACGCCATTATCAAGTCCAGTAAGTACCTCCTCCAAGGCTTCATTGGTTTTGATGAGATGTTCGTAGTGACGAAGGTTCGTTACAACGATATCGCCACTTTGTTCCAAGCTGTAAAGTGAAGTTAACTTCTCAAGCAAATGCTCCACATTTGTCCCTTCCTTAGCAGAAATTCCTATTTCGCCTTCTTGGGCTTGATAGTTATCTACGTCTATTTTGTTTCTTACAAAAAGGAGCTTTTTATTATTAAACGCAGCTTCGAAATTCTCTAAAAGGTAACTTTTATCCTTTTCGTTTTCATACAACACAATTACAATCTCAGATTTGTCAATTGCTTTACGAGAACGATCTATTCCAATGTTTTCTACTGTATCCTCTGTTTTACGTATACCTGCTGTATCAATAAATCTAAATTTCCTCCCGCCAACAATCAAAATATCTTCAATGGTATCTCTAGTGGTACCAGCGATATCGCTCACGATTGCTTTGTCTTCATTCAGAAAGGCATTTAATAGGGTTGACTTACCAGCATTGGGCGTACCAATAATTGCAACTGGAACACCTTCCTTGATCACATTCCCTTCGTCAAATGAAGAGATCAAAGGCAAGAGTTGCTTATTTATGTCGTATATGAGTTTTCGCAAATCGTCACGATCAGCAAACTCAACATCCTCTTCTCCAAAATCCAACTCAAGCTCTATCATACTTGCGAAATGGATCAAATCCTCTCTTAATTCGGCAAGCTTTTTTGAAAAACCTCCACGCATTTGATGCATGGCAGCTTTGTGAGCGGCTGCAGAATCAGCTGCAATTAGGTCGGCGACTGCTTCTGCTTGTATAAGGTCAAATTGACCATTGGCAAATGCCCTTTGGGTAAATTCACCAGGCTTGGCAATTTTACACCCATTGGCTACCAGTAACTTCAAAATAGAACCAATGATATACGAGCTCCCATGACAGGAGATTTCAACGCTATCTTCTTTGGTAAAACTTTTCGGATTTTTGAAAACCGTAGCTAACACTTCGTCTACCAGCTTTTCGCCTTCCATTATAAGACCAAAATGAACGGTATGGCTTGCTACGTTTGTAAGCTTTTTGCCTTTAAAAATACGATCAACAAGCTCAATACACTTTTCACCTGACACCCTTATTACCGCAATTGCACCTACTCCCTGAGCAGTTGCCAAAGCACATATTGGCTCGTTCTCTATGATTTTATTTTCCAAAAGTGATTTCTATTTTTTTGCAAAATTAAACCAATCTATTTGCTTTGACCGCAATTCACTAGGCTTTAGCACGAATTAATGGATTTTGTTCCTTTTCAAATAGCTTTTAGCGATGCTCGCAATAAATTTCTTGTTATTTTTGGCTCGGATTTCGGAAACGGTTTCTAGAACTCTCAACAAACCCCAATGCGGCTTTAGCAAAGAATGCTTTTTAACTCCCTGCAATTCGTTTTCTTTTTCATTGTAGTATCTATTCTATACTACATGCTTCGCCACAGAGGGAGAGTGTGGTTGCTATTGCTGGCGAGTTGCTATTTCTATATGGCATTTAAGCCAGTGTATATCCTGATATTGCTGGTTACCATTTTGGTAGATTACTATGCAGGAATTTGGATTGCAAAATCTGAGGGTAAACGGCGAAAACAGCTCCTCGTACTCAGTTTGGTTACAAATATTGGTTTTCTCGCAATCTTCAAATACTTCAACTTTATTAATGGGAACATTGGTTT
Source organism: Spirosomataceae bacterium TFI 002 (assembly GCA_900230115.1). Lineage (NCBI taxonomy): Bacteria > Pseudomonadati > Bacteroidota > Cytophagia > Cytophagales > Spirosomataceae > Spirosomataceae bacterium TFI 002. The sequence goes on along the minus strand of LT907983.1, from coordinate 3,988,173 downwards.
GCTTTTAAGTCAATTTGGTATGGAGAACCCAATTCCAAATTATGGAGGCGATCTACCTATTGGGCTTTCTTTCCATACTTTTCAGGCGATGAGCTACACGATTGAGGTATATCGTAGAAAGCAAAAACCGGAGTATGATTTTATCATATATTCACTGTATGTGATGTTCTATCCGCAGCTCGTTGCTGGGCCAATTGAGCGACCACAAAACCTTTTAGTTCAATTTCATACATATTTCAAATACAACTTTGAAAACATAAAACAAGGGCTAATCAGGATTGCTTGGGGGCTTTTCAAGAAGGTTGTTGTTGCCGATAGGCTAGCGATAATGGTAGACTATTGTTACAGTAACCCGTCTGAACATAGTGGCTCAACCTTGCTGCTGGGTACCATATTTTATTCCTTTCAAATCTACTGCGACTTCTCGGGTTACTCCGACATAGCAATTGGTTGTGCAAGAGTAATGGGTTTTAACCTGATGGAAAACTTTAATGTACCTTACATTTCTAAGTCTATTGCAGAGTTTTGGAGTAGGTGGCATATCTCTCTATCTACATGGTTCAAGGATTACCTCTATATCCCTTTGGGAGGAAATAGAGTTGGAGAGTATCGTCTATATCTTAATTATTTCATCGTATTTACCGTTTCTGGTCTGTGGCATGGCCCCTCTTGGAACTTCATAATTTGGGGTTCGCTACATGGAATATTCTTAATTCTAGCAATGTTTTGGCAAAAACACATTGGTTTTAAGCTTTCAAAAAACGCTTTAAACTCCACCCTTCAAATAGCATTCACTTTTACATTAGTGACGCTTAGTTGGGTATTCTTTAGGGCAACAGGACTTTCCAATGCATTAACTATTCTTACCAAGATTGCAGACTTTAGTTCCTATTCAGGATTTAGCAGTCCATTGTCTCATTCTGAATTGTGGTTTAGCGGATTGGTTATTTTAATATTAATGCTGAAAGAGATTTACATTCCATTTATTGATACCAGCAAAACGCCATTGTTTTATGTGAAATTCATAGGTATAATGACCGTTTGCTACTTTTTTGGCGTCTTCACTTCTAACCAGTTTATATATTTCCAATTTTGAAAATACTTAAATACATAGCACTTGTAGTTTTTGCTGGCCTTTGGCTCACAGGTTGGTCAGCTGATGTAAACAAGTGGCTCTTTCAAAATGGCTGGATTCAAGATGATTACCGCTACGGTGATTTATATCGATTGAGTAATTTGCCCAATTTTAGGGTACCAGTTCAAAACTGCGAACCTCCACAAGCAACACAAAAGGAGAATGTAAACTTAATTGTTGCTGGCGATAGCTTTACGGAAGATGGAAGAATAAGCCACGAGCACTTTGGTGCGGGTTCTTACCACTGGATGTTTGTTGCTAGCCCAGCTTTTATAGAGATACAAAAAGGCAAAAAGAACATACTTGTTATTGAAACAGTAGAACGACACGTAAGAGAACGATTTGCTACGCCATGGCAAGAGCTCAAAAATGCTCCAATTGCTAAGGTTGAAGCTAATCTTTGGGAGAAAATATTGGCATTTGACTTACCCTATAATACCGAACGTCACGAATCCATTCTGTTTGCTAGCGATTTTTTCTTGACGATCAAAGAATGGAAGGCAAGCCTAAATTTAAAACTCTTTAATAGAATTGACCCAAAAGTTAAGCTAAATAAGACACAGGAGCACTTGGTGTACTATTTACCTTCGGAGCCTGGGATTTCTTCAGCATTTGAAACTATTCCCACTGATGAAATTGATCTTTTAGTTTCAAATATAAATGCGACTAAATCCTATTACGAAAACCTCGGATTTGACAAGGTCGTAATTTCTATCATACCAAACAAAACTTCGATTCTTGCATCTGACTTGGGTAATTACAACCATTTAGTCGAAAGAATTCAGTCCTATCCAAAACTAGAAACAGAGGTTATTGATATGTTTTCACCATTTATGAGAGGTCAAGCTCAGCTATTTGACAAAGGTGATACGCACTGGAATTGCGAAGGGAAACAAATATGGGTGGATCAAGTAAACGCTATATTAGAAGCTCAATAAGGTTCTGGCAAAAGCATCGGCATTGTGTTCTTGATAATACTTTTGCCCATGAGACTCTTCTTTAATCTCACGGTTATCAAAGTAATACTTTATCGCTTCACTTATTTGATCCGTATTCAAAGGGTCAACCAATTTCCCAAGTTTATATTTCTCAGTTATATCGGCTACAATACCATAGTTTGAAACTATAGATGGCTTTTCATACTTGGCCGACATTCCAATGATTCCGCTACTTGCGAAATAGTTAATATTCATTCTTAGTACCAGATCAGTCTGCTGAAAAAGTGCATCCATTTCTGCTTCACTTACAAACTCATTATTGACAACTAATCCAAACTTCCTTTCGCCCTCAACTTCAGTAATTTTAGCATCCATTTCATCTCGATACGAATCCATTATTTTACCTACAATGAGTAAAGTGACCATTTCTTGGTCCTTTACATCCAAATTGACTAAAGATGTGAGCGTATTAACGACATTCTTGCGGTCATCAATACAACCAAAAATTAAAATCACAAATCGGTCATTCGGGATTTTGTATTTTTCACGAATATCAATTCCTTCCTTGGCGTTAATATCAAATACTGGATCAGGCAAATAGGCTAACCTATTACCATTTTTTTTACTCCTATTAAGGGTATCTACGGTGTATTGATCGTTTAGTACGAAAACCTTAGTCAAGGTTGAATTCCTCATTGCCCAACCAAACAAGCGTCGCTTTTTGAAATGGTTTAACGAAAACATAATCTTTGCATTCCGACTTTCGTCTAAGCACTTTTGCCTCACAAATGGTCTGAACCAGATACCATGGATTTCGAATCTACCTTTTCTAGTTTTCCCTATTTCTGCTTGGTATATATCCAGCTCCATCAATACAAGACGGTCTACTTTTAAAGCCAAAGAGGCTTTTAAAATATACGCCCATTGCAATTGGTACTTTTTCAATGGGTTCGCTCCTTCCCAGTCATTTATTTGCTGAGAATTGGGTACTACAACAAAGACATTTGCAGATTTAGATTTATGGAATTGCTCGTCGTTTAGGTTCACCAAAAAATGGTATTCATCAAGAGCCTTTCCGTTCTTCTCAATCCACTTCATTAGCTCGTTCACAAATCCGAATTTGTGCCCGTTCAATTCAATATTTAGATCAACAATTAAATATTTCAATCTAGGTCTTTATAAATTGTTTTAGAGGGAATGCGAGTGAGTAAAACAAACCCTACTACAAATAGAATCAAAATTAAGAGAACCGAGTTCCGCATACTTCCTGTGGCTTGAATAATTGCCCCAAACATAAGCGTTCCTAAAAATGTCGCCATTTTTTCTGTTATGTCATAAAACCCGAAATACGATGCTGTATCATCTGTATTATCTGGAATTAACTTAGCATAAGTTGATCTGGATAGTGACTGAATCCCACCCATCACCAATCCAACAAACGCCGCAATAACATAAAATTGTTCGGCAGTTGTTGTAAAATAAGCTCCGAGTGTCACTGCAGCCCAAATCGCAATTTCTATTCTAAGTGCTATCGTATTACCAAATTTCTTTGACAACCACGATGCCAAATACGACCCAGGTATAGCTACAAATTGAATTAGTAATATAGTTACGATCAATCCCGTTGTTGGTATCTTAAGTTCTTTATCAGCAAATATGGCTGCTATGTAAATAACAGTCATCACGCCCATGTCATAAACGAAAAAAGCAGCTAAAAACCTCTTTAGCAAATTTCGTTTTTGAACCTCTTTAAATACTTTTTGAACTTCTTCGAATCCCTTAGAAACCCATGCTAACTCAAAAGGCTTACTTTCGTCTTTTGGTAAATAATAAAAAGGAATCTGTGCAAAAACTGCCCACCATACTCCCACTAAAATAAATGCAATTCTGGATGTAAAACCACTATCGGAGTCTGCTTGACTTAGACCATACAGCTCAGGTTTCATTATCAGGGAAAGGTTAAAAAGCAGTAATATCACGCTTCCAACGTAACCAAAAGCAAATCCTCTTGCGGATGTTTTATCCAGTCTATCTTCAGTGACAATATCTGGCAAGAAAGAATTATAGAAAACAACCGAGCCTCCCCAGCCTATCATCGAAAGTCCAAAGGCAAATATGGCTCCTGTGATATTTCCCGTCGTAAAAAAGAAGAAATAAACGCAACTCAGTGCTCCCAAGTAGCAAAAGAACTTCATAAACATCTTTCGCCTACCGCTATAATCTGCAATGCCGGTAAGTAAGGGATTCAAAATAACCAAAATCAGCGTTGCGGCGGACAATGTGTAAGAATACAGTACATCATTATTGACTTCGAAACCTAAGAAGTTAACCATATCACCACCTTGCTCATTCACTGCATTGGCGTGGTAATAAATAGGAAAAATTACAGATGTGATAACTAGGTTGTGAACAGAATTGGCCCAATCATACATGCACCAAGCATTGATTATTTTTTGCTGATTTTTTTTAAATCCCATTCCGAAAAAAAAGTCATATGAACTGCAAGATAATTAAGAAAGAGCATAAATTCATTCCGAAAGGCTTTTAGATAGAGTTATTTATATGTTTTATTTCAATATCCGTTCTATTTCACAAATTCAAGATAACATTAGCCTCTTATTTTTCAACCAAGTCTTGATAAGAATACACTCCCTTAAAATGCTTTTTTAGCAGCTTTGAGATTACTAAAAGGCACAAATTCGCCTTTTACCCAATTGTATTATTTAAAGATTTCTTTGGCGATATTGACTTTTGAGCTAAATATTCAAATAGTTATTAAAACGAAAGGCAACATTTTTCTCAACTTCGCTACCTTACAGCAGACTCTAAAATGAGTCGTACAAAAACTTTCAAATCAAAACTTGTTTGTATTAAATGAGATTAGCAATAAGTATTGTCTTAGGAATCGCACTTTTGGTTGGTGCCTATTTCCTTTCCCAAAAAATAGGGAATAGTAAAACGGAGCCAAAAGGCAAACCCAACAAAACAACCAATTTAGCCTACGTAAAACCGGTTATCAATGAGGACATTTCCATTACAGTTGAAACCAATGGAACCATAAAAGCTCAAGAAAGAATCGAGCTTTTCTCCGAAGTTCAAGGAGTGTTTCAACCCTCTTCGAAGGCCTTTAAACCTGGTCAAAGATTTGCCAAAGGTGACCTTCTATTAAGTATGGACTCTCAAGAGTTTTATTCTAGCTTAGTTGCCCAACGAAGTATCCTTTACGACAATATTGTCAAAATCATGCCTGATCTCAAGTTTGACTATCCGGCATCTTTCAGTCAGTGGCAAAAATATCTTGACAATTTTGATATTCAGCAAAACATCAAAGACTTGCCAAAGCCATTGAATGAAAAAGAGAAATACTATATCAATGGTAATCAAATCGTTTCAAACTTTTACTCTATAAAAAACCTAGAGGAAAGAATGAGAAAATACAAGATATATGCTCCTTTCTCTGGGATATTGACCGAAGCTTTAGTAGAGCAAGGTACATTGATAAGATCAGGTCAAAAGCTTGGGACTCTTATCAACACCAACGTATTTGAACTAGAAGCGAATATCAACGCCGAATACTTGAAATACCTCACAGTAGGGAAACGAGTAAGCGTAAAAGACCTTAATGGGGAGAAATCATGGCCAGGGTTTATCAAAAGAATCAACGGCGTAATTAACCCAGCTACTCAAACGGTACAGGCATTTATTCAAATTAGTGGTTCGGGACTTACAGAAGGACAATTTCTTGAAGCAACTATAAGTGCTAATTCTGAGCCTAATGTTATTGAAATCTCAAGAAGCTTACTATTTAACGAAGATCATGTTTTTGTAGTAAAAAATGATAGCGTCCTTACTTCTGAGCAAATTCAACCAGTGCACTTTACGGACAAACTCGTCATGATAAGAGGTTTGGCAAATGGTACAGAAATTCTTACTAAAGCAATTCCAGGAGCATATGATGGAATGATCGTTAAAAAACAAAATGAAATTGCCCAATGAGGAAAATAATTGAGTATTTCATAAAGTACCCAGTTGCAGTAAATGTAGTTATTGCAGCTTTTGTGATCTTTGGATATTTTGGATTTACCAGCTTAAAGTCATCTTACTTCCCGCTCGTAGAATCTAAAATCATCACTATTTCTGCAGCCTACCCTGGAGCTTCTCCTCAAGAAATAGAGGAAGGTGTTATTCTAAAAATAGAAGACAACCTCAAGGGGCTTGTTGGTGTGGATAGAGTAACTTCTGTATCTAGGGAAAGTAGCGGAATGGTTACTGTAGAGATTTTGAAAGGCGAAAACATTGATGTTATTGTTGCTGAGGTTAAAAATGCCGTAGATAGAGTTCCTTCCTTCCCTACTGGAATGGAACCTCTGGTTGTTGCAAAAACCGAAAACATAAGAGAAACTATCAACTTCTCTATTAGTGGTAACAATATCCCTCTAAAAACCCTCAAAACCATTGCTAGAGGAATTGAAAACGACCTTCGTGCAATGGATGGCATATCGCAGATCGTAATTGATGGCTACCCATTAGAGGAAATTGAAATTGCGGTAAGAGAGAAAGACCTACTTGCTTACAATTTATCTTTTCAAGAAGTATCTCAGACGGTTTCAAGGGAAAACATACTTGTTACAGGAGGAAACATTAAAACCTCGCAAGAAGAATATCTTATTCGTGCAAATGGAAGAAACTATGTTGCAAGCGAACTCGATAAACTGATCGTAAGAAGTAATCCTAATGGTACGGTTATTAGACTAAGGGACATTGCAGATGTGAGAGATAGGTTCTCCGAAACACCAAATGCAAGTTATTTCAATGGTAACTTGGCTGTAGATGTTGCAATCTCCAACACCAACGATGAAGATCTTATTAGCACTGCAGATAAGGTAAAAGCATATGTAGCTGATTTCAATGAGAAAAATGACAATGTCCAGCTATCCATCACGCGTGATGCTTCTATTACATTGAATCAAAGAACCGAATTGCTAGCAGAAAATGCTGCAATCGGGATGCTTTTGGTGCTTATATTCTTGTCATTGTTCCTTAATACCCGTTTGGCATTTTGGGTTGCTGCTGGACTACCAATTTCTTTTTTAGGTATGTTCATTTTCGCACCTCTCTTTAATGTAACAGTCAATGTACTTTCATTATTTGGAATGATCATCGTAATTGGTATCCTCGTGGATGATGGTATCGTAATTGCTGAAAACATTTATGATCAGTTTGAAAAAGGGAAGTCAAAAGTCCAAGCAGCTGTGGATGGAACCATGGAGGTTTTACCTTCAATCGTTTCGGCCATTATTACCACGTTGTTAGCTTTTGGAACATTCCTCTTTTTGGACAGTAGAATCGGTGAGTTTTTTGGAGAGGTTTCGGTTATTGTAATTCTTACATTGACTGTTTCACTTATAGAGGCATTGATCATTCTACCCGCCCACTTGGCTCACTCCAAAGCATTAGAGAAGCGTGACAATACGGTAAAGAAGACTGGTATTGCACTTGTTTTCGCAACACTGAGAGATATCAATAAAATTGGAGATAAGATCATAACTTTTCTTAGGGATCGAATCTACATGCCTGTTTTTAAGTTCTCCCTGAAGTACAAATTACTTGTAGTAAGTGTATTTCTAGGTTTGTTCATGCTTACAATTGGAGCAATTAACGGTGGTATAATCCGAAGAGCATTTTTCCCAAATGTTGCCAGTGACAGATTAAGTATTAATCTTAAAATGGCTGAAGGTACCAATGTTGCAATTACCGACTCCATACTTACTTATGTTGAAAAGAAAGCATGGGAAATCAATGAGATCTTCACCGAAAAGCAAGGAACTGAGGATCAAATAGTAGAAAACATAATAAAAACAATTGGGCCAGGATCTGCAAACGGAGGTTTAGTTGTCAATCTACTTCCAGGTGAGTCTCGCTTATTTGGTTCGCCAGAAATTGCGAATGCACTTAGAGATAGTGTGGGGCCTGTATATGGCGTGGAGCAACTTACTTTTGGCTCTGGTGGTAACTTTGGAGGAAGCCCAGTTTCAGTTTCACTTTTGGGAAATAACATTGTTGAACTAAAAGCGGCAAAGGAAGCTTTAAAGGCAGCAATTTATGAAAACCCTATCCTTAAGGACATCACTGACAATGACCCAAAAGGTATCAAGGAAATTAGCATTAAGCTTAAACCAAGTGCTTTCCCACTAGGTCTCAATACTCAAAACGTAATGAGCCAAGTAAGGAGTGCATTTTTTGGTGTGCAAGCTCAACGTTTCCAGCGAGGGCAAGACGAAATAAAGGTTTGGGTGAGATATGACTTGAGCGATAGATCAAGTATTCACAACCTTGACAAAATGAAAATTCAAACACCAACCGGTGAACGAGTTCCATTTGCCGAAATAGCAACTTACACTATTGAAAGAGGTGAAATTGCTATCAATCACCTTGAGGGAAGAAGAGAAATTCAGGTTTCAGCAGATCTCAAAGACCCTAAGGCGAGTGTAATTGACATTCTTGATAATATTGAGAACAAGATTATGCCAGAGATTCAGGCAAAGTATCCAAGTGTATCAGCACAATATGAAGGTCAAAATAGAGAATCGAACAAATTAATTGCTTCTGCTCAGATAGTAATTCCTATCGTTTTGTTTCTCATGTACATGACTATTGCCTTTACTTTTAGGTCATATAGTCAGCCAGCACTTTTGCTTTTCATGATCCCGCTAAGCCTAATTGGTATAGCGTGGGGACACTGGCTACACGATTTCCCAATCAATATTTTATCAGCACTGGGTATCATTGCTCTAATCGGTATCATGGTTAATGATGGGTTGGTACTCATTGGTAAGTTCAATTCCTACTTGAAAGAGGGAATGGAATTTGACGAAGCCTTACTCTTAGCTGGTTCATCGAGATTTAGAGCGATTTTTCTTACTTCTCTTACCACAGTGGCAGGTCTTGCTCCACTTATTTTCGAAACAAGTAGACAAGCACAATTCTTAATTCCAATGGCTATTTCTATTGCCTACGGTATTGGAGTTGCAACGGTATTAACGCTGTTGTTCCTTCCCATTTTATTATCAACCAGTAATTTCTTAAAAGTAAATTTCAAATGGCTTCTCACAGGTAAAGAAATAAGTAAAGAAGAGGTGGAGAGAGCCGTAATTGAAACAAAAGCTGAAGTTCATGCGTAAAATTAATTTTCTAATATTTTTTGGTTTAGCAATCAATCTCAATGCACTTGCACAGCCTCTATTGAGCAAGCAAGAAGCTATTGGATTAGCGATGGAAAAGAACTTTAACATCAAAATTGCCGAGAACTCGATAAGGATAGCAGAAGGAAATGCTGATAAAGATAATTTCGGATACAAGCCTACAGTTAATATTAGTGCAGGTGGAAATTACAATCTAGATAATTCCAAAGCATCCTTTCAAGACGGAAGAGAAGTAAGTCTAAACTTTGCTGCTTCTAATAGCCTCAATTCCGCGGTAAACCTCAACTACGTACTTTTTGATGGTTATAACCGAAAATACAACCTCGAAAGGGGCCAGCAAAGTGTTGTAGCTTCTCAAATAAATGCTCGTTTGGCTTTGGAAAGTGTACTTTTTCAAGTCTTTAACTCATATTACGAAACGGCAAGAATAGAGAGTGACTACCTTAACTTAACTGAAATTTTAAGTATTTCGAAAGAAAGACTGGAGCGTTCAAAAGTTAATTTCGAATATGGAAAAGGTACTTCATTAGATGTCTCTAATGCAGAAGTTGATGTTAACACAGATAGCATCGCAGTACTTAACCAAAAGCAATTGCTAGCCAATGCAAAGCATAACCTAAATTTCGTACTCAACAACAATGTCTTGGCAGACTTTAGAGTTGATACCAATGTGGTTTTTGCTAGAACATTATCGAAAGATATGCTTTTGGAAGAATTAGTAAATGAAAATACCCAAATCCTATTGGCTAAATCGGATATTAAATTGAGCGAGATTGATGAAAAATTAACAGTTACATCAAGACTACCAACAGTTAGTTTGAATGGTGATTACGGAATTAACTTGAGTAATAACAACCCTGCATCTTTCCTATCGAGAGCTACTTCAAATGGCCTTACGACCAATCTATCTGTCAGTTGGAATGTATTTGACGGAGGAAGAAGAAATATTCAGGAGCAAAATGCTAAAATCGCTAGATTGAGTAGAGAATTCAACTATGATTTGGTTTACCAACAAGCAATTAGAGATTTTGAAAATGCTTGGACCACTTACCAAAACCGATTAGAAATTTGGAATGCTTTGAAACAAAACGTTATCACAAGTAGGTTAAACTTCCAAAGGTCAGAAGAACGTTACCGTCTTGGTCAAATCACTTCAACAGATTTTCGTCAAGCTCAATCCAATCTTATAAATGCACTTACAGCTCGTAACCGAGCTAAGTTTGACGCAAAATTAAGTGAGGTTCAGGTGTATAATATTGCAGGTAAAATTCAAGATGTCGAATATTAATAAAATTCTTGTTGTTTTATTTTTGTTGTCAAGTGGCAATGCCATTTGTCAACAAATTGCTAATCAAGATACCTATTTAGAAGACATTAAGGAAAAACTAAACGTGAAATGGCCTGCCAATAGAACTATTAATTTGGTATTTCACGGGCATTCTGTTCCTTCAGGATATTTCAAAACACCCATTGTCAGTACTTTTGAAGCCTATCCTTTTCTTTTGCACCAAGCTGTAAAAGCAATTTATCCTTACGCAGTAATTAATCTAATTAATACGGCTATCGGCGGTGAAAATTCTGAAAGCGGTGCTAAGAGGTTCAAAAAGGAAGTATTGAACCATAAGCCTGATGTACTTTTTATTGATTACGCATTGAATGACAGACGAATTGGTCTTGAAAAAGCAAAGAAGTCTTGGGAAAAGATGATCAAACTTGCCCTGAAAAAAGATATCAAGGTCATTCTGCTTAGCCCTACTCCGGACATGCAAGTAGATCTTAAATTGTCAAACACAGTTTTGGATGATCACACGGCTCAAATCAAAAAACTTGCTGAGAAGTATGAAATCGGTTTTGTAGATAGCTACCAACTTTTCAAAACAAAAGCAGTTGATGGCGAAAATATTGAGAACTACATGTCCCAAGGAAATCACCCAAATCACGCTGGACACCTTCTCGTTTTGAGTGAATTAATCACTTGGTTTTAAATTCAAGTTAGTTTTATTCTTATTGACGGATTTCAGCCCAAATATCCTTATCAATTCCTATATCTTTTAACTCCATTCCTCCTGCAATAGGAGCTAGAGAAAGTGCAGAACCAGCAATAATATGCATTGTAGATAACTTAGCACCTGAGCTTATATTCTCCCATGTTTCCCATGTCGCATTCAATCCTTTCACAGGAATTATACTTACATGCATATCGTAACTCATCGGAATCCCATTTTCGTCTAAAATCCAAATGTATGCATCACCAGGAGTTACTCCTCCAGACTCATATTGAACCATTAGGTTGTTATCATTCGTAAGCGACAACTTGGTTCCTTTATCTCTTATTTTGAAAGGGGCAGTAAGCCAAAACATATCATTACACCAAAAGCCCCAAGCTTTGTCTATTAATTTGCTTGGATCTTCTACCTTAACACCTTTTTCGTAGGCTACACCGTTCACTTGATCCGGATTAAGCAAAACGAGGTAATCATCCCAAGTTATTTCTGCTAAGTTTGCTTCTTTATCCCATTTATAATGATGCTCACCTCTAAAGCTCCAAGAAACATATCTAGTGCTATCCCAAGCAGGTTTGTTTAGGCTATTCCACATTTTATCAGCCAGCTCTTCCGCTTGAACACCAGATGTGGCTTCAGGCAAAGGTTTACTTATATATGAGCAAGTTGCAACCACAGCTATAAGTAATACAACTAAAACAATTCCTAAGATTTTGAGGGTTTTCGACATGTGTAACTAACAGCCAATACTACAATTTGGTTTCCTTACTATTGATCATGTGGCTCCTTGTCTGTAACTTTAGAATTCAAATAAAAAGCTCCATGAAATATTTATTACTTCTTTTCCTTTTCGTTTTTACTGTTTCTACCCAAGCTCAGCAAAAAACAATTTCCGAATTCACTCAAGGCTTTGAAAAGAAATCTGGGTTTCTTAATCTATATCTACAACCTGAAAACGGCAAAATATTTCTTGAAGTAAGTGAGTTAAACAAAGAACTGCTTTATTATCCTTCTCTCGCTCAAGGCATTGGAAGCAACGACATTGGACTAGACAGAGGTCGACTTGGTGGCGAGCATGTTGTTCAATTCGAAAAGCATGGAAACAAAATATTTTTAGTCGAAAAAAACTACCGATACAGAGCTATTTCCAATGACCCTTTGGAACAAAAAGCTGTGGAAGAATCTTTTGCAAAAAGTATTCATTTTGGGTTTGAAATACAAGCTGAGGGTAGTGGCAATTATTTGATCGACCTCACGCCTTTTGCAATTCAAGATGCATTGGGTGCAACTGATGACCTAGCTTCAAGTAACCAAGGTAATTATAAAGTTGAAACTAGCCGAAGTGCCATATACGAACCAATGACAAAGAACTTTCCGATGAATACGGAAATTGAAAGTATCATAACTTATGTTGGTTCAAAACCAGGCAGAGAACTTCGCAGCGTTACACCAACTGCTGAATTTGTAACAATTCATCAACACCAATCTTTCGTTGCTTTGCCAGATGAGAAGTACAAACCAAGAGTTCACGACCCAAGAATTGGATACATCGGCATCAGCTTTTTTGATTATGCCTCCCCTATCAATGAACCTATAGAAAAACAGTACATTTCAAGACATCGATTAATCAAAAAGAACCCTGGCTCAGCAATGAGCGAAGTGGTGGAGCCAATTATATACTATATGGATCGTGGTGCACCTGAGCCTATCCGCACTGCTTTGATGGAAGGTGCTGCATGGTGGAATCAGGCTTTTGAAGCTGCTGGTTTCAAAAATGCTTTTCAAGTAAAGCTTTTACCATTAGATGCTGACCCTATGGATATTCGCTATAACCTCATTCAATGGGTGCATAGAAGTAACAGGGGGTGGTCTTATGGAGCATCCATTATTGACCCACGTACAGGTGAAATTCTAAAAGGAAAAGTAACACTCGGATCGCTAAGAGTTCGTCAGGATTTCTTAATCGCTCAAGGACTAGTTGGTGATTTCACTAGTGATACCAGCCATGTTGCCGAAATAACTGCTATGGCCCTAAAACGCCTTCGTCAGTTGGCAGCCCATGAAGTTGGTCATACACTCGGTTTGCCACACAATTACATTTCTAGTATTGATAATAGAGCATCTGTAATGGATTACCCACATCCATTGGCAGAACAAAAAAATGGAAAAATCACTCTTTCAAATGCTTATACCCAAGAAATAGGTTCGTATGATAAGGTTTCTATTCGTTATGGATATGGTTACTTTGAAAATGAGGAAAAGGACTTAGACGCTTTTGTTGAAGACGCAATTGCAAAGGGCCATAGGTTTCTTACAGATCAAGATGCAAGACCAGATGGATCAGAAAACCCATACACGCATTTGTGGGACAATGGTAGTAATGCAACTCAAGAACTAAAACGAGTTTGTGAAATCCGAAAAGTAGTATTACAAAATTTCGGCGAAAACAAAATCCCGAAAGGTCAATCATTGGCGACAATGGAAGAGGTACTTGTGCCAATGTACATGTTTCATCGCTACCAAATCCAAGGTGCTGCCAAGGTGATTGCAGGGGCAGATTATAATTTCGCAGCTCGGGGAGATGGACAATTTGGGTATAAAGTAGTGTCCGCTGCTGCTCAAAATGAAGCTATTGATGCTGTTTTAACAACTTTAAATACGGATTTCTTGGCTTTACCTCCACAGTTGATTGGGATGATACCTCCACGACCGTTTAGACAAAACGGAAATTCTCGTGAGCTTTTCAAAGGTAGAACTGGGCTTAGTTTTGACATCATGTCACCCGCTGAAGCTGCTTCAAACCTTACGCTCAATTATCTCTTAAATGTAGACCGAAGCAACAGACTTGCCATGCAGCAAGCTTATGATAAAAACTTGCCAAGCTTGAACGATGTATTGCAAAAACTATATAAACAAACTTGGGGAGTTGGCAGTCTATTCAGCAAAAACGATTACAATGGACAAATCAATCGCCTCGTAGCCATGAATACCTTGAAGCATTTGATGGCTCTGGCTCAAAACGACAATGCCACTGTAGAAACAAAATCCCAAGTTGAATTATACTTAAAAAGAATAGAAAAACAAGCAGGTGAAAATGATGAAACTGCTTTTGGTTTACTCTCACTTTCATTACTTGAGCAATACGAAGATAACCCAAGTTCCTTCAAGCGACCAAGTCTACCAACAATTCCTGATGGGCAGCCGATAGATCAAGATTACGATTGGCTGGATGCTTGTTATTTGGATTGAGTAAATGGGGCTTTAAACTTGTTGAATTTATGGCTCAAAAACACTCATCTAGGACGCTGATAAGTCTGATGCAAGTAACGCTAATTTTTACGAATTTTGTTTTTGTTGAATAGAAAAGAGCTGTTAGATCTGCGTTCGCGATAGCGATCAGTAAAATCTGTGTTTCATTAACTGAGAATTAGGATATCTTAAAATAACAATCATACCGGATACTCCCATTCTCCTCTATAATTGCGAAGCAATAATTTATTGGCATCAGGGTCATTGAGAATCATGTCTTTTCCATGATCCCACTCAATGGAACGTCCAATTTTAGCAGAGAGGTTTGCTAGTAAACACATATTTGTAGCCTGACGACCATGCTCTATATCTGCATGTGGTAGTTTTCCACTTTCGATTGATTTGATAAAGTCTGCCCATACTAGGTCAATATTCTGACCATCTGGATTATTGAGCTGTGCTTTTTCTTCTGAGATAGGATCGTTATTATTTGGAAAATACTTCCACCCATCTCTCCAACCCATGAAAAAAGTACCGTTAGTACCATAAAAGTACGTCCCCCATACTTCCGTTTTACGTTCTTTTTTAGGGTTCAGCATATTATGTTCCCAAGTCATGTGAAAGTCTTCAAATTCAAAAATGGCTAGTTGAGTCTCCCAAGTATCAGCATGAGTATTTTTAAGCCCACCTTGTCCAGAGCTAAATATCTTTTTGGGTGCTTTTTCATCGGTCCACCATAGGATTTGATCGAACCAATGTGGTCCCCAATCTCCAATGAGCCCATTGGCAAATTCACTATAAAACCTAAAACCTTTTGGGTGAATTTTTGGATTGTAATTGACCAATTTTGAAGGCCCACAATACATGTCCCAATCTAAACCAGCTGGAGCATTCATTTCTTCTTCCAAAGTACCCACACCTTGGCCATAGTTCACAAATGCCCTTACCTCGTTTATCTTCCCAACTTTCCCAGATTTTAGGAAATTCATACCACTTACATTATGCGGTGAGTATCTTCTATGAAAGTCTACAATACAGATTCTATCATTGTCACGAGCTGCTTTTTGAATAGCTGTTCCTTCTTTTACTGTATGCGAAATTGGTTTTTCTAAGAAAACGTGGGCACCAGATTTCATTGCGGCAATAGCAATAAGGGCATGCCAGTGATCCGGTGTTGCATTAATCACTATTTCAGGTTTTTCTTTGGCAATGCATTCTCTGAAGTCTTTATATTCCTTTGGTTTATCGCTGGAAACTTTGCGAATTTCATCTTGAGCAAGCTTGAGCTGAGCATCATCAACATCACAAATTGCTGTAACCTTAATCGTTCCAGATTGTAAAGCAACACGAAGAATGTTCATCCCCCACCAACCAGAACCAATGAGTACACAGCGGTAGGTAGATTTGTTAGCATAAGTAATAAATGGCGTAGAACTCAAAGCGGCCGCTCCAAGTAATGAAGTTTTTATAAAGTCTTTACGATTCATTGGGTTGAATAAATTTGGAATAACAAGATAGCCTAGAAATTCCTTATTTTCCAATGAAAGGAAAAATCAAGTTCCTCCTTTTACCCTACCCTTGTTTTCACTTACGAATGCCGCCCAGCCTTTTTTACTAGAGTTGTTTCCTGTGAGAGCTTTGGTTTTTGCGTGCATAAAGTGGCAAATTGCAACGGCAAGTGCATCCGTAGCATCTAAAAACTTCTTGTCGAGCTCTTCATTGAGCAGCTTTTCTACCATGTAGGCAACTTGCTCTTTTCCAGCATTTCCGTTTCCACATACACTTTGCTTAACCTTTTTGGGCAGATACTCCACGATGCTAACTTCTCTTGCTAAACCGGCAGCCATTGCTACACCCTGTGCCCTACCCAGCTTTAGCATGGATTGCACATTTGGGCCATAAAAAGGAGCCTCAATTGCCATTTCGTCAGGCAAAAATTCTTCTATTAAGGAAGTGATTCTTTCAAATATTCGCTTCAGTTTGGCTTCATGAGAACCTAGCTTTTCTAGCCTAATCACACCATAATTAATCAAACTTAGTTGACTTCCCTTTACAGAAATCAAACCATATCCCATTACTCTGGTTCCGGGATCAACTCCAAGGATTATTTTTTCAGCTATATTTGTGGACACCTTTTGGTCTTAAATTAAAATTTGGAACGAATTACCTCGCTGTTTTCTGGAAAAGTAATTTTCCACGTGCTAAAGTTAGCCATTTTTGCGGGCTTGCTTTATGTTCTTTTGAAAAGGTGGCTCGATCAACCGTTATCACTTTCTTACTTATCGCAAGTATTTGCTAGTAAAGAAGGAGTCTTTTACTTCATTAGCTGTATTGCTCTTATTTTACCCAACTGGCTAATAGAAGCTCATATTTGGCGAAAATTGATTGAAAAAATTCACTTCCATACCTTGTTCCAATCTTTACAGTCCGTTTTGAGCGGACTAACACTCGGCATACTAACACCCTTTATGACCGGCGATTATGTAGGCAGAGTGATGAAACTACCTGCCGGCAAAAAGAAAGCTGGTATTGGTGCAAACCTTGCTGGAAGTTATATTTTCACACTTTTATCTATTCACTTAGGAGCTTTGGGGCTGGGTTATTTTTTGTACTACGTTCAACAAGATAGCAACCAGCTTTACTTTGTTTTATTTTATGCCATGTGCATTGCATCGGTGCTGGGAGTTGTTCTTTTACTTTCTAAAGCTCCTGCATGGCTAGCTAGAATAAAGTTTCTGACTCCCTATTTAGCAGCTTTCCTATCATACAGCCCAAGCAAACTATTGGAGATTTACCTCTTAGCACTATTTCGATATTGTGTATTTCTGTTTCAATTTGTGCTGATGTTTTGGGCTTTCGATGTGAGCGTACCCATTGTTCCCTTAGTTGGTGGTATTTTGGTAATCTTTTTGGCCAAAACCATAGGCTCTGGAATCAATATCTTTGGAGATCTTACCAGCCGTGAACTTGTAGGAATTGCCTATTTCAATTTATTTGGAGCTGATCCCGGAGCAGTAGCGTGGGTTATCTTTTTACTCTGGTTAGTAAATATTATCATACCTGCCTTTGCTGGTTTATTTTTCATTTCGAAGATTAAAAAGCTAAATTTACGTGGAGCTTAATTTGTTAAATATCGCCATATATTTATATGCTCCGCTTTGCATAGTGTTTTCTGTGCTTTGGGTAAGTAAACTTTCAAAAAAGACTAAATCAAGTAAAAATCACCTCCCTTTCTCTATCCTAATTCCAGTAAGAAATGAGGCAAAAAATATTGAAAGATTAATCAGTTCTATCATAGCACTCAACTACCCAAAAGACAAGTATGAACTGATCCTTATCGACGACTACAGTGAAGATGACACTCAATCTTTGGCAGAAAAATCTCTTTCACAATCAGGATTGAACTATCTCATTATTAAAAATGACATCACCAATGGTTCACCAAAAAAAAGAGCAATTACAAAAGCCATTGAACTTGCAAAATATGAGCATATCATTTGTACAGATGGTGATTGCGAAATACCCAAAAATTGGCTGAACTCATTCAACAAGATTTATGAGCAAAATGATGCCATGTTTGTAAGTGGACCAGTTACTTTTTTAGAACCTTCAGAAAGTTCATTTTGGAGAGTACTATGGAATAGACTACAGGTCGTAGAATTTGCCAGCTTAGTAGGTGCTGGTGCCTCTGCCATTTGGCTAAAAAGCCCCAATATGTGCAGTGGAGCAAATATCTCTTATACCAAATCTGCATTTAGATTGGTAGATGGTTACACTGGAAATGAACAAATAGCATCTGGAGACGATGAATTTTTAATGCATAAAATCGCAGCCATAGATGCAGAAAAAATCTTCTACAATGCAGATCAAGATGCGGTCATATTGACCAATGATCAATCCAATTTAAAGAGCTTTTATAGTCAAAGAAAACGATGGGCCGGGAAGTGGACATTTTATAAATCTATTGTCCCTAAATTGTTGGCAATTTTCATCTTCGGCGTTAATGTATCCACCATTTGGGCCATGTTCACCTTAGACTTTGAGACATTAACAATCCGTTGGATTGCAGAAATCCTATTCCTAGTTCCAGTTTTACTTTTCCTCAAAAAATGGAAAGAAATATGGTACATTATCCCACTTCAGTTTATTTATCCATTCTATGTACTTATTTTTGGTATGTCTTCAATTCAGAAAGACTCTTACACTTGGAAAGGACGAAAACTATCGTAAATGCTACCATTCAAAACTCCAAAGCTTATTAGGATACTCAAACCAAGTTTAGAATGGAAAATTCAGACTACCAGTGAACCTACTATATACCTCACTTTTGATGATGGCCCCATTCCAGAAGTAACAGAATTTGTACTTCGAACTTTGTCTCAATTTAATGCTAAAGCAACTTTTTTTTGCATCGGAGAAAATATCAAAAAGCATCCTAAGGTTTTTGAAAAAATATTAGTAGCAGACCATTCGATAGGCAATCATACTTTCAATCATTTAAAAGGCTCAAACACTGAAACAGCCCATTATTTAGAAAACACAATGTTATGCGATGAAATAATTGAGCAGGAAATGGGAAGGCCTACTTTATTGTTTCGTCCTCCATATGGTCGTTTAAAAGAATCGCAGCGAAAGGCCATTTTGAAAGAAAAGCAAATAATCATGTGGGATGTACTCAGTCAAGATTACGATCAAGATTTGGACAAAAAAACATGTTGTAAAAAAGTGATTGAGCATACCGAAGACGGATCCATTGTGCTGTTCCACGACAGCCTCAAAGCGAGACTAAATATGGAGCACTCCCTTCCTTTGATTCTTTCTCATTTTAGCAAGCAAGGGTACCGCTTTAAATCTATACCAAATTAAATTAGCAGCCCTAATCGCCCTGTTTTCTATTTTTGTATTACTTTTATGTTACAATCGTGCTTTTAAAACCCTCTATCAATGAAAAAAACAATTGTTTTTTCAATCCTATCAATAATTCTTAGTGTTGGAACTGCATTCTCTCAAATCACAACATTTGAAAGAAATGGCTGGGAACTAAGTGGTGGATTTGGCTTTGATCAATTTCAAAAAACATTTAGCCAAAGCAATGAAATTATTAAAGAAAGGGGTAATTACCTTAATTTTTCTACTGCAAAATACTGGAAAGTAATAGGGCTTAATGCAAGTGCAAGGTACACCTTTAACAGGACCTCTAGCTACCTCAAAACAGTAACTAGCCAGTCCGTTCCTAATGATTTTTTAGTTGGCTTGAGCGAAAGTGTTACTCCCTTAGATAGAATTGACCTAGCAGTGGGGCCTATGCTAAGGTTGCCTTTTATAAAAGATAAACTGATTTTTAACATTGGGGCAGAAGGCGGCATGAGCCTTACCAATGGTGCTCAACTTATTTCGGAATCAAATATCAATAACGTATGGAATGATAAAGGATTCGACATGGCATTCATTCCTTTTGCAAGACCAAAAGCTAACCTTAGCTTTCAAATGGCTGACCAATGGGCCCTTGGGTTTTCGGGACACTATTCCAAATACTTTAAAGATAGCGACCTTGAATACCGACCACTTGGTATTAATCTCGCAACCGATACTTATTCCATGGACTCTTGGGGTTTTGGCGTGAACATCACTTATATATTAGGTAAAACAACCACCACAGTACCAGAAAAAAAGAAAGAACCTATAGTAAAAAACATAAAAGTAAAAGTTGTTGATAAAGAAACAGAAGAGCCGCTCAGGAACTCAAGAGTGTTTCTAACCAATGAATATGGCGTTGTTTTCAGAGGTCTTACCGATGATAACGGAGAATTTACTTACGAGAAATTGCCTCAAGGCAAATACACCATGTACGGTTTATTAAATGAAGTGAAAACTCCTGTATCGGATATTCTCCCAGCGGACTTTGAGACTAGTGGCGAAAATGTTGAAGTAACCTTACTGCACTTTGATCCACGATTCACTCTTAACGGACTAACCATAAATAAAGGCAGCGGTAACCCCGAAGGTCTTGTGTATGTAGTACTTAAAAACGGTAATACTCAAAAAGAAGAGCTTGCAATTTCAAAAAAAGAAAATGGAACATTTTCTTTTCAGCTGGACCCTGAAACTGATTATAGCATTTTTGGTCGCAAAGATAATTTTATCTCTGAAATAGAAAAGGTAACAACCAAAGGGCTTGAAAGGTCAAAAACGCTTTACACTCAACTGGCTATAGGTTTAGAAGAAGTTGAACTAGGAAAAGTCATCAATTTGGAAAACATCTACTACGATCTCGATAGAGCAGTAATAAGGGAAGATGCATCTAAAGATTTATTGAAGCTTGTTCAATTTATGGTTGACAATCCAAAAATCAGAATTGAATTGGGTTCACACACAGATTCTCGTGGAAAAGACGAATACAATTATGCACTTTCTCAAGCAAGGGCACAAAGTGTTGTGAACTTCTTGATTAATAGAGGAATCAGCCCAGGCAGATTAATTGCTAAGGGTTTTGGAGAAAGCAAACTAGTAAATAGATGTGCGGATGGCGTAGACTGTACCGAAGCAGAACATCAAAAAAATCGTCGTACCGAATTTATTGTTATTGAATAGCCGCTAATTCCGATTTAATTCTAGCTGCCCATTGTATTTGTGCATCTTCGTTAATACCGTGTTTGGTTTCTTCGTCGTATAGATCTTGCATGCGGTTCATGTACCTAAATGCTTCTAAGTACTCATATTGTATAAAACTCTGTAGGTCTCTTACTGTATTTGCTTTTACATTCTGCAATACTTTAAGCAAACGCTGAGCGGCCAAATATGTAATATCAAAGTGTAACTTTTCGTGACCTAAGCTGTATGAATTTATGGCATCTTGCTTCACCCAAGACATATTCTCAACCATGTATACCGAAGGATAAATGGTGGCTTTTAGGAATCCGTTTTCCATCACATAGGTGCTCCTGATATTAAAACTTGGGAAAATTGCAGCAGAAAATCTAGAAGTTGACCTGGGCTCTGCTTTGAAATTTGTCCAAGAAAGTTTCCCATTGTTGTAAAATAAAGTGTCGCTAGACGACCCAGTGCGATAAGGTTTAATCTCTACCAAAGAGCCTTTATTAAAACACTCCAATTTGAGGTAATTTTCATTCACATATTTATCAAAGTTTTCAAAACTCGAGTTTAAACTTTGGGTTATCAATTCACCTAATCGTTCTTCATATCCAAAAGAAATACTTCGTTGGTATTTACTTCCTCCTTTGGCTTGATACAGCAAAATCGTATCACTGTCGTAATGGATATAGAAATCAACTTGAAGCTTTAAACCTCCATTAACTAGGTATTTTTCACCCATATTTTCTGAAAACTCCAAATTCTTCAGAACAATAGACACGTCTCTCCCAACAGACTGAGAAGAGAAACTCTTCGCTATATAACGATTTAGACTAGTGTAATTTAGCTCTAAAGGGCCTTTGGTGGAACCTGAATTGAATATTCTACCCAAGTTCTCTGCACCCGTGCTATCGATGATAGCCATAACTTTATATTTGTCACTTTTTATAACTGTTTGCGGATTGCCCAATACAATTTTATTTTGAGCCTTAAGACTCAAAGTAAAGAAGATTGCAAAAACTATAAACAGAACTCTCAATTGCTTGGTTAACTATTTCAAGCAATTAACGAATAATAATGGAATTATAGTTTCAGGGTAATAAAGCCAAATTAAATCCCATCAATATTTTATGAAGGGTTATATTGACTTAAAAGTAAATTACATCACAAAAAAAGTAGAGGGTTTCCAATTTTTATTACCTCAATTTTTCTCATTGTTATTCGTTGATAGAAGTGATATTAGTTTGCGAATAAGCTGGATACTTGACCCAAAAATGAAACCCCAAAATGATCGATTTTCAATGCATTTTCGATTCAGGCATTAAAAAATATTTACCATTCTTATTGATCAAAATGAAGGTATTTTGCATCTTTAAAGGATTTACCACATACCGATAAATAAATAATACTGTAAAGAAGTCGTTTTTATAATTGGCGACTTTTTAACTGAAATGATCCGACATTTAATTTTCTTTATTCTCTCCCTAGTTTCCTCACTTACATTTGCTCAAGAAGTTTTATGGGCAAATAAAGTTATTGAGGTTTCGTCGGAGAAAACTGACCCACAATACTCTCCAAGAAATAGAGGAATGCAAATTCTTGGCAGGCCAAATGTATACCCACAAACAATCGTATCTTATTGTGCATGGCAACCGAGTGGAAGCTCATTTGGAGAAGATTACATTCATGTCTCCTTTGAGAAAGCAATAGTTCCAAAAACTGTTGCAATTGCTGAAACCCATAACCCAGGCGGCATTGCCAGGATATTTGGTTATACAGCATCCAAAGAAGAAATTTTACTCTATCAAAACTCCGAAAACCGACCTAAATTAAGTGGACGATTGTGGAATGTTAGTGTAGATGCTCAAGGCAAGAAAATAGTTTCTATTAAACTACTCATCAATCATATGATGGCAAAAGGTGAAAAGCAAATAGATGCCATTGCGATGAGTACTGAATCAAGCATAAAAGCAGATATCAATTTAGCTGCTGACATGCCTGAGAATCTCGTAAAAGAAAACTTGGGAACATCTATAAACTCCAGAAATGGCGAAGTCGCTCCCATAATAACTCCAGATGGAAAAACCTTATTTTTCACTCGAATAGGTCACCCTGACAATATCCACGATAAAAAGAACGGAGCAAATATCGCCCAAGACATATGGTACTCTAAAATGGGTACCAATGGAATATGGGCAAATGCCGCAAATATAGGATCACCAATAAATGATGACAAGGACAATGCTGCAGCTACAGTCTCTGCTGATGGGAAAAACTTGTATATCCTTAATGTCTACAAAAACGGAAACTTATCACTTGGTTTATCAAAGACAACATTCAAGAATGGTAAATGGAGCTACCCAGAAGAAGTAAAAATTGACTATTTCCAAGCCTTGGGTACTTTGAATAAAGAAACGAACGAAAATGAAATCAAAATTGAGTTTTCAATTAGTCATGACGAAAAAGTCCTAATCATGGGGCTGAAAAGAAATGAAAGCTATGGTGGCAAGGACCTTTATGTATCTTTCTTAAAATCAGATGGAAACTACAGTAAACCACTAAATCTGGGCCAAAGTATTAACTCAGCTGAGGATGAAGGTTCACCATTTTTATCTATCGACAAAAACACACTATATTTTAATTCCAAAGGTCACGCTGGTTATGGAAGTGCTGATATTTTTGTTTCGAAAAGGTTAGATAGTACATGGAACAATTGGAGCGAACCTAAAAACTTAGGCCCATCTATTAATTCACCATTTTGGGATGGTTACTTTACCCTACCAGCTAGTGGAGACTTTGCGTATTTAAGTACTAAAGACAACTCAATTGGTGAAGAAGACATTTTCAAGCTCAGCCTTTTCAACTCTATTAAGCCAAACCCAGTTGCACTCCTTCGTTTCAAAATCAAAGATGAGATAAGCAATACTTACTTTGGAGAAAAACCAAAAATCAGTGTCGATATTGACTCTATAGATATTGAAAGCATTGTTTTTGACTATGATGAGGAAACAAATGAGTTTAGCGGCTTTGTACCGCTAGGAGGAAAATATACGTTCAGTTTCGTAAAAGATGGATATTTAGAAAAATCCCAAGTTATAGACCTAAGTCGAGAGAAAAACTATATTGAAATCGACAGAGTTTTTTCTCTTACTCCCATGAAGGCTGGTCAAAAGATGGTTTTAGAAAATGTCCAATTTGAACAGGGTAAATACGAAATCAACGAAAGCTCCTATGACGAATTGAAAAAAATGATTGAACTCATGCAGAAATACCAAGACATGGTCGTACTACTTGAGGGACACACCGACAATCAAGGTGACTTTACATTGAACGTACAACTAGCTAAAGACCGAGTAAATGAAGTAAGAAAATACATGATTGAGAAGGGTGGAATAAATGGAAAAAGAATTCAAACCAAGTCATGGGGGCCTATGAAACCACTTAGCAGTAACTCAACACCCGAAATGCGTGAGAAAAACAGAAGGGTGGAGTTCACCATATTGAAAATGTAAAAGTATTCGATACTTTTAAATCGAAGAAAATGCCCTAGATTTGCCCTGCAATATTCCTCTAATTTGAATTCTAAAGACCAAATGCTCCAACGTTTTTCCTTTGTTTTAATCTTAGTCTTGGCATTGTGCCTTAGGCTGATAAACCTAGGTGAATATGGTCTCAATACGGACGAAAAATTTACGCTACTTAATATCCACGGTATTTGTGTAGGCGGGTATAACCAACCAGAACTTTACGACAAAGAGGTTTTCACTCCAAAAGATTACTGGAAGGATCGAAATCTTCAAGATTATTATCAGGCAGTTGCTAGGGCCGATTTCGGAACGCACATTACGCACAATACATTGATGCATGTATGGGTTAAGGTATTTGGCAAGTCGGATATTGCGATGAGGCTAATGAGCGTGCTTTTCAGTATGCTTTTGTTGGTCATGATATTCTGGTTTTGCAAAGACCTTCTCGACTCAGTCCCTATTGGACTATGGGCAATGTTTTTTGTTGCAATAGACCCACTTCTTATTTCGCAAGCACACTTTGCACGTAGCTATAGCTTAAGTTTTTTCTTATTGGTAGTGGCTTCCTATTTGTTTCTCAAGCTCTTGAAATCAGATTCAAAAAATGTAAAACTCGCTATATTATATGCTGCGGTTGCAAGCTTAAGTTTACTCAATCATTACCTCAATTTTGTAATCCTCCTTGTACATGTAGTCATTGCCGTTGTATATCTCAGAAATGCAAAAAAATGGTATTTCCTATTAGGAGCAGGTGCATTTACTTTAGCAGTAATGGCTTATTGGATGGTTGCGGGCGGAGGGCAATGGTCAATGCAATTCTTAGAAGACAAAAACGCACTTCACTTGGCACTTTCGAAACTACCTTATTTAGAAAACCCAATGAGAGGTATTGTAGAGCCTAGCACATTAACAAATGTGAGCAAAATGGCATCGAGCATGATTCTAGATGCCAATGTCTTCAGTTTCGACTTCTTACCAACTTTTAATGGGATTCGTAACCTGAGTATATTTATTGTATTTGCTTCGGCAAGTTTAATTTCGCTCGTATTTTTCAAAAAGTACTCGAAGTTCATCCTAGGCGTTATTGTAGTGATAGCAGCAGGTGCAGGAATTGTATTTTTTAATGGTTTTGATAAAACATTACTACTTCGAGGTTTGCTTCTATTTGCAGTTATTTATGGAATTTCATTAAGTAAAATTCTACGCAAGTATGTAGTATTTTTGATCCTTGCTAGTATCCTGCCTCTTTTATACGTCATTTTTGATGCTTTTAAATCGGGACATACAACTTCACTTTCGCATAGGTACATTGCCAATTCCATTCCATTTATTGCCATGCTCATGGCAGTAGGTTTTTATGGATTGATCCAAAACTTCAAGCCTTTCACCCCTGTTTTTATATTATTGTTGGCACTTCAACTTTTCCCACTAGGTAAAGAATTGAATTTGATCTTTGAAGATGTATCTGCACGATACTCATTTAGAACTGAAGCTCGAATTCCTAATCCCTATTGGGCAGTTGCCGAAAAAGTCAAAAGTAACTATAACAAAGGTGATACATTGATTTTACCTTCATTTGATGGAAACGTATATACTGGACACCTCGGTGAAGCAGAAAAGCCTAAGAGTATTTTAGATGCACAATACCTGAATATTTACTTTGAACCTAATGACTATTTTATTCAAAGAATAGATCAAAGTGAACCTAATAAAGTATTTCTTCAAAAGGAAAACGGAGAACGTTTATTACTTTTTGATTTTAATAATTCTAAATACAGATATTGATGCTAGATAAAACCCCAAAGGCCGTATTTGTAGGCATAGGATTTGCTCCTATAGCTATCCTCTTTTACTCTTTATTTACTTTTGGAGTAAACGCACCTCACTGGGATGATCATGCAATTCGTGTTTTTGTAGATAAATATAACTTGGAGACAAGTGGGTTCGAAAACTTTAAATCAAT
The DNA here is from genome assembly GCA_900230115.1 of Spirosomataceae bacterium TFI 002. Lineage (NCBI taxonomy): Bacteria > Pseudomonadati > Bacteroidota > Cytophagia > Cytophagales > Spirosomataceae > Spirosomataceae bacterium TFI 002. The sequence goes on along the minus strand of LT907983.1, from coordinate 3,961,565 downwards.
CTTTGCCTATCATAATGAGCATAGAATTGCTTTAACACGTATATTTTCTTTGGGCATTTTCAAGTACTTAGGCTTTTTAGACTTCAAAGCCATGCAGTATCTAGGGTTTGTAGGTTTAATAGGAGTCTGGAGCATCTTTGCCTTACTTATTCGACGATTTGCACTACACCCTGTATTCTATTTTATTTCAGCTTTATGCCTTTTTAGCTTTTCAACTGTTGAAAACTTATTGTGGGGCATGGCATCAATTCAAAACTTCTGGATCGTTTTCTTAAGCTTTGCTTCTTTTTACATTTTATCATTCTCTCTCGAAGAAAAGAGCAAATTTGCCAACATATTTTATTACGTTTTAGCAATCCTTTTCGCTGTTACTGCATTATTTACTAGTGGAAATGGGATTTTGACACCAATGCTAGCACTTGGTATTTTGATTCTAAAGAAGGATTATAAATTTGCGATTGCATGGTTGATAACCTTTGCCATTTTTCTGTTCATATATTTTATTGGTTACAGCGAAATCCCTTCCAAAGTTATTACCATCAATTTAGTAGCTGTTCAGGCATTTATGATGAGTATTGCCTCGGCATTTTTCTTTGATGAATTTTCTATTTCTCTTGGTAATAGTTTACTTACCATTATTGGATTTTTACTATCAGTTATAGCTATTGCATTGATATTCTATCCTTTCTTTAGGGCAATAAGGTACGGAAGAGAAAAGCCAAATGGCCTACTTTTTTTACTTTCTAGCGGTTTATTTATAGCAGGAACATTGGCAGTAGTTTGTATCAATAGAATCCACTACGATGCCTCTATTATTTTAACGAGTAAATACAAGATGTATTCATTTATGGCAATATTGCTCATTATGATTTACTCGGTCTATTACAGCAAAAAGAGTTTGGCTAAAATGCTAACAGCGATTTCGCTCATAGTTGCAAGCTTTCTTTACTTTGGCACGTACCTTGGCTACTACAAATACTTCTCAGTTTCTAAAGCTGAAAATGAGTCATTTGTACTCAATAATTTTAATCAACCATCGAGCAAAACTTCTTTTAAGCCCTACCCTTCTGATATTGTTGGTATACTGGATTATCAAAACGCTCCCGTTGACAATGATAAAATCGACAGTATTGTTTTGGGCAAAAAAGAAATTCTATTTTTCGAATTTGACAAAGTCTCTGATGAAACAGAGCTGTATGCAATTGCCAAAAGCGATAGCAATGAGTTCTTTGTTGCCCTTGGACGTGAACCCATTAATAGCGTATCGAGAAGGATATTCGGTTACTATCAAGATGTTTATAGAGGTGGACTAGGTTTGCTAAATTTCCCAAGTGGAATTTATCAAATGTATTTTTTAGAAAAAAGAGCCGATAAATTAAAGCTCATTAACCCAAACAAAACACTTAGAATTAGAGGTGTTCCTTACACTGAGGATGCGAAAAACTGGTAATGAAGAAAACAGGATATATTAAATCACTAGATGGACTTCGCTTTCTGGCGGTAGCATTGGTTTTGGTAGATCACTGGTCTGGTGATATGCTTGGCTTTCCAGCTAGTTACTTGGGAGTTTGCCTTTTTTTTGTGCTAAGTGGTTTCCTTATTACGCGTATTTTGCTTGCTGCAAAAGATAAAGATCTTGCTCTTGGTCGTGGTCATGGCTTCTCGCTCAAACAGTTTTACATTCGCCGCACAATTCGAATTTTCCCACTTTATTATTTGGTATTAGCAGTTTTGTGGATCATTAGTTTCCCAGCAGTAAGAGAACACTTTGGTGTATTGGTGAGCTATATGACGAATAATTATATTGCTTACAACTCACAGTGGCTGGGCAAAGTGGATCACCTTTGGTCACTTGCTGTGGAAGAGCAATACTACCTCTTCTTTCCATTCGTGCTGCTTTTTATCCCTTTCAAAAGTGTAAAGCAATTACTTGTAGGCATGATATTACTTTCAGTAGGGCTGAGAGCTTTTTTCTTTTTTAATGGTACTGACTGGGTGGTACCCTATGTTCTTATGCCAACCTGCCTAGATGCTTTTGGCTTAGGAGGGCTCCTTGCCTACGCTCATTATTTCCAAAAAGAGAGGTTAATTAACATTTTCTCAAGTATGAGCGGGCTGGTATTTAGCTTATTTTTATATGTGTCGATTTGCATTTTGTTACATCAATTAAGCCCAACTCACAATTGGTTAAACACGATATTTCTTAGGTTATCAGAGTCTTTATTCTCAGTATTTTTGATTGGAAACTTAATTCGTCCGGTTGGTTCGGTCTCTAAAGGTATTAGCAAAATGTTTGAATGGGATGCTTTCGTATTTATTGGCAAAATCAGTTATGGTGTTTATATTTTCCATAATTTGATTTACAATCCTTATCACGAAAGTTCAGAAAGCTATATTTCTAAAATATTAAATAAACTTCATGACCTTTCGCCAAGTATATTGGGCACAGAAGTTTTCAAGCTTATATTCCTGTTCGGTATTACAATTGTCTTGGCTACTATTTCATGGTTTTTAGTTGAAAAGCCGATTAATAAATTGAAAAATAAATTTGGTTACTAATGAGTTTTGAAGAATATCTAATCTCCAAGAAAATTGACAAGTCTGCGTTTCAATTAGCCGAACCAGATCGATTTGCAGAATGGTCAAAACTCTTTAATCTCTCCCACCCTGATAGCTTCACCTTGCAAAAGAAGTTTTTGCTAAACCCTATTAGAAGAAAATATCTTTTAAAAGAAAGTTGAGAGGTAATTCCAAAACCCTATTCACTGCAAGTAATGTAAACACAATTTTGCAAATTGAAGATAAACCTTACATTTGTACCCGAAATGAAAAAACGATCAGCACTTACTATTGTCTGTAGAGCCTATTCCAAATGGAATAATGCCGACAAACGTGTGTAATGATTGAAAAAAATATTGTTTTTTTTGATGATCCAGCACATTGCTGGATTTTTTGTTTTTAAAGACCATGGTTCAGAAAATATACTCACAATACATAAACTCATTTAGGGGTTTATCAAGAGAGGTTTGGTGGCTTGCATTGGTGACATTCATCAACAGAGCAGGTACCATGATTATTCCTTTTTTGTCCAAATACTTAAAAGAAGACCTCCTCTTTTCATTTGAAGAGGTTGGTTGGATCATGGCGTTTTTTGGCCTAGGGGCTTTTGCAGGAGCTTGGCTAGGAGGTAAACTAAGTGATAGCATCGGCTTTTATAAGGTAATGATCATTAGCCTTTTTGTATCAGGTATTATGTTTGTTTTACTCCAATACATTACTTCATTTTGGGGTTTATGTGCAGGAATATTCGTTACCATGACTGTTGCAGACATGTTTAGGCCTGCCATGTTTGTCTCACTTAACACTTATAGTAAACCAGAAAATAGAACTCGGTCACTGACTTTGATACGCTTAGCTATCAACTTGGGTTTTGCGGTCGGACCTACTTTAGCAGGAATTGCGATCATAGCGAGTGGGTACAACATATTGTTCTGGATTGATGGTCTTACTTGTATTTTAGCGATTGTAATGTTTTGGCTCTTGGTTCCCGAAAAAAACACTTTTGTACGGTCTACTCAAAAAGCTTCGATACTAGATTTCAGTGCACCTGTATATAGAGACAAGATATATTGGCTTTTCCTTTTGGTAGTTTTTTTAATCGCATTTGTTTTTTTCCAGATATTCACATCTGTTCCATTGTATCATAAAGATCAGTACAATTTGAGTGAGTTTGAAACTGGCCTTTTGTTCTTTTTAAATGGTTTCGTAATCGTGGTATTTGAAATGCCTATGGTGGATTGGATAGAAAAACGTGGAATTTCTCAAACTTCACTTATTGTAGGAAGTACTATCTTAATAACCTTAAGCTTTCTTGTTTTGATGGTTGATGTTTGGGTGGCAAGCTTAACGATAGGAATGCTCTTGATTACTTTTGGAGAGATGCTGGGATTTCCTTATTCAAACGCATTTGCAATGAAAAGGGCTCAAAAAGGAAGCGAAGGAAGGTACATGGCTTTGTATTCTATGGCATTTGCTGCGGCTCATATTCTTAGCCCAAAAATTGGTCTTGATGTAGTTGCCAAGTACGGGTACATTGCGAATTTTACGATGATATCAGGAATAAGTGCGGTGTCAATTTTATTAGCAATGCGACTGAAAAAGCTAGTTGAACAACAGGGGTATAATTAATCTAAACGAGCTCATTTTAAAACTTCGAGCTCAACCCTTCTGTTCAGTTTTCTTGTGTCCTCAGCATAGTTACTTTCTATAGGTCGAGAACCGCCAAATCCTCTTGCTTCTAGTCTATTTTCATCAATTCCTGAGGTTATGAGATACTTTCTTATTTCTTCCGCTCGAGCTTTGGACAATTCTACATTCTTGTAGTAATCACCCTGATTATCAGTATGCCCTTGAATTTCGATTCTTACTTTTGGATTTTCAACTAGAAAGTCCACCACAGCATCTATGGTAGGCAGAGATTCAGCTAAAAGTGAGGTTTCTGCTTGAACAAAATAAAGATTATCCAATTTAATCTTTCCTGTTTTTTCGTCTTTCACAATTGCACTAATTGAGCTTGAGCCATAAGAAGCGAACAACTCTTGGGACAATTCTAGGTCAACAAAGTAATTGTAAATTTTAATCATGGCTACTGCTCCAGAGGTGGTCTTGACACCGTCTTGGGTAAAGAAAAATATCTCTCTATCCTTTGCCATTTCTAAGTCGTTATTGGCATCTACAAACTCTAAGGTTTTTTGCCCATTGAGATAAACAAATATTTGCTTTGTCTCGTGATTCCTAGTTACTACTAAATGAACATATTTGCCTTGATTTCTCTCCAACTGGTCGCCAAGCAACTGATTATAAAGCAATAACTGCCCATCAGTATACCTAAAGAACATTTCAATTGTGTAAGATCCAGAAATGAAGTTCTCAAGTTTTGAGTTATCAAACTTTAAGCCAGCACTACTTGGAAGCTGATATACAGTTCGTGCATTTCTTCCATATTTTTCAACTACCTCTTGGACAAACTCTCCTTTCTCTCCGTCCATTTCCAAGGGTGGAAAATCACTTGTAAGTGAATTGAAGTTGCCCTCAAAATAATACCTTGCAATCTGCTGCTCTTGCTCTTGAGCGAAAACAGAAATACTGAAAGTAAGAAAACACAAGACTTTAATAAACTTATCGACCATACATTTTTGTTATTTCCTTCACTGCTGGTTTCTCTTGAAAAGCAAACTTATCCCTATGCTTGTGTCCATCTCGAGTATGAGCAAACCACTTCCATAAATAAGCTCCTGCAAACCAGTCTTGCTCCCACACTTGCTCATAAAATGCTTGGTATGCTTTTAACTGCAATTCATCATTATCGGGTAAATCATAGTTCGTTTCCCAAGGCTTCTCCGTTGAGAAGTCACATGAACGATAACCTATTTCAGTAAACAATATTGCCTTTTGCTCTTTAGAAGCAAAATTTTTAAGATTTTTTAACCACGGTTTCCAGCCTTTCTTCAAAGCTTCCAAACTTGGATTTTCACCTTTTGCCAAAGGAAAATAGGCATCCACTCCTATGTAATCTAACTGGCCCCAAAAAGGTACTTTTTCATAACAATCCCAGTTTTCGGCGTAGGTAAGCTCTCCTGAATAAATCGCTCTTATCTCCGAAATAAGTTTTATCCAAAAGTCTGGACGCTCTCTCACCATGCTATGCATTTCAGTTGCCATACAAAATGCTTCGACCCCTTCCTCTTCCGAAATACGTGCAAACTGAAGTAAATACTCTTTATAAGTTCTTTCAAAAAGCTCCCACTCTGCTTCGGATTGCAAAACAAAATCTCCTGTAAACGTGCCACGTCCTATCCACATATGTGGCTTCATCATGATCTTAAGACCTTGTTTTTTTGCCATTCTAATGCATTCTCGTACGCCATCTGGCCGCTCTCCCCACCAACGATGCTGCTCTTCGGTATCACCTTCTCGTGCAAATCGAAACTCTGAACTTTCTTTACCCACAAAACCGTATGGCATGAGGGAAATCCACTCAGTTTTCGTTTGAGATACTTTATCAAATGCCGTACTATCTAGTTCGTTAGGAGGAGCCACAAAAGACATCCCTTTATGTTTCTCCTCATGGTATACAAATGGCTTATCAGTCTCTTGGGCGAATAAAAAAGCCAAAAACACTAAACATAAGCCGCAAACTGTAAGTAGTTTTGTTTTCAAAGGTTATTTCTTTAGTAAGTAAATATACACAAGACTTGATGAATAAGGAAAAGTTGCAAGATGCTCATAAATTCAAACTTTGGAAGCAGAACTTGGAGAGAAATGGATTACAAATACATGGAGTGGAAGAGAAATTCACGAGACATCGATACAATGGTGAATTGTTATTCTCGACTTTGATGCTTGATGCAAGCACTCCAGAAGGAGATAAAATTCCACCCATATGCTTTCTAAAAGGTGAGGTTGTATGTATAGCTATGGTACTTATAGACGAATCAACTTCCGAAAAGTACCTATTACTCGTAAAGCAAAGGCGAATCGCTGAAGGTGGTTATACCTATGAGCACCCCGCTGGAATGGTAGATGACACAAAAACACCAATTGCAATTGCGATTCAAGAAGTAAAGGAAGAGACAGGAGTTGAAATCACTATAGAGCAATTGATCAACCTTTCTCCCAATGGTAGATTATTTCCTAGCACTGGCACTAGCGACGAAGCAATGTATTTTTACGCATGTGAAATAAGGATGACCTTAAAGCAAATTAAAGCCCTAGATCAAAAAGCAATGGGCACAACATATGAGTTCGAAAGAATCACAACACTGGTTTTACCATTCCTAGAAGGTCACAAACTTGTAAAAAACACTAATGGGCTTTTGCTAAATTATCTTTACCTAGCTCACGTGGAAGACTGGGAATTGATTAAAAAACTAAAAATATAAAACCTGACTAATCTCCTTTAGGAAGCAAGACTCATTTTTAAAATCTCTTCAACTTCCTTTGTTCCAATATCAGCATTTTCACCAAATTTCATTCCTCTTGACCCTAGTCTCGAGCTCACTTCTTTGATCGTTTTTTCACTGAAATCTTTGTACTCCGAAGCTTTTGTAGGGATTCCTAAAGACTCATAATAAGATGCAGTTTTTGCGATGGCTTGATCAATCAGTTCTTTATCTGTTCCACTAAGGTTCCACACATTTTTAGCATACTGAATAAGTTTAGCCCCTTTATTTTCTCTTTTCAATTCAAAAAGATATGGCATTACTATCGCCAATGAGCGTGCATGGTCTATTCCATGAATCGCTGTAAGTTCATGTCCTATTTGGTGTGTTGACCAGTCAGTAGGTACACCATTATTTATCCATCCATTAAGTGCAACTGTTGCCGCCCACATGAAATTAGATCTTGCTTCATAGTCAGTTGGATTGGCTAATGTTTTGGGAGCTACCTCGATTAGTGTTCTCAGAATTGTTTCTGCAAAACCGTCTTGGATCATTGCACCTACTGGGTAAGTCATGTATTGTTCCATTACATGCGTAAAAGCATCTGCAAGTCCATTTGCAACCTGACTTTTAGGTAAACTATAAGTAGTTTCGGGATCAAGAATCGAGAATTTTGGGTATAATAATGGAGCACCCATAGCCATTTTCTGATTTGTTTCTTTCTTGCTAATTACTGCATAGTAGTTCATTTCGGACCCTGTGGCAGGCAAGGTCAATACTGAACCTAATGCTGTAGCTTCCGAAAATTTTGTTCGTGGAATAACGATGTCATTCCAAGCATCACTACCAGTATATGGAATTGCAGCAGCCATAAACTTAGTACCATCAAGCACACTTCCACCACCCACTGCAAGAAGGAAATCAACGTTTTCTTCTTTTGCAATCTCTACTCCTTTCATCAAGGTTTCGTAAGTAGGATTAGCTTCAATTCCACCAAACTCAACGACAGACTTTCCTTCAAGTTGCTTTTTAACTTGATCGTAAACTCCATTTTTCATTATGCTTCCTCCACCATAGGTGAGCATTATTTTATGATATGGTTCGAGGTTTTTCGCCAATTGGTCGATACTTCCTTTTCCAAAAATGAGCTTAACTGTATTGTGATATGTGAAATTATTGAACATGCTTTTATCTTCTTTTTATAGGTGACAAGTAAAAGACATTAATTGTTCAAATTCATTTATTTTTTGAAAAACTTAAAGGTTTTAGATTGGTCATTTAAGAATACTTTAAGTAAGTAGGTACCGGCATTATGTAAGCCCAACTCCTTATTTAATCTAGATTTTAGGATACTCCATTTACCTTGTTCTTTAAAAAGAAGTCTTCCAGTAATATCAAATAATTGATATGACAAAATCTCATTTTCATAAGCATCCGTTCCTTTCAAATTAATCTCTAGTTCAATTGGATTGGGAGAAAGACTAATACTTAATGGTTTTGGATCTGGGTCGGGATCTGGGTCTGGGTCGGGATCTGGGTCAGGGTCGGGGTCGGGGTCAGGGTCAGGATTTGAAATAGGGCAAATCGGCTGAATGATTATAGACTTCTCTGTTGCGAGCCTACTTTCATCATTTACTTTTAAGATAATTTCATAATGGTAAGATTGGCTATCACATGGAATTGGAGCAAGAAATGCCTCTCCCTGCAAACTCTTTACTGAACTGATTAAGTGTGAATGCTCCTCATGATGTAATATGACACTCCACTCGTAAAAAAGCTTTTCATCTTGAATATCATTTGTAATCACAGCATTTAAAGCAAGCTTTAATCCATTCTCATTCTCAAAGTCTTTAATTGAATCAATACTTGTGCTTTCAATTTTAGGAGGAAAATTATTGGTTGCTATTTCGAAACGCCTAAAGCTAGACTTCCCCTTGGAATCCGTAACAGTAATGCTAACTGAATAATTAACTACACCTTCGTCATTGTAAACAAAGCCTGCCACAGCGTCAGTGCTGGTAACTCCATTTCCAAAATCCCACAAATAAGTAAGTGCATCGCCTTCAGGATCAAAAGAGCCCGAAGCATCAAATTTTACATTGAGCGGAGTTTTACCAAACCTGTTTTCCACAGTTGCTTTGATCACAGGTGGAGCATTAGGGTTGGGTTCATTATAAATTCTATGCAATTCGTTGATTGATGGAAACGCATAATTTAAATAGTAAACACTTCCGTCGATAGGATCTTCTGCAAAACAAACTGGATTTACATTTTCTACAATACTTACAACTTCGTAAGGACTGTTTCTAAAGTCAAATTTGAAAATCTTCACCCAACCTTCGTAATCACCTTGTAAGTAGGTGCCTTTATAGCCTGGAAAATGATCAGTTGTAAGCCAAACACCGCCTATAGATGAGTTGCCAGTAAATGGTTGTCCCAAAAACTCCGGTGAACCCACTGAATAGGCTTCTCCGTCGATATAAGACTGAGCAACGCTTCCTCTCCATTCTACAATGGGCTTTGTATGATTTGTTGGGATATAAGGAGAACCTTCGAAAATAGAATTAACATGATTAATTCCTTCGTAGTAAGGCCATCCAAAATTAAGCCCTGGAGCATCCATTCGATTAATTTCTTCCCTAGTTTCCCAACCAACATCTCCAATCAAAAAAGTACCGGGTTTGCCATCTGCTGGATTGGCACTGCCTGTGCCAGGTTGGTGTACGAACCTATATGGGTTTCTCAATCCCATTGCCCATGTTCTGGATTGTGCTGATCTAGGATTGGCAGCATCGTAAAATGGGTTTGAAGGATATGCGTCACCATTCTCTGGGTTAATTCTAAGTATTTTCCCATTCATAGAAATCTTCAATTGTGCACGAAATGGACCAACATCTTCTGCCGCAGTGATTATTCCATCACGAAGGGGTATTGTTACCAATTCAAAATAGTAAGGATCACCTTCCTTGAAAGATTTTCGTGCCACCGCCACATCCCCCACTGATACAAGTAAACTACCATCACTGCCAAATACCAATGAGCCCGTTCCATGATTATCCATTATAATTGGAATTCCAGTTTTAAACGAGTCTCCCAAAAGTATCTTCCTAGAACTAGCATCTATTTGACCATTGACTATTTTATATCTCGTGATACGACCAATAGTAGTTGTGAATTGATCGTTTAATGCTGGATCATAGCTCGGTTTACCATAATTCTCAATGTAATTTCTATCGACAGGGTACATGAAGTATATAAACCCGTTTTCTGAAAACTTGGGGTCCAATGCCACCCCTTTCATACCTTGATCTAAAAAAGTGTATACTTCATCTTGAAGGTCAATTAACAACTCCTTATTACCATTGGTTTTATTTACTTTCCATACAACTCCACCTTTTTCCCAAACATACATTTGACCTTTTTTATCAAAAGTAAGTCCCACTGGTACGTCAAAATCTTCGGAGATAACTTCGTCTACAAAACCCGGTGGCTGAGCAAAGCACAGCATAGGAAACAGGCTGAGGCAAAAAAGTAAGAGTCTATGTTTCATAATTGTAAGTATGGACTAATTGGACACAATTAAAACGAAAAACTGTTTAGAGCAAAGTATCCAAGAAATATTATGCAAATTCAATAAATTACCTCAAGAATTTCACTTCAAGGTACTTTTTAATATTTCAAAACCGATTGCCAATTCTTCTTCTGTAGATGAAGCAAAACCTAGCCTAGTTGCATTCAAGTTACTTTGCTGCTGTATTCCGTCAGAAATATAGAGGCCTTTCATTTTAGTTTTTTTAGCTAATTCACGCATATTGATTTTTTGATCAAAAGATGCCCAAACTGCCATTCCTCCCTCGGGAGTTTGAAATTGAATCTCATTTTGAAAATCTGACTTTAATGTGTGTATAAAAAAATCTCTCCTCGCTAAATAGGTTCTTCTCGCTTTTCGTAAACAACGACCAATGATACCGTCTTCTATTAAGGCTGCCAAAGCATTTTCAAGTATTTCATCACCTTGGCGATCAACCATTCTACGTGCAATTGAAATATGTTCAATAAAGTTTTCATCTCCCACCAAATACCCCACTCTTATACCTGGAGAAATCGCTTTGGTAAATGAACCAGCATATAACACGTTCGCCATAGGATTTACACTTGCCATTGGAAATAAGGGTGTTCCGGCAAAATGAAAATCGTAATCATAATCGTCTTCAAAAATAATGAATCCATATTTTCGCGAAAGTTGTAGCAATTGCATTCTTCGCTCAGCAGGCATTATTACAGTAGTAGGATAATGATGATGCGGTGTCACATAAATCAACTTAAGTGGATATTTCTTACAATAATCCTCAAGTTTATCTAATACGATTCCATGCTCATCCACTTCGAGTTTCAATAGTTGAATACCTTGATTGAGCAGCACACTGTTTGCCGATTGCCAATTCAATGCTCCCACTGCAGCAAAATCCCCTTCCCGCAAAAGGCCCTTACATGCTAGATAAAAAGCCTGAGTTATGCCTCTTGTGATCATCACTTGATTTTCGCCAATAGCAAGTCCTCTGGACTCATTCAAGAAACCACTTATTGCTTTCCTCAACCGCAAACTTCCTTTGGTTGACACATATGCTAACCTCTTATAGGGATTTCTTTCGTTTAATGCTTGATTATATGCATTTCCGAGTTCTTTTAAGGGTGCAATTCTAGGATCGGGCAAACCGTCGTCAAAATGATACGGCTCAACAGTCAAAACTGGCTGGCCAATATTTTTCTTAAAATCAGGAATATCAAATCGCCGAATACCGGACGATACGCTTTTAAGACCATTTAAAGACTTAGGCATGTAGTCTTTAATTTTCTCACTTATATAAGTTCCTTGAGCAGGTTTAGTAACAACCCAACCTTGCAGCACAAGTTCGTCTATCACTTTTACAACAGTTTTTCGGTGCACACCAAGTTGTTCACTTAATTTTCGTGAGCTAGGCAATTTCTGGTTTGGCTTCAAAATCCCATTTTGAATGAGACCAACAAACTGAGAAAGCAATTGCTCATGTAAGCTTTGTTTGCCGTTTTTGTCAATGCTCTTAAAGATCGCAACCATACTGGACTACTTATAATGTAAAAACTGGATCATTTCAATGAGCCACAAAGCTATTACTTTTGACGAAACTTTAAATCTTATGTTAAAACAAACTCCAAAAACAACCGCAAGCAGATATCAAAATCAGCGAATAGCATATGATGAAGCACTTGTCTACGAAATATTGGACGAAGCACTTTTTTGTACCGTTAGCTACTCAGAAAACAATGAACCATTTAGTATTCCTCAGTCATTTGCGAGAGTGGGAGACAAAATCATTCTTCATGCTTCAGTTGGAAGTCATTTCATGCGAAAACTTGCGGATGGCAGATCAGTTTGTCTCTCATTTATGCTTGCCGACGATTTGGTTATTGCTAAATCTGCTTTCCATCATTCGGTAAATTATAGATCAGTCGTCATGTTTTCAAAAGGTGAAATAGTGGAAGACTACGATTTGAAATATCTAGCGTTTAAAGAACTTACGAACAAAATTGTACCTAACTCATGGGACTACCTCCGCCCTATTAACCAAAAAGAAATAGACAAAACTTTGGCAATTTCGTTCCAAATAGTGGAAGCCAATTCCAAAGTGAGACAAGGTCAACCAAGTCACGAAGAAGAAGAAAATGATTTACCTATCTGGACAGGCCTGATTCCAATAAAGCCTTTGAGAGGAAAACCCATTGGAGATGATATATCAAAAGACATTCCCTTACCAGCTCACTTACAATATTAGCAAATCGAAGTATGTTTTAGATTTTTGTCTCTTTTACCCTAAATTGAGTTTAAAACAACAAATTCGAAATGTCTTATTGTACTTTTTGTAAAGATCTGCCACTTGATAATCATCATCGCATTTACCATGATACTGCCTATGGGTTTCCATTGCAGTCTGATAATGAATTGTTCGAAAGGCTCGTCTTGGAGATAAACCAAGCGGGCCTTTCTTGGGATACGATTCTAAAAAAACAATCAAATTTCAAAATAGCATACGACCATTTTGACATTCAAAAAGTAGCGAATTATGGCGATGAAGAAATAGGCAGATTACTCCAAGACGCTGGAATAATCAGAAACAAACTGAAAGTTAATGCAGCCATTTTTAATGCAAATGCCATCATAGAAATACAAAACGAACACGGTAGTTTTCAAAACTGGTTAACCCTGGAAAGCCCAAAAACTAAAGACGAATGGGTGAAAATATTCAAGAAAAAATTTAAATTCGTAGGTGGTGAAATTGTAAACGAGTTTTTACAAAGCACTGGTTACCTACCTACTCCACATGATTTAGACTGTCCTATTTATGCAGAAGTAGAGCTAATGAAAAGGTGACGAAACATTAAAAAAGCACGAATGGGGCCCATTGAAACTGATGATTCTGTCCAAGATTTCCTAAATGCTGTTAAGCATCCTAAGCGTCAAAAAGATGCTCTCGCAATTTATCAAATCATGAAAAGTGTTTCCCAGCAGTCAGCCAAAATGTGGGGGAAGTCGATCATAGGCTTTGGAAGGTATAAATACGAATATAAAAGTGGTAGGAAAGGTGAATTCTTCAAAATTGGCTTCTCGCCACGAAAACAAGCCATCTCCATTTACTTTATGAATGGCTTTTATGAAAACACCGAATTACTCAACAAGCTTGGTAAGTTTAAAACAAGTAAAGCTTGTCTCTATATCAATAAAGTGGAAGACATAAACCTAGATATTCTGAGGCTCTTAATACAGGATTCCTACGACTACATGACTTCAAAATATGGTTAATTTCTTTAACCAATCTGTACTTCGGTTTTCTCCAAAAGGCATTCAAAAGCCTATGATTAAAAGAAATAAACTAGTAGCTTTAGCCCTTATTTAAAAGAAATAGACAAGTAAATGGAAATATTGGGAATAGATGTTGGTGGATCGGGTATCAAAGGAGCCTTAGTAGATATAGAAAAAGGTGAACTTACAACCGAAAGGTTCCGACTTCCTACTCCTAAGCCTTCTAAACCGCAGAAAGTAGCCGAAACAATCCAAAAAATCATCGATCATTTCGATTATAAAGGGCCAGTTGGTTGTGGTTTTCCTACCCTAGTACATCACGGAAAAGCTCGCTTACATAGTAACTTAGATCCATCTTGGACCGGTGTACAAATAGATGAATTATTCAAAAAACAGACTGGTCTACCTTTCGTTATTATAAACGACGCAGATGCTGCTGGAGTTGCAGAGATTGAACATGGTGCAGGCAAGGGACAAAAAGGTGTAGTTATAATGATTACTGTAGGTACGGGTCTTGGTTCTGGTTTTTTTGTTGATGGTAAACTGGTCCCAAATTTTGAACTAGGAAGACTTATTTACAAAGATGACCTATTTGAGAAATACGCCGCAGATTCTATTAGAGAAGCAAAAGAATTGACCTGGAAAAAGTGGGGACGCAGATTTAATAAATTCCTCGTACACATTGATATGCTTTTCTCACCCGATCTTATAATAATTGGAGGAGGAGCAAGTAAGAAGATTGATCGTTTTGAAGATCAAATCACCATTGAAACACCTGTTATTCCCGCCGAAACAATGAATGAAGCTGGGATTATAGGAGCCGCCATGGCAGCAAAGCATCTACTTTAAACCCCGTCATCAAGAATCTTGAAGATATTCCAACTGTTCTTATTATTGGTTTGTATCCATGCGAGTGGACAACAGAAAACTATATGCATTTCTGTTGATGACCTCCCTACCGTAAATTACGGTATTCAAGACCTCAAATTCAACAAAGAAATAACCCAAAAGCTAATCACCGCTTTCGATGAATATCACATCCCTGCCATAGGATTTGTGAATGAAAGCAAGCTTTACAAAAAAGGTGAATTACAAAAAGATAGAATTGCATTGCTCGAAATGTGGCTAAAGAATGGCTACGAATTAGGAAATCATACCTTTTCGCATCACAATTATGACAAAGTTGATTTTGAAACTTATTCAAAAGACCTTCTTAAGGGTGAAAAAATCACTAAAGCTTTGGCAAAGACTTATCAAGTTCCGTATCGGTATTTTCGCCATCCGTATTTGAGAATGGGTTCTACTCAAGAAAGAGCAGATTCGCTAAGCAATTTCATTATTGAAAACAATTATACAATTGCTCCAGTAACCTTAGATAATTCAGATTATCTGTTTGCAAAGGCGTACCACAATGCTTTTAAAGCAGAGGATAAAGAACTGATGCTTAAAATTGGCAGTGACTATATAGCCTATATGGAATCAAAGTTACATTTCTATGAAAGCAGATCGCAAGAACTTTTTGGCAGAAATATTCCTCAAATTCACCTCTGCCATGCCAGCTTGCTCAATGCCGACTACATGGCTAAGCTGGCAATAATGTATCAAAGAAACGGTTATACGTTTATTGATCAATCTAAAGCACTGGAAGATCCAGCATATTCAACACCGATTTCGAAATTTGGACCATGGGGAATTTCCTGGATAGATAGATGGGCACTCTCGCAAGGGAAAAAGGGAGATTTCTTTAAAGATGATCCAGAAACGCCTGCTTACATTGTAGAATTATCTTCCAAATAAATTGCTTTCATCCAATGAATTGGATCGAAAGAAATAGCATTACATTTGTTTATTATTTGACTAAAAATTTTGGAACAATTCAAAAGCATACTTAACTATTTGAAACTTTACACTGCTAAGGTTTTCAGCTTTTCCATTTTCAATTTTAATGAATTCAAGGAAAGAAGCTTTCTGAAAAAGCTTTTAAGTCTTTTATATACTTTCTTTCTACTACTATTTCTTTTCCTTGTCGCTCTGGAAATTAATTTCCTTTGGCTTTTTGGAAGTATGCCAAGTATGAAAGAAGCAAAAAACCCAAAACTTGCTGTACCCTCTGAGATATATTCTTCCGACGGAAAGTTAATGGGGTCTTTCATGATTGAAAATCGTAACCCGGTAAAATTTGATGAAATAAGTCAAACCACCATAGATGCACTCATTGCAACGGAAGATGTTAGGTTTTACGAACATAATGGAGTTGATTTTAGGTCTCTTGGCGGAGCCCTCCTCTCCTCTTTTAGTGATGACAACCGTGGTGGGGCAAGTACTATCAATCAACAAGTTGTAAAAAACATATTCAAAACTAGGGGAAATAAATCCAAAGGTCTTTTGGGTAGAATTCCTCTTGTGAGAACTCTCATCGCCAAAGTTAAAGAGTGGGTTACAGCCCTTAAAATGAATTACTTCTTTGAAAAAGATGAAATCCTTACACTTTATCTTAATGCTGTGGATTTTGGAGACAATACTTTCGGAATTAAACTGGCAAGTGAACACTTCTTTTCCAAAGATCCTAAAGATCTTGAAATACATGAATCCGCCTTACTTATAGGTGGTTTAAAGGCCACCAACTCATACAATCCTATACGAAAGCCTGAGAACGCCCTGAAACGTAGAAATGTGGTTTTGGGTCAAATGCTCAAGTATCAGAAAATTGATCAAAAAGCTTATGACGCAGCAGTCAAAAAATCGCTCAGTATAAACCCCAAATCAGTAACTCAGGATAAGTTTATTGCCCCATACTTTATAAGGTCGCTTAAACCAAAACTTGAAAAATGGTGTCAAGAAAACGATCTCAATCTTTATGCCGATGGTTTAAAAATTTATGCTACACTTGACTCCCGTGCTCAATCTTACGCCGAAAAGGCAGTTGAAGAACACTTGGCTTCTATCCAGAAAAGCCTAGATCAGGAACAAGGCAGCTACAAATATTGGTTTGACAAGGCAATTGCTCAGGAAAAAGCTGAATACAAAAAACTCAACCCAAAGGCCAAGGATATTCCTGAAACCGCAAGTGAGAAACTTCTTAGAAGTGAAATAGAAAAATCAGAAATTTACCTTTCTCTCATTGCTCAGGATAAAACCAAAGAAGAAGCTTTGGAGATTATGAGCGTAAAGAAAAAAACAAAGCTGTTTTATCACAATGGGAATAAGGAAGTAAACATATCGTCACTCGATTCTATCAAATACATGGCACAGCAATTACAAGCTGGACTTATGAGTATTGACCCATTGACAGCTGAAGTGAAAGCATACGTGGGAGGACCAAGTTTTGAATACTTTAAATACGACCATGTTAGCCAAGCAAGCAGGCAACCAGGTAGTTCGTTTAAGCCTATCATTTATGCCACAGCTTTAGAGAAAGGTTTTGATCCTTGTACAACTATAGTTGACCAACCTTTCACAATTAAAACGGTGATAAAAGGGAAAGCACAAGATTGGGAACCCAAAAACTCAACAGGAACATATACATACGCACCAATGTCGCTGAGAAAAGCAATGGCAGCAAGTGTGAATTCCGTAGCGATAAGAGTTTTACAAGGCATAAAGCCTAAAAGTGTGATCGAAATGTCAGCAAGACTTGGAATAACTTCCAAAATTGAAGACAACTTGTCTATTGCACTTGGTACTAGCAATGTTAAGCTCCTCGAATTGACCAATGCATATGCTGCATTTGCCAATAGTGGAAAGTTATCTGAACCAATAATGTACAAAAGAATTGAAAGTGCTGATGGCGAAATACTTTTTGAAAGTGAATTAAAACAGAAACAAGTCCTCAACCCAGAAGTTGCTTATAACATGACACTTATGCTAAGGGGCTCCGTGGAAGAAGCTGGAGGAACATCAAGAAGGTTATATAGCTACGGCATTGCTGATGGAAACCAAATTGGCGGCAAAACAGGAACTACCAACGACTATGTGGATGGCTGGTATATGGGGATTACACAAAACCTAGTCACAGGAGTTTGGGTGGGTTGTGAAAACTCAAAAATCCATTTCACTTCGGCAAATGGTCAAGGAGGAAGGGCTGCTTTACCAATTTTTGGAATGTTCATGAAAGACGTTTACGCCAATAAAGAACTGAATATTACAAAAGGAGACTTTATCAAACCAGCATCCTATGTAGATCTTAAGTGTGTCAATATCGTACTACCTCAGCCTGATTCAACATTATTTGGCTTAGATTCTACATTGGTTGATTCGCTGGCTAGAGTGATGAAATTGGATAGTTTCCCATCGGAACTATTAGAGAAAAGAGATAACCCAACAATTCCTGTTAAAACGGAAAGACCCGAAAACGCAGTAATTCCAATTAGAAAAGATTAAAATGAACTGGGAAAAAGTAATTGAACTAGGAACAACTGGCAATCCAGCACCTGATACTAGAGTGGAGAAAACTCCCGAGGAATGGAAAGCAATCTTAAGTAACGAAGAATTCTATATTACTCGCCAAAAGGGCACTGAAAGAGCCTTTACTGGAGAGTTTTGTCATGCTCACGATCCTGGTCTTTATGCGTGTAGGTGCTGCTCTACCGAGTTATTTGATGCAAACGAAAAGTTTGAATCGAGTTCAGGATGGCCTAGCTTCACACTTCCTGTGAAAGAAAATGTGATTAAGTATGAGAAGGATGAATCCCACGGATTGATTCGTGTGGAAGTAATGTGTAATGTATGTGACGCTCACCTAGGTCATGTTTTTCCGGATGGCCCTGCTCCTAGTGGCCTCAGGTATTGTATCAATTCGGTTTCCATTAAGAAAGTTGACTAAAGACAGAAATAGCTTTAAGTAATTTAAACCCTTTTATTCAATTCTTTTATAAGGCGATTACATTTAGATCGGATTCCGGCAGAAGCACCTTCTCGCAACAATACATCCTCAACAGCTACTTTTAGCTCTTGACACAGTTCTGGCCATGGCTTTGCAATACCAAAAGCAACACTCATGGCATGGACTTTAATTGCGATAGCCTCGTGACCAATTAGGTAAGAAATGCAAATGTCATAAATAAGGCCTTCAACCTTTTCACTTACTCCAGTAATGCTCCATACTCTCATAACGTTTCGCTTGACAGCATCTCCTACATTTTTGTTTTGGATACTCGTTAAGAGTTCTTTTTCAAAAGGCCTGAGCATTGTAGGTTCCTTTTCTGCTAAAAATACTAGAACCCAAGATACTCGCTGAGTGACTCTATAAGCCTCATTAATGAAAAGGTAAATTAAATCCCCCAATAAGTCTTTATTATGAATTGCCTCAAGAGCAATTTGATTTGCTTGTTCTCGAGCAGTAGATGAAAGCAAGCGTTCAATTAACGCCTCATTCTTCTTCATCTGCTACCAAACCATGTAAATCTACTAGGTAATCAAATAGCCCCTCGCAACTGCGATGTAAAATATCAAATACCTCTTTAAATTCTTTTTTGGATCCATAATAAGGATCAGGGACTTCTTGAATTCCCCTTACTTTAGGATCATGATCTCTAATAAGAAATACTTTATTGGGTGGTGGTGGCTTGTGTAATTCTTTATGATAAAGATTGTGAACAAACTCAAAGTTTGCCTCGTCCATTACAACTAAATGATCGAAGTTCTCAAAATCCTCAATTCCCATTTTTTGAGCCAAATGGTTTGAAGCTATGCCGTTTTTTTCTAGAACTTCAATCGTACGTCGATCTGGTTGTTTCCCTATATGATAGCCAGCTGTACCAGCAGAGTCAATATGGAATTGAGAACCAAAACCTTTTTTTACTACAATTGACTTAAAAATTGCCTCTGCCATTGGCGAGCGACAAATATTACCTAGACAAACGAATAAGACTTTAACCATGAATGCAAAATAAACAAAAGCCCCGAAGAATCTTCGAGGCCTCATTCATTTAATTTGTTGTGTGGATTTAAACTTTAGACTGAACTATTCACAATAGTCACATCTTATTTCTTTCTAATTTATATTTCTTCCAAGAGCTCACCGTTTTCATTTACTAAAACAAAAACCGTTTCTCCTTCTTTTTTCATCAAATACTTCTCTCTTGCAAAAGTTTCTAATGCTACAGTACTGCCCAGCAATTCCTTCTTCTCTTTCTTTACTTTTTTAAGTTCCGCCTCGTAGTACGTGACTTTGCTTTCAAAGTCCCTACATTTCGCCCATAGTTTATACTGGTCAATAAGATTTGCATGATCAAAGAATACAAGCCAAACTAGTAGAAATAGGCTCGTGGACGCATAGAACTTATAGCGACCGAAGAAATCGAATAGTGTATTTTTCATTTTAAAGCACGTTAGTATTTCAAAAATAGAAAATTTAAACCGAAGGAAATTCTACTCCTATCTTTTTTTTAATCCATAGCTATGATGTTGGAGAATTTTGGAAAGAACATAAGGAATAATGACTGACTCTCAAATCGAATTAAAATCAAACAACTTAAGCACAAAAAAAGCCGCTTCTCAATGACGAGAAACGGCTTTTAATATAAATAAGGGGATGTAATTATCCTCTAAATTTCAATCCTGGGAAATAAGCAGTATCGCCTAACTCCTCTTCAATTCTTAGCAATTGGTTGTATTTCGCCATTCTATCAGAACGAGAAGCAGAACCAGTTTTGATCTGACCTGTATTTAATGCAACTGCCAAGTCAGCAATTGTAGAATCTTCAGTTTCACCAGATCTGTGTGACATTACACTTGTATAATGGTTTCTATGTGCCATGTTTACAGTGTTGATTGTCTCAGTAAGCGAACCAATTTGGTTTACTTTCACAAGGATAGAGTTTGCAATATTTTGCTCCACTCCCATTGTAAGACGCTTTACGTTTGTAACGAACAAATCATCACCAACTAATTGGATTTTCTTTCCAGAAAGTTCAGTGTGCTTCTTCCATCCAGCCCAGTCATCTTCGTCCATTCCATCTTCAATAGAAATAATTGGATATTTATCTACCCAAGCATCCCAGTAAGCTGCCATTTCATCAGATGAAAGTTGCTTTCCGCTAGATTTTTTGAAAGAATATAGACCTGTTTTCTTATCATAAAACTCAGAAGAAGCAGCATCCATAGCGATGAATATATCTTCGCCTGGCTTATATCCTGCTTTCTCAATAGAAGTTAAGATAATCTCAAGAGCCTCTTCGTTTGATCCAATATTTGGAGCAAATCCACCTTCGTCACCTACGTTTGTAGAATATCCTTTGCTAGATAGTACTTTCTTAAGGTTATGGAAAACCTCAGTTCCCATTCTCAAAGCTTCAGAAAAAGTGTCTGCCTTTGCTGGCATTACCATAAATTCCTGAAAATCGATAGAATTGTCTGCATGTGAACCACCATTCATGATGTTCATCATTGGTACAGGCAATGTGTTTGCATTAACACCACCTAAGTAACGGAAAAGTGGCAAACCAGCTTCCTGAGCTGCTGCTTTGGCTACTGCCAAAGAAACTCCCAAAATCGCATTGGCTCCAAGCTTTCCTTTATTTTCTGTTCCGTCAAGATCGATCATAGCTTGATCAATCGCATTTTGCTCAAATACGTTGAAGCCCAAAAGCTCCTCAGCGATGGTTTCATTTACATTGGCAACAGCTTTCAAAACTCCTTTTCCAACATAAACATTAGCATCATTGTCTCTCAACTCCACTGCCTCATGAACTCCAGTAGAAGCTCCAGATGGAACAGCTGCTCTACCTAAAAAACCATTTGCTGTCATTACATCGACTTCAACAGTAGGGTTACCACGAGAATCGAGGATTTGACGAGCGTGTATTTTTACAATTTGACTCATTATTTCTTTTTTCGGTTAATATAAAACTTGAATTATTTCTATTTCGGTTGACAATCCGCTGAAATAGAGTACAAATAAAAGAAATATTTAACTATTTCTACTGTAATCATGTTTTTCCAAATTGCTTTTTGCTCTTAGGAAGTGGAATAATAATTGTACTACATTTGATTACAATGATTAAACTGAGAATGCTTTATAAAATTAAGATATTGTTAATTTTTACATGTGTAGTTTTTACCAAGACTATAGTTGTGGCTCAATCTAGTGGCCTTGAACCTGATTTATTTTACACTGGCCTTAAAAATGCTTCCACAAAGCAACTTCTTGATATCCGCTCTCACGAAAAATTTGCAAAAGGGCACATTAAAAACGCAATCAATATCGATTTCGAAGATGATAATTTTGAATCCTTGGTATCTTCTTATTTCAAAAAGAATATACCAGTATTTCTATATGCAGGTTCAGATTTCATGAGCGAAAATGCTAAAGTGTTTCTCTCGGAGATTGGCTTCAAAAATATCACTTGGCTATCTGGCGGTTTTTCCGAATGGATTTCAAAAAGTAAACCATACGTTTCTTCAAATGAAGTTTTTGAGCCTATTGCGGCATTTACTCCAAGTAATTTTGAAAACACAATAGCCAACAATCCTTATGTTTTTGTTTATCTCAAAACACCCTCTTGTGGTTTTTGTAAGCAAATGGAGCCCTACCTACAAAAACAAGTACAAGATCATAATTACCGCCTATTAAAAATTGACATTGAAGAGAACGAGAATATGTCTTATTTCTTTAATGCTCATGAGACACCTACCCTGTTAATATTCAAAAATCGCCGCCAAATTTGGAAGCGATCTGGTGCAATGGGAGAACGAGAACTCAGTCAAATATTATTAAACTACCATCAATAAGCTCGAATTGCTATATTTGTGACTTACCTAATGAGCCCAAATGATAGCTTTTCTTAAAGGACGATTAGCCCATAAAGACCCTACCTACGTTTTAATAGACGTGCAAGGAGTTGGCTATGAAGTTAAAATCTCGCTTCAAACCTACGCAGCACTCGACAAAACAGAAGAATCAGTTCAATTACACACGCTTTTGGTGGTAAGAGAAGATTCTCAAACACTGTACGGCTTTTCCCAAATTGAAGAAAAAGAACTTTTTAATCACTTAATTTCTGTTTCAGGAATAGGACCAAATACTGCTCTTGTGATGCTATCTTCACTTTCATCGGGTGAGATTATTCAAGCCATAATTTCGGAAGATGTAAAAGTTATTCAGGGAGTAAAAGGTATAGGAGCCAAAACAGCCCAAAGAGCCATTATTGAGCTAAAAGATAAGCTCAAAAAGGAAATAACAGCTACAGGAGTAAATCCTACGGTGTTTGCCTCTGCTAATTTAAGTCTAAGGAGTGAAGCACTTACTGCCCTTACAACATTGGGGATTCCTAAGTCAGCAGCAGAGAAAAATGTGGATACAATCTTGAGAAGAAGCGGAGGTGATATCACCCTCGAAGAACTCATTAAACTTGCCCTTCGATAAAAAACAATTGCTTTTCTAAGGAATGTATAGAATATTGGCAAGATTTTCGACGTTTACTATCAATACATACTAATCATTTAAAGCACCTGCAGTCAATTCTGTATGCTAATAAAGAGTACTCATTTAAAATATTTCCTCTTAATAACCTTTACTGTTTTAGTCAGTTTTAACGCCGAGCTATTGGCTCAAAACGTGACTCGAACTACTGGTACAGTTGATAGCATCTCGCGAGGAGGATTTGCCCCAGTATATCGCTGGAAAGACAGCTATTTAAACTCTTTTACTTATGATTTATCAAAATCTCCATTCTTAAAACTGAATGTTGATAGCCTTCAAACGAGGATATTTTTCCAACCACAAAGTGAAAATATAAACATAGAAGAAAAGCTAGGAAGCGAGCTAAACCATAAGCTCCCTCAGGCAATGACTTTCAATGAATATTCGAGCCTTCAAAACGTCGCTGTGCGAAAAAGCATCCTCAGAGATTATGAGCGAATGCAAGACGGTAACTCAAATACGAGTGGTAGAGGCTTAAAACCTTTGCTCAAAAAAAACCCAATTGTAGATAGAATATTTGGTGGAAAAGCACCAGAGTTTAAACCAAATGGATTTATATCTGCCGATGTGAGGTTTGGTACTAGTTTTAATGCCAACCCACAACTACCTATTCAGCAATGGAGGCGACCAATTTTTGATTTCGATCAGCAAATAAGTGTCAATTTCAATAGCCTTTTCAATAACTCTGGGGGCAATGGTGATTTTAATGGAAACACAGGCAATCCAAATCAAGGAAACTCTGCCGAAGATTTAAGCAAACTGGGCAAAACCCTTGGCGGGCTAATGGGAGCTGGAAAGCAGGCAAGGGATAAGGTAAATATCCTTGGAAATATTGACACCAAATCTGCATTTTCTTTTGAAAACCAATTCAAACTTAATTTCCAAAACGAACCTGAAGATATTCTTCAATCAATAGAATTGGGAAATGTGAGTTTTCCATTAAGAAGTCAGTTAATTCCAGGTGTTGATAAATTGATGGGTTTAAAAGCCGGATTAAGGTTTGGAAAACTAGATATTACTACTGTTCTCGCTCAGCAAACCTCACGAACAGAATCAATTTTCATTAGCGGAGGAAACCAAAGCCGTCCGTTTGAAATAAGAGCGGATAACTACGACGAAAACAAACACTTTTTCCTTTCTCACTTTTTCAGAGATCAATACGAAGCAAGCCTTAAAAACCTTCCAATGGTTACTTCTCAAGCTCTTATCACAAGAGTAGAAGTTTACGTTACCAACAGAACCAAAACGGTAGGAAGTATGCGAAACCTAGTTGGTTTGGCTGATTTAGGTGAAGGAAATCCTTTTAGTACTAGCGTAACATCTAACAACTTACCAAATAATGTTGCTTCAAACACCTCGAATAGTTTAGGAGATTTACTTCAAAGCCAAGACGTAAACTTCAGAAGAATTGATAATACCAATATTACACTTGAACAACAGGGCTTAAGCAAAGGGATTGATTTTGAAATTTTAAGAGGAGCAAAGAGATTAACTGACCGCGAATTTCAGTTTCATCCTCAACTTGGATACTTATCGCTACTAACTCCCCTCAGAAACGATGAAATTTTAGCAGTTGCTTACGAATACGTTTACAATGGCAAGAGCTATAAAGTAGGGGAATTAACCGAAGACTATTCCATTAGAGCAGAAGAAGAGGTTGTAGCATTAAAAATGTTAAAATCATCTACCATTAGAAACCGATTGGACAACCCGATGTGGGATTTAATGATGAAAAATGTCTATAGCCTTTCGCAAGGTCAAATAGAAAGAGAAGGTTTTCAATTAAGAGTCATCTATAAAGATGATGCAACTGGTCTCGATAGTCCAAACCTACCTGAATCTAGTTTAAATGAAATTCCATTAATTGAAATTTTGGGTCTCGATAAACTGAATTATAATAACGACAGACAAAAGGATGGCAATTTTGACTACGTTGAAAACATTACTATCAATGAGCTGCAAGGAGCAATTATTTTCCCTCAACTTGAGCCATTCGGTTCGTATCTGAATAATTATCTTACGGATGAACGCCTAAAAACAAAGTATGTTTTTCAGGAGCTTTATGACAAAACATTAACAGATGCACAGCAAGTCAATGTTAAAAACAAGTTTTTCATTAAAGGTTCGGTTCAGTCATCGAGCAAAGACATTCCATTACCTCTTGGAGCGAGTGGTGGTGCTGTTAGAGTGTATTCTGGCGGATCCCAACTTCAAGAAGGAGTTGATTACCAAGTAGATACTCAAATTGGAAGAATAAGGTTAATCAATCCTAGTATTCTGGCTTCTGGAAGAACCATAAGAGTAGATTACGAAAGACCAGATTTATTTCAAACTCAAATACGTAGACTTTTTGGTGTTCGATTTGACTATACAGTAAGTCCAGCATTACGAATTGGTGGAACTTACATGGATTTGAAAGAAAACACTCCAGGTTTCTTAACACGTACTGCCATTGGAAACGAACCTATAAATAATACGCTTTGGGGATTAGATGTAAACTTCAAAAAAGAAGGAAACGGCTTTACTCGAATTTTGGATAAACTTCCTTTGATTCAAACCAAAGAACCTTCTAGCATTCTTTTAAGTGCAGAATTTGCTCAGCTTATTCCGGGAGTAAACGACAAGCGTGTCAATGGCAATGCCATGATTGACGATTTTGAAGGTGCAAGGACAATCAATGACCTTACACGCCAACCACAACGTTGGAGACTCGGAAGTACTCCGGATGATTTTAACGTAAGAACCACTCCCATTTATGGTTACAACTACAAAAGAGCTAAAATTGCAGCTTATTCTGTAGATGTTTCAACCTATCTAACTGGATTTGGCCAAGGAACTGTACTTCCTAGAGCAGTAACAGATGCAGCCAACAATAACCTTTTTGAAAGAGCATTTCAAATTCAAGATATTTTCCCTGGAAGATCAAGACCGGTATTGGGACAACAGATACCCACCACAATCTTAGACATATCTTATTTCCCGCAAGAGCGTGGAATGTATAACTATAACCCAAATCTGAATACAAAAGGCTTACTGCCAAACCCTAAAGAGAATTTTGGGGCAGTGATGCGTGGAATTACATTTGATGCCGATTTTGACAATTCAAATGTAGAGTATTTAGAATTTTGGATGCTAAATCCATTCCCTCCACAACTTGACGAAAACAATACCAAATACAAGGTAAGAGACGGAGTATTTGACAAAGCCAACACAACTGGCGGAAAACTCGTTTTTCATCTAGGAGATATCTCCGAGGATGTAATTCCCGATAGCCGATTTAACTTTGAAAATGGTATCCCTCCATATGATTCTACTGGTCGCCAAGCGGATAGTACATCTTGGGGAAGTGCTCCGAGAACTCAGTTCGTAACTGATGCATTTGATAATGCCGAAAGAGCAAGAGAACAACAAGACGTAGGTCTCGAAGGCTTGAAAAATTCGAGAGAAAGAGAATTCCCACACATTAAAAACTTTTTGGACAATATCAATGTGGATTCAGATGTTCGTGCAGAAATAGAGGCTGACCCATCTGCCGATGATTTCAAATTCTTCTTAGATCCAAGTTTTACCGATAGCGATTTCCTTGTAAAAAGGTATAAAAACTACCTTGGTATGGAGAATAACTCACCGGTAATTACCGAAACTCAAAATATCTCAGCAGCGGCAACAGTTCAAGCCGACAAAGAAGATATCAATGAGGATAATACCATTAATGATGTAGAAAGTTATCATGAGTACGAAGTATCATTAAAGCCAGGTGACTTACAAGTTGGCAATAAATATATTGTTGATAAGGTAATAGCAGCAGGTGACGCCGAATGGTACCTCTTCCGAATTCCAATTAGACAAGCAACAGGAACCAAAGGTGGCATTACAGGTTTTAAATCAATCAGGTTCATGAGAATGCTCATGACCGAATGGGAACAACCAGTAGTTCTTCGTTTTGCGGCATTACAATTGGTTGCCAATTCCTACAGAACATATACCCAAGACCTGAATAGCAATACTATACTTGATACTCCAGAACCATATGATGCTGATTTCAAAGTAACGACCGTTTCTGTTGAAGAAAATGGATGTACAGAAGAAGGAGAATGTAACGTAAAGGACGGCCAAACTCCATATGTGGTTCCTCCTGGGTTTATCAGAGATAGAGATCTTACTCAGCAAATTTTCCGTCAGTTTAATGAGCAGTCGGTTAGCATGTCGGTTACTAATCTTAAGGACGGAGACAAAAGAGGTATTTTCAAAAACACGAAATTGGATCTTAACATGTACAAGCGAATCAAGATGTTTGTACACATGCAAAACCAATCTAATGCAGACCTTGGTGGTGCTTTTATTCGCTTTGGTACAGACCTTAAAACTAATTATTACGAAGTAGAAATACCTAAACTTAAAGCAACCGTCAATGGAAACAGTGGAGTTGTAGACGAAATATGGCCAGAAGAAAACGAATTCGACTTTGCTTTAGATGATTTACGCGATCTTAAAATCTCAAGAAATAGAGATTTAGGCCAAGGTGATGTAGCTCTTGATAAACCATATACCAAAGAAATCACCATTACAGGTAGAAACTATCTTGATGAAGATGTTCAAAGAACTTATCGCTTTACAGTCGTAGGTAATCCTGACTTTAGCAATGCATTGGTTTGGATGGTTGGTGCTAGTAATCCTAAAAATGGAACCGAAATAGGCTCACCAGAAAGCTTCTCAATTTGGGTAAATGAATTGAGAGCAAATGGTTTTGACCAAACTAAAGGTGAAGCTGGAGTAATCAACGCGGATATTAAGCTTGCAGATATTGGAAATATATCGATAAGTGGAAATATGAATACCTTCGGTTTTGGGGGAGTTCAAAGTGGTATTTCTGCGAGATCGAGAGAAACTGCACAGGGTTTTGGAGTTGCTTCTACTCTTGAACTGGACAAGTTTATGCCTGAGAAGTGGGGATGGAGTATTCCTTTATTTATGAACTATGATCAGCAAACGATCAAGCCTCATTTTAATCCTCTCGATCCTGACATTGTATTAGAGCGATCATTACTACAATTCGATACAGAAGCAGAGAGACAGGCCTACAGAGACTTAGTTATAGACCAAACAGTGAACAAAGGATTCAACCTTGCCAATGTTCGTAAAATACAGACTGACCCTGCGGCAAAAGCACATCTGTACGATATTGAAAACTTCTCTTTTTCATACGCTCAAAACAGCCTTAGAAGAAGCAATGTTTTGATTGAGGAATATGCCTCAGAACAACAAAAAGGAGCATTGGCATATGAGTTTAGTCCAAAGCAAATACTTTGGGAGCCTTTTAAAAGTAGCAAAGCATTAGAAAAACCATCTAGAAAGTGGGTGAAAGATTTCAACTTCTCCCCTATTCCAAACCTTTTCGCTTTCCGAACAGATTTTGATAGAAGTTTTATCAAAACACAGTATAGAAATGCAGAATTAGGTACAGCGGGTGTAGATCCCAACTTTATAAAATTCTTTAATACCAACAGATTTTATGATGTGCAATGGGATTTCACTAAATCTATTAATTTCAATTATAGTGCTCAAATGCGTAGCTTAATTGACGAGCCTTATGGAGAAAAAGACAAAGAAGCAGTTTGGGATAACTTGAAGAGTTTCGGTAGAGCGAATTACTTTAAGCAATCTATTCAAGCTACATATGCCATTCCTTTAGACAAGTTCTTCCTTTTGGATTGGATCAAGTCCGATGCAAGATTTAATGCAGATTACATCTTTAGAGCAAACTCGTGGGACTTTGACCAGGGCACTAGTATTACTGATTCGGATAATATCCAGTTTGGTAATTTCATTGAGAACAATAGAGAGTATGCTTTCCAAGGCCAAATCGACCTTGTAAGGCTTTATAACAAATTGAAATACCTTCGTTTCGCCAACTCTCCAGACGCTCCAAAAGAACGCTTCTCTAGAGCCCCTGGTGTAGAAGATGAAGTTACTTTACAGACTTCGGACTTGTTGAAGAAATTTACTCGATTGCTCATGACCGTGCGTGGAGTGAATTTTAACTTTGT
Organism: Spirosomataceae bacterium TFI 002; assembly: GCA_900230115.1. Taxonomy (NCBI): domain Bacteria; kingdom Pseudomonadati; phylum Bacteroidota; class Cytophagia; order Cytophagales; family Spirosomataceae; species Spirosomataceae bacterium TFI 002. Next base: position 3,932,318 of record LT907983.1, on the reverse strand, counting down.
GCGAACAGAAGGAACAATTTTACCAGGCTTTTTAGAAACTCCAAACTTACTTGGTCTTGCCAAAGGCTCTCAAGCACCCGGCTTAGGTTTCGCCATGTTTGGTAGTCAAAAAGCAGACCTTAATCAATTTGCTCAGAATGGTTGGCTCTCCGAAAGTAGAGTGAGAAACGATCCGTTTACTCAAAATCGCCAAACAAAGTTTGACTTTAGTACAAACCTTGAACCATGGACTGGCTTTAGGATGCAAATAAGAGGAAATTACGCTCGTGGAGATAGTTACCAGCAAATCTATAAACCCGATCAGGACGGAACTTTCGGTGCAAGCAATCCTTTCCGAAATGGTACTTTTAGCATGTCTTTCTGGTCGTTCAAAACAGTTTTCAAAAAAATGGATGACAATCCAGAAACCAACTATCGTTACGAGGTTTTTGAGAACATGAAAGCAAACAGACAGCTAGTAATTGATAAGTTAAATCAAATAAACGGTAGTGGAGAAGATGCTGGATACCATCCTAACTCTCAAGATGTTTTAATACCTGCTTTCTTTGCAGCCTACACAGGTAACACTGTTGACAATATTTTTGATAAAGTAGTAAAGAAGGGCAAAAACACGTTTAATCCATTTCTACAATTCCCAATGCCCAACTGGCGAATTGACTATGGTGGGTTAGAGAAATTACCAATATTCAATAAAGCTTTTTCGTCACTTACATTGAACCACAGTTATAACAGTACTTATAGCGTAGGTAACTTTACAAGTTCATTGCTATACGGAGCAGGATTGGTAAACCTAGATGTGAGAGATTACCGATTGGGTGATCAAACAAGTCTTTTTGAGTCAAATGGAACCTCTGTTAGTTATTTCTTACCCGTATTCATTATGAGTGCAATTACTATGGAGGAGAGGTATTCTCCCCTCATTGGTGTTCAGTTTACTTTGAAAAACAAAATATCGGGTAGCATTCGATATAACAAAGAGCGAAGAGCTTCGCTTAACTTGAGTAATACTCAAGTAGCTGAACAAACTTCCGATGATCTCAACTTTGGTTTTGGATTCAAAAAAGCTGGTATTAAACTACCGTTCAGAGGGAGAGATGGCAACTTGGTTGTTCTTAAAAACGACGTTAACTTCCGATTTGACCTAACATTGAGAGATCAAAAACTACTACAAAGAAGACTCGATTCTCAATATGCAAATAGTGCAGAAGATGGAACATATGGCGAAGTTATTCCTATTCAAGGAAATTACAACTTCCAGTTGAGACCACAAGTTCAGTATCAGTTTAACAAAAAACTGAGCATGAGTTTCTACATTGAGCACTTCAAAAACCTTCCGTTCACTTCTATTACATTCGCAAGGAGTCAGACAGTAGGAGGAATCAACATGAGGTTTAATTTGGCCGATTAGTTTGGAGTTTAATGTGAACAGCAAAGCGGAGAGTTTCTATACAATTGAACTACTATTTTTTCGCTGTTTATTCTTTAAATGCAATTCTATGCCTTCAGAAGAAATGGAAGTTTAGTTATTTAATAAAACTGGGATACCTCTACTCCCTTGTAATACTATAACTCCATTGAAAAAATTAAAAACGGCACAAAGAACTCACAGATTCTAGCTTATTTCAAATCCATCATTTGATCAGAAAAAGAAATGAATTAACTTGCGTCGCAATTAACACTAACAGAATGAATTTTCCAGAAAACTTACGCTATACAGAAGAACACGAATGGATCAAGCTAGGTGATAATAACATAGCTACCATAGGTATCACATCATTTGCCCAAGGCGAATTAGGTGACATCGTTTATGTGGAGATCGAAACAGAAGGTGAAAGCTTCGAAGCTAATGAGGTTTTTGGAACAATAGAGGCAGTAAAAACAGTTTCTGATTTATTCCTTCCTGTTTCTGGAAAAGTAATAGAAGTAAACGAAAAATTAGCTGACGCACCAGAACTTGTAAATGAAGACCCATACGAGGCAGGTTGGTTAATTAAAATGGAAATTAATGACCCAGCGGATGTTGAAAAACTATTAACCGTTGAAGCTTATAAATCTTTAATTGGACAGTAAAATTTAAGCCTAGTAAATAGGCTTTTTTTTTGAATGAAGGTAATAATTCGCAAAGCTAAAATAGTAGATCCTCGATCTAGCCATCATCTCAAAACAAGGGATATCTTGCTAGATAACGGAGAAATTAAGGCTATTGCAAGCAAGATAGACGATACTGCTGCTAGCGAAATTAAAGGCAAAGACCTTTACGTTTCTATTGGGTTTTGCGATATGCGAGCATTTAGCAAAGAACCGGGACACGAGGCAATGGAGACCCTCGAAAGCTTAAGTGCAGCGGCTGCGGCAGGTGGCTTTTCCAATCTTGGAATAATGCCAAACACCGAACCCATTATAAGCTCTAAAGAATCAATCTCCTATTTTAAAAACTTCTCGAAAAATAGCCTGACACAGCTAAATGCCGTTGCAGCTATTACCAAAAATTGCAAAGGAGAGGATTTTACAGAAATGTGGGATTTGCATGCTAATGGAGCTGTAGCTTTTTCAGACGGGCTATATCCGCTTTGGAATGCTGATATTTTCCTAAAAACAATACAATACCTTGCTCCAAAGAAAGCCTTGATCATTAATAAGTCCGAAGAGCCTACACTTGCCCTTTTTGGTCAAATGCACGAAGGTGAGGCCAGTACTAGAATAGGAACAAAAGGAATTCCTTCTGCAGCTGAGGAAATAATGATACAACGTGATCTCAAGTTACTTGAATACAGTGGATGCAAAAGTGAGACACCTCTTTTACACTTTACGTGTATTTCTACGGCTGAAAGTGTATCACTTATTAGAAGAGCAAAAGCTAAAGGACTACCAATAAGCTGTGATGTAGCTGCTCATCATTTAACCTTTACAGACAATGACCTCCTTAGTTTCGATACAAACCTTAAAGTGAGCCCTCCTCTTAGGACTCGCAAGGATCAAAAAGCATTACTAAAAGGCCTAGAAGATGGCACCATTGACGCCATTGTGAGCGATCACAACCCACTCGATGAAGAACATAAGAAGTGTGAGTTTGACTTAGCGGATTTTGGAGCAATAGGATTACAAACAGTATTACCTTCTTTACTTCAAGTTGGCCTTTCTCCTGAATTAATAGTTGAAAAACTCACTAAAGGCTACGAGTTATTGGGGCTTGAACAGGATACAATTCAAGAAAACACAAAAGCCAATCTAACTATTTTTGATCAGTCGGTAGAATGGACTTTTGAAGAAAAAGACATTTTATCTCGTTCCAAAAACTCTCCTTTTATTGGTCGAAAACTAAAAGGGAAAGTACTTGCCATTAGTAACAATGGCTTTACCAAAATATTTTAAATGAGAAAGTCAATTATTCAAACTAGCCTGGTCTACGGCCTGCTTGCTGGTTTTATTTGTGTAGTTTTTTTCATCGCTCTTTACATCGCCGATCCTAACCCCTTAAGTTTAAGACGCCCTGATTTGGGTATCAATATCATTTTTATATTTACAAGCATTTACGCTTTCAAGAAAAAGAATGGTGGAATTCTTCACTTCTATGAAGGATTCTCGGTTGGTTTTTTAACCAATATCATTGCTGCACTTTTTACAGGTATAAGCATTTTTCTTTTCCTGACCCTCTATGATGAAGCACCTTTGCAAGCTTGGATAGAAAGTGGAATTGAGTTTCTAAAACTCGAAAAGGAGAATAGTTTAAGTGAAGTACTTACTGATGAAACCTTCAATTCACAAATAGTATCACTCCAAAATGCTAAACCATACCAGATCATTCTAGACGAATTGATGTTTAAGCAAATTGGTATCATTGCCATAAGTCTTTGTACCTTAGCTATGAGAAAACACCAAAACCCATAAATACTGTACCAAATGGAAACAACAACAACACGTGTAGCCCTAAAATGGGGATTAATTAACGGAATCATTGCAATAGTTATAGCCACTTTAATCTATGTTTTTGATTTATGGAAATATGGGTGGTCAGGATTTATTGGAATAGTCCCTTTAGCCATATTAATGTATCTAGCACACAATGAGTTCAAGGCTGGAAATGAAGGTTTCATGAACTATGGCCAAGGGTTAGGGATAGGAGTTTTAATTGGTGCAATAAGTGGAATAATTTCTAGCATTTACGGGCTTGTTTATACTCAGTTTATAGATTCTAATATCATGGAAAGCATCAAAGACTTTCAAGTAGAAAAAATGGAAGAGCAAGGCCTTTCGGATCAGCAAATAGAAGGTGCACTGGATGTTATGAGTAAGTTTCAAAGCCCGGGCTTTACTTTCTTAGCTGGTATTTTTATGTCTATTTTAGGAGCATTTGTAATAGCTTTAATAATTTCAGCCATCACACAAAAGAAGAAACCTGTTTTCATGTAAAATATGCTAGCAATCTTAACCAAGGAGTTGAATAGTTTCCTCAACTCGTTAATTGCATACATCGTTATTGTACTTTTTCTTGTACTCACGGGCTTGGTGCTTTGGGTTTTCCCTAGCACTAATATCCTAGATTATGGCTTTGCAGAAATGGATAGCTTTTTTCAGCTTACGCCTTTCGTTTTGCTATTTCTTATTCCGGCCATTACGATGCGAAGCTTTTCGGAGGAATTCAAAACTGGAACTATCGAACTGCTATTTACTAAGCCTATCTCCTCTCTTAACATTGTAGCAGGGAAATACACAGCGTCTTGGGTTTTGGTAATAATCGCCATTATCCCTACCATAGTTTACTATTATATCATTTCCTATTTAGGCAACCCACAGGGTAATATTGATACTGCACAAGTAATAGGATCGTATTTCGGTTTGATCTTGCTGTCTGGTGTTTTCGTTGCAGTAGGCCTATGTATTTCTGCCCTAACGGAGAATCAAATTGTTGCCTTTCTAATCTCAGGATTTGTTTGTTACTTTTGGTTCGATGGAATACATCAGCTTTCAGGGCTTTTTACTGGCGGTAGTGGTTACTGGGTAGACTATTTCAGTTTACACTATCATTATCAATCATTGAGCAGAGGAGTAATAGATAGCAGAAATGTGCTATTTATGGTCTCAGCCATCATACTGTTGATTTTACTCACGAAGTTCATTTTGAACCAAAAGAAAAAATGACTTTACCAATTTACCAAGTAGACGCATTTGCCGAAAAGCTTTTTGCTGGAAACCCTGCTGCGGTAATTCCCCTAAATGACGCATGGCTGCCTGATGAATTAATGCAGTCCATAGCTACAGAAAACAACCTTTCTGAGACTGTATTCTTTATCCATAAAGACAATAAGTATCACATTAGATGGTTTACTCCTTATTACGAAGTAGACTTATGTGGACATGCTACTGTCGCTGCAGCATTTGTACTAAAACAAAAACTTGGCTATCAAGCAGAACACCTCAGTTTTGAAAGTAAAAGCGGTACACTTGGTGTTATTTTTGATGAGGATTGGATTTCGCTTGACTTTCCTTCCATGGACCTCTCCCCTTACAAGAATGAAGAAATTTCAGTCTACCTAGGTCAAAAACCACTTAAACAGTTTAGGGCGAAAGATGACATTTTCATTGTATTCGAAAATGAATCACAAATAGCCAACCTAAATCCGAATTTTGACAAACTCAAAGAGATAGAAGCAAGAGGAATTATTTGTACAGCGAAGTCAAGCCAAGCTGAAATAGATTTCGTTTCTCGTTTTTTTGCTCCCAGATACGGTATCAATGAAGACCCAGTGACGGGCTCAGCTCATACAAAGTTGATTCCTTTTTGGTCTAAAGAATTGGGAAAAACAAAGCTAACTGCACTTCAAATATCCAAAAGAGGAGGATTTTTACGTTGTGAACACCTTGAAAATAGGGTAAAAATCGCTGGTAAAGCAAAATTGTACATGATTGGCGAGATTTTCATATCGTAACAATAAGCCTTTCTAACCTCAAAATGAATCTTTTCTCGTAAGTCCCTAGTACATACGGAAATAAATGATTTAATAATTGCCCAAAACCTTGACAACCCCTATCTCGATTTCGTACATTTGCGACCCGAAAGAGCCGACAGCCTAAACCACTACAACTTTTTCGTTAAATAAAGTTCTTCAAATTTAGACAGCCGATATTTTGCAAAAAATGAAATTATCCGCTTTTAAGTTCGATCTTCCGCATAGCTTAATTGCTATGCACCCCTATGATCAGCGGGATGGGGCAAGGATGATGGTACTGCACAGAGATTCAGGAAAAATTGAGCATAAAAACTTTACAGACATCGTTGATTATTTTGGCGATGGTGATGCAATGGTGATGAACAACACCAAAGTTTTTCCAGCTCGACTATACGGCTCAAAAGAAAAAACTGGAGCAAAAATAGAAGTATTTTTGCTTAGAGAATTGAACAGAGAAATGCGTCTTTGGGACGTATTAGTAGACCCAGCGAGAAAAATTAGAGTTGGTAATAAACTTTATTTTGGTGACAGTGATTTAGTTGCCGAAGTAATCGACAATACTACATCTAGAGGTAGAACGATCCGTTTCTTATTTGATGGTGATCATGAGCAAATGATGCAAACCATCTACGAATTAGGAGAAACTCCAATTCCTAAAGATGTAATCCAAAGAGAAGTTAACGAACTAGATAGAGAACGTTATCAAACTATATTTGCAGATGTAGAAGGAGCTGTTGCAGCACCTACTGCGGGAATGCACTTTACAAAGAATGTAGTTCGTAGAATGGAAATCGCAGGATCTGAATTTGCTCCTATTACAATGCACATTGGTATTGGTACTTTCAGAAATGTGGAAGTAGAGGATCTAACAAAACACAAAACAGATTCAGAGAATTTCGCAATAGAGGCATCTACTTGTGATGTTGTTAACCGTGCATTGGATGCCAAAAAGAGAGTTTGCTCTATTGGAACCACTGCTATGAAAACAATGGAATCATCAGTATCTGCAAATGGTAGATTGAATCCTGTTGAGAATGGCTGGACAGATAAATTCATCTTCCCTCCTTACGAGTTCAAAATAACAAATGCATTACTTACAAACTTCCAGTTGCCTGAGTCAATCTTATTGATGACGACATCAGCTTTTGGAGGATATGATTTGACAATGCATGCATATCAAGAAGCTATTAAAGAAAAATACAAGTTCTTCGCTTATGGCGATGCTTTGTTGATATTGTAATTCTCGGCTGTTCTCAACTTCGCTCGAATACCGAAAAAGTTGTTTGAGCTTAAGAGCTACTTGTAGCTAGCAGATCGAAATAAATACTATATTTAAAGTGCCTTTTAATCAAAGGCACTTTTTTTTGTTTATAACCTTAATATTTTGAAAATCAACATACCAAAATTTGCAATTTTAGTTGCTGGTGGGTCTGGAAGTAGAATGAATGCTGTAATTCCAAAGCAGTTCATATTATTAGACAACAAGCCAATTCTTGTACATACTATTGAGCGGTTTCTAGAATGCAAATTAGAGCAAATCGTACTTGCACTACCCGAAAAAGATATCGCTTACTGGGAAACACAAGTCGTACCTAATTTTGAATCAATTCAAGATGCCCTTAGTAAGACTAAACTACTAATAGTGAAAGGTGGCGATACGCGATATCAGTCTGTTCGAAGTGGAATATTAGCTTTGGGAAAAATTGATGGCCTCGTAGCAATCCATGATGGAGTACGTCCATTTGTTTCTGCACAATTGATTGAGAAAAGTTTTGAAATTGCCACACAAAAAGGCTCAGCGGTTTTAGCAGTTGACTCTAAAGACTCTGTTAGGATTCTGGATGAGAATGGAATGAATAAACACATTGATAGATCAAAAGTGAAATTGATACAAACTCCTCAAACCTTTGACTTGGAAATGATTTATTCGGCATTCGAACTTGGTGAACAACCACATTTTACGGACGATGCTTCGGTATTTGAATTTGCAGGTCATAGCGTAACACTCATGGAAGGGAGTTACGAAAATATAAAAATAACAACACCTGAAGACCTATTCATAGCACAAGAAATATTACAAAAATGAAAGTTTGTATTGCCTCAAAAAATCCAACAAAAATAAATGCTAGCAAAGCCGCTTTTCAACTTGTTTTCCCTGATCAGGAAATTGATGCAATAGGCATTTCCAGTGAATCTGGAGTACCAGATCAACCCATGGGAGATAGCGAAACTTTTAATGGAGCTCAAAACAGAGCGAAATTCATTCGAAAAAGTAACCCTGATGCTGATTTTTGGATAGGAATTGAAGGAGGTCTAATTGAGAATGAAGCTGGCGAAATGGAAGCGATGGCTTGGATGGTAGTTATGAATAAAGTCAAAACAGGCAAAGCACGTACTGCTGGTTTCTTTATCGCTCCCAAAACAATTGCACTTATCAAGCAAGGGTATGAACTGGGGGATGCCGACGTACAAACTTTTGGGGTAGAAAACTCAAAGCAAAAAATGGGATCTTCTGGATTATTGACCAATAATATCATAACTCGGGAGCGATTTTATATTGATGCAATAGTCTTGGCATTGATTCCATTCATGAATGACAATCTTTTTGATGAGAAATAATAATGAATAAAAATGTATTGATCCTTTCGGTTTTGTCATTGACTTTAGGCTTTAAGTCCTTTTCCCAAACCATAAAAGCAGACAAAATCAAAACGCTGTCCGAAGCTAAGCTTTTGGAAAGTCTTGATGAATACAAAGGTTTTCTAGCCTTACCCAATGATGGAAATTATCCTGAGCAAATTGACACAAACCTAAATTGGTGCAATTCCAAATTCCAGAGTCTTGGTTTTAAAACTCAAGAATTAACCTCAAAGTCGATTCCTCATCTATTTGCAGAAAAAATCATCGATCCAAATTTGCCTACTGTCTTATTCTACATGCAGATTGATGGTCAACCGGTAGACTCGAGCAAATGGAATCAAGAGAGTCCCTTTATAGCTACTTTAAAGAATAATGATACACCTATTCCTTGGGAGTCTTTGCAAAAAGAGATAAACGAAGATTGGAAAATATTCGCCCGTTCAGCTTCTGACTCTAAGGGTCCTGCAATGTGCTTAATTACTGCTTTAGAAATCTTGCAAAAGGAAGGAATCAAACCAAGTTTTAATATTAAAGCAATCATGGATTTTCAGGAGGAATTGGGCTCCCCTACTATTGCGGAACTTGTAAACAACAATAGAAAATTGCTCGAGTGTTCCTACCTTCTTATCATGGATGGCACCCGTCATATTTCTAATTTACCTACCCTAACTTTTGGTGCAAGAGGTATAGCAACCATACGATTGGAAGTTTTTGGAGGAAAAGAGAATCTCCATAGCGGTCAATACGGAAACTACGCTCCCAACCCCGCCTTTTTGCTTTCTCGCCTACTTTCTAGCATGAAAGACGAAAATGGAAAAGTGCTAGTAAAAGACTATTACAAAGGCATCAAAATCACTAAGAAGGATAGATCAGAATTTGCCAAAATACCAGAAGACATGGCAGATCTTAATAGAGAACTTGGAATTGCTCAAGCAGAAAAAGTTGGAAAATCGTATCAAGAAGCTATGCAATACCCGAGCCTAAATATAAGAGGCCTAAGTGCAGGTTGGACAGGCAAAGAAGTTCGCACGCTTATTCCTTCCTCTGCTTTGGCTGAGATAGACCTTAGGCTTGTGAAAGAAACAGATGGAGAAATTGCCGTGGAAAGAATCAAAAAGCACATTGAGAGCCAAGGTTTTCATTTAACAAACAAAGAGCCTACTGAAGAAGAAAGAGCAGCATACCCAAAAATTGCTTCATTCTCATACCGAATAGGCTCTAAACCTTTCCTTACTCCTTTAAACTCACCCATGGGCTATTGGCTAAGCAAAGCCATGAATAGACTGTATGGCGAAGGAAATTACGTGAAAGTGCGAGCAACTGGCGGCTCACAACCAATGGCTCCCTTTATCGAAAGCTTAGATGTACCTGCAGTTTCTCTTCGTATTCCAAACCCTGACAATAACATACATGGTCCCAACGAAAATATGAGAATAGGAAACTACAAGGAAGGAATTGAGATGGTTTTGGCAGTTTTAACCGAAGGTTTATAATAAAAAACTTAGGTCAGAATTGTGATTCAATAATGGTCTTTAATTCACCACCTCGATAAAAAACATTATTACAAATGGAACAGCCAAAATCAAAACAAATACCACAAAGATTATTGTGATGATTAGGAGTTCAAATAAGCTGTAATTAGATTGTTTTCTTTACATCACTTTTACCATCAACCAATCTGGTATCACTTTAAGAAACTGGGCCAAGAACCAATATCTTGGAGTAATATATGCTACTTTCTTCTTTTGCTCAATCGCCTTAAGAATGTAGTTGGCGGCCACTTCAGGTTTTGCTACCCAAAACATGTTTTTATTACTTTCTGTCATTGCCGTTTCTACAAATCCAGGCCTAATATCAGTTACTGCCACATTGTGTTTCCATTTTGCTGACCTTAGCCTTATTCCTTCCATATAACTAGACATATACGCCTTGCTAGCATGATATTCTGGAGCATAAGGACTACTCTTTACTGCCGCAACTGAAGAGACCCCTACCAAGTGCCCACTTCCTTTCTCCGTGAAATAGTCAAAAGCATACCTTGCCAAAGCCGTAAAGCCTCTTACATTAATATCTACAGTAGAAATCTCTTGAGCTAGCGTAGCCTTTACGTAACCAACTCCAGCATTTATAATTAAAATATCAACTCCACCCATGGTTTCAATTAATGAAGCTAAAGTATTAAGGCTTTCCTCGATATTAGCCACGTCCATTTCCGCAACATGGAAGCTATTAGGTGCAGTAGATTGAATTTCTTGCAGTAAACTTAACCTTCGGCCTGTGATACCAATAATCGCACCTTTTGCCAAATAAGCCTCCGCAACCGCTCTACCTATTCCCGATGTCGCTCCTATTATTATTACTTTCATTTTATTAAATCAGTTATGATAAAAGTAGCATTATTGCCTTATAATCTAGAATATCATTAGTTTTATTCTTTTATAAAGGCATATCACTTGAAGTCGAAAAATACTGCAGCATATCTACTCAAAGAACTTTCCAAAAATCCACGTAGATTTTTGAGCAAGGCGATTACTTTGGTAGAAAGCCAAAGCACATCTGACGAAAAAGAAGCTTGGCTGCTGTTGAAATCATTACCGAAACCTACCAAAATTGGTCTTAGGATTGCTATAACCGGTGCACCAGGAGTGGGAAAAAGCACTTTTATTGAAGCTTTAGGACAAAAAATTGCTGAAACAGAAAAACTCGCTGTACTTAGTATTGATCCAAGTAGCGATCATGGAGGAAGCATCCTCGGTGATAAGACAAGGATGGAAGCACTCGTTAAAAATGAAAATGTATTTGTGAGACCCTCTCCTAGTGGAAGGCACCTCGGAGGAACTGAAATTAACACCGCCTTATCTATTAAGCTATGCGAAGCAGCTGGTTTTGAAACTGTTATTGTAGAAACAGTCGGTGTTGGTCAATCGGAAACTGAAGTACGAAACTTATGCGATGTAGTAATACTTTTACTTCAACCCAAAACAGGTGACGAGCTACAAGGTATCAAAAAGGGCATAATGGAAATTGCAGATATCATCGTCATTAATAAGGCAGATGGTGAACTTGTCAATGACGCCGGGCAATTAAAAACCAGCATTTCAGAAGTTCTTCATTACTCCTCTACACGCACAATGCCCGACATTCATATAGTTTCCTCTATCACAAAAAGAGGCATCCCAGATTTATACCAATCTTTATCGACGAAGCATCCGACAAGCACCAAATCGAGAATTGATCAGGAAAAACATTATTGGAAAAAGATAGTTGAAAAAAAATTAATTGAAAAGCTAGTTGAGCAAAATCCAGATTTCGAAAGTCAATTACTTCATGTTCTACAACTAGAAAATACGCCAAATGACCTTGTAAATTCATTATTAAGCTACAAAAAGAGCGTTTAGAGCAGCTATTTTTAGTAATTTTGCACCCCAACAAACTACCCCTATAATAGACCCTAGCATGTCGTCATCAAAAAAGCCAAACCTTTTCTGGAAAAAGGTTGCCAATCTAATCTTAGACAATCGTATTACTTGGCTCATTGCCATTGTTTGTTCAACTGTTTTTATGGGATACCAGGCCTCACAGCTTGAGTTATCATATGAGTTGGCTAAAATCCTCCCTACGTCGGACGAAAATTCCAAAATATATGAGGAGTTTAAGGCTCGATATGGTGAAGATGGAAATGTGATGGTAATCGCATTTGAGTCAGATGAGATTTATGATCTCCCTGTTTACCAAAAATGGTACGACTTCGCAAGAGAATTAAAGACATACGAAGGGGTTAAAAACGTTGCTAGTAATACAAACCTTTTCGAAATTAAACGAAATGACGAAGAGAAGAAATTCGATTTCCTACCTATCGCACCTACTAGACCTACCACACAGGCTGAAGTTGATAGCATAAGAGCAAAAATCAAGCAATATCCTTTTTACAAAGGATTTGTATATAGCGATGACGAAAAAGCTCATCTCATGGCGGTTACCTTTGACCAAGATTTACTCAATTCCGAGCGAAGAATTGGCATGACCAATGCAGTAGAAGAAGCTGCCCGTACTTTTGGTCAAAACAATAATATTGAAATGCATTTCTCTGGAATGCCATTTATCCGAACCAATTTTATGAGTAAAGTGAGTAGAGAGGTAGCTCTGTTCATGCTATTAGCTTTTCTGGTTACAACTGTTATTTTGTTTTTATTTTTCAGGTCTTTCCGCGTGGTATCATTTGCAGTATTAGTTGTTGCAATCTCAGTGCTTTGGTCCGTGGGAATGATCCATTTATTGGGATATAAAATCACGCTACTCACTGGTCTCATCCCTTCCATTATAACTGTCATAGGGATTCCTAATTCTATCTTTTTGATTAATAAGTATCAAGAAGAGTATCTCAAAGTTAAAAATCAGCTAAAAGCACTTAAAACGGCAATTGAAAAAATAGGTAAAACTACTTTCATCGCGAACCTAACAACCTTCATTGGTTTCTTTGTTTTCTATTTTACTGGAAGTCCATTATTGCTAGAATTTGGATTGGTTGCTGCAATAAGTGTGATGGCAACTTGGGCCATTTCTCTCATTTTGATACCGATCATTTTTAGCTATAACCCTACACCAAAGGCCAAGCACGTGAGGCATTTAGAAAATAAGAACATAACGAAGTTCTTGGAATATGTTGACTTTATCGTCCATAACCGTCGTACAAAATTATATTGGTTCATTGGTGGTCTAATCACGCTTTCAGTAATTGGAATGACCCAAATTCGCTCTATAGGTTACATTGTAGACGACTTACCAGAAGACGACCCTATTTTTGCTGACCTTAAGTTTATTGAGAAACACTTTAAAGGTATTGTACCCTTTGAAGTCGCAATCGACACGAAAAGACCTAATGGAGTTTTAGACCCTGAAAACATCACAAAAATCCGATTGGTACAAAGAGAATTTGCCAAATTCCCTGAATTCACAAAACCGGTATCTGTGGTAGAAGCAATCAAGTTTGTCTATCAAGGATATAGAGGAGGAGATCCCAAATACTATCGTGTACCTGGTGCACTTGAATTGCAAAAATTATCTCAGTACGCAGGTATGGCAAAAGGTAAAGAATCCCTTTTTTCATCCTTTATTGATAGTACAAGGCAGCATACAAGGGTAAGTTTCCAAAGTGGTGATGTAGGAACTATTCGTATGAACGAAATGATTGACACGCTACAAGCCAAAGTGGATACAATATTTAACTACAATAGCGAATTTGACGAATGGGCAACGGATGAAAATAGAATCGATGCTACAGTTACTGGAAATGGCGTTGTATTCACTAAAGGAAATGATTACTTATTGGGTAACTTAAGAAGTAGTACCTTATTAGCTATAATACTTGTTTCACTTGTAATGGCTACTCAATTCTTAAATTATAGAACCATTCTTATTTCTACTATACCAAGTATTATTCCTTTGATTATTACTGCGGGTGTGATGGGGCTTTTCGCAATTCCTCTTAAGCCTTCTACCATTTTAATATTTAGTATAGCATTTGGTATAGCATCCGATGGAACCATTTACTTTTTGACCAAATACAAAGACGAAATCCTACAAGGTAGAACTATAGGGGAAGCTGTAAGTAACACTATCAAAGAGACTGGTATTAGTATGTTTTACACCGCTATTATTCTTTTCTTTGGCTTTGGAATCTATGTTGCTTCTGGATTCAAAGGAACCATCTTTTTGGGGCTATTGGTATCAATGACATTACTTATTGGAATGATATCAAACCTAATACTTTTGCCTTCTTTCTTATTGACTTTGGATAAAAGACAAACTAGAAAAGAATTGAAGAAAAATGCTTAAAACTACAACTCTTGGTCTGAAATTACCCACAGATCCAAGATGGGTAAATATCGCCGAAATGAACCTGGCCGATATATTGATTGATCACGCCTTTTGTGAGCAAAAGGCAGCTACTTCGTGTATAAGTCTTATTGTTAAATATCCCGATCGCGAAAAGCTAGTGGAAGTAATGACGCCTGTTGTTGCAGAAGAATGGGGTCACTTTCAACGGGTGTTAAAAGAAATGAAGAAACGTAATATTCCTCTTACCAAAAGTAGAAAGGATCATTACGTGGCTGCACTTTACAAGTGCATAAAAAAAGGAGGTAGCAAAGAAATGCAACTGATGGAAGATGTACTTTTTTGTGCAATGATTGAAGCAAGAAGTGCCGAAAGATTCAAACTCCTTTCTGAGCAAATAGCTGATAAGTCATTGAGAAAATTCTATCATGAACTTATGATATCAGAAGCAACTCACTACAAAAACTTCATTGAACTAGCTGCCGAATACAACCCTAAGGAAGTAGTAAGAGAAAGGTGGGAAGAACTATTAATTCAAGAAGCCAATATCATGGAAAACTTAGTTGTGATGGACGATCGGTTTCATTAAACCTATTCCCAACCAAAGGCTACCATCCATAAATAGTTTTGTCTCATTACCAATCATCTAGATTTACTATTCTCTATTTTGAAATAGCCAATAAGTGACTCTACCCTACCCGCTGGTGGCAAATGGTATATAAAAACTTCGTACGCATTTCCAGTATCCATAAAATTACCTTCTTGATCTTGAATATTAAATGACCTGTCCGGCATACGTTTCGCGAAAGCAAAATCATGCATTCCTTGCTTAAGTAATTGTGTACAGCGAAAAACTTGGTCTTCCTCTCCAAATTCGCATTTGTCTTGAGACTTAGGTTGAAAGTTGTTAAAACCACCAACAACAAAAAGCTCTTCAAAACCACTCAGTTCTTTATCTTTATAGAATATTTCGGTCAATAAGTAATCTCCATTCAATTCTGCTTCAAAATCGTCAACAGTTGCAATGGCCGATCTGCCATTTAAGTCAAACTGTTCAAGGTATACTTTCCTAGCTCTGTTTTCTTGCAATGTAATTACCGCTCTATCTCTAAAACCTTGCGTAATTTCGGCAACGTTATTTCCTTGAGAAAAAGTACTCCTGATATCTAAATTACGAAATTCATTACCTGCAGGAAATAAGTTCTCATTATTGAAAAACCTAAAATTGGCCTCACCTTTTGCCAAATTCACCGAAGAGGGTTTCAAGTCTCTACTAATCATATCGTCTCTATAATTTTGCCTTATTTCTACCAAAAACTCCGTACGTGGATTGCGAACATCATAGTTGCCAAATGTAATTGCAAAGTCCACTTGTTGATGAGTTCGCCAAAAGTTGTTATCAATTGGCCTCGAAACATTCGCGGCAACACCTACTTTAGGATCAAAAACTCTAAATCTACGCTGGGCTATAGGCTCTCCGTAAACATCACTTTCAAAAATCTGAATGACATAATTTCCACTGAGTTTTACATCAGGCACTCGAAAGCCATAATGGTAATATGGAACTTTAGTTGACTGAGAATTGGAGTAATCATTAATAACAAAATCATTAAAATCGGCCAAATAAGCAATCTCTCGTACACTAGCCTGATTCCATTTGTAATCGCAATAAATGAGCTTGATGTGAAACTGTTTGTAAGTATTACTTAGATCGTCAAATTCTAACACAAGGTAATCTGATCCATTTAAGCTTCTTACAGCAGGGTTGAGTTTTGTGTTCTCAGAGCTTAATCCATTGTTATAAAGTTCTATTGTTTTGATATTTTCATCAATACAAAAATTTTCATACACTTGTCCGAAACAATACTGACTAAGACTTGTTAAAATTACTATAATTCGAGATATTTGGGTCATTTACACTGATTTACACAATTACAATGCTTTCTTCACTTCAAAAGTATACAACTTTAATACTATTTTTCCTTAGTTTCTCATTTAACTCAAAGGGACAACTAAATTGGAGGGGGGATACTCCAGTTTATCCAGCAACAAACCAAAGCCATACATATACAGGAGTTAGTGGACTAACTCCGAGTAGAAATGCTACAGTATCAACCAGTATCGGTTCTTCAGGAGTCTATAGTTCAGGTTACCCTTTCGTTCCTACTGGTGGTAATAGTAGATTAAGTATTGGGGTCAATTTTGATATAAACAACACCTCCACTTCTACTGCTACTACAACGATCGGATTCTCACACCCTGCTTGTGATGCTATTTTTAACATAGATGATATTGATTTAAGTGGTGGGTCTGAACCCTATGATTATGTTGATGTTGTTACAATAACTGCCGTAAATACAGCAGCGACCACAATAAATCCATCTTCGATCAGTAGTGCAGGAATCAATACCATTAGTGGTGGAAATACTATCACTGGTACTTCAAGTGGTTCTGGTACAAATACTGTGTCGTTTTCTGGAAGTTGTATTAATTCTATAACATTTAGTTTTAGAACTGGTGCCAATGCCAAAACAAACCCAAATGCTCAACAATATGCAATAGAAGATATAAATAGTAAAGAGTCTGCGGGAGATCCATTTCCTGTTTCTTATTCGAAATTCGAAGCAACACAGAATCACAAGTCTTTAGAGCTCAAGTGGGTAACAGAAAAAGAAACCAACAACGAAGGCTTTGCAGTTCAAAGAAGTTCAGATGCTAAAAGCTTTGAAACAATAGGTATCGTTAAAGGACAAAACGAAAAAAGTGATTATAGTTTTTTAGACACGAGACCATTCGAAGGTTATAATTACTACAGACTTGAACAAAAGGATTTTGATGGATCAAAAACACTTTCAAAAATTATAGCCGTCCTGTTTTTACCTGATGGTGAAGTAAAAGTATTTCCAAACCCTGCAGTTGCTGGTGATAATATTACAATTTCAGGATTGACCTCGGAAGGTAACTTTGAAGTCTTTAAGCTAAACGGGCAAAAAGTACCTACAGCTTCTCAAAAAGATCAATTAAGATTGAATAGCGGTGAATACTTTATCAAAGTATTTCATCCATATGGATATGAAAGTAAGAGACTGATTGTTCGTTAATCTTCCAGCTCCATTACTTTTTCTTCCCAAGTTGCATTAAGCTTTTCCAAGTTGAATTTTACTTTGGAGTATGCTTTGTTTACTTCAGCAAGTTTTTCAGGATTTGAAAAAACAGATTCATCAGCAAGCTTAATTTCGATTTCAGCTTTCTTTTGCTCAAGTTCTTCTATTTTTTCTTCTAACTCAGCAATTTCTTTTTTGACTTTTTTGTCTGCATCCTCATTTCTTACTCTAGATTGCTTCTTGCTCTGAGTAGGTTCCTTATCAGCACTTTTGTTATCCTCAGCCTGCTCTTCTACCTGTCGAGTTGATGACCATGTCAAATATTCCGCAAATGTACCAGGATACTCCTTTATTGCTTGTCCTTCAATGTACCAAATCTTATTCGCAACCTGCGATACGAAATGCCTATCGTGAGAAACAACCACATATGTTCCTTCATATTGATTCAAAGCTTGCACCAGGATATTAACAGATTGCATATCAAGGTGGTTGGTAGGCTCATCGAGAAGCAAGAAGTTAGCTTCAGAAATCAATACTTTCGCAAGGGCTACTCGTGACTTCTCTCCTCCAGACAACACTTTTATTTTCTTAAAAACGTCTTCGCCTCCAAATAGAAAACAGCCGAGCACAGACCTTAATTCTGTTTCTGTCTTACTCGCATCTGCATATTTCAACTCTTCTAGCAAAGTCTCATTCATATGTAAAGACTCTAACTGATGCTGAGCATAGAACGAAAAGTTTACATTATGTCCTAGTTCTCTTTTCCCTTTGATATTTTCGGTTCCGGCAATAATTCTCAATAAAGTAGACTTACCCTTTCCGTTTGCACCAATTAGGGCGATTTTATCACCTCTTTCGATTCCCGCCGTGGTGGAGTCTAGAATTACATTGTTACCGTAAGCTTTTGAAATATCTTCCAAACGCATCACATGGCGTCCCGGCTGAGTACCAAATTTGAATCTAAAATTCACCTTGGAGGAGTCATCAATAACTTCTTCTACCTTATCAAGTCTGTCAAGTGCTTTCACTCTGGACTGTACTTGGCGAGCCTTTGTCGCTTTTGACTTAAAACGTTCAATAAATCTTTCGGTTTGTCGAATCTGAGCTTGTTGATTTTCAAAAGCACCTTTTTGAATTTCATTTCTCAGTTCTTTTTCCTCCAAAAAGAAGGAA
This sequence comes from Spirosomataceae bacterium TFI 002, assembly GCA_900230115.1. NCBI lineage: Bacteria > Pseudomonadati > Bacteroidota > Cytophagia > Cytophagales > Spirosomataceae > Spirosomataceae bacterium TFI 002. The sequence goes on along the minus strand of LT907983.1, from coordinate 3,913,618 downwards.
TAATTACCACTATATGTCCAAAGTTTAGACATAGAAACCTCCACTGTGGTGGTAGTTACATTGTCCAGAAACTCTCTATCGTGAGAAACTACAATTACAGCATTTTCGTAATTAGCGATGTATTTTTCAATCCATTGAATCGTTGGTAAATCCAAGTGGTTGGTAGGCTCATCGAGTAAAAGAACTGATGGTTTTGCCAATAAAAGTTTGGCAAGCATTACCCTCATTCTCCATCCACCCGAAAAGTTTTTGAGCGGCTTTTGTAAATCTGAAGTTTTAAATCCGAGTCCCTCAAGAATTTCTTCTGTTTTGGCCTGCATAGAATATCCACCTAAAAGCTCAAACTCTTCCTGCATTTCACCAAGCTGATGCACCAAGTCGTCATTATATGCGACTTCCATTTGGTGTAAAACCTCATCAATCTTTTTTTGCAAAATTAACTCTCTCTCAAATGCCTCCATGGCAACAGAAAGTATAGAATCCTCTGTTTGATAAGAAAGCAAGTCCTGATTTAAGAAACCAAGCGTACAATCTCCAGGCATAGAAATACTTCCGCCATCGGGTTGATATTCGCCTACAATTAGCTTGAGTAAAGTAGATTTACCCATACCATTGAGACCAACAAGACCAATTTTGTCTTTTGGTTTTATTTGTAAACTGGCTTCATCAAAAATTGCACGTCCGCCGAAATAGAAAGAAAGATTATGAATGGTGACCATCCTAGGTGTTTAAATTAAGCCGCAAAAGTACCTAGAAAGCTCCGAAAAACATGACAAATCCTCGTTTAACCTTAAATCAATTGTACTATAAGTTCACTTTTGTTTCTTGAAAAATATTAACCAAGCCAGGAAAGCTCTTATTTGTATTAAGCTCGTCTTGAGGATATATAAAACGCTGTGGTATCTTATTAGCAGTTGTATTTTTAATTGGGATATTTAGCAAATTCTTTGTACGCCTGATGTCATTAAAAACTTGAACAGATCCTATTAAAGTAATATACTTTTCTTCCAAAATAACTCTTAACAAGGTTGATCCCCCTATTTCCACGGTTGGAAATGATCCGCCATACACTCTTTCAAGTTGCTGCCTCACAGCATTAAAAGCTGTACGAGCTGCCTCGTCATTGCCTAACCTAACCTCACATTCAGCCAAAATCAATTGGTTTTCGTACCAATCAATAATAGGATATGGAGCTTCTTTTGCAAAATATCCTGTAGAGCTATAATTAAGTTCATTACCTTGAAAATACTTCGCAAAACGCTCTTGCTCACCTGGGGTAAAAAGTAATCGGTCGGCGGTTACATCAGATAAATTGATTAATTTTCTTAAATAAGATCTCGTTGCAGTAAGGTATCCACCTCTTTGCTCTATCCCAAACTGATAAAACAAATTTCGCTGTCCATCTGTATCTGAATGAAAAGCCTGTAAACCTCTATCCACCGCACCTATACCTAATTTTGCTTCATCTCTTGCTTTGGTATATTCTTTAGTGACTAAATAATAACGAGCCTTTAGAGAATGTCCTACCTCTGACCAAAGTGCATTATTGCTTACAAAAATGGGTGCTCCGTAAAAATCAATTACACGAGCGTTTCCTACGTTGGCAATACCTTCTGAAAAAAGTAATTGAGCAGCATCTAAAACTGACTTCTGATCATCATAACTTGGATTTGGAAACTCTGTAGGGTTTATACTTTGGCTAAATGGCACATCGCCAAAAAGTGCTGCCATTTCAGAGATAAGTGCTCCTTCTACGATTTGAGAAACACCAACTAATACTTTATTTCCACTTGCTGTTGCCTTTTCCTTAACAATACGTGTTTGAGCTAGGCCAACCGCATAACCATTTGACCAAATTCCATTAAAGTCCGATGCTATAACATCGTAAGCATTGAAATTGATATATTGGTTACTAAAACCAGTAAACTGGTCAGTAAAAATTCCACTCAACCTAGCAGATTCACCTTCTGAGAGCAATAACCAAGACAATTCAGCCTGACCAATAATCAACTCACCTGGTGCGTCAGTAAAGTTATTTGGATCTATATTGATTCCTGCCACGTATTTTTCACACGAAGTGGAGAATAGAAAAAGAAAAGAAACTAAGCCTACTATTATAATATTTTTCATCTCGATTATATTCCTAATTTAAGTGAAACAACGTACGAACCCGTACCAGGATTTGTAAAATACTCCAAGCCTCTACCTTTAGAAGCTCCCGTAAGGTTCACTTCTGGATCCACATATTTTAACGGTGACCATATAAATAAGTTACGGCCTGTTAATGTCACAGAAGCATTAGATAGTTTTGCTTTCTGTACTAAGTTTAATGGCAACTGATAACCAAGCGAAACTTCTCTCAGTTTTGTCCAAGAACCATCCACAACAAATTGCTCAGCAACTGGTCCAAAACCTCCCCCATTTCCAGTATACCACTCAGAATCCAAAATGACATCATTACCTCCAAAATTTCCAATATTCCCTCTCACTAGAGTTCCAGCAGATACAACCCTACCATCTACAGTACGCATTTCTTTATCTGTAATAAACTCATTGGCAGTTTCGGGATGAACTCCAAAATACTTTAAAATCCCTTCTGTTCCTGCCCAAATATCATTGCCTTGCATAGTTTCAAATTGGAATGAGAAAGTCAATCCTTCCCAAGCTAGATTAGAACCAATTCCTCCTCTCCAAGCTGGATTAGGATCTCCTAGCACTCCTTCTTCGGGATCAACTTCTGGAAAACCATTGGCATCCAATACGTAAAACCCACCAGAATCTCTCAGCCACTTTCCGCCCCAAATAGCCGCAAATGGCTCACCTTCTACTACACGTGACGAGGCACCAGCAAAACCATCTAAGAAAACGGATGTTACGCCTTCCAACCTAGTAACTATATTTTTGTTTCTAGAAAAATTGGCATCAATCCGCCAATCAACACCCTTGAATTTTGTAATTCTATACCCCAAGTCAAGCTCTAATCCTTTATTTGTAATAGTACCTGCATTATTCCAAAAACTACTAAATCCTGATGATGGCGGAAGATCAATAGGTAAAAGAGCATCATTTGTAACCCTATCGTAATAAGTTGCTGCAATGGTCAATTTGTCTTTAAAAAACCTTAAATCTCCTCCTATTTCAAATTCACGTACCCTTTCTGGGGTTAAGTTAGGGTTTCCCGATGAAGGACTTCGTCCGAAAGGGTTTCCATATACACCTGCACTCAAGGTTTCACCCCATGATGAACCTCTATCAAAAGCTCCATAAACTGTTTGATTCACATAGTTATTGGGCTCAATACCTACTTCACCATATGAAAACCTAAGTTTCCCAAATGTAAAAATGTCGTTCTTTAAATAATCTGAAAAGACCCAACCTAGCGATGCACTTGGATAAAACACAGGGCTTTCGACTGTAGAAGGCAATTCATAACGACCGGTAAGTTCCAAGAAAAATTGCTTTTTAAATTCACCATTCAGAACTGCGTAAGAACCCGCTTTTCTATTTCTGAATCTTGTCAACGACGGAGTTTCGTTTGCGGCATCAGCATTCCCAAATGTTCTCAAATCCCCCACAAAAGGATTTGTGAAGTTTATAGAGCTTCCGCCTTGACTTTCGAAGAAAACATCGATGAGCTGTATACCTCCAATCCAACTTAAATTAAGGTCTGTATTAATTAAGTGTGTTCCTGACAAAAATCCGTTTATTGAAGAATTTCGCTCAGTAATAGTACTTCTACCAAATGAACCCTGAAATACATCACCAGCCGAGTTGACAGGAAACCAAGATTCTCTAGTTTCATTATAGTAGTCATAACCGTACCTTCCTGTAAAGGTTATTCCTTTAGCAATGTTCCAGTTCACCTCCGGATTAAAAATAAAACGCTGAAGTTCATTCGGGTTTTCTTGCTGATTTATCGTCCAGCCCGGGTTGGAATAAAAAGGAGCACCTTCTCCCAAATACCCAAGGTCGTTTTGATTACCTATAAAAGAACGATGTGAATTTTGCGTTGCTACGCCATTATTATCATAGTATGTTCCTATATAGTCTGTATTGTTAAAATCAGCAGGCGTACGAAGGTATCCAAGGTAAAATCCATTAAGGTTTGACCCTTGTTGAATCCTATCAGATTTTATATTAGAAAAGGTAGTATTCATTTTCAGCTTAAGGTTTGGCAAAAGCTGAGACTCATTATTTAAGCGAGCTGTAGTTCTATTATAATTTGAATTCGCTTTTAAAATCCCTTGTTGATCCCAATTGGCTAAACTAAAAAATGTAGAACCCGATGCATGATTAAAGCTAAGGTTCACAGCTTTGTTCCATGTAAACCCAGTTTGAAAAACCTGATCTCTATTCTGCTGTCCAAAAGTCTCTGTTGACCTTTTTGTCAAAATAGGATAGTAAACCTCTCCAGTTTCACTTACAAAACGCTTATTCCCTTCTCTTACTTCATCTTCTCCTCCTACCCTATCAGCAATTCTATCACCCCATGATTCTCTAATCGTAGGATTCCATTGATATACATAAGCATCTCTAGCACGGCCTGTATCCCACAAAAGCGGACTACCTTGGCCAAACTTATCTTGCTTTTCAAATTCACGATTTACCACATCCCAGCTAGTCATATTAGTGTATTCCACACTAAATTTCTTATCACCAGTTCCTCGTTTTGTCTGAATAATAATTACACCATTCGCTGCACCTGTACCCCAAACTGCCGCAGCTGCCGCACCTTTAAGAACTGTAATATTTGCAATATCTTCTGGGTTGATATCATTAAGTCGTGATTGTTGAACAACACCATCTATTCCACCACCAAGGCTTGAGTTAGAAATAGGAACCCCATCCAATATGATAAGTGGCGAAGATTCTCCATAAATCGTGTTTTGCCCCCTTATTTGAATGAATGCTCCTGCTCCAGGGTCTCCAGAGTTTCTCACAATTGTAAGTCCCGAAGTTTTACCCGAAAGTGCCTGAATAACTCCAGATTCCCCGGAGCGTTTCATTGCTTTGGTATCAATAATGGTAGACGAACTCAAGTCTTCGTCTTTTTTTCGTTCCAAACCCAAAGCAGAAAGGACAACTATTTCATCTAATTGTTCAGCGTTCTGTTCAAGCACAACATTAATGACAGATTGATTATTAACCGCTATCTCTTGAGGAAGCATTCCAATAAATGAAAATACCAGAACGTCTTTTTGTGAAGCTTGAATTTTGTAATTACCCGAGCCATCTGTCTGTGTACCTTGAGATGTACCTTTTACTTGTACTGTAGCTCCAGGTAAACCGTAGTCATCCTCAGTAGATTTTACATTTCCTGTAATTTCTCTTTGAGAATAGGCAGCAAGAGAGCATAGAAAAGCTACGAAAAAGCTTATTTTATTTAACATAGTTTAGTGTTTATCGAGAACAAAGAGTCTTAAAATTACGTAGCATCGACCTAAAAAGCTGTATTGCTTTGGATTTTTATTCTGTAAGGACTCAATATTAACTGTAAAGGTTGCCCAAAAGTTAAAAATAGATAGAACCAAGTGTAAAAAAGCATAACTGATTACCAATTTTCAATCCTAAGTAGGCTTATTGATAAAAAAGTTATCGAGCGGATACATCAAGCCTAGAGAAGAAATTCATTTCTACTCGATCGAAAAAAAATATAGAAATTATTGAAAGGTGACATTCTGATTCAATGGTAGCATTGAAATGTCTTTTTGGACAAAAAAGGCCGATTGAGCTCTTAAATCAACACTTCTCTAATTCATGCGTATAACTTATGGCATGAAATTGATACATAAACTAGTGGGACATCGTAATATTCACACCAAGGCTCTCACGCTTGAATCATGAAGTATTCCGATAGAATCTGAACTACAAAAATCTTATGTGAGAGCATTTGGTCGTGAATTTCTCCCTGACCTTTAGATTAAAGGTCGCTCAAAGAAGAAATTATAAAGGCTTTCACTCAATAGCAATCAGTAAATAAGGGCGAGTTTCTCGACCCTTGTTTCTTTTTATAGGGTTCCGGTTTAATCTTTCACTTTAATTATTCCCGGTGGAGTTCAATACTCCTTATAATTTTAGGCTTCAATAGCCTTTTTTAACTCAATAGCATTTCAGTAAAAAATGCCGCTTTAATTTTCTTTCTCAATAGTATTGCAATCAATAAATAATTACCATTTTCACTCAATATTTGGCAATCAGCAGAATAAGTGCTTTGTATTATAATTCAATGAAGATATCGCGAGGTGCTTTGTTATCAAAAACAAACCATACTTGTGTTCCGTGAAATTCTTGAAGATGATGAAATCCAGGTAGCGTACTATTAGTACTGTAAATAGGTTTAATTTTCTTTTCCATTTTTAAAGAATTTAATGGAATCACTGTGGTAAGTTTTGTGGTCATTGTGGTGCGATTTGAAAAACTTTAAAATTCTATTTTTTTGTTCTGCAAATGTATGACATAATTATGGAACTTGAGCACTCATGGTATCAGGCGAATTGATCTAAATCAATTCATCTACAATAACATATCTTCCTTATAATCAAATATTTAATATCTACCTGTAACCTTTAGATAAGTTTACACAATAGGGGTCATAAATTTATTGAGTGGCTACGCCTTGATCTATGTCAATTGCATTTTCTTGCAAAAATTTGCACATCGGTCACAACTTGAAGGTCTTAAAAATTGTATTTTCCTAATAAAACTTCTCTATTTCACCCTCGTAAATACGGTACAAAAAAACATTCTCATCCATATAAGATTATATTTGTACCCTTAGGTACGCAACAATATATCAAATGAGAATAGTAAAAGTAGCTTCTGGAGCACTCAACCAAACACCCTTAGATTGGAAAAACAATAAAGCGAATATCCTTCAGTGCATTGAAGATGCAAGAGCCAAAGGCGTTTCTATCCTTTGCCTTCCTGAGCTTTGTATTACTAGTTATGGCTGTGAAGATTCTTTTTATTCGCCATATGTATGTGAACTAGCCCTAGAAATACTCCAAGAAATTAAAAATCATACAAAAGATATGGTCGTGTGTATTGGCCTACCCCTATCTTTTCAAAATAAAATTTATAACACAGCCTGCATCATTGCTGATAGAAACATATTGGGTTTCACTTGCAAGCAGCATTTACCCAATTACGGCGTTTTCTACGAAGACCGATGGTTTCATAGGTGGCCAGCAGGGATTCAAAACGAAACTATAATCGAAGGTTTCAAATGCCCTATTGGCGATATAACTTACCAAATAGGAGATATTCACTTAGGTGTGGAGATTTGTGAGGACGCGTGGGTTCCTAATAGGCCGGCCATAAGACAATTTGATAAAGGAGTAGATATTATCTTAAACCCCAGTGCCTCTCCCTTTGAATTCCATAAATTTCAAACAAGAGAAAAAATTGTAGAAGACTCTTCGAGGTCATATTGCTGCACCTATGTTTATACCAACTTGCTCGGAAATGAGTCTGGGCGGTTAATTTTTGATGGAGATGCAATGATAGCCAGTGGTGGTAATTTGCTAGCATCAAGTCATAGATTCAGTTATAAGAGCTTTACACTTACAACCGCTACTGTTGATTTAGATATTGCAACTATTGCACAAGCAAAAATAAAATCTCCTATAGACGGCAAATCAATTGTGAAATTTGATTTTAATTTCCCTGAAGGCCTAAAACCAGATTATTCTGTTGCAGAACTAGAGCCCTTTGAAATAGGTGGTTTTTTAAAAGAAGAAGAATTTGCGAGAGCAATATCCTTGGCACTTTTTGACTACCTAAGAAAATCCTATTCTCAAGGCTTCACTATTTCACTATCTGGGGGAGCTGATAGCAGTGCATGTACAGCTTTAGTAGGATTGATGATAAAACTTGCAGAAGAAAGTATTGGATTAGATGGATTTAAAGAAAAGCTTGGACACATTAAAAAGATTCAAAACCTTAAATCAAAAGAGGAGATTGGGCACCAAATCATACATACAATGTATCAAAGCACCAAAAACAGCGGCGATGCAACTAATACAGCTGCAAAAAAGCTTGCAGAGTCTATAGGTGCTACATTCTATGATGTATCTATCAATGGAATTGTTGAGCAATACACTAGCTTAATAGAGTCCCAAATTGACAAAAAATTAACTTGGGAAGAAAATGACATCGCCTTACAGAACATTCAAGCTAGAGTAAGAGCTCCTGGAATATGGCTACTTACCAACCTTACAGGCCATTTACTTTTAGCAACCTCCAATAGGTCAGAAGTAGCTGTTGGCTATTGCACCATGGATGGCGACACAGCTGGTAGTATAAGCCCAATAGCCGGAATTGATAAACATTGGTTAAGGTCATGGTTGATATGGCTTGAGAAAACAGGCTGTAACGTGAGTGGAAAACATATAAAAATTGAAGGACTCCAATATGTTAATAAACTTTCACCAACAGCCGAATTAAGACCTCAAGATCAAAATCAAACTGATGAAAAAGACTTAATGCCATATGAGATTCTAAACGAAATAGAACTAACAGCGATAAAGCAAAAGAAATCACCCGTCGAAACCTTCAAGTATATGCTTGTCAAATTTGATCAAAGATACTCTCGAGAAGATATTTACTCATGGGTAAAAAGATTCTTCAAGCTTTGGAGTAGAAATCAATGGAAAAGAGAACGCTATGCTCCCAGCTTTCATGTTGATGGTCACAATTTAGACCCTCGTAGTTATTGTAGATTCCCAATTCTAAGTGGAAGTTTCGAATTAGAGCTTGATGAATTAGATGAATTTGTAAAAAACGGAAACCGAAAAAAGAGTAAGAAAATAGGATTTTGACCTAATTTATTGAATAAACTCATATTCCCCCTTAATAGGAAAGTGGTCTGACCAAGGTATTTCTTTAAATGTATAGAAGGAATTCACTTTGATGTCTTTCTCACTATAGAACTGGTTATCAATTCGTAGAAAACTTAGTATACGATTATACGTAAACCCAAAACCTCTACCCGCACTCTCAAACGAGTTAGAAAGTTGCTTTCTCATTCTACCGTATGCATAGCCATAAGGCAACTCGTTAAAATCACCACATAAAATAACTGGATATGGACTCTTAGAAACTAGTTCTTCAATTTTGTTTACTTGGCTACTTCGATCTTCAAAGCCTTTTTTGAGAAGTAGCAATACGTTTTTAGTTTGCTTAGCCCTTTCACTTTCACTCGCATCAATAACTTTCTTAACCCTGATTCCCATGGATTTAAGTTGAACATTAAAGACCCTAATAGTATCCTTACGAATTACAATGTCTGCACGTAGTACTCCATTATTATTGGGCAGCCACAAAATTTCTTCTGTGGCAATTATCGGATATTTACTAAAAATCGCCAAGCCAACGGATCCTTTATAATTCTTATCGAAAATCTTTTTTTGCATAAAGGCAGTGTGTCGATTCTTAACCTTCAGCCTTTTAATCATATCAAAATCTCTAATCCTGGCATCTGAATACAACTCTTGAAAACATTTAATATCAGCATTGATGCTATCTGCACTATTACTTAGGCTAATTGCATTCTTTCTATTCTTCTTCGACTTGTAGGAACCATGATCTAAGTACATTACATTGTAACTCAAAACCGAAAAGTTGGCCTTAGAATTACTCGAAACATTTTGGCTATATTTAAAAGTTCGCTGTAATAATGGGTAAGAAATAACTAAAATAAGCAGTGAAAGTAAGAATTTCCAAGACCTAGAGGCTAGGTAAAAAACTACAAAACAGAAATTTAAAACTAAGGCTACAGGAACACTTAGCATCAGAAATCCCGCAAGCCAGTGCTTAATATCCGCTGAATAACTCAATTGAAACACTAACAGTGAATACAGAGCAACTATAAAGTTGATAAGAAAAAAGAATTTCCTAAAAAATTTGATCAGATTTTTCAAAGTCTAGTCCGCAAAGCTAATGGCTAAAATAATATGATGCAACGACTGTACGACGAGTCTACAATTTTAGTATCAAATATTGTAGGAAATAAAATAAAAAGCTAATTTTGCGGAGGATTTGGAGTTCTAAGGAGGGTCGAGGTCCTCCTTTTTTAATATATAATGTTTTTTTTAGAAGCTTAGGCAATGATCACCAAAGAAGAAATTTTAGAAATACTTGCGGAGATTGTCACAGACCCTAAGTTTTTTATCGTCGATGTGAAGGTGAGTCCTTCTAAGATTAGAAAAAAGATTACCATTTTGATGGATAGCGATGAGGGCTTACTTGTAGACGATTGTGCCACGGTAAGTAGAGAGCTTGGAAATATCCTTGAAGAGAAGATTGAAGAAGCATTCACGTTAGAGGTTTCTTCTCCGGGTGTGGACTTCCCTATTACTACCGACAGGCAACTGAAAAGAGTAATAGGAAAAGAGCTCAAGGTGATTTTTAATGACGAAAAAGAAATAATGGGTGTTTTATTAAGTTCGGCAGAAAATGAATTCGAGCTAAAGCCCAAAAAGAAGAAAAAAGAAAAAACGGCTCCTGAGCCTATTAAAATCAGATTGGATGAAATAAAGGAAGCCTATGTTCAGGTTTCATTTAAATAGTTAAAAAATATTTTTTATGCACAGTGGAGATTTAATTGCTTCGTTTTCTGATTTCGCTCGCGAAAAAAACATTGATCGTCCTACGATGATTGCAATACTGGAAGACGTCTTCCGTACAATGATTCGTAAAAAATACGAAGATGACCACAACTTTGACATCATTCTCAATCCAGAGAGTGGTGACCTTGAGATATGGAGAACACGATTGATTGTTGACGACAATTCAGAAGATATCTGGGATACAGATAAAATCCCACTTGCTGATGCTAAGAAAATCGAGCCTGATTTTGAAATTGGAGAAGAAGTTGCTGAAGAAATCAAACTTGAGCACTTTGGCCGAAGAATCGTTCAAACAGCAAGGCAAACCTTAATCCAAAAGGTTAAAGATTTGGAAAAGGAAATGCTTTATGATCAATATAAAGATCAAGTTGGGGAATTAGTATCGGTAGAAGTATACCAAATCCTAAGCAGAGAGGTAATTTGTGTTGATCAAGATGGAAACGAATTGGTTTTACCTAAATTCGAGCAAATTCCTAAAGATAGATTTAGAAAAGGAAATAACATACGTGCAGTCATTCACAAGGCTGAAATGAACAATGGAAACCCAAGGGTTATTTTGTCTAGAACATCTCCTGTATTTTTGGAGAGACTTTTTGAACAAGAAATTCCAGAAATTATTGATGGTATAATTGCCGTTAAAAAGATTGTTCGTGAGCCAGGTGAAAGAGCAAAAGTAGCTGTAGAATCTTTCGATGATAGAATAGATCCTGTAGGTGCATGTGTTGGAATGAAAGGAAGCAGAATTCATTCTATTGTAAGAGAGCTAGAAAATGAAAATATTGACGTGATTCAATACACCGAAAATATGCATTTATTGGTTTCTCGTGCATTGAGCCCTGCTAAAATAACAACAGTTCAAATCGACGAGTCTGGAGAAAGGGCTTCAGTTTTCCTAAAACCTGATCAAGTAAGCTTGGCAATTGGTAAAGGAGGATTGAACATTAAACTTGCTTCTAGATTAGTAGGTATGGAACTAGACGTCTTCCGTGATGTAGAGCAAGACTTTATTGAGGAGGATGTTGATTTGATGGAATTCACTGATGAAATCGAAGAGTGGATTTTGGTTGAATTTAGAAAAATTGGTTTAGATACTGCCAAGTCTGTACTTGCGGTATCAAAAGAAGATTTGGTTCGTAGAACTGAATTGGAAGAAGAATCTGTTGCTGAAGTACTAGAAGTACTTAACAGAGAATTTGAATAAGTATTTGATAATTAAATTAGAGGAACTAGCCCAATTATATGGCAGAAGAGAAAATGATGAGATTGAGCCTCGTTGCGAGAAAGCTAAATGTGAGTTTGGAAACCGTGAGGGATACCTTAAGCACGCAAGGCATAAGCATTGACCGAAATCCGAATGCCAAACTATCATCCGATCAGTTGCAGATTCTTGAAAAAGAGTATGACACTGACGTATTAACTGGTGACGCGGAAGTAAAAAAATCCGCTCAAGCAGCTAGCGAAGCCAAGGAAACTAGTGACTCTGACGAAATACTTTATTTCAGAGAAACTCCCGCTCCCGCTGAACCAAAAAGCGAGCCGGTAGCAGAAAAAGTTGAAGCTTCAAAACCGGAACCTATTCCAGAGCCAGTTGAAGCTCCAAAACCAGAGCCAACACCTGAACCAAAACCAGAGCCTAATCCAGAACCAATTCCAGAACCCGAGCCTATTGAAGTGCCAAAGGTTGCTGAAGTTGCACCTCCTGTAGAAGCTAAAGCTGAAGAGCCAAAAGAAGCTCCAAAGCCTGAAATTGAAAAGGTGAAAATTGAAGCTAAACTTGCAGGTACTAAAGTAATAGGTAAAATAGACTTGGATAAAAAGCCAAGCAAAACGCCTCCTCCAAAGCCAGCTGCGACAGTACCACCAAAGGTGGAGCCGGTAAAAGCGAAAGAAGAACCTGTTGCAAAACCGGTGGAAGTAGCTAAACCTGTTGAGGTAGAAAAGCCAGTAGAGGCTGCGAAACCAGTTGACGCAGAAAAACCAGCAGAAGTAGCTAAGCCAGTGGAAGCTGCGAAAGTAGTAGAACCACCGAAAAATGAAATAATTAAGGCTAAAGGTGAAAAACTTGCAGGACTTACTGTTTTAGGCAAAATCGAACTTCCAGCTGACAAAAAGTCTAGCGACGACAAAAAGAAACGTAAACGTAAGAGAGTAAGTCGTTTAGAAAAACTTACTGATATTACTGATCAGAAATATTTCAAAAACAAGGAAGCCAAAACTGGCACTCCTACACCAACAACATCTGATGACAAAAAACCTGATAATAAAGGTGGCAGAAGAGGCAGAAAAGATGTAACCCAAACAGATGTTAAGGATAGCATTAAGCAAACAATGGCTAGAATGCAATCCAAAGGAACTGATTTTGGAGCCAAACATAGAAGAGACAAGCGTAAGTCTAGAGCTGAACAAGCTGAGCTAGATGAACAAATCGAACAAGAAGCAGCAACAGTATTAAAAGTTACTGAGTTTATTTCTGCTTCGGAACTTGCTTCTTTGATGGATGTATCTGTCAATGACGTAATTGGTACATGTATGTCAATGGGCATGTTTGTATCTATCAACCAGAGATTGGATGCTGAAGCAATTCAGTTGATCGCTTTGGAATACAACTTTGACATTGAGTTTATTTCTGCTGAAGAAGAAGTTCAAGTTGATGCACTAGAGATAATTGATGCAGAAGAAGATCTAAAACCAAGAGCTCCAATCGTAACCATAATGGGTCACGTGGATCATGGTAAAACATCTTTACTCGATTACATTAGAACTACAAAAGTAGCTTCAGGTGAAGCAGGGGGAATCACCCAGCACATAGGAGCTTATAGTGTTGATATACAAGAAGGAGATAATAAAGGGAAAGCATTGACTTTCTTAGATACTCCTGGTCACGAAGCATTTACAGCCATGCGTGCTCGTGGTGCTAAAGTAACCGACATTGCAATTATTGTAATTTCTGCTGATGACAGCGTGATGCCACAAACTAAAGAGGCAATCAACCACGCTCAAAATGCTGGGGTTCCTATTGTATTTGCACTTAACAAAATCGATAAGCCAGGTGCAAACGCTGATAAGATTCGTCAAGATTTATCTCAGATGAATATATTGGTAGAAAGCTGGGGAGGTAAATTCCAGGAACAAGAAGTTTCTGCAAAAACCGGTGCAGGTATTGATGACTTACTAGATAAAGTATTATTAGAAGCTGAATTACTTGAGCTGAAAGCTAATCCAGATAGAAGAGCTATTGGTACCGTAATTGAAGCTGCACTTGATAAAGGTAGAGGTTATGTATCCACTGTATTAGTTCAAAAAGGAAATCTAAAAGTGGGAGATATTATTCTTGCTGGTCAGTACTTTGGACGAGTTAGAGCGATGATAAATGATGTCGGCGATAGAATCAAAGTCGCTGGCCCATCTACACCAGTACAGTTACTAGGTTTACCTGGTGCTCCGCAAGCAGGTGACATTTTCAACGTGATGGAAACTGATCGTGAAGCAAGAGAAATTGCCAATAAGCGTGAACAGATTATAAGAGAGCAAAGTATCAGAGCTAAACGTCACATTACACTTGATGAGATTGGACGTAGAAAAGCGATTGGTAGTTTCAAAGAGCTTAATGTTATTGTAAAAGGTGACGTGGATGGATCGGTTGAAGCACTTTCTGATTCGCTTCAAAAACTATCCACAGAAGAAGTTCAAATCAAGATCATTCACAAAGGTGTTGGACAAATATCTGAGTCCGATGTATTATTAGCTTCTGCTGCTGATGCAATTGTACTTGGTTTCCAAGTTCGACCATCTAACAATGCTCGTAAAATTGCTGACAACGAAGAAATTGAAATTAGACTATATTCAATTATCTACGATGCAATCAACGAACTGAAAGATGCAATGGAAGGCCTTCTAGCTCCTACAGAGCAGGAAGTAATCACTGGTAACATTGAAATCCGTGAGATATTCAAGATTAGTAAGGTTGGTACAATTGCAGGTTGTTATGTACTTGATGGCTTTGTTAAGAGAAGCAATAAGGTTCGTATCATTCGTGATGGAATCGTTCTTGCCGAAAGTACGATAGACCAGTTGAAGCGTTTCAAAGACGATGTCTCTGAAGTGAAAGCTGGATACGAGTGTGGATTGAAAATCAATAAATTTAACGACTTAGAAGTTGGTGACATTATTGAATCTTTCGAAATTCAAGAGATCAAAAGAAAACTTAAATAATAAAAAAAGAAGGAGAACAAATCGTTCTCCTTTCTTTTGTGGAACAATTTTCATTTATTTCTGAATTTTTTATTATTACTGAATATTTGGAATTAATAATAAATGAAACTTATTTTGTGGTAACATTAATATCCTATGGAAATAGTGCGAGAAGCTATAGAAGCTTATTGCGAGGAAATTTCTGAATTAGAACCTGTAATTTTACAGGAAATAAACAGAGAGACCCATGCAAAAGTGATGAAGCCTCGAATGCTTTCTGGACATTTTCAAGGTAGAGTGCTTTCTTTAATAGCTAATTTGATTAACCCTAAATGTATTCTAGAAATAGGTACGTACACAGGTTACTCAGCAATTTGTTTGGCCGAAGGTCTACAACCCGATGGTAAGTTGATCACCATAGAAGTGGACGAAGAGTTGGAATCTACTATTTTGACCAACATTGCAAATGCAGGCCTAGAAAGCAAAATACACTTGAAAATAGGGAAGGCACTCGAAGTAATTGAAAGTCTTGATGAGACATTTGATATTGTATTTATTGATGCCGACAAACTCAATTATGAGCGTTATTACGATGCTGTTTTTGACAAAGTTGCAAAAGGAGGTATCATCCTTAGCGACAATGTTTTATGGAGCGGAAAGATCGTGAATGACAATGCAAAAGATAAAACAACTGAGTTTTTAAGAAAGTATAATTTAAAGCTAAAAAACGACCCTAGAACACAAAAAGTGCTACTTCCAATAAGAGATGGACTATTCGTCTCTAGAAAACTTTAAGAAAATGAAAAAATACGCAATCCTTCTATTTACGTGTTTGGCTATTAGTGCGAATAGTCAAGTTCAAATTAGCATTCCTGAAACCCCTAAAAAAATTGAGTTTTCTAATGTTGTAATTAACCTCGATGAAGAAACTAGAAAAATTGTTGACGAAACAGTAAATGGACTATTAACTCCTCCAAATTCTTTTTTGGATGCCAAGCTGGAGCGTATGCAATGGTATTTCCCAATTATAGAAAGAATATTGGAAGAAGAAGACGTCCCAGATGACCTCAAATATATCGCTGTAATGGAAAGCTCACTCATTCCTGAAGCTTTATCAACTTCTAGTGCGGTAGGTTTTTGGCAATTCAAGAAAGCTACGGGCGAAGAGCTTGGTCTTGTTATTAATAACGATATCGACGAAAGAAAATATATTGTAGCTTCTACAAGAGCAGCAGCACTTTATTTCAAACGAAATAACCTTATTTTCAAAAACTGGATTAGTTCTATTTACTCATACAATCAAGGGCCTACAGGTGCTGCAAGCGAAATCCCAGAAGAATGGTCTTACGCAAGCGAAGTAAACTTTACCAAAAAGACACCGCCATACTTGATCAAAGCACTCGCACACAGGATTGCTTTTGAGCATCGATTAAATAGATTAAAAAGTTCCCCAAGGATATTTATTGAATACCCAACCGAATCTAAGTCTCTAGCCGAAATCGCTGCAGAACTAACAGTTGACATTAGCGAATTGAGAAAATATAACTCATGGCTTAATGCTGCCACCACACCAGAAGGTAAATTATATACCGTTTTAATTCCTGTTCGAAGAGAAGATGCCGACGAAATAAGAAGCCGAATAAACCAAAGAAGAGATGTAGTCAAAGTTGATGTTGGATTCCCAAAACTAACAAAAACATCTTCTGGAACAGGGCCTGATGACGCCGTATTATATAATATCAATGATAAAAAAGGAATACTTGCTCAACCAGGAGAAGAAGTAGCACAGCTTGCTAAAAAAGGAAAAGTAAAGATCGTTAACTTCCTTAAATTCAATGACATGAGCGACAGAGACATGGTAAAAACTGGCCAAGTCTACTACTTACAAGCAAAAGGCAAAAAAGCAAAAATACAATTCCATACTGTAACTTCAGATCAAACACTTTGGGACATTTCTCAAATGTATGGCATACAACTTAAGCATTTACTGAAATATAATAGACTAAGTTCTGTACAAAGGCTTCAACCAGGTAGAGTGATTTGGTTGCAAAAGAAAAGACCTAAGAATACACCAGTAGAAATCATAAAAGAAGCCATTCCAGTAGAAAAGCCAGAAAAAGAGCTTCCAGTTGTAACAGAGTATAATAAAGAGAAGCCTACACCGAAGGTAGAAACAACTATCATAGAAGAAAGTACTCCATTGATAGTTGAAGAAAAACCTATACCAAGAAAAGTTACTCCTGAGACTCAAAAACCGCTAATTGAATCAAAAGTTGAGAAGAAAACTTCCGTTGATCAAGAGAGTAGCGTTTTTAGTAATTCAACACCAACAAAGCCGGTATATAACAATAGAACTGAAAATTCAGAAAAAGCAACATCCGTAATTACTTACAATGGAGAAAACAAAACTCACCGAGTAGCGAAAGGTGAAACTCTATTTAGTATTTCAAAAAGGTACGGCCTTACTGTTGCTGAATTGAGAGCACTAAATAGAATGACTTCATCAGATGTATTACTTTTTGATCAGGTTTTAAACGTATCAAAAAACAGTCAACCAGAAGTTGAAATTGTACGAAGTTCACCTAGCAATACTCCAACACCAACTAACAACTCTTCCACATCTTACCATACTGTAAGCTCGGGAGAAACACTATTTAGTATTTCGAATAGATACGGAATGTCTGTAGATGAGCTTAAAAACAAAAATGGATTAAGCTCAAATACAATTAGCGTTGGCCAAAGGTTAAAGGTAAGCGGAGACACTGAAAGTAGCCAGAGTTCCACCTCGTCAGCAGGAACGCATGTTGTAAAAGCTGGAGAAACGCTTTATAGTATTTCTAGGCAGCATAATACTACTGTTGGACAATTAAAAGCTTGGAACAATATGACCTCCAATACAATATCAGTTGGTCAAATTTTAGAAATAAGATAAAAGGTATTAAGCTATAATTGAAGGCGGTGGATAATTCTACCGCCTTTTTTTATAATTTGCAGTCCGAAAAGACAATCCATGATTTTAATAGATGAAACTTGCATTACCGACGATATCAAAGACAATTTCTTTGTCTGTAATCTAAAAAAATGCAAAGGGGCATGTTGTGTTGAAGGTGACCTAGGTGCACCACTAGAAGATGTAGAACTACCTGTTATGGAAGATATCTACGACAAGGTTGCTCCATATTTAACCGAGGAAGGCAGACAAGCTGTAAAAGAACAAGGAACTTACATAAAGGATTTTGAAGGAGACTATTCTACCCCTACAATAAATGGAAAGGAATGTGCCTATTCTATTTATGACGAAAAAGGTATTCTGAAATGTGGAATAGAACAGGCTTACAATGATAAAAAAATAGATTTTCAAAAACCTATTTCATGTCACCTCTACCCTATCCGCGTCACAAAATATGAATCTTACCACGCAATCAATTATGATCGCTGGAACATTTGCAGTCCTGCTTGTGATTTAGGAAAAGAACTAGGAGTACCGTTATACAAATTCTTAAAAGAACCACTAGAACGAGCCTACGGCGAAGACTGGTACGAACAATTGAGAGAAGAAATTGAAGGAGAATAACAGATTTGCAGAAATATACGAAGTAGTAAAACTCATTCCAGAAGGACGAGTGACTAGCTACGGTGCAATTGCCAAATATTTTGGAGCCAAATCAGGAGCAAGACTTGTAGGCTGGGCAATGAATGCTGCACACACTTTGGACGATGTACCAGCTCACAGAGTAGTCAATAGGCTGGGGGAATTAAGTGGTAGATTCCACTTCATAACTCCAACAACAATGCAAGAACGCTTAGAAAAAGAAGGAATAGTAATCGTAGATAGTAAGATCGAAAACTTTACCGAAGTTTTTTGGGATCCTACTTTGGAGTTGCTCTAGTTCTAATGGCTAAAGTATTTTATTCCAATTTTTCAGATTTTAGTCTGTCATAAATGGCCTTTAAAAATTTAATTCTCTAGGCCCAAAGTTAGAATTCCTCTCAAAACCAAAGAGAAATCACTCTTTATTGGCAATTACCAAATATAATTATTCATAAAACAAACTATTTCACAGCAAATACATTAGGAAATAGCTTTATTTTTAGAACCATTTTTCGATTTTCAATATATATCCAAAGCATATTTGCAAAAACATCCGTATTTCTACTGATTCCCAATTATAATTCTTTCGACATTTTAAAAACTTTTAAATTGTTTAATTATATTTACACCAAATATAATTTCGCAACATTCAACAATACTAAATGTCAAAAGTTAAATTAGATACCATTGACCATAAGCTACTTGATATACTTCAAGCAAATGGTAAGATAACCAACGCTCAGCTTTCTAAGGATGTCGGCCTTTCTCCTGCACCAACTCTAGAGAGGGTAAAGAAATTAGAACAATCAGGAATTATTCAAAGCTACCACGCACAATTAGATAGGTTTAAGGTAGGCTTAGGTGTACTTACATTTGTTCAAGTAACATTATCAGGTCACCGAAAATCTATTATTGAAACATTTACTGCTGTCATAAACAAAGTACCGCAAATTGTTGAATGCCACCACGTTACGGGATCTTGTGATTTTTTACTAAAAGTAATTGCGGAAGATATCTCTTCGTATCAAAAATTGATCATGGATACTATCAACGAAATTGAAGTTGTTGCTAGCACACAAACAATGGTGATTTTATCTACTATCAAAAATAGTAAGGTGTTACCCGTTCCTTGATTTTCGCTGCTTTTTTAATTCTTTCAGCTTCTTTTTTAAAGACAATATTTTATCCTTCGCTTCTTCGTAAGTGGAGGATTTCTTTTTGGAGTTATCCAAAACTAATTTGTACTTCTTAGCGGCCGTCAGGTAATCATCTTCCGCTTCAGCCATTTCACCTAAAGCAAGTTGAGAACCCAAATAATAACCAGACTCTTCTGAATCATTGCTTTGTGCAAATTCCACACAACGAGTGTAGTATTTCTTCGCTTCAACAAGATTTCGCTTATAATTCTTATTTACATAACCCAAAATATACGCACCATATCTACCATCGTTGTCTCCATAGCCATACTTACCTGTATCTATAGCATCGAGAAGCTCTAAGGCATAAACTTCCGCATCTCCCAATTTACCTAACACAAATGCATAACGTGCAGCAAACCTATGGAAAAACGAATTTTGAGGGTAAAGGGCATGCATTGTTCTTGCCATTTGAAAACCCTTAGTTGGTTGGTTTTCCATTGCATAAATCTGCAATAAAAAGTAACGAGCTTCCATACGCGTATAAAATGCATTATTAGCTACCTCTTCTAATTGGCTTATTCCCTCAGCTTTTGTCCCTTTTTTGAAAAAAGTAAGTAAAGGTCTAAGTGACCTATAGTTTTCATGAATCCATTTGGAATAGAAATTATATAAGCCGTCCCCAAATAATAATTCAGGATTAATATTATCATCACCCCTACTCTTTTCAAGGTATTTCATAGACTGCTTGCCAGCCCATGCCGCTTTTGTCCACTTCTCTCGTTCGGCGTATAATCTCCCTTTGAAAGCATAAGATGCAGCTAGAAAAAAAGCGGCTTCTTTATTGTTGGGGTCATCATCATAAAGGTCATCCGCCCTGTCAATAGCATCATCCATGTATTTCTCCATGGTCCTGTCGTACTTCTCAACTTTTGTATCAGGCACAATACGCCACCAATAATTCATACCTATTAAAAAGTATCCAATAGGGTGATCTGGATATTTTACCAACAACCACTTAAACTCTTTCTCCGAAAGTTCAAAATTATAGTTGTACATGTTATTGATTGCCGAAGTAGTACCAATTTGAATCTCCCGATCCATCAGCAAATCCTTCGGAACATTTTTATTCTCTCCTCCAGTAGAAAACCCAAAGAATTGTGCCTTAACACCTGTAAGGGTAAAAAAGGCTGCGAAAAAAACTATAAATCCACTGGTTTTAGAAATTGCCATCTATTTTTTTGATATTCACGATCAAAGCTGAACTGTATAATGAAAACGATCAAAGACAAGACTTTTGTACGTCTGATTGATAAACAAAAAATTCAAAAAAGAATTCAAGAGCTTGCCGACAAAATTTCTAAGGATTTTGACGGTAAAAATCCAATTTTTCTTGGCGTTTTGAATGGCTCTTTCATGTTCCTATCGGATTTGATGAAAAACCTTGAAATTGAATGCCAGATGAGTTTCCTGAAAGTGAATTCTTATAAACAACTCAGCAGCTCAGGAACCATAAAAGAATTGATTGGCATTAATGAAGATCTTGAAAATAGACACGTCATTATAGTGGAAGATATTGTGGACTCTGGCAGAACAATGGCATGGATAATAAATACTTTGGAACCTAAAAAAGTGGCCTCTATTCATATTGCAAGCTTATTATTGAAACCCAAAGCACTTCAAATCCCTATAAAAGTAGACTATTGTGGATTCGAAATAGAAAATGACTTTGTATTAGGCTATGGCCTTGATTACGACGGATATGGGCGAAATATCCCAGAGATTATGGTTTTAAAAAGCTGAAGTTCTATTCATATCGAACCTGATGAAAGCTCCTTCTTCCAAAGGATGCATTTGATAAACAGAAAAGATTGAATTACTATTTCCAAGTTTAATTTCCCAAAAATTTCCTCTAAAAATCACCTCTTTAACAACGGCTTTATAGGCACCGTTTTGATTAATTTCTAAATGTTGAGGTCTAGTATATAAAAAATTACCTTCCAAATTGAAGTCCGATGCTTTGTGTTTATTCAACTCACCAGTTATTTCGGCTACATACTTTGTTTTTGGTGATAAGTAAACATTTTCTGGCTTACCTATTTGCACTATTTTACCTGATTTCAAAATTGCCAAGCGATCCGCATTTCCAAATACATCATCAATATCATGTGTTACAAATACACATGCCATATTCTCTTCACTGATAATATTCCGAATTTCTTCTTTCAATTTCTTTTTATTTCCAAAGTCCAAATTACTGTAAGGCTCATCTAAAAGTAAAACCTTGGGCTCATCTGCCAATGCAGTAGCAATAACCGCCCTTTGCTGCTCTCCTTCAGACACATTTCTTGGCTTTTGATCGGCAACATGCTGTAAACTAGTTAAACTTAGTAACTTTTCTACACGACTTTTTTGATATTGTTTTTCAAAAAAACGAAGTGAGTAAGCGATATTTTCCCTTAGTGAGATATTTGGAAAAAGCGGGTTATCTTGCCTTACAATTTTAATATGTTGGTGACCAGGAATAAGTTGTTGGCTTGGTTTTTTGACCCTTTCTCCATCCACAATGGCACTTCCATTCGATGGCTCTATCAAACCAGCAATAGCTTTTAGTAAGGTTGATTTACCCGAACCACTTCTCCCAAGAACTGCCAAAATCTCTGTATTTCTTACAGCTAGTGTGGTCTTTTTTAAAATTTCTTTTCCTTCTATCTCTACCGCTAAACTTTCAACTGAAAGCATAATTTAAAATTGTTTTGTAGATTGACGATTAAATTACTCGGGCAAGATATGTCAAAGCCTAGATAAATACACAGTTAAGTTTTAAAATGCTCGATTTATATCAAAAACAGACCAAGTGCTTAGTTGCTTTAGACTCCATAATTTTTGGCTTTGATGGTGAAAAATTAAAGTTGCTTTTGATCAAAAGAGGAATTGAAGCGAACGAGTCGACATGGTCGCTAATGGGTGGCTGGCTACAGGAAAATGAAAGTCTAGACGAGGCAGCAGAAAGAATTGTATATAAGCTAACCGGCTTAAGAAATCTTTACTTGGAACAAGTTCTAGCTTTTGGTCAACCTAAAAGAGACCCTATAGAAAGAACCGTATCCGTAACCTATTTTGCCCTTATTAATACTACAGTCTATTTACAAACAAGTGAACTAGAGTACGAAGGTCAATGGTTCGATATTGATAAATTACCCCATTTACTCTTTGATCACATCGATATGGTTAATACTAGTATCAAAAGATTAAGAAATAAAGCAGCATTTCATCCGGTTGGTTTTGAACTACTACCAGAGAAATTCACACTTCCTCAGTTACTCAACTTATATGAAGCAATCTTTGACCAAGTTTTCGATCGAAGAAACTTCAGCCGGAAGATGATCGCTTCCGGCTTCATTTCAAGACTAAATGAGAAACAAAAAGGCGTTTCCAAAAAAGGTGCTTTCTTCTACAAATTCAATAAAACAACACAAGACAATACTTTCTATTTGATTCCAGGAATCAATAGCCTAGTTTAATTACCGCTTTTCGTTTTCTTGATAGTAAATGGAATACAAATCTCTGCAGGACAAACACATTGCACATTGACCATTTCTACTGTATAGTCTTTGAAACAGTCATTAATATTGTAAACTCTGACCGTATAAAACTCACTAGTAGTTGGATTTTGCAAGTCTTGTAGAATAACTCCATCATTTGGAATTGGACTCTTACTGGTTGCTGTATTAGCATCAAATATGTTCCCTTCATTGACCTGATACGACTGCGTTCCATTAATGTCAAAAATCTTAATTCTACCGTCGTTACGAGATACTTCTCCGTTACAACCAGAAGGTAATGCTTCTACCGTGACACTTGGAAGTGAATCAACTTGTACATCAATGGTCCTTGTGATAACACAACCATTATTTGTACTAATCTTCACTAAATATGCCCCCGCATTTGCAAAACCAACCTGAGATACGACCAAACTATCTCCAGCAAATGTACCGTTTGGAGTGGTCCAAGCATATGTATCTCCACCACCAGCTTTTAAGACTAGCTTTTCACCAACACATAACCTATCTGGACCAGCAATCATCGGTGCAACACAAATTCTAGCTTCATCATCTTCTACAACGATACCAGTATAATTATCACCCTTACTATCTATGTCAAATTGATCAACCTCGAAAACTTCTGCCTCATTGTAATAATTTACGCCAGATCCAAAGTTATTTACCTCTGTTTTGAAAGTCAATAAAATCGTTTGATTCACATTTACAGTTAAGCCAGACCAAACAATTGTATCGCTTACATTCACCCCAGAATTACTAAAGTCGTGAGCGTTGATATAACCATTTCGTAGGTAATCCTTAACAACTACATTGGTAGCAGTATCAGGTCCATAATTAGTTAAATTAACAGTAAACGTTACAGTATCCCCTACTTGTGGGTTTGGATTGTCAATAGTTTTTGTGATTTCTAAATCTACTACTCGAGCACCTAACTCAACACTACTTTCATCATCTTCACTTTGATCCCCGTCGTCATTATTTGGTTTAGAGTCAATATCATATTGATCTACAGCAACAACTTGTGCGACATTTTTATACTCATTCGGAGTGGTAGTCGGGTTGTTTACTTTCACATCATATGTTATTGAAATTGAACCATTGTTTGGCAACGAAGCAAAATTCCATTTGATCGTGTCATTAGACATTATACCTCCATTTGAAATATTGCTAACATTACTATAACCACTTGGAATAATATCTTGCAAAACAATATTAGTTGCCGTATCTGGTCCTTTATTCTCTAACACAAGTGTAAATGAGACCGTATCCCCAGCGTTTGGTTTGTAGTTATTCACAGATTTAGTTAATTCCAAATCAATCTTTTCAACTGGTGTAACTGCGGTATCGCTTAGTATTTGCGGAAGTTCATTCGTGAAAACATAAGCATTATTTACAATTTCGCTTTTACTTAATAAATCAGCCTCCGTAACATCATAACTAATTGTATAAGTCCAGACTTCGTTCGTGTCTAGTACACTTGCGATTCCGATGTCTGTGCTTGGACCAGTCAATACTCCTACCGTTCCGTTTGGTAGTGTATCGCTTACGGTTACTCCTGTTAAGTTCGTGTTTCCTGTGTTGGTAACTACTACTTCATAACCAATTGTCGCTGGGCTCGTCACTGGGTTTGGTCCACTTACCTGCGTTTTCACTATCGTGATCGCTGGTGTTTGACTTACTGGTGTACTCGCTGTATCTGACTTTGGTGTTGGTAAGCTATCTGTTGTTACTACGGCGGTGTTCACTAGGTCTAAGCCTGCATCAATGTCTGCTTGTGTGACTGGGTAGCTAATCGTGTATGTCCAGACTTCGTTTGTATCTAAGACACTTGCGATTCCTATATCTGTGCTTGGACCAGTTAAGCTTCCTACCGTTCCGTTTGGTAGTGTATCGCTTACGGTTACGCCTGTTAAGTTCGTATTTCCAGTGTTGGTAACTACTACTTCGTAGCCAATCGTCGCTGGGCTGATCACTGGGTTTGGTCCACTTACCTGCGTTTTCACTATCGTGATCGCTGGTGTTTGACTTACTGGTGTGCTCGCTGTATCTGACTTTGGTGTTGGTAAGCTATCTGTTGTTACGACGGCTGTATTGACTAGGTCTAAACCTGCATCAATATCAGCTTGGGTGACTGGGTAGCTGATCGTATAAGTCCAGACTTCGTTCGTATCTAAGACACTTGCAATTCCTATGTCTGTGCTTGGACCAGTTAAGCTTCCTACCAATCCGTTTGGTAATGTATCGCTTACTGTTACACCTGTTAAGTTCGTGTTTCCGGTGTTGGTAACTACTACTTCATAGCCAATCGTCGCTGGGCTGATCACTGGGCTTGGTCCACTTACCTGCGTTTTCACTATCGTGATTGCTGGTGTTTGACTTACTGGAGTGCTCGCTGTGTCTGATTTTGGTGTTGGTAAGCTATCGGTTGTTACGACGGCAGTGTTCACCAGGTCTAAGCCTGCGTCGATGTCTGCTTGTGTGACTGGATAGCTGATCGTATAAGTCCATACTTCGTTCGTATCTAAGACTGATGCAATTCCTATATCTGTGCTTGGTCCTGTCAATACTCCTACCGTTCCGTTTGGTAGTGTATCGCTTACTGTTACGCCTGTTAAGTTCGTGTTTCCCGTGTTGGTAACTACTACCTCATAGCCAATTGTCGCTGGGCTCGTCACTGGGTTTGGTCCACTTACCTGCGTTTTCACTATCGTGATCGCTGGTGTTTGACTTACTGGTGTGCTCGCTGTATCTGACTTTGGTGTTGGTAAGCTATCTGTTGTTACGACGGCTGTATTGACTAGGTCTAAACCTGCATCAATATCAGCTTGGGTGACTGGGTAGCTGATCGTATAAGTCCAGACTTCGTTCGTATCTAAGACACTTGCAATTCCTATGTCTGTGCTTGGACCAGTTAAGCTTCCTACCAATCCGTTTGGTAATGTATCGCTTACTGTTACACCTGTTAAGTTCGTGTTTCCGGTGTTGGTAACTACTACTTCATAGCCAATCGTCGCTGGGCTGATCACTGGGCTTGGTCCACTTACCTGCGTTTTCACTATCGTGATTGCTGGTGTTTGACTTACTGGAGTGCTCGCTGTGTCTGATTTTGGTGTTGGTAAGCTATCGGTTGTTACGACGGCAGTGTTCACCAGGTCTAAGCCTGCGTCGATGTCTGCTTGTGTGACTGGATAGCTGATCGTATAAGTCCATACTTCGTTCGTATCTAAGACTGATGCAATTCCTATATCTGTGCTTGGTCCTGTCAATACTCCTACCGTTCCGTTTGGTAGTGTATCGCTTACTGTTACGCCTGTTAAGTTCGTGTTTCCCGTGTTGGTAACTACTACCTCATAGCCAATTGTCGCTGGGCTCGTCACTGGGTTTGGTCCACTTACCTGCGTTTTCACTATCGTGATTGCTGGTGTTTGACTTACTGGAGTGCTCGCTGTGTCTGATTTTGGTGTTGGTAAGCTATCGGTTGTTACCACGGCGGTGTTGACTAGGTCTAAACCTGCGTCTATGTCGCCTTGTGTGACTGGGTAGCTAATCGTGTATGTCCAGACTTCGTTTGTATCTAAGACACTTGCGATTCCTATGTCTGTGCTTGGTCCTGTCAATACTCCTACCGTTCCGTTTGGCAGTGTATCGCTTACTGTTACGCCTGTTAAGTTCGTGTTTCCCGTGTTGGTAACTACTACTTCGTAGCCAATCGTCGCTGGGCTAATCACTGGGTTTGGTCCACTTACCTGCGTTTTCACTATCGTGATCGCTGGTGTTTGACTTACTGGACTGCTCGCTGTATCTGATTTTGGTGTTGGTAAGCTATCGGTTGTTACGACGGCTGTGTTGACTAGGTTTAAACCTGCATCAATGTCTGCTTGGGTTACTGGGTAGCTAATCGTATAAGTCCATACTTCGTTCGTATCTAGTACACTTGCGATTCCAATATCTGTGCTTGGACCAGTCAAGCTTCCTACCAATCCGTTTGGTAATGTATCGCTTACTGTTACACCTGTTAAGTTCGTGTTTCCTGTGTTTCTTACTACTACTTCATAGCCAATTGTCGCTGGGCTAATCACTGGGTTTGGTCCACTTACCTGCGTTTTCACAATTGTGATTGCTGGTGTTTGACTTACTGGGGTGCTTGCCGTATCTGACTTTGGTGTTGGTAAGCTATCTGTTGTTACTACGGCAGTGTTCACCAGGTCTAAGCCTGCGTCGATGTCTGCTTGTGTGACTGGATAGCTGATCGTATAAGTCCATACTTCGTTCGTATCTAAGACACTTGCAATTCCTATATCTGTGCTTGGTCCTGTCAATACTCCTACCGTTCCGTTTGGTAGTGTATCGCTTACTGTTACGCCTGTTAAGTTCGTATTACCTGTGTTTCTTACGACTACCTCGTATCCTATAGTCGCTGGGCTGATCACCGGGTTTGGTCCACTTACCTGCGTTTTCACTATCGTGATCGCTGGTGTTTGACTTACTGGTGTGCTCGCTGTATCTGACTTTGGTGTTGGTAAGCTATCGGTTGTTACTACGGCAGTGTTGACCAGGTCTAAACCTGCATCTATGTCTGCTTGGGTGACTGGGTAGCTAATTGTGTATGTCCAGACTTCGTTTGTATCTAAGACTGATGCAATTCCTATGTCTGTGCTTGGTCCTGTCAATACTCCTACCGTTCCGTTTGGTAGTGTATCGCTTAAGGTTACGCCTGTTAAGTTCGTATTACCAGTGTTTCTTACTACTACTTCGTATCCAATTGTCGCTGGGCTGATCACTGGGTTTGGTCCACTTACCTGCGTTTTCACAATCGTGATTGCTGGTGTTTGACTTACTGGTGTGCTTGCTGTGTCTGACTTTGGTGTTGGTAAGCTATCGGTTGTTACAACGGCGGTGTTGACTAGGGCTAAACCTGCGTCAATGTCTGCTTGAGTGACTGGGTAGCTAATTGTATATGTCCACACTTCGTTCGTATCTAAGACACTTGCAATTCCTATGTCTGTGCTTGGACCAGTTAAGCTTCCTACCGTTCCGTTTGGTAATGTATCGCTTACGGTTACGCCTGTTAAGTTCGTATTACCTGTGTTTCTTACGACTACTTCGTATCCAATCGTCGCTGGGCTGATTACTGGGTTTGGTCCACTTACCTGCGTTTTCACAATCGTGATTGCTGGTGTTTGACTTACTGGTGTGCTTGCTGTGTCTGACTTTGGTGTTGGTAAGCTATCGGTTGTTACAACGGCGGTGTTGACTAGGGCTAAACCTGCGTCAATGTCTGCTTGAGTGACTGGGTAGCTAATTGTATATGTCCACACTTCGTTCGTATCTAAGACACTTGCAATTCCTATGTCTGTGCTTGGACCTGTCAATACTCCAACTGTTCCGTTTGGTAGTGTATCGCTTACGGTTACGCCTGTTAAGTTCGTATTTCCAGTGTTTCTTACTACTACTTCGTATCCAATTGTCGCTGGGCTGATCACTGGGTTTGGTCCACTTACCTGCGTCTTCACAATCGTGATTGCTGGTGTTTGACTTACTGGGGTGCTCGCTGTGTCTGACTTTGGTGTTGGTAAGCTATCGGTTGTTACCACGGCGGTGTTGACTAGGTCTAAACCTGCATCAATATCAGCTTGAGTGACATCGTAAGATATTGCATATGTCCATACTTCGCTTGTATCTAAAACACTATTGGTTGTGATACTTTCTACTGGGCCTGTCAAGCTTCCTACCAATCCGTTTGGTAGTGTATCGCTTACGGTTACGCCTGTTAAGTTCGTATTACCTGTGTTGGTTACGACTACTTCATAGCCAATCGTCGCTGGGCTGATCACTGGGTTTGGTCCACTTACCTGCGTTTTCACAATTGTGATCGCTGGTGTTTGACTTACTTGGGTGCTCGCTGTATCTGACTTTGGTGTTGGTAAGCTATCCGTTGTTACCACAGCTGTGTTGACTAGGTTTAGGCCTGCATCTATATCTGCCTGAGTTACATCGTAAGATATTGCATATGTCCATACTTCGTTCGTATCTAAGACTGATGCAATTCCTATGTCTGTGCTTGGACCAGTCAAGCTTCCTACCAATCCGTTTGGTAAAGTATCGCTTACGGTTACTCCTGTTAAGTTCGTGTTACCAGTGTTGGTAACGACTACCTCGTATCCTATAGTCGCTGGGCTGATCACTGGGTTTGGTCCACTTACCTGCGTTTTCACAATTGTGATTGCTGGTGTTTGACTTACTGCAGTACTTGCCGTATCTGACTTTGGTGTTGGTAAGCTATCAGTTGTTACCACGGCTGTGTTGACTAGATTTAGGCCTGCATCAATATCAGCTTGGGTTACATCGTAAGATATTGCATATGTCCAGACTTCACTTGTATCTAAAACACTATTGGTTGTGATACTTTCTACTGGGCCTGTCAAGCTTCCTACCAATCCGTTTGGTAATGTATCGCTTACTGTTACACCTGTTAAGTTCGTATTACCTGTGTTGGTTACGACTACTTCATAGCCAATCGTCGCTGGGCTGATCACTGGGTTTGGTCCACTTACCTGCGTTTTCACTATCGTGATTGCCGGTGTTTGACTTACTGGTGTGCTCGCTGTATCTGACTTTGGTGTTGGTAAGCTATCAGTTGTTACTACGGCAGTGTTGACTAGGGCTAAACCTGCATCTATGTCTGCCTGGGTAACCGGGTAGCTAATTGTATACGTCCATACTTCGTTCGTGTCTAGTACACTTGCAATTCCTATATCTGTGCTTGGACCTGTTAAGGTGCCGACTGTTCCGTTTGGTAATGTATCGCTTACTGTTACACCTGTTAAGTTCGTGTTTCCTGTGTTGGTAACTACTACTTCGTATCCAATCGTCGCTGGGCTGATCACTGGGCTTGGTCCACTTACCTGCGTTTTCACTATCGTGATCGCTGGTGTTTGACTTACTGGGGTGCTTGCCGTATCTGACTTTGGTGTTGGTAAGCTATCTGTTGTTACTACGGCAGTGTTCACCAGGTCTAAGCCTGCGTCGATGTCTGCTTGTGTGACTGGATAGCTGATCGTATAAGTCCATACTTCGTTCGTATCTAAGACTGATGCAATTCCTATATCTGTGCTTGGTCCTGTCAATACTCCTACCGTTCCGTTTGGTAGTGTATCGCTTACTGTTACGCCTGTTAAGTTCGTATTACCTGTGTTTCTTACGACTACCTCGTATCCAATCGTCGCTGGGCTGATCACCGGGTTTGGTCCACTTACCTGCGTTTTCACTATCGTGATCGCCGGTGTTTGACTTACTGGTGTGCTTGCTGTATCTGATTTTGGTGTTGGTAAGCTATCTGTTGTTACTACGGCAGTGTTCACTAGGTCTAAGCCTGCGTCTATGTCTGCTTGGGTTACTGGGTAGCTAATCGTATAAGTCCATACTTCGTTCGTATCTAAGACACTTGCAATTCCTATGTCTGTACTTGGACCTGTCAATACTCCTACCAATCCGTTTGGTAGTGTATCGCTTACGGTTACGCCTGTTAAGTTCGTGTTTCCAGTGTTTCTTACCACTACTTCGTATCCAATCGTCGCTGGGCTGATCACTGGGCTTGGTCCACTTACCTGCGTTTTCACTATCGTGATCGCTGGCGTTTGACTTACTGGAGTGCTTGCCGTGTCTGACTTTGGTGTTGGTAAGCTATCGGTTGTTACGACGGCTGTATTGACTAGGTCTAAACCTGCGTCTATGTCGCCTTGTGTGACTGGGTAGCTAATCGTGTATGTCCAGACTTCGTTTGTATCTAAGACACTTGCGATTCCTATGTCTGTGCTTGGTCCTGTCAATACTCCTACCGTTCCGTTTGGCAGTGTATCGCTTACTGTTACGCCTGTTAAGTTCGTGTTTCCCGTGTTGGTAACTACTACTTCGTAGCCAATCGTCGCTGGGCTGATCACTGGGTTTGGTCCACTTACCTGCGTTTTCACTATCGTGATCGCTGGTGTTTGACTTACTGGAGTGCTCGCTGTATCTGACTTTGGTGTTGGTAAGCTATCTGTTGTTACGACCGCAGTGTTGACAAGGTCTAAACCTGCATCTATGTCTGCTTGTGTGACTTGGTAGCTAATTATATACGTCCATACTTCGTTCGTATCTAAGACTGATGCAATTCCTATATCTGTACTTGGACCTGTTAATGTGCCGACTGTTCCGTTTGGTAGTGTATCGCTTACGGTTACGCCTGTTAAGTTCGTGTTTCCGGTGTTGGTTACGACTACTTCATAGCCAATTGTCGCTGGGCTCGTCACTGGGTTTGGTCCACTTACCTGCGTTTTCACAATTGTGATCGCTGGTGTTTGACTTACTGGAGTGCTCGCTGTATCTGACTTTGGTATTGGTAAGCTATCAGTTGTTACTACGGCGGTGTTGACTAGGTCTAAACCTGCATCAATGTCTACTTGGGTGACTGGGTAGCTAATTGTATAAGTCCATACTTCGTTCGTATCTAAGACACTTGCGATTCCTATATCTGTGCTTGGGCCTGTCAATACTCCTACCGTTCCGTTTGGTAGTGTATCGCTTACGGTTACGCCTGTTAAGTTCGTATTACCAGTGTTTCTTACTACTACTTCATAGCCAATTGTCGCTGGGCTGATCACTGGATTTGGTCCACTTACCTGCGTTTTCACAATTGTGATTGCTGGTGTTTGACTTACTGGTGTGCTTGCCGTGTCAGACTTTGGTGTTGGTAAGCTATCTGTTGTTACGACGGCTGTGTTGACCAGGTCTAAACCTGCGTCAATATCAGCTTGAGTGACATCGTAAGATATTACATATGTCCATACTTCACTTGTATCTAAAACACTTGCAATTCCTATGTCTGTGCTTGGGCCTGTCAATACTCCTACTGTTCCGTTTGGTAGTGTATCGCTTACGGTTACGCCTGTTAAGTTCGTATTACCAGTGTTTCTTACTACTACTTCATAGCCAATTGTCGCTGGGCTGATCACTGGATTTGGTCCACTTACCTGCGTTTTCACAATTGTGATTGCTGGTGTTTGACTTACTGGTGTGCTTGCCGTGTCAGACTTTGGTGTTGGTAAGCTATCTGTTGTTACGACGGCTGTGTTGACCAGGTCTAAACCTGCGTCAATATCAGCTTGAGTGACATCGTAAGATATTACATATGTCCATACTTCACTTGTATCTAAAACACTTGCAATTCCTATGTCTGTGCTTGGGCCTGTCAATACTCCTACTGTTCCGTTTGGTAAAGTATCGCTTACTGTAACACCTGTTAAGTTCGTGTTTCCTGTGTTGGTAACTACTACCTCATATCCGATAGTCGATGGGCTGATCACTGGGTTTGGTCCACTTACCTGCGTTTTCACTATCGTGATTGCTGGTGTTTGACTTACTGGTGTGCTTGCCGTGTCAGACTTTGGTGTTGGTAAGCTATCTGTTGTTACGACGGCTGTGTTGACCAGGTCTAAACCTGCGTCTATGTCTGCTTGTGTGACTGGGTAGCTAATTGTATACGTCCACACTTCGTTCGTATCTAAAACACTTGCAATTCCTATGTCTGTGCTTGGGCCTGTCAATACTCCTACTGTTCCGTTTGGTAAAGTATCGCTTACGGTTACGCCTGTTAAGTTCGTATTACCAGTGTTGGTTACGACTACTTCATAGCCAATTGTCGCTGGGCTAATCACTGGGTTTGGTCCACTTACCTGTGTTTTCACAATTGTGATTGCTGGTGTTTGACTTACTGGTGTGCTTGCCGTGTCAGACTTTGGTGTTGGTAAGCTATCTGTTGTTACGACGGCTGTGTTGACCAGGTCTAAACCTGCGTCTATATCGCCTTGTGTGACTGGGTAGCTAATCGTGTATGTCCAGACTTCGTTCGTATCTAAGACTGATGCGATTCCTATATCAGTACTTGGTCCAGTCAAGCTTCCTACCAATCCGTTTGGTAATGTATCGCTTACGGTTACACCTGTTAAGTTTGTGTTACCAGTGTTGGTAACTACTACTTCGTAGCCAATTGTCGCTGGGCTGATCACTGGGTTTGGTCCACTTACCTGCGTTTTCACAATTGTGATCGCTGGTGTTTGACTTACTGGAGTGCTTGCTGTGTCTGACTTTGGTGTTGGTAAGCTATCGGTTGTTACCACGGCGGTGTTGACTAGGTCTAAACCTGCATCAATATCAGCTTGAGTGACATCGTAAGATATTGCATATGTCCATACTTCGCTTGTATCTAATACACTATTGGTTGTGATACTTTCTACTGGCCCTGTTAAGCTTCCTACCAATCCGTTTGGTAATGTATCGCTTACTGTTACACCTGTTAAGTTCGTGTTTCCTGTGTTGGTTACGACTACCTCGTATCCTATAGTCGCTGGGCTGATCACTGGGTTTGGTCCACTTACCTGCGTTTTCACTATCGTGATCGCTGGTGTTTGACTTACTGGAGTGCTCGCTGTGTCTGATTTTGGTGTTGGTAAGCTATCCGTTGTTACGACGGCGGTGTTGACTAGATCTAAACCTGCATCTATGTCTGCTTGTGTGACTGGGTAGCTAATTGTATACGTCCACACTTCGTTCGTATCTAAGACACTTACAATTCCGATGTCTGTACTTGGGCCTGTCAATACTCCTACTGTTCCGTTTGGTAGTGTATCGCTTACGGTTACGCCTGTTAAGTTCGTGTTTCCGGTGTTTCTTACGACTACTTCATAACCAATTGTCGCTGGGCTGATCACTGGGTTTGGTCCACTTACCTGCGTTTTCACAATTGTGATTGCTGGTGTTTGACTTACTGGTGTGCTTGCTGTGTCTGACTTTGGTGTTGGTAAGCTATCGGTTGTTACAACGGCGGTGTTGACTAGGGCTAAACCTGCGTCAATGTCTGCTTGAGTGACTGGGTAGCTAATTGTATATGTCCACACTTCGTTCGTATCTAAGACACTTGCAATTCCTATATCTGTGCTTGGACCAGTTAAGCTTCCTACCGTTCCGTTTGGTAGTGTATCGCTTACGGTTACGCCTGTTAAGTTCGTATTTCCAGTGTTGGTAACTACTACTTCGTAGCCAATCGTCGCTGGGCTGATCACTGGGTTTGGTCCACTTACCTGCGTTTTCACTATCGTGATCGCTGGTGTTTGACTTACTGGTGTGCTCGCTGTATCTGACTTTGGTGTTGGTAAGCTATCTGTTGTTACGACGGCTGTATTGACTAGGTCTAAACCTGCATCAATATCAGCTTGGGTGACTGGGTAGCTGATCGTATAAGTCCAGACTTCGTTCGTATCTAAGACACTTGCAATTCCTATGTCTGTGCTTGGACCAGTTAAGCTTCCTACCAATCCGTTTGGTAATGTATCGCTTACTGTTACACCTGTTAAGTTCGTGTTTCCGGTGTTGGTAACTACTACTTCATAGCCAATCGTCGCTGGGCTGATCACTGGGCTTGGTCCACTTACCTGCGTTTTCACTATCGTGATTGCTGGTGTTTGACTTACTGGAGTGCTCGCTGTGTCTGATTTTGGTGTTGGTAAGCTATCGGTTGTTACGACGGCAGTGTTCACCAGGTCTAAGCCTGCGTCGATGTCTGCTTGTGTGACTGGATAGCTGATCGTATAAGTCCATACTTCGTTCGTATCTAAGACTGATGCAATTCCTATATCTGTGCTTGGTCCTGTCAATACTCCTACCGTTCCGTTTGGTAGTGTATCGCTTACTGTTACGCCTGTTAAGTTCGTGTTTCCCGTGTTGGTAACTACTACCTCATAGCCAATTGTCGCTGGGCTCGTCACTGGGTTTGGTCCACTTACCTGCGTTTTCACTATCGTGATTGCTGGTGTTTGACTTACTGGAGTGCTCGCTGTGTCTGATTTTGGTGTTGGTAAGCTATCGGTTGTTACCACGGCGGTGTTGACTAGGTCTAAACCTGCGTCTATGTCGCCTTGTGTGACTGGGTAGCTAATCGTGTATGTCCAGACTTCGTTTGTATCTAAGACACTTGCGATTCCTATGTCTGTGCTTGGTCCTGTCAATACTCCTACCGTTCCGTTTGGCAGTGTATCGCTTACTGTTACGCCTGTTAAGTTCGTGTTTCCCGTGTTGGTAACTACTACTTCGTAGCCAATCGTCGCTGGGCTAATCACTGGGTTTGGTCCACTTACCTGCGTTTTCACTATCGTGATCGCTGGTGTTTGACTTACTGGACTGCTCGCTGTATCTGATTTTGGTGTTGGTAAGCTATCGGTTGTTACGACGGCTGTGTTGACTAGGTTTAAACCTGCATCAATGTCTGCTTGGGTTACTGGGTAGCTAATCGTATAAGTCCATACTTCGTTCGTATCTAGTACACTTGCGATTCCTATGTCTGTACTTGGTCCTGTCAATACTCCTACCAATCCGTTTGGTAATGTATCGCTTACTGTTACACCTGTTAAGTTCGTGTTTCCTGTGTTTCTTACTACTACTTCGTATCCAATCGTCGCTGGGCTGATCACTGGGTTTGGTCCACTTACCTGTGTTTTCACTATCGTGATCGCTGGTGTTTGACTTACTGGAGTGCTCGCTGTATCTGACTTTGGTATTGGTAAGCTATCTGTTGTTACTACCGCAGTGTTGACTAGGGCTAAACCTGCGTCTATGTCGCCTTGTGTGACTGGGTAGCTGATTGTATACGTCCATACTTCGTTCGTATCTAGTACACTTGCGATTCCTATATCTGTGCTTGGACCAGTTAAGCTTCCTACCGTTCCGTTTGGTAGTGTATCGCTTACGGTTACGCCTGTTAAGTTCGTATTACCTGTGTTGGTTACGACTACTTCATAGCCAATCGTCGCTGGGCTGATCACTGGGTTTGGTCCACTTACCTGCGTTTTCACTATCGTGATTGCCGGTGTTTGACTTACTGGTGTGCTCGCTGTATCTGACTTTGGTGTTGGTAAGCTATCAGTTGTTACCACGGCGGTGTTGACTAGGTCTAAACCTGCATCAATATCAGCTTGAGTGACATCGTAAGATATTGCATATGTCCATACTTCACTTGTATCTAAAACACTATTAGTAGTGATACTTTCTACTGGTCCTGTTAAGCTTCCTACCAACCCGTTTGGTAGTGTATCGCTTACTGTTACACCTGTTAAGTTCGTGTTACCCGTGTTTCTTACTACTACTTCATATCCAATTGTTGCTGGGCTGATCACTGGGTTTGGTCCACTTACCTGCGTTTTCACTATCGTGATCGCTGGTGTTTGACTTACTGGAGTGCTCGCTGTATCTGATTTTGGTATTGGTAAGCTATCTGTTGTTACTACGGCAGTGTTCACTAGGTCTAATCCTGCGTCTATGTCGCCTTGTGTGACTGGGTAGCTAATCGTGTATGTCCAGACTTCGTTTGTATCTAAGACACTTGCGATTCCTATGTCTGTACTTGGACCTGTCAATACTCCTACCAATCCGTTTGGCAGTGTATCGCTTACTGTTACGCCTGTTAAGTTCGTGTTTCCGGTGTTTCTTACCACTACTTCGTATCCAATCGTCGCTGGGCTGATCACTGGGTTTGGTCCACTTACCTGCGTTTTCACTATCGTGATTGCTGGTGTTTGACTTACTGGAGTGCTCGCTGTATCTGACTTTGGTGTTGGTAAGCTATCAGTTGTTACTACGGCAGTGTTGACTAGGGCTAAACCTGCGTCGATGTCTGCTTGTGTGACTGGATAGCTGATCATATAAGTCCATACTTCGTTCGTATCTAAGACTGATGCAATTCCTATATCTGTGCTTGGTCCTGTCAATACTCCTACCGTTCCGTTTGGTAGTGTATCGCTTACTGTTACGCCTGTTAAGTTCGTGTTACCAGTGTTGGTAACTACTACTTCGTAGCCAATTGTCGCTGGGCTGATCACTGGGTTTGGTCCACTTACCTGCGTTTTCACTATCGTGATCGCTGGTGTTTGACTTACTGGTGTGCTCGCTGTATCTGACTTTGGTGTTGGTAAGCTATCGGTTGTTACCACGGCGGTGTTGACTAGGTCTAAACCTGCGTCTATGTCGCCTTGTGTGACTGGGTAGCTAATCGTGTATGTCCAGACTTCGTTTGTATCTAAGACACTTGCGATTCCTATGTCTGTACTTGGACCTGTCAATACTCCTACCAATCCGTTTGGTAGTGTATCGCTTACGGTTACGCCTGTTAAGTTCGTGTTTCCGGTGTTTCTTACCACTACTTCGTATCCAATCGTCGCTGGGCTGATCACTGGGCTTGGTCCACTTACCTGCGTTTTCACTATCGTGATTGCCGGTGTTTGACTTACTGGTGTGCTTGCTGTATCTGACTTTGGTGTTGGTAAGCTATCCGTTGTCACTACGGCTGTGTTCACTAGGTTTAAGCCTGCATCAATGTCTGCTTGTGTGACTGGGTAGCTAATTGTATACGTCCACACTTCATTCGTGTCTAGTACACTTGCGATTCCGATGTCTGTACTTGGACCTGTCAATACTCCTACCGTTCCGTTTGGTAAAGTATCGCTTACTGTTACACCTGTTAAGTTCGTGTTACCTGTGTTGGTAACTACTACTTCATAGCCAATTGTCGCTGGGCTGATTACTGGGTTTGGTCCACTTACCTGCGTTTTCATTATCGTGATCGCTGGTATTTGACTTACTGGAGTGCTTGCTGTATCTGACTTTGGTGTTGGTAAGCTATCAGTTGTTACTACGGCAGTGTTCACCAGGTCTAAGCCTGCATCTATGTCTGCTTGTGTGACTGGGTAGCTAATCGTATACGTCCATACTTCATTCGTGTCTAGTACACTTGTAATTCCGATGTCTGTACTTGGGCCTGTCAAGCTTCCAACCAATCCGTTTGGTAGTGTATCACTTACTGTTACGCCTGTTAAGTTTGTGTTACCAGTGTTGGTTACGACTATTTCATAGCCAATTGTCGCTGGGCTGATCACTGGATTTGGTCCACTTACCTGCGTTTTCACAATTGTGATCGCCGGTGTTTGACTTACTGGAGTACTCGCTGTATCTGACTTTGGTGTTGGTAAGCTATCCGTTGTTACGACCGCAGTGTTGACTAGGTCTAAACCAGCGTCTATGTCTGCTTGGGTGACTGGGTAGCTGATCGTATAAGTCCAGACTTCATTCGTGTCTAGTACACTTGCGATTCCTATATCTGTGCTTGGACCTGTTAATGTGCCGACTGTTCCGTTTGGTAGTGTATCGCTTACTGTTACACCTGTTAAGTTCGTGTTTCCTGTGTTGGTAACAACTACTTCATAGCCAATTGTCGCTGGACTGATCACTGGATTTGGTCCACTTACCTGCGTTTTCACAATTGTGATCGCTGGTGTTTGACTTACTGGGGTGCTCGCCGTGTCTGATTTTGGTGTTGGTAAGCTATCCGTTGTTACGACAGCGGTGTTGACTAGGTTTAAACCTGCATCAATATCAGCTTGGGTAACTGGGTAGCTAATCGTATAAGTCCATACTTCGTTCGTATCTAGTACACTTGCGATTCCAATATCTGTGCTTGGACCAGTCAAGCTTCCTACCAATCCGTTTGGTAATGTATCGCTTACTGTTACACCTGTTAAGTTCGTGTTTCCTGTGTTGGTAACTACTACTTCATAGCCAATTGTCGCTGGGCTAATCACTGGGTTTGGTCCACTTACCTGCGTTTTCACAATTGTGATTGCTGGTGTTTGACTTACTGGGGTGCTTGCCGTATCTGACTTTGGTGTTGGTAAGCTATCTGTTGTTACTACGGCAGTGTTCACCAGGTCTAAGCCTGCGTCGATGTCTGCTTGTGTGACTGGATAGCTGATCGTATAAGTCCATACTTCGTTCGTATCTAAGACTGATGCAATTCCTATATCTGTGCTTGGTCCTGTCAATACTCCTACCGTTCCGTTTGGTAGTGTATCGCTTACTGTTACGCCTGTTAAGTTCGTATTACCTGTGTTTCTTACGACTACCTCGTATCCTATAGTCGCTGGGCTGATCACCGGGTTTGGTCCACTTACCTGCGTTTTCACTATCGTGATCGCCGGTGTTTGACTTACTGGAGTACTCGCTGTATCTGACTTTGGTGTTGGTAAGCTATCAGTTGTTACCACGGCGGTGTTGACTAGGTCTAAACCTGCATCAATATCAGCTTGAGTGACATCGTAAGATATTGCATATGTCCATACTTCACTTGTATCTAAAACACTATTAGTAGTGATACTTTCTACTGGTCCTGTTAAGCTTCCTACCAACCCGTTTGGTAATGTATCGCTTACTGTTACACCTGTTAAGTTCGTGTTTCCAGTGTTTCTTACTACTACTTCGTATCCAATCGTCGCTGGGCTGATCACTGGGTTTGGTCCACTTACCTGCGTTTTCACTATCGTGATCGCTGGTGTTTGACTTACTGGAGTGCTCGCTGTATCTGATTTTGGTATTGGTAAGCTATCTGTTGTTACTACGGCAGTGTTCACTAGGTCTAATCCTGCGTCTATGTCGCCTTGTGTGACTGGGTAGCTAATTGTATACGTCCACACTTCATTCGTATCTAGTACACTTGCGATTCCTATGTCTGTACTTGGTCCTGTCAATACTCCTACCAATCCGTTTGGTAGTGTATCGCTTACGGTTACGCCTGTTAAGTTCGTATTACCTGTGTTGGTTACGACTACTTCATAGCCAATCGTCGCTGGGCTGATCACTGGGTTTGGTCCACTTACCTGCGTTTTCACTATCGTGATTGCCGGTGTTTGACTTACTGGTGTGCTCGCTGTATCTGACTTTGGTGTTGGTAAGCTATCAGTTGTTACCACGGCGGTGTTGACTAGGTCTAAACCTGCATCAATATCAGCTTGAGTGACATCGTAAGATATTGCATATGTCCATACTTCACTTGTATCTAAAACACTATTAGTAGTGATACTTTCTACTGGTCCTGTTAAGCTTCCTACCAACCCGTTTGGTAGTGTATCGCTTACTGTTACACCTGTTAAGTTCGTGTTACCCGTGTTTCTTACTACTACTTCATATCCAATTGTTGCTGGGCTGATCACTGGGTTTGGTCCACTTACCTGCGTTTTCACTATCGTGATCGCTGGTGTTTGACTTACTGGAGTGCTCGCTGTATCTGATTTTGGTATTGGTAAGCTATCTGTTGTTACTACGGCAGTGTTCACTAGGTCTAATCCTGCGTCTATGTCGCCTTGTGTGACTGGGTAGCTAATCGTGTATGTCCAGACTTCGTTTGTATCTAAGACACTTGCGATTCCTATGTCTGTA
The DNA here is from genome assembly GCA_900230115.1 of Spirosomataceae bacterium TFI 002. Taxonomy (NCBI): domain Bacteria; kingdom Pseudomonadati; phylum Bacteroidota; class Cytophagia; order Cytophagales; family Spirosomataceae; species Spirosomataceae bacterium TFI 002. The sequence continues at coordinate 3,873,216 of LT907983.1, read as the reverse complement.
CTTGGACCTGTCAATACTCCTACCAATCCGTTTGGCAGTGTATCGCTTACTGTTACGCCTGTTAAGTTCGTGTTTCCGGTGTTTCTTACCACTACTTCGTATCCAATCGTCGCTGGGCTGATCACTGGGTTTGGCCCACTTACCTGCGTTTTCACAATTGTGATTGCTGGTGTTTGACTTACTGGGGTGCTTGCCGTATCTGATTTTGGTGTTGGTAAGCTATCCGTTGTTACGACAGCGGTGTTGACTAGGTTTAAACCTGCATCAATATCAGCTTGGGTAACTGGGTAGCTAATCGTATAAGTCCATACTTCGTTCGTATCTAGTACACTTGCGATTCCAATATCTGTGCTTGGACCAGTCAAGCTTCCTACCAATCCGTTTGGTAATGTATCGCTTACTGTTACACCTGTTAAGTTCGTGTTTCCTGTGTTGGTAACTACTACTTCATAGCCAATTGTCGCTGGGCTAATCACTGGGTTTGGTCCACTTACCTGCGTTTTCACAATTGTGATTGCTGGTGTTTGACTTACTGGGGTGCTTGCCGTATCTGACTTTGGTGTTGGTAAGCTATCTGTTGTTACTACGGCAGTGTTCACCAGGTCTAAGCCTGCGTCGATGTCTGCTTGTGTGACTGGATAGCTGATCGTATAAGTCCATACTTCGTTCGTATCTAAGACTGATGCAATTCCTATATCTGTGCTTGGTCCTGTCAATACTCCTACCGTTCCGTTTGGTAGTGTATCGCTTACTGTTACGCCTGTTAAGTTCGTATTACCTGTGTTTCTTACGACTACCTCGTATCCTATAGTCGCTGGGCTGATCACCGGGTTTGGTCCACTTACCTGCGTTTTCACTATCGTGATCGCCGGTGTTTGACTTACTGGAGTACTCGCTGTATCTGACTTTGGTGTTGGTAAGCTATCAGTTGTTACCACGGCGGTGTTGACTAGGTCTAAACCTGCATCAATATCAGCTTGAGTGACATCGTAAGATATTGCATATGTCCATACTTCACTTGTATCTAAAACACTATTAGTAGTGATACTTTCTACTGGTCCTGTTAAGCTTCCTACCAACCCGTTTGGTAATGTATCGCTTACTGTTACACCTGTTAAGTTCGTGTTTCCAGTGTTTCTTACTACTACTTCGTATCCAATCGTCGCTGGGCTGATCACTGGGTTTGGTCCACTTACCTGCGTTTTCACTATCGTGATCGCTGGTGTTTGACTTACTGGAGTGCTCGCTGTATCTGATTTTGGTATTGGTAAGCTATCTGTTGTTACTACGGCAGTGTTCACTAGGTCTAATCCTGCGTCTATGTCGCCTTGTGTGACTGGGTAGCTAATTGTATACGTCCACACTTCATTCGTATCTAGTACACTTGCGATTCCTATGTCTGTACTTGGTCCTGTCAATACTCCTACCAATCCGTTTGGTAGTGTATCGCTTACGGTTACGCCTGTTAAGTTCGTATTACCTGTGTTGGTTACGACTACTTCATAGCCAATCGTCGCTGGGCTGATCACTGGGTTTGGTCCACTTACCTGCGTTTTCACTATCGTGATTGCCGGTGTTTGACTTACTGGTGTGCTCGCTGTATCTGACTTTGGTGTTGGTAAGCTATCAGTTGTTACCACGGCGGTGTTGACTAGGTCTAAACCTGCATCAATATCAGCTTGAGTGACATCGTAAGATATTGCATATGTCCATACTTCACTTGTATCTAAAACACTATTAGTAGTGATACTTTCTACTGGTCCTGTTAAGCTTCCTACCAACCCGTTTGGTAGTGTATCGCTTACTGTTACACCTGTTAAGTTCGTGTTACCCGTGTTTCTTACTACTACTTCATATCCAATTGTTGCTGGGCTGATCACTGGGTTTGGTCCACTTACCTGCGTTTTCACTATCGTGATCGCTGGTGTTTGACTTACTGGAGTGCTCGCTGTATCTGATTTTGGTATTGGTAAGCTATCTGTTGTTACTACGGCAGTGTTCACTAGGTCTAATCCTGCGTCTATGTCGCCTTGTGTGACTGGGTAGCTAATCGTGTATGTCCAGACTTCGTTTGTATCTAAGACACTTGCGATTCCTATGTCTGTACTTGGACCTGTCAATACTCCTACCAATCCGTTTGGCAGTGTATCGCTTACTGTTACGCCTGTTAAGTTCGTGTTTCCGGTGTTTCTTACCACTACTTCGTATCCAATCGTCGCTGGGCTGATCACTGGGTTTGGCCCACTTACCTGCGTTTTCACAATTGTGATTGCTGGTGTTTGACTTACTGGGGTGCTTGCCGTATCTGACTTTGGTGTTGGTAAGCTATCTGTTGTTACTACGGCAGTGTTCACCAGGTCTAAGCCTGCGTCGATGTCTGCTTGTGTGACTGGATAGCTGATCATATAAGTCCATACTTCGTTCGTATCTAAGACTGATGCAATTCCTATATCTGTGCTTGGTCCTGTCAATACTCCTACCGTTCCGTTTGGTAGTGTATCGCTTACTGTTACGCCTGTTAAGTTCGTGTTACCGGTGTTTCTTACCACTACTTCGTATCCAATCGTCGCTGGGCTGATCACTGGGCTTGGTCCACTTACCTGCGTTTTCACTATCGTGATCGCTGGTGTTTGACTTACTGGAGTGCTTGCCGTGTCTGACTTTGGTGTTGGTAAGCTATCGGTTGTTACCACGGCGGTGTTGACTAGGTCTAAACCTGCGTCTATGTCGCCTTGTGTGACTGGGTAGCTAATCGTGTATGTCCAGACTTCGTTTGTATCTAAGACACTTGCGATTCCTATGTCTGTACTTGGACCTGTCAATACTCCTACCAATCCGTTTGGTAGTGTATCGCTTACGGTTACGCCTGTTAAGTTCGTGTTTCCGGTGTTTCTTACCACTACTTCGTATCCAATCGTCGCTGGGCTGATCACTGGGCTTGGTCCACTTACCTGCGTTTTCACTATCGTGATCGCTGGCGTTTGACTTACTGGAGTGCTTGCCGTGTCTGACTTTGGTGTTGGTAAGCTATCAGTTGTTACCACGGCGGTGTTGACTAGGTCTAAACCTGCATCAATATCAGCTTGAGTGACTGGGTAGCTAATTGTATAAGTCCAGACTTCGTTCGTATCTAGTACACTTGCGATTCCAATATCTGTGCTTGGACCAGTCAAGCTTCCTACCAATCCGTTTGGTAATGTATCGCTTACTGTTACACCTGTTAAGTTCGTGTTTCCTGTGTTGGTAACTACTACTTCGTATCCAATCGTCGCTGGGCTGATCACTGGGCTTGGTCCACTTACCTGCGTTTTCACTATCGTGATCGCTGGTGTTTGACTTACTGGGGTGCTTGCCGTATCTGACTTTGGTGTTGGTAAGCTATCTGTTGTTACTACGGCAGTGTTCACCAGGTCTAAGCCTGCGTCGATGTCTGCTTGTGTGACTGGATAGCTGATCGTATAAGTCCATACTTCGTTCGTATCTAAGACTGATGCAATTCCTATATCTGTGCTTGGTCCTGTCAATACTCCTACCGTTCCGTTTGGTAGTGTATCGCTTACTGTTACGCCTGTTAAGTTCGTATTACCTGTGTTTCTTACGACTACCTCGTATCCTATAGTCGCTGGGCTGATCACCGGGTTTGGTCCACTTACCTGCGTTTTCACTATCGTGATCGCCGGTGTTTGACTTACTGGTGTGCTTGCTGTATCTGATTTTGGTATTGGTAAGCTATCTGTTGTTACTACCGCAGTGTTGACTAGGGCTAAACCTGCGTCGATATCAGCTTGAGTGACATCGTAAGATATTGCATATGTCCATACTTCACTTGTATCTAAAACACTATTGGTTGTGATACTTTCTACTGGACCAGTCAAGCTTCCTACTAATCCGTTTGGTAGTGTATCGCTTACTGTTACGCCTGTTAAGTTCGTGTTTCCGGTGTTGGTAACTACTACTTCATAGCCAATCGTCGCTGGGCTGATCACTGGGTTTGGTCCACTTACCTGCGTTTTCACAATCGTGATTGCTGGTATTTGACTTACTGGGGTGCTCGCCGTGTCTGACTTTGGTATTGGTAAGCTATCTGTTGTTACGACCGCAGTGTTGACTAGGTCTAAGCCTGCGTCTATGTCTGCTTGAGTTACATCGTAAGATATTGCATATGTCCATACTTCGTTCGTATCTAAGACTGATGCAATTCCTATATCTGTGCTTGGTCCTGTCAATACTCCTACCGTTCCGTTTGGTAGTGTATCGCTTACTGTTACGCCTGTTAAGTTCGTATTACCTGTGTTTCTTACGACTACCTCGTATCCTATAGTCGCTGGGCTGATCACCGGGTTTGGTCCACTTACCTGCGTTTTCACTATCGTGATCGCCGGTGTTTGACTTACTGGTGTGCTTGCTGTATCTGATTTTGGTATTGGTAAGCTATCTGTTGTTACTACCGCAGTGTTGACTAGGGCTAAACCTGCGTCGATATCAGCTTGAGTGACATCGTAAGATATTGCATATGTCCATACTTCACTTGTATCTAAAACACTATTGGTTGTGATACTTTCTACTGGACCAGTCAAGCTTCCTACTAATCCGTTTGGTAGTGTATCGCTTACTGTTACGCCTGTTAAGTTCGTGTTTCCGGTGTTGGTAACTACTACTTCATAGCCAATCGTCGCTGGGCTGATCACTGGGTTTGGTCCACTTACCTGCGTTTTCACAATCGTGATTGCTGGTATTTGACTTACTGGGGTGCTCGCCGTGTCTGACTTTGGTATTGGTAAGCTATCTGTTGTTACGACCGCAGTGTTGACTAGGTCTAAGCCTGCGTCTATGTCTGCTTGAGTTACATCGTAAGATATTGCATATGTCCAGACTTCGTTCGTATCTAAGACTAATGCAATTCCAATATCTGTACTTGGACCTGTCAATACTCCTACCGTTCCGTTTGGCAGTGTATCGCTTACGGTTACGCCTGTTAAGTTCGTGTTTCCCGTGTTTCTTACAACTACTTCGTATCCAATTGTCGCTGGGCTGATCACTGGGTTTGGTCCACTTACCTGCGTTTTCACTATCGTGATTGCCGGTGTTTGACTTACTGGAGTACTCGCTGTATCTGACTTTGGTATTGGTAAGCTATCTGTTGTTACTACGGCAGTGTTCACTAGGTCTAATCCTGCGTCTATGTCGCCTTGTGTGACTGGGTAGCTAATTGTATACGTCCATACTTCATTCGTATCTAGTACACTTGCGATTCCTATGTCTGTACTTGGTCCTGTCAATACTCCTACCAATCCGTTTGGTAATGTATCGCTTACTGTTACACCTGTTAAGTTCGTATTACCAGTGTTTCTTACTACTACTTCGTAGCCAATTGTCGCTGGGCTAATCACTGGGTTTGGTCCACTTACCTGCGTTTTCACAATCGTGATTGCTGGTGTTTGACTTACTGGTGTGCTTGCTGTGTCTGACTTTGGTGTTGGTAAGCTATCGGTTGTTACAACGGCGGTGTTGACTAGGGCTAAACCTGCGTCAATGTCTGCTTGAGTGACTGGGTAGCTAATTGTATATGTCCACACTTCGTTCGTATCTAAGACACTTGCAATTCCTATGTCTGTGCTTGGCCCTGTCAATACTCCTACCGTTCCGTTTGGCAGTGTATCGCTTACTGTTACGCCTGTTAAGTTCGTGTTTCCCGTGTTGGTAACTACTACTTCGTAGCCAATCGTCGCTGGGCTAATCACTGGGTTTGGTCCACTTACCTGCGTTTTCACTATCGTGATCGCTGGTGTTTGACTTACTGGGGTGCTCGCCGTGTCTGATTTTGGTGTTGGTAAGCTATCCGTTGTTACTACCGCAGTGTTGACTAGGTCTAAACCTGCGTCGATATCAGCTTGAGTGACTGGGTAGCTAATTGTATACGTCCATACTTCGTTCGTATCTAAGACTGATGCAATTCCTATGTCTGTGCTTGGACCTGTCAATACTCCAACTGTTCCGTTTGGTAGTGTATCGCTTACTGTTACGCCTGTTAAGTTCGTGTTTCCTGTGTTTCTAACTACTACTTCGTAGCCAATTGTCGCTGGGCTGATTACTGGGTTTGGTCCACTTACCTGCGTTTTCACAATTGTGATTGCTGGTGTTTGACTTACTGGAGTGCTCGCTGTATCTGATTTTGGTATTGGTAAGCTATCTGTTGTTACTACCGCAGTGTTGACTAGGGCTAAACCTGCGTCGATATCAGCTTGAGTGACATCGTAAGATATTGCATATGTCCATACTTCACTTGTATCTAAAACACTATTGGTTGTGATACTTTCTACTGGACCAGTCAAGCTTCCTACTAATCCGTTTGGTAATGTATCGCTTACTGTTACACCTGTTAAGTTCGTGTTTCCTGTGTTGGTTACGACTACTTCGTATCCAATTGTCGCTGGGCTGATCACTGGGTTTGGTCCACTTACCTGCGTTTTCACTATCGTGATTGCTGGTGTTTGACTTACTGGAGTGCTCGCTGTATCTGACTTTGGTGTTGGTAAGCTATCTGTTGTTACGACGGCTGTATTGACTAGGTCTAAACCTGCGTCTATGTCGCCTTGTGTGACTGGGTAGCTAATCGTGTATGTCCAGACTTCGTTTGTATCTAAGACACTTGCGATTCCTATGTCTGTGCTTGGTCCTGTCAATACTCCTACCGTTCCGTTTGGCAGTGTATCGCTTACTGTTACGCCTGTTAAGTTCGTGTTACCCGTGTTGGTTACTACTACTTCATAGCCAATTGTCGCTGGGCTCGTCACTGGGTTTGGTCCACTTACCTGCGTTTTCACAATTGTGATTGCTGGTGTTTGACTTACTGGAGTGCTCGCTGTATCTGACTTTGGTGTTGGTAAGCTATCTGTTGTTACTACGGCAGTGTTGACTAGGTTTAAACCTGCATCTATGTCTGCTTGGGTGACTGGGTAGCTAATCGTATAAGTCCAGACTTCGTTCGTATCTAGTACACTTGCGATTCCTATGTCTGTGCTTGGACCTGTCAATACTCCTACCAATCCGTTTGGTAATGTATCGCTTACAGTTACGCCTGTTAAGTTCGTATTACCCGTGTTGGTTACGACTACTTCATAGCCAATTGTCGCTGGGCTGATCACTGGGTTTGGTCCACTTATCTGCGTTTTCACTATCGTGATTGCTGGTGTTTGACTTACAGGAGTGCTCGCTGTATCTGATTTTGGTGTTGGTAAGCTATCCGTTGTTACTACGGCAGTGTTCACTAGGTCTAAACCTGCATCTATGTCTGCTTGTGTGACTGGGTAGGTAATTGTATACGTCCATACTTCATTCGTGTCTAGTACACTTGCGATTCCGATGTCTGTACTTGGGCCTGTTAATGTGCCGACTGTTCCGTTTGGTAGGGTATCGCTTACTGTTACGCCTGTTAAGTTCGTGTTACCAGTGTTGGTTACGACTACTTCGTAGCCAATTGTCGCTGGGCTGATCACTGGGTTTGGTCCACTTACCTGCGTTTTCACAATTGTGATCGCTGGTGTTTGACTTACTGGAGTGCTTGCTGTATCTGACTTTGGTGTTGGTAAGCTATCAGTTGTTACTACTGCGGTGTTCACTAGGTCTAAACCTGCATCTATGTCTGCTTGGGTGACTGGGTAGCTAATCGTGTATGTCCACACTTCATTCGTGTCTAGTACACTTGCGATTCCGATGTCTGTACTTGGGCCTGTCAATACTCCTACTGTTCCGTTTGGTAGTGTATCGCTTACAGTTACGCCTGTTAAGTTCGTGTTTCCCGTGTTGGTTACGACTACTTCATAGCCAATTGTCGCTGGGCTGATCACTGGGTTTGGTCCACTTATCTGCGTTTTCACTATCGTGATTGCTGGTGTTTGACTTACAGGAGTGCTCGCTGTATCTGATTTTGGTGTTGGTAAGCTATCCGTTGTTACTACGGCAGTGTTCACTAGGTCTAAACCTGCATCTATGTCTGCTTGTGTGACTGGGTAGGTAATTGTATACGTCCATACTTCATTCGTGTCTAGTACACTTGCGATTCCGATGTCTGTACTTGGGCCTGTTAATGTGCCGACTGTTCCGTTTGGTAGGGTATCGCTTACTGTTACGCCTGTTAAGTTCGTGTTACCAGTGTTGGTTACGACTACTTCGTAGCCAATTGTCGCTGGGCTGATCACTGGGTTTGGTCCACTTACCTGCGTTTTCACAATTGTGATCGCCGGTGTTTGACTTACTGGAGTGCTCGCTGTATCTGACTTTGGTGTTGGTAAGCTATCTGTTGTTACTACTGCAGTGTTCACCAGGTCTAAGCCTGCATCAATATCTGCTTGTGTGACTGGGTAGCTAATTGTATACGTCCATACTTCATTCGTATCTAACACACTTGCGATTCCGATGTCTGTACTTGGACCTGTTAAGGTGCCGACTGTTCCGTTTGGTAGTGTATCGCTTACGGTTACTCCTGTTAAGTTCGTGTTTCCTGTGTTGGTTACGACTACTTCATAACCAATTGTCGCTGGGCTGATCACTGGATTTGGTCCACTTACCTGCGTCTTCACAATTGTGATCGCTGGTGTTTGACTTACTGGAGTGCTTGCCGTGTCTGACTTTGGTGTTGGTAAGCTATCTGTTGTTACTACGGCAGTGTTGACTAGGTCTAAGCCTGCGTCTATGTCTGCTTGGGTTACTGGGTAGCTAATCGTATAAGTCCATACTTCGTTCGTATCTAAGACACTTGCAATTCCTATGTCTGTGCTTGGACCTGTCAATACTCCAACTGTTCCGTTTGGTAATGTATCGCTTACTGTTACGCCTGTTAAGTTCGTATTTCCAGTGTTGGTTACGACTACTTCATAGCCAATTGTCGCTGGGCTGATTACTGGGTTTGGTCCACTGATTTGTGTTTTTTCAATTGTAAGACTTGGACATGCAGTAAATACAACTTGTCCAGTCGCTGTTGCAGTACATCCATTTGCACCTCTAACAGTTACGTTATAAATTCCTGCAGGAACACCTATTAAGTTTTCACTATCATCAAAATCGCCAGTTCCATCAAAATCCCAATCGTATTCAAAAGGACTATTTCCTCCTGAAACCAACAGAGAAACATCTCCTAGTTTATCTAAACAGCCTAATGTATCATTAGTAATGGTTAAAGTTGGTGCGATAATATTTTGAGTAACTACTGTACTTGCTGTAGTCGTACAACCATTCGTTGTATTTGTTACTGTTACGGTATAGGATCCAGGTGTAGTAATGTTAGCGATTGCTGTCGTTTGAACTGGACTCGTATTCCATGAGTAAGTACCACCGCCTGTTGCGGTTCTTGTTACTGTAGTTGCTGTACAAGTAAGATTGTCTGTCCCACTTATGCTTACTGTTGGTGGAGTAATGTTTTGGGTAACTACTGTACTTGCCGTAGTCGTACAACCATTCGTAGAATTTGTTACTGTTACGGTATAAGTTCCAGGTGTGGTAATGTTAGCTGTTGCTGTCGTTTGAACTGGACTCGTATTCCATGAGTAAGTACCACCGCCTGTAGCGGTTCTTGTTACTGTGGTTGCTGTACAAGTAAGATTGTCTGTCCCACTTATGCTTACTGTTGGTGGAGTAATATTTTGAGTAACTACTATACTTGCCGTAGTCGTACAACCATTCGTAGAATTTGTTACTGTTACGGTATAAGTTCCAGGTGTGGTAATGTTAGCCGTTGCTGTCGTTTGAACTGGACTCGTATTCCATGAGTAAGTACCACCGCCTGTTGCGGTTCTTGTTACTGTAGTTGCTGTACAAGTAAGATTGTCAGTGCCTGTAATAGTTACAGTTGGTGGAGTAATGTTTTGGGTAACTACTGTACTTGCCGTAGTCGTACAACCATTGGCTGGATTCGTAACTGTTACTGTATAGGTTCCAGGTGTGGTAATATTAGCCGTTGCTGTCGTTTGAACTGGACTCGTATTCCATGAGTAAGTCCCACCGCCTGTTGCGGTTCTTGTTACTGTGGTTGCTGTACAAGTAAGATTGTCTGTTCCACTTATGCTTACTGTTGGTGGAGTAATGTTTTGGGTAACTACTGTACTTGCTGTAGTCGTACAACTATTCGCTGTATTTGTTACTGTTACGGTATAAGTTCCAGGTGTGGTAATGTTAGCTGTTGCTGTCGTTTGAACTGGACTCGTATTCCATGAGTAAGTACCACCGCCTGTAGCGGTTCTTGTTACTGTGGTTGCTGTACAAGTAAGATTGTCTGTCCCACTTATGCTTACTGTTGGTGGAGTAATATTTTGAGTAACTACTATACTTGCCGTAGTCGTACAACCATTCGTAGAATTTGTTACTGTTACGGTATAAGTTCCAGGTGTGGTAATGTTAGCCGTTGCTGTCGTTTGAACTGGACTCGTATTCCATGAGTAAGTACCACCGCCTGTTGCGGTTCTTGTTACTGTAGTTGCTGTACAAGTAAGATTGTCTGTCCCACTTATGCTTACTGTTGGTGGCGTAATATTTTGAGTAACTACTGTACTTGCCGTAGTCGTACAACCATTCGTTGTATTTGTTACTGTTACGGTATAAGTTCCAGGTGTGGTAATGTTAGCCGTTGCTGTCGTTTGAACTGGACTCGTATTCCATGAGTAAGTACCACCGCCTGTTGCGGTTCTTGTTACTGTGGTTGCTGTACAGGTAAGATTGGCTGTCCCACTTATGCTTACTGTTGGTGGGGTAATGTTTTGTGTAACTACTGTACTTGCTGTAGTCGTACAACCATTCGTTGTATTTGTTACTGTTACTGTATAGGTACCAGGTGTAGTAATGTTAGCAATTGCTGTCGTTTGAACTGGACTCGTATTCCATGAGTAAGTCCCTCCGCCTGTTGCGGTTCTTGTTACTGTGGTTGCTGTACAAGTAAGATTGTCTGTTCCACTTATGCTTACTGTTGGTGGGGTAATGTTTTGTGTAACTACTGTACTTGCTGTAGTCGTACAACCATTCGTTGTATTTGTTACTGTTACTGTATAGGTTCCAGGTGTAGTAATGTTAGCAATTGCTGTCGTTTGAACTGGACTCGTATTCCATGAGTAAGTCCCTCCGCCTGTTGCGGTTCTTGTTACTGTGGTTGCTGTACACGTAAGATTGTCTGTTCCACTTATGCTTACTGTTGGTGGGGTAATGTTTTGTGTTACTACTGTACTTGCTGTAGTCGTACAACCATTCGTTGGATTTGTTACTGTTACTGTATAGGTTCCAGGGGTAGTAATGTTAGCCGTTGCTGTCGTTTGAACTGGACTCGTATTCCATGAGTAAGTCCCACCGCCTGTTGCAGTTCTTGTTACTGTGGTTGCTGTACAGGTAAGGTTATCAGATCCTGTAATAGTTACAGTTGGTGCTGTTATATTTTGTGTTACTACTGTACTTGCTGTAGTCGTACAACCATTCGCTGTATTTGTTACTGTTACTGTATAGGTTCCAGGGGTAGTAATGTTAGCCGTTGCTGTCGTTTGAACTGGACTCGTATTCCATGAGTAAGTCCCTCCGCCTGTTGCGGTTCTTGTTACTGTGGTTGCTGTACACGTAAGATTGTCTGTTCCACTTATGCTTACTGTTGGTGGGGTAATGTTTTGTGTTACTACTGTACTTGCTGTAGTCGTACAACCATTCGTTGGATTTGTTACTGTTACTGTATAGGTTCCAGGGGTAGTAATGTTAGCCGTTGCTGTCGTTTGAACTGGACTCGTATTCCATGAGTAAGTCCCACCGCCTGTTGCAGTTCTTGTTACTGTGGTTGCTGTACAGGTAAGGTTATCAGATCCTGTAATAGTTACAGTTGGTGCTGTTATATTTTGTGTTACTACTGTACTTGCTGTAGTCGTACAACCATTCGCTGTATTTGTTACTGTTACTGTATAGGTTCCAGGGGTAGTAATGTTAGCCGTTGCTGTCGTTTGAACTGGACTCGTATTCCATGAGTAAGTACCACCGCCTGTTGCGGTTCTTGTTACTGTGGTTGCTGTACAAGTAAGATTGTCTGTTCCACTTATACTTACTGTTGGTGGGGTAATATTTTGAGTAACTACTGTACTTGCCGTAGTCGTACAACCATTCGTTGGATTTGTTACTGTTACTGTATAGGTTCCAGGGGTAGTAATGTTAGCCGTTGCTGTCGTTTGAACTGGACTCGTATTCCATGAGTAAGTCCCTCCGCCTGTTGCGGTTCTTGTTACTGTGGTTGCTGAACAAGTAAGATTGTCTGTTCCACTTATACTTACTGTTGGTGGGGTAATATTTTGAGTAACTACTGTACTTGCCGTAGTCGTACAACCATTCGCTGTATTTGTTACTGTTACTGTATAGGTTCCAAGGGTAGTAATGTTAGCCGTTGCTGTCGTTTGAACTGGACTCGTATTCCATGAGTAAGTACCTCCGCCTGTTGCGGTTCTTGTTACTGTGGTTGCTGTACAAGTAAGATTGTCTGTTCCACTTATGCTTACTGTTGGTGGGGTAATGTTTTGTGTAACTACTGTACTTGCCGTAGTCGTACAACCATTCGTTGTATTTGTTACTGTTACTGTATAGGTTCCAGGGGTAGTAATGTTAGCCGTTGCTGTCGTTTGAACTGGACTCGTATTCCATGAGTAAGTACCACCGCCTGTTGCGGTTCTTGTTACTGTAGTTGCTGTACACGTAAGATTGGCTGTCCCACTTATGCTTACTGTTGGTGGGGTAATATTTTGTGTTACTACTGTACTTGCTGTAGTAGTACAACCATTCGTTGGATTTGTTACTGTTACTGTATAGGTTCCAGGGGTAGTAATGTTAGCCGTTGCTGTCGTTTGAACTGGACTCGTATTCCATGAGTAAGTCCCACCGCCTGTTGCAGTTCTTGCTACAGTAGTAGTTGTACATGTTAGGTTCGCAGTTCCAGTTATCGTTACCGTTGGTGCTGTTATATTTTGTGTTACCGATGTGGTTGCACTTGTTGTACAGCCGTTTGTCGTATTTGTTACCGTTACTGAATATGTTCCCGGTACACTTGGGTTAATTGCTGCACTTGTTGCACTGAAACTTGAAGGTCCTGACCATGCGTATGTCCCACCACCTGTTGCAGTTCTTCCTACTGTGGTTGCTGTACAGGTAAGATTGTCTGTTCCTGTAATAGTTACAGTTGGTGCTGTTATATTTTGTGTTACCGAAGTAGTTGCACTTGTTGTACAGCCATTCGTCGTATTTGTTACCGTTACTGAATATGTTCCCGGTACACTTGGGTTAATTGCTGCACTTGTTGCACTGAAACTTGAAGGTCCTGACCATGCGTATGTCCCACCACCTGTTGCAGTTCTTCCTACTGTGGTTGCTGTACAAGTAAGATTATCAGTTCCTGTAATAGTTACAGTTGGTGCTGTTATATTTTGTGTTACCGATGTAGTGGCACTTGTTGTACAGCCGTTTGTCGTATTTGTTACCGTTACTGAATATGTTCCCGGAACACTTGGGTTAATTGCTGCACTTGTTGCACTGAAACTTGAAGGTCCTGACCATGCGTATGTTCCACCGCCTGTTGCGGTTCTTGTTACTGTGGTTGCTGTACAGGTAAGATTGGCTGTTCCTGTAATAGTTACAGTTGGTGCTGTTATATTTTGTGTTACCGATGTAGTGGCACTTGTTGTACAGCCGTTTGTCGTATTTGTTACCGTTACTGAATATGTTCCCGGTACACTTGGGTTAATTGCTGCTGTTGTGGCACTGAAACTTGAAGGGCCTGACCATGCGTATGTTCCACCGCCTGTTGCTGTTCTTCCTACTGTGGTTGCTGTACAGGTAAGGTTATCAGTTCCTGCAATAGTTACAGTTGGTGCTGTTATACTTTGTGTTACCGATGTGGTTGCACTTGTTGTACAGCCATTTGTCGTATTTGTTACCGTTACTGAATAAGTTCCCGGTACACTTGGGTTAATTGCTGCACTTGTGGCATTGAAACTTGAAGGGCCTGACCATGCGTATGTTCCACCGCCTGTTGCGGTTCTTGTTACTGTGGTTGCTGTACATGTAAGATTGGCTGTTCCACTTATGCTTACTGTTGGTGGGGTAGTGTTAACAGTAACCACAACTGAAGCCGTTTCACTACAGCCGTTTAAAGTTTTCGTTAAAATATAAGTACTTGTTACCGTCGGGTTCGCTGTTGGGTTACTTGCAGAAGCACTACTTAGACCAGTTGAAGGCGACCATGAATATGAAGCTCCTGCTTGAGCACTTTCTCCAATTTGCCTTCCAGTTGGATTTGTCGTACATGTTTTGGTAAAATTACTCCCAGCACTTACAGTAAATGGGTACCTAATTCCGAAATTAGCATTAGTAGTATTTGATGCACCAACTGCAACACCAGTCAAAATACCATTTACCGAACCATCACTTCCTGACCCAGTACCAAACTTCTCTCCTGTATTTATCCAACTTGATGGCAATGATGCTGAAGGTGGAGCATTACCCACAACTCCTTGAGTTGTACTTAATACTACATTATATGTAGTATTTCCTGGAATATTACTTACTGTGTATGTCCCATTAGATGCAACTGTAGCAACACCTATCACTTTATTCGAAGTTGGCTCTACAAGATTAGCATAAAGAGTAGTGCTACTTGGATTCCCTAATCCTGATCCATTGACTATATTATCTGTCAACGCATCGCAGTCATTAAATACTGACCCTGACAAATCAACTACTACTGGGCAACAAAGATCAAAATTAGAAATCGCTATTGCCTGTTGTGCTGCATTTATAGCACTTGGCCCTGCTATGTAACTAACTGTAAATGTCTTTACAGGTAAAGAACTTGTCACAGTAACTTGACCTTGCGGATCTGTAGGAGCAACACCATTATCCACGCCTGCTGTCCAAGCTGCAGTTGCGGTTTGCCCAGAAATTGAAACTAAACCTGCTGACCCTACGCTAAGACTTAACGGTACGTTACCACCAGTTATACCAGTCGCACTTACAGTTACAATATCCTGAAAAGATGATTGCCCTCCGGTGGCTCTTGCCAAATCCGATGCATCAATATCGTCAATACGTAACCCATTTACAATGACAGGGTAATCAAATGTAAAGGTTACATCTACCCTACTACCATTGGGTATTACTGGATTTGTAGTTGAATTACAAGTTGTACATCCTCCATCAAAATTATCTAAGGTTATTGACAACAAACCTGTTCCGTAAATTCCGTTTGTCCCAGACCTTGTAGCATCATAAACATTATTGACTACCTCGGTAATGGTTGTTGTAAAATTGAAAGGATTTATACTATTGGTGTTTCCACATCCTGTAACAGCATCTGTTACAGCACTTGGAGGTCCTCCAGCTGTAGATGTGGTAGGTATTACTGTTGCAGAGCCGGTGGATGCACCTTGCCATGTAACAGCCGTGGAGCCAACCGTACATTGAGAATATGTATTACTAGCCCAAAAAGAAGCAAGGACTGTAATAAGAAAAAAAAATGTTTTGGATTTTATTTGGTAAATCTTTTTCAAGTCTTGTTGGTTTAGCACGCGGTAATTCAATTACTCGCATTAATACTGTTATAGTAAAAATGCAATATCCGTGCCAATAGTAGTTTGTGTGGTTTTTCTAGTAAAGCACGGATGAATTTTCAAATATAATTATAAATTCTAAACATTCGATAATTACGAGTTCCATTGAATACGTATCCGCTAGGTAAGTTTTGCTCTATTTTTCAAACATTGGATTAAAATATGTACCTATATTCAATAACATATAAACCCCATAATCATGAAGAAAACACTTGTAATACTATTTAGTCTAGTCTTTTCCCACTCATTTTCACAGTCCGTGACGATTAGTCCGGGGTCAACTTTTAGCTCCTCAGAAACCAATAATTTGATCCTAGGAACTGATACTTTGTTGTCAAATAATCACAAAATTTTTATTAATAATAATACACCAGGAGTAAGTCCAAGTATATCCATTTTAAACAATTATTGTAACCCTTTACAAGCCAATTGGAGCCTTCACAGTGCACCTGAGTTTTACGGAATGAAATTGAATCTTTCTTCCTTGACACAAACAAATTCTAAACCAACATTTTCGATTAAAATGCCTGAAGGAAGCCTCAACATAAGTAATACTGGTGACTTACAACTTGGCTACAATAACAATGATACATCCAAGGTTAATTTGAGCATTCGAAATAAAGCAGCCAAGGTTGCTATTTCTAATAGTGGTGCGGCGATAGGTCTTGCTCAAGAGGTTCACTCAGTTGTCACTGATGCTAAACTTAATGAGGTTCATGGTCTATACAGCTATACTGATAGTGCAATGTATGTGAACAATTCGGTATTTGCGGAAACAGGAAGAAGTGGTATAGTTGCCAACATTGGTCTATTTGGAAGAGTATTTAATGCACCGCAATATAATACGGCTTTATCAATGGGTATTTACGGACAAGATGATGTCAATTTCCCAAATACTTTTGCTGGATTTTTTAACGGAAAAGTACATGTTCAAGGAAATCTAAATGTTGTTGGAACACTTAGTAAAAGTGCTGGTGCGTTTCGAATTGATCACCCTTTAGACCCGTATAATAAAGTATTAATGCACAGCTTTGTTGAAAGCCCCGAGATGATTAACATGTACAACGGAACCATCACAACAAACTCCGATAGCTTAATGGAAATAAACCTACCAGACTACTTCGAAGCACTCAACAAAGACCCTCATTATCAACTAACTGTGATAGGTCAATTTGCAAATGCAATTATCAAAGAGCCAATCAATAACAATCGATTTGTTATTCAAACAGACAAACCAAATGTAACAGTTAGTTGGCAAGTTATTGGCACTAGAAAAGATGTCTATGCCATGGAAAATCCAATTACAACAGTTACCGATAAAACAGGGTTCGAAGCTGGTAACTTGCTTTATCAACCCAGAACATCTCCAAGTGGAGGAATGGGAATGTCCAACTCAGTTAACGAATCACAGAACCAGCTCTATAAAGGAACTGTCAAATTCTAAATCCTAAAATCCGAAACCTATCTACTAATTACTTTTATTTGAAGAGCATTATTCTTCGAATCGTAACCTGTTGCGTCAATTCGGATATTATCAATGCCCTGCTCAAGTAAATATCTTTTTAATGAAAAAGCTCTTTTTAATGCAATGTTATCTTTCACTCCATTATGATTTCCTAAAATTTGCACTTGAATTCTAGAATTCTCTTTCATTAAATCAACCAATGGCTTTGCCATAGCTAATTGCTCCGTATTTAGATCCACTTCCTCTCCAGTGAAAGTAAACATTGGTAAATCATATACTTTGTCCAAAGAGTTTGAACTGTTTTTCAAATCGGCAATTGGTAAATCTCCATTAGGTGCTACTATTTCTGTTTTTAAAGTATCACTTGCAACGGAATCCACAGGCATCATAAGCCCCTCCTCTACTGGATCAGCAACTTCTACATCTTGTGAATCACCAAATAGTTCTGCCTTATTTTGATAAACCACTACTGACAATATTGCTAAAGCCGCAACCGCAATAGCAAGAAAAATCCATTTATTGGTTGAAGAATTTTGTTCATAGCTTGAACCTGCTTCTTCGTACTCAATGCTTGATTCACTCGAATCACCTTGATCAGTAGCAACTTTTTTGCCTGTATTCTTTCTAGGAGTCACAACTCTCATTGTGCTTAATTCCTGAAGACCAAGTGCAGGAATCATCTTATCCAATAGCTCTTTTGGTGCTTTATCAAAAAGAACCTCTCTATGCTGTTGAATATAATAAATCAAATCATCAGGACTCATGTTTTCTTTGAATAACATGTTTCCAAGTTTTTGAATTACGTAGCTAGTGATGTATCCTGTAAAACCAGTAGTCTGTTGCTTTCCAGTACCTGCGTAGGCCGAAATCAAACTCAATAAAGGACTTTTAAAAGCAGGGAAAATTTGAGAGATGCTGCTTTGACCCATATTGATCATTTCCAGAATATCTTTTTCCTTGTTCTCATTTTTTGCAAAATCAAAATTTTGAACTTCTTCTGAGTAGTTCTTTTGAATTTGATTGATCATCATGTTGGTACTCATCACGCTATTGCTGCGACGAATCAACCCAGCAATCATTGTGTAAAATATACCATTGATAGCTTTTTCATAATCACCTGAGTGCTCGTCGTACAACTTGTCGAACGATTTCAGGATATCAGAAGAAAGTACCTCTTCAAATTTTTCGAATAAATTCATAGTTTGCATAGAAATCTTGGTGCAAAACAACAAAAAAAAGGTCTATTTGCATATCTTTCGAGAATATTTGATTCACTCAAATTTATTACATGGAACAAAATAAAAGCAAAAAACTAAGAAGTGCCGACTGGTTCGGGAAGGAAGGGAAAGACGGAATCATATACCGAAGCTGGATTAAAAATCAAGGATACCCTGCCGATCAGTTTAAAAACAAGCCAGTTATAGGAATTTGTAACACATGGTCTGAAGTTACTCCGTGCAATGGACATTTTCGTGAAATAGCACAATTTGTAAAAAATGGCATCTACGAAGCTGGTGGCTTTCCTTTGGAATTCCCTGTAATGTCTCTTGGTGAAACATTAGTAAGACCTACAGCTATGTTGTACCGAAACCTCGCTTCTATGACAGTGGAGGAAAGCATTAGAGGAAACCCTTTTGATGCGGTTGTTCTACTCACAGGTTGTGACAAAACCACACCTTCTCTCATCATGGGAGCAGCGAGTGTTGGGTTGCCGACTATTGTTGTACCTGGAGGACCTATGCTAAATGGAAACTTCAGAGGAGAAGCTCTCGGTTCTGGAACTAGTGTGTGGAAAGTGGACGAAAAAATGAAAAGAGGAGAATTCACTTCGGAAGATCTGGAAGAGTTTGAGTCTTGTATGAGTCGAAGCATAGGCCATTGCAATACAATGGGCACCGCTTCTACCATGGCAATGATGACCGAAGCTTTAGGATTAACACTTCCTGGTATTTCCTCTATTCCTGCTGCCGATTCTCGCAAAAAGATGATGTCTCACCTTACAGGAAGGCGAATTGTGGAGATGGTAAAAGAGGATCTTACTATAGAAAAAGTACTAACTCGTGGTGCATTTGAAAATGCTATCAAGGTAAATTCCGCAGTTGGTGGTTCTACAAATTTTATTTTACACTTATTAGCAATATCCAGGAGAATGGGTATTGATTTAGAACTTGACGATTTTGACAAATTAGGAGCTGCTATACCATTATTAGTAAATCTAATGCCAAGTGGAAAATACCTTATGGAGGATTTCTACTATGCAGGAGGACTACAAGTAGTAATTAAAGAATTAGCTAATCACCTAGACAGCTCAGCAATTTCTGTAAATAGTAAGTCTATCGTAGAAAACTCTTCGAAAGCTCGCAACTGGAATGAAGAAGTTATTACACCAATTGAAAAACCACTGCAAGAAAATGCTGGTATATCAGTGGTAAGAGGAAACTTATGTAAAGATGGTGCCGTGATTAAAGTATCAGCAGCCTCAAAATCATTACTCAAGCATACAGGAAAAGCCGTAGTTTTTGAAAGCATTGAAGACTATCACGCTCGAATAGATGATCCAGAACTAGACATAGACAAAGACTCTGTAATGGTTCTTAAAAACGTGGGTCCAAAAGGCTACCCAGGCATGCCTGAGGTGGGCAATATGGCACTACCACAAAAACTACTCAAACAGGGTGTTGATGACCTCATACGAATTTCTGATGGTAGAATGAGTGGAACTGCTTATGGTACAGTTTTCTTACACGTATCGCCAGAATCTGCTCTTGGAAGTCCATTAGCTTTAGTTCAAAACGGCGACATGATATCATGTGACGTAGAAAAGAAATCTCTTGAACTTCTAGTATCTGATGAAGAACTAGAAAAAAGAAGAAAAGAATGGAAACCGATTGATTTGGAATTCAATAGAGGGTATATAAATCTATATATTGATAGAGTAAATCAAGCTCATGAAGGAGCAGACTTTGATTTCCTAGTCGGTAAATCAGGACATGTAGTAAAACGAGAATCTCATTGAGAAATTGAAGTTTCGTACAGAAATAGAACGGGTTTCATTTCCATTTAAACTGGATATTGACAGCCAAATACTTTCACTAGGATCTTGCTTTGCACAAGTAATTGGAGAGTATTTAGATAATTACAAAATTATTAATACGACCAATCCTTTTGGTGTTTTATTTAACCCAATATCTATTGCTCAAAACTTACTGACCGCCATCAATAACACAGAAGCTTCTCCTTTATTATTTACACTAAAGGATGAAGCTTCTGTGCATTTCGAATATCACTCAATTATTTCGGCTGAGAATGAAATTGAATTAGCTGATATTATTAAGAAAAAAAACATACAAGTAAGCAAGGATCTAAAAAGTGCCGACTTACTGATTTTGACTTTTGGAACAGCTTGGGTTCATGTTTTAAATAAATCCGAGAAAATTGTAGCAAACTGTCACAAACAGAATTCTTCACAATTCTCAAAAAGACTCATTA
Source organism: Spirosomataceae bacterium TFI 002 (assembly GCA_900230115.1). Lineage (NCBI taxonomy): Bacteria > Pseudomonadati > Bacteroidota > Cytophagia > Cytophagales > Spirosomataceae > Spirosomataceae bacterium TFI 002. Next base: position 3,852,657 of record LT907983.1, on the reverse strand, counting down.
CAGAAACAGAATTCAAAGAATTTTACAATGAATTAATTTTAAAGCTCAAGGAGATAAATCCAAACTTGCAAATTCTTCTAAGTGTAAGTCCTGTTATACATAGCCGAGAGGGTCTCATCGGAAACAGTGTTTCAAAGTCCACACTTATTCATTTTTCGCACTTACTAGCCAGCAATTACGAAAACGTGTCATATTTCCCTGGCTACGAAATAGTTACAAATGACTTAAGAGACTATAGGTTTTACAAAGATGACCTTATACACCCCGCTCCTTTTTCAGAAAGATATATTCTCGACTATTTTATGGAGCAAGTTGGAAGCCAAAACCTAAAAAATCATATTGCTAGTTTCACTAAACTAAAAAGCAATGTGGCTCATAGGCCATTTAACGAGTACAGCATTTCTTTCCTCAATCACCTTCAAAGAACTCTTGAAGAACTAAAGGACTATCCTTACAAAGTGGATTTGGAAAAAGAAATCAACTCAATTGATCAAAAAATTAAAGAATTACAAAAAGCAATTAAGTCCTAAACTAATACGAACTATTTGCTGTTGACCTAGCATACAAACTATATTTATCAAGAATGGGGGAACTTTCCATCACCAAAGAAAAAATACTTGCAGCACTAAGTACCGTAGAAGAGCCAGATCTTAAAAAGGACTTAGTTACCTTAAATATGATTCAGAATGTGGAAGTTGGCGTCAACCAACTTAGCTTCACCGTAGTTCTGACAACACCAGCTTGCCCACTAAAAGAGCTTATCAAACAACGATGTGTAACAGCTTTAGAAGCTGCTTTTGGAAAAGGTATACAAATCGACATTAATATGACTGCCGATGTTACCTCCATAAGAAACAATGCACCACAACTTCCTGGAGTAAAGAACATAATCGCAGTTTCTTCCGGAAAAGGTGGCGTAGGAAAATCTACAGTTACTGTTAATTTAGCAATGGCTCTAAAAAATGCTGGTGCGAAAGTAGGGATCATTGATGCAGATATCTTTGGACCTTCAATCCCTATCATGTTTGGAGCAGAGGATGTGCAACCACTCATTACTCAAAAAGATGGCAAGAATCTTATCCAGCCTATAAGTCAATATGGAATAAAGATGATTTCAATTGGTTTTTTAACACCTGCAGATAGTGCAGTTGTATGGAGAGGACCAATGGCAAGCCAGGCATTGAGGCAGTTTTTTGGTGATGTAGAATGGGGCGAACTTGATTATGTACTCATTGACCTTCCCCCTGGAACAAGCGACATACACCTAACTTTGGTACAAACAGTCCCTGTAACAGGTGCTATTATTGTCACTACACCACAGAAAGTTGCAATGGCGGATGCTAATAAGGGACTTGCGATGTTCAAACAACCTCAAATTAATGTACCAATTTTAGGAATCGTAGAAAACATGGCTTACTTTACTCCTGCAGAACTCCCTGATAACAAGTATTATATCTTCGGAAAGAATGGTGGAGAGGCCATGGCGAAGAAACACGGCGTACCGCTTTTAGGACAAATTCCGTTGGTACAAAGTATAAGGGAAAGCGGAGACGAAGGAAGACCAATAATGATGGATTTGGATCAAAGTGTGAATGAAGCATTCAAAAAAACCGCTGAAGCTTTGGCTCAACAAGTTGCAATTCGCAATGCAAATATGCCAGCTTCGGAAAAGGTTAATATAGTGAATATGTAAAAACAGCATATTACATTAGGTACTCTTTGCACTTTAGATTAATTTTGAACTCTTAAGAAAAAATGACCAATATACTAGCAAATATCGAGAAGGCTTTAGACGCCGTTAGACCATATCTGGAGGCGGATGGAGGAAACGTAAGCATTGTAGAACTTACAGAGGATATGACAGTTAGATTGGAATTGCTTGGTGCGTGTGGTTCATGTCCTATGTCGGCCATGACGTTTAAGGCGGGATTGGAAGAAGCGATTCTAAAGGCAGTACCAGAAGTAAAAAAAGTAGAAGCCATTAATTTGACTACAGCATAAGTAAACTTTTGGGTTTTCTTGACTTTGAATAACAAATGCAGTTTAGGTCAAAATTGCTTTTTACTATAATCCATATACCTCTCAAATGAGTACAAAAATTAAAGTTGGTATTTTTTTCGGTGGACAATCTAGAGAAAGAGAAATTTCTTTCAGAGGAGGGAAAACAGCTTTTGAACATATAGATAAGTCCATTTTTGAACCAATTCCAATTTTTGTAGATAGCCTTGGTAATTTCATTCAATTGAAACCTGAATTGCTATATGAGGATTCCCTTAAGGATTTCTACCCTTCAAAAAACCTCAATAATGGTCACAGGGTTTATATAGAGTCGTTGGGTGAGTTAAATGATACTCAACTTTATAAATTAATATACAAAATTGGTAAGGAAATAAAGCCCGAAAAGCTGAAAGCAGCAATGGATTTCGCTTTTGTGGTAATGCACGGACCTTATGCCGAAGACGGCAGCATTCAAGGTTTATTAGAATGGTTTGGGATTCCATATATGGGTCCAGGGCTTCTTGGTTCGGCAATAGGCATAGATAAGTCCTTTCAAAATAAGCTTATCAATGTTGCAACTAACCAAAAGAAAAAATCATTAACGATTTCGAAAAAAGAGTGGGATTTAGCTAATAAATCGGACCTATTCTCAGCATTAATAAATGAAATTGGTTTTCCATTTGTTGTAAAATCTCCTCACCAAGGATCTTCCATTGGGGTAGCTATTGTCAAAAAGAGAAGTACAGAAGAGTTTTCAAAAGCCATGTCACAATGCTTTTTTGAAACTACTATAAGTCAAAAAGACTGGAGTAAACTTACTCGTAGACAGAAGAAAAACTTAATGGATAAAATGCTCAATCTGAGCGAAGGAATTGGCTTCCCTGTTGTATTAGACAGAGAAACAATCTACCATCCAACCACTTTAATTAAGACTTTAGATAATTACCTAAGCACATCAGAAGAAGCGATATTATCCTCGTACAATTCTGAAGATTTCGTACTTATTGAAGAGTTTATCGATGGTCGAGAGTTCTCTATTGGCATCATTCAAGACGATGATTTAAAAGCTTACGCCCTACCTCCTACCGAGATCTATGGTAATACAGAAGCATTTGACTTCAAGTCTAAGTATCAAACTAATACAACGAAAAAGCGTATACCTGTAGATACTAATTTCACAAACCTAGAGAAAATAGAATCGAGTGCCCTTACAGCTTTTGAGTTTACAGGCATGAGTGTTGTTTGTAGAATAGATGGCTTCCTTACTCCGGCAAACGAAATTATCTTACACGATCCCAATACCTTACCAGGGATGTCACCTACCAGTCTAATATTCAAGCAATTGATTGAGATTGGCATATCTATCACTCAAGGTATTACTTATCTGATAAGACAGTCGTGTATTCAACGAAAAAGAAGCGGCAAGCATACGCATAAATACGCTGCCTTAGTTGAAAGAATTGATGCCTTAATGCAGGCCAGCAATGCGAAAGAGAAAAAGAAGGTTGCCATAATATTTGGTGAAAATGCTGATGATTACTCAAAAGCCCAACTTGCTTTTAACCAATTTGCAGCCTCTGAAGAATACAATGGTACATGTATATGTGCTGCTCGCAATGGCAACTACTATCAAATCCCCATTAATAAAATGTTCAAAGGAGACATTTTAGAATTTGGACAATCAATTGGTGCACCAACACATGAATTTGTTCAAAAGCTAGTGACTAAAACTGAGAAAATCAGAAACTTTTATGCAGGCGAAGTAGATTTCAAGGTTAAGAAAATCGAAAAAGATCATATCCAAAACGACTTTGATTTGCTTTACTCATCTCAGAAAGAAAACTTTATAGAAAGCATTTAATTAGTTTGCTTTGTGCGAAAGGCGTGTTTTCATTTTGATTCGAAATTGAGTTTTCAAAATCCTTACAATCTCATTTGCAAAGCTCCAACATTGGCTAATCCACAGATTTAAAGACATATTAAAGCCTCTTTTTTACAAAGCAAATAGTACTTCACACTAGCTAATAATTGAATTGTAAGTATACAATCACATCTATTTTTATATTTTTTCTTACATTTGAAAGAAGTAAACTTTACTGATAACCAGCTTTCCCGATGAATTCCCTTCAAATTAGCGTTCTCATTCCTCTATTGAATGAAGACGAATCTCTGCCCGAACTCGCTTCGTGGATTGAAAAGGTAATGACTGCAAATAAATTTAGCTACGAAGTAATCTTTGTAGATGATGGCAGCAATGATAACTCCTGGAAGGTTATTAAGCAACTTCAGACTGGCAATGCCAATATCAAGGGAATAAAATTCAGCAAAAACAATGGTAAGACTGCAGCTCTTCAAACTGGTTTCCAAGTTACCAAAGGAGATGTTGTCATTACCATGGATGCTGACTTGCAAGACAGTCCAGATGAGATCCCAGAATTGTACGACATGGTCGTAAATCAAGGCTATGATTTGGTATCTGGCTGGAAGAAAAAAAGAAAAGACCCCATTTTAAGCAAAAACTTACCTAGTAAGCTTTTCAATTGGGCAGCAAGGAAAATTTCGGGAGTTCAGCTCCATGATTTCAATTGTGGCTTGAAAGCCTACAATTCTAAAGTTGTGAAATCAATTAATATTTACGGTGAAATGCATAGGTACATTCCAGTAATTGCAAAGTGGAATGGCTTTGATAAAATCACAGAAAAACCAGTGCATCATCAAGCTAGAAAATACGGCACAACCAAATTTGGCATTGACAGATTTATCAACGGCTTTTTAGACCTTTTAAGCCTTACTTTTGTCAATAAATTTGGTAGGCGACCAATGCACTTCTTTGGTACATTTGGCGTGTTAGCTTTCTTTTTGGGCAGTGTCATTACTGTATACTTGATGGTCCAAAAAGTATATAACATTGTAAATGGATTAAGCTATAGAAACGTCACAGATAATCCTTTCTTCTTTATCGCTTTGTCAGCTATAATTATTGGCTTTCAGATGTTCCTAGCGGGTTTTCTGGGTGAATTATTCATTAAACAATCTGTTAAAGAAATAGATTATATAATAGATGAAACGATTTAAACTTGGATTATTATTCCTAACACTTTCGTATGCTTTCGTCACTTGCACAACACCTAGTGAAACTCCGCCTGCAACAATAATAGGTAAATGGAATATACTAAGTGTCGATTCCAATATTTCTGAAATTTCGGCCGCACCGCAGAGTTCATCCAAAAACATAAGCAAAGACAGTATATTCATTCAGTTTTACAGCACTTTAGACTTTGCGACCAACAGCGACCTATCGCTTTCAAAACTTCAAATCTCTCCTAGCTTTACAAAAACTGGTACTTACCAATTCTTCAAGGATGGACAAGAAGACAAGATTGTACTAATTTTTTACGATGACGAACTTCAAGGAGATGTTGGATTAATATTCCAAATTAAAAATATCAACTCCAATAATCCTGTATTGTACATGGATACTCAAGATTATATCCAAAGCTTAACGGAGTCTGCAAATGAAAAAGAATTTACGATTGAACAATCACTAATAAACTTTTCCAATCGAATAAACTCGGCAAGTTTTTCGTTAAACTGTCAAAAATAAAACCCTATGATGTTTAAAAGCACACTTACGATAATCGCACTTTTCAGTTTCCTTTTGGTATCATGTGATAAAAGCGAGGACCCAGAAATTGATCCAATAGCAAGTGTAGAGGGACAATGGAATGTCACAACAGTAAAAACTACCTATCAAACCAAAGGTACAACGGCACAAGTAAGTGACATAGACCTTAGCAAAGAAGCAGTATTTTTCAAATTCAATTCGGACGGAACTTACAGCACAAATGCTAAAATCAACCTTACCTCCATTACAAAGTCTGATAAAGTATTTGACGGAACATATACGCTATCCAAAGACAAGATTGAACTTGAATATTTTTTGGAAGACTTTAGTATTACTGCAAAGTTTAACTTCAATTTGAACTCACTTCAAACTAACAAAATTGCAATTGCACTTGATGAAAGTTCATTACTAGAAGCCTTCAATGCGAGTCTTGGGCAACTAAGTGCCACTAACCAAATAGTTGCGAAGCTTTTGATTGAAAACATTGTGGATTTTGAAGCACTTATTAATCTTGAAAAATAAGATTTAATAATTGTACCAGTCTTTCCACCAAGCTTTAAGTTTTGTCTTGAGCTCATTCTCTCTTGGATTGTTGCTAGGCTCATAAAATATTTGGCCTTTTAAATCATCTGGAAGGAAGTTCTGCTGCTTAAAATTTCCTTCATAATCGTGAGAATACTTATAATCTTTTCCATAGCCAATCTCTTTCATAAGTTTGGTTGGACTATTTCTTAATGCTAGCGGAACTGGTAAGTGCGAAGTTTGCTCAGCCATAGCTAGTGCCCTATCAATAGCCACATATGAGGCATTACTTTTGGGAGAAGTGGCCAAATAGATCACTGTTTGACCAAGAATTATCCTACATTCTGGATACCCAATCTTCTTCACAGCATCCATGCAATTATTTGCCATAATTACGGCAGTAGGGTTCGCATTCCCAATGTCTTCCGATGCCAAAATGAGCATTCTTCTCGCAATAAAATTAGGGTCTTCACCAGCAGTTATCATTCTAGCCATCCAATACAAAGCTGCGTTGGGATCACTGCCACGCATAGATTTTATAAAAGCAGAGATAATATCGTAATGTTGCTCACCAGATTTATCGTACCTACCTAAGTTCTTTTGAACCAGCTCCTCTACCTTGTCATTGTCGATAACTATTTTATCAAGGTGTAGTTGAGCATTTACTACTAATTCAAGCAGATTGAGCAACTTACGACCATCACCACCACTGATTCTATACAAAGAAGTATTTTCTTTTACCTCCACATCCAGTTGCTTGAGTTCATTATCTTGACTCAATGCCCTTTCAACAATTTTATCAAGCTCCTTAACCCCAAAAGCCTCCAAAACATAAACTTGACAACGCGAAAGCAAGGCCGAATTTACCTCAAAAGAAGGATTTTCCGTGGTTGCCCCTATGAGCGTAACAGCCCCTTTCTCTACAGCCCCCAAAAGAGCGTCCTGCTGCGATTTATTAAATCTATGTATCTCGTCTATGAATAATATAGGTGGGAACAAACCACTGGGTCTTTTGAGCACTTCTCGCAACTCTTTGACTCCCGCACTAATTGCACTTAGGTGATAGAATTGTCTTTTGGTAACTTCAGCGAGCATCAATGCCAAAGTTGTTTTACCAACCCCAGGAGGTCCCCACAGAATCATTGATGGCACCAGATTTTGCTCCAATGCCCTTCTCAATGGTTTTCCTTTTCCCAAAATGTGCTCTTGACCAATGTACTCTTCCAAGTTTTTGGGTCTTAGGCGTTCTGCTAACGGTACACTCATTTAGTATGAATTCTTATTCCTATGTTTCTCTTTGCTCTAATAAGCAACAAAACTAAAGATATAAAGAAAAGGCTGGTGTTCTCTTTTGAAAATATATTTCTATATTGTATTAATCTAAAAAAACCTATAACCTATGAATGCCTCTGCCGACAAAAGTATACTTGAATATTTTTACTATTGGGAAAAAGAAAAAGCAGATGAAGTATATCTCAGACAACCATTTGGTGATAGCTACAGGGATTTTACTTGGAAAGAAACAGGAAATCAAATTAGAAGAATTGCGGCCTTTCTGAAGGCTCAAAACCTTCCTCCTAAAAGTAATATTGGCTTAGTTTCCAAAAATTGTGCAGAGTGGATTATCTGCGATATGGCAATTTTAATGGCTGGTCATGTATCTGTTCCTTTTTACCCAACACTTGTAGGCGATCAAATAAAGCAGGTTGTTAGTCATAGTGATTCTAAATTCCTGTTTGTAGGAAAACTAGATACGTGGGCTGATATGAAACCGGGTATTCCAGACAATGTAACTTGCATTTCATTCCCTACTTACAACCCAGATCCCGAACATTTACAGTGGGACGATTTACTGGAAAAACATGAGCCACTTACTGAGAATTACTACCCAACATTAGATGAACTAATGACAATCATATATACGAGTGGAACCACTGGAAACCCAAAAGGAGTTATGGTGAGTTTTGCCGCGATGGCAGCTGTGTTGTATCACTCTAGAGACCGAAGTATGCTAGGGCTCCCCGACACACGTTTTTTCTCATACCTCCCGCTTTGTCACATAGCAGAGCGAAATTTGGTTGAGATGTTTAGCTTTATTGCAGGAGGGACAATTTACTTTGCTGAATCTCTTGAGAGTTTTGCCAAAAACTTACAAAGTGCAAGCCCAACCCACTTTTTAGCTGTACCACGAATATGGACTAAATTCCAATTGGGAATTTTGAGCAAATTGACTCAAAAGAAATTAAACACGCTTCTCAAAATTCCGATTTTGAATAGTATTGTTAAGAAAAAAATACGTTCCGGACTTGGGCTCGCCGACGCACAACTTATTCTAACTGGTGCAGCCCCTATGCCAGTATCGCTTGTTCATTGGTTTGCCAAACTTGGAATTACTATTCAAGAAGCCTACGGAATGACCGAAAACTTAGGAGCAGTCTCCAACATGCCAAAAGGCCAAAATAAAGATAACTCAGTAGGAAAGCTGTACAATGAAATGGAAGTTCATATTGATTCCGATACAGGGGAAATATTAACCCGCTCCCCTTGGAATATGATGGGCTACTATAAAGAACCAAACTTAACAGCCGAAACACTCGACTCCGACGGATGGATTCATACCGGTGATGTAGGAGTAATTGACTCTGAAAAATTCTTAAGTATTACCGGCAGGGTTAAGGAAATGTACAAAACCTCTAAAGGTGAATATGTAGCTCCCGCACAAATAGAACTAGGATTTGCAGATAATCATTTCATTGACCAAGTTTGTGTGGTGGGCCAAAGCCTCCCTCAGCCTATGGCTTTGGTAGTTTTATCCGAAATTGCTCTAAAAGAGTCGAAAGAAACTATAGAGAAAAACTTAAAAGATCAACTATCAACACTTAACCCTAAATTGAAGTCTTACGAAAAGATTAAGAAAGTGATAGTAATGAAAGAAACTTGGGATGTAGAAAACAATAAACTTACCCCTTCGCTAAAGATCAAAAGAAATGTAATTGAAAAAGAATTCAATGACCTTTTTGAACCTTGGTATAATTCCGACGGAAAAGTTATATGGCAATAAAATAGAAAAGGCTCCAAAATTGGAGCCTTTTCTATTTTAATTCTTCCCTCCTTTTGGAGAAAGAATAACTGAAAGTCTTTTACCTTCTAATTTTGGTGGTGCCTCAGGTTTCCCTACTGCATCAAGCTCCTCAACAAACTTTTTGAGCAATTCAAAACCACGGTCTTTGAAAACAATCTGACGACCAATGAACTGGACATAAGCTTTCACTTTTGAGTTTTCTTTTAAGAAATTCTCTGCATGCTTCATTTTGAAGTTAAAATCATGCTCATCCGTATTAGGACCAAAACGAATCTCCTTGATAACTGTTTTGTGTTGCTTGGCTTTTAATTCCTTTTCTTTCTTCTTTTGCTCGTATTTGAATTTAGAATAATCCAACACTCGACAAACTGGAGGAACAGAGTTAGGTACAATTTCGATCAGGTCTAGTCCTTGCTCTCTAGCAATTTCTCTTGCCTTTTCTATTGTATAAACCCCTTGTTCTATATTTTCTCCTACCAATCGAACCTCTGGTACTCTTATTAAGCCATTGATTCTATGCTTGTCTCTTTCTCTTATTGGACCTCGATTGTTTCTTCTAAAGTGTTTTGCCATTCAGCGTTTTATAATAATTATTAATTTTTAAATCTCTTTGTTTAACAGTAAGTTAGATTCTAAAAGTCAAAAGTATATCAAAGAATCAACTTTTTCCAAAATTAGGGACATTTTTATTGATTTCTGCTTTGGCATAAGTAATAAATTCACCTATACTTAAAGTCCCAATGTCTCCTTCTCCTTTTTTTCTAACCGAAATCTTACCTTCTTCCATCTCTTTCTCTCCTACTATAAGCATGAGCGGAACTTTGTTTACTTCGGCATCTCTAATCTTTCTACCGATTTTTTCGTCCCTGTGATCAATATATCCTCTAATATCTTCCTCTTGCAGTCTTAAAAATACTTCATTGGCATAATCTTCATATTTTTCAGAAATAGGAAGAATTGCAATCTGCTCTGGCGAAAGCCATAACGGGAAGTTACCAGCTGTATTTTCAATTAGTATTGCAATAAACCTTTCCATTGAGCCGAATGGAGCTCTGTGGATCATTACAGGTCTATGTTTCTGATTGTCAGCACCTACGTATTCAAGTTCGAATCTATTAGGTAATTGATAATCGACCTGAATAGTTCCTAATTGCCATTTACGACCAAGGGCATCCTTAACCATAAAGTCGAGTTTCGGTCCATAAAATGCCGCCTCTCCATACTCTATAACTGTTTTGAGACCTTTTTCGTTTGCTGCATTTATAATTGACTGCTCAGCTTTGTCCCAATCTTCGTCCTTTCCAATGTATTTACTTCTATCTTCTTTGCTTCTCAATGATACCTGAGCACTGAAATCATCAAAGCCAAGTGATTTAAATACATAAAGTACCAAATCAATTACTTTTTTGAACTCATCTTCTACTTGATCATTGGCACAAAAAATATGTGCATCGTCTTGAGTAAAACCTCTCACACGAGTTAGACCGTGCAACTCACCTGACTGCTCATATCTATAAACTGTTCCAAATTCCGCTAGGCGAAGAGGAAGTTCTTTGTAACTTCTAGGTCTAGTTTTGAAAATCTCACAATGGTGAGGACAATTCATTGGTTTTAGCATAAACTCCTCTCCTTCTTCCGGCGTTTTGATCGGCTGGAAAGAGTCTTCACCATATTTTTCCCAGTGACCAGAAGTCACATAAAGTTGCTTACTACCAATGTGAGGAGTTACTACTGGTAAATAACCAGCACGTAGTTGAGCTCGTTTCAAGAAGTTTTCAAGTCTTTCTCTCAACATTGCACCCTTTGGTAACCAAAGAGGTAAACCTTTTCCTACTTTTTCAGAAAAAGCAAATATTTCTAACTCTTGACCTAGTTTCCTATGATCTCTTTGCTTTGCTTCTTCCAGTCGTTTTAGGTGCTCTTCCAATTCTTTTTGTTTTGGAAAAGTAACACCATATATCCTTGTAAGTTGCCTTTGTGTCTGATCACCTTTAAAATAGGCTCCAGCTACATTCATTATTTTCGCAGCTTTGATAAATCCTGTATTAGGAATATGCGGTCCACGACATAGGTCTGTAAAGTTACCCTGCTTATATAACGTAATTGTTCCATCATCAAGACCAGAAAGTAAATCTAGCTTGAACTCGTCATTTTTATTTTCAAAATATGAAACTGCGTCTGCTTTAGAAATAGGAATTCTTTCGAACACATTTTTTTGGCGAGCTAGCTCAATCATTTTTTGCTCTATTTTGGCAAAATCTTCATGAGTAATTGTTTTTTCACCAGCATCTACATCATAATAGAAACCATTTTCGACTGGAGGTCCTACCCAAAACTTTATGCCTGGATATAGGCTTTCCAATGCTTCAGCCATAAGGTGAGCAGAAGAGTGCCAAAACGTTGACTTCCCATCATCATCATTCCACGTGAGAAGTTGCAAGTTTGATTCCTGTGGAAGACTACGGTTAGAGTCCCACACTTCACCATTTACCTTGGCTGCCAATACATTACGAGCAAGTCCCTCGCTTATAGAAAGAGCGACGTCCATTGCTGTGCTGCCATCATTAAATTCTTTTACGCTACCATCGGGCAGTGTTACTTTGACCATTTTCTAATTCGTTTTAATCTCTGTCTTTTTTTCTAAAGGCTCTACACTGAATACCTTTCTTCTTAATATCGGAGCCTCTTCTTCTTTCTTAGTAGCTTTTGCCCTTTGATTAATTCTTCTTCTTACACTACTTTCAATGATGTATTCAACTCGTCGGTAAGCTTGATTGTACTTCCCATCGGTGGAATCCTTCGCACTAGCCAAAATATACAATTCTTGTGCCGTATTGTAATCTCCCATTTTTTCTTTGCTCAGACCTGCCAAATAATACAAATTGGCATTGGTAGGTAACTTATCAAGAACTTTACGATAAGTCACGTAAGCAGATGAGTAATTTTTATTTTTAAAATATGTGTTACCTAAGCTGGTTAGCACATCTAATCGGCTAGGATATTTTCTAACTATATTAGAATAAACAGCAACTGCACTATCTAATGCTCCTACTTGTTCCAGAATCGCAGCTTTGTTAATTTCTAAATCAACATTATGCTTGAATTTTGAAATAGCTTTTTCATTGTACAACAATGCCGAATCTACTTTTTCAAGTTTTATATATTCGTCTATTAAAATTTGATATGCTTCAAACTCCAAGGGGTTTAGCAAAATTGCCCTTTTCCAGTCACTCATGGCTTCCTCTTGCGAACCTGCCTGAGAGCTAATCTTTCCTTTGGTCAACCAAACATCTCCTGAAAACGGAGCCTTGAGTAATGCATTCTTAATGTAATCATTGGCAACATTGAGGTTTCCATCTCGGGAATTGAGCAATGCCTTTAAAACAAATAACTCTTTACTTTCATTTCCAAGGGACTCGGCCAAGTCTGCAGACTTTGCAGCTTTATCAAAAATACCGAGGCTATATTGAATCCTAGCTTGCAATAAAAGGATATCTGGGTTATCGCCATCCTTATTGGCAGCAATATAAATATCCTCCAAGGCCTTTTCAGTAAGGCCGGTTTGAAATTTTGCTCTTGCCCTTTTGTAAAAATCAACAGCGGAAGAGCTGCTTTTACTTAGTTCTTCGTCTAAATAATTGACTGCAAAATACTGTAAAGAATCTCCGTTCAAGACTGTAAAACGCGGCAAGCTGTCCTTACCTCCGCTACCAGAAGAACAAGAAATTAAAGCAAAGCAAACAATCGAAAATAAACTTAAAAGTCTGATGGTCTTATTTATTAAGTGAACCGTTTGCAAAAATCCAAAAAATAAGGTTGTAAGAAAAGTAAAATCACAATTCTCTATACACCACTAGCTATTTTTGTCAAGTAGAATACTTTCCGAACCTGCGAAAAGGAAGCAGGAGTCTTTTTTCGTCTTTTTTTCTTCTTAGTTGAACTTGATTCAGTTCGATTGTCATTTACAGAAATTGCTTCTATTTTCGACCTAGAACCAATGGCAAAGAAATAGTTATTGAACCAATAGTAAACACCCTCGTAGTGAGGCAAGTAAGCGTTTTGCTTGTTACTCTCTTCCGACAGTTTATAACGAATAGGCTTATTACTAATGTTAAAGTTGTTGGTTGCTACATCTCCCTGAACACAAAACGCAACGGATCCACCTTGATTAAAGGTAATTGGCTGTTGTATTTGCATGGATTGATGGTTTAAATCAATCCGGTTTTGTTTTAACAAAGTCCCATCAGGAGTAAACTCAGCTACAAATCCAGTAGGGTAATTGAAGCCTACAAAAACCTCTCTTGAACGGCTTCGTGAAGATGACCTATTCATGCCATATCGATCGTATCCATATCTACTTCCATAACCCGTGCCATAAGGATAGTTATTGTTCCTATCGTATTCGGTTACGGTATTGTATTTAGGGCTAAAAAACACGCCTCCAAATAGAATCTGCCCATCGTTCCCTAGAATGGGTTTGATATCTAAAAACTTATAATTGGTATACAATTGCTGTAAGTCTTCATTTGCAAGAGCTTTTGGCCCTTTAAGCATCTGAGTGAATGGATATGTTTTAATCACTTTATCATAGTTGAGTCCAAAAGTAAACACCCCTTTATCACCTTCAGTAGACTGATAGAGTCCCATGATAAGTCTATCTCCATTTTTCAGTCGTACAAGCTGGGCTTGTGTAGGAAATTTACCAGCATTTTGACCTATCTTGTGCTTGCTTATCAGATTGCCTGTTGTATCAAAGACAGCATGAACGATGTATGAATCTTTGATATATTGGCCTTTCTTTTTCTTTTCGTTGCTATATCCATTCACCTTAACTGACCAAAGACTTTCAATCTTATTTTCGTCAGGTAAGTATTCAAAAAGATTGACTTGAACGTCTCCTGTGATATCCTTTTCGACCAAATCTCCAATTCTATTCTCGAAATCATATTGGTAAAAAGCAGCTCCATTTGCATTGCTTCCCGCCATTATCACTTTATTATCTAAGAAAACATAATCTTGGTCTACAAAGAAATCACGCAACTCAAAACCAGATTGTATCAATTCTCCAGAGTGGAGAGCCACTTCAAAAACCTGGTAATACATCCCTTGAGTTTCACTGAATAAGAACGAAACATTATCGTTCGCAATGGTGTAAGCTTTGGGAGCCCTTTCTGCATCTAAAAAATACTCTTTTCGCCAAACTTCATTAAGGTCACTGTCAAACTTGAAAATATTGATTTTGGTGACGTCCGACTTAACAAGAAAGATCAAACCTTCTTCTCCAAGAGATATTTCCATATCCCAAGTAGGGCGTCCAACAACCTCCACTTCAATATTTTTGAGAAGTTGGGCCTGAGAAATGGTTGAAATTAAAAGAAAACAAAGCAGTAAAATTCTCATTACAAAATTCAGAAGTATGTTATGGTTAAAACTCAAACGAATTTATAACGAATAGATTACTTTTCGGTATATGCCATGCCAAGAATTCTATCAAAAGCATATTGAGACACAGGCTGAACAGATAGTCGACTTTGGCGAAGCAAGGACATATCTGACAAACTCTCGTCCTGTTTTATTTGATCTAAAGTTACAGTTTTAGGCAATTTCTCGATGGGTGCCAGCTCTACAACCGACCAGCGTTCATCATCAGTAGTGGGATCTGGGTAGTGCTCCTTTACTACTTTTGCGATGCCCACTATTTCCTTTCCTTTGTTTGAGTGATAAAACAAAACTTGATCACCAAGTTTCATTTCTCTCATGTGATTGCGAGCTGCGTAGTTCCGTACACCATCCCACATATCTTTTCCCTTGGCAACAAAAGTATCCCAAGAGTACGATTCAGGTTCAGATTTTACGAGCCAATAATTCATGATGGTATATTAATAAAGTCAGCTTCCATTTCTTGATTTACAAATTCAACTTTCCAAGTATGATCTGCCAAAAGTAAAGCTTTAGCTAGGAAATGATTGAAAGGAAGCCTTCCACCCCACTCTTCTGGAGCAACCATGGATAAAACATCCATTCCGTCTTTTTTTTCATAAAGATAATAAGAGTGATTGATTACTGGCTCAAAACTCATCTTGGCATCATAAATCCTCTCAGATACTTCTATACGATCCTTAATCTCACTTGCTTGTTTAGTCAAAAAATCTATCTGGCGATAAAGTTTTTCCAGCTGATCAAAAGTCTGCTGACGCATTGCCATTTGTGCTTTTCCTTTCACCTTACCCATGTCTTCAGGCTTTATGATTGCACTACCAGCCGATGTGGCGTACTCCATTAAACCTGGATTATCCGCCACCATTTTGATATCTATGGGATTTTCTATTTCGCTCATGATTTTAAAACGCCGTTTTGACTAAACTGTTTGTACAAATTTAAACTAGTTATTAAAAAAAATACGTGAAAAACTCAACCTTTTCTATGGTAGTTCGTATATAGTAGTAGAAATTTGACTTTCTAAACAACCTACCACATTATGCAAACACAAGAAATTGATAAAACTGAATCCAAAGTAATTGATCGCAAGGACTTCATGAAACAAGTGGGTTTAGGCTTTGGAGCTATTATGCTGATGAACTGCCTCCAATCATGCGGTGAGTCCGAAATTCCTGACCCAATGATTAAACCTGGAAACGGAGATAAAGTTGACTTTACGCTTAACCTCGATGCTACTGGCAATACTGCTCTTAAGCAAAATGGTGGTTTTCTTGTAATTAAGTCTGAAGGAGTAATTGCAGCTCGTAAATTGGATGGTTCATTTGTAGCTGTTTCTAGTGCCTGTACGCATCAGGGAACTACAATTGACCTTTACAGAAAAGAAACGGACGATTTTGTATGCCCAGCACATGGATCAGTTTTTAGTTCTACAGGAGCAGTTAAAGAAAAACCAGCAACAACAGCACTGAAGAAATTTAATACATCCTACACCGCAACATCTAATACTTTAAGGATATTTGAGTAATGATACTCGTTGATTTTGAGAAAGACTCTGTAATAAGGCAACACTTTAATGATGTCGATCAAAATGTCCTTGACTTCATACTAGAATGGAAGAGTAAAAGTGATAAGATCACAGTCTTCACTTCGGGTTCTACTGGTGAGCCAAAGTCAATAGAATTACAGAAAGATTATATGAAAGCATCGGTACAAATGAGTATTGATGCTTTTCTTTTGGACAAAAATGATGTTTTCGTTTGTAATTTGTCCACCGAATCTATTGCAGGTAAAATGATGATAGTGAGGGCTTTTGAATTAAAAGCCAAACTTATTTCTATTTCACCTAGCTCAAATCCAATTCCAGATCTTCATGAATTTGAAAGACTTGCTGGAACAACTTTTGACTCTTTTGTATTTGCTTTTGTTCCAATGCAAATCAAGATGAGTATTTCTTCAATAGCAAACCTGCGATTGCTAAAGAGAGCCAAGGTAATTCTGATAGGCGGTGCAAGTATTCCCGAAGATTTGGAAGCACAACTAATAGAGCTTCACCTTCCGTTTAAGGCTACTTATGGCATGACAGAAACAATCACCCACATTGCCGTTAGGAACCTGAATGATAAAGAATTCACAGCTTTACCTAAAGTCAAATTAGAAAATAGCGATAGAAATACCCTTAAAATAGCCGCTCCTTCCACGGGTTTTGAATGGATAGAAACCAACGACCTTGTCCTCTTAAATGAAACTAAAGACAAATTCCAAATTTTGGGCAGGGCAGATAATGTGATAAACAGCGGTGGAGTGAAAATTCAGCTAGAAAAAGTGGAATCTCAGCTTACCCAAATCTCAGGACATACGCTATTTTGCTTTGGCTTGCCAGACGAGACTTTGGGAACAAAACTCTGTTGTACTTATATTGAATCAAACGATATAACTCTAAACAGGGAAATATTTAAGGGTAAAATGCCTAATTTTGAGATTCCAAAAATGTTTTACCCTTTGGCGGAATTTAAATATACCAAATCTGGTAAAATAGATAAACTAAGAACCATAGATGCCTACATTGAACCTCAAGTTTCAAACAAATGAGTTAACACCTCCACCTTATGCCCACGCTATAGAAATAGAGACAAAACCTTTTTCTAGTGGCATGCAGGCGTCGTTTGAGATTAATTATCTAGAGAGAGAGGTCCTTACAATTGATGAAATAATAGACGAAGGATTTACTGATAACGACGATTTTAAGTTAAGAGTCAACCTACCTATTGTATGGCTAGATGCATTGGATGCTATTTACAGCAAAAGTACTTTTCACAAAAAAGAAACGCTCGAAGACCACGAGGAATATATAGAAGTAAGTGGACAATTTCCTGAGAACACGGAAGATTGGAAGCTTTTTATGGAGCAAATGCAACAAGCAATCTTAGAAAAAGCAGAGCGAGAAGCTCCTCTTTTTATTGAGATAGTTAGAATCAACCACGACGGAAGAAACGTTTACGAATTCAATGCTTCATTTGTAGAAAGGTCATTTACGCTTACTAAAAATAAAGAGGTACAATCATTGACTTGGAAGCAGCTCAATGCCTTCTTAGAGGACATTTTTGTGGCAGAAATTAAGTACGAAAAAGCAAGAACAGAATCACCAAGCAAAGAAGGAATCTACCTTCAATTTGGTGATGGTCTGTGGCTTGAATTAGGAAATAGCTATCTTACCCAGCCATCTAAAATTAAAGCCTGGTTACAATAAAACCTTGTAACACAAATTTTAAAGAGTTAAATACTCTTAGAATTACTCGCTAATATTTGTGTGTAGTTAGGGCTTTCAATGTCAGTAACACCTAAAATAAAATTCATTTTCGCCGGATCTTAGTTAGGATTTATTCAATATCAATTGCTAATAAACACCACTTAGAAGTATTGAAATTTCCTTATTTAGATTTTTTCTAAATAAGACTTGCTTATTAAATCATTGCTTCATTTCTTTGCAGCTCAATTTATAATTGGTCTAAATAAGAATAAATCTTGAGTTTTCTAAAAACCCTTCTGCTAATTGCCATCTGCTCTATACACGGCTATTGCCAAGTATCTTTTTCTGGTCAGGTGACCGATTTAAAAAAAGGACAGCCCGTTCCATTTGCCCATGTTATTTTGGACAAAACATCTTGGGGAACCCAAACAGATGAGAATGGTAATTTTGAAATAAAAGGAATTAAAGAAGGCAACTACAATGCAACAATTTCTTCCATAGGTTTTACCAAGAAGAGTATAAAACTTAACCTCAATACTTCCCACTTTAATTATAAGATTGAACTCGCTGAAGACGCAAGCGAACTAGACGAAATATATGTCACAGCAAAATCCACCGAAACTAAAATAGAAACCAAGGGTTTTGCGGTAAATGCTATTGAAACCAAAGACATAAAGTTCCAGTCTGTACAAGCCATGGATTTACTCGACCAAAGTGCAGGTGTTAGAATAAGACAGTCTGGGGGGCAAGGTTCAAGAGTGGTATATAATATAAATGGGCTATCAGGGAGTTCGATAAGGATATTCATCGATGGTGTGCCTATCGAGAACTTTGGGCCTTCTTTTTCTTTAAGTAGCCTTCCTACCAATCTCATAGAAAGAATAGAAGTTTACAAGGGCGTTGTTCCTGCTGAGCTAGCTACAGATGCTTTGGGTGGGGCAATTAATATCATATTGAACGAAGAGGCAAAGAACATGATGAATGTGGCCTACTCAGTTGGCTCATTTAATACCCACAACGCAAGCTTAAACACTTCACTAAGGAATAAGAAAACAGGTATAACCCTCAATGCTTCAGGATTCTACAATTACTCCGACAACAATTATGATGTGTGGGGAAATCAAATTTACATCACCAATAAGTTCGGAAAAATAGATTACATCACTGCCGAAAGATTTCATGATTCTTACCAATCCTATGGTTCCAAAATTGACCTTGGAGTTTCCGACAAAAAATGGGCTGACAAGGCATATGTGGGTATGGTGGTTTCGGACCTTGACAAAGATGTCCAACATGGTGCCACAATGGAATCAGTATACGCCTACAGACGTGCATACCAAAGCACCAGAATGTTCAACGCGACCTATAAAAAAGACGGCTTTCTTTTTAAGAATTTGGACATTTCATTATTTGGTTCTAAGTCAAACCTCAAAAGAAAAGTAGTAGATACTGTTGCGTATATTACTAACTGGTATGGTGAGTTATCAGATTTCAATGAAGACGGTAAATGGGAAGAATGGTCTTCTGGAGCAGAAGCTGGCGTACCAACTTTAAATGAAGACATAGAAAGTACGATTAGCTTAAAAGCCAGCGGAATTTACAATTTCAACGCAGGAAATAGATTGGTTTTTAATTTCCTCCGAACAGGTTTTCAACGTAAACCAGATGACCCTCTTAAACCACTTGCCGAAAGGGAACTAATAGATACTCGATACCTCACCAAGGATGTCTACGGATTAGCTATTGAAAACAGCTTCTTTACCGACAAGCTAAAGTCTTCATTATTCTACAAATTCTATAATCAAAACGTAAGTTTAAAAGACGCCGTACGAGCCTCAAGAGGTGGAGCTGTTACTGCTTATGAATATGACAAAACCACTACAAAAAACGGTTATGGATTAGCTGTTTCGTTTCAATTGATACGAAAATTACAAATAATGACTTCACTTGAAAATGCGATCAGACTCCCAACTGGTCAAGAGGTTTTCGGCAATACCGCAGAAAATATAAACCCCTCTTATCAACTCAATCCAGAGAGTAGCCAAAACTTAAACGTTGGACTTAATATTGGACCATTTAGAACAAGCGGACACACTTTTAAGCTGATGAGCAATGTCTTTTTCAGAGATACCAAAGGGATGATTCGCCAAGCTGTGGCAAACCAACAAGACGAAACGTTTTCATTTGAAAACCAAGATGCTGTTTTGAGTAGAGGTGTGGATTCAGAACTGAATTATTCTTACATCGAAAAACTGTTTCTAAAACTGGGAGTCTCTTTGTTCAATGCACGATTCAATAAACAGTTTGACGCCAATGGCTCACAGTATATCTATTTCGGAGACCGCTTAAGAAACGAGCCATATTTTACTTTAAATAACAACACAAGATACAACCTAAACGACCTTATTCTTAAGGGCAGCCGCGTCTCTATCTATCATAACTTAAGTTATGTACACCAATTTTTTAGAGACTGGGAGAGCCTAGGAAGTGCAGGAAAAGACATCATTCCTACCCAACTAGTAAATGACTTGGGCTTTGCTTTTACACTGCCCAACAACAAAATAACAATAAGCTTTGACGCAAAGAACATTTTCAATGAGCAGGTCTTTGATAATTATGCCTTGCAAAAAGCTGGAAGAGCTTTTTATACAAAACTGAACTATAATATATTTTAATTAAACACATAATGAATATTAACTTTTACAATTTCAAAACGTTAGTTATCCTCGCTAGTTTATTTTTAACAGCTGTAAGCTGCGAAACAGTAACAGTAGGTGCCGAAGAGGGTGAAGAAGAACAAGAAGAAAGGGCATTTTCAATAGCTATGGCCGTAGGCTCGGGTAGTGTTTCTACTACCTATGTTCAAAATTTACTTGATCTAAGCACAGGTACCATCGGTTTTGATGGATACGGCTTTGAAGTACCTTCATCTAGAACTGCTAGAATATTTACATCCTCTGATGGAAAATCACTTTATGATCTTGACTACGGTGGAGGACGAATCTATAAATTTGGGGTAAACGGAGGGCAAAATTATACACAGTTATCTGAAACCAATGTAGAATACGCAATTGGAACTACAAACCCAAGATGGACAAGAATAGATGACGAGTATGCAATGCTTCACAATGTGGTTTCAGAAAGGATTTATGACAACACTTCTGGTGCTTTTATAAAAACACAACCTACAGCTAGAATCATGACAGTGAATCTAGACAATCTTGAAATTGGTAAAATTGAAGAATTCGAAATCCCTGTTAGTGCGGAGGATCAAGCTATTGGAGACTACGTTTTCAGAATTGACGCACCCATAGTCGCGGGAGGCAAAGCATTCTACGGCATGGGAAAAAACTCATATGATGCAGCAACAGATGCAAGAAAAACGGCAACGTATACAGGTGTGGAAACACTAGTAGTAGACTACCCTTCTTTGACAAACCCTAGAATTATCAAATCTGGTATAGCTGGAGCAAAAGGTGCTACGAATGGTTATAGAACTCCAGTTTGTCATGTAGATGAAAATGGTGATGTATATCAGTTAATATCGGTTCCTAGCAGCGATTATGATACTTATATTTTAAAAATAAAAGGAGGAGAATACGATAACTCATTTAGCTTTAACCTTTCCGATCTATTGGGAGAAAATGTAACCTCTAATGGATGGTTTTATGCCGGCAATGGCATTGGATATGTGCCGTATGCAAATACAGATCTAGGAGGTACAGGTGATCCAGTATGGTCTGTAGCTAGAGTGGATATCAAGAACAATACAGCTATCAAGCTCAACCTACCTGAAAAACTATGGTTGCAGCAATATCAAAATAGTGTCGTGAAAGATGGCAAGTTTTACATGGCATTGGCTCCATTGGGAGAACAGGGTCATGTATATATTTTTGACATCAACTCTACATCACCAAATGGCTTTGTAAAAGGTGCTAGCCTTAAAACTGGTGCAGATGCTTACTACATTGGAATCTACTAAATCAACTCTTCAAATAGCAGAGCCTCCTTGGGTTTTGCTATTTGATTACAAAAAACGATAAGAAAATGAATATCAAAAACAGCATAAAAGTTGGCCTCTCGTTGCTAATAGCCTTATTCTTTAGCGGTAACATATTTGCCCAAAGCAAAAACGTATTTCACGACCGAGGTTTCTGGGCCAAAAAACCCAGCATAGAAACCATAGAATCTAAAATCTTAGCAGGGAACGATATACTAGAAATGGGCCCCAGTGGCTGGGACGGTACATTGCTAGCAATCATGGCAGACCTTCCTTTAGAAACCGTGAAATACCTTTTGGACAAAGGACCAGATGTCAACCAAATGACACACCATTCTAACAATTACCTTATGTGGACAGCCATGAAAGGAAACCTCCCAGTTATGGAGTTATTATTAGAAAAGGGTTCAAGAACTGATCTCATTAACAGCCATGGTCAGTCCTTACTCATGCATGTGGCTCAAAGCGGCAAGGCAGACAAAGAACTTTATGAATTTTGCTTAGAAAATGGAGCAGACATAGTGAACGACAGAGACGAAAATGGAAAAAATGTAGCTCAAGTTGCAATTGGCAGACTTGACGACCTCTCTTTCCTAGACTATTTTGTTGAAAAAGGACTCGACTTAGACGCTAAAGACAAAGATGGAAACGGCCTATTTCATTCAGCCGTATCTAGCGGCAATATAAACAAGCTGAAGGGCTTAGTTGCAAAGGGAATAAGCTACCAACCCAATCTACAAACAGGTGAAAATGCATTTAATTTTGTTGGAGGAGGTAGGTCAGCCACCGTTAGTTTGGAGTTACTAACATACCTCAAAAGTTTAGGTCTAAATCCAGCAAATGTTACCAACACTGGTCAATCAGCTTTGCATAACTTAGCAGGTCGAGCAAAAGACACTAGTATTTTTGACTTTTTTATTAATGCTGGACTTAACCCAAATACTGCAAATGCAGATGGAGACACCCCATTGCTTTTGGCTGTTTCAAGGGGCAGCAAAGAGGTTGTTTCTTACTGGCTGAACAAAACAGATAATATCAATGCCTCCAATGTAAAAGGCTTAACTCCTTTGGCATTAGCTGTAGAAGGCAATAATGGCATAGATGTTCTTGACTTACTGATTGCAAAAGGAAACAAAATAACCTGGCAAGATAAGCAAGGAAACAACTTGACATTCTTACTCACTAATTCTTTTAGAGGAGGACTGAATGATTACAAAGAGAAGCTCCAGTTCTTGAAAGATAAAGGCGTAACAACAAAAGGACAACCTCTTTTACATATCGCAATCGAAAAAGGAGAGTTTGAATTGTTGCAGTATCTACTTGAAAGTGGTTTAGATATTAACCAAGTTAATGCCAATGGGTATACTCCATTACACTTTGCAGCAATGAACTCCAAGGACACCACTATCCTTCAATACTTGGTAGACAAAGGAGCAAATACGCAACAGAAAACTGAGTTTGAAGAGACGGTTTACGACCTAGCTTCAGAAAACGAAGCTTTAGGCAACTCAGACATTAATTTTTTAAAAGCCAGTAAATAATATCAAAGGAAATGAAAAAACGAATTGCAATAACTTTTCTAGCTATTACACTATTGGCTTCAAGCGGCTTTATGCCTAAAGCCCCAGCACAGTATAAGTGTTTAGTTCAACTAAGTAATTATTCGGGAGAGGGAGCTTACGTTGTCGTCTCATTATTAAATGCCAAAGGTCAATACCAAAGGACATTACATGTTTTTGGAAAAGAAGAACGATGGTACGACGATATACCTAGCTGGTGGAAATTCTTCACAAAATCGAAAGAAAACCTCGACGCAATCTCAGGAGCATCTATCACACCAGGGAGCAGAAAAGTCGTATCTCTAACTTTTGATGATTCAGAAATAAACAAAGGATACAAACTTCGTTTTGAAACTTCAGTTGAAAACCAAAAGTATGTTGAGCAAGACCTACAAATGGACTTGAGTTCTGCAAATGTCGGCGTTAGTAAAAACGGAACTGGCTATATCAGGTATGTCAAACTAATAAAGATTTAAGTTGGTAAGAAACAGTTTAAAGTTCAGCTGGAGGGGTATCCATTTTGGATTGGCTATTTTCTCCAGCATTTTTTTATTAATTGCCGCGGGTACAGGGGTTGTATTGTCTTTTGAGCCAATCCTACACCCTAAAGCAATAGAAGGGGCTGACAACATTCTATTAAGCGATCTAATTGCTACACTCAACGCAGCTTACCTAGAGGTTTTCAGTATTGCCCGTGATAATTATGGCAACATTAAAATTGAAGCCATTGGAGAAGTTTCGGATGGCACTTTTGTCATCAATCCATTTGACGGATCTGAAATAAAAAATGTAGCTGGAGAGCATCCCGTTTTTGACTTTTGTAGAGACTTGCATCGCTCTCTTTTTCTAAAAGAAACAGGTCGCTTCTTTGTTGGACTTGCTTCTTTGGCACTGCTTTTCCTGGCTGGAAGTGGCATTTTCTTATTGATAAAACGAGCTGGAAACTGGAAAGACTTTTTTTCTAAAATCATTGTTCTTGACTTCTACAGAGACAATCACGCTCGTTTTGGCAGATTGTTTTTGATTCCAATTGTAGTTATTTCTTTATCGGCTACTTGGCTGTTTATTGATCGGTTTTTCCAGTCAGAAAATAAAGAGGCTACAGCATTGCCTTCGCAAGTTATTTCTAACGAAAATCACTTTACAAAAATAAAACTTGGTGAAGTCAAAGAGTTACTATTTCCTATCTCTGGTGACGCTGAAGAGTTTTTTGAACTTAAACTTCATCAAAAAACGCTTTTACTTAATCAGGAAAACGGTGCACTCGTTTCGGAAGTAAAACAGCCATTAGCCACAATACTTCACGACATAAGTTTTCATTGGCACACTGGCGAAGGTTTAGGTTCTGTATACGCAATTCTCTTACTTTTAAGCTCATTTATAACCATCTTCTTTATTTATTCGGGTGTAAAAATGAGTTGGTCTAGATTCAAAAAAAGACCTAAGAATAGCTTTAGCTTAAAAGAAGCTACGCATGTAATTTTGGTAGGATCAGAAACTGGTCATACGATTAGATTTGCAAATGAAGTTCACAAATCATTTTTAGATAAAGGTATAAAGTCTTTCCTATGTCCAATGAATAAAATGGAGGAGGCAAGTCAGATGGAGCAATTACTAATTTTCACCTCCACGTACGGCGATGGAGATGCCCCGTCAAATGCTGACAATTTCCTTAGAAAAGTAGACAATGGTTTATTTGACAAGAAGCAGTTCTATTACTCTGTTCTCGGTTTTGGTTCTAAGAGCTATGACAACTACTGCCAATTTGCATTTGATGTGGCCAATTCTCTTAAAAATCTACCACTGGCTAGCGAAGTCACCGAAACTAAAACAGTCAATGATATTTCTATTCCTGAGTTTTTAGATTGGCTCAAAGCATGGAAAAAAGAAACCAAACTTGAACTGAATGTTAACTTGAAAAGCCTTGAACCAATTAGGAATTCAAGTACGCTACCCTTTAAGATTATAAGCCGGAAAGAATCTTTAAATCCAAATGATGACACCTTCTTATTAGAAATAGAAATACCACCAAATGCCAAAATAGCCAATTCTGGTGACCTTTTAGGAGTATATTCCCCAGAGAGTAATATAGAACGCTATTACTCAATTGCACACATTAAAAGCACAAATAGGATTGTATTAAGTATTAAGAGAACAGGGTTGTGCTCGAGTTATTTAGGTGGGCTAAATGCCGGTGATGTAATTCAGGCCTATATAAAACCGAATGAGAATTTTTACCCTGACCCCAATGCTGGCAAAGTCCTTCTTATTGGAAACGGAACAGGAATTGCTCCATTTTTGGGTTTTATTGAAAACAATACAGCTAACGAAGTGACTCTGCTTTGGGGTGGGCAAAAGAAGGCTTCTTTTGAGTTATATCAGTCATTGATAAACGACTTTGGTGAATTAAAAGGTTGTCATCTTGCATTCTCAAGAGAGTTGCCAAAAACTTATGTACAAGACATCGTTCTACAAAACAAAGAGAACGTTGCAAATACAGTAAAAGTAGGAGGTCAAATAATGCTTTGTGGCTCGCTTAAGATGAGAGAAGGAGTACTAACGAACTTGGAAAATATTTTGTGCGAATTTGGCTTACCTTCTATCAAAGAATTAATAGCTAAAGGAAGAATATTGAGTGATTGTTATTAAAAAAACATTGGAGACTTTGTTACATTGAAAGCCTAAAAATCTCAAGCTTTAAGTCTTCAATTAATCCTTCTAGCTTATTAAAAGATGGACTAGTTACTGGTTTACCATAATTGATTTGTGCCACAACTTCCCATACTTCTATGGTATCGCGAAGACTTAACTGAATTACGGGTTCGCCTTCTTTAAAACTACTTAGGAGAAACTCCCCTTTTAGTTTAATTTCGTTATAGACTTTGCGATAGAGTAAGCCATTATTTATTGCTAAAACAAAACAATGGGAGCCATCTGCTATATCAAACCAGTTGTTCATTTGCTTACATACGAACCACGAATCTTTATCCTCAAAAGCTCTGTAATCTGCTTTCTGATAAAGCGGGATATGCATATGAGGCAGCTTTGCTAACCATGCTGGATTATTATGATTTTCTTGGTAAGCTTTATTATTTTTCACCAAAGCAACTGACTGCATACCGAGATATTCGTCGTCACTTTCTTTTGCTTCGACCTGGGTATTTGAAAAACCCTGATCGTCATTAATAAGCTTTTGTTCCTTCGTAGTAACTATTTCAGCCTGTGAATCAAAAAGTGAAGACGGGAAATATTGCTTTTCAACTTGAGATGTAGCTGGTTTGTGCCCTTCAATTGCATTTTGCTCTGTCTCGAGTTTCGAGTTGATCACTTCAGCTTCCTCAACCTGTTTCTTTTCAATTTTATCATTAAATAAACTTTCGACAGTAATACCTTCATCTTTGGCAATAGCAATCAAAACTTCTAATTGCGGTTTTGCCCTAGCATCTTCGTAAGAAGAAACATTTTCTCTTGACAAACCATATTTCTCTCCAAATTGCAACTGAGTCAACTTAGAGTTTTTTCGAATTCGTTTGATATTTTCTGCTAAAACGCTCAAGGCTTAATCTAAAGTCTCTATAATAAGATTGTGATTGGTATAAATACAAATATCTGCAGCAATGGTAAGCCCTTCTCTAACTCTTTCTTCCGCACTCAATTCTGGTGCGTGCTTCATCAATGCCACAGCAGCTGCTTGGGCATACATGCTACCAGAGCCTATCGCAGCAATTTGATGATCTGGTTCTATTACATCTCCACTCCCTGAAATAACAAGCATTTCAGTAGCATTTGCAACGATCATCATTGCTTCTAGTTTTCTTAAATAACGATCTGTACGCCAGTCTTTAGCAAGCTCTATTGCCGCTCTTTTCATATTTCCACCATATGCTCCTAGCTTTTCTTCAAACTTCTCAATAAGTGTAAAGGCATCTGCAGTAGAGCCAGCAAAACCCGCTAATATTTTACCATCAGCTAGTTTTCGTACTTTTCGCACATTTGACTTGGCAACTGTATTGCCCATAGTGGCTTGTCCATCTGCTCCTAAGGCTACCTTTCCGTTATGGATTATGCCGAGTACTGTTGTTGATTTTATTTTCATAAATTGTTATTACAACTAAATAACAAAAGTAGACGATTCAAGTTCGAATTCTAAATTAAAGAACTGCAATCAGCTAGAAAATTATTTACTTTCTACATTGCTTACCCTAATATTAAAACTTGTATGGCAATTCAGAACTACTCCATTATTCAAAAGTATTAATCTAGAAACTTGAACAAGATCGTAAAACCTAACTAATGTCATAATTCTCACTATCAGTTCTCATATTTTACTAAATCATATTGATCTATCTTTATTCTAGAATTTAGAAATTAAAGATAGCGTTATGAAAAAGATAGTATTGGCCACAGATTTCTCAAATGGATCTGACAAAGCCCTAGAAATAGCAATCAACATTGCAAAAAAGAACATAAGTGAGATAACATTACTTCACTGTTACTCTCCTACCTATACTGATCCCAATATTCCTGCTGATCTTATGATCGACGTGGAACAAAAAAGACAAGAAGAGCTAGAGGGAAAACTAACCAACCTAGCACGCAGCGTTCAAGAAAAAGGCGTTGTGACAAAGTACAACCTAAAAATGAGTACTGTAGCCGAAAGTATCAACGAAATGGCTGAAAACGGTGAGGCTGATTTTGCAATTCTTGGAAAAACAGGTGATACAGGTTTTTTAGAAAAACTAATTGGAAGTACTGCTGAAAATGTTATCAATAAAGTTAAAATTCCTCTTTTGGTTGTACCAGAAAAAATTGAATCTACATCAATTGAGCACCTTTTCTATGCAACTCAGTTAGAATACGACGAAACAGGACTTTTAGGCCAAGTATTTGACTTTGCCGATCATATCAAAGCCAATGTGGAGCTATTGAACATTAATACTGATCGTCAACTTGATTTAGTTAGCGACCAGGAAATCATCGCTGAACTGAATGAAAAATTCCCAAATAGAGTCATAGAAGTCAGTCAACTAAGAGCAAATAAAGTTGAGAAAACGATTCTGGATCATGTAACCAGCATACCTAACAGTGCACTAGCGATTGCTTCTCACCACAGAGACTTATTTGAAAGCTTATTGAACCCAAGTATGAGCAAAAAAATCATTGCTAAAACTGAAGTAATTACCCTTGTCTATCATTTCGAATAACCTACCTATGATAAATGCAAAAAGCCTTCTCCATATGGGGAAGGCCTTGCTTAAGGAGGGTTTATTAAAATCTTATACCATCATTCTAATTGGATCTTCAAGCAATGACTTGAATGTTACCAAGAATTGAGCACCCATTGCTCCGTCCACTACTCGGTGGTCGCAAGTCATAGTTACTTTCATGATGTTAGTAGCATAAAAATTACCGTCTTTCACAGCAACAGTTTCTTTGATTCCACCAACAGACATGATACACGACTCATTCTTAGGGTTGTTGATTATCGACGTAAACGACTCAATACCAAACATCCCAAGATTACTAACTGTAAAGGTGTTACCCTCCCAATCTTGAGGCTGTAGCTTGCCATTCTTTGCTTTTCCTCCCAAATCTTTGGTCGTAGCCGCAAGGACAGACAGTGGTAAAGTATTTGCGAACCTGATAACTGGTACTATTAGTCCATCATTGATAGCTACTGCCATTCCAACATGAACGTGGTTATTTCTTCGAATATGATCTTCTTTCCATGATGCATTCACTTCTGGGTGCTTGCTCAATGCAACTGCAACCGCTTTCATCACCATATCATTGAAAGATATTTTCACTGGAGATACTTCGTTCATAGAAGTACGAGCAGCCATTGCTTTGTCCATGTTTATTTCCATTGTTAATTGGAAATCTACGGCAGTCTTTTGCGACTCACTTAGGCTACGAACAATCGCTTTCCTCATTTGAGACAGCTTTATTTCTTCAAAGCTCTCTTCGCCAGCCGCCATTGGAATGCTCACACCAGAAGCAGAGGTCGCTGGGGCTGCTTGAGGAACAAAATTATCTATATCAACTTTGACAATTCTTCCACCTTCACCTGAGCCATTTACATTGGCAATATTAATACCTTTTTCCTCAGCCAATTTCTTAGCTAATGGAGAAGCAAGTATTCTACCGTTATTGTTTGAAGTACTTGGTGCTGATGCTGGCTCATTAGCTTTCGTTTCTTTAGCGGGAGTTGCTGATGGTGCTGCTGCAGTTTCTTTAGGTGCCTCTTGTGCTGGAGCAGCATTTGCTTGCTTTTCAGCATCCAAAAGAGCTTGAAAATCTGCACCTTCTTCACCTACCACAGCAATAACTGCGTTTACAGGTACTGCACTTCCTTCTTCTACTCCTATATAAAGTAGGGTACCTTCCTCATAAGCTTCCAATTCCATGGTCGCTTTATCAGTTTCTATTTCAGCAATTAAGTCTCCGCTGGCAATTTTATCGCCAACCTTCTTGAGCCAAGTGTGTATTACACCTTCAGTCATGGTATCACTCAGGAGCGGCATTTTTACCAATGCAGCATTAATTCCCGAAGTGTCTATCTTTTCTGCAGCGGGTGCAGCTGGAGCAGCTGGTTTTTCTTCTGCTTTTTGTGCTGGAGTTTCAGGTTTTGCACCTCCACTAACTCCATCCAACAAAGCTTTAAAGTCTTCGCCTTCTTCCCCTATTATAGCCATTACAGCATCTACAGGAACAGCGTCACCTTTTTCAACTCCAATATAAAGTATAGTTCCATCTTCGTATGATTCCATATCCATGGTCGCCTTATCGGTTTCCACTTCGGCTAGAATATCGCCTGAACTTACTTTGTCTCCTACTTTTACATTCCATGCCGCGATAACACCTTCTTCCATGGTATCGCTCATTTTTGGCATTCTGATTAACTCAGCCATTTTCTTTTTCTTGTTTTTGTGCTTAGCAACAATTGATCTTCAAAAATATAACAAACCATCTAAAAAAGTGGCTTGGGCTCACAATTTCCTTTAATTAATTTTCAAAACCGCCATAAAAGCCTCTTGAGGGACTTCTACGTTACCGATTTGACGCATTCTCTTCTTTCCTTTCTTTTGTTTTTCCAAAAGCTTCCTCTTTCTACTGATATCTCCACCGTAACATTTGGCAGTTACATCTTTTCTCATTGCTCTTACCGACTCACGAGCTATAATTTTGGAGCCAATAGCAGCCTGAATTGCGATTTCGAACTGTTGTCTTGGAAGTAGCTCTTTTAATTTCTCACAAAGTTTTTTACCCCAATCATAAGCTTTATCCCTATGTACAATTGCCGAAAGTGCATCCACAGGGTCTCCATTTAATAAGATATCTAGCTTAACCAAATGTGACTCACGGTAACCCGACAAGCTATAATCCAAAGAGGCATATCCTCTTGAGATGGTCTTTAATCTATCAAAAAAGTCGAAAACGACTTCTGCTAAAGGCAAATCAAAAGTAAGTTCTACTCTTGTTGAAGTAAGATAGATTTGATTTTTGATCAAGCCTCTCTTGTCCATACAAAGGCTAATAATAGGTCCCACAAAATCTGCAGAGGTAATTATTTGAGCACTAATAAATGGCTCTTCCAATGTCTGAATCAAATTGGGATCAGGCATCTCACTTGGAGCCGAAACTGGTATTTTCTCACCTCTTTTGTTAGTCACCAAGAATTTCACAGAAGGAACAGTAGTGATTACTGTCATTCCGAATTCACGCTCAAGTCTTTCCTGCACAATTTCCATATGCAACATACCTAAGAAACCACATCTAAAACCAAAACCTAAGGCAGCAGAAGTTTCTGGCTCCCACACTAGAGAAGCATCATTTAACTGAAGCTTTTCCATGCATTCGCGAAGTTCTTCAAACTCAGTGGTGTCAACAGGATATATTCCTGCAAAAACCATTGGTTTTACTTCTTCAAAACCTTGAATCATTTCTGTAGTAGGCCTAGCAACATGCGTGATGGTATCTCCCACTTTTACTTCTTTGGCAACCTTGATACCTGATATAAGGTATCCTACATCTCCACATTCTATACGGTCTTTGGGTTGCTGCCTGAGCTTAAGGCTACCTATTTCGTCTGCCTCATACTCTTTACCCGTGGCCATAAATTTAATTTTATCGCCTTTTTTGATACTTCCGTTTTTAACTCTAAATAGAACTTCAATTCCTCTGTAAGAATTAAATACTGAGTCAAATACCAAACATTGCAAAGGACCATCTGGGTCTCCTTTTGGTGCTGGCACTCTACTAACTATTGCATCTAAAATATCTTGTATGCCAATCCCCTCTTTTGCTGAAGCGAGTACAATACTATCGTGTTCTATTCCAATAAGGTCCACTACTTGGTCCTTTACCTCATCTATCATTGCACCTGGCAAGTCAATTTTATTAATGACTGGAATAATTTCCAAATCATGCTCAAGAGCCAAGAAAAGGTTACTAATTGTTTGAGCTTCTATTCCTTGAGCCGCATCTACGATCAAAAGTGCTCCTTCGCATGCCGCGATTGAGCGAGATACTTCGTAACTGAAATCGACGTGGCCAGGTGTATCAATTAAATTGAGCGTATATTTTTCACCATCTTTGATGTAATCCATCTGAATGGCATGACTCTTTATGGTAATTCCTCGCTCTTTTTCAAGGTCCATATTGTCGAGCAATTGGTTTTGCATCTCACGCTGAGTTACCGTACCGGTAAACTCCAATAGTCGGTCGGCAAGAGTGCTTTTACCATGATCAATATGAGCAATAATACAAAAATTACGAATGTTCTTCACTTAATGTCAGTGGGGTTTAAATCTTGTTGATTAGGAAAACATCATCTGCCGCCTAAAGTTTGGCAAAATTAGCATAAAATAGCAGAGAATGGAGGGCTGTTTACCAATTTCTCCTAAAAGAAATATTGGCTCCGTAGTTATCCTTAATCAATTCACCCTGATCTATTCCGATTCTTACTCCTAAGATTCCTTTTAACTTAGGAAGTGGAATGCTACTATTGATCAAAAATGACACCTGATCGGCAGGTTTATATTTCACAAATTGCGATCCATAATTTCTACTCAAAGACATCCTAGTTTGAAGCAAAATGCTATTTAATTTAAACTGAGCACCCAAATAGCCTACTTTGATTCTATTATTGTTTAGAAAAACTTCACTGCCAAATGTCTTCTTACTGACTTTGATGTATTCTTCAGGCACTGCAAATGGAGTTCCAATTCCCTTGCCTTTGAAAGACCAGCCATCTTGATATTGCATATGATTGAAATAATAAGTAGACCAACCATATTGCCTATCTTCTAATTTCAGTAGTCGAGCAAGACCGCTTTGATACGCTCCTTGATTTAGTGTATGTAGGAATTCAAATACTACTTTTTGAAAAACTGCATCTTCTTTTTTGTTTTTAAGGCTTAAGCCATAAAGTCCGTCATCAGTATTTGTCAAACTAGAAAATGTCACTCCAGTTTCAAAAATTGTTTGCTTATAAACTGTGAGTAGCGTGTTTTTAAAATCGATTGTTCCTCCCAAGTCAAATTGACCAATATGATTACCAAACCTATTAGTTTCTTCAAATAAGCCATAAGTTCCACTCGAATCTTGTCTCGCTTGGTAAGGAAACACTACTTGACCATAAGTAAACCAGTCTTGTGGAAACTTCCCATTGGTTAACCTATCGTCACCTTCTGGCAAGGTATACTTGGGACTTCCTCCCCACTGAGCATTGTGCAAAAGCCCTCCATAGAGATGAATCTTTTTCTCAGGTTTCCCTAGTCTCGCATAAAGTGATTTTTGGTGAAAAAATGAATTCTTCACCGTTACTTGATCTCCGAACCAACCATGAGAATAGTGCCCTTTCACAGCCAACCATTTGAAAATAAATTTTCTATACTCAGGAATTGCTATCCTAACTTCAGGTATGGGAAGGGCATTCCCAGACCAAGTAATGGAACCACTACTTAAAGTACTATCCACCAAACCCATGACTCCTTTGATACGACCACCTGAAATACTCAAGGGCCCAAACCTAAAATCTAAAAAAGCTTCTGGAATTATCAACTTGGCCTCATTCCCTACAAAAGTCATGATATCCACACAATAATTTACATGGAAAAACTTAGCACTGGTATCTGTTTTAGATTCTATTTGTTGTCGAAAGTAAGTTGAATTAGCAGACTTTGGCACGGCTCCGTATTGGTTACTTTTAAGCCAAAAGGGTAATTCTTGATTGATGGATGCATAACCACCCAACTCAAAACTATATGAAAATTTCTTCCGGATTTGGGTAGTATCCTCTTGGGCTAATGCAGTAAAGCATTGCAATGAGAGCACAATTGCTACCCAAATACATTTCCCAAAATTCATTTTTTGTAGTATAATTTCTAAGAAAATATAACAAAAACTTAGCCACGAATCAAAAAGAAGCCCATTTAATTAAAATAGTAGTTATGTAGCCAGCATAAGTTCCAATGGTATAACCAAGAACCGAAAGAATAACTCCTACAGAAATAAGAGAAGGATGATAGGCAGCAGCCACAACAGAAGCCGATGCAGCTCCGCCAACATTTGCTTGAGATCCCACAGCAATAAAAAAGAATGGAGCTTTAAGAAGCTTACCCACAAGGAGAATAATGCCAGCGTGAATAATTATCCAAATAACACCAACCAAGATAAGAGCTGGATTCTCTGCTATCGCACCAAGGTCCATTTGCATTCCTATGGCAGCAATGAGCAAATAAAGAAAAACGGTTGCTACCTCATTCGCTCCTCTGTCTTGTATTTCGGATAATTTTGTTTGTGATAAAATAATGGCAGTTGTTGTGCATAAAATCACAACCCAAAAGAAAGTAGAGGTCAAACTAAACTGACTTAAATGAGGGTAATTTTGCTCAATAAAAGGTACAATTTGCCCTGCCAATAGATATGCTACTCCTGTAACCGAAAAGCCAACAAACAACACTTTGATAAGTTCATAAAAACTAATGTTTCGCTGTAATAAATCGTCAGCTTTTTGCTGCATTTTTTGTTTAATGTCATCAACAAGACGAGTATCAGCTTTAAGCCATTTATTGATCTTTACCTTATTTGCAACTCCTACTAGTAATATTGCTAGCCAAGTCTCTGCAACTATAATATCGACTGCCACAGATTGCGAAAACAACTTGGCACTTGGTTGAAAAATCTCTTTCAGTGCCGTCTGATTGGCTCCTCCTCCTATCCAGCTACCAGCCACAGTACTGAGCCCACGCCAAGCCTCTGCATTCTCTCCAGAAAAAGTCGCGGGGAAAATACTCTTCACTATCAAAACTGCAATGGGGCCACCAATAACAACCCCTACTGTACCAGCCAAGAAAACTAATAAAGCTTTGGTACCCAACTTTTTAAGCATTGAAATATCTAAACTCAATGTAAAAAGAATGAGACATGGAGGTAGCAAGTATTTCGAAATAACTGGATATAACTGTGACTCTTGACCCGAAATTATTCCAAGTGAATTTAGTAAGCCAGGCAAAAAGTAACATAAAAGAATTGGAGGGAATATTTTATAAAACTTACTCCAAAGCCCTCCTTGTGAATTGCTCGTTCTAAACACAAAAAATAAAATGCTTAGCAAAATTGCCAAAACCACAACATCATCACTTATCAAAGGATTGGGCATAATAGGGAAAATTTAGATTGGCTTAAAAACAAAACACACAGCCAAGAAACCTAGGCTGCGTGTCGCAATTACACTTCATCAACAAACTAAAAACCAAATAATTTTTTTAGTAATACAAATATGCAAAAAATAGCTTCTTGACAAAATGATTTTTTACAAAATCTTGATTGCTTAACTTGAGTTTTGAGTGACAAAGTTTAGAAACTTTGCCCTTTCCCATATTTTAGCAAATTATATTCTGCCAATATCTTTATAGATTATTCTTACCTTGTTTTTTGACTTTTTTCAGAAGTTACCGTCATTTTTAAAAAATGCCTAATGAATTTAAACTTCATGAATTTTCTAAAAAGTCTAATGTCAATCAAAATGCTCAATTTTCGTAGAGTTCTATTGGAAGACCATCGGGGTCATTAAAGAAGGTAAATTTCTTGCCAGTAAATTCGTCACTTCTAATACCCTCCACTTCTATACCTTTTAGCTTAAGAAAGTTGACTTGACTTTCAATGTCTTTTACTGCAAATGCTAGATGTCTTAAGCCTGCAGCTTCCGGCCTTGATGGTCTTTTAGGAGGATTAGGAAAAGAGAAAAGCTCAATAATATATTGACCATTTAATGCCAAATCTAACTTGTAAGAATCTCTTTCCTCACGGTAATTTTCCGAAAGAATAGTTAAGCCTAAAATATCTACATAGAATTCCTTTGACCTCGAATAATCTGAACTGATGACAGCAATATGGTGAATAGACTGAAGCTTTAACATTGTGGCTTACTTATGATTGATATACTTCACACCCCAATGTGAGGTACATGATTATAAAGGAAATAGAAATCAAAGTGGTTTAAAGTCGAAATCTATATTCATTTCTTCATTAGAAACTGATGCTTTCAGTACTTCACCGTCTAAACCATAAAAGATTTTCTTTGGGAAGTCATGAGCTGCATTCTCCGCTTCGAAACCTAACTTTTGAATACTTGTCAACTCAAAGGTAACTGGTGTTTCATTTGGCCCAGCTACTTCAAGCATCCATTTATCTGCAATCTTAATGATCCTCATGTCTTCTTTAAAGACCGTATCGCCAGCAGCAATGGTACAACCCATTCCTTTCATTTCATCGCCATTCGTTTCCCAGTATTCGTAGGTCTGGCTTCCTTCTTCGTCATTCGTTCTTTGCCAAGACCCACTAAGCCATTCAAATTGATTGGAGGTTTGGCAGGAGGAAAGGAAAACGAAGGCGAATACAATTCCAATTATTTTCATGGTCAAATTAAACTGTTTTATCTCTAAATATACAATTCTAACCAGCATTGCTAAACCATAGCTGAGGAGTGTAGCAATGAGTACGCATTCTTTTAGTTTTCTTCAACGCAGGGTCTTTCCAAAGAGGACTCTGTGGACAGCGGGATGCAACCCATAAGAGTATTTATCATTCCTGTGTCTATTATGATTTATTACCCTAAAATTAAACAATTTGGCTAAAAGAAAACAAGAAGATAACGTTCTACAAGCCCCAGAGTCCCGAAACGGAGACTCTGCGGGAAGAAAAAATCAAGTAAGTAATATTGCGATAGCCTCAGAGTCCCGAGGCGGAGACTCTGCGGGAAGAAGAGAAAATGCCAATTTTGCTACTCTACCAGAATATTGAATACCTGAACTTAAAACATTAAAGCCACTAGTACTTAATAATGCTGGAGCCGTTTAAATTCTTCAAAAATAGAACATCCGAAATCAATTTCTTTTTGGTTTAAAAAGCTCTCGAAAAGGAACCGGAACTAGAAACCTATTTAATCATTTTGTCAACATAATTTAAAGAATCAGGATAGGTTAAAAAAAAGTCATTAAACAATTCTTTACTTAACAGAATCTCACAGTTTTCAATGTTGTTTTGTTGAAATGCCACCGGGAATGTTCTGCCAATTAGTTTGTCTGAACCCGCCCTAAACTTGAATGCATAACCTGAATAACCTTCAAACTTGACTTTTTCTACAGTGAAAGAAAAATAAACAAAAAAAGACCCAGGGTTTCCACTTTTAGTAACAATTCTAGTGATTACCCCATTAGTTATGGTGAAATCACTTTTCAAGACTTCAAACTCTTTTTTATTTTCTTTTTTAATGGACCAAATCTTAATAAATATTAAGATTACCGCTAGATAAAAAAGAAGCTTAGAAATTTTTGTTTTAAATATTACGTCTTTCAAGTCTTGTGCCATTCAAATTCTATCTATTTAGTTCAAAAACAACATCAATCGCAAAATTTCCTCCAAATTCCCTACTCCGCAAAGTCTTGTTGACTTTGAGGAAGCGTTTGTAGGTCTTCAAACCGGTCAAATTAAATAAGGCAACGCTTTCAAATTAAAACAAAATATTACTGACCATCAATGCCACTATGGTATCCATTTTTTAAGGATCAATCATCGTATCAGAAAGAAAATAGTCCCCCCTCTTAAATCACCCTCACATTCTGCTCCATCACCTTCTTCTCGGATAATGCAGAAGGACTATTGAACATCAAATCTTCGCCTGAGCCAGTTTTTGGGTAGGCCATTACATTATTCCCCGCAGAGTCTCTCCAAAGAGGACTCTGCGGGACAGCAGAATGTTACTCATATGAGTCTTTATAATGCGTTATCATACAATCTTTGTGCTCCAAACCTTCCTCATAATACATAGCAGAAGAATGTGGGTACTCAAGAAAATTCTTCGCCAAATTCCATTTTTTTGAAACAGGATTTGCGTGGATATAATTTAGCTTTTGCAGTATTACCTCTTCTGTAATACACAACTTGGCATCAAATGAATGTTCAAAAACTTGATGAATCTTGCCCTTATTACCTTCATTTACTCTCACCCCGTTTTGTAAAACTTTTAGTGTTGAGAAATCACCTCTATTTCTCAACCTCTTAACAATTTCATAAGCGAAAAATCTCTTTCCGTTTGATATGATCTTATGTAGTTGGTCAGATTTTGTAGGTAAATATAAAAGTAAGTGAATATGGTTTGGAAGAATTACAAAACCGCACAGCCTAACCCCCTTTTCATTTATAATTCCAAACCAATTGTAAATATTGTCATACAAATCCACCTTCTCGAATAGAGGAAGCCATTTGAAACAAGTAAAAGTAACAAAGAAAATCACACCCGTTTCTTCCCACTTTTGTTTAACTGACATTCCTATTTTATTTATGGTCTATTAAGCCTGAAATTAAACAATCTGGCTTAAAAAAAACAATTAGGTAACGTTCTACAAGCCCCAGAGTCCCGAGACGGAGACTCTGCGGGAAGAAAAAGGCTTTTTGGATCAAGAGTTATTATTTGCATACTTATAGATGAAAAATGTTAACAAGTCAATTTATTCTGAATTATGATAATGGAAAACACACTTTCAGTCGTTTTAACTCTTTTATTAATCACAACGACTAGTTTTTGTCAAAAAACCGTCATTACAGTAGATTTTAGTTCTGTTGATTTTGAAGATATGGACAAGCAGGAGGTTTATGTTTCAAACGGTAAAGTGTTAAATAATATAGAGGAAGTGGAATCTCACTCAATTGAAGTTGAAGGGCTACCCACTTATTTTGATTTGCTAACCCGAAACAAAAAAAAACTTAAGTTTATCAAACGTATTTGGGTAGAACAAGCTCAAATAACGCTCAAAGGAAGTATCTCAAATATTGACATTGTGCCTTTAAGTAGTATTCAGGCTAGCGTTGACGAACATTACTCTATTCTTGATGATGGTAAATCTATTGATCCTGATTTACGTTCAACTCGCCCTTATTTGGCCAATTTAGCAAATAAGACTCAATTCTATACTTCCGAGTATATTTGTGAAACGATTTCTCAATTACCTGATTCTTTGAATGATTTTTGGGCTATAAAACTATTAAATGAATACTTAGAAAACATTGATGAAATAGGTTTCGACACTTCTACAAAAAAACTTACTTCCTTTTCTGCCATCAATAGAGAAAATAAAGAACAAAAAGTAACAATGACTACCGGCAAGTATCTGTTGTTAGATTTTTCAGGACCGGGTTGTATTCCTTGTTTGAAAGATATAGACAAACTTGTCGCAATTAACACCAAGTATGCCGGCAAGTTAGAAATCGCAGTACTTTGGCAAGGGCTTACTTATGAGCAGTGGTTGGCTTATATGCCACAGTTTTTATCTAAAATAACCTATACCAACTTATTAAATTCGGATGGGTCTATTTTCAAAAAAATGGATGTAACAGTTGCACCCACCTACATGCTTTTTAACCCAGATGGCATCTTACAAAAAACATGGAAAGGTAGGCTTACAAAGGAACTTTCTAAATACTTAAATTAAAGAAACTCTGCGGAAGTGATTATAGGTCTTCAGTCCGGTCAATTTAAATAAGGCAATGCTTCCAAATTAAAACAAAATATTACTGACCATCAATGCCAGTGTGGTATCTCCTTTTCAAAGGGTCAATCAACTGAAAAGAGAGATAATAATCCCCACCTCTCTAAATCACCTTCACATTCTGCTCCATCACTTTTTTCTCCGATAGTGCAGATGGACTATTGAACATTAAATCTTCGCCTGAGCCGGTTTTTGGGTAGGCCATTACGTCGCGTATGGACGCTTTTTTCTCTAGGATCATCATGAGTCGGTCTATTCCCCAGGCAATTCCTCCGTGTGGCGGTGCTCCGTATTGGAAGGCATCGTACATGTGACCTACGCTTTTTCGCATTTCTGCTTTGTCGTAGCCCATGTTTCGGTAAGTGGCTTCTAGTATTTCGGCCTTGTGAGCACGTACAGAACCTCCACCTATTTCGTAGCCATTGAGCACCAAGTCGTATTGCTGAGCAATGATTTCTCCCACCTGCTCACCACCAGCCATGTGCTTTTCTAGGTCTCGCACAAGCGGCATAGAGAATGGATTGTGCGTAAATGTCCAGCGGCCTTCTTCGGTTTTCTCAAAGAAAGGAAAGTCTATCACCCAAGCAGGATGAAGCTCTTTTGGATTGATCAGTTTTAGGATACTTCCTAGTTCTTGGCGAACGGCATCCAAGGCTTTATTTGCAATGGAATATTCTGCTGCAGAGAAGAAAACGATGTCTCCCACTACTGCATTGGTATCTTTGATAATTCGCTCACAAATATCCTCTCCCAAAAACTTAATGATGGGAGATTGCAATTCGTTTTCGTTAACAATAATGTATGCAAGACCACCTAAACCATGCTCTTGGGCTATGCTAGTTAGTTTCTCTATTTGACCTTTAGAAAGTCTAGTTTTTTGGAGTTCTCCAGCAACTTTGATACATTTTACAATTCCGCCATCTTCTATTGGTTTTGCAAAAACCTGAAACTCCGTATCTTTTACAATGTGCGTGATGTCTTGCATTTCTAGCCCAAAACGTAAATCTGGGCGGTCGCAGCCGTATTTCAACATGCTATCGGCATAGGTAATTACCTTAAATGGCATAAGCTTCCACTTTTTACCATAGATTTTACCCACAATGGTATTGAACATCTCGGTATTGATGTTGATGATGTCTTGCATACTTACGAATGCCATCTCAATATCGAGTTGCGTAAATTCTGGCTGGCGATCTCCGCGAGAATCTTCATCACGGAAACACCTTGCAATCTGGAAATATCGCTCAAAACCGCCTACCATCAGCATTTGCTTGAACTGCTGTGGAGCTTGTGGTAACGTATAAAACTTACCTGCAAACTTACGACTTGGTACAATGAATTCTCTTGCTCCTTCGTCCGTTCCTGCGGTGAGAATTGGGGTTTCTATTTCTATGAATCTTTGGTCATCAAGAATGTCACGAATCAGTTTAATCACCCTGTGCCTGTTTACAATCGCAGTGCGTGTTTCGGCATTTCTATGGTCGAGAAACTTATATTTGAAACGAACATTTTCATTGCTTTTTGCAGCTCTCTTTATTTCAAAAGGAAGCGTTTTAGCGGCATTCAGCACATCCAAAGCCTTGGCATCCATTTCAATGGTTCCGGTTTTAATCCCAGCATTGAAATCGTCCTCGCCTCTTTTGATGATTTCTCCCGAAACAGCAATCACTGACTCTGGCTTGAGTTTCGCCAAATCGTCTAGGTTATCAAAATTTGCTCTATCAAGGCGAATTTGAAGCACCTCGTAGCTACTGTCTCGTAAATCTATAAATACCAACTCTCCGTGGTCACGCACACTCGCCACCCAGCCAGCAACTGCAGCCGTATTACCCAACATTTCTTCCGAAATATCAACATTGAGATGCGTACGGTAATTGTCTTTTATAATGATCTCTTTGAAACGAGATTCTTCTTCCTCTTCCTTTTGCTTGGCAGTTTGTACACCTTTTGATTTTCCAATATTGCTGGCATTGGCAACTTTCTGGGCATTCAATTGTGCCAGTATTTGCTCACGAACCACTTTACCAGAGGCTCCTTTCCCTACTTTCGCAATTACTTTCCCTACTAAAATACCTGCTTTACCTTCGTTTCCTGCCTTGATTTCATCGGCTATTGCAGCATTTTCTTTTAACACTTCCGCAATACTTTCGCTTAAAGTATCATTCGAAATTGAGTTTTCTTCAAAATATGATTGATAGTCAAAAGCTGGATTTTCTAAAACCGAGCCAATCGCATTTTGTAAAAGAATGACCGTTATTTTTTCAGCTTTAAAAGCAGCAAACATATCAATAAGAGCACTTGGCTTACTCACTTTTTCATAATCCTCTGGCTTGAGGTTATTCAGTAAAGTTTTGGCAACAAAAGCAGTATCATTGATCTCGTCATTTAAGATTTTGAACAAGTTTGACCTTGCAGCATCTGAGGTAAAGAACTTCGCATCTTGTGGACGAACTCCTCCTTCTATCAGTGTACTTTCTATATAAAATGGCAGCAATGAAGCATCTACTGTGATGCTTTCAATCTCTTTTTTGATATTCACAAAAGGAATATCTGGCTCCAAGGCATAGCGATAATCCGCTGCGAATTCCTTCTTTCGCATCACTTTGGTTTGCTTAAGAGCTTCGTCCCAAAGCACAGTAGTTTGATCTGGGCGAAAGTCCTTGTGTTCTTTGTAATATTCCAATTGCTTGGTTACTTCTTCTTCCAAAGCCTCCACCATAAACTTGAAGGAGTTCAGGTTTTTGATTTCTGTTCTCGCATTCAAGTCTTCACTTCCTTTTTTGCGAAGCGAAACCGATACGTCAGACTTAAACTCTCCTTTTTCAAGGTTTGCTTCCGATATTCCAAGGTTTTGAACAATTCGTTGCAAGTATTGAGCATAAGTAGAGGCATCTTTCAAATGACGCATACAAGGTTTTGTTACCACTTCTATCAATGGAACTCCTCCCTTGTTAAAATCCACTAAAGTTTGCTTTCGCTCGTGCATGAGCTTAGCAGCATCTTCTTCAATGTGAACTTGCTCTAGCTCTACTGTGAAAGTGGTACCATTATCTCGGTAACATTGCACTGTTCCATCAGGAATAATTGGCTTTTGAAACTGGGTGAGCTGAAAATTCTTTGGTGAGTCTGGATATTCGTAATGCTTACGATCCCAGCAAATCACCTCATTGCTCATACTTGAGTTCACCGCCTTTCCAAAAATAATTGCTTTGCGAATGGCTTCCTTGTTCAAAGATGGCAAAACGCCCATTTGCCCAGTACAAACCGAACAGATATTGGTATTGGGATCGCTTGCCTCTTCATTTGGACAAGTACAAAAAAGCTTCGACTTGGTATTGAGACGAATATGGGTTTCAAGGCCGATTACGACTTCGAGTCCTGCTTTATCCAGTTCTATTGATAATTGCTCTATATTCATCTTTAGCTTAACTCATTTAATAATTGTGCAAACTGAAGCACTTTGGCTTCCTGACCCATTCCTGCAGTAATTTGCAATCCTGTTTCGGTTCCTACAGGGCTTGTAAGTGTAGGCAAGCCGCCTAAACTGAATCCAACCGTATAGGCATCTGAAAGATACATTGCGAGTGGGTCTTTTAAATTCTCTCCTATTTTGGGTACTGGCGTAAGCGAAACAGGTGAAATAATAATATCAACGTCCTCAAACTCCTCCGTAAATTGCTTTACCATGCTATCACGCAAGGCTCTTGCTTTCAAATATATTTCTTCTGAATGACCTTGAGATAATACTTGGTTACCTCCTACTATTCTACGCTTTGTTTCTTCCGTAAAATTCTCCGAACGGGTAACGGCATAAATATCTTTCAGATTCTCACCTTCCTTTCTGTGACCATAGTTTGTGCCATCAAGCCTTGCTAGGTTTGATGCTGTTTCTGCCATGGCAAGGGCATAATAAGTAGAAACCAATGTATTTGTATCGAAAAAGTCAAGTTCTACTACTTCTGTTCCGCTAGCCCTTAACTGCTCCACTAAAGCCATAAAGTCAGCCTTAATTCCAGCATCCAAGGCTTCACTTTGTAAGAAAGTTTTGTAGTAAGCTATTTTGAAAGTCTTAGCTTTTGAATCTTGAATTTCTGATTCTGATATTTCAGTAGAATCAATCATTGTTTGATCTCTGTAGTCCTTTCCGCTGATAGCATTCAATACGATTCGAATGTCTTCTATGCTTTTCGCAATGGGTCCAACTACGTCTGTTGAGGATGCATAAGCCATAATTCCATAGCGAGAGATTCGCCCGTATGTTGGCTTTAATCCATATACTTTATTGTAACCAGCAGGTTGACGAATAGAACCGCCTGTATCTCCACCTAGCGAAAATACGGTAAAGTTTTTTGCAACATTTACAGCACTACCTCCGCTTGACCCTCCGGCTACCTTAGTGCTATCATGAGCATTTACAGCAGCACCGAACACAGTATTTTCATTGCTACTACCATGTCCAAAAGCATCGCAATTTTCCTTAACAATAGGAATTGCTCCTGCATCCAACAGTTTTTGAACAGCTGTGCCAGTATATGGTGATATATATGATTTGAGGAAATCAGAACTTGCAGATGCCGGTTGCCCTTGCAACATGTAAACATCTTTCAGTCCAAAAGGAATACCTTCCAAAAGTCCGATTTGCTCTCCTTTTTTAATTTTATCGTCAACTAGGGCTGCTTTTTGCAAAGCATACTCCTCAAGCAAAAAGTTAGATGTATTTAGCTTACTTTCCTTTAAGGCTTGAAGTTTTTGACTGACCAAAGCAACACAAGTAATATCTCCACTTTGAAGTTGCTGGTGGATTCTTTTTATCTCTGATGCCATTTTTTTACTCTTCGATTACTTTTGAAACCACTAAGTAGCCATTCTTTTGAATAGGGAAATTGGAGCGAATGATTTGTCTTTCAAGCTCATTGCTGGGATGTACTTCGTCTTCACGCAATTGATCCAAAGTCACAGCATGCTGGTTTGGATTTCCATTGACAGCAATATTTGCAGACTTAATTACTTCAAAAAGCTTATCTACAGCTTCCGATGACGTTGCTCCTTTTATACTGGAGAGCACCTCC
Source organism: Spirosomataceae bacterium TFI 002 (assembly GCA_900230115.1). Classification (NCBI taxonomy): domain Bacteria; kingdom Pseudomonadati; phylum Bacteroidota; class Cytophagia; order Cytophagales; family Spirosomataceae; species Spirosomataceae bacterium TFI 002. The sequence goes on along the minus strand of LT907983.1, from coordinate 3,808,064 downwards.
AGTGACATTGTTTTACTCATTTCTTTGGTTTTGGGGCAAAATAATTACCCGAGAATCAACACTTCGTACAAAATGTAATGCAAAAGAACCACAAAAGTAAAAAAGTAAGGTCAAAATAGCACGAGAAAAGTGGATTCGGTTTTTAGTTTTTGCCAGAAAGACCCTAGGGCACTAAGATTTTGTTTCTATTCATGAGTTTACCAATACCATTTTCTACTTCTTATTCTTCGTTTTTTTTAACCACAAAGCCCCATAGTCACGAAGTATTCTTTTCAAATTCACCTTTCTCCACCTGCCCTGAGCAAAATCGCAGCCACCCTTCTCCCTTCTCCCTTCTCCCTTCTCCCTTCTCCCTTCTCCCTTCTCCCTTCTCCCAAAAGAAATCAAATTCCATGCACAACACAATTATAACATTAACATATCTTTGCCAATTAATATAACCCTCCAGACGTTTTAGATAAGAACCTTTACCCCAATGAAGAAAATATACCTGCTTTTCATACTCCTTCCTTTTTGTGCTCTAGCACAAGATGCTCAAACTATAGAACGAATTTTATCACAAGAATTACCTTCTGATAAAGGAGAGAAAATGATAACCCTTGCGTCCAATTTCTTGGGCAGACCTTACATTGCAAGTACACTTGAAGGAAATAAAGAAGAGCTCAAATGCCGTCTCGATGGCTTTGATTGCTACACGCTCGTAGAAACTACAACAGCACTTTACCTATGCAAGCAGAAAGGCTACGACAGCTACGAAGCTTTTCTTGACCAAATGCAGTTGCTTCGCTACAGAGATGGTATCATAGATGGCTATACTTCTCGTATTCATTACTTTTTTGAATGGGCAAAAAGAGCCGAAGAAAAAGGGTACCTACAAGATGTGGGATCAACTATTGGAGTCAAAAACAATAAGAAAATCAACTTCATGAGTACGCATAGACAGTACTATTCTGCGTTTAAAACCAATAATGAGGTTTGGGAAGATATCAAATATATGGAGGAGGATCTTGCTGAGTTCCCTTTTTACTATATTCCAAAGGATCAATATAAAGCAAAAAAGAGTCAACTAAAACATGGAGACATAATTGCATTTACATCTAACTTAGGCGGGCTCGATGTCAACCATGAAGGAATGGTGTATATCAAAAATGGCGAAGTTCACTTTTTACATGCTTCGTCTGAAGAAAAAAAAGTGATCATATCTACCGAAACCCTTGAGACTTACATGAATCGCATTCCAAAGCACAACGGTTTGATGGTTTTGAGGATGAATTGATTGGTGAGTTGTTGAGTTAATCAATTTGGAATTTAGAAGAAGGAAGTTTGAAGTTTGACACCGCAATTCTACTTTCCATTTCTATGTTTGCAAGGAAAAAAGTATTTAACCTTCGTGTCTTTGCTCGCCTTGAGTTAGTCGAAAGGAGACTTTATGGCGGATATATAAAAGTTAAAACTTATCAAATCTGTGACGATTACGGTATAACCACAGTCCTATACCTAACAAAGCAGTCATAAAAATGTAGTAAAACCCTTTGATTTCCACTCCTGGACCAAAGAATCCTAGATCAAAAGCTGTAAAAATAACTAAAAGAATCACTCCAAAAATGATTAGAGCGAGTGAAAAACCTTTTATTAGAGTATTCATTAAAGAATCAATTTTTCGGTAAAACTAAAGCAATTATATTTACCACTTGATTAGAAATAACCTGACATAAAAATCCTATGCCTACAAAAGAACAATTTATCGCTGAACTCAACAAAGGTTATACCTTCAAAGGAGATTCCATCATATTGGGAGCAGCCAAGTTGAACGGCGAAGTGGTACCTGAAGCTATTGTGAAAATCCCACTTTCGACCATGAATCGTCACGGTCTTATAGCTGGTGCAACTGGTACAGGTAAAACCAAAAGCTTACAAGTTCTTGCTGAAGGCTTAAGCGACAATAGCGTTCCTGTTTTATTAATGGATATCAAAGGTGACCTCAGTGGTTTAGCAGCAAAAGGCGAAGCAAAAGATTTCATAGTTGCGAGAACAGATGCTGCAGGAATTGACTACACTCCTACTGGTTACCCCTTAGAATTGCTTACACTAAGCGACGAAAAAGGTGCTCGATTGAGAGCAACGGTTTCAGAGTTTGGCCCAATATTGTTAGCCAAGGTTTTAGGTTTAAATGATACACAAGAAGGAATTGTTTCTGTCTTATTTAAATATTGTGATGATAATGGCTTGCCTCTTCTCGACCTAAAGGACTTCATCAAAACTATACAGTTCTTAAGTGATGAAGGCAAAGAGGACTTCCAAAATACATACGGAAGAATGTCTAGTGCCTCCATGGGTACTATTATGAGAAAAACCATTGAGCTGCAACATCAAGGAGCTGATATCTTTTTTGGCGAAACTTCTTTTGATGTTGACGACCTTATGCGAGTTGATAAAAACGGCAAAGGATTTATCAATGTGCTGAGAGTATTGGATTTAATGGATCGACCAAAATTGTTTTCCACTTTCATGCTTAGTCTGCTGGCAGAGCTTTATGCTGGCCTTCCAGAGGCTGGAGATGAAGACCGACCAAAGCTTGTAATTTTCATTGACGAAGCCCATTTGGTTTTCCAAGAGGCATCTAAATCTCTTTTACAACAGATAGAGACCATTGTGAAGTTGATTAGATCCAAAGGTGTGGGAGTTTATTTTGCAACACAAAATCCACAGGATATACCAGCTCCAGTTTTAAGTCAGTTGGGTCTCAAAATTCAACATTCGCTTAGAGCTTTTACTGCTAAAGATAGAAGAGCAATAAAAGAAGCCGCAGATAACTATCCACTTACTGATTTTTACGATACCGAAAACACGCTTACTAGCATGGGAATAGGTGAGGCATTGGTAACTGCACTTAATGAAAAAGGTATACCAACACCACTGGCTGTAACTTACATGTGCCCTCCCAAGAGCCGAATGGATGTTTTGACAGAAAATGAAATCGACGAAATAATTGAAAACTCTAAACTTGTAGAGAAGTACAATAAAACGATAGACAGAGAAAGTGCTTTTGAGATGCTTTCTAAAAAGCTTGAAAAAGCTGCTGAAGAGGAAGAAAAAGAAACACCGAAAAAACGAGGAAGGGCAGAAAAATCAACAACAGAAAAAATATTGGGTAGCAGTGCTGCACGTCAAGTGGGTCGCACAGTTGCAAATGTGCTTACAAGAACATTGCTAGGAGCTTTGGGTGTAAGTACAAGAAAGAAAAATTGGTTCTAATATGCTTATTGGTATAGGTGGTGTAAGTAGGTCCGGGAAAAGTACATTAGCAAATTTGCTCGTGACTTACTTTCGGAGAAATGGTAAAAAAGCAATCATTTTTCACCAAGATGATTTTGTATTTCCTGAAACAGAAATACCGAAAGTAAAAGGCAAAACAGATTGGGAATCGCCCAAATCCATAGATGACCAATTACTATTGGAAGTTGTTAGAGATTTTAATGAGCGATTTGAAGTGGTTATAGTGGAGGGACTTTTCGCCTTCAGTTATCCTGCTTTGAATGAGCTTTACGACAAAAGGATTTTTGTAAAAATCTCAAAAAGAACATTCCTAATAAGAAAAGTTATGGATACAAGATGGGGCTATGTTCCAACTTGGTTCGTAGACCATATTTGGAAATCTTTTCTTAAAAATGGAAACGAAACTAATATCATCGGTGATTATATTAGGGCATCCGGCGAGGATGAGTTTAACATGGACAAGGTGCTGAAATACCTAAATAAGGCTAACTCTGTTACGCTCGAAGACCAGACAAAGTGACTCATCTCGACTACGTTCGATTACTAATTAAAGAGGCTGAAATAGTTAAAAGTTGGAAATGTTTTTGAGAATGATGAGGTTAAATTGACAATAGAAAAAAAAACGATAAAATGCAGTTAATAGACGGGAAGCTAATCTCAAAAATAGTAAAGGAAGAACTAAAGATAGAAGTTGACAAAATTATAGCTGAAGGTGGCAAAATACCGCACCTAGCTGCAGTTTTGGTCGGTGATAATGGTGCTAGCGAAACTTATGTTGCTAGTAAGATCAAATCTTGTGAGCAAATTGGATTTAAATCAACGTTGGTTCGCAGAGATGCTCAGGCAACAGAAGCAGAGGTCTTAGAAATCATTGATGAACTCAACAAAGATGAGGACGTAGATGGTTTCATTGTGCAACTTCCACTTCCTGACCATATCAATGTCGATAAGGTAATCGAAGCTATTGACCCTAAAAAGGATGTTGACGGCTTTCACCCTATCAATATTGGACGCATGGCAAAAGGACTTCCAGCTTATGTTTCGGCAACACCGTATGGCGTTCTTGAGCTTTTGAAAAGATATGATATCCCTACAAGTGGAAAACACTGTGTGGTAGTTGGTCGTAGCCAAATTGTTGGCTTACCCATGAGTATTTTGATGCAAAGAAATGCCTATCCAGGAAATTGCACTGTTACACTTACTCACTCTCGCACTCATAATTTAAAAGAAATCTGTTTACAAGCTGATATCATTGTTGCAGCACTAGGTAAACCAGAATTCGTAACTGCAGACATGGTAAAACCAGGTGCAGTGGTAATTGACGTTGGTCTTACGAGAGTTGTAGATAAAACAAAGAAAAGTGGTTTTGCATTGAAAGGCGATGTGAAATTCGACGAGGTTGCAGAAAAAGCAAGTTACATCACACCCGTTCCCGGTGGCGTTGGCTTAATGACCGTAGCTTCATTGATGTACAATACACTTTTAGCTTCCAGAAAAGAAATCTATGGTTAAATCTTAATAGTTCGGATTAAGAACAAATCCAAAATAATTATAAGTCGCTGATGATAAATCCCTTAATCATCGCGGCTTTTTTTTATGATTGAACTCAGACTTAATGAAGTAGACTACTCTGAAACGCAAGAGTTGTACAAAGTCTTTAAACATTTTTTCAAAAAACATTAGACAGAAGTCTATAATTTTCGTTGTTCAGTTGGTAAAAGGACGTTAAAATTCTTCACACGTAACTTTGTAAGATAGTAGAATTTAATCCCGCTTATAAAAAGTGTAATCCTTTCTTTCTTCGAAAAAAAACATTGAATTATTCAATTACAAAGTTTACAAATCAACTTTGTTTACCTTTATTCACGAATGAATTCATTTGGAACTTCAATCCAAATGAATTTTGACTAATTCAACCTTAAAATACTATAATGAGTAAATCCGTTAATAGCCCCTCGCCAGAGGAAAATGAAAAACAGGCAGTTGCCACTGCTTATTGGAAAGAGAACATTCGAATTCTTGCTGTGCTCTTGTCAATTTGGTTTGTCGTATCTTTTGTATGTGGTATTATCGCAGTTGACTATTTGAACAACTTTAAAATTGGAGGCTTCAAACTTGGCTTTTGGTTTGCCCAACAAGGCTCCATTTATGTATTCGTTGTTCTCATTTTTGTATATGTGAGACAAATGAATCGATTAGACAAAAAGTACGGATTCAACGATTAAACATTTAAAATTATGAGTGTTCAAATTTGGACTTATATAATAGTCGGAATAACCTTTGCCATATATATTGGAATCGCTATTTGGTCCAGGGCAGGATCTACAAAAGAATTTTACGTAGCAGGTGGTGGCGTTTCTCCATTAGCAAACGGAATGGCAACAGCAGCAGATTGGATGTCCGCTGCATCATATATTTCAATGGCAGGAATCATCTCTTTTATAGGTTATGATGGATCTGTTTACCTCATGGGCTGGACAGGAGGTTATGTTTTACTTGCCCTACTTTTAGCCCCTTACCTCCGAAAATTTGGAAAATTCACTGTTCCAGATTTTATAGGAGATCGATATTATTCAAATTCGGCACGAACAGTCGCGGTTATATGTGCCCTCTTGGTCTCCTTTACATACGTGGCAGGGCAAATGAGAGGAGTAGGCGTGGTTTTTTCAAGATTTTTAGATGTTGACATCAATACTGGTGTGATCATAGGAATGGTCATTGTTCTTTTCTATGCTGTTTTGGGAGGAATGAAAGGTATTACTTACACACAGGTAGCTCAATACTGTGTCTTGATTTTTGCTTTCATGGTTCCTGCGATTTTTATCTCTATTCAAATGACTGGAAACTTAATTCCACAGATAGGAATGGGTTCTACTTTGAATAATGGCTCGGGTGTTTATTTGCTCGATAAGCTTGACGGGCTTAATCAAGAACTTGGTTTTGCGGCATATACCGATGGCACAAAATCTATGATTGATATTTTTGCTATTACATTGGCTCTCATGGCAGGAACGGCAGGACTACCTCATGTAATTGTTCGTTTTTTCACCGTTCCTAAAGTAAGTGACGCGAGAAAATCTGGTGGTTATGCCCTTTTGTTTATCGCCATCTTATATACCACTGCTCCAGCGGTTTCGGCATTTGCTCGCACTAACCTGATTGAAACAGTGAGTAACAAAAACTATAATTCCTTACCACAATGGTTCAAAAACTGGGAGAAAATTGAATTGATCAAGTTTGACGATAAAAATGGTGACGGCATTGTAAACTATGTAAAAGATGCCGAGAAAAACGAGCTCTTTATTGATAACGATATCATGGTTTTAGCAAATCCTGAAATTGCCAAACTACCAAATTGGGTAATTGCTTTGGTTGCAGCAGGAGCACTTGCAGCCGCCTTATCTACAGCAGCAGGTTTATTATTGGTCATTTCGTCCTCTGTTTCTCATGATTTGATCAAAAAAATGATCAATCCGCATATAACTGAAAAAGGAGAATTGATAGCGGCACGTGTATCTGCAACTGTAGCTGTATGTGTTGCGGGTTATTTTGGAATAAATCCACCTGGTTTTGTAGCGGCAGTAGTTGCCTTGGCTTTTGGACTGGCCGCAGCCTCGTTTTTCCCAGCTATTATTATGGGAATATTTTATAAACGAATGAATAGCCAAGGAGCCGTGGCTGGAATGGTCGTTGGTATAACGCTAATGTTATATTATATGATGAAATTCAAGCTTGGATGGCTTGGAGAGCTTCCTCCACCTTCAGAATGGTGGTTCGGTATTTCACCAGAAGGCTTTGGTACGATCGCAATGATTTGTAACTTTATTGTCGCCTTGATCGTGTGTCAATTTACTCCTGCTCCTCCACAAGATGTTCAGGATATTGTAGAAAATATCAGGATCCCTAGTGGAGCAGAAGATGCAGTGGGGCATTGAGAATGATTGATTAAAATTAGTTTAAGGAATACCAATTTTTAGAAAATAAATCTTAGGATTCCTTTACTATTCAACAACCTATAATAACATAAAAATGAAAATCAGTTCGCTAGAACAATATCACGAAATTTACAAAAAGAGTGTTGATCATCCTGAAGACTTTTGGGGAGAAGTAGCTTCCGAATTCCAATGGAGAAAGCCATTTACTAAAGTTTTAGAATGGGACTTTGAGGGGCCAAATATCACGTGGTTCAAAAATGGAAAATTGAACATTACAGAAAATGCTCTAGACCGTCATGTTGCAAATAAGCCAGAGGAAACTGCCATAATTTGGGAGCCAAATGAAATTGGAGACGAAGCACAATACATTACTTACAAAATTCTTTTTGAAAGAGTATGTAGATTTGCCAATGTGCTTAAAAAGCATGGTGTAACTAAAGGTGACAGAGTTTGTATTTACCTTCCTATGATTCCGGAGCTTGCGATTGCAGTTTTGGCTTGTGCAAGAATAGGTGCCATACACTCTGTTGTATTTGGTGGATACTCAGCAAAAGCAATTGCCGATAGAGTAAATGACGCTGCTTGCAAATTGATTATCACTTCGGATGGAGCTTATCGCGGAACTAAAAAAATCCCAATGAAAGAAACTGTAGATGATGCTTTGATAGGCACTCCTTCAGTTGAAAAGGTGATTGTGTGTACTCGCACTAGAACTCCAATTTCGATGATAAAGAATCGTGATTATTGGTGGGAAGATGAAGTTAAGTCGGTAGATGCCAACTGCCCAGCAGTAGAAATGGACAGTGAAGATCCATTGTTTATTCTATATACTTCAGGATCTACAGGAAAGCCCAAAGGTGTGGTTCATACTTGCGGTGGATACATGGTTTACAGTACTTATACATTTCAGAATGTGTTCCAATACGACCCAGGTCAGATCTATTTCTGTACAGCAGATATTGGCTGGATCACGGGACATTCATATATCGTATATGGGCCATTGTGTGCTGGTGCAACCACTATGATGTTTGAGGGTGTTCCTACCTATCCTGACTCAGGACGTTTCTGGGATATTGTTGAACGCCATAAAGTAAATATTTTTTATACAGCCCCAACAGCAATTCGTGCTTTGATGGGTCGTGGAGACGAACACTGGAAAGACAAAGATTTAAGTTCTTTGAAAGTTTTAGGCTCTGTAGGTGAACCTATCAACGAAGAGGCTTGGCACTGGTATGACAAAAATATAGGTAAAGGGAATTGTACGATTTGCGATACATGGTGGCAAACAGAAACTGGTGGAATTATGATTGCACCAATTGCAAACATTACACCTACTAAACCAGCTTATGCCACTTTACCACTTCCCGGTATACAACCAGTTTTGGTCGATGAAAAAGGTGAAGAGATAGAAGGAAATAGAGTAAATGGCAACCTATGTATCAAGTTTCCATGGCCTGGAATCATTCGTACGACATGGGGTGATCACGAAAGGTGCAAGACTTCCTACTTCACTACTTATCCCGGAAAATATTTTACCGGCGATGGCTGCATGAGAGATCAAGACGGCTATTACCGAATCACAGGACGAGTAGATGATGTCATCAATGTATCTGGTCACAGAATAGGTACTGCCGAAGTGGAAGATGCACTCAATTCGCACACTGGAGTTGTGGAGTCCGCTGTGGTAGGTTACCCTCATGATATTAAAGGGCAGGGAATTTACGCATATATCATTATGGAGCACCAGCATGTTGATGATGACCTCACCAGAAGAGACATATTAACTACTGTTACTCGTATCATAGGAGCAATTGCTAAGCCTGATAAAATTCAGTTTGTGACAGGTTTACCAAAAACACGCTCTGGTAAAATCATGCGAAGAATCTTAAGAAAAATTGCAGATGGAACGGCAGATAACCTTGGGGATACCTCCACTCTTTTGGATCCTGCTATAGTGGATGAAATTAAAGAGGGAGCGTTAGTTTAAAGTTTTGCTTCTCATCTAAAACTTGAAAAACTTGGCCAAAAGCTAAAACATGGATAAATTCTTGATCTAAAAGTATGGTACATTTCCAATATTAATCAACGCAACCTCCATGTTTGAAAAAGCTTACGCCATTGCAAGTCATTTTACTCACCCCGTTTTACTATCTACTAGATTTGGAGACGGTCGGATAGAAAGCGGTGTGGGTACTTTTGTTATTATCAATAAAGAAGGTTGGATCGTTACAGCAGGACATTTATTGCAAGGCCTTATTGGCTTTCAAAAAAAACACAAAGATCCCAAGAAAAGCATATCCCATCATTCAATGTGGTGGGGTCACGATTCTCACAAAATAAGCAAGTTTGAACTATTAGAAGGAAACGACCTTGCCATTGGTAAGATTGAAAACTATAATCCTGACTTTCAAAAAGTTTATCCAAAGTTTATAGATCCAGCTAGTTTAAAAGCGGGAACCAGTTTATGTAAACTTGGCTTTCCATTTCACAATGTGCAGGCAAGTTTCAATGCACAGAATGGACAGTTTTCATACGACAAGTCTGTTTTTCCAATTCCACGATTTCCTATAGATGGAATCTATACTCGCAATGCCGTAACAGGAAAATCTCCCGATGGCAAGTATGAATTCAAGTTTTTGGAAACAAGTACACCTGGGCTAAGAGGACAAAGCGGTGGGCCAATATTCGATCGAGAAGGAAATATTTGTGCAATACAGTCGCAAACAAGGCACTTACCCCTTGGTTTTTCTCCCGCAATAGAACAGAATGGTGAAAAAGTAATCGAAAACCAGTTCTTAAATGTTGGCTGGGGCGTTCATGTCGAAAGTATTTTGAAATACTTGGACGACCATGGAGTTACATACGAAGTAGCAAGACAGGCCCTAAGCTGAAGCATTTAAGCATCCATTATAACTCTATCCTTTTGGTACCCATAAGCGGTACTCAATGGCGTTGTATGATTATTATCTCCCATAGAAATATCGATGTCATCCATGGTAAATTCACAAGGATGCTCATAACCACAAGCATGTGATATTTCTAGAATTTCTTTTGAGAAGTTTTTGATGTAGTTGAAAAACCTAACACTTTTAAGTTCAGGGTCAAGTCCAGCGGTTAACCACTTATTATTTGTCGCTACTCCTACTGGACAACGATTTGTGTGACATATTTGAGCTTGAATACAACCTATAGACATCATTGCCTCTCTGGCAACATTGATCAAGTCAGCACCCATAGCTAAAGCCATAATTGCACTATCTGGCATACCTAGCTTGCCAGAACCAATAAAGGTAATTTTATTAGTCAAACCTCGTTTCTGGAAAATCTGATAAATAGACGAAAAACCATATACCCATGGTAAAGAAACATGATCCGCAAATGCAGGAGGTGCAGCACCTGTTCCACCTTCTCCCCCATCAATTGTAACGAAATCTGGGCCTTTACAAGTGCTTTTCATGATATCAGCTAGCTCTTCCCATAAGTCTGTTTTACCTATCGCTGCTTTTATTCCTACAGGAAGACCAGTTTCCTTCGCTATGCTTTCTACAAAATCTACCATCTCTGGAACCGTAGAAAAAGCAGAATGAAATGAAGGGGAAAGGACATCTTCACCTACTTTTACTTTACGAATCTCCGCAAGTTCTTTAGTAATCTTACTTCCAGGCAAAACTCCACCTTTACCAGGCTTAGCACCTTGTGATAGTTTAACCTCAATCATTCTCACCTTTGGATTATCAGCAACTAATTGCTTCATGGAATCCATACAAAAATTACCTTGCTCATCCCTAACACCAAAATAACCTGTACCAAAATGGAAGCATATATCAGCTCCTTTTTTATGATAAGGAGAAAGTCCGCCTTCTCCAGTATTGTGAAAAGCACCAAACATTGCAGCACCTTCATTGAGAGATTGTATGGCTGGAGCAGAAAGTGAACCATAACTCATTGCTGAGATATTGATGATTGACTTTGGTCGAAATGGCTTTTCTCTTTGTTTTCCGATAATCTTTGCAGCAGGAATGGAATGAACAGCTTCGTTATTCTTATGAGCTACTTTAGGTAGCATTGCATGCTTGATAAATATATAACCCGGCTGATAAATATCCTGATCCGTTCCAAATCCCTGAAAATTATTCTCTTTTTTTGCTGAAGCATAAATCCATGACCTTTGTCTTCTATTAAAAGGAAGCTCTTCACGGTTATTGGCAACAATATATTGCCTCAGCTCAGGCCCAAATGATTCCAAAAAATATCGAATGTGCCCAACTAAAGGGAAATTGTGTTGAATTGTATGCTTCTTTTGAAACATATCTCTAATGGCAATTAATCCCAAAACGATCAATACCCATCCCCACCAAGCAATATTTGAAATTATTTCCATGTTTTATAATTTGACGACCTTCAACTGAAAACTAAGACCTCATGCAATTGTTACAACTTTCGCCAAATCATCCCAAAACTCGGGATAAGATTTAACAACCACGTCTGGGTCATTAATTTTTAGGTTAATTAGCATCGCAAGTGGTGCAAATGCCATGGCCATTCTATGATCTTCGTAGGTTTCTATTACTATCGTTTTGTCAAATGAAGACAAATCAAAAGCAGATTTCACCACATATTTATGGTTGGTTTCCACTTCTTCCATCTTTGCATTTATTTTTGCCAATTCAGTTTGAATCGCATAAACTCTGTCGGTTTCTTTAATTTTTAAACTCTCAATTCCAGTAAAAGTCGCCTCTATTCCTAAAGCTGCAACAGTAACTGACACTGTTTGGCATAAATCTGGGCAATTAGTAAAATCCCACTCCAGCGAGCTTTCTGCTGGTATTTTAGTAAGAAATACTCCATCCTCTTGAAACTCAGACTTAACGCCCAATTGCGACATGATGTCAACAATAGCTGAGTCACCCTGCAAGGATTTTTCTTTGAGTCCTAAAAGCTTTATAGTAGAATTAGGATTTTTATCCAAAGCCAAAACACTATACCAGTAACTCGCACCTGACCAGTCGCTCTCTATTCTGTAAGTAATTGGCTTATATTTTTGAGGGGCAACTTTAAGTATCTTCTCATCCCAATCTGCTCGTACACTTACACCGAAAGCCTCCATTTGACTAATTGTCATTTGGATATATGGTATAGAGCCAACCTCTCCTTCAAGCTTGAGAATCAAACCATACGGTAAATAAGGAGCAATCATTAATATTGCAGAAATATATTGGCTGCTCACATCTCCTCTCATGGTAAGTTGAGCTGTCTTTTGTTCCTTCAGTCCTTTGATTAGCAATCTTGGGTAGCCTTCTTTATCTAAGTATTCTACCTGGCCTCCCAATTTACTCAAAGCCTCTACCAAAATACCAATAGGACGCTCGCACATTCTTGCCGTGCCGGTCATGAGCTTACTTTGATTGGTCGCAGTGAAATATGCAGTTAAAAAACGCATCGTGGTTCCTGCGTCTATTACATCAGCTATGGAGTCTTTGGATTCCAAAAGCTTAATCATGGTTTGCGTATCGCGAGCAGATGAAAGATTAAGGAGTTCGCCATTGAATCCACAAAGTGCATTTATGATTAGTGCTCTATTACTTTCACTTTTAGAACTAGCCAACTGAATCGTTTCATTGAAGGCCTTCGTATTTTTCTTGAGTAGTATTTGCTTCATTAAGTCGTTTTAGAAGTTGGCAAAGATATAAATTGACCTTGCTAAGTGGAAATTAATATCGTAAAACTCTAAGTTGACATCTATTTTCGTTGATTTTCATTCTATTGAAAAACTTATTTTTGTTAGCAACAAGGAATCCAGCACCTCCTACAGCTGCCATTGTCCCATAAGAATCAGTATTTTTCCATGGGGCAATTCCAAAAATCAACCAATCGTATACTAGTGGTGCGAAGAACGCTCCAGACACAATCCCTAGATTTATACCTTTCTTCTTTTGCCTTTTAAAGACAATGGCTACTTCATTTATACTGAATTCTCGTTGTTCATACCGCTCCGAAGTTTTATCAAAATAGACAATAAAAAAAGTAGAGTCCTTTACGGATACCAATTCATCTTGAAAAACCCACCCTTCGTTGGTTTCAAATCTAAAAACATCCCCACCGTGATATTTCACGCGTTTGCCGTTCGGTTTATCAACGACTAGAAATCTTTCGGAGTTTATTCTTGCTCTATACTCGTTGGGGTCTTTTGCTTTTAAAAGCTCGTCAACAGTTTTGGATGCTGGATTTTGAGCAAAAGTAAAAATTGGAATACTTAAGAAAATCAATGCATAAAAGGCCTTTCTCATATCTCTCAATCTTTAAAAGAAACTCCACCAGAAACTATTATTTTCATGGCATCAGAACCACCAAGGTTAACCAACTCAACATCCGCAGCTGGTACCACGAACATTTCGCCCGAAAACGCATAACTATGAGGGCAGTATATAGAAACATACTCCTCTTTACCAATCACCTCTAAGCTACTTTGTGTCATAAAGCCCATTTTTCGCACTTCTGAATGTGCATTCATTTTGAACAAAACAGGCTGTTTGAATTTCTTTTTGTCTCCTACAAAAGCCGAAATAAGGTCTTTGAAAGCGAAATAGAAAATACGAACAAGTGGTAAATTCTTAATCCCACTTTCCATCCAGTTTTGGATTGTTTGGGGTAATATTCTTGTAAATATAAACCCAATCAGCACCGTAACACCTATTACAATACCAAAGCCTAAACCCGGTATAAAAAAGCTATCATTGGGATGGCCCGTTCCAAATCGAATGCGAGCAAGATTGTCTACAAAATCAAAAGCACTGTAGAGTATATAAATTGTAAAGCCTATAGGGGCTACAAATAATAGTCCTCTAATAAAATAAGAAAATATAGATCGAACAACACGATTCGTTGCCATTACAGATTATTTATAATTTTGTCTTTAGGGTATTTGACTTCATATCCAAACTCCTTAGTTGAAATACCTTTTGAAGGGATATTTAGTTCCCAAGTTAGTTTTCCTTTTTCCTTGTCAATGCTAGCGTCTCCCGCTTTTAGCTCAACTTCTATCTCACTATTTTGAGAAATAGGGTATTGATCCTCAACGAAAACCTTAACCGCACTTGAGCGATTATTTTTTACTTCTATTCGGTAACTAAATGTCTCACGAATATTTGATCCAAAGGTTTTCTTGGATTTAAAATCAGTCAGTTCTTTTCTTTCTGCCACAATCCTGGCATCTCTTCCTAGGCTAATTTTCAATTCGTCATCTGCTTTAAGATCGGGCATATAAGATTTTCCTACAAATGCTTCTTCGAAATAAACGTTCATGGCTCCCGGAAGGAAGTTATACTTTTCCCAATCTTTCAAAGTCGCGATTAGGAAAGCTTCCGTATCATATTTTGGCACAACATAATAGTTGTAATAACCAGGAAGAGTCGTATTAATTATCTCAACCTCCTCTGCTTTTTTTCCAGAGTTGATTGTATAAGGCATATCTATTTTAAAATTGATATCTAAGGTTGTTTCCACCATTTCTACGTAATCATCCATTGATTCCATTTTCATACCTGCTACTCTTGCTTTTGGTGCACTCTCAATTCTAACTTCAGAGTCATAAACTGGCTCCGGAGTCATAAAACGAACTTTATTTACATCAACTATGGACAAATACTGCGGAAAAACCTCTGGCTTTACGGTTCCTTTATTGGGATTTGAAGTACTTAGTGTCAAAGCCACATTTTTCCAGTCTATGCCAGTATTTTGATACACTTTAGCTTTATAAACCACATTTGCAGGAGATGAAATGTCTTTTACTCTGATATCGTAATTAGGCGACCAACCACATCCAAATGCCATGTAGGTAATTTCGAGATTTGCCTTGGTAGCATTATCAGTTTTTACCTTGAGAATTATTTGACCTTTAGGTTGATTCACATTCTTAGAAACATTCAGTTGATTCTGTAAGGCTTGTTTGTGTTTTTCTACTTCCTTTATATTTCTTGAAATCGCTAAAACCTCTTTACCAATTCTTTTTAAGTTATCTCTAAAATAAGCTTGCATTTTGCTTAAATCTGCTGAATTCAAACCTGCATTCTCACCTTTAATATTAGAATTGGCTAGCAACATCTTTTCTTCTTTTTCCAAAATAATTTTGTCCAAAGTCAAATCTTCAATCTTTTCGCTCAAAATTTTAATAGAATCTTCCAAGGTAGCCGTTTGTGTATTGAGATAATCCATTTCAAATGCAACCGAAAGCAACGTAAAAGCACCAATACCTTTTACCTGAATACTATTTTGATCAATAGAGGATGGAAAATCCTTTACTATTAAAGTGCTTGTCCCTTTAGGCAAACTAGCTGATGCAGACTGAGTAACCGAAGCATTATTGAGAAAAACTGTTACTTTTTCAACTTTCGAATTTGTTGATTGCTCGCTTTGTGCAAAAACAAATACTTGAACTAAAGTTAAAACTAAAATCGGGAGAATCTTTTTCATTTTTATGTTGTGTCTTTTTCTAATTCAACGGTAAGTTAGGTGGCTTATTCTAAGAAATGAATTGGACTTCAATAATTTTCTTGTAACAAAGGTTATTTTTGCATCAGACAAGAGAAATAGATGTACAAAGTAGAAAAAGTAAGAGCCTTTACCGAAAATATTTTCAAATCAATTGGATGCAGCGAAGAGCATGCAAAATTAGCTGCAGATGTGCTCATATCAGCCGATTTAAGTGGAGTTGACTCTCATGGCGTTGCACGCCTTGCTGGTTATGTGAGATTATATGATCACGGCAGGTTAAATCCTAAACCAGTTATAAAAATCATTCACGAAACACCATCTACTGCGACAATAGACGGTGATAAAGGGCTCGGATTGGTGGTTGCTCCATTTGCAATGAATGTAGCGAAAGAAAAGGCCGAAAACGTGGGAAGTGGATGGGTTGCGGTTCAAAACTCTAATCACTTTGGTATTGCAGGTTATCACTCATCACTTGCTATAGAAAAAGACATGATTGGCTGGGCGATGACAAATGCCGCCCCACTGGTAGTTCCTACTTTCTCAAAAGAAAAACTACTAGGAACAAATCCTATTTCTGTTGCCATACCTGCTGAAAAGCAACCCTATTTCTTAGCAGACTTTGCATCTACTGCTGTCGCTTATGGCAAAATGGAAATTCTACAAAGAGAAGGCAAACCTTCTCCTGATGGGTGGGTTCAAGATAAAGATGGCAAACCAACAACCAATAACAATGCAGTAAAAGAAGGTGGTGGCTTGCTACCGCTTGGTGGAGATCGCGAACACGGAAGTCACAAAGGATACGGCTTGGGTGCTATTGTCGATATTTTTAGTGGAGTATTGTCTGGTGCTAATTTTGGCCCATGGGTTCCACCATTCGCCACTGCTGGTTTTCATGGCGTTGCAGCTGAGCAAGTGGGAAAAGGAACTGGTCATTTCCTAGGTGCTATGCGTATAGACGGCTTCAGACCCAAAGAAGACTTTTTACAAAACATGGATAAGTGGATTGAGCGTTTTAGATCTGCACCAGCAATTGATGGTGAAGTTGTTCAAATCCCAGGTGACCAGGAACGTAATTTCAAAGCTGAAAGGCTAATTACCGGCTTGCCACTTAACAACAAAGTAGTTGAAAGTTTGGAAGAATTAAGTCAGAGATTTGGGATTGAAACTGGTTGGTAAATCATTTCGATAAACCAATCTTTCTTAGAACGTGTCTTTTTCTTATTGAGAAAAGTTCTTTTAACAATTTTGCTACATCAACTTGACCCGTGTAGTGAGCTTTTATTAAGTTGCTCCACTTATTTTCACCGGCAAATAAATCTCTTGGCAACAAAGAGGTTATTACTTTCTTTTTGATAACTGGAACGCCGTCTTTTATTAACCTTTGGTAAAATTGACCTTTGGAGTCTTCTATTTTGGCAGTATGATTAACATAAGCTCCAAGTTTTAGATTTTGCTTAAGCATAAACTGACTTAGGCCAATCTCCCAGTCGTTGATTACCCTTCGCTTGGCTGCCTTTACATCTGATATTTTAATTATTTCTTCAAATTGCAGTTTACTTATAAACTCTTCTAGAAATGGTATTGCGTTTTTATTAAAAACCATGAAATGGCTCTGAATGTGATAGTTATCATCATGAGTGCTATAAGCAGGGCGAATATTAGCTTCTACCAATCCCCAAAAATCCAAATCAGAATCCCTAGCCCAATCAAATACAAAATCGATGTTTCCAAAAACTATATTTGAATCATTAATTAAAGCAATTTGATGATACTCATTTAGGTTTAGTTCTTTAAAACCATTCAAATATTTCCCTAAATCATATCCTTCATTGCTCTGAAAAATCAGTTTTACTTTTTCACTATTCAAAGCTGACAAATTATCAATCTGGCGTGGATTACTGACAACAATAATTTGATCAAAATGCTTCTCCAGTTGCTCTAGATAGCATAAAACATAATATGGAATTATGTTTAAGTCATAGAAATGAGGAAAAATACAAACGGATTTATTCGTCATCAGTTTAATTATTGCGAAAGATAGTGCTTTAGAGCTGTTTTGCCATTTCGTAATGCTTCATTCCCACTTCTTCAAAATGCGGTTTGGAGGTCTTATGATAGCCGAGTTTTTCGTAAAAATATTCTGCATGATACCTCGCGTGCATTTTCACTTCCTTTATACCATTTTTTGCGGCATACTCCTCCAGAGCTTCAACAAGCTTTCTACCTATTTGTTGACCTTGAAATTCAGGCTTAACAGCCATTTGACGAAGTTTTCCAACGTTTCCCTCCTTCTTGAGAATAACCACACCAATGACCTCATTAGTGTGAATGGCGAGAAAATGAACTTGATTTGGCTCGTCACTTAAGTCATCATTGTAAATACTCATTCCCAATGGAATCCTCAGTACTTGATCCCTAAGCGTGAGTTCCTGTTGGTATAGCGAATCGGATGTATCAATGATTTTAACCTCAATCATATATTATGTTTTTCTTATGTGAAATAAGTAAATGTTTGTGATGATTTTAGTTTTTGAATAACTCTTTCTTCTTTTGTAGTCCCAAACAGCTCAACAATGAAAGTAAACATAGGACTTGTTCAAATGACATGCGGTGATGATGTGGAAGCAAACACATTAAAAGCGATAGAAATGACCCGCCAAGCGGCAGCCAAAGGTGCAAATATCGTTTGCCTTCAAGAATTGTTTACGTCATTGTATTTCTGCGATATTGAGACCCAAGATAACTTTAAATATGGTGAAGCTATTCCTGGACCTACAACAGATCGTTTTCAGGTTCTTGCCAAGGAACTAGGTATTGTGATTATTGCTTCGCTTTTTGAAAAAAGAGCCAAAGGCCTTTACCATAATACCACAGCAGTAATAGATGCCGACGGCTCATACATGGGCAAATATCGTAAAATGCACATCCCTGATGATCCAGGATACTACGAGAAATTCTATTTTACTCCAGGAGACCTAGGGTACAAGGTGTGGGACACTAAGTATGGTAAAATAGGCGTACTTATCTGTTGGGACCAGTGGTATCCCGAGGCAGCAAGAATAACGGCTCTTAAGGGTGCAGAAATCCTTTTTTATCCAACAGCAATTGGCTGGGACATGGAAGAAAAGGACGAAGTAATCAACCAAGAGCAGTTCGAAGCTTGGCGTACGATTCAAAAAAGTCATGCAGTGGCAAATGGCGTATACGTGGTTGCCGTAAACAGAGTTGGAATAGAAGCTGGACAAAAATTCTGGGGTGGTTCTTTTGTTGCCAACCCTCACGGAAGAATATTATCAGAAACCTCACACGACAAAGAAGAAGTACTTATACAGGAAGTAGACTCCGAAATAATGGAGTATTACCGCACCATTTGGCCATACTTACGTGATCGCCGAATAGATAGCTATGCTCCAATTACAAAGCGGTATTTGGATGAGGAAGGGGATTAAATTTGGCTTTGAGGTTTCTCTGACTTTAGACTCAACTGCTTTTTTCCGCTACTTCTAATTACTCGGAAATTGAATCTAACACATAGTATAATAATTGCATGGAAGTCTAATTACTTATCAGTAAAGTGCCTCTTTTCCTTTTCTTTTGAGAATTTCTCTTTGTTGAATTCTGCAGACCCACCTTTGGGAATAGATGGAGAGTGCCATTCTTTTCCTTTAAGCATTTTTCCAATAAAAAGGATTTGTCCCACATGAAGTGGGTAATGAGCAAGTTGCCTTGTAACTGCCTCCACAACCGTATGACCTTGATTTCTTATGTAAACCACTTTTTCAAGGTCTTCATTTTTCAAGCTTTTCAGTGTAGTTAATAAGCATGACCAACCTGACTCCCAGTGGTTTAGCAGCTCTTCTCTTGTCTTAATTGTACTCTCAAATTCACCCTCTCTATCTCGCCAAGTTTTCTCGCCATCCTCACTTAAGAAGTTGGTCCAGCGAGATAGCATATTACCCGATAGATGTTTCACTATCATTGCAATGCTATTGCTTTCCTTGTTGGCTTGCCACAACAATTGTTCCTCGGATAACTGTTCAAAAGTTCGCTCTCCTAACTCCTTATGATACTCAAAAAGTTTAATGCTACTTTCTAGAAAAGAATTCATTGATTAAGATTAAAAAGGTACCAATTATTTTAAAAACGCTTCCACTTCCACCACTTCAAAAACTGGATGACTCTTGAGCATATCCTTCAAAATTTGAGCATGAGCTGCACCAACTATTATAAGCAAGTTTTTGTCGCTTGGCTTGAGGTTCTTATATATATTTTGAACGATTTGAAGATTGCGATAGTATTCTAGACTTGTTAGATCTGTCCCAACTCCATTTTCATTATTGTCCATCCAGCTCAAAACATTGAAGTAATGTAATTGCCTTAGGTTCTCTTCTCGATTCATTTCTACTAAATGCTCACTTAAGTTTAGCTCTTTCCATTTTTCATGATTTGCTAAAAATGAATTTAAAGAGCTTTTTGCAAGACTATTTCTTGAAAAGAAATCGCTGTAAGAAGGTCTCCTTTTATTGACTTGAGACTTGTAATATTCAAAAGCCCTTGAGGTAGGTTCTCGGTAATTGTTCTGAGGTTCGTTTAGTAGATAATTGACACACAGCACACCATTTTCGGCATTCATTTCGGAAGCCAACTTTATACCCAGTTGATAGATTTCATTCTTTAAAATTCGCTCATCACTTGGCTCCTGCCCTGCCTTGTATTTGGTATACACATTATTCCAATAGCCTTGAAATTGTGGTGTATTCTCAACAAATATTTTATCAGGGTTAAACTTGGACAAATCCTTTCGCAAGTTTCTCAGTTCTTTTTGTCTTTTTTTCCCTAAAAGGTCATCGATATCGGTTTGCTGAAAATCTTCCGATTCACCAAAATGGAAGGTGCCCAATACCATCACTTTCATTTTGCTATGTTCTTGACAAAATGTCGTAATACTAATGAAAAGAAAGAAATATAGGTATTTGTACATTATACTATTTTGTACTTAGCTAAAATCAAAAAAGCTGCCAAACGGCAGCTTTTAGAATATTTTGACTCAAAAGAATTTATCCAACCGAACCCTCTAAAGAAATTTCCAATAGTTTTTGAGCTTCTACAGCAAACTCCATTGGCAATTGTTTTAGTACTTCCTTGGCATAACCATTCACAATTAGTGCTACGGCTGCTTCAGTATCAATTCCTCTTTGATTACAATAGAACAACTGGTCCTCACCAATTTTAGAGGTTGTAGCCTCATGTTCTACTGATGCCGTAGAGTTTTTAACTTCAATATAAGGAAAAGTGTGTGCTCCACATTGATCTCCAAGTAGCATGGAATCACATTGCGAATAATTCTTTGCATTGGATGCTCTCTTTGAGATTTCAACCAATCCACGGTATGAATTTTGGCTTTTTCCAGCCGAAATTCCTTTTGAAACGATTCTACTTTTGGTGTTTTTGCCCAAGTGAATCATTTTCGTTCCTGTATCTGCCTGTTGATAGTTGTTAGTAACGGCAACAGAATAAAACTCACCAATAGAATTATCACCCTTTAATATTACCGACGGGTATTTCCAAGTTACGGCAGACCCAGTTTCTACTTGTGTCCAAGAGATTTTCGAATTGTCGCCAAAACAAATTCCTCTTTTGGTAACAAAATTATATACCCCACCTTTTCCTTCTTTATTTCCTGGATACCAGTTTTGTACTGTACTGTATTTCACTTCAGCGTTTTTGTGGCAGAAAATTTCAACCACGGCAGCATGTAGTTGGTTCTCATCTCGCATAGGAGCTGTACAACCTTCTAGATAACTTACATACGCATCATCTTCACATACGATCAATGTTCTTTCGAACTGTCCAGTACCAGCCGCATTTATTCTAAAATATGTCGATAACTCCATTGGGCAACGTGTCCCTTTGGGAATGTAACAAAATGACCCATCAGAAAATACTGCGGAATTCAAGGCTGCATAAAAGTTGTCTTTTACAGGAACAACCGAACCAATGTATTTTTTTACTAATTCAGGATGGTTCTCTACAGCCTCAGACATGGAACAGAATATTATTCCTAATTCTCCTAGCTTCTCTCTATAAGTTGTTGCTACCGAAACAGAATCTATTACTGCATCCACAGCAACTCCAGAGAGTCTTTCTTGCTCTTTCAAAGAAATACCCAATCGCTCAAAAGTCCTTCTCAACTCTGGATCTATTTCATCCAGGCTTTTGATCTCCTTTTTTTGCTTAGGTGCTGAAAAATACTTTATGGCTTGAAAATCGGGTTTTGTATAATGAACATTCGCCCATTCAGGTTCAGTCATTTTTAACCATTCTCTGTATGCACTGAGTCTCCACTCCAGCATCCATAACGGTTCTTTCTTTTTTGCTGAAATAAATCGTACAATATCTTCGCTCAAACCTGGAGGAGCTTCGTCAGCTTCCATGTCTGTATAAAACCCGTATTTATAATCTGAACTGGTTATTTCTTCCAGTAATTCTAAATCTTCTCTCATTGGACTTTCTATCTACAAGAAAACAACGTTTATGGCTAAACTAATGTTCACAAAACTAGACTTATTCTAAATTAATTGAAATAGTTTATTTAACATTCTCAAAAATCACCTCAATGTCAGCGTTTTGACCAGACACTGTGATGTTACTTTTACCTGAGAATGTATCATCATTTATCTGCGTAATTTCAAAAACTGGCTTATCGACCGAAATTCCCAAAAAGATGAACCTATCAATTGTGATAAATTTTTGGTCTTCACTCAATTGCCATTGAGCCTTCAATATAACCTGAGGGTCTTGAGGTGCACATTTCGTAGCTCCCTCTGTAAACTCGTATTGGAAATTACTAAATAATTCAATTTCGTTATCAATGATGCATGAACTCTGAGCATCTATCAAATTGAGCGTGATATTACCTTGCTTTGCTGTACCATCCTTCAGCTTCCACTTTTTCGAACTTGAACCAGTCAAGTATTCGGAATTGGACTTTGTAACTTCCACTGTCTTTTCTTTACATGCAAAAGCAAATAATACTAGGATCAATGCTAAAAACTTAATCTTCATTTTCTTTTCTTAGTTTTTGGTAAATAAGCTTTGCTGCTTCATTTGAAGCAATTTTATCTGTGAGTTTTTCTTTAATCTCTTGATATGCTATTAACTGATTTTCTCTAAAATTAGTATCGTTTAATAGCAATTTGAGTTCCTTTTCTAACTCACAAAAATCGTAATTATCTTGTATAAACTCCTTAACAACTTCTTTATTACTGATTAAATTCACCAATGATATAAATTTCACCTTTACCAATAGTTTCCCAATAGCATAAAACAAAGGAGCAGCTTTATACACAACAACTTGAGGTGTGCTGAACAAGGCCGTTTCTAAAGTGGCTGTACCGGAAGTAACTACAGCCGCTTCGCTTTTTTGTAAAATTTCATAAGTTTTATCCCATTCCAGTTTTACATTTGAAACTCCATTTAGCTCATTGTAGTGTATTGCTGGAATTTCTTTGAGAGCCGCAACTGTAAATTGTTTTAGCGGAAAGGCATTTGCAATTCGAACCAACAAAGGACCTATTCTTTTTATTTCCCCTACCCTACTTCCCGGCAAAAAAGCAACACCTTCTCTTTTCTTTTCTTCCAAGTTGAGAGCGTCAATCGCCTCTTTGGTAGGATTACCCACATAAGTAGCATCTACGCCTTTAGATTGTAGATACCCTTCTTCGAAGGGCAAAATCACATATGCTTTTGAAATAAACTTCTTAATTTTTTCATTTCGAGATTCATTCCAAGCCCACGTTTTAGGAGGGATAAAATATTGTGTTTCTATTTTTTGGGTAAAAGCCCATTTCGCAATTCTTAAATTAAATCCACCATAATCAACCAAAATGAGTACATCAGGTTGAAAATCGCTAATCTCATTTTTGCATTTTTTAAATAAACCCAAAATTTTAACCAGTGAAAACAGAAAATCTAGCCCCATAAAAGCCATTTCTTCATATCGCTGAGTAACCTTAGCACCAGCAGATTCTAGCGAGGCACCTCCCCAGGCTATAATTTCTGCTTGAGCATCCAACTTTCTAATGGAAGATACCAAGCGGCCTGCATGCTGATCACCCGACTTTTCTCCCGCGATTAGAAAGTACTTCATTGCTTATCCGTAATACTCTACAAAGTGATTAGGCGTCTCTGTAAGCTTAATTTTATATAATTGAACTCCGAATTTTTCAGAAATAGCTGGAAATAGTATTTTCCAAATAGATATTGCAAAATTCTCTGTACTAGGAAGTTGCCCTTTTAAGAAGTCTACATCTTCATTTAAGAACGTGTGATCAACTTTGTCAATTATTTTTTCACGCACTAAGTCACGTAGCTTCTTTAGGTCCACAACGAAACCCGTAGTGGCATCTACTTCGCCGCGAACCGTAACGAATAACTCCCAATTATGCCCATGAACTCGCGAACAAGGACCAAAGACCTCAAAGTTTTTGGCATCATCCCACTCAGGATTGTACAGTCTATGTGCAGCGTTAAAGTTTTCGCGTCTTGTAATATCAATCATCTCAATGATTTTTTTTGCAAAAGTACAACCCTTGTGTCAAAAAGCATAACTCAAACCAGTGCTAATCCATCTTCCTGGTTGTTCAACAAAGCCAAATTCAAAGTATTTGTAATCCAGAAGGTTATTCACGTCAGCAAAAAACCTAATTCCCTTAAAAGAATAAGCTAACCTTAAGTCAACCAAATGTACATTTTCATAGGGTATTACTGGCTCATTAGCCGAAAATTGATAGCTTCCTTGCCTATCCTTAAATGTATACCAAAGCGAAGTTGTCAAATTTGGCAACCATTCAAAGTTTGCACCAACACTTGCCTTATGCTTCAAGAAGTTTAAGGTATAAAAAGATTGAAATCCATTTTCTTTCCTATCCGCCATCAGGAAGGCATAATTGAACTGTAGACTTTTGAATTTCCCCAGTTTAGGAAAAACTATCTTCGAATTTACCTCAATACCACCAAAGTTAATATTGTCGATATTTTCCATCGTTGGAATTGGCAGGTCGGGGCGTTTAACCTTATCAATTGCATCTTTGGTCTGTCTATAAAAGCTAGCCAAGTTTAACATAAAACCATCATCCTTATACTTGTAACCAACTTCAAAAGCGTTGGCTTTTTCTGGCAACAAATTTTCATCAGCTATAACTGTAGAGCCATTTAGATACAGTTCTGTAAAAGTTGGCAAGCGTAAAGACCTATTGTACGAAGTGTAAAAACTTGTATTACTATTCAAGGCATAAGAAACATCTAGACCCGGATACACTTGAACTCCAAATTGACTATTCACATTAACCATTGCCCCTCCAGAAAAGAGAAAATCATTAACCTTTTTTTGGTGCTCCAAAAATCCACTCCAATTTTTCCTATCAAAAGATTGGTCATAAAATAATCCTTCGTAATTCGGTATAGCTACGTTCACTGCTCTTTGAGTTCCTAATCTATTACTCAAGATAAACTCATTTCTAAATGAAGCTCCAAAAGCTGTTGCACCAAATTGATGAATTTTACGACCTTTCCATTCTAATTCGTACACATCTGACCTGTGGAAATTTACTTTATCGACGGCATTTTCAAGATACTTGTTGAAATCATAAAGGTCATTGTGCTGACGAAAAGACGCATTTAAAGTCGAACTAAAGTTGTTTGTAAAATTCTTTTGCCAGGTTATCGCTCCAAATTTTGCTTTCACCTCTTCATATTGATCATAAAAGCTTGGAAAATAAAAATTGGACGCACCAAACTCATTGCTCAGGTAACCACCCTGAATCGCTAAAAATCCACTCTTCAACTCGACATCTAGCTTTGTGTAGATATTTAACTTATCAAAAGCAGTATTATATGCATAACCATTGGAATGCATTTTGTCAGCAGTGACAAAAAGCTTAGTTTTTGACTTTTGAAAGCCAGTTTGACCGCCAAGAGCATATAAACCATTCTGCCCCACTGTGGCTCTAATTTGATTTGGTTTATCAATAATCTTCTTCGTGATAATATTGATTATTCCAGCAAATGCACTCGGCCCAAATACTCTTGAAGCACCACCCTGCAAAACTTCAATACGCTCTATCATTTCCATTGGAATAGGCAAATTCAAGCTATGATGTCCAGTTTGAGGATCGTTCATCTTAATTCCATCTACCATGATGAGTGTTTGGTCAAAATGACCACCTCTAATGCTAATATCCGCCTGTACTCCCAATGGAGAGCGACTTCGCACATCTAAGTTCAAGGCGTATTGAAGAATACCATCCAGCGATTTCACAGGAGCTTCTGCAATTTCTATTGCAGATATGATACTTACATTTCGAGCAGTTTTTTGAAGGTCTGTCTGAATAATATTTGCCGTTACGGAGACCTCGTTCAAATCAATTGCTGTAGAATCTTGAGCAATTATTTGAAAAGAAATATGTAGCATAATGCCACAAATGATATATTTCATTAATGATTGTTTTGTAAAATAATTAGAAAAAAAAGAAAATGCATTAGGTCATATAAACCACTGCTTCTTCATCTAATTTTTTACTCAATTGCCCAATTGCAATTTTACCATTAGAGTTTGTGGGAATTTCTACAACCCTCTTTAAAAAATGCGGATGCTTTGCCTTTTCTACCTTTTGGTTTAGTAGCTCCCAAAGTTCACTCTCATCTGGAGAGTCATTTCTTGAATTGGTTTCATAAAGCAATTCCAATTTCTGAATAGAAAGTACATTGACACTATGTAGGTAAGCCTTTCCAACTAATGGATGCAACAAAATAACTTGCTCAATTTCTTGAGCAAAAACATTGACTCCACGCTTATTAAACATTCGACCCAACCTTCCCATTAAGATAAGTCGATCGTTTTCAAGGTATCCTAGGTCTCCTACCGTCCCTTTTTCTTTGAATTTAGCTGCTATATAGGGGCTATTGACATGAATTTGCTGATCAATAATCGATATTTTAACACTTGGAAATGACTTTCCTACGCTTTGAGGAGCATTTATTATCTCTTCATTTTGCTGATAAGTAATATGACCCAACTCTGCCGAACCGTAATATTCCGTTAAAATCGAATTGGGAAATGCTTTGAGAATGGCTTTTGCCTGTTTTCCGTTTAGCTTTTCACCTGCTGTAAGGCAAGAACGTACATTTGCGAAAAGCTCAACTTTACTTAACAGCAAATTCCAGTGAGAAGGTACCAAAAAAATTGAACTCACTCCTTCCTCTTGAATTACTTGACTCCAGCTACTTGCATTTTTTAGTGAATCAAGAATAACAGATCCGCCGCACCACAGGGTATGAATTACACTATTTAGATTGGCCGAATAAGAAAGGGCATCTATTGTGAATACATTGTCTTTTTCATTTATTCGAAATAAATCAGACTGGTGATTGAATGCCAATTCCCAGTTATCATTCGATTTCCAAATTACTTTTGGCTCTCCAGTACTACCAGAAGTTAAGATACCAATTTCAAAATGACCTGAAGCAGCTTCGTCTTCAAGCTCGTTTAAGTTCTTATTCCAATCTTTTGGAACAACCAAACACCTTTTCTTTTTGTGTGCCCCGGCTAAGAATTGGACAATCGTATCAAGAGGGTTAATATTTGGAATAATAATAGAGTCAATTGCCTCAAGCTCATTAACCTTTTGATGAATAGCAGACTTTAAATCAGCGTAAGTCAATTTTCGCCCTTGGTAGCTGATAGCTATTTTAGAGTTTAATTGATTACAGTTATTTAAAATTTGATCTATTATCATCTGTCTATTTCAAGGACCATACTAACACCTAAACCTCCTGCTATACCAGCTGAAACTAAACCTCTTTTCAACCCCTTGGTTTGTAATCCCAAATACAAATTTAGAATATTTATAATTCCCGAAGCTGCAAATGGATGCCCCATTGCTAAATTGGAACCTAAAACATTAACTTTCTCCAAAGGTATTTGAAATTCTTGTGCGAATGCTAAAGGTTTTACTGCATATGATTCACAAATTTCAAATATATTTATCGAACCTTTATCTATTTGCCTAAACATAGCTCTACTAGCTACTAGAGCACCTTCAGGAGAATGATTAGGATCAAGTCCAACAAAAGTTGTTTCTGTTATTTTACCAAGAGATTTAAAACCGTTTCTTTCACCAAACTCCTTAGTACCCATTAATATAATACCTGCTCCATCATGAAAATCAGCAGTGTTTGTTCGGTCGATCAAGCTATCACTTTGTGCTCTCTCTAATAGCTTTTTAGATAAATTCGCGTGTATTGATTCATCTTGTAACTGATCAGAAGAAAATGGAAAAACATTATTATTAAAGAGTCTATTATTAAAACTTTCCGATGCCTTTTGATGACTCCTCAGCATCCAGTCTAACATTTGATTCTTAGAAATACGATACTTCAAGGCCAGTTCTTCAGCAGCATGAGCCAGTGAAACTGATCCATTTGGTGAGAAGTCTGCCGTTTGTATTGGCTCGTTACTTATTCTTCTTGGATCATTTAAGTGATAGTTCCTTTCGGCCTGCAAGCTATTACTTTCTATTCCTCCCGCTAAGACCCAATCACATTGCCCACTCATCACTTGAGCTGAAGCTAACTGGATGGCCTTATAAGCCCCACCGCACTGAAAGTCTATGCTTGTTGCCACTATTTCCTTGGGTAGGCTTGATCTCAATTGACAGTTTCGAGCCATATTACCCATAGTCCCAATAGAATTGGCTAAAATCAGCTCCCCATGACTTTTTAAGTCAAAATTATGCCCCGATAATAAATTATCTATCAAAAAAGCACCTAGCACTTCGGGAGGAACATTTTTATAAACGCCTCCTTTTTTACCAGTTGGTATTCTTGAAATATGATAAATAAAGACTTCCTTCATCGATTCAAAATAACACAAAAAAAAGCCTCGATCCACAATTGAACCGAGGCTTTTAGTATTTATCCTTTTACTCTTAGAAACGTTGTACTTTCTTAGAGTATTTATAATCATCAGTAATAATAATTACGTTGTACATTCCTTCTGGAAATTTCGTCATATCTAAAGAAGTACCTTCTGCATTGAATTTCACATCAGATTTGAATATTTCTCTGAAGTTCTTATCAATTAACATGATGCTTCCTTTAGTACCGTCATATTTTTCAGGCATCTTGATATTTAACATATCAGTAGTTGGGTTTGGATAAACTCCTACTATACCTTGCGTTTCAGCAACAGTTCCTACAGTTGCAACTTTAGAAGGTGCTGAGCTTCCAATTGGATTCACTGCAATCACTCTGTAAGAGTAAGCAGCACCAGCTGTAGCAGTAGCATCAGTGTAAGTTAAGATGTTACGACCAACCTCACCTACTTTAGTCCATGTTGTAGTACCACCCGCAGCTCTTTCAATAACAAAGTTCGCTTCACGGTTACTATCATCTCTCCATGTAAGTACTACACCAGCAGCACCCGCAGTCGCTTTCAAATTGAAAGGAGAAGTTGGAGCCTGAGTGAAGTTATCTTCATTATTAGTCAAGACTTTAGTAAAGTTTCCAGGTCCTAAGTAATTGAATGCTCTAATTGCATAGTAATACTTCACACCTTCTTCAAGAGGCTTCTGGAAGAAGAAAACATCTCCACCAGTACCATTGACAAACTTTGTCTTTCCTGCTGACTTCAAACTTGCAAGTTCTGGAGATGTTCCAATAAAGAACTCAAATCCATCTTCGTCTTCAGCTGCATCAATTGCAAAGATTCTGATTACATAATTACCTAAACTATCAACAAATCCGAACAAACCTGGGTTTGTTGGTGCATCAGGAGGTCCGAGCGTTCTTGCAGTTGATTCAGAAATTGGAGAAATAAGTCCTTGAGTAGAGAAATACCATATTTCAAATTTCACGGTATCTTTCATATTCAATCCATCAATAAGGAATGAAGTTTCACCTGGAAACAAACCACCCAAAACTTCTGGACCACCATTTACGCTATATCTGTATGCAATTTCTCTTATAATATTAGTACTACACTCTGTGTCAGTTACTGGGTTAGTCCACTTAAAAGTAATAGAAGATGGAGTTAACTCATCACCAAATACTCCTACTGGAGCAGGAGGTCCTGTATATTTGTTAGGAACAGCTTGAGCAACAGAAGATATAGAATTTCCAGTTTCGTTATAAGCTATTACTCTATAAAATACTGTATTTACTCCCTGATTGATATCAGTTTCGCCATCACTTAAGTAAGGCTCATAAGGTGCTCTCGAACCTAAACCTATCCAAGGCCCACCAGCTGAGAAAGCTTTCTGAATTACATACTCTTCGATAATATCACCTGATTGTGGTATAATTCTCCATAATATTTCATCAGGACAATTTTTAAGCAATTGTAATGATGGAGGACGAGGAGCATTTGGTTTTGTTGTAAAGAAAACCGTGTTTGATTGATTTCCAAAAACCGCACCTTTAACAGGTACTATTCTTGCAGAATATCTTGTATTTCCTGAAAGATTATTCCACTGATAAGAATTCTGAAAAGGAATTCTTCTAGTTGAACTTGTACCCGCATCAAGATCTACGAGAGTAAAATCAAAACCATCAATTGATTGTGATTGAGTTGCATCCCATTGAAAAAATGCACTATTGTTTGTAGTTTGATCTAACTCTACTGAAAGGTTGTGTTGACCAAAAACAAAGTTTGCTATAGTTACAGATACAGGTGTTGGTGCAACTGGTCTGTACACGTAAGGGTTAGGAGATCCGTTCCCTTGAAATGCTTGAACCGTCACAGTGTATGTCCCTGCAGGAACAGATGCAAACGTAGTGTGTGTGGTAACGCCCACTCCAACTCTTGCACTATCCACAGTCATCATTGATGCATTTTTTATTACAACAACGAATCCATCCTCTTGACCAGGGTCTCCAGTAATCGTCAAATCAGACCAAGTCACTTTTACTTTGGCACTTGACGTACTCTCTTGACTCGCCATTACATTAGCAGGAGTTGTAGGTTGTGCAAAGCTCGAAAATGTTAATAACAAGGAACTGAAGAGAAAAAGTATCTTTCTTTTCATAATATATTTTAAGTTTAAAGTTAATTGCAACGGTTTATGATAGGTGTAAAGATAGAGGTTTTTGATTATCGTTTGAAAGTAATATGCTCAATAAATTGAGAAAATTATTTTACGGTTTTCAAGATTTAGCAAAATCCAAGAGTTTTAGGAGATGTTTTACCTCCACTGCACTCGCAACATCATGTACTCTCAGCACTTGTGCCCCGCTCAGTAAACTTAGGACATGCAATGCTGTTGTTCCATTTAGAGCATTTTCAGCATCAATACCAAGTGATTTATATATGAATGACTTCCTTGAAACCCCAACTAAAAGCGGAAAATCCATCGAAGTAAAAAAGCTAAGATTCTTTAATAATTCAAAATTCCCTTCAATACTTTTCGCAAAGCCAATTCCCGGATCTATGATGATATCACTCACACCTTTAGCAAGTAAAAGCTTTACTCTTTCTTGAAGGCTTTGATAAACATCTAAGGTAATATCTTCATAGGACAAATTCCCTATACTTTGCATAGTATCAGGATTCCCACGCATGTGCATGAGTATGTAAGGAACCTTATTTTTTGAAACCACATTCCACATATCTTCGTCTAGCGACCCACCACTTACATCATTAATTATATACTTTCCTAGTTTCAAAACCTCACTCGCAACTTTACTCCTAAAAGTATCAATGGAGACATTCAAATTGGGGTGGCTATCTTTAATATATTCCAACGCCGGTAACAATCTATCCACTTCCTCTTGAACAGAAATCTCACTTGCACCAGGTCGCGTAGAATAAGCTCCTAAATCCAAAATATCAACCCCTTCCAAAATCATCTTTTCCATCTTGGATCTGTAATCTTCAAGTGAGCGGCTTTTTGAATAAAAAGAATCAGGAGTAAGGTTAATTATTCCCATTATTTTGGGTTCGGATAAATCCAAAATCCTACCTCCTATGTTCAAGGTTTTTTTCATAGATTTGCAAATCAACGAATTTTTGGTCTTTATAAGAAAAAATGCAGCAAACCGAGAAAGAATATCAGCAAGTAATA
This sequence comes from Spirosomataceae bacterium TFI 002, assembly GCA_900230115.1. NCBI lineage: Bacteria > Pseudomonadati > Bacteroidota > Cytophagia > Cytophagales > Spirosomataceae > Spirosomataceae bacterium TFI 002. Next base: position 3,776,245 of record LT907983.1, on the reverse strand, counting down.
GATAATTGCTTGGATATTTTCACAAAAAAAAATCAGGACTACGGTACCTCATGGAAGATACTCAGGCTGCCATCTATCACTGATCAAATCTTTATTAAAGCACAGCGAATCCGCACTATTCAAGAAAATGGCTTTTCTAAGGTAGACGAAGGGCAATCTCCAGAATTTATTGGCATTATCAACTATTGTGTAATGGCACTTATATTGATACGTGGTGATGAAAATGAACTGAAAGAACAGTATCAAAATGAGATAGCAGAAGTAAAAGAACTTCTTTTTAATAAAAATCACGACTACGGTGAAGCTTGGAGAGAAATGCGTGTAAGTAGCATGACGGATATCATCTTAATGAAGCTGTTAAGAATAAAGCAAATTGAAGATAATTCTGGAAAAACCATTATCTCAGAAGGCATAAAAGCCGGCTACCAAGATATCATTAATTACGCTGTTTTTTGTATGATAAAGCTTTCAAATCAATGAAATTAATTGCAAACATAGCCCGCATATTGGTGGGTATAGAATTCGTGTTTTCTGGTTTTGTCAAAGTTGTGGACCCTTACGGGACTGGCTTAAAACTTCAAGAGTATTTTGAAGTATTTGCTCAGGACCTACCTGCAATGAGCGGTGTTTTTGAGATTTTCGCAAATCAAAGCCAATTGCTTTCATTACTATTTTGTGCAGGAGAATTGATTTTAGGAGTTGCGTTATTGGTAAAATTCAAAATGCCACAGACCGCCTGGATAGTATTAGCTATGATGGGCTTTTTCACCTTCCTCACCTTTTACTCTGCCTACTTTAATAAAGTTACAGACTGTGGATGTTTTGGAGATTTCTTAAAACTAAAGCCTTGGACATCTTTTTACAAAGACATTATTAGTCTCGCAGTTATACTTATTATATTTTTCTACCGAAAGAAATTTGGGACCTACTCCTTTGCCTTGCCCGTTACATTAATTGGAACAGTCATTGCATTTGGTATTGGGATTTATGGCAAGATGTATCTCCCAATGATAGATTTCTTGCCTTATGCAAAAGATTTGAACATCAGAGATCAAATGCAACCAACAGGAATAAAACCCGAGTTCGTGTATACTTTTTTAGATAAAGAAAGCAACAACGAAATTACATCGGCTGAATACTTGATGGACACAAATAAGTATATGTATGTATCATCAATAATTTTGAATGAAGACTTACTGAGACCAAAAATCACAGACTATTCTATCAGCGACATCGAAGGCAATGACGTTACTGGCGATACTTTTGAAAACGCAAAATTGCTGGTTTGTATCAAAAAGAAAGAAAATATTTCAATAAGTCAACTAAGCTCATTGGCTAAATTAGGGCAAGACCTTAAAGTAGCTGATGCCATGGTCGTTAGCTCATTAGGATTAGAAGAACTAGGCACATATTTAAGTAAATCAGGAATAAATATACCGGCGTATTCAATAGATGAGAAGGTTTTAAAAACAATGGCAAGAACAAATCCTTGTATCATATTGTTACAAAATGGCACCGTTAAGGCGAAGTGGAGTCACAGAAGTATTCCTACAGCCGAAGAAGTAGAATCAATTTTAAAATAAATCGTTAACAAAAGGAGAAATCATACGAATGACAGCTAATATTTTTATGTTAGGTATGCCCTCTTCAGGGAAAAGCACTTTAGGAAGACAATTGGCAAAAGAACTGGGCTATGACTTCATGGACCTTGATAGGCGAATTGAGGTTTTGGAAGGAAAGAAAATCTCAGAAATCTTTAGACTAGAAGGGGAAGAACACTTCAGAAAACTGGAGGCAGACCACCTTAGAAAGATACCTTTAGATGCCAAATTGGTAGTAGCAACGGGTGGAGGAACACCGTGCTTTCATGATAGTATGAAATACATCAAAGAAAATGGCATCAGCGTATTTCTTGACGTATCACCAGAGAAACTCGAAGAGAGAATGAGGTCTTCAAGAAGAAACAATAGACCTATGTTTAAGCTTGAAAACAAAGACCTATTAACTACATTAAGAGAAACTTATGATGAGCGTTCTCCAATATACAAGAATGCCGATATCGTAATAGAAGGTGATACAGACGCCAATACAATTATGTGGATTCTGGATGCACAGTTTGCACGCCAATAAACATTGATCATTTTGAACATGAGGCTGTCTCAAAAGGGCAGTCTCTTTTTTATAGATTTTTTTGTAACTTCAGTTATGAAAAAAGGAGTCAAAAAGAAGCCTGTATTTAAGGATTATGATCCTTATCAGCTATCCCTTCTTCCTCCATCGTTAAATGAATTAATTCCCGAAAATCACGTGGTTCGATTGGTACAAAGAATCATAGATGAGATAGATATTGATTCATTATTGCAGAAGTATTCTGGAGGCGGAAGTTCATCATTTCATCCACGAATGATGTTAAAAATTATTATTTACGGCTATATCAGCAATATTTATTCCTCTCGAAAAATAGAAGAAGCCGTCAGTTCAAACATTCACTTCATGTGGCTTGCTGGCATGCAGCGACCAGACCATAATACAATAAACCGATTTAGAACGGATAGATTGAAGTCGGTATTGAAAGAGGTTTTTGGTCAAGTCGTTTTACTGATGGCAGATCAAGGACTGGTAGATTTAAAGACGGTTTATGTGGATGGAACCAAAATAGAGGCCAATGCCAATAAATACACTTTTGTATGGGGCAAGTCTATAAAGCGGAATACAGAAAGGATAAAAGAACAGCTTAAAGACCTTTGGAACTATGCCGAAAAGGTAGCCTCCGAGGAGATGAAAGATAACTCGCCCACTATTTTTGAAAAGATAGATTCTCAAAAAGTAGAACAGACTATCGGGCAAATCAATCAAGCCTTAAAAGGCAAAGAAGTAGATCCGAAAGTGAAGCAAAAGCTGAATTATGCAAAGAACAATTGGCCAAAGAATCTAAAGAAATACGAAGTTCAGCAAAAGCTGATGGGTGATCGAAACTCCTATTCCAAGACAGATCCAGATGCCACTTTTATGCGAATGAAAGACGACCACATGCTCAATGGTCAGCTAAAAGCGGGCTACAACTGGCAGATAAGTACTTGTAATCAATGTATTCTAAACTACGACATCTACCAATATGCCAACGATGTATATACCTTACCACTCCACCTAGAAACCTTCAAAGAGCTCTATAAAAAATTACCAGAAGAAGTGGTGGCCGATGCCGGCTATGGCTCGGAAGAAAACTATCAATATTTAGAGAACAATGAACTTGAGGGCTATGTGAAATACAATTACTTCCATAAAGAGCAAAAAGCCAAAGGGAAGATAAAGCCTGAAGATGCCTTCAAGTCAGAGAACCTGTATTACGATTCGGAGAACGACTTTTTTATCTGTCCGATGGGTCAAAAAATGGAGAAAGTCTATGAAAAAACAGAGAAAAGAAAATCTGGATACCAACAACAAATAAGCTTTTATCAAGCAAAAAACTGTGACAATTGCCCATTGAAAGGAGCCTGCCACAAAGCCAAAGGAAATCGACTTGTCCAAGTCAATCACAATGCAAAAAGATTAAAAGACAAAGCACGACAAAAGCTACTAAGTCCAGAGGGAATAAAACATCGCTCCCAAAGGCCAGCAGATGTGGAAGCAGTCTTTGGAAACATCAAGCAAAACAAAAACTTCAGAAGATTTATGTTAAGAGGAAAAGAAAAAGTCCTCATCGAAACGGGCTTGCTCGCCCTTGCACACAATATCCAAAAAATGGCTTCATAAGGGCTATTTCGGCCTCATTTTAAACTCCCCGCACCAAAACCAGAAGAGATTGTCACAAGAATTACACTTTTATTCAAAAAAGAAGGCTGACCCACGTTTATAATGAGACAGCCTCTATAGTTTCGTTTCTATTCTTAGAAGAATGTTCCTACGCTTAATCCAACTATTGTTCTTTTAGAATCAATCAAAACCGAAGAGTAGTCGGTCTCATTAACAAGAACATAAGGAGTAAATGAGCTCTGAGTACTTTGATAATTTACAGACACATCTGCAAAGAATCGATTCACTCTAACACCACCACCAAATGTCACAGTATTGAGGTTTCTCTTCACTCCATCAGCTACAACCAATGGATCTCCCATTCTATTGAAACCAGCTCTAAGCCTTCCTATTCCCAACCTTGCCTCACCACCAACTTTCACATTTACTGTATTTTTATATACTCTATTGATAGCACTTTTCTGCTCATTTGTCCAAACACTGTTTTCAGGATCCACTATACCCATGTTACCATAAGCGACATAGTCAACTTCAGCACTTAGTACTCCTAATTTATTTGGCAGGAAGTATGCCGCACCAGCATTTGCTCGGAAAGGGCTTGTAAAGCGATAACTAAAATCATTAGGCAATGTCCTTACAGTTGGGAAATTTGTTTGAACTGCATTGCCATTAGGGCTTATGGCTATAGTAGAAATAAATGTCTCCCTCGTTCTCATTATTGTAGGAGAAGTTAAACTCACTCCTAAGTTCAGACTCTCAGTTGCTCTAAAAATACCTCCAAGAGCTAAATTAATACCCGTACCTTGAGAAGACAATTCATTTGTAGATCTTAAACCAGATAAGTACTCTGCATTAGGAAAAACCTCATCAATATAGTCTACACTATTATAATTAAGGTTTTGAATACCTACGGTCAAACCTACGTAAGTCCTATCATCAAAGTTGTTAGCAAAGCTGAGACTAATCTGTCCCAAATTTCCATTTTCGGAAACCCTCCCTTGCTGATCCACTGGAAAACTTGGCTCAAATACTACATAACCATCATTCGTTGGCTCTATCATAAAAGCCTGATAGTACAAGGCTTCTGGTGTATCTGCTACTCCTGTATTTGCATTAAATTCACGATCAAGAACCTCAGTACCTACACCTCTAAAGTTAGCTTCTTCGGCGAAATGATCCTGAATTGAACTTACATTATTTAAACCATTGTATTCAAACTCGTTTCTGAAACTTACTAGTGTATTGTAGCTAATCCCAAAGGTTTTCTTTTTTCTACGCGTACCTACGCCATTCTTACTAAAAACAAGAGCTGCTTGACCAATACCAATGTTACTCGCGGTAAAAGGCGTATTTTGTCTCAAATAGTCTGAAGACGTACTTAGACTATTAATCACTGGAGATAGACTAAACTCATTCCTATTGTAAAACCCTAAACCCGCAGGATTTATTATTGCACTTGAAGCGTCAGCTCCTAGTGCTACAAAGGCACCTCCCATACCCTGTACTCTTGCAGACCCCAGGTTCCCATATTGTGAAAACTTAAACAAATCTTGGCCATAAAAATAACCAGATGTTTCTTGCGAGAAGGCACTCAAACTAGCCAAAACTAGGATTGCCATTATTTGTATCTTTTTCATTGCTTGGATTTTAATGTACTAAATGCTCATAAAAAACCCCGTTTTGCGTAGAAAATACGTAAAAACGGGGTCAGTATGGTTTTAAATATTACCTAGGGCTTCTTGAAGAACTTCCGCTGCTTCTTGAACTTCCGCTACTTGACCCTGAGCTACTTGCTCTTGATCCACTGCTATAGCTTCCACTACTTTGAGTAGAAGTTCTTGCTGGTGAACTGTAAGTAGAAGATCCACTTGAGCTTCTTGTTGAAGTTCCATAAGAACTATTTGATCCTGAGCTCGCTCTTGAAGAAGTAGCTGGTCTACTATAAGTAGATCCGCCCGTACTTCTAGAGTATCCAGTTGAGTTTGGTCTTTGGTAAGAAGATGAACTTGTTCTAGATGAAGTACCTAAGCTGCTACCTCCATTTGAACTTGACCTTCCATAAGAACTATTGCTTCTTGCATAAGAATCATAACTAGCAGGTCTTCTACCAGTACTCGCAACATTTGTACGGCTACTAGCTCCTGCAGCACTTGGCCTTGTATAAGACCCTGTTCTTGCAACTGCTCCATTTGCTCTACTTGTAACTCCTCTACTATCTGTAGAAGCACTTCTTGTACTTACTCTACCTGCACTTGTGTTACCATTAGCACGTCTAGTATTTACGAAGTTTCCATTATAAGCTGTCGAGTTTGATCTTCCACTAGCTCTTGGACCGTAACTTCTAACTCCAACCCCATTCTCTAATGATGTAGAAGCGAAAACTGGCTGAGCTCCGTAATATGGAGAATACATCCCTCCACCAAAACCACCATACCCAAATGAGTTATAACCAAATGGTGAATAACCAAAACTATTGTAGCCAAATGGAGAATAACCGAAATTATTAAATCCACCATAACCGAAACTTAACATTGCAAATGAACTTCCAAATCCAGAATTCCATCCAAAAGGAGAAAATCCAAAACTACTCATACCGAATGGAGAATAACCAAAGCTATTCATGCCAAATGGAGAGAAACCGAAACTATTCATGCCCCAGCTATTGTAGCCAAAGTTTCTGAACGAATTGTTTCTCCAAGAGTTGTAAACCATTGGACTGCTCCAAACTCTGTCATTCCATCCATCAGCGTATCCTTCTCCGTATCCAGAGCTATAACCAGCTCCATCAACTCTATTTCTATCTAGGTTACGAGAACTCAAATAGTTCTCATCATAATACTCATCAGTGCTCTCTCCCAATGCTTCAGGTGCACGATCATAATCATCATTATATTCTTGCAAGTACTCTGGTGAATAATCGCCAGTAGTGGCAACTTTTGGCCCCAAAGCGGCAACTTCAGAACTCGTAGCATACATATCATCGTATGCACCAGTGTTTACAATAGTGGTTTTGCTGCAACTTGCAAGCACAAACACACTTGCAACCAACGATAGACCAATTTTATTTATCTTTTTCATATCAATTTAATTTAGTCGGTTCTTTTCCCTTCATAACTTAGATGCATTTAATACCATAATGGTTGCATCCATTTTACAAACTTTTTAATAAAACGTAGAATGATACGCTTTAGTTACAAAACTAACATAAAAACTTATCTTTGCAAGCTAGTTTTAGATAGAGCAACATTAATCATAATAAAGTAGAATAGTATATGGCAAAGGGACTTCCAAAGAGAAGTGAAAATTACTCTGAATGGTACAATGAAATAGTTAAAAAGGCCGACTTGGCGGAAAATTCAGTAGTAAGAGGGTGTATGATCATTAAACCATACGGTTTCTCGATTTGGGAAAAAATGCAACGTGCTTTGGATGATATGTTCAAAGAAACCGGTCATTCAAATGCCTATTTTCCACTTTTTATACCAAAATCTTTTTTATCAAAAGAAGCAAGTCACGTAGATGGCTTTGCTAAAGAGTGTGCAGTTATCACACATTATAGACTAAAAAATGACCCTAATGGCGAAGGTGTAATAGTAGATCCAGAAGCAAAATTGGAAGAAGAATTGATCGTGAGACCAACTTCTGAAACGGCAATATGGTCTTCCTACAAAAACTGGATTCAGTCTTACCGTGACTTACCTATTTTACTCAATCAATGGGCAAATGTGGTTCGTTGGGAAATGAGAACGAGAATCTTCTTGCGTACTTCTGAGTTTCTTTGGCAAGAAGGACATACAGCTCATGCAACTAAAAAAGAAGCTTTGGACGAAACAGCCCAAATGCTTGATGTGTACGCCACTTTTGCAGAAGAATGGATGGCAATGCCAGTAGTTAAAGGTAGAAAAACAGAAAAAGAGCGTTTTGCTGGAGCAGATGATACACTTTGCATAGAGGCTCTCATGCAAGATGGAAAAGCATTACAAGCTGGAACAAGTCATTTCTTAGGTCAAAATTTTGCCAAAGCTTTTGATGTAAAATTCCAAAGCAAAGAAGGTAATTTAGAATATGTTTGGGGAACTTCTTGGGGTGTGAGCACAAGATTAATGGGTGCCCTTGTAATGGCACATTCAGATGATTTAGGTTTAGTATTACCTCCAAAACTCGCACCAATTCAAGTGGTTATTGTTCCTATATATAAGGGAGAAGAACAATTAGAAGAAATAAGAGAGAAAATTACTCCGTTGATCAAAGGCCTAAAGTCTAAAGGTGTAAGTGTGAAGTTTGACGACAACGATAACAACAGACCAGGTTGGAAATTTGCCGAGTACGAAATGAAAGGCGTTCCAGTACGAGTAGCCGTTGGGATGAGAGACTTAGAGCAAGGCTTGATAGAGATAGCGAGAAGAGATACGCTCGAAAAAGCCAACATCAACCTCTCAGATGCTGAGCAACATATCACTTCGCTTTTGGAAGAAATTCAAGAGAACATTTATACCAAAGCACTGAAGTTTAGAGACGAATCAACAAACGAAGTTAACACTTGGGATGAGTTTACCGCTCAGATAGAAAAAGGAGGCTTTATTTCTGCTCATTGGGATGGCACGAATGAAACAGAAGACAAAATAAAAGAACTAACTAAAGCTACGATCCGTTGTATTCCTTTAAATGCCAAGCAAGAGGCTGGAACGTGTATATTGACAGGTAAGCCTTCTACTCAGCGAGTACTTTTTGCAAAAGCATACTAATAAATTCAAATAATTTTTATAATAAAAAGAGGAGTAAAAAATGGTAAAAAACGGAGACACTATCAAAATTCACTATAAAGGTACTTTTAATGATGGTTCTGTCTTTGATAGCTCAGAAGGACGCGATCCGCTTCAGTTCGAAGCAGGTGGTGGAATGGTAATAAAAGGGTTTGACGAAGGCGTAGTAGGAATGAAAGTTGGTGACAAAAAATCTATAAACATTCTTGCAAAAGATGCTTATGGTGAAAGTAACCCTGACATGATTTTTGATTTTGACAGAAAACAAATTCCTGCAGATGTGCCTATTGAAGTAGGTGGAATGCTAAATATGCATAATGGACAACAAGAAGTTCCTGTTAAGATTCTTGAAATTACAGATACAAATATCAAAATGGACGCTAACCACCCATTGGCTGGGAAAGACCTTAATTTTGACTTAGAATTAGTAGATATCCAAGCTGGTGGAAGCACCGCTGTGGATTTTGAAGAGGTAAAGTAATACCCAACCTCAAATACTGAAAAGCCCGCTTTCGAAATTCGAGAGCGGGCTTTTTAATTTACATTTCTTCTATTTCAAGGACTTCAGTCCAGCAGGAGAAACTACTTCTTCAACTCATACTTCTCCAAGTACTTATTATAAAGTCGCTTTTGCTTGTCATCCAAGTCAATTGTTCTCCCTTGAATCCACGCTTGAGTCACTTTGGAAGTACTCATGTCTAAAGCATCTCCTTCACTTATAAACAAGGTGGCTTGTTTACCAACTTCTATGGAACCTACCATTTTGTCTATTCCCAATATTTTAGCATTGTTGAGGGTAATAAGTTGTACTGCTTCTTCTTTGCCCAAACCATGAGCAGCAGCCGTACCAGCTACAAAAGGCAAGTTTCTTGTTCTCCAAAAAGACTCGTTATAGTACAATCCTATCATAATTCCTTCTTTCATTAAGATTCCTGGCATTTTGTACGGCTCCCAAATATCTTCATCAGCTGTATTTGGTAAGCGGTGAGTTGTAGGAAGCAGCACTGGAATTTTACTTTCTTTAATTAAGTCTAACACAGCTAGGCATTCTTCCACACCTACAAGTACAGGATACTTTACTTCCATTTCTTTCACGAAATTGATGGCCGCAATTATTTCCTTCGCATTATTTACATTGATATAAAGCCGCATATCACCCGACCACAATGCTTCCACAGCTCCTAGATTCTGATTTACATTCGTTGGGTTTGTTAATGCTGAATACGCTTTTGAATCCGTAAACAACTTTTTAAGATTATTCACATCAGAAAAGTAATTTTCATTATCCCTAAGTGTCCTTGTACTAGTTGCTCTGTCATAAGAACTTCTTCTCATAGCTGGCCAATTGATCCATAATCCATCTTCACTTTTGAGCAAGGCATCTTCCCAGTTCCAACCATCATAGTTCATCACTCCTGAGCGTCCACTTACCATACCTCCTACTGGAGTTGTTTGCCCTATCAAAACCCCATTTCCTCTTACAGTTGGGATTACTTCAGAGTCCGTATTATGGGCGATTTGAGCTCGAACAGAAGGATTCATGTTCCCTAATTCGTTTGCATCAATTGTTGTTCGCACTGCTTCCACTTCTATGAGTCCGAGTTGTGAGTTTGGCGATATAAAGCCAGGATAAACTTTCTTCCCTCTGGCGTCAATGTGCAATGTTCCGATTGGTTCGGCGGGGATGTTTCCTACTTGCGTAATCAGTCCATTCTGAATTAAAATGCTACCATTTATAACCGTCCCGTTGCCAACATGTATTTCAGCATTTTCGATAATTATCGGCTCAGTTTGTTTGCTACCTGGTGCTGGGTTTTGGCCCAAAGCGGTGAGGGCAAAAAACATTAAAAAACTTATATATTTCAATTTCATGTTAGTCAATTTTATTTGTTCAAATACTTTGATTCATACTCTTCCACACTAATTCCATCAAATTCCAACATGGTATCACAATGAATATGCGAATTTCTCGACTCCATTGATTTACTAACTGGCTGTTTCTTTTCCTTTGACTTCATCATTGCCTGTATAAGAGCATTTTTCTCAGCTTTGTCTGCTTTCATTTTTTGCTCATAATCAGCATGTTCAAAGTACATTGCACCTTCTATCATTGTAAACTCAGGACGTGCATAAACCGAAAGTGGGTTATCATTCCAAAGTACCAAATCTGCATCTTTGCCAGCCTTTACGCTTCCTAACTTTTTATCCAAATGAAGCATTTTTGCTGGATTTAGTGTTACTGTTTTCCAGGCATCTTCTGCAGATAAACCACCATAGAGCATCGTTTTTGCAGCTTCTTGGTTTAGTCTTCTTGCCATTTCGGCATCATCGGAGTTGATTGCAGTAGTTACACCAGACTTAATCATAAGTGCAGCATTGTAGGGAATAGCTTCTTTTACTTCCATTTTATAGGCCCACCAGTCGGAAAAAGTAGAACCATAAATATCCCTTTCCTTCATTTTGTCGGCTAATTTATAACCTTCCAAAATATGGGTAAAAGTATTGACATTAAAACCCATAGAGTCAGCAACATTCATAAGCATGTTGATCTCCGACTGTACATAAGAGTGACAAGTTATGAATACTTTATTGTCCAAAATCCCTCCTAAAGTCTCTAGCGTCAAATCTTTTCTTGGAGGAACACCAGACTTCTTTTTTGCATATTCTGCCCATGCTTTTTTATAATCTTTTGCTTGGCTGAATGCATCTAAATAAACTTGCTCTACTCCCATTCTAGTTGTTGGGTACCTATTTGGACTACTCGAGCTATTACCGCGTTTTACGTTTTCTCCCAAAGCAAATTTGATAAACTGATCTGCTCCAGGGATTTGTAGTTCACTAGCGTCTGCTCCCCATTTTAGCTTTATGATTGCAGATTGTCCCCCGATACAGTCGGCAGAGCCATGTAATAATTGTGAAGTAGTTACTCCACCGGCCAATTGCCTGTAAATATTTACATCGTCAGGATTTATTACATCCGTTTGTCTCACATGAGCAGATACTGTCTGAATTTCGTTGATAGACAAAAGAGCAATATGGCTATGCTCGTCAATAATGCCAGTAGTAAGGTGTTTTCCTTCACCACTGATCACCTCGTAGCTATTAGGAGCATTCAAGTTTTTACCTACAGATTTGATTTTTCCGTTTTCAACTAAAACGTCTGTATTTTCTAAAATTCCTTCGTTTTCATTGGTCCATACCGTAGTATTCTTGATCAAATAATTCTTTTGCTTCGGTAACGTTTCGTTTCCGTAAGAATTAAAAGGTAGGGTTAACTTGGCAATAGGAGCATTCGTTTCACTCTTTTTGTCTTTTTTCTTATCGACAGACTTACCCTCTAAAGGAGAAGACTTTGCAAGCCATGTAAAATCACTTCCACCTGGATGAGTTCCTGTACCTTTAAAAACATCTCCATCCATGTAAAAACCAGCTAACTGACTCATAGAAACCGAATCTTTCAAAGGAGCATTGATTACTAAATAAGCATCGCTGTATTTAACTTCGGCCTTAACTTTTACCGAATCGTCTTTCAGTAATTCAAACTTATAATTGCCTTTGTCCATGGTAGGCTTAAGCTTGTAAGTTTTACCATCTACCTCAAGCAAATATTGTTGTGCAAGAGTTGGCATATCAATATCCTTATGAATATATCTCACACCATCTACCCAAGTCTCAAAAGCGATAAAATTATCTTCAAAAATCTCCTTATCTGTAATGAAAAGGTTAGCATATGCTTTTGGTTTCACAGTTCCTAGTTCGCTTGACATCCCAAGCATTGAAGCTGGAACGGTAGTGATTGAAGCCAATGCATCATTTTTCGAAAGTCCGTTTTCTACGGCTTTATTTAAGTTTTTGAAGAACTCTTTTCCCGAGCTTTTAGGAGTAATTGCAAACTCCACCCCAGCTTTTTTCAACATTGCAGGATTTGATGGAGCCAAATCCCAATGTCTCAACTTTGCTAGGCCTATACCTTGTGCGTCTAAAGGATCTGCCAAATCTAATGGTTTAGGAAAATCGATTGGGATGATAACTTTACCTTTTGTTTGGCGTAGAGCTTCAATTCTTTGATACTCATCTCCATTTCCTACAAATACATACTGCTCACCAAACTCGTCCCCTATTTTATCTGCTCTCAGGATATCCAATATATCTCTTGACTCAAAAACTGGAAAGAGGCTTTTTGTTTTTCCAAAAGCCGCTAGACTCATGTTGGTTTCTAAAGTTTTTCCACCCTTTTCGTACCAGTCAGCATCAAGGTAAGTTTGACGTAGTAATGCAACTGCCCCCATCAAAGACACAGGGTAAGACTGCCCTGACGAACCTTTATCAAAAGAAAAATGGCGGCTAACAGATGTGTTAAGAATTGTATTTTGCTCATTTGTACTTGAGAAGCTTACAACTGCACCTGTACCACGAACGATACCGTCACCGCTATTGACTAGCCCAGCGGTGAACCCCATCTCACGAAGCGACTCTGCCTTTTTCTCATTTATTTTATAAATTTCAGCCGCATTTACTTCAGCTTTTACAGCTTCGTTCCATGCATAAGCTCCTTTTTTGCCAGAATCAAAAACCGTACTGTAGTAATTGAAACCACTTGGTCTTTTAGTCTCAGGCATTCCGTAATCGCTATTGGCATCTACAAAGCCGGGATAAACGTGCTTGCCTTTAAGGTCAATACTTACCACACCTTTAGTGTTTGATAAATTCTTACCTACAGCAATAATTCGTTTGTTTTCAATTAAAATAGAGGTATTCTCCAGAATCACACCTGGCTCCGAATGCACAGTGGCATTGATAAGAAGGTATTTGTTGGGTCTTTTGTCGCTTATTCCGTTGAGAGGAAAGGTTTCTTGAGCTTTTAGATAAGCCAAAGAGCATGCGAAAAACAGGACTGTCAGTAGTCTTTTTCTCATATAGTTTGTCGGTTTATGAATTAATCGTTCGAAAATAAGGACGATTTTCTTAAACCAAACGCTGCACTGCCCTAAAAGTAAAATTTAAGGCTAAAAAATTGCTTTAGCTACCGCCATAGTCGTAGAAGACTTGCTCATAGTATAAAAGTGAAGTGCTGGTACACCAAAATCTACTAATTCTTTACATTGCTGAATACACCAGTCCACTCCTATTTGCTTGGCTGCTTCATTATCTTTAGCTTTTTCTACCTCTTTTCTAAGTTCAGCTGGCATATCAAGAAAAAACAAGTCGGGTAAAATAGATAGCTGCCTTTTGGTAGCCAACACTTTCAACCCTGGAATAATGGGAACATTGATACCGATTGCACGACATTTTTTAACAAAATCAAAATATTTCTGGTTATCAAAGAACATTTGAGTGACAAGGTATTCTGCTCCATTGTCCACTTTTTCTTTTACATACTTTAAGTCAGCATCTAAACTTTCAGCTTCAAAGTGCTTCTCAGGATAACCAGCCGCACCGATACAAAAATCCGAGTTATTAAAATAAGGCTCTTCCTCATGCAAGTACTTTCCTTTATTCATGTCTGCGATTTGCACCACAAGCTCAGAAGCATAACAGTGACCATCTTTTTTAGCCTTAAAAGTATTGTGGGGCTTGGCAACATCTCCACGAAGTGCCATTACATTTTGAACTCCCAAATAATTGAGGTCGATCAATAAGTCTTCGGTATCGCTTTTGGTCATACCTCCGCAAAGAATATGGGGTACAGGGTCCACATCAAACTTGTGCATTATAGCTGAGCATATACCTACCGTACCAGGTCTTTTGCGGGTACGAATTTCTTTCATGCTGCCATCAGGCATTTTTTGCATAAAATACTCTTCACGATGATACGTCACATCAATAAATGGAGGGTTTAATTCCATCATTGGCTCTATAGAACTTAACAAGTCTTCTATTTTTGAACCCTTAGCTGGTGGAATTATCTCAATAGAAAATATTGGTTTTCCATTCGCATTATTGATGTGATCTGTAACTTTTGCCATGTATAAAATGCATTATTTATACGCAAAAATATGTATTCCAAAAGTTTATCAAGCATTTGTAACTATGCTTTTCGAGCAAAATGTCTATTTTAGAGAAATTATCTATTGAACTAAAATTTTACCTGATCTAAAAGATGAAAAAACTATCAATCTTGGCATTTTGCCTATTTGTAGGAGTACAATTAAGTGCTCAAAACGCTAAACATTACCTCGGAGATTATAAAGTTGCCAACGCACCTTTTGAAAAAATCATTGTAAGCTGGGAGAACGACAAATTATACGGCAATGCTGTAGGACAAGGAAAAGCAGAATTAAAAGCCTCAAAAACTGCTGATACTTATGAAGTCGTTGGTTATGGTGGTGAAGTTAAATTTAACCGTAACGAAAACAAGCAAGTTGCTTCACTTACTCTTCAGGTTGAAGGACAAGAAATTAGTGCAACTAGAGTGATTCCACCGCTAGAAGACTATGAAGGTAAATTTATCATGGCAGACGGTCCTGTTTCATCCATGACACTGACAGTGGAGAATGGAGTTGTGATGGCCTCTTTACCCGAGGTTGGTAAAGGACCTATTGCGGTAACAAGTATCATTGACCAGTTTTATGGTGATGAATACAATAGTGATCTTATATTCACTCGTAACGAAGACAATGTAATAGATAGCGTTTTTATCTTGGTACAAGGAACTACAATAATAGGTGCCAAAGAAATGATGAATGCGAAAGCTGAAAACTCATTTATAGGCTTATACGAGTTTGAATCGTCTCCAATCCGTGAATTGGAAGTAACTGCTAAAGAGGGTGGAGACTTGTACGGATCTTCGGACCAAGGGGAAGGCATTATGAAAAAGACAGACAAGCCTGATGTTTTCAAGATAGTAGATTATGATGGAGAAGCTGTTTTCAAGCGTAACGCAGATGGCTCCGTAAATGGAATCATTCTCAAAATTCAGGGAAATGAAATGATGGGAAGCAAAAGAAAATAATAATTACAAAACAAGACCTGGCTATACCAAATGTCAGGTCTTGTTTTATTCAACTACAATGAAAAAAATACTACTCATTTTTGCTGCTGGATTATTATTCTCCAGTTGTAACCAGCCTAAAAAAGCTCCAAACATACTTTTTATCATGTCGGACGATCATGCCTATCAGGCGATTTCGGCTTATGATAATAGACTTATTGAGACCCCAAATATTGATCGAATCGCAAACGAGGGTATGTTATTCACAAATGCCTGTGTAACAAATTCAATCTGTGCTCCGTCCAGAGCGGTAATACTAACGGGAAAGCATAGCCATTTGAATGGGAAAATTGACAACAACTTTCCTTTTGATACCACTCAAATGACATTCCCTCAACTTCTCCAACAGAATGGTTACCAAACCGCCATGTTTGGTAAGCTACACTTTGGAAATAACCCAAAAGGTTTTGATGAATTCCAAATCTTACCTGGTCAAGGACATTATTACAATCCAGATTTCATTACCAAGAAAGAGGGCAAAAAAACCATTCAGGGTTATGTCACCGACATCATTACAGACCTCACTATCAATTGGTTAAAAAACGAACGCCAAGATGACAAGCCATTTTTCATGGCATACCTCCACAAGGCTCCGCATAGAGAGTGGCTACCTGCTGAGAGACATTACAAGACCTACATCAATAAAACTTTTCCAGAACCAGAAACCCTTTTCGACAACTACGAAGGAAGAGGAAGTGCGGCAAAAGAAGCTGAAATGAATCTTCTCACACATATGAATTGGGCAGGAGATTCTAAAATTCGTCCAGAACTAATGGATGAGCTTGGAATTCCAGAAACTGCGAATTGGGACAAAAATGCTTACAATGGCAATTTGGGCAGAATGGACGAAAGCCAGAGAGCTGCTTGGGATGCAGTTTACGACCCAATGAATGAGGAGTTCAAGAAGAGTTTCCCGAATATGAGTCAAAAAGAGAAAATGCAATGGCGTTACCAACGATACATGCAAGATTACCTTGGTAGCATAGCCTCTGTAGATGAAGGTGTAGGGAAAGTTTTGGATTACTTAGAAGAAAGCGGCTTGGCAGAAAACACGATTGTTATTTACACGTCGGACCAAGGGTTTTATTTGGGCGAGCATGGCTGGTTCGATAAGCGTTTTATTTACAATGAGTCATTCAAAACTCCTTTGCTAGTTAAATGGCCCGGTGTAATTGCACCTAAAAGTAGGAATACTCAAATGGTGCAGAACCTTGACTTTGCACAAACCATACTTGCAGCTGCAGGAGTCACTGCTCCTAGTGACATGCAGGGCGAAAACCTGATCCCGCTTTTCAAGGGAAATAATGAAGGTTTTAGAGATGCTGTTTACTACCACTATTACGAATATCCGGGCATACATGCTGTAAAGCGTCATTACGCAATCGTAAACGAAGACTACAAGTTAATTCACTTCTATTACGATGTGGATGAGTGGGAATTGTACGACAGAAAGAAAGACCCACTCGAAATGAAAAGTGTGTACAATGATCCCGCATACGCGGATGTAGTAAAAGATATGAAGGTTAAACTCGCAGATCTTCGAGTGAAATACAAAGATTCTAAAGAGCTGGATGATTTCTATATCAATAAGTATAAAGAGAAAGGGAAAATAAAGTAAAGCGTTTCTCAAAACTCATACCTCACAAGTCATTGCTCTTGTGAGATATTTTTTTGTCTGAAAATTTCACTAGAAAGAGCAAACCCTTCGCTCTACCACAAAGAAAAAGGTCGCTTTTCAGCGACCTTCCATTTTTCATTAATTTGTGTATTATATAATCTTTTAGTCTTTCACGACTTTACTTGCTCCACTTGTATTTTGTTTAACGTCTGGATTGCCTCTATATTTTACTGTACTAGCTCCAGATGCTTTCACTTCTAACTTGTCCAATACAGAAATGTTCACTTTACTTGCACCCGAAACATCCAATACTGCTTCTAAAACATCTTTTTCAACCGCGTTTAAGGTAGAAGCCCCAGAAACCTCAGCTTTGGCAAAATCTATTTCTTCATAAAAATTTGAAGTACTAGCCCCACTCATATCCATGTCTAGCTCTACAATTGGGACTTTGAACCTTAACTTAGATGCACCAGACACTTCAATTTCAATTTTATCTAATTGACCAAAATCTAAAACTTCGGTATCACTCGCTCCACTTAAGTCCAACTCTTTTATAGATGGCGTTTCTATCACTAGCTTCATACGATAGCGTTTATTACCACTAAACCAGCCACTTTTTAAGTAACCAATAGTAAGTTCTCCGTCTCTAACTCTCACATCTAAGTCGTCTAAGTCACGACTATCTCCTTGAGCAGTTACTTTAAATTCTGAACTCGCAATAATTTGCACTTCGAAAGCACTTCCGTATTTAATTTCATCAAAATCGGAGAGATCATATACTTTCTCTTCCTCTCCACGTGGAGAAATCTTATCCTCAAATATTCCAAAGTTGCAGGATTGTAGTAGGGCGATACTGAAAATCGTAAATAATGTTATTGATAGCTTTTTCATAATTTGGTTATTGCTGTAGCAATGATTTTAAGATGCGATAAGTTTAAAAAGGGTTGCATTGAACCCCACCTATTATTCAGACAATGAAAAACCTGAATACCCCTATCTCTAAATAAAAAAAATATTTTCGTAGGGGTTTTGCCCACAAGAGTTGTCCTACTTATGAAAAAGAGCAATAACTCTCTATGTTTGTATCTCAGCAAAGAAAAGTTCAAAATTTGGAGCCCAGCGAAATTTCTGCCATAAGAAATGGAGACAGTAATGCTTTCGAAAAATTATTCGATCTGCACTATGAACCGCTATGTAGGTATGCCAACTCTATATTGAGAAAACCTAGTGAAGCTGAGGATGCTGTCCAACAAGTGTTTGTCAATTTTTGGGACAAAAGAGAGAAAACAATAGTAACTGGCTCCGTAAAAGCATTTTTATATAAGTCGGTTCATAATTACAGCCTCAACCTCATTAAGCATGATAAAGTAGTAGCACGTTACCAAGAACTTAGTAACTTTTATGAGACCAATTACAGTTTAGCAGTAGAAGAAGATACGATTGGCAATGAATTAGCCAATGAAATTGAAATTGCTCTCAATCAACTACCTCCACAGTGTAAGCGAATTTTTAAAATGAATCGCTACGAGGAGAAAAAGTATAAAGAGATAGCTCAAGAGCTTAACCTAAGCATCAAAACTGTTGAAAATCAAATTGGCAAAGCACTCAAATTGATGCGTTCGGCTCTATCTGACTATTTAGTAAATATCTTAATCTTATTGTTTTTAAACCTATGAAACAGATAGATGACAGCTTAATCGCAAGGTATTTTGATCACTCAGCATCAGAAGAAGATTTGAATAATATCTCTATCTGGTTAAAGGATAACCCTGAAAATCAAAAAGAACTTGAGCGATATCATAAGCTCTGGAAGTTAAACTCCAAAGACTCACTAAGCTTTAACAAAGAGAAAGCTTGGCAAAAAGTAGCAGCTAAAACAGTAGAAAAGAAAGAACCCAAAAGGCACTTTTGGCTCGCAGCCGCAATTGCTGGTGTCGCACTAACTTTGTCACTTTTCTTTTGGCCCAAAGAATCCAAAATCATAGTTGCTCTAACCGAA
The DNA here is from genome assembly GCA_900230115.1 of Spirosomataceae bacterium TFI 002. Taxonomy (NCBI): domain Bacteria; kingdom Pseudomonadati; phylum Bacteroidota; class Cytophagia; order Cytophagales; family Spirosomataceae; species Spirosomataceae bacterium TFI 002. The sequence goes on along the minus strand of LT907983.1, from coordinate 3,757,121 downwards.
AATGAAACAAAAACCTTTACCTTAAATGATGGTAGCATTGTAACGCTAAACTCATTTTCACATTTTCAATATCCAGAGGAGTTCAAAGGAGAAGAGCGGAAAGTTAAAATAACTGGAGAAGCTTTTTTTGAAATAGCAAAAGACCCAGAAAAACCATTTATAATAGAAGCCAATGGCACTGAAGTAAAAGTCTTAGGCACTAGTTTTAATGTAACCGCCCGTGATCAAAATGTAAAAGTTAGCGTAAATACTGGACTAGTAGTGTTTGGCAAAAAGAAAAAAGTTATTCTTCACAAAGGAGAAGAAGCTGTATTTGAGAGTAAAAATGACACGATAAAAACAGCTAAAATGCTTAATAAAAATGTGTTTGCTTATAAAACCAAAATTTTCGAATTTAATAATTCCAACATAAAAGATGTGGTAGACGCCCTGAACCAAGGCTACAAAAGCGATATTATGCTTAGAGGCTCAGATTGGGACAAATATGCCCTTACCACCACTTTTGAAAATGAGAAGCTCGACAATGCTCTTGAAATCATAGCCGTTACACTCAATTTAAACCTTACAAAAGAGAAGAAAAACTATATTCTAACAAAAAAACAAAGTGACGATAGGGGTATTTAGATAATTAACTGTCTTTCTAAAAAAAGATACAATGAAAAAACTATTAATCACTTACTTCCTCTTTACTTTCTACTCCATAGCTTTTGGACAAATCAATCACCTTGATAAAACAATAAGCATCACAGCAAAAGGTGAAAGCATTGCAACTGTGTTAAAGAAGATTGAAACTAAGGGTGAATTCAAGTTCTCCTATAGCCCAAACCAAATCGATGTTCATAGAATCATCAATCTCAATATTCGAGATCAAAAGCTCAGTGATGTGCTCGAAGGCATATTTGAGTCTAAGGTAACTTTCAAAAGCCAAGGAGACTACATCATTTTAAACAAAAACACTAAGAAAGACTTTTACCTCTCTGGTTATATCATGGACCATGAAACTGGCGAGCAAATAGAAAATGTCAGTATTTATGAACCCATAACGTTGGCTTCTTCCCTCTCGAATCAGAAAGGATATTATAAAATAAAACTTCCTATTCATCAAAATGAAATTGACTTGAGAGTTTCAAAAGAAAATTTTGATTCCCAAGTTGTCGAGATTTTTGGCAGAAAAGATAGAAAGCTGAACATCGCACTTCAACACTCTATAAAGGAGAAGAAAATAACCACAGAAGTCACACAGATTAAAATAAAAGAAATTCATTTTGACAGTTTACCACAGCCAGAAAAACCTGAAATGACGATTGAATTTCCGGATCGAGAAACTCCAATCTTAACAAATGACAAATTGGATATTGAACAAGAATTAAAACAAATAGGCTCCAAACTTGAAACAGGAAAAGAGAGCTTTTTGAATTGGTTCATGACCACAAAACAGAACCTTCATTACAAAAACATTCAAGATAGCCTGTATAGAACTTGGCAAGTTTCGTTACTGCCATTTGTAGGGACAAACCATAGACTAAGCCCTCACGTGACAAATGACTTCTCATTCAATGTTTTAGGTGGATATGCTGGTAATATTAATAAAGCTGAATTGGGAGGCATAATTAATCTTGTTCGTAAAAATGTAACTGGTGTTCAAATAGCTGGCTTTGCCAATGTAGTAGGTAACGATCTCAAAGGAGTTCAAATAGCCGGTAGTGTTAATGTGGATTTAGGAGAATCGAAAGGAGCCGTGATAAGCGGACTTGCAAATATTAACTTAAAGAAAACAGTTGGAGCACAAATAGCAGGAGGATTTAATATGGCCATGAAAGAAATGTCTGGCATTCAAATAGCCCCCGTAAATTATGCAACCAACTTTACCAAGGGTGTTCAGTTGGGAGTTGTTAATATCTCAAAAGTTAATAGTGGAGTTCCTATAGGCCTATTTTCTTACGCCAAATATGGAGGATATAGAAGACTAGAAATTGCATATAGTGAGTTGAACGATACCGAACTTAGCTTTAAGACTGGCGTACCAAAACTTTACAATATCATAAGTTCAGGATTTAGTTACGGTAAAAGCAACAAACCTTTACTAGGATTGGGTTACGGTCTGGGTACTAGTTGGCAATATGGAAAATCATTTGGATCTAGTTTTGAAATCGAGAGTAGCCTTTATGCTCCTTCGGATATTGACCATTTAGATTACCTCAGCCAAAATTTCAAGGCGTCATTAAATTTTGAAGCAAAGCTAGGCTCCCGTATAGCATTTTTTGTTGCACCCACCATTAATGTATACACCTCTACCGACTCTCGCCTAGATTTCTCCAATTATGGAAAACTCCTTTTGGCCGATAGGGATATCAATCTCTTTGGCTCAAATGGCAAATTATACTCTTGGGTGGGTTATAAGTTCGGTATTAGGCTGTGCAACAAGTCTTAAAAACATATTAAAAAAAGACATCGCGAAGATTATTTTCAAAGCTCCTTTTGTTCGAAGGAGCTTTTTCACATATATTTGTTTCATCAATCACAAAAAGACTTTTAGTCTTTGGAGCTTTTGCTCAAGATTGATTTATAAAGACGAGTGGAGAGAATGGGCTCTATGAAACTCGGGCAACCATCGAACATTCGATAAGGTGCCAATACCTACCTGAGGTGCCATAGTGGCTTTTGGGACTTATAAACCAATCGTTTACAATTAAAAAAATCATTGGTTTTATTATCCGAAATTCGGAGACAGACATCCGTGTCTGAGTTTAAAACTGTTTAATTATTTACAAAAAAATGAAATTTGAAACCCAACAGCTACACGCTGGACAAGAAGTTGACCCTACTACCCAATCAAGAGTAGTACCTATCTACCAAACAACTGCTTATCAATTCAAGAACTCTGAGCATGGTGCAAATCTTTTTGCATTAAAAGAGTTTGGAAACATCTATACAAGGTTAATGAACCCCACTACTGATGTTTTTGAAAAAAGACTTGCAGCACTTGAAGGTGGAGTAGCAGCTTTGGCTACAGCATCTGGGCATTCAGCTCAGTTTATTGCAATAAATAATATTACAACAGTTGGTGATAACTTCGTAACAAGCCCATTTTTGTACGGTGGATCTTATAACCAATTCAAAAACTCATTTAAAGGATTAGGAGTGGAAGCTAGATTTGCTTCAAACCTTGACCCTGCTAGTTTTGAGTCATTGATAGACGAAAAAACGAAACTTATCTATGTTGAAACAATAGGGAATCCTGGTTTAACAATTCCAGATTTCGAAGCATTGGTTGCTTTGGCAAATAAATATGACTTACCACTTTTTGTGGATAATACTTTCGGAGCTGGAGGAGCAATATGTCAACCACTTAAGCACGGTGCTCACGTTGTTGTAGAATCGGCAACCAAATGGATTGGTGGACACGGAACCTCAATGGGTGGTGTAATAATAGACGGTGGAACATTCAACTGGGGAAATGGAAAATACCCACAATTCACTGAACCATCATCAAGTTACAATGGACTGGTTATGAATGACGTATTTGGCATTGGTGGCCCATTTGGCAATATCCAATTTATCATTAGATGTAGAGTAGAAGGTCTTCGCGATTGGGGTCCATCTCAATCTCCTTTCAACTCATTTTTATTGTTGCAAGGTTTAGAAACCCTAACTTTAAGAGTAGAACGTACTTGCGAAAATGCCCTTGCATTGGCAAAATGGCTTAAAACTTTACCAGAAGTTGACAGCGTAAATTACCCTGGACTAGAGGAGCATACATCTCACGAAATAGCGAAAAAATACCTAACCCGCGGTTTTGGAGGAGTATTATCATTCAACCTTAAAGGAGATAGAGCAACGGCTGAAAAATTTGTCAATAGCCTTGAGTTAATTTCTCATGTTGCCAATGTAGGTGATGCAAAAACATTGATCATTCACCCTGCAAGTACAACACACTCACAACTTTCCGACGAAGCTCAAGTTGCAGCTGGTGTACAACCATCTGGATTGAGAATTTCGGCTGGAATAGAGCATATAGACGATATTAAAGCAGATATATTAGCAGCATTAAAAGCCTGATAAATTGCCCTCTCCCCATAGGGAGAGGGTTATTTGTACTATGTTACAAAATTTCACCTACAGACACGAAGAGCCTTTTCAACTTGAAAGTGGAGAATGGTTACCGTATATCGAGCTTGCTTATACTACCTATGGTAAACTCAATGAGTCCAAAGACAATGTTATTTGGGTATGCCATGCATTTACAGGAAATGCCAATCCTTCCGAATGGTGGAATGGCCTCATAGGCTCTGGACGACTCTTTAATCCTGAAGAGCACTTTGTAATTTGTGCCAATATTTTGGGTTCTCACTATGGCAGTACCAACCCGCTTAGCAATAATCCCGAAACAGGAGAGCCTTTCTTTCACGACTTTCCTTTTTTAACCAATAGAGATGTAGTACTCAGTTTTGATAAATTGAGAGAACATCTTGGAATCGACCAAATCAACACGCTTATGGCTGGCTCACTTGGTGGACAACAAGCATTAGAATGGTCCATTTCTCAGCCCGATATTTTCAAAGAAATGATTTTATTCTCCACCAATGCGGTTCATTCGCCTTGGGGAATAGCATTCAATGAGTCTCAAAGAATGGCCATTGAAGCAGACGAATCATGGAAAAAACGTAATCCTAAGGCAGGAATAGATGGTCTGAGAATAGCAAGATCAATCGCTCTCCTCTCCTACCGCAATTACGAAACATATAATAGAACTCAGTCTCGTGACGAAGGTCAAATAAATTTCTTTCGTGCAAATACCTATCAAAACTATCAGGGCGAAAAAATTCAAAGGAGATTCAATGCTTTTTCGTATTGGTCATTAAGTAAGATGTTTGACTCACATGATGTGAGTAGAGGAAGAGGCTCATTAGCTGACGCTCTCGCATTAGTAAAAGCAAAAACCTTGGTTATAGGCATAAGTAGTGACGTTCTTTTCCCAGTAGAAGAGCAACGATTTTTAGCCGCCAATATACCTAATGCTACATTTGAAGAGATAGACTCTACTTATGGTCACGATGGTTTCCTAATCGAATTTGAGGCTATGACAAAGGCGATTGTGAATTGGAGAAAAAATTAAGAATTATATACTTCCTTCAAAACTGAATTTGGAACCCTATGTGTCCCATCAAAAGAGGTGATTTTGAATAAACCAGTTTTTACAATTTCATCTTGGAAGCTTTTTGCGATGGCAGGATTATGAACTAAGAATTCGTCTTTATCGCCATAAATATATTGGCAATTTACACCCTCTAGTTTTTCCAACTCTATCATATCTTGTAAACCTTTGGCAAAAAAACCAGCCCAAATTACGATAGAAGTTACTTTACGATTCAATTGATTCGCCCATCGTAAGACCATAGAGCACCCTTGCGAAAAGCCAAAAAGATGAATTTCGGTTTCAGGCTTGAGAAATGGCTTCACTACTTCATTTACGAAATTGATGGAGTCTTCTACCTCCGCTTCTTTCATTTCACGAGTGATCCAACTCGCTCCTATTCGATCGTATTTTGCATCCAAATAGAATCGTGACAAAGCTTCGGGTACAATTACAATGTTGCCTTCTGTAGCCAAAAAATCAAACTTTTTACCAAAGAGTGACGCCAATTGTCCATAACCGTGGAAAGCAATGAAAACTTTTTGGATTGGAACAGTAGTATCACCAATGATAAAATACCTCGCAGTTCTTTTTACACTTATTGTCTTTTCAAGCATTTAGTCTCTTGTTCATCATTTGGGCAATCTCCAATGCCTTACTTTTCATAAAATCCGCTTTTTCGCCAGCAAATAGTTCGTCTAAGGTTAAAAACCAATATGATAACCATTTCTCGAACAGGTCGGTAGTAAGTGGATGGGTTTGATTTTTCTCAATGTGAACCCACATGAGTCCTCCATGATAATTCCCAGTTTGGAACAGCCAATTCTCCCAAAAGTTTTCTGTCCGAATAATATGCCGTTCCCATTCCTCAGCTGGCATCTTAAAAATTGGAGCCATCTCAGGGTCCTTATGTACCTTGTCGTAAAAAGAAAGTATAACTTTTGTTATATCCGACCTATTACTAATATCACTTAATTTAGATTTTTGCACAACCTGAAAGACTTCTCTTGCGTTATTACTTATATTTACCTCCATATTATATGAACGCATTGCGAAGTAATCTCATAATTCTCACTTTATCGACCTTTCTCTTAGGTTTTTTTGGGTGCAAAACAGTAAAAAAAGCAACTGTTAGCCCAAATGAGCTTCCTACGGTTGTGAAAAAAGAGCAAGATAGCAAGCCTTATATCAATGCTATAAGAAGTAATTATATACTTAATGACTCGAGCACGGCAACTGTTTATCTACGCATAGATTTCAAAAATCTTCCAGAAATCACAAGCATTACTGCTCTCAACGATATATTTAGGACAAGTTGGGTACTTCAACCAGACTTTGGAATTAGAGAAAAGTTAGAATCCGGAAAAGTTGTTTATGACAGTGAATCCACAATAATTAAAGACGGCGATTATTATTTAAAATTTCAAATCCCAAAACTGAAAGAGCATCCAACGGCTATTTTGGTAATGGAATTTATTGACCTCAAAGGCTCTAGGAAATTTACGAATGAATCCTTCATTGACTTCTCAGGCCTAAGAATAAATCAGAAATATGGAATGTATCTTGAAAGTGAGACATTTCCAATTTTCGAAACAGCAATTAAGTCAGGTAAAAGCATTAGCATAAAGAGTAATTTCGGAGGTATGGGAACTTTGTATTTGAAAAAATATAATTTCAATAGCCTTCCTGCCCTATCACCAATGTCTACAAGTAAAAGAAACGAACTTGCAGAAGTTTCGGTGGAATATGTAAAAACTATAAAAGATGGTGAGTCTATCATACTTAATGAAGCTGGAAACTATTGCATTTCTCCCGATTCTAGTTCGTTAGATAGGAGTTTCGGTTTTGTTGTAGTAGATGAATATTTCCCACGTTTAGTTGATACTGACGAATTAAGTGGCCCACTGTCATACATGAGCACAAATGAAGAAATCAAAGCATTTCGCGACAGTTTAGAAGCTAAAGATATTTTAGACCTATATTTCTTACGATTAACGAACGGAAATCAAGCCCAAGCAAAATCAATTATAAAGTCATTTTACCGAAGAGTAGCCAAAACCAATGAGCTTTTTACCACCTATAAAGAAGGTTGGAAAACAGACCAAGGAATGGTATATGCAATTATTGGCCCTCCATCTAGTGTACAACGAAATGGAAAAAGAGAAGTATGGTTGTACAATCAGGGGCAAAGTTTAAATCCAATTTATTTTACATTTTATCGAAAATCCAATGAGCTTTCGGACCAAAACTTTGAGTTGGTTCGCTATCCAGAATATGGTGCATATTGGTATCCTTTTGTTGAAGCATGGAGAACAGGAAGCGTTTTGGAGTAAATAGAGATTCCAATAAAAGAAGTTATGCCCCAAGACCACAAAGCACTGCAGATTTTGTGTTTGGGGTTCAGTCGGTATTAGAATTACTCAAGTCAGAAAAAGACATTGAGAAAATATTGGTTCAGAAAGACTTTAGCCATCCGGAATTGGAGCAATTGGCTAGATCAAAAAGAGCTATTATTCAAAAGGTTCCTGTTGAAAAACTGAACTCAATTACTCGCAAAAACCACCAAGGAGTGCTAGCATTTGCTTCTCCTATCAATTACGCAACATTAAGTACTGTAATTGCCAGCTCATATGAGTCTGGGAGGGCACCTATTGTATTGCTACTTGATCGCCTTACTGATGTAAGGAATTTTGGAGCGATTGCTCGTACTGCTGAAGCTTGTGGTGTGGATGCGATTGTAGTACCTACCAAAGGAGCGGCACAAATTAATGCTGACGCAATGAAAACAAGTAGTGGTGCTCTTAGTCACATTGCGGTATGCCGAGAAACTGACTTAAGCAAAACGGTTATTCTTTTGCAAGAAAGTGGCTTCAAGGTAATGGCTTGTACTGAGAAAGCTGCTAATAACTACTACGGAACAGATATGATAGGCCCAGTTGCTCTTGTGATGGGTTCCGAAGAAGATGGTGTATCAGATGGAATTCTAAAGGTATGTGACGAATTGGTCAAAATTCCTATGCTAGGTCAGGTGGGTTCTCTCAATGTATCAGTTGCTACTGCAGTTGTACTTTATGAGGTGCTTCGCCAGCGAATGGGCTAATTTGTTTTAACGAATTAAGTTTTGATAGCCCAAGTAGAAAACTTATCGGACTTATAAAACTTCCTTTCGGAGACTACTACACTAAAGCATAATTCAATAACCTTGATGATTTCAAGGCCAAATGATAATATGGACTTGATGTAGCATAATCTAAACTCTGAAGCTGGATGTCGTTATGGATATTTGTCCCCAAAAAGGACACCAAATCGTGTTCAACCATGTACTCCGCTTTCTTCTTAGTTTGCTGTGAATAATAGCCTCCTAGGCTATTGATATTAAGTTGAAAAAGAACGCCTAAATTTTGAAGTTTTTCGCATCTACGATTTGTTTCGTCCAGATAGATATACCTCTCAGGATGAGCCAAAACAGGCTTATAGCCCATATTTAATAATTTTTCTACCGCTTTTAATACATTCTGGAAACTTTCTACAAACGATGTTTCTATTAAAACGAAGTTTGTATGTCTACCAATGGTAATCGGTTTAATTCCTGTATCCATTAGTTTTATGAAGTTCTCATCAACGTAATATTCTGCGGCATAATCTATCTCCAAGTGAATGTTTTCGTCCTTCAAATTCTGACGTAACATATTTACCTTTCTTAGAATTTTCTCCTCATCGTTATTATAAAATCCAGGCATTATATGAGGTGTTGCAAAAACTTTCTTGAAACCTTTTTTTACCATTCCAGCTGCAAGGTGTAGGGCGATCTCCATATTCTCACTTCCATCATCCAATGATGGCAATATGTGATTATGCATATCTACGGTCAATACCGAAACATTTTTTGTAGTTGACTTTAAATTTAAAGTCGATTTCTCGATGATAGTTCTCATAAAACTCTAAGCAATAAAACTTGAAAAAGTTATTTGCTTAAATCCGACACTAAGATCATGCCACAGGATTAACCTCTTAAATAAACATATTAAGAGGTGACATTCGCTAAATCCGAAGCCTCAGGCTTACAAAATTTGCTTTTTAAATTCTTCGAAAGTAGGCAGAATCATGTCTTTTTCAGATACCAATGCAGCGGTGCTTCCCCAATTAATATTTAGGTCTTTATCGTTCCAAATGATACCTGACTCGGCTGCTTTATTGTAGTTGTTTGTGCACTTGTAAGAGAATATTGCATCCTCTACAGTAATGAAACCATGTGCAAAACCCGGAGGAACATAGAACATATTATTCTGTTCTGCAGTGAGTAATAATGTCTCATGTTTACCAAATGTAGGCGAACTAGGGCGAACATCCACTGCTACATCAAGTACTTTTCCTGAGATTACACGTACAAGTTTACCTTGTGCGTGAGGGTCAAGCTGTAAATGCAAACCCCTTAAAACTCCTTTGGTAGAGAAAGATTGATTATCCTGAACAAACTCTTCATGAATTCCATTTTCCTCAAAAAGTTCTCTACGATAAGACTCAAAAAAGTAACCTCTTTCGTCTTTAAAAACTCTTGGTAAAATTTCTACTAATCCCTCTATAGAGGTTTTCCTGAATTCCATGAATATTGGTTTGTTGGGTGAGCAAAAATAAGTAGCATTTTTGGATGAATAAAGAAAGACCGCCCTTTTCCATTATTTTTGTTTTTTCAATCAAAGTCTGAAGATGAATAGAAAAGAACTCGTAGCCCAAATAAAAGCCAAAAAGTCATTCCTTTGTGTTGGTCTTGATACTGACATCAAGAAAATCCCAAAGCACCTTTTAAACTCAGAAGACCCTATTTTTGAGTTCAACAAGGCAATTATTGATGCAACAAGTGACTTTGCAGTTTCCTACAAGCCCAACATTGCTTTCTATGAATCAATGGGAGCAAGCGGATGGCAAAGTCTAGCAAGAACATTGGAATACATTCCAAAAAGCATTTTTACCATAGCCGATGCCAAGCGTGGAGACATTGGAAACACTTCTAGTCTATATGCAAGAGCATTTTTTGACAAAAAATCTTCGGGAATGGAATTTGACTCTGTCACTGTTGCCCCTTATATGGGTGCCGACTCTGTAACTCCTTTTCTGGAATTCGAAGGCAAATGGGTCATTCTACTTGCTCTAACATCAAACAAAGGCAGCGAAGATTTTCAATATCATGGTGATAAACCTCTTTTTGAAAAAGTGCTGCAAGTATCTCAAAACTGGGGAGACGAAGAACAACTTATGTATGTAGTAGGTGCTACACGAGCCTCACAACTAAAGCAAGTACGTGCGATTGTTCCAGATCACTTCTTACTCGTCCCGGGGGTTGGTGCTCAAGGTGGAAACCTAGCTGAGGTGGCAGAAAATGGAATGAACAAAGATTGTGGACTCCTTGTGAACTCAAGCAGAGGAATCATTTACGCTTCGAGCGGAGAAGACTTTGCAGATAGTGCAAGAGAAGAGGCTAAAAAGCTACAAATGGAGATGGCTGACTTAATCGATAAATACATGTAATGTGAAAGAGGACTTCCTTCATTATATCTGGAATTATCAAGACTTTAATACCATAGACCTTCATACAACCACAGGTGAAGAAGTTACTATCATTCAAAAAGGTTTTCATAACCATGACTCAGGACCCGATTTCTCCGAAGGAAGAATTAAAATAGGTAATGTAAACTGGGCTGGAAATATTGAAATCCATATAAAATCTAGCGATTGGCATTTGCATAAACATCAAGAGGATGCAGCTTATGACAATGTGATCCTTCATGTGGTGTGGGAAGAAGACATACCTATAATTACAGGTGAAAACAGAAGAATTCCAACCATTGAGCTAAAAAACAGAGTCAATTCTAAAGTCTTAAGCAAATACAGAAAATTGCTTAGTTCTAAATCTACTATCGCTTGCGAAAAAGACTTTCTACACACAAGTGAATTAAAACAAATGGCGATGTTAGATGCTGCTCTTGCCCGTAGAATGGAAAGAAAGGCAGCTGAAGTATTAGCTATTTTAGAACAAAATACTGGAAATTGGGAACAAACAGCTTATCAATTATTACTTAGAAACTTTGGATTTAAGCTAAATAATGAGGCTTTTGAACGCCTAGCTAGGTCCATGCCTTTAGCTTTTCTTCAAAAACAACTGCACGAGCCTATCATGGTGGAAGCATTGCTATTTGGCCAAGCAGGATTTCTCGATGCTCCAAGCGATGAATATGCTAAAACCCTTAAGCAGCATTACGATTTTCAAAGTGCTAAATTCTCGCTACAAGAAACAAAACTATTGAGAAGTCAATGGAAGTTCATGCGAACAAGGCCTGGCAATTTCCCTACTGTTCGCCTGGCTCAATTGCTTTCTTTTTTGATCGAAAACAAGAGCATTATGTCACTGCTTATGGACAACTTCGAAATTGATGAGCTGGCAAAAAAGTTAAGGGTTCTTCCTAATTCTTACTGGCAAAGACATTATGATTTTGGTAAGGAGCAAACCAAGGGTAAGAATCAAATGGGAAAGGCATCTTTTTATAATTTGGTGATCAACACCCTTGTTCCACTACTCGTTGCTTACGGAAAATACATTGACGACCAAGATTCCTTTGAAAAAGCAATGTCATTGCTTGAGACTATTCCTGCAGAAGAAAACAGAATTACCAAGACTTGGAAAAAGCTAAAGCTACCTATCAAAAACATGCAAGATAGCCAAGGAGCTATAGAGCAATACAATGAATTTTGCAGCAAACTAAGGTGTATGGAGTGCACGGTAGGTGTTGGGATTCTGCGAAAATAGAATTTACTTGAAAGTGCTATAGTTCTGATTCTGAAGAGAAACAACCCTCATTCCTTCAAACCTTTGACTCTATTCCAGTTAATTTTATTTGTTCCCATTATCAGAAGCCAAAGACAGATTCCTATTTCACCAATGGGTGCTGGAATTCCAGCAATTTCGGCAAGAATTGTTTTATTGAAATCCGCATATAAGAACCCTCCAAAAAATGTAATAAGATAGCCAAAGCACCCAGCCATTAAAGCTACGCCCAATAGCTTGGGAAGAAAGTTAGATTTATAGACCAAATACCCAAAAGGAAATAACCAAAGTCCCCAAAAGATTTGTGAAAACTTAAGCCCATTTCGATAGCTATCAAGGTGAAGCATAATTTGGTTTTGAATAGCTTCATTTCCTAAGTCAGCCAAATAGGCTTTTTCTCCAATGAGGCTCAGAATTGAAAAATTGTGTAGGATATTCACAAATGAGATAGGCACACTCACCAAAACCAAAATGACCATAAGCATGGCAAAAGATTTATTTACATTATGCAACAGCCTGTAGAGTGCTAAAACCAAAAACATGAAAGTGAGAAAAGTAATAATCCCAGTTACAATCCATAACCTAAATAAGGTTTCTTGACCATTGATATTCTCAACAGTTTTTACCGCATTGTCCCAGTCAATTAAATGGCTAGGGATATAAACCAAATTGATAATTCCACCTAAAACAAGGATTAAATAAATTAGTCCAGCTAACCTTGCTTTTTTATTAAGCGTATTCATACTTCTTGGGTTATGATGGTTGGCCATTTCCAAGCATACCATACTATTGAGAATGTTATAATACTTTCCAAAATTGCCAAATAGACATAAAAACCATACCAAGGAGTTAATGAATTAAATGCAATGAATAGCATCATTACTGTAAATATGATACCGAAAAGTAAATTCAAAAATCTATTCATTTTGGGCTTCAAAAGAATTGATAAACCTACCATTAAAGAAGGAATGGAAAGCACAATGGAAGCGATTAATAAATTCGTGGGACTATTCATGATGTTGTCTCCAGTTAGCAAACCATTTACTTTGTCTGGTACATAGAGTTCAAAATAGTCTCCATACAAATAACAAAACAAGACAGAAGTCCAGAGTAATGAAAGTTTGATTTTGATATTAACTTTCGGGTTTTCTAACATTGAAAATCTCGTTTAGTGATTTGACCTTTGGGGATAGATGTTCAAACTATCACAATGGTTGCTTACTAATGACTTATTAGAGCTTAACCTTACCGATCAGAAACAAACGAAATAGGCTCAGTAAAATAAATTTAGTAACAATTTCGAGTGCTTGGAGTGAATTCATTGCCAGCGTATTTTAATTCATAAAAACCATTTATATTTAGATAAAAAAACTAATTGAGTTTATCACTTATACCAAGTATCCACTTTCTCACCATCATACTTTCTATAGAATATCGGCAAGTAATTTGACTTCTCCCAAATGCACAAACTTCATAGGACAACTATCAAAACTTGTTTTGATTCAAAAAATAGCATGATCCCTTAAACCATGACTATAAATAAGAACTGATAGTGGACGACCTGCAAGATGATTTATAATTTATTTTTATCTTTCTTTTTTCAACCTAAAACTCAAACCTCACAATGATGGACAAGAAAATTGCGGCTTTTATGGAATATGCAGAAGCACGTAATAGCAACGAACCTGAATTTTTACAAGCTGTACATGAAGTAGCTGAAGTCATCATTCCATTTATTGAAGAAAACCCAAAATATAAAGGCAAGAAATTACTAGAACGTATGATTGAGCCCGAACGCACGATTATTTTCAGAGTTCCATGGCTTGATGATGACGGAGAGATACAAGTAAATAGAGGATATAGGGTAGAAATGAGCTCAGCCATAGGGCCGTATAAAGGAGGCTTGAGGTTTCATCCCTCAGTAAACTTGAGCATTTTAAAGTTTTTGGGCTTTGAACAAGTATTTAAAAATTCGCTCACAACTCTCCCAATGGGCGGAGGTAAAGGCGGTTCTGATTTTAACCCTAAAGGCAAATCCGATAACGAAATCATGAGGTTTTGTCAGTCGTTTATGGCCGAACTGTTCCGTCATCTAGGTGAGAATACCGATATCCCCGCTGGAGACATTGGAGTGGGTAGTAGAGAAATTGGTTACATGTATGGCATGTATAAAAAGCTTAAAAATGAGTTTACGGGTGTTTTGACAGGAAAAGGAATGGCGTATGGTGGCTCATTGATAAGGCCAGAAGCGACAGGATATGGCAACGTTTATTTTGCCCAAAACATGTTGAACACTCGAAATGATAGCTTCAAAGACAAAACTGTTTTAGTCTCTGGGTCTGGAAACGTAGCACAATATGCGGTTGAAAAATCAATTCAATTGGGAGCGAAAGTGCTAACGATGTCAGATTCTTCGGGGTTTATATTGGACGAAGAAGGAATTGATGCCGAGAAACTGGGCTTTATCATGGAATTAAAAAACGTAAAACGAGGACGTATTAAAGAGTACATAGACCAGTATCCTTCCGCTAAGTTTTATGAAGGTGAAAGACCTTGGAACATTAAAACCGATATAGCTTTACCATGTGCTACAGAAAATGAACTCAACGAAACTGATGCCCAAAACTTGGTAGAGAATGGCTGCATATGTGTAAGCGAAGGAGCAAATATGCCAAGTACAGCTAATGCTATCTCGGTATTCTACAAAGCAAAAATATTATACGCAGTAGGCAAAGCCTCAAATGCTGGAGGAGTAGCTACTTCGGGTTTAGAAATGTCTCAAAACTCTCTTCGTTACAACTGGACAAGAGACAAAGTAGACGCCAAGCTAAAAGAAATAATAGACAAAATTCATAAATCGTGTGTCAAATATGGCACTGAAGAAGATGGCTATATCAACTATGCCAAGGGAGCAAATATTGCCGGGTTTGTGAAAGTGGCTGATGCCATGCTAGAACAAGGAGTGGTTTAGTTTTTCCAGAAACTCAGTCCATAATTAAACAAAAAAAGGGGGAGCATCCTCCCCCTTCAAATCATTTCTAGGTTAGTTCTAATTCTTCTTTTTCCCTAATTTGGTTTCTACGATTATTACACCGTTGGGAGCATTATACTCGCTAAGTGCTTTCTCGCCTTTGACCACATTAATATTATCGATTTCGTCAGGAGCCAATTTGGAAAGCTGCTCTTTACTCATAACCTTTCCATCTACAATAATCTTGGGGTCTTTGTCTGGATTGTCAGCCAATTTCAGCTCTTTAGAACCTTTTGACTTTATTTTGATCTCACCTCCACTTTTAGTTGTGATTAAAACTACACCATTGGGAGCATTGTATTCCTTCATAGCCATCTCACCTTTCAGTACATTGACCGAGGCAATCTTGGACTGATCCAAAAGATCCATTATTGCATAATCGTATTTTTTACCATCAATGTAAATGTCAGGATTTGGGCCTTCTTTGACTTTTAATTTTATGGACGAGCTTTGTCCCAGTGCTCCCATAAATGAGACAGTTAAAATACAAATTGTTAATAGTAATTTCTTCATCATAATTGTTTTAAGTGTTAAGTAATAATTGTTATTCTGTGCTTGTATAAATAATGACTAATTCGTCTTCATAAATGATGTCCTCAGCTGCTGGCAGGGTTTCCACATCCGATAGCATTGCCATTGCTTCTTTCAGTACTGCTGCTTTCTCTTCGTATGCCATTTCTTTTTCTTTCAAATTGCTAATTAAAAAAATAGCTAAAAATAAAATTGACGCAGCAGCAGCAAATAGCCCCATTCTAAACCTTAAGGTCTTCTTATTAATGGAAGTCCATATATTGTTTTTCAAGTCTGGAGAACTTTGCTTTTTGCTTTGCTCTGCATATCTCAACCAAGCCGAAACATCGGTTTCAAAGCCTGATACATTTTCCATCAGGAATTGCTCCTCTTCCAGTGAGGTTTCTCCTGCTTTATATTTTTCTATTAATTTCTCAATGTCCATAATCATCCATTTTCTTTAGGACCTCCGCAACTTGTTTCCTCGCTCTAGACAATAAAACCCGAACATGTTCAATTTTGAGATCAGTAGCTGCTGCAATTTCCGAGAACTCCAATCCGTCAATATCTCTCATCAGCATTACTTCCCTTTGCTGCTCAGGCAGTTGCTTCAATATTTTCTCAACAGTGGTTTTTAGCTCAATCCATTCAAATTCCTCTTGACCAGTAGCAGCTTCTAGATTGCTGAGATGATGGTCCGTGGAAGTCAATTCTGGTCCTTTTTTCTTTAAAATATCAAGACAATAGTTGCGTGCCGTTGTAAAAACAAAACCAGTAAGGTTTGGGTGGTTTTCAATTTGCTTCCTATTTGCCCAGAGCTTAATCATAATCTCTTGAGTCGCGTCTTCGGCTTTGGAGTTATTTCCTAATAGCCGTGCTATCATGGGAAATATTCGATCCGATAATGAAAGTACCCTATCCTTAAATGCTTTAGTTCTCATCTTCTAACTATATAACGAGAAAGCGGATTTGGCATAACAGTTAAGCATTGTTTTATTTTCTATTACTATTTGAAAGACTATCAGGAAGAGTACTTTACACTTCTACCAACTGAAAAATACTTTCAGATTGTTTTCTATTCACAGCAGCTGGTGTCAATCTCATCATTTGATTGCGAAGACCTATGAATATAGGGTTTGTAGAATGAGCCATTTTACCTAGCATCCAACTTGCCTTTACCACTTGGTGTGCTTTGGGCATTCTTAATTTCCGAAATACTTCAAATGCTTTATGTGCATCATATTTATTCAAACATTCTGAAAGCACATAGGCATCCTCTATTGCCTGACATGCTCCCTGCCCCATGTTGGGAGTGGTGGCATGAGCAGCATCACCAATCAAACAAACCCTTTCTTTATACCAATTTCTAGTTGGTCTCAAGTCAGTCATTTCCGCAGTGTTGATGTTTTCCTTAGGCGTGGCAGCAATGATATCTTTGACTATAGAACTGAAATCTTCAAAATACCTATCAATCTCGTTTACATCAAATTCACTTTTATCATTTTTGTAAGATTTCAGGGCATACCAGTATGCTTTATTATCAGCGATTTGCACAAATCCAAAACGCTCATTTTTACCCCAAGCTTCGTTGAGTTCATTAATATAAACTGATGGTAGCTTAAAATTGGCAATTCCTCTCCAACAAACTTGCTTCGCATGGCGTACTTCATTAATAGGAAATACTTGCTGTCGTACAATTGAGTTTAGGCCATCGGCACCAATAAGTAATGAAGATTGATGCAACTTACCATTATCAAATTTCAAAGTGTAACCATTTTGATTTTCATCGACACTTTGGAGGTGGTGATTGAGGTTTATTTCTGTATGCTTTAATTTATTTATTAATATTTGTTGTAAGACACCTCTGTGAATTGCGATATTTTTCACTTTGAGCTTTTCCTCAAAATACTTGAGATCAATTTTAGAAAGAGGCTTAAGCTTGGTATCGGTTATATTCATAGAAGAAATTGTGTTTCCGTTTTCTTCTATTGTTTTACGTAGATCCAGTTTTTCAAATACCTGCATGGCATTATTGGCCAAAATAATTCCTGCACCTACAGCTTTTATACTTTCAGCTTGTTCAAAAATTCTTGTCTGAATTCCCTTTTGTTCTAATGCAATGGCGGTCGTCAAACCTCCTATTCCAGCACCTATGATGTCAACGGTCATTTTTGATTCAATTTGACGGAAGTTTATTAATAGCAATGAAGTTAAGCGTTCTATTTTCTTAAAGATTATGATTAATAAAATTAAAAAGATTCCTAATGGTTTGTATTCAAATTAAAATCTTCATCTCGTATACTACGTAACTTCTTTGACTTAGTGAGAAGAAATCAACTCGGATTATTATTGAACTTAAAGACAAAAAATACCTATTGAAAAACTTTATGACAATATCCATATGACAACTTCACATAAATTTTTTTAATGTTTGTGATAAAATGTATAAATAAAAATTTATGATAAAATCCCCACATATTTGCAATGCTAATCATAAAACATGCGAATATGAAAACATTATTGTTAACTAAAGAATCTCAAATAGAAGACTTAAAAGTTCCTATTAAAATTGCTGTAGCTAAAGGAGATGGTATTGGTCCCGAAATCATGGAAGCCACTTTAAAAATTTTAAGTGCATCTGGAGCCAATTTTGAAGCAGAACATATCGAATTGGGAGAAAGGGTGTATTTATCTGGAAATACATCTGGAATAGAACCCGATGCATGGGATACTATCAATGACTGTAAGCTAATCTTGAAGGCACCTATTACAACTCCACAGGGAAGTGGTTTCAAGAGTTTAAATGTTACCCTTAGGAAGTCCTTGGGTCTTTTTGCAAATGTACGCCCAGTAGAAGCATTATCTCCATATGTGCCTACCCACTTTCCAACAATGGATGTAGTTATCATACGCGAAAATGAAGAAGATTTATACGCAGGAATAGAGCACAGGCAAACTAATGATGTTTATCAGTGCTTAAAACTCATAACTCGTCCTGGATGCGAACGTATAATTCGTTATGCTTTTGAATACGCAAAAGCATACGGCAGAAAAAAAGTAACCTGTATGGTAAAGGATAACATCATGAAGCTAACAGATGGCTTATTTCATAAAGTTTTTGACGAAATCTCTGTAGAATATCCTGAGATAATAAATGAAACACAAATTATCGATATCGGCTCGGCAAGGCTAGCTTCAAATCCAGAAATTTATGATGTCATTGTTACTTCAAATTTATATGGTGACATAATCTCAGATATAGCCGCGGAGATTGCTGGTTCAGTAGGTATGTGTGGTTCAGCCAATATCGGAAAAAACGTCGCAATGTTCGAAGCCATTCATGGTTCAGCTCCAGATATTGCCGGCCAAGGAGTTGCAAACCCATCTGGACTTATTAATGCAGCCTTATCCATGCTGGTACACATTGGTCAAACATCAGTTGCTAGCAAAATAAAAAATGCATTATTGACTACATTGGAAGAAGGATACCATACTGCTGATATTTATAAAGAAGGTATTAGTGTACAAAAAGTTGGCACACAAGAATTCGCAAATCAAGTAATAGCAAATCTCGGCAGGTCACCAAAAAAGTTAGCTAAAAGTATGTTAGAGCAAGGTAGCGGTAAGATTTACATTCCAGATTACATCCGAAAACGCGAAAAAAAGGAGCTTGTGGGCGTTGACGTTTTCTTGGACTGGCAAGGAGACGACCCAAATGTGTTAGGAGATTCACTTTCCGAAATAGACATGACAGGTTTAAAACTGAAAATGATTACGAATAGAGGGGTTAAGGTTTACCCAAAGGGCTTAAAAGAAACTTATTGCACAGATCACTGGCGTTGCAGGTTTGTCGGAGCAGATTCATCAATTTCTGGTAAACAACTGATGTATACTAATATTCACTTCGAACAGGTAGTTGCTCTATTATCCAAATTATTTCATCTAGAGTTTGATGTCATTAAAACAGAAAATCTCTATAAATTCAACGGAAATCGAGGTTTTTCACTAGGACAAGGAGAATAATTTTAAGAAGTGAACAATTTTATAGAGCGTAAAAGTTTGTATATTATTACGCTCTATGAATATAAAATCCAAAAAATATTCTACCGATATTATTAATTTCACTGCTTCATGATTCATTAACATTGTACTTGATTTCAACTCATAAATAAAACCACCAATTTATATATTGCAAAGCTGTAAGTACAAGCAATGTTTCCGTTAAACCTTTTGGGCTTTGCTGAGAACATTATCAAAAATCATATTCCACACCTTCAGGCAATGATTCTACATTTAATTTCATCCATTTCCCGTCAACTTTAATAACGACAATATGGTTTTCTATATCATAAAACAGCGTACCGTCTTCGCTATTTTTTAATGCTTTAAAGTTTACATTCTTAGCACTTTCAGCATAGTTTTGTTCATCATCACCTGCTGGTTCACTTGCCCTTACATCATCCTTCCCTATTCTCCCCAGTGATAGTGTATTGGTGAGTTGTAATGCCCCATAGAAAATGGCTTTGTCTCTGCTAAACATAAAGGAGTGTTGTCGTACATCTGAGCCAATTCGAAACCAATTATAAGTCCTGTCGGAGTGCCCCCACAAAGGGCTGTAGTAGTACATTTCGGCAACTGGTCGATCTTCTTCCACATGCTTATTGACCAACATCGTAATTCTCGATTTATCATCAGCTGCGTACCCCTCAAATACATGATAGCCCCAACGCTTCTTATTTCGTTCGTTAGCGTTTCCTCGCACTTGGATCATATATGGAGTACTTATGATACCATCTATTGTGGTGAACATGGGTGTCAAGCGAGTGTCAAAGCCGTAATAATATCCTTTCTGGCTCCAATTACTCCATGTTGTATCGATATCAGAAGATAGAATAGCTCGGTAAGAATCAGATTGCAGCGATCCTTTTTCGATCTGAAAATATTTGTTAGCCCCAATTTCTAATTTTTGCTGTGAATATCCAGTCTTAAAAATTAAGAGTATGGCAGCTAGTCTTACTATTGCTTTCATGGTTGGTCTTTAATTAATTTCGAAAAAACGATCTATCAATAAATTTCGGTCAATTATTTAAGATAGAAGGTAAAATGCTTAATTACCTCCTTGGCTTATGTTTGATTCTTGAAGGAAAAGGATTTTGAATTAAAAAGGCTAACTATTTCTCTACTTAAGAGCTCGTAAGTTCAAATGTTAACAATCAGAATTAGGCCAAACTAGAGTGGAAAGTTTGAAATTGATATTTCGATTAAGTTGAAAACAACTTCTAATATAACTAACCCGGTCAAAGACCTAGCGACACTTCCGAGAAATCTTGAAGACTTTTCGGAGCAGAGAAGTGCGAGATCTGAAGTGCTTTAAATCAAGACGTCTTCACAATACTCACTCCAGCCACCAAAAAGATAAGCCCAAGTACGGTGGGAGCGATTTTCTTGGCTCCGCTTACGTCCATTCCTAGCATTGTTCCGCTGGAATTCATGAATGCGATACATGCAAAAATTAATAAGGCCACTCCAAAAACAGTGAGTACTAGGCCAAGGATTTTCTTTAGGTTATTGTTGTCCATCTGTAAATTGATTTAAGGGTTTTACAAGTTCAAATCCTTTTTTATTTCCGCAAGCGACCATGAAGTCAAATGCAGGTTCTATTTCATTGGCTACGGTGCCTTCCAATATGGCCTCACGTACTTCTAGTTTTATTTCTCCTACCTCTTTAGAAGGTGGTAATTCAAAGGCCTCCATGATGATCTCACCAGTAATTACCGGTTGAAAATTACGCAATTGGTCTTTCTGTTCCAACTCAATTAACAACTCCTCTACCCTATCAAAATTCTTGAGATATCTGCGAACTCTGTTGGGATCTTTAGAAGTGATATCGGCACGGCACAGGGTCATTAGTTTTTCAATATCTTCTCCAGCATCTACTAGCAAACGACGCAATGCAGAGTCTGTTACGCCGTCTTTGGCAAGAGCAATAGGTCGTAGGTGTAAGCGAACTAACTTTCTCACCATCCGCATCTTGGCATCTAATGGCAACTTGAACCTAGCAAAAATACCTTTCACCCAGCGAGCACCTATTTCCTCATGGTTATGAAATGTCCATCCGTTTTTGTTGTTCCAGCGTTTGGTTGCTGGCTTGGCAATGTCATGTAAAATTGCAGCCCATCTCAACCATAAATCGTCGGAGCGTTTGGCGGTATTATCTAAGACTTGCAGCGTGTGATAAAAATTATCTTTATGCCCCTTTCCATCTCTAGTTTCTACGCCTTGCAGGGCAACTAGCTCAGGAAAAATAAGCTCCAAAATACCCGAATAGTACAAAAACTTAAAACCATAAGAAGGCACTTCAGAAAGTATGATTTTATTCAGTTCGTCGGTAATTCGCTCTTGTGAGATTATTTTGATTCGCTCACCCATGTTTTTGAGCCCTTCCAGCGTATTTGATTCAATATCAAATCCCAACTGACTTGCAAATCGTACTGCCCTCATCATTCTCAGTGGGTCATCGGAGAAGGTAGCTTCAGGCTCTAGGGGTGTTCTTATTATTTTTGCTTCAATATCCCCCAGTCCATTAAATGGGTCAATAAGCTCTCCAAAAGAACCACTCATTAAAGCAATTCCCATGGCATTGATGGTGAAGTCTCTTCTATTTTGGTCATCCTCTAGCGTGCCATTTTCTACGGTTGGTTTTCGAGAATCTGACCTATAGGACTCCTTGCGAGCACCTACAAACTCAATCTCTAGATCTTCACAAATGAGCTGTGCTGTACCAAAGTTCTTGAAGATGTGAACTCTTGGCTTATTTGGAAGTAGCGTAGCCACTTTTTCTGCCAGCTCCATTCCATTGCCGATACACACAATATCAATGTCTTTGCTCGGCCGTTCTAGTATCAAATCACGTACGTAACCGCCAATAACGTAGCTATCCACCCCTAATTCGGAAGATGCATCTGCAATGGCTTTAAAAACAGGAAATTGGTCTAAGTGAGCTTTGAAATTCAATATTGGTATTTAAAGGGTTGCAAATTTAAGGAATCTTGGTGAAAGTGTTCGAAACGATTATTTTTATGGGTTAAAGGTTGAAAGTCAAAAGTTGAAAGTCAGGTATTCTACTAAACTTTGAACCTTCAACCCTCAACTTTTAACAATTTTCAACGGATCCAAATACAGCAACACCAATTCCACCTTTTCGTAACCCATTCGCTTGTATAGTTCACCGTACTTTTTAATTTGGCGGTGGTGGCTGTCGAGAGCTAAGCCAGTTTTGAAATCTATGATTATCACCTTTCCTTCTTTAAAAACAACCCGATCTGGGCGGGCGATTTTATGATCCTGTACCAAAATATCACGCTCGTTTTCTACTTCTATTTCACCTTCAAAAAACGGAGCAACTTGTGGGTGCACAAGAATCTCTTGAGCATAGATTTTTAGTTCTGCTTTTTCTCCATCGCTGATCAATCCATCAAAAATCATCTTTCGTAATGCTTCGTCTAGATCGTCTTTGGTATGAATAAGAGAAAATAAAGCATGAACAAGGTTTCCACGTTTAAGTTGACTTTCACCATCGTAAACCTTACCTAGAGCAGACTGTATGGCAATGTTTCCTATGTTTTCGTTACTTGTAATATGATCAAGTACATATGCCTCTTCGGTAACCTTCGGCTTCACTTGCGGATTTAGGTTTTCGGCAAATAAGTGAATGTGGCTGCCAGTTGCTGGACAGTATTCTTTCAAAAACTGCCCTATTCCACTTCCACTTGTGATCATGTAGAGGGCATCCACAGGACGAGTAAAAGCTACATAAAGTGTATTCAGTTCTTCTAGTGTTTTTAGCTCATCCTCTTTTTCGTACTCACTTGCAAAACTCGCATTTGATAAGCTAGATCCGGCATAAACTGGTGCTGCTCCCAGCAATTTCCCTGTTTTGGTAGTGAGTTCGGTGTAGGGCACACTATCGGTAGAAAACCAATGAAGCTTGGTCAATTTCATATCCCAATCTATAAATGGAACAATTACCACTGGATACTCAAGTCCTTTTGCTTTGTGAATGGTACCCACTTGAATCGCATTGGGGGCAGATGAAGTTAGCGAAAGTTTCTCCTGTTTAATATTCCAGTGCTTTTGCCATTCTTGAAAATTATTTCCGCTACTTTTCACGAAGCTCTGCACCTCGTCCAACAAAGTAAAAATGAAAGGCAAATGAGAACCATCTTGCATCACTCCTAATCTACTAGCCACTGATTCGTGGATTTGATACAAGCCAAAAGTGCTCAATAATTGTTTATCAAAACCAAGCCCAAGTTTTTCGAAAAACTCAAAAGCTGATTCTTTTATCTCTTGCGGTAATGCAAGGCCTTTGACCCTACAATAAAGTAAAATAGCTGTTTCTTGTGCAGCAATATTCAATGGACTCAAGAAAGCATGCACAGCTGCGATGATGGCAGCTACAGCCAAGTTGTTTTTGACCAAAAGCGAATCCGACGAACTGATAGGCAATCCAAAAGATTTCAAATATTCTGCCGTCAGTCTTGCATTTGCTCCCTTGCGAACCAAAACTGCAATGTCTTTGAAGACATAACCCTGAGCTAGTTTTTGATCAATTATACTTTTTATTTCTTCTAAATATTGAGGTGTACTTTCTGCCTTATTCCTTCCATCAATAAAGCGGACTTCTACATGTGCTCCGTCATTAAAATCATTGAACTCTTGCTCAATATCGGCATAAGCCGCTTTCACTATTGGAATTTCTTTTTTATCTCTTATAAACGAGAAAAAGTCATTATTGAACTTTACAATTTCCTTTTTTGAACGGAAATTTTGTTTCAGATTGTTGGGGCTGAGGTATTGGTTACTGGCAACCAATTGCTCCATTTGATTTTGATTGAGCTCGTATTCTTCTACTATTTTTTGTGAGTCTTTTCCATATAGATGAATCATGAGGTCAGCCCTACTTCCTCTAAATCTATAGATAGATTGTTTTGGATCACCTACCAACATGTTGAAATAGCCTTTGGAAAGAGCATTACCCACAAGTGGAAGTAAATTAAAATACTGAATCTCGGATGTATCTTGAAACTCATCTATCAAGATATGATTGTATCGCTCCCCAAGTCGCTCAAAAATATATGGAATAGGCTCATTGGCAACTACTCGTGCGATTCGTTGATTGATATCGCTCAAGTTAGCTTGGTTATTTTCATGCAGAATCTTGTAATATGCCTTCAGTACCATTGATAGCATTGCGAGGTAATGCATACGAGGACCTATGGCATTAAAAGTAAAATACTTGGTCTGTTCTGTTTCCGAAATCTGAATGAGGTGACGTATAAAATAGGTGAGTTCTTCTTTTATTTCATCTATGGTATTTTCCTCTGGAACTCCTTTTTTGCACCAGTCATCATTGTCAATGGCATTATAAACCCTTGTCCCGTAGCTTTTAGTATCAAATGCATCTTTGGGATCATTTACTATTTTATAAAATAAGTTTGCAACACCTGATTTCCCATACTTGAAACTTTCCCTAATCAAACCTGCAGATTCAATTAAGTTTATCGCATTGCTAGCAATGGTATTCACTTTGTCATGAGACGCTTTGAGATAGCCATTGATCTTTCCTTTGATAAAGTAAAAGCCTTCGCTTTCTATGCCATCGTTCTTTTGGATTAAAGCATAGTTTTTGTCCCTTAGTGCATCTGCGACAAATTCCACCAACTCAGGAATTAGGTTTTGCCAGCTTTTACCAGCATCTAATTTTTCATTTGCAAAGTCTTGAACCACTTGAGTTAAAAATGTTCCATCTTCTGTCCCAATGGCTTGAAAAACCTCCAAAATTGCTTGTTCGATCAACTTTTCGTTCTCAAAGAGAATTTCATAGTTGTAAGGGATATTTAAATCCAGTGCAAAAGTTTGTGAGATTTGATTGGTAAAACTATCGATGGTGCGAATATGAAAATCGGCATAATCCTGAATAATCTGATGAAAAGTAGCGTAAGCTCTCTTTTGCAACTCTACCTCTTCTATTCCCAAAATACTGAGCAACTGAGACTTCAAAACATCCGATTTAGCAGCTTCAGGATCATCAGGTATCGCAATATGCCTAAGAGTTTGCAAAACCCTGTTTTTCATTTCCAGGGCGGCGTCATTGGTAAATGTGATGGCAAGGATATGACGAAAATACCCCTTATCGTTTTGCTCCAAAAGCAAACGTAGGTACTCCCGGGTAAGTGTGAATGTTTTTCCTGACCCTGCAGAAGAGCTGTAAATTTTATATTCAGACATTGATGAAATTCTGTTGTGTCCATTAGGCATCTAATGGAATAGACTAATAGTTAAAATTACACTGTTTTGAGAAGCGAAAACTATAGAATACAACAAATCTTTCCTTAAAACTAAAAAGCTTCTATTTATAGGATTTATTAAAGCATAATACACGTTATATTTGAATCTGATAATTTCGTTGAAAAATAGAATAGTGAAAATGATTAAAAGAGAGGTTTGTATGAAATTGATTTTTAGTTTGGTGACTATCTTCTTAGCAGCAATAAATATTTCGTTTGCTCAAGAAAATGGTGTTTTAAGAGGATCTGTAAGTGATGCCTTCAGCAATGAAAAAATTGAAAAGGCAAGAGTAGAAGTTATAGGAAAAGACCTAAGAACCGAAACAAACGCAAAAGGAGAATTTGAATTTACTCAACTCCCATTGGGTAGGATTGAGTTACAAATAAGCTCAGTGGGTCACGGAACCCAAATCATCAAAGAAATTTTGATCAAAGCCGGTAAAACAAACCAACTAGATATCTACCTAGAGTCGGAAGTACGCCAGTTAGAAGAAGTAAAAGTAACAGCAGCCAGCCCAAACCTTAGCGGGGCAGTGACCAGCCTACAAAGCATAAGCATGGAGCAAGTGATGAGATTACCTGCTACTTTCTATGATCCAGCAAGATTAGCTTTTACTTTCCCCGGAGTTGCCAATACCAATGACCAAGCCAATGGCATGAGTATAAGAGGAAACAATCCAAATGGACTTCAATGGCGACTTGAAGGTCTTGAGATTGTGAATCCCAACCACCTTGCGAATGCCGGTACATTTAGCGATCAGCCTGCAGCCAATGCAGGAGGAACAAATATGCTCTCAGGTCAAATGCTGGGTAATATGAATTTCCTCACAGGAGCTTTTCCAGCAGAATACGGAAATGCCCTCAGTGGTGTTATGGACATGCGATTACGCAAAGGAAATAATAAAGAATACGAACATACAGTTCAAGCAGGTTTAATTGGCGTAGACTTATCATCAGAAGGGCCACTTTCTAAGAAAAATGGAAGCTCTTACCTTATCAATTATCGTTATTCCTTCACGGGCTTGCTTGCCTTAGGAGGTTTGAGTTTTGGAGGTGAAACAATCAAGTTCCAAGACTTAGCAGTGAATCTATCTTTCCCAACCAAAAAGGCTGGTGAATTTTCAGTGTTTGCAATGGGAGGCTTGAACTCAAACGAATTTGCTTTTGATGATGAAGATGGACTTGGACCGCAAGAAGAGAAAGACCTAAGTGTTATTGATTATTATGGTAAAATGGTAGCATTCGGTGGAACACATCAGAAGGCTTTCAAAAATAACCTATTATGGAAAAGTGCTTTGGTTTATTCAACATCATCTGTCGAAAGAGAGCAGTACATTCCAAATAACGGTGGCTTCCAAGATTTTGACATAAATGAAATATTAACGTATACAAGTTCTATTCAGAAGAAAATCAGTACAAATAATAGCCTAAAAGCAGGGTTGTTTTTGACCAGAAACTTCTTGGACAATAGTAGCCTGAATGTCATTAACAATGAAAGAGCAATAGTTTCAAATACCATTCAGCCATATTTTACATACACCCAGGGCTTAGGAGATAAAGCTTCCCTAGTTCTCGGACTTCACAATGTCAATTATTTACCTGGAGGTAGTGTTTATGATAGTTATTCAACGCTTGAGCCAAGACTTTCTTTTGCTTATCAAATCAGTAAGAACCTTGGTCTGAATGCAGCTTATGGCAAACATTCACAGCTAAGTAATTTAAGAGGACTTGAATTTATCACACCCCTGAAATCAGATCAATTTGTACTAAATTTAGCAAATACGCTAAACAATTTATCCAAAATAAAAGCTGAGGCATTTTACCAAATCAACACCTCTACATTATTTTCAAGTACCACAGGATCGAGCTTTTTTACTGAAACAAACCTCAATGACTTATTTGAGTTTTCATCGGCTCGAGACTTTTTGGGTAACTCCTTTACTGCTACAGATGGTAGAGCAAGAAACTATGGAGTTGAACTCTCGTATCAGAGATACTTAGATAAAGGTTTATTCGCTTTGGTGAACACTACTTTGTATAAATCGGAGTTTGAAGCAGCCGATGGAAATTACTACGACACTAAATATAGCGGAGATTTCATTTTCAACTTTACAATTGGTAAAGAATGGACAACTAAGAAAGACAATATCATAGGTGCTAATACTCGAATAGTTTGGATGGGTGGATTTAGAAACTACGTAATAGATGTGGCACAATCTAAAACAAAAGGCACTACAATATTCGATTATTCTCAACCACTACTTGATCGTAATCCTGACTACTTCAGACCTGACATTCGAGTGTATTTCCGTAAAAACAAAGGAAAGAAAAACATCATGTGGTCGCTCGATATTCAGAATTTAGCTAACTATCAAAACGTATCCTATAAGTATTATGATTCGTTCTTGGGAGAGGTCAAAACCAAATATCAGCTTGGCATGATTCCAATGCTTAATTATAGGATTGAATTTTGATGAAGTGAGATTGTATTTGGAAAAAAGACTCAGTAGGAAACCTACTTCTTTTTCAAAAACATCATTTTACTATCACCTTCAATACTAATTTCAAGTACAGCCCATTTGCCATCAATCAAAGCGTTATTGTAGAAATACAACCGCTTTGCGTTGGCGAGTTTAGAAGTAAAAGCGTCGAATGATTTATCATCATGACTTCCGCTTTGTAAGTAACCCAACTGAGTAGCGACATAAAAGCCTTTCACAAATCCAGAAGAAGTTTTTCCCAATTCAAGATTCCCAGAAAAAGCTATTCCGTTTAATTGCCCGGTAAAATCTCCGTTTTCTTCATTCAGTAGCAAGGTAGCTTTACTTTTATTCACTGCTTTCTCCAAAATCACTTCAGAGAAATCCTCAAAGTCAACTATATCCACTAAATAATAGCTATTAGGTTTCATTTGAGAGTAGTTTTTCATGGAACATGAACTCCCAAATAGTACGATTGCAAGCAGTAAAGTGTATTTCATTGTGGGACTTCTGTAAGATAAAGCATATTTCCTTCTACCCGAAAGTTATACTTTTTTTCGAAATCTCTCATGGCATTGATAAAGGCAATTTGTTCGTAAGTTGAAATATCAACAGCTTTTATTTCTTTTACTTCCAAAGAATCTGTCGTAATTAAAGACTTTCTTTTCACCCCATTTAGTAATGGAGTGGAAGGTGTGTACCACTTTCCATTTTTCAGTAAAGCGATGTTACTATACCATGCATCGGTAAGTTTACCATGCTGCACAATTATGAAATCATCGGCATTCGTAGCTGCTTTGTGCTGGTTAAGAAGTAGTCTATTCTCATTTTTGGTTGGATAAGAAATTTCATTATCAGTTCGTAGCTCTACTGTTTGATGTTTACTTAATGTATATTTCGCCCATTCAACTTTCACTTTCGATTTACTGTAAACTACCCTTACCTTATACAGGCCTTTAGTTGGCATAGCTAGCTGATCAAAATATTGAGCTAAAGTTTTTCTTCTTTGAATAGCATAAAGTAATGCTGAAGTTTCTCTGAAACGTTTTTCATGCCACTCCAATAATGGCATCACTCCATTTATTAGCTTTATTGACTCAATGCAAGGGGACATATATTTTCGAAATTAGTTCTTCGTATTCGTCACGTGCATCGCTCCTACTCGTAATTCCTCCCCCACTTTTAAAGTAAAGTTTTCCATTTCGCTGCTCTATAAACCTAATCATGACAGCCGAAGTTAGAGCTTCCCCATTGAAAACACCAAACACACCAGTGTAAAATCCTCTTTCACCATTGGCGTAAGTGAGTTTCTCGGCATTTTGAATTATCTCTATTGTTTTGTCTTTGGGTGCACCACTTATAGAGCCTGCAGGCAATAGTTTTTCAAATATATCTCCTAAATTCTCATTCCAGTTTTCGGTCAATGTTCCTCGTATTTCACTGCTAACTTGCAACAACTCACTCCCATCTTCCTTTCTGATACTTTCCAAATAGCGAAATCGCTCCACCCATACTTTTTCTGCTACCGAACTGACATCGTTTCTAATCAAGTCTACAATAGTGGTGTGCTCGTATTTCTCTTTTTCATTAGCCAAAATCACCTGTTCTGCATTCTCTATTTCTGCGGAAATAGTCCCTTTCATTGGCTGACTTGCCATTACGCCATCTTCACGAATCTGAATAAAGGTTTCTGGTGAAAAGCACACAAATTGATCTTTTACAAACAGCTTATATTTTGCTTTAGTATAATCAATCAGTTCATCTAAAGCTGAGTTTATTTCTATTGGAGTTTCGGAAGTAAGGTTTGTTAAAAAACTATTTCCAAATGCGAGATTTTCTTTTACTATCGCGAAAGCTTCTTGGTACTTCTCATACGCCAAAGGGCTTTTTTTTAGCCTAAAATCTACTTTCTTATTAGCTAAAACATCAAAGTTCCTATACTCCAAAAAACCATCTTCTATGGCATATTTGATCTCCGTAGAGTCAATTTCGTGCAAGGCTAATACGAAAGGTTTCTTGAGCTCAAAATCCAATACAAATAGAAAAGGAGTTCTTAGTTTTCCCAACCTATTCATTTTTTCGAATACAGGACTTTTCTTGGAGTCAATCATAAAAAAAAGCCACCCGAAAGTGGCTCTTATTTTTTAGGCTTCAGCCGTTTCGTAACTTTCTATTGGTGCACAAGTACAAATCAAGTTTCTGTCACCATGAGCAGAATCAATTCTACTCACCGATGGCCAAAACTTATTGTATTTAAGACCAGGTACTGGGAATATTGCTTTTTCACGAGAATAAGGCAAAGTCCAATTCT
Source organism: Spirosomataceae bacterium TFI 002 (assembly GCA_900230115.1). NCBI lineage: Bacteria > Pseudomonadati > Bacteroidota > Cytophagia > Cytophagales > Spirosomataceae > Spirosomataceae bacterium TFI 002. Next base: position 3,726,486 of record LT907983.1, on the reverse strand, counting down.
CAGTAAGTGCAGTCCTCATCGTATGCGGACTATTGGTAAGTACATTATTATCTTTTGGATAATCGCCATTCTCTATTTCTCTGATCTCATTTCTAATACCAATTAATGCATCGCAAAAACGATCAAGCTCTTCTTTGGATTCTGACTCCGTAGGTTCAATCATTAATGTTCCAGCTACTGGAAAAGAAACTGTGGGTGAGTGAAAACCATAATCCATCAAACGCTTAGCAATGTCTTCAACTTCCACTCCTGCAGATGCTTTAAATGGACGACATTCAACAATCATTTCGTGTGCACAACGTCCATTTGCTCCTAAATAAAGGATGTCGAAATGGCCTTCGAGCCTAGATTTGATATAATTCGCATTCAAAATGGCATTCTTTGTCGCATTTGTCAAACCTTCACCACCCATCATTGCAATGTATGCATACGAAATTGGCAATATGCTTGAGCTTCCCCATGGTGCTGCTGAAATAGCGTGTATTGCTCCAAATGAATACTCGTCCGATGTGCTATGCTCTATTTCTTTCTTGTAAACATGACCTGGCAAAAACGGAGCAAGATCTTTCACAACTCCGATAGGTCCCATTCCGGGTCCACCGCCACCGTGAGGAATACAAAAAGTCTTATGCAAATTTAAGTGGCATACATCTGCTCCAATGTTGGCTGGCGAAGTAAGGCCTACCTGAGCGTTCATATTTGCACCATCCATATAAACACGTCCTCCATTTGCATGGATAATTTTACATATCTCAATGATTCCTTCTTCAAAAACTCCATGAGTAGAAGGATATGTAATCATTAAACATGATAGGTTGTCTTTATACTTTTCTGCTTTTTCCTTTAGATCAGCAATATCAACATTCCCGTTCTCGTCACATTTAGTTACCACCACATTCATACCAGCCATTACTGCTGATGCTGGGTTAGTTCCATGAGCCGAAGATGGTATTAAAGCTACATTTCTATGTTCATCTTCTCTGCTTTCGTGATATGCTCTTATCACCATTAAGCCTGCAAGTTCACCTTGTGCACCACTATTAGGTTGCAATGACATCGCATCAAATCCTGTAACTTCACAAAGCCACTTTCTCAAGTTTGCAAATATCTCTTTATAACCTAGTGTTTGATCTGCTGGAGCAAAAGGATGTAAGCCGCCTATTTCTGGCCAAGTAACTGGAATCATTTCTGCAGTTGCATTCAATTTCATGGTACAACTACCAAGCGAAATCATTGAATGAACAAGCGATAAGTCTTTATTTTCAAGCGTTTTGAGATATCTCAACATCTCATGCTCAGTATGATAGCTATTAAATACTGGATGGTTTAAATAAGTGGTTGTTCTCATTAAACCTTCAGGAATATCTAGTGCAATTTCTCCTTTTAAGTTCATCATCACTCTTTGGCCTCTTAATTCACCAAAAAGCTCTAGCAATTCACCTACATCTTCTAATGTCTTATTTTCGTCAAACGAAACACCTACTAATTCTTCATTGATATAACGCAAGTTGATTCCTCTCGCTTCTGCTAGTTTCTTCAAGTCTTTACAAGAATCTACATCAAGAACCACGGTATCAAAAAAGTCTCTGTGAACTACATGAAAATCTAAACCTTGTACCGAATTGGCAAAAAACTGAGCCAAACCGTATGTACGCATTGCAATTTCTTTGACTCCATCTCTACCATGGTATATACCGTAAGCAGCAGATATTACAGCCAATAAAACCTGAGAAGTACAAATATTAGAAGTTGCTTTTTCTCTTCTAATATGTTGCTCTCGTGTTTGCAAAGCCATTCGGAAGGCATTATTACCTTCTCTATCAATCGACTGTCCAATAATTCTTCCTGGAATTTGTCTTTTATATTGATCTCTAACTGCAAAAAAAGCAGCATGAGGCCCCCCAAAGCCCATAGGAACTCCAAATCTTTGTGAAGTACCAAGAACTACATCTGCCCCCATTTCGCCAGCAGGCTTAAGAATAGCACAGGCAAGTAGATCAGTTGCTACAGCAATTTGAAGATCATATTCGTGAGCACTTTCTATAAATGCAGTGTAATCCAATATTTCACCATCCTTTCCTGGATTTTGAAGTAAAACTCCAAAAACATCACTTCTAGTGACATCCATTTCACTTGTGGGAACAATCTCAATATTAATTCCGATAGGTTTTGCTCTACCTACTACCACATCAATACTATGGGCAAAACAGTTATCTGCTATTAAAAATGTATGAGCACTCTTTTTGGCACCTTTCCTATTTCCATAAAACATGGACATTGCCTCAGCAGCAGCTGTTCCTTCGTCGAGTAGAGAACCATTTGCTATCTCCATACCAGTCAATTCCGCAATCATAGTTTGGAAATTGAAAAGCATTTCTAACCTTCCTTGTGCGATCTCAGCTTGATACGGGGTATATGCGGTATACCATGCTGGGTTTTCTAGTATATTACGAAGGATTACATTTGGCGTATGCGTGTCATAATACCCTTGCCCTATGTAACTTTTAAAAATCTTATTTTTGGAAGCTATTTCTTTGAAAGATTTCAAAAACTCTACTTCACTTTGAGCAGGAGGTAAATCCAAGATCTTTTTCAGCCGAATTGCCGACGGAACGGTTTCATCTATTAACTGATCTACACTATCAACCTTCACAGCTTCCAGCATTGCTTTCAAGTTTTCAGAACGCTTGCCGTGGTGGCGATTTTCAAATTGCTCCTTCTGGGTTAGACTTACCTGCATTATATTTTTTGTTGATTTCAAAAAGATTGGCAAAAGTACAAAATCCCAATTAGTTGATAAAGCAAATTGTTTTCGAAGAATATGTTTTTATTTTTACCATTTAACTAAAACCAACAAATGAAAAAAAACCTAATCGTTTTGGCATTATGCCTTTTCGCTACATCCAGAATTTCCGCCCAGGATATAAGCGAACAATACGCGAACACAATTACTGTAGATGACCTTAGAAAACACCTCACCATTATTGCATCAGATGAGATGGAAGGTAGAGAAACAGGTAGCCCAGGGCAGTTTAAAGCAGCCGCTTACATAGCTGATCATTTCAAGAATTTAGGATTACAAACTTTGCAAACTGGCAAAGATGGTAAACCTTCGTACTATCAATACTTCAACTTGTATCAAAAAGGATGGACCGAGGCCTACATGAAAGTGAATGGAAGAAGTAAAGTTTTCTTCAAAGATTTTTATCCAAATGGTATGGTAAACGTACCTGTAGAGCAGACAGTTGATGTAGTTTTTGCATCATATGGCTTAGAAGGTGACTATGCAAACCTTGACGTTAATGGCAAAGTTGTACTCTATTTTGAGGACCTACCAGCAGATTTTGATTTTAGCTCAATTTCAAAAACACCATTAGACAACGACGACGCTAAGGCTAAGTTTTTGGAAAAAACTAAGTTAGAATTAGCTAAAGAAAAAGGAGCGGCTTACATCTTCGTAATCTCGAAAGACAACGAAGAGCTATTTGTAACTAGAGCAGCAGAGCGTAAAGCGGTACTTAGTAGGTTCAATAGAATGATGCTTGACCAAGCTGATGAAAACCCAGCCAGTAAGCAGCCATCATTTGTTATTAGTTACAAGCTTGCATCGGAGATACTAGGAGTACCTACAGCTAAACTTGAGAAAGTAAGTGGAATGTCTAGTAAGAAAAGAAGTAAACTAGCCAGAAAGTTAAAGAGCCAGCAAGTAACGTTTAAAACAAAAAGAGATCAAAACCAGATTGAGACCATGAATGTAATGGGCTTCATGGAGGGTACTGACAAAAAAGACGAAGTTTTGATTATTACTTCTCATTATGACCACATAGGAATGAGCTCAAAAGGTGAAGTATATAACGGAGCGGATGATGACGGATCAGGGACCTGTGCTGTACTTGAGATAGCTGAGGCTTTCACAAAGGCAAAGAACGAAGGAAATGGCCCAAGAAGAAGTATTCTTTTTATGACAGTTGCTGGTGAGGAGAAAGGTCTCTTGGGATCAAGATACTACACAGATGTTAACCCTACTATTCCATTAGCCAAGTCAATTGCCAACTTAAATATTGACATGATTGGTAGAATAGATAAAGAACATGCCGATAATGATAAATACATATATCTTATAGGTTCAGATAAGTTGAGCTCTGAATTACACAACATATCGGAAGAAGCAAATAAGAAATATATCAATTTCGATTTAGATTATACTTTCAACGATCCGAACGATCCAAATAGGTTCTATTATCGCTCCGATCATTACAATTTTGCCAAAAACAATATACCTGTAATTTTCTATTTTTCCGGCGTACATGAAGATTATCACGGATTAGGCGACGAAGTAGAGAAAATACTATTTCCCAAATATTCACAAATAAGTAGACTCGTTTTCCATACGGCTTGGGATCTCGTAAATAGAGACGGACGTATTAAAGTAGACTCAAATAAAAAGTAAATCAACTCAAAACCAATTTATTAGTGTATTTGACCAAATGCTTAGTACCCCTCATAAGAAGAAAGCCAACTAATAAATTAGTTGACATGAACTTGAAAAAGTGCTAATATTTCGTAATGGTTAAAAAAAAACTGATGTTAATTGTTTTTATGTCTCGGCTAATTTAATTAGACTTGCCAAAGTTTTGAACTGTTAACTGTGGCCATTTTATGAGTTTCCGTTAGCTTTCATCACTAAACAATTGACAATTACAAATTAATTTCAAACCCTAAAAATTTCTCTGAAAATGGAAAAATCGACTACTGCTCCAGTGGCCAAAAAGCCAGCTCCAAAAAAAGCTGCAACTCCAAACAAAAGTGGTGGATTAAACGCCGCAATCATTATTCCCGTACTTCTTGTACTAGGTATCGTAATTTGGAAATTCTTACTAGGTGACTCTTCTAACTTTGATGAAGCTGGACACCCTGCTAACATGCTAGGAATCGTTTACTCTGGTGGAGTTATCGTACCTATCCTTATTACTTGTTTCCTTATTACAGTAGTATTTTCTGTTGAGCGTTTCATCACAATCGGAAAAGCCGGTGGAAAAGGAAATCTTGACGTTTTCGTTGGTAAGATTCGTTCTATGCTTAACGCTGGAAACATTGATGAAGCAATCAAAGAGTGTGATCGTCAACAAGGTACAGTAGGAAACGTTGCTAAAACAGCTTTGGCAAAGTACAACCAACTAGTTACTGAAAAAGAATTGACTAAAGATCAAAAAATGGCTGCTCTTCAAAAAGAAGTAGAAGAAGCAACTTCATTGGAACTTCCAATGCTAGAGAAAAACCTTTCAATCCTTTCTACACTTGGTTCTGTTGCAACTCTTATTGCACTTCTAGGTACAGTACTTGGTATGATCCGTTCTTTCTTTGCGATTGGTGAAGGTGGTGGAGCTCCAGATGCTGCAGAACTTGCAACTGGTATTGCTGAGGCCCTGATTAACACAGGTTTGGGTATTGGTACATCTGCTATCGCGATTATCATGTACAACCTATTTACATCCAAAATCGATGGTCTTACTTACAAGATAGACGAAATCGGAATGAGTTTACAACAAACTTTTGCTGCTAATAATTAATTAATAATTATACTTTTTATTTAGAAATGAACTTTTGAACTAATTCTTTAGTTATTCTAAGTAAGTATGATTACATTAGCGTAAGATAAATTTTGTACAACCTTATTAAGATAAAATCGATATGGCAGCTGTAAAACCAAAAAGACATGGTCCAACAATGGACATGACAGCAATGTGCGATGTAGCGTTCCTTTTGTTAACTTTCTTTATCATGGCGTCTTCGTTCAAGAGTGAAGAAACAGTTACAATTAATAGCCCATCCTCAGTTGCTGAAGAATTAATTCCAGATTCTGATGCATGTATGGTAACCGTTGATCCCAACGGTAAGTACTACTTCGGAATAGTGGATGCATCGCAAAGAGATAATTTTGCACAAGCATTAAGTGAAAAATACGGACTTGGCCTTACACCAGCAGAAATGGTAGCATTTACCTCACTTGCAGAAGTAGGCGTTCCTATGAAGGCTTTAAAAGGTTATGTGAATCTTTCTGAAGTTGAGAGAATGAAAGTAGAAATCGAAGGTATACCTCTTGATTCAACCAATGCAGAATTGGTTGACTGGGTAAAAACTTACGGTGAACTCTACCCACGATCTACAATTGCAGTAAGAGGAGATGGTTCTACACCATATCCCGCACTTAAGAATTTGTTTGATGAATTTGCTTTTGCGAAACTCAATAAATTTCAATTGATCACTAAAACCGAGAAGCAATAATCATGGCAGAAGTACAGGTAAAAGACTCCGGTGGTAAAGGTGGAAAAGTAAGGTCGCAGAAGAAAACAGGTAAACCTGATATGACACCGATGGTGGATTTAGGTTTCTTACTTATCACTTTCTTTATATACACGACCACTTTCAGCAAACCCAACATTATGGGTTTTAACACACCGAGTAAAGACAAAGATGTACCAGAAGAGACCTCAGAATCGAAGGAATCTAACACCATCACCATTATTTTAGGTGAGAATGATAGAGTTTTCTGGTACCAAGGTGCAATGAAGACAGTTACGTCGGATGATTTAACAGAAACTGATTATTCAGCAGAAGGAATAAGACAAGCTATTTTGCTTAAAAAGCAATCAGCTCCTAATCCTGAAAACTGGACAGTTATCATCAAACCTACAGATGAATCCACTTGGAAAAATGCTGTAGATATACTTGACGAAACTTCAATTACCGACAGCCCTCAAAAAGCTGTTGTGGATCTACAAAAAGTAGAAAAAGAGGCCTACTATGGAAAAATAGGCAAACCAGTGCCCGTTCAATAATGGATTTTAAATCGTAAAAAAATGGATCCGAATATTAAAAACAAACACCAAGACTTAGATGATATCATCTTTGAAACTAGGAACAAAGAGTACGGTGCCTATTTTCTAAGAAAGAACTATTCTAAGTTTTTAAGAAGAGCAGCTATCTATGGGATAGGTTCATGTCTCTTAATAATTGGTGGAGCGTGGGGTTACCAAAAGTTCATCGTACCTTCTCTTGATAAAGATTCTATCGAAGTTGTAGATATCAACTTGGAAGATTTGCAACAGGAGGAGGAAGAAGATCTTCCACCACCACCGCCACCACCAGAGGAGGAACCACCTCCACCACCACCAGAGGTGAATCAAATCAAATTCCTTCCTCCTGAGCCAAAGCCAGATGAAGAAGTGAAAGTTGAGGAGCCACCACCACCGATAGAGAAAACAAAGGATGCAGCCATCACTACTAAAACAGTAGAAAGTGATAACATAGCTACAGCCTTTACTCCACCTCCACCGCCACCACCTGCAATTACAAAACCTGCAGGTCTAGGAAAGCCTAAAGAGGAAGAGATTTTCACAGCGGTAGAACAACAACCAGAATTCCCAGGAGGAACTTCAGAAATGTACAAGTACATTGGAGAAAACATGAAATACCCAGCTGCAGCACAACGTGCTAACATCTCAGGTAGAGTGTTTATCAAGTTCGTTGTTGAGAAAGATGGTTCTATCGGAAATATCGAAGTTCTAAAAGGAATTGGTTTTGGATGTGATGAGGAAGCAATGCGAGTTATCAAATCCATGCCTAAATGGAACCCAGGTCGCCAGAATGGTAAAAACGTTCGTGTTTACTTTACTATGCCTGTAGTTTATAGACTAGAGTAATAATGGCGGAAAGAATAAATAGCGAGAAGCTCTGGTGGATCACCAAAATTGCTTTAAGCTTAGCGATGGGATTAGCTTATGTCGCAATTGGAGTATTGGTCATTATCAAAAAATGGTTCATGGTCACGCTCGATCAAAATATAAGTTACATACTCGGATCGCTGTTGATCCTTTATGGAATGTATAGGTCCTATAGGGTTATCAAAAGTTTATTTTAAAGTAAAAAGGTCGCCAAAAGCGACCTTTTTACTTTAAACATTTAAGCTAAAATCCAAGCTTTAAAAGATTACACTAACTCATCACAATTATGAAAACCTTACAATATTATATAATACTGCTATTTCTAATTACCGCATGTTCCAAAGCCGACAAAGCAGAAAAGCTTACCATTCGCGAAGGAAAGATAAAAGTAGCGGTAGATGAATCATTCAAATACATCGCCGATGCTCAAATTGATGCATATAAAATGCACTATCCTAAAACAGAGTTTGAAGTTGTATATACTCCAGAGCAGAAAGCAATCGGATTGATGTTATCAGACTCTGTAGAACTAGCAATAGTTTCGAGAGAACTTGACGAAACTGAACAAAAATATTTTACGTCTAGAGAATTATCTTACCTACCAGGTCACATGGCGGTGGATGCAGTCGCTCTCATCGTTAACACAGACTCTCAATTAGATTCTATTTCAATGGCTGAGATTAAATCAATCTTATTAGGTACTAATCAAAACAAAAACAGATTAGTATTTGATAACAGCAGTTCCAGTAATCTCAACATGATGTTAAAAAAGTTTGAAGTTGAAGATATCACAAAAGGAAATATCTCAGCAGCAAAAGGAACAAATGACGTTTTTGAATTTATAGAAAACAGTAACTATTCAATAGGCGTAATTGGAAATAATTGGATAAGTGACTCTGACGACCCAAGAGCCCTAAAATTAAGATCAAGATTTAAAGTTTTGGCGGTTAGCGAAGATGGAAAAAATGCAGTTAAACCAAGTACATTAAGTCTTGAAGAAAAAACTTACCCACTTACCAAGACAATATATTTACACACAACTCAAGATAGATGGGGAGTTGCAAAAGGTTTCGTCCGTTTTGCATGCTCTCAAGTTGGTCAACTAGTTGTAGAAAAAATGGGGCTTCAACCCTACTATATAATTCCAAAAAACTATTCTATCAATCCAGGACCCAATATAATCACTGTAGAATAATCCAATCTTTCCTTATTAACATTCTATTTGTAAAATTTTTTCAACCACAAAAGTCTAATAAAACGAAACAAAGTACAGTTTGAACCAAAAAAGTTTTTTTGCAAAGCATCATTTTTACTACTTTGCATGTTCATTTTTTGGATAAACTAAAACCTTACAAGAATCTATTAAATATGAAAATGAGAAAACTAAATCTACTCCTCTTCCTTTCTGCTTTCTTAGCGGCGTTTTCGAGCAATGCTCAAACCCTAGAAGAGGGATTAAAACACCTAAATGCAGAGAGATACACAGCAGCTGGAAAGGTGTTTCAAACATTAGCGGAAACTAACCCAACTGAGGAGAATTTGTTTCAACTTGGTCGCTATTATTTAAGCATTCCAGAAGCTAAAGAAAATTTAGACAAAGCGACTGAGGCATTTTCTAAAGCAAACAGCACAGACAAAAACGGTACTTCACTAGGAAAAATAGGAATGGGTGCTGTCAAGTTAGCAAAAGGTGATTATGCTGGTGCAAAAGTAGATTTTGCTTCTGCAGTAGAAAAAAGAAAGGATTCCAAAAATCCTGACAACTACTATAGAATTGCAGAAGCCTACACGCTTTTCCCATGGGCAAATGATCCAGCTGAAGCAATTATTAATATTGACAAAGCTCTTGAGCTACAAGAAGTAAAGGACAATGCTGCTTACTTTAAAGTTAAAGCTGCTGCCTATTTGATCAAGAATGAAGGTGGAGATGTAATGAATGCCCTAGCCAATGCAGAAAGAATTAAGTCTTTCGATATGGCATCAATATACTCTAACATGGCCAAAGTATGGTTGCAAGGTAAAAACTACCAAGAAGCCAAAGCTGCCATTGACAAATCAATAGCTGCTGATCCAAAGCACGCACCTGCATACAGATACCTTTCTTCTTTTGAACAAACATATCAGAGATGGGATAAATCTGCTGCTGCAGCAAAGCTTTACCTAGAAAACAGTGATGGTGACTGTGGTGCAAAACTTCGTTATGCTCAAATTGCATTTATTGCAAAAGACTGGGATAACGTATTAAAAACAATCAATGAGATTAAGGATTGTAACAAAAACCCTATTGTACACAGACTTGAAGGTATTTCTAAGTTTGAGCAGAATAAGCCAATCGAAGCTATCCCTGCACTTACAAAATATATCGACGTAGCACCAAAAGAAGAGATCTACGGACTTGACTATGGTTTCTTAGGGAGATCTTACTTCTTATTGCCAGATACTTCTAAGATGGCAGAGAACAGAGCTAAAGGTATTGAGTTAATGGAGAAAGCGATTTCTGAAAAAGATACGACTTACGACTACTATAACTTCATTGCTGAAAAGTATAAAGAAGAGAAAAAATACGAAAAAGCTGTTGTTTACTTACAAAAAGCAATTGATGGAAAAAAGAAGCCAGATGGTCAAGATTTTGCAAACTTAGGATTGTTGCAGTATCAACTTAGACAATATGCTGATGCCGATAAAACTTTCGATAAAGTAGTAGAAGCATACAGAGGAGCTTGGCCACAAGCCATAGCTATTAGTGCTGAACTAAAAGTAAGGTCAAATCCAGAAGATAGCCTTTACTCATATGCATACCGTTATCAAGAATACCTAGACGCGTTAACTGACGAAGCTAAAGCAGCTGGAAGTCCTGATATCACAAAAGCATTAAGATACTTGGCAGGAAAGGAATTTGCAGTAAATAAAGACCTTGAGAAAGCAAACCAATTTTTGGATCAAATTCTAAAATACGATCCAACTAATCAAGAGATTTTAGAATTGAGAAACTCAATTAATGGTGTTGAACCTGAAATTGAAGAAACAGTTCCCGCAGGTACCGGAACTGGAAACAACTAATTCTATTCAGAATAAAGGACCTGGCATAACATGTCAGGTCTTTTTCATTTTTATACCATCTATTTTATAAATTCTTTATAAATTCCCTCGTATTTCATTAAAACTACTTAATCGAGAATGTTTAATTTAGTCATATTTGGACCTCCCGGAGCTGGAAAAGGAACTCAGTCTGCAAAAATTATAGATAAATTTCAATTGGCACACATTTCTACAGGAGATATGTTTAGAATGCATATCACCGAAGAAACACCACTTGGAATTAAAGTGAAACAAATTTTGGCCGACGGCCTTCTTGTTCCTGATAGCATTACTATTGATATGCTTGAAGAAGAAGTTATAGCAAATCCAGGAGTAGCAGGATTCATTTTTGATGGCTTTCCAAGAACAGTTAAACAGGCTGAGGCATTAGATTCATTTCTACTAAAGAGAGACGAAAAAATTGACTTAGTACTGAAACTAGAAGTTAACGAGCAGGAAATTAAAGACAGAATTGCTGAACGCCAAAAAACTAGCGGTAGAGCAGACGATGGAGCAGATAAACTTCTAAGAAGAATTGATGAATACTTTACAAAAACTATTCATGTACTTCCGTTCTACGAAGCACAAAACAAAGTAGTAAAAATTAACGGCATTGGTAAAATAGACGAAATTTTTGAGCAAATCGTCTCGGAAATTGATAAGGCTATGAACCGTTAAATTAAAATTGGGGATTTTAATATTTTATTCCCATTCACACTAATAACTTTATAGTCGAAAAACATGTCAGCAAATTTTATTGATTACGTAAAAATCAACTGTAAGTCCGGGGACGGAGGAGCTGGTTCTGTTCATTTTCGAAGAGAAAAATATGTTGACAAAGGGGGCCCAGATGGTGGCGACGGAGGACGTGGAGGCCATATTATACTGAGAGGTAATAGTCAATTATGGACATTGATACACCTAAAGTATAGAAAGCACATTAAAGCTGACAAAGGTGGCAGAGGTGGCGGAAGTCGCAGTACTGGTGCACAAGGAAAAAATATTATTATTGAAGTTCCATTAGGCACAATTGCCCGAAATGAGGAAACAGGTACGAAAATTGCAGAAATTACAAGTCATGGAGAAGAGGTAATTTTACTTGAGGGTGGTATGGGTGGACTTGGCAATAGCCATTTCAAAAACTCCGTACAAAAAACTCCTAGGTATGCACAACCTGGTATTGAGGGACTTGAAGCATGGATTATTCTAGAGCTCAAAGTTTTAGCAGATGTTGGACTTGTAGGTTTTCCTAATGCAGGAAAAAGCACTTTACTTTCGGTTGTTTCGGCAGCCAAGCCAGAGATTGGAGATTATGCATTTACAACGCTAACTCCTAATTTGGGAGTGGTATCTTACAGGGATGACAAGTCTTTTATTATTGCAGATATACCTGGTATAATTGAAGGTGCATCCGAAGGAAAAGGACTTGGATTACGTTTTTTAAGGCATATTGAACGAAATTCCGTATTATTGTTCATAGTTTCTGCGGATTCTGAGAACGTTTTAAAAGAATACAAAACACTTTTAAAAGAATTAAAATTATATAACAAAGAATTATTAGATAAAGAACGTCTACTAGGGATTTCTAAATCAGATCTCTTAGACGAAAAGTCAAGAAAAAAAATAGAAAAGTCGATACCAAAAGATCTACCACACGTGTATTTCTCTTCCCTAACCCTCAATGGTGTCGATGATTTAAAAGATATGATATGGCAAAGCCTCGTTGAGGAAAGCTGATATCCGAATTATGTGCTTCCTATAAAAATAAATTTTTAAACCAAGAAATTGGCGAAACTTAGGTTAAATGAAGTTTTTTAGGGAACAACTATATCTCACACTATTAGTACTGTGTAGTATTACAACTTTTGGGCAAATTGAAATTACTTTTCCAGCGGAAAGAGCTATTTTTCAAAGAAACAACGGCAATGCTAGCATCGTTTATGTTGCAGGGCACTATCGATCAAGAGTAGATCGAATTGAAGCTAGGTTTGTACCAATACAAGGAGGCTCAGCTGTAGGCTGGAGTACTATTGCAAATTTTCCAAACTATGGACTATTCAGAGGATCGCTCGTTGTTAGTGGCGGATGGTACAGATTAGAAGTCCGCGGAACACTAAACGGAGAAGTCCTATTTCAATCCGAAGTTTCTAGGGTAGGAATAGGAGAAGTCTTTGTTATTGCGGGACAGTCAAATGCCCAAGGCTATAACAACTTTGGTCAAAGAGGAGCTAATGATGACAGAGTAAATGTCATTAGCAACCATTATTCCCTTGGTCAAAACCTTCCTCAGTATCCTTCCTTTGGTAAACTAGAAGCAGAAAGTAAAATTGCACCAACAGGAAATGGAGCTTGGTGCTGGGGTGAGTTAGGAGATATGCTTGCCAGCAGACTAAACGTCCCTATCCTATTCATAAATACAGCTTGGGAAGGTTATGAAGTAGCTCAATTTGTAAGGAGTTCATACGGCGAATCTGGAATAAATCCATATTCACAAATATCAGCACCTGCTGGTTATCCATTTAACTCAATGTCTAATGCATTACATTACTACACGAATCTTACGGGAATGAGATCAGTATTGTGGCATCAAGGCGAAACAGATAACTATTTAAATACTCCAAGAGAGGTTTACGTGGATCAGCTCAAAACCTTGATTCAACAAACCAGAAACGTAACTGGTAAGAATATTTCCTGGATGGTCTCTCGTGCTTCTAAAGATCAAACTAGGTATTACCCAACCGTTGTGGAAGCTCAAAATACGGTTATTTCTAGTACAGAGAATGTATTTTTCGGCCCAAATACTGATGAAATTCACGACAGAAGAGATGGTGTCCATTTCTCTACCACAGGTCTCACAAGACTTGCCGAAGCATGGAATAGCAGCATGAATCAAAATTTCTTTTCATTTTCTAATCCACAGTTAGGAAATCCTCCGTTACAATTGAATCAAAATTGTGACCCAGATGGAAATCCAAACGAGCCAGTGATAATTACAGCTCCTCAAGGATACTCTACCTATCAATGGAGCAATGGAGGGAATAATAATAGTACTCGACTTGGGCAAGGATATCATCAAGGTAGGGCTAAAGATAGATTCGGAAATGTGTATTACTCTGCTCCTATTATCATAAACGATAACATACTCCCAGAAAAACCAACTATTTCAGCACTTGGAAATACCGAATTCTGTGCAGGCGAAAGCGTAGAGCTGGTTGCTAACAAAGAATCTAGTATCTTCTGGAATGTTAATCAATCGGGTCCAAAAATTCAAGCATCCAACCCTGGTTATTACTCGGCAACATATGTAAACTTTTATGGCTGCGGTACTACTAGCGATCCTATCGAAATAAAAAACTTCCCAACTACTGTTCCTAAAATTCGAGCTTCTGGACCAACTGAAATATGTTCGGATCAAGAACTCAAGTTAATTGCAGATGTAAGCAGTAATTTGAAATGGAGTAATGGCGAACAAAGCCCTGAAATAAATGTAAAAGAAAGTGGTAATTACTTCGCTATGGCTCGTAATGAATATGGATGTGAAGGAAAGTCAGAAGAAATTAATGTAAATATAAAACCAGCCGCCAAAGTCCCTTCGGTAATAAACAATGGTTCCAATGAGTTTTGCCAAAAAGATTCGACCATACTCGTTGTAAATAGTGATGATGACTTTGAATGGAACATTGGCACCAAAAACCAAGAAATATCTATCAAGAACTCTGGTACATATTACGCAACAGCTAGAAATTCTTTTAACTGTACCGCGAAATCAAATGAGATTAAAATCCAAGTAAACCCAACACCAGAGAAGCCAACCATAACTGCTAAAGGTCCAACAACTTTTTGTGATGATTCAACAGTGGTATTGGTTGCTCCAGACGCCGTAGAATACGAATGGAGTAATGGAATCAACCAAAAGGAAATCCTAGTGGCTCAAACCAGCAATATGTTTTTGAAGGTTTCTAACGAATTTGGCTGCGTTTCACCTATCTCAGATATGGTTGAAGTAGTTGCTTTACCAACCCCAAAAAATCCTAATGTAATTCAAACTGGAACATTTACGCTTTCAGCCTCCTTTACTGGTGATACATCTAGCCTCAATTATATTTGGAAATTAAATGGTGAACCATTTGACAACAACAGTCCCAGACTCAAAGCCAAATCCCAAGGTGATTATAGTGTTATTGGGGTTCAAAATTACCAATTATCCGATGGCAACATGTTAACATGCAGCTCTATAGCTTCGAAAGAATTAAATTATGTCATATCTGAAAACAATAAGGGCTTTAGCGTATATCCGAACCCTAACTACGTGGATGAAATGAAAATTGAGACTTTAGAAGATGTCGATAATGCCACTATTTCTGTATATGACTTGACTGGTAAAATATATCGTACTTATTTTGTACCTCTATTTGACGATGTAAAAACATTTGACCTTGTTGGTGTACCACACGGTGAGTATGTTATAAAAATCAAGAATAATAGAACAAAGTATATTTCCAAGCTTATAATTAGATAAAATTTCGGATGTTGAGAAGTGTAATTATTAGCTTTTTTGTGCTAATATTTTCGAACAATGTTTTTTCACAAATTGACATTTCTTTCCCAAGCTCACGAATCGTTTTTCAACGAGACCTAGCAAATAAAGCTAATGTTCCCATTGCTGGAAATCTAACCGTAGTTTGCGACTATGTAGAAGCTCGCTTAAGTCCCTTAAATGGATATCAAGGTTCTGATACGGGCTGGAAAGTAATCACAAACACATCTCTTAATGGTTTTTATCAAGGCGAAATCGGTGCTCTAGGCGGCTGGTATAAGCTTGAAGTTAGAGCATTCAAGGCAGGTGAACAAGTTGGTTACAGTAGCTTAGACCGAATAGGAGTAGGTGAAGTATTTGCTGTGGCAGGACAATCAAATGCAGAAGGCCAATCTGTTTATGAAGGTGCGATCAAAGGTGTTACTGACGACCGAATTAGTGTTATTAATTATCATGACTCCGAAATGGAAGAAAATAAGCTTCCATTTGAATTCTCAAAACTTAACGACAATACAAAAATAGGACCTTACAATCCTGTTCCATGGATATGGGCTGTAATGGCAGAAAAAATTGTAAAAGAACAAGGGGTTCCAGTTTTAATATATGGCTGTGCAGTTGGTGGTACAAGCAGTTCACTTTGGAATAGAAGTGCCCGAGGTGAAGACCTAAGATCAGTGGAGGCACTACTGATAAAGTTCGACGGAAGCCCATATCAAGTTTTAGGCAGAACACTCAGAAATTATGCTTCTCGCACTGGAATTCGTGCAATATTATGGCAACAAGGGGAAAGCGACTTCAATAATACCGAAGAGAACTATTTCAATAATATAAAATATGTAATTGAGCAATCTAGACGTGACATCAAAGGAAACGTTCCATGGGTAATTGCAGAAGCCTCTCGTACACCTAACCCATCTTATGCAGTCACTGTTGCTCAGAAAAAGCTTGCAGAAAACGTTCCCTTTACTTTTAAAGGACCCAATACAGACTTGATTTACGGAACTGACCTTCGCTTTGATGGAATTCATTTTCACAAAGACGGAATAACTCAAGCAGGTAATGCTTGGTCAAATGCTTTGAAAGCCGCAAGTCTGTTCTCATTGGCCGCCCCTATTTCTCACAAAGGAATCGCTAATATAAGTTTTGAATGTGCAGCCAATAACGAAGATGTAAATATCAGAATTAACCAAAGTGGTATCAATGCCAATTGGACAAATGGATCAAGCCAAGCTTCAGCACAAATAACTAGTGGGCCTATTGATGCCATAGTTTACAATGCTGACGGCTTGAGAATAAATTTCCCAAGTTTAAGAATTAGAAGTAAAGACGACATTAAACCTGGCATACAGCTTGAAGGCGAATCTTCTTTTTGTGAAGATAAAAGTTCCAAAATAATTGCGTCTAATGGTAGAGATGTGACATGGCAAAATGGAGAAAAGGTTAATCAAATATTTCCAAAAACAACTGGGTCGTACTTTTTCCAAGCAAAAAATGTCTATGGTTGTAATTTTGAATCCAATAAAATTGACATTTCAGTCTATTCAAAACCTAAACCAGAACTTAACTTTAGTGATGGCATACAACGAATATGCGAAGGAACTTCAATAGAAGTTAAAACGACTAACCAATTTGCAAATATTCTTTGGGAAGATGGAAGTACAACTCCCACACGAAGTATAAATTCAACAGGAAATTACAACTTAAAAGTCACCACAGAGAATGGTTGCGAGTCTGATCTTGTGGATTTCAGAATCGAAACACTGGAAAGACCAGTAGCACCTGTCGTAAATAAAATAGGATATTTCGTTTTAGAAGCAAGCTCTGAACTCAACTCCGACGACAAGATCGAATGGTTCGGTGGTGATCAAAAACTAGAATTCAGCAATAATACCATTAGAGCAAATACTAGCGGTGTGTATAAAGCACGTATTCAGAAAAGTACTCAATTTGACAATCAGTCTATAACTTGTCCATCATCTTTCTCCAATGACGTTGCTGTAGTTGTAGGGAATGAAAAAATTGTAGCCTACCCTAATCCAACTCGAGGTGAAGTCAATATTGAGAGTTTTTATGATGAACCTAGAATGGAAGTTTGGCTTTATACCATCAAGGGCAGTTTGGTTTCAAAAACCACCATTTCCCCTCCAAGCGACATTAATAAACTATCATTTGACAATATCCCAAACGGGATTTATGTGCTCAATATTAAAGCTGGACTCTTTTGGTATCGTAAACCCTTAATTATTCAAAAGTAGGGAAATGCAAATGACTTGAAATAATACAGTCATTCGTTGAAATATTGATTTGTATAATTTTGTTTCTGTACCTTATCATGGTAATTTTGCGTCTTATTGACAATACGAAATGGAAACCTACACACCTGAAGATTATCAACCGATCCTATTGCAACTTGGACTTGCAGTGGGCTTTGTAGTTTTCACTATTATTACAACACACGTTTTAGGGCCAAGACTTAAAGGGACCAAGAAAGAAGACCCATTTGAGTGCGGTATTGAATCTGTAGGTGACGCAAGAACACCTATCTCGGTTAGGTATTTCCTAACAGCAATTCTATTTGTCCTATTTGATGTAGAAATCATCTTTATGTACCCATGGGCAGTTAATTTCAAGCAATTAGGTTGGTTCGGGTTTATGGAAATGCTTGTATTTATTGGCTTTCTAATGGCTGGATTTTATTACATTATAAAAAAAGGTGTCCTCGAGTGGGAAAAAGACTAA
This sequence comes from Spirosomataceae bacterium TFI 002, assembly GCA_900230115.1. Lineage (NCBI taxonomy): Bacteria > Pseudomonadati > Bacteroidota > Cytophagia > Cytophagales > Spirosomataceae > Spirosomataceae bacterium TFI 002. Next base: position 3,708,408 of record LT907983.1, on the reverse strand, counting down.
ACATTAGATTTAACTATAGGTTAATTCTTTGTTCAAAAACAATGATCCAATGAGCGAAATAAAAATGGTGGAACCACCAGAAGGTTTAGAAGGAGCGGGATTTTTCGCAACATCTTTAGATAAAGTAGTAGGATTGGCTAGAAGTCATTCGTTGTGGCCATTGCCATTTGCGACCTCATGTTGTGGTATTGAGTTCATGTCAACAATGGCAGCACACTACGACATTTCACGCTTTGGATCTGAAAGACCTAGCTTTTCACCTAGACAAGCTGACCTTTTGATGGTAATGGGTACCATTTCAAAAAAAATGGGACCTGTAGTTAAGCAAGTTTACTTACAAATGGCAGAGCCCAGATGGGTTATAGCCGTAGGTGCTTGTGCATCATCAGGTGGAATTTTTGATACTTATTCTGTTTTACAAGGAATAGATAGAGTAATTCCTGTGGATGTATATGTTCCAGGTTGCCCTCCACGTCCAGAGCAAATCTTAGATGGATTAATCCAGATCAGAGAAATTGCAAAAAACGAACCTAGGAGACGAAGAGAGTCGGAAGAATATAAAGCGTTACTTGAATCATATAATATTTAATTTTTCAAAGTAAGAATGATAACTAATCAGGAAATAGTAGAAGACATTGCAGTTCAGTTTGGTGATAAAACTTCTGAGTTTGAAGAGCCAAAAGGAATGTTAACATTCACTTGTGAAAAAGATAGTATTATTGACATTCTTCGCTATTTCAACGAAAGCGATAGATTAAGATTCCGTTTCCTTACAGATATAACGGCATTTCACAATCCAGATAATAGTGGTAAAGAATTTTGTGTGGTATACCACATACATAGTTTTGAGAATGGTAGTAGGGTAAGATTAAAAGTATATCTACCTCAAGAAAACCTTGATATTCCAACTGCAACAAGTTTATACGCTGGTGCAAACTGGATGGAGAGAGAGACATTCGATTTCTACGGAGTCAATTTTGTCGGTCACCCTAACTTGAAACGAATTTTGAATATGGACGAAATGGACTATTTCCCTATGAGAAAAGAATATCCATTAGAAGACGCCACAAGAGACGATAAAATAGACGCCTTATTTGGCAGATAAAAATATGGCTGATCAAGAAATACATATTGCAAGAAATACAAGCGATGCACTTGCTCTTAATCTTCCGATTGAGGAAGAAAGAGAATTAACAACGCTTAACCTTGGGCCAACCCACCCAGCAACGCACGGTATTTTCCAAAATGTACTCCAGATGGATGGAGATAAAATCGTTTCTGGAGAACAAACTGTGGGATATATTCATCGAGCCTTTGAAAAAATTGCCGAAAGAAGACCTTTTTATCAAATAACTACCCTTACCGATAGGATGAACTATTGTTCATCGCCAATCAACAACTTCGGTTGGCACATGACTGTAGAAAAATTACTCGAAGTAGAAGTTCCTAAAAGAGCTCAATACATCAGAGTAATAATGATGGAATTAGCGAGGATTTCTGATCACCTAATTTGTAATTCAATTTTAGGTGTAGATACTGGAGCTTATTCTGGTTTCTTGCACATTTTTCAAGAAAGGGAAAAAATATACGAGGTTTATGAAGAAGTCTGTGGAGCAAGATTAACCACAAACATGGGCCGAATTGGTGGAATGGAAAGAGACCTCTCTCCTACTGCCTTAAAAAAAATAAAAGACATTGTCTATAATTCCTTTCCCAAAGCATTAGCCGAGTTTGAGCGATTAATGAATCGTAATCGAATATTTATGGATCGTACCATCAATGTTGGTAAGATCACTGGTGAAAGAGCAATGGAATATGGTTTCACAGGACCAAACTTAAGAGCTGCTGGCGTAGATTATGATGTTCGTGCGATGGAGCCTTACTCCTCTTATGAAGATTTCGATTTTGAAATACCTATTGGACATAATGGCGACACTTACGACAGATACATGGTTCGTAATGCAGAAATGTGGGAAAGTATAAAAATCATTAAACAGGCTTTAGAGAATTTACCCGGAGGTCCTTTTTATGCCAATGAAGATCACTATTACTTACCTCCAAAAAAAGATGTTTATCGCAGTATGGAGGCATTGATCTATCATTTCAAAATAATAATGGGAGAAATTGACGCTCCGATAGGCGAAGTCTACCATGCAGTAGAAGGTGGAAATGGCGAATTAGGATTTTACCTCATAAGCGATGGCGGAAGAACTCCTTTCCGCTTGCATTTCCGAAGACCAAGTTTTATTTATTACCAAGCCTACTCCGAAATGTGTAAAGGACTTACCATTTCAGATGCAGTAGCGATCATGAGTAGTTTAAATGTAATTGCTGGCGAACTAGACGCCTAAATATAAATGACAGAGACCATCAAATTTAGTCCTGAGAAAGCAGAAAAAGCAAAAAAAATCATTGCTCGCTATCCTGAAGGAAAGCAAAAATCGGCTTTGTTACCCTTACTTCATTTGGCTCAAGAGCAATTTGGATGGGTTAGCCCAGAAGTAATGGATTACGTTGCAGAAATGCTCCAAATTCAGCCTATTGAAGTATATGAAGTTGCTACTTTTTATACCATGTTTCATTTGGAACCAGTGGGCAAAAACGTAATCGAGTATTGCCGAACAGGCCCTTGCTGTACAATGGGAGGCGAAGAGGTTTATGACCACCTAAAATCAACATTAGGGATCCAAACAGGCGAAACAACGAAAGATGGCAAATTCACAGTAAAAGAAGTAGAATGCCTTGCAGCCTGTGGCTGGGGGCCTTGTTTTCAAATTAGAGAAAAATTCTATACCCATCTTACAAATGATAAAGTAGACGAAATCATAGCTGACTTGAGCAAATGAAAATATTAACAGAACATATCAACGTTCCTGGCATCAATACTTTTGAAGTATATCGCAAAATGGGCGGTTACGCTGCTGTAGAGAAAGCTATTAAAAAAATGTCTCCAGAAGAGGTTCTGGAAGAAGTCAAACTCGCAGGAGTTAGAGGTAGAGGTGGTGCAGGTTTCCCTATGGGAATGAAATGGAGCTTTCTGGCCAAACCCGAAGGTGTACCGAGATACTTAGTTTGCAATGCAGACGAATCTGAGCCAGGTACATTTAAGGATCATTATTTAATGAAAGAACTCCCTCATTTACTCATTGAGGGAATGATTGTATCAAGCTTTACCCTAGGAGCAAATAAGTCATTCATTTACGTTCGAGGTGAATTGATGTATGTTATCCATATTTTAGAAAAAGCAATTGCAGAAGCTAAAGCTGCTGGTTTTTTAGGACAAAATATTCTTGGAAGTGGGTATGACTTAGAGATAATTGTACAACCAGGTGGAGGAGCATATATTTGCGGAGAAGAGACTGCTCTATTAGAATCACTTGAAGGCAAAAGAGGAAATCCTCGAAACAAACCGCCTTTCCCAGCGGTAAAAGGTCTTTATCAATGCCCTACAGTAGTTAATAACGTAGAGTCGATCGCTACAACTCCTTGGATTGTTAATAATGGTGGAGAAGCCTATGCCAATATAGGAATAGGTAGAAGTACAGGTACCAAGCTAATTTCAGCATCGGGTCATATTAAAAAACCAGGTGTTTACGAAATTGAACTCGGCCTTCCTGTAGAAGAATTTATATACTCAGATGAGTATTTAGGAGGAATTAGAGATGGACATCACCTTAAAGCTGTAGTAGCTGGAGGTTCGTCTGTTCCAATTTTACCTGCCGAATTAATACTGAAAACTGTAAATGGCGAAAACAGACTTATGTCCTACGAATCACTTTCTGATGGAGGTTTTCAATCAGGAACGATGCTAGGGTCTGGAGGTTTTATCGCCATGGATGAAACAACTTGTATTGTTCGCAATACTTGGAATTTCGCAAGATTTTACCGCCATGAGTCATGCGGCCAATGCTCTCCATGTAGAGAAGGTACAGGTTGGATGGAAAAAGTTCTACATCGCATTGAGCATGGAAAAGGCAATGAAAGAGACATCGACTTGCTAGTAGATGTAGCAAAAAAAATAGAAGGCAATACGATTTGTCCACTTGGTGATGCGGCGGCATGGCCAGTTGCAAGTGCAATTCGTCACTTCAGAGATGAATTTGAATGGCACATTACACATCCAGAAGATGCAACCGCTAAAGGGGCAGTTTTCATGGGTTTAGAAAAGATATTAGTTTAATACATACTTTTTGCTTCAAAATAAATGAGCACAAATCAAGAATTGATAAAAGTAACAGTAGATGGAATACAGGTAGAAGTACCTCAGGGAACTACAATTTTGCAAGCTGCAAGAAAAATAGGGCCTGAAGTTGCTCCACCTGCTATGTGCTATTACAAACCACTAGAGAAATCTGGCGGAAAATGCAGGGCTTGCTTGGTGAAAGTAGCTCAAGGCTCGGAAAGAGACCCGAGACCAATGCCTAAATTGGTTGCATCATGCATTACTCCGGCCCAGGATGGAATGGTGGTGGAGAACTACATAAACGAAGAGGTTTTAGAAGCAAGAAAAGGTGTTGTTGAATTTTTATTAATCAACCACCCTTTAGATTGCCCTGTATGTGATCAAGCTGGTGAATGTCATTTACAAGATTTTTCGTTCAAGCATGGTACGGAATCTCAGCGTTTTGAAGAGGATAGAAGAACCTTTGAACCAGAAAATATAGGCCCATATGTACAACTACATATGAATCGTTGTATTCTGTGTTATCGTTGTGTTCACACTGCTGATCAGATTACCGACAAACGTGTTCATGGAGTAATGCACAGAGGTGACCATGCCGAAATAAGCACTTATATCAATAACGCTATAGATAACGATTTTTCGGGAAATGTAATAGACGTGTGTCCTGTAGGAGCATTAACTGATAAGACCTACCGATTCAAAAATAGAGTTTGGTTTAGTAAGCCTGTTGATGCACATAGAGACTGTGAAAAGTGCAGCGGTAAAGTGCATTTATGGTATAAAGGCGAAGAAGTAATAAGAGTTACTGGAAGGAAAAACCAATGGGGTGAGGTAGATGAATTTATCTGTAATACCTGCCGATTTGATAAAAAAGAAACCCAAGACTGGACAATAGAAGGGCCTACTCAAGTTTCAAGACACTCGGTAGTTTCGGCAAATAAATATAGAAAAGACCTTATAAAGCCAGAGTTTGGAATAAAGTACGCGGCAACTCATTATAAGAATATTGATGATAGCAGGCCTTACAATAAAAACTTGAAGGAAATTAAAGCTTCAGAGGATTATAAAATCTTAATGGAGAAAAACGAATCTTATTTCAAAAAATAAACGATAAATGGAATCAGTATTTCTAGTCAAAACAATCATTATCGTTAGCATTTTTGCAGTTTCTCTTACCATAGCTGCATACGAAACGTACTTTGAAAGAGTAATTGCGGCATTTATTCAGGATCGTGTTGGTCCCGATTATGCTGGACCTTTTGGTCTTTTACAACCACTTGCCGATGCTGTAAAGCTATTCTTCAAAGAGGATTTTGTGCCAAACATGGCTGACAAATGGCTCTTTATCATGGGGCCTTCACTTGCAATGCTAACTGCATTAATGGCAAGTGCGGTTATACCATTTGGCGATTCTATTATGCTTACAACTGGGGAATTGGTATTGGTACAAGGCATCGAAGTAAACATTGGTATTCTTTGGGTTTTTGGCGTGGTGGCACTTGGAGTTTATGGAATTCTAATTGGTGGATGGGCATCAAATAACAAATACTCTTTATACGGAGCAATTCGTGCCGCATCTCAGAATATTTCTTACGAATTGGGAATGGGATTATCGATAATCGCAATTTTGATGATGTCAGAATCACTTTCAATTCGATCAATTGTTACGCAACAACACGGAATGGACTGGAACATTTGGTACCAGCCTTTAGGATTTTTAGTGTTTCTTACTTGCTCATTTGCTGAGTGTAATAGAACACCATTTGACCTACCAGAATCAGAGAACGAGCTAGTCGCTGGTTATCATACAGAATATGGTTCCATGAAACTAGGTCTTTACCTTTTCTCAGAGTATATCAATATGTTTATCTCCTCAGCTATATTAGCCTCATTGTATTTTGGCGGTTTTAACTATCCAGGAATGGATACCGTTTATGCATGGCTTACTTCAAGCATGGGAACAGTTTTAGGACATAACTTAGCAACTGGAGTTGGTATCCTTGTCCTATTTATAAAAATTGCTTTCTTCATATTCCTTTACATGTGGGTTCGCTGGACATTGCCTAGATTTAGGTATGACCAATTAATGAATCTTGGTTGGAAAGGGCTTATCCCACTGGCTATAGTCAATATCGTCATTACAGCAGCGGCAGAACTTTCGGGACAACCATTACTTGGAACCTATATTGGACTTGCTTGCTTTTTGGCAGCATTATATATCGTTTGGCCTTTTGTAAAACCTAAAACAGCTCAGTCTTAATGCAGTTAACAAACAGATCAAAGAAAACAGATAAGACGCCATTAACGCTGGCAGAAAGCAGTTACCTACCGGGTATTGCAAGAGGACTTGGGATTACACTTAAGCACTTTTTCTCCAAAAAAGCGACTATTCGATACCCTGAGCAAAAACGATACTTAGGACCAATATTTAGAGGCCATCACATTCTTAAACGAGATGAAGAAGGCCGCGAAAGATGTACTGCTTGTGGCTTATGTGCAGTTGCTTGCCCTGCAGAAGCTATTTCTATGGTAGCAGCCGAACGAGTAAAAGGCGAAGAGCATTTGTATCGCGAAGAAAAGTATGCTGCACAATACGAGGTCAATATGCTTAGATGTATATTTTGTGGCCTTTGTGAAGAAGCATGCCCTAAAGAAGCTGTTTATTTGCGTCATGATAAGTTCGTTCCGGTATTCACTAGCCGTGAAAATGTAATTTATGGCAAAGACCAATTGGTTGAGGACATGAACGAGCGATATGAGCGTGATGCTTGGACAAAAGAAGAAATGACTAAATTGTGGGAAAAGCAACAAGCCTACCCAGTAGATAATAACTAAAATGGAGTTTTTAGAAACATTAAAAAACTTAACAATGACACAATGGTCTTTCTACATTGTGTCTCTTTTGACTCTTTTGGGTGGAATAGGAACAGTAGTTTCCAAAAATCCAATGCATAGTGTCATTTACCTTATACTTACTTTTTTCTCGCTTTCATCTATATACATATTACTCAATGCTCAGTTTGTAGCTGCTGTAAATATCATTGTATATGCGGGTGCAATCATGGTCTTGTTTCTATTTGTCGTTATGTTTCTTAACCTAAGAGGTGAAAGTAATGAATTAGACAGAAACGTAGTAATGATAGGAGCGAGTGTAATAGCTGGCGTAATTGGATTTCTACTGATCGTAACAATTCGAAATACCGAAATTGCGAAGTTAAACCCATATACATTCAATGCAAAAGCTGGCCTAATCGAGAATCTCGGAAAGGTAATGTATAGTAAGTATGTACTTCCATTCGAGCTTGTTTCTGTTCTTTTCCTTGTGGCAATGGCCGGTGCAGTTATGCTAGGGAAACGTGAAAAAGGCGAACGTAATTTTTAAACTATGGCAATTATCCTCCCTGTAAAAGGCGTTTCACCTACGATTCCTCAAAGTTGTTGGCTTGCTCCCAACGCTACCATTGTAGGAGATACAAGCATGGGAGAAGATTGTACCATATGGTTCAATGCGGTTTTAAGAGGAGATGTAAACAAGATTATTCTCGGAGATAAGGTGAATATTCAAGATGGTGCTGTGATCCATTGTACCTATCAAAAAACAGCAACTACGGTAGGGAATAATGTTAGTATTGGCCATAATGCTATTTTACACGGTTGCACCATTGAAGATGAGGTACTCATAGGAATGGGAGCAATAGTAATGGATGGAGCCGTAATTGGCAAAAACTCAATTATTGGAGCTGGTGCGGTAGTAACACAAAACACTATTGTTCCACCAAATAGCGTTTACGTAGGTAACCCTGCAAAATTCCTAAAGGAAATCAATCCTGAACTAGGGGAAGTTTTTATGAGAACAGCCAATAATTACATGCTGTATGCTAGTTGGTTCAAAGACAACGAATGAGCATTGAAGTTTCGTTAAAATCAACGAAATCCACTTTTCAACTTATTCGTATATTTTAATTACCGCTATTTCGGAATATTTGATCCCTTGTTCCAGCATCTCGTGGAACTACATAATCTGGTGATTTCTTTTTAAAGTTGGATTGAAAACTTCCGTCTTTAACTGATTTGATAAAATTACCCCAAGAAAAAACATTCGTTAAGGGGTTCACAGTCATTTGTCCCTGAGACTGAATCTGCATGAGCTGCTGATTCATTGCATATCTATAATTTGCCCCAGCACCCATACCTTGCAGTGCCATTGCTCTTTCTAAGTTTGCTTTACTAAAGTTTTGATCCAAAATATCTCGATCACGAGCATCTGGCAACTCCATTTCTATCAAAGCAAGTTTAAATTCTTCCTCATTTCTGAATGGATAAACTTTAACTTCTTTTAACATCGTAGCATTCTCCATCAACTCCACAACAGCCGAATAATTAAGCGTTACGTCCTTTGGAATGATATGGTATTGCTTCTTAAATCCAAGGTAGCTAAACACCAAACTATCTCCCGGAAACACATCGATTAAGAAGTAACCTTTACTGTTACTTAATGTCCCTCTACCAGCTCTTTCATTGATAATATAGGCCCCAGGAAGCGGTTCATCCGACTTTCCGTCAATAACAAAACCCGAAAAAGTAATATACTTTTCCTGCCCTTGGGCATAGCTATCATAAGCTCCAAGAGAACATATTCCAATAAATAATAACAACACTAAACTCCTCATCACACGAATATTTTCAAAAAAGTAAGAATAAAAGGCATAGAAAGCAAGAGACCATCAAACCTGTCTAAGAAACCACCATGCCCAGGGATTATAGATCCTGAGTCTTTAATAGCAATACTTCTCTTAAATAACGACTCTACTAAGTCTCCAAGTGTGCCTGTGATCACAATAATTACAGCAATCCCCAACCACTTCCAAAGCTCTAGCTGAGTATAGTATTGTCCATATATGAATGCAGCTATAACAGAAAACACAGCACCACCTATCAAACCTTCCCATGTTTTCTTTGGAGAGATTCGCTCAAATAGCTTTCTCTTACCCATTAGACTTCCTGCAAAATAAGCCCCACTATCATTAACCCACAAGATCAGTAACACACCCATCATCAAATACGGCTTGTAATGTCCTTCTTCTATTACAAGCTCATTTACCAAGGTAAATGGAACAGCTACATATATAATTCCCAAAAAAGTATAGCCCAAGTTTTCAAAAGGCTTGGAGTCCGATTTTTTATAGAGTTTAATAAAGAAAGTAACCGTAAGTAATGGAATGATGAGGTAATAATACCTGAATGGCAAAATCTCTCTTTCAATCAAAAAAGCCAAAGTATTTAGCGTTGCACCGCATAATGTACCATAAATAGATAGAGGAAGGTTTCCATTAAGACCTATCAGTTTATAAAACTCATATTGTGTCAAAATAGAAATAAAAAGAAATAATAACCAAAAAGTTACCGGCGAGTAAAAAATACTAGCGATAATAATAGGCACAGCCACTAAAGCTGCAATAATCCTTTGAGTTAAATTAGAGTATTGGCTAAGTCTATCAGTCATTCCTCTTTTCCATAAATACATCAATCACCGCTTTTGCTACGTCCGCCTGATCGCGGGGAACATATAAAAAGGTTTTACCAAAAATAGGGTAGCTACTGTCGGTTCGGTTTATTAGGTAACATGGAATATCGTTTAATTCCACTTCATTTTTAAGCAACTGTGCAAGCATGTTATCGCTTTCTTGAAGTACAATTTGCCAGTCGGGAGATTCAGTCGAAAATATCATTGTTTCCAAGTTAAGGTTTCTAATAAGTGTTCACAATCTCTTTTAATAAAATCTACAACTGGTTTAAGAGAATCATTGACCGTTGGTTGCATTAGATAACTCGCTCCTCGCAGAAAGTGTTTGGTAGTATCGGTCGTAATGAACTGATAATGACTTGGCACTTCTCCTTCGATATTCATTACCAAAGCTGTGTTGCCACTTTTATACTTTACCATTTGATCCTTTTGTGAGGTAGCACGCACCTGATGTTTAGCTGCAAGTTTAAATGAATCACCAATGTGCTCCTGCAACTTGGTCATGTTTCCATTCAATGGTTTGTAAGTAAGCTGAATTCTCGCGTCAAGTTCTGGGTAATATATAATGATCCAATATGGCTCTGCTCTCGCAAAAGTATCTTTTTGAATAATTGCACTTTGAGAGTATTCAAAATTATAAGGGTAATTTCCTTCCAAGGTTCTATACTCGTGTTTTGGTAAATCAATTCTATTAAAACCTTTGGGTTTAGGGGTGTATACTTCTTCCCCGCCACAACTTGCGAGCAGTAGAATTAAAGCAAAAAAGCCTAAAATCTTATTCATTTATTCTGGGTCGATTAAGTTGTAAAGATATTGAAAATAGGTTTACTTTTCCCTTATTTAACTTTCTTCCATTGCCTTAAAACAGAAAGATATTTTCCAGAGTTTGTTTATAGTGATAAACATTATTTGGTTCAAAAGGGATTTACGATTAACCGACCACGCTCCACTTGCAGAAGCATGTAGAAATGGCCTGCCCACAATTCTATTATATACTTTTGAGCCTGAACTTATTCACGACCATCATTATTCTGAAAGGCATTGGAGGTTTGTGTACCAATCTCTTCTTGATATTAATAAAAACCTTGCTCCATTCAATGCTGAGATACTAATTTGCTATGGAAAGCCAGAAGATATACTTTCTCGAATCCATTCTCAAGAGGGAACTATTCGCCTTATTTCTCACCAAGAAATAGGAATTAAACTTACTTATGATCGAGACAAAAGAATGATCAACACCTGCATAAACCTTAATATTGAATGGGTGGAGTATCAAAAGGATGGTGTTATCAGAGGATTAAAAAACAGAAAAAATTGGGTAAAGAGGTGGCATGCATATATGGGAAATCCGCTTGCTAAAATTGACTTGTCGAAAATCAGCTATTCCAAACTAAAGCTAAACTTAGACGAATTTGCAATTGAAAACTCACAGTTAAACTTTTCAGAATTAGGACAAAACAAAGAGGGATTTCAGCCAGGCGGAAGTTCTTTTGCACAAAAATATCTAACTAGTTTCCTCTACGAAAGGGCCAAAAACTATACGAAATCTCTCAGTAAACCAGCAGCAAGTAGAACTGGACTTTCAAGACTTTCACCTTATTTAGCATGGGGATGTATAAGTATTCGCGAAGTTTATCAAGCATATGTAAATGCAAAGCAAGAAGTTCAACATACATTTCAGCTAAATAATTTTGGGTCAAGACTTAGATGGCACTGTCATTTTATCCAAAAGTTTGAAATGGAAGATCGCATGGAATTCGAGCATGTAAATAGAGCATACGACAACTTGACTTTCGAAAGCAATCAAGATTGGCAACAAGCATGGGAAACAGGGAATACCGGTTACCCATTGGTGGATGCTTGCATGAGGTGTCTAAATGCAACGGGATATATCAATTTCAGAATGAGGGCAATGATGCTTAGTTTCTATACCCACGCTCTTCAAATGGACTGGAGAAATGCTTCACCACACTTGGCTCGCAATTTTCTAGATTTTGAGCCTGGCATTCATTATCCGCAAATTCAAATGCAAGCTGGAGTAACAGGTACAAATACGATAAGAGTTTACAACCCTGTTAAGCAGTCACAGGACCATGACCCCAACGGGGATTTTATAAAAAAATGGGTCCCAGAGTTAACCAATTGCCCAGTCCAATTCATTCACGAGCCATGGAAGATGACTGAAATGGATCAAGTTTTTGCAAATTTTCACCTCGGTACTACCTACCCTCATAGAATTGTAAATCATGCCGAAAGTCAAAGAATTTCCAAAGCGAAAATTCACATGCTCAAAAAATCACAGGAAGCTAAAAGAGAAAGCAAGAGGATTCTAAAAACACATATTGTTCCAGGACGTAGGAAGCCATGAAAATCATCAAAAACCTTCTTGCTTAAATTTAAAGGCTTAAATTCGTCATAAGAATTACTCATCTGGCGTAGATAAATTTGTCAGTTTTATGAATTTCGGCAAGGCATGAACTTACTTCTTATAGATGATCACCATTTAGTATTACAAGGACTACATTCTTTGCTTCAAAAAATGGATGGAGTAAATGAAGTTTTTACAGCTTCAAATAGCAAGGAAGCTTTTGAAATAATCAATACACATGATATAACAGTTGTACTCACCGATCTTCAAATGCCAGATGGAAGTGGTTTTGATATTATTACTAAAGTTAAAACAACCAATTCTTCAATTCGCATTTTAGTGCTATCAATGGACGAAAGAGCCAATAGTATTGAAAAAGCATTGGCACTTGGTGCCGATGGGTTTGTTTTGAAAAATGAAAAGATTGATATCCTCCAAAAAGCAATTGTTACGGTCAATAATGGAGGGCAATTTGTAAGTGCAGCAATCATGCGTGCATTGCTCAATAAAACTTCCGCAAATTCCCCAATAACTTCACGAGAAAAAGAAATTGCGATAGCTCTTGCCAATGGTAAATCCAACCAAGAAGTTGGAGAAAGTCTTTTCATTAGTTCACAAACAATTGCTACTCATCGTAAGAACATTTACCGAAAACTTAGCATTACCAATACCGCTGCACTTGTTAAATATGTTGCCGAACAAGGCTGGATTTAAGCCATTGCTTAAAAACCTACCCTGATCAGGGTACCAAATTGCCCGACCGAGGGTATTTACATTCCTACTTCATCTCCTGAAATTTGTTGCTCAACATTGTCGCAACATGATCTATCAATTTCAAAATGTACGAGGCTTCAAAAAAAGACGACTTAAAGAATCGGATATCGTTTTAATTCAAGCTGACGAAAACTATTCAAAATTTTACTTGCGGTCAGGAAATCATTTTACCCTTGCCAAAACGCTGAAAGAATGTGAAGGAATTTTTCAGGAAGGTAATTTCTTTCGATCGCATCGCTCATTCCTAGTTAATATGGATCACTTGAAATCATTGGAAAGAGACTTCCTTTATTTAGAAAATAATCTTCAAGCCAAAGTATCCCGAAGAGGCCGAAAGCTATTAGCGTCCAACACTTATTCAGCGAAATGTTCAAACTCTTAAAAAAACGAAACCATGAAAAATATCATCTTCTTATTATTCATTACTCAATCATTAATTTATGGTCAAACAGTGACTTGGGATGGAGGGGCAGGAACTCAAAACTGGGAAGATCCTCTAAACTGGTCTACAAATACACTTCCATGCAATACATGTAATGTAGTAATAGAAGGAGATTCAGTAGCAATAAATAGTAAAGTAAATGTAAAAAGCGTGAAAGTAGGGTTACCCTCTACAGTTGTTACATCTATACTTGCCGTTAATGCTGGTTTCTTGGTAGAGTTGAATATTATTAATCCAACGAATAGTGGCCTAGAACTAAACAGAGGGAGATTTTATAACTACGCATCCGTAAACATCACTGGAGGTGGCTCAGGAATAAATGGAGCCGTGGAAGTTACCAATAGCTTCGTTTTTGTAAATGAAGGCTCTATTGACATCAACATTTTCAGTGGAAGCTATGGATTGTATATCAAACAAATATCCAAATTTATTCAAAATGGTACAATCACTATTTACAACTCGATCAATGGGATGAAAATAGAGACTAATGCTACTAACAGCGGTACAATAAAAATAGAAAACTGTAGTGGAGTTGGCATGTACTTCCATAAAAACTTTACAAACTCAGGTTACATGAAGTTTAAAAATCAAGAAATTGAAATAGCTAGTGTGATCACACCAATACCTATTCTGCAACAATTTTACAATACCCCCTCTGGTGAAATAGAAATTAGTAATAGTACACTTGGAATAGATGGTTATGACCGTGTTTTCCTATTGAATGAAGGAATTATTACTTTGGATAAAATGAACAAGTTGGGCGAATTATATCAAATCCAAAATGACAACTTGATTACAATCAATAACTATACGGAAGGTTTTGAAATAATGAAATTCATCAACAATGGCGGCATGACTTTCAGTAATTCAAATAATTCAAAAGGCATAGCAATTACTGGAAAAGAGTTTACCAATTATGGTAACATACATGTGAACCATGCTATTCAGGCATTTAAAACAGCTGCAAACTATACCGGTAGCTTAGCTGTTCCGATTAATCAATTTGATAATTACGGTGACTTTATCATAAGTAATGTTCAATACGGAATTGAATTGGAAAAAGTGCCGCTCCAAAACTTTCAAACGGGCGTAATTAAGGTAGATACATTTCAATTTAAAGCTCTAAAAGCAACTGGTGAAACCACTTTCAACAATAACGGAATACTAGAATTCTATCACCAGTTTCAGGAGGACACCACAATGGTTTTGGCATTAACAACACCCGGAGCTTACGGAACCACCACAGGTTCAGAAATATCAATCAAAAAAGTTTTTAAAGGTCTCGCAATTAATACAATTACCAATACTACCGAGGACTACTTCGATAATAGCGGCACAATAGTAATTGATACAGTTTTTAAGTCGCCAGACAACAAATGGGGCTCTTTTGGACTTGCCAAAATGGGTACTGGAAAATTCACCAACAATGGGGCAATCTCAATTAGCAATGTAAAAGGCTTGGGGATGTTAATTGATACAACCTCCAATAATGGAGTTGACTTTAAGGGTAGTTTTACAGGAAAAAACAATTCTATATCTATCCTGAATAACTCAAGATTATCAGGCAACCTAAATAAGTTTCGGGTATTTACAGGCGGAGTGATTTATAGCCGAGGAGACTCATTGTACAGCATTTTAGACTCTTCTATAACAAGCATGGGAACTGTCAATTGTGGCGTAATTGACGTAGTGAACATCAAGAAGGTCAATGATATATTTACTGTTAACGGAATGGTTAAGCTGACCGGACCAGGTAGTAATTTTAATCTTTATGCTGTCAAAGGTTTACTTATCGATCCGTTTGGAGATATATACCCCAATGTTTCTGCATTTAATAAAAGTAACATCGATATGTCTTATGGTATTGGCGGCAACACATCGAACAATTTAACCGAAATGAATTTCCTAATGTTAGACGGATATAAAGACAATAGCTTTTCCAGCTTTTTCTTAGACTCTGCATTAACCATTTCAGCAGGCACTTTTAATTCAGCGACAGGTTCATTTATTCCTTCATTTTCCTCTCAGTCAGCAACAGAACTGTATTTTGAATACGCCAGTTCTACTTGTTCCTATTTCGGAAGTATTCCTGTAATGGATAATACTTGCCCTTACGAAACTATTGAGAACGAATTTTTAGGAACAGTTTCTAACGATTGGCATAATCCCGAAAATTGGTCTTTGAAAGTTGTACCTAATATTTGTCACAAAGTGAAAATACCATCGAACAAGCGTTCCATAATAAGCACAAACAGAAAAGCCAGAGCAGCAGGTATAGAAACATTGAATGGAGCAGTGTGGGATACAGAAGCAGGTAGTGTACTTGACATTATCCCCACCTTTTAAGCTGGCATATAGTTACCAACCTTGAGATGTATAGTAGTACCATCAATATTTGAATCCACTTTTGCAATCCCATCGATTGTACTCAATCTATCTTTCATGTTGGCAAGTCCATTTCCGTTTTGTTCTTTGTTAATGAGAAAACCTTTCCCATTGTCAGTGACGGTAATTTCTAGGCTGTCAGAAAGTAACTGAATTTCAATGGATGCCTCGGTGGCTTTGGCGTGTTTTAAAATGTTATTGCAGCACTCCAAAATAATTGCATAAAGGTTAACTTCAGTCTTTGCGGAGAACCTTTGTTCAGTATTGGTAGTAAAATCAAACCAAACAGGCTGAGCTGCATTGAGCGATTCTAGGTAGTTTTGGATTGCAACTATTAAACCTTCCTTCTCTAACTTTTCGGGAAGTAAATTATGGGAAAGCGAACGCAATTCCTGATAGGCAGACTCGGTCATTTTAACCACATTGTCGTAAAGTGATTGTTGACTATCACCCAATTTCTCACGACTAATACCACTTAAGCTGAAGTTTATGGCCGAAATAACACTCCCTAAGTTATCGTGAAGATCGCTTGCGATTCGTTTTCGCTCTAGACTTTGCCCCCTCGCCATGGCTTCTTTTATTTCGTCTAAAGCGACCTGCAACTCTTCTGTTCTTTTTGCTACCTTGAGTTCTAGGTCTTTATTGAATTCTTCAATGGAAGCCTTTTGCTCAGCAATCAATGCATTCTTTTTGTTTAAAGATTTATTAGTCCACCATAAAACGCCTCCTATACCAATAACTAAAAGTAGGCCACCAATTAATAATAGCTGCTGCAGCCTCCTATTTTCAATGTCTTTATTTAGGTTATCAATTTCAAGCTGATCTTTTTCCGCATCGTATTCTAGCTCCTGTATTTCAGCTTCCTTTTTTACATTTTCGGTATCTATTTCATCCTTTACTTCAAAATACCTTTGCTGATATTGGTATGCTTTGTTAAAATCCCCTTTTTGAAAATAAACTGTGCGTAAATTATCAAGAACAGCCCTTAATGGGTTCTTCAAGCCCAATTCTTCGAGTATTGGTACTGCTTCTAGTCCAAACTTTAAGGATTGATTGAGATCTCCTTTCATTTCGGCAAAATGAGTCAGGTTAGCTAAGTTTATTCCTACGTTATACCTAGAGCCTAATTTCTCATTTATCTCTTTTGATTTTAATACATATTCAAACCCCAAATCTCGCTGACCATTGTAAAAATATGCTGTTCCTAGGTTGGTGTAAATGAATCCCAAAACATCTTGATCTTGAATTTCCTCACCTATTTTCAGGGCACGCTTGAAATACTTTATTGCTTCCACATTATTACTGTCAGCATGATAAACCGTACCGATAGAGCCTAAGGTAAAAGCAGCTTTTTGCTTATCACCAAGCTCTATGAAAATTTCATACATTTTATTAAACCACTCGACTGCTTTTTCATGATTCCCCGAAAACAAAAACACGTAGCCAATTTCCTTAATTATCATTGCCTTGTTTGGCTTATCGTTGACCTCTTCGGCAATTTTGAGTGCTTCAAAAAGTTGCTTGCTAGCTAATTCATATTTTACCAAAAGGGCATTTGCCCCACCTTTGAAGTAATTAGACTTCATTATACCAGTTTTCCAGCCTATATTTTTTGCTATACGCTCTCCCTTCTCAGCATACAAAATGGTACTATCGGAATCCTCTTTTTGATTGTAATAAAAGTCTGCTAACTCAATGTAAGCCTGAGCTTTCGAACTATCTGCTAAATCTTTTTTCTCAGTAATTTTAAGTAAAGAGTCTATTTTATTTTGAGCAAAAGAGACTGAAGATAAAAGGAGTATTGAAAATAATAGAATAACTTTCTGAAGCATTATATTTTGATTGGCTGTTTCACAATTTAGCTATTATATTTTTGGGGAAATAAAACAAAAGCCGAATTTCTCCGATTTAGATATAGTAGGAGCAAATTGCTATTAAACTTTGTCATCAAGTCAAGTACTTTTGAAAAAGAAAAGCCCCTCCAACAAACCGAATTTTAAATTCAGATACTGCACTTCCTAATAGAAATGCTTAATATAGAACACAAAACACAACAATTATGAAATATTCATCTGGAGTTTTAAGTGTATTGCCTCTTTTTTATGTGGGCTGGGCAGACTCCGTTTTGAGTCCCTCAGAAATGCAAATTATTAGAAAGCATATTCAAAAAATGGACTTCCTGAGCCCTGAAGATAAGATTTTGCTTATTTCATGGACTGATCAAAAAAAGCAACCAAATGAAGAAACCTATAAATCGTGGTTAGAAGAAATTCGCAAATATGCAGAAAAGCAAGAAGGTCAAACTAGAAAAAGCCTGGCCGATTTGGGACTTCAACTTGCAAAAGAATCCTCCCAACAAAAAGATGGAAAAATATGGGACTCGCCAAAAGTGAAATCTGCGGTTGAGAAACTTGAAGCTGCTTTAGGAGTTGATAACGAACTATCAAAAGTTGTATTTTATTCAAGTCTTTCCCCAGAAACATCGGTAGAAATAGAAACATATAGTGCATTTGATACTGCTAAAATGCAATCAATATTGGATGGAAAATGGGCCCCTTTAAAAAACAAGGTCAAAAAATTGTTGCAGGATCCACTCTTCGCTGTACCTGTGGAGATGCGTGACAAAGATGAACTTAGAGCTCTTATTTTGAAGCAAACTATCGGACTTGCTGACCAAGGCTACGGAGCTTATGCCTACCCAAAAGAATACGGAGGTACCGGCGAACCAGCAGGAACAGTCGCGATTTTTGAAGCTCTCGGAATGGGAAATATCAGCTTGCTCATCAAATACGGTGTACAATTTGGACTTTGGGGCGGAGCAGTTTACCAACTAGGAACAGCCTATCACCACAAAACCTACCTCACTCCTACTGGCACGGGGGAATTATTGGGTTGCTTCGCAATGACAGAAACTGGCCATGGCTCTAATGTGCGAGACTTGGAAACCATTACAACCTACGACCATGCTAAAAAGGAACTGATTGTACATTCTCCAACCTACACGGCTGGTAAAGAATATATTGGAAATGCACTCCATTCCCAATACGCCTCTGTATTTACACAATTAATCGTTGATGGTGTTAATCATGGCATACACGCTGTTATCGTTAGATTGAGAGACGAAAATCACAATCTACTTCCCGGCATCAAGGTAGAGGACTGCGGTTATAAAATGGGACTCAATGGCGTTGACAATGGCCGAATTTGGTTTGACAATGTTCGCGTTCCGCTCAAAAACTTGCTTAACAAATACGGTGGCATCAATGATAATGGCGAATACCAAAGTAGCATTAAGAAAGACTCAAAAAGGTTTTTCACTATGCTTGGTGCACTCGTAGGTGGTAGGGTAAGTATAGCAGCCGCTTCCAATACCATTGCTAAGAAATCGCTAGACATAGCCATTAAATATGCACTTAAAAGAAGGCAATTCAATAGCACAGGAGGTGAAAAAGAAACTTTAATACTTGATTATCCGACTCACCACAAGCGTTTGTTTCCTCTCTTGGCTAAGAGTTATGCCCTCACTTTTGCTTTAGAAAACTTGAGAAATAAATATGGCGACAACTATGGTTCAAGCGATCAGCGTGAAGTAGAAGCACTTGCAGCAGGACTAAAAAGCTACGCTTCGTGGCACGCAACTTCTACCATTCAAGAATGTAGAGAAGCATGTGGAGGAAAGGGTTATTTGGCAGAAAATGAATTCACAGACCTTAAAGGAGACAGTGACATTTTCACCACTTTTGAGGGAGACAATACCGTTCTCCTACAGCTTGTTGCAAAATCGCTTTTAACCGAGTTTAAGCAGGAATTTAATGATGGAGGTTATACTGCCATAGCACGTTATGCCCTTAGGCGAGTTTCTGCTCGAATGACGCAGCTAAACCCTTTCAATACCCGTAATACCAACTCAGAGCATATATTAAGTAGAGATTTTCAAGACTCTGCTTTGAAATATAGGGAAGAAAAACTCTTTTTCACACTTAGTGACAGAATGAGAAATTTCATCAAAAAGAAACTTAGCGGAGACGAGATTTTCTTAAGAGTACAAACTCATATGATTGCATTGGCAAAAGCCCACGTGGAATATTATATTTACCAAGCTTTTGCAACTCATATTGATAGTATGGAAGAAGGTCCGGAACGCAAAGCAATGGAAACAATGCTTTCAACTTTTGCCCTAGATGCAATATATGCTGACAACGGCTGGTTCTTGGAAAATGAATTTATCTCTGGAGACAAATCAAAAGCCATTAGAAAAGTGCTTAATAAACTATACAGAACAATACGACCAATGGCAGGAGACTTGGTAAAATCTTTTGGAATTCCTGAATCATTACGAAAAGCACAAATTGCAACAGGAGAGTCTATTTATGCCTAAAATTTCACTGATAGCGGCAATGAGTAAAAACAGAGCCATTGGTTTAAATAATGCCTTACCATGGCCTGAACCTATTCCAGTAGATTGGGGAAATCTTGAAAAGGTAACTGCGGGCAAAAAAATGATCATGGGACGAAAAAGCTATGAAAGTCAACATAGAGTTTGGTCCAAAGCTGGCAATTTCGTTGTTACTCGTCAAGAAAACTACCACACCGATGATGATTTCGAAACGGTGCATTCGCTACAGGAAGCTTTAAACTTGTGTCAAGATCAAGATGAGGTATTTGTGATAGGTGGTCAAGCCATTTTTGAAGAAGCCATACATTTGGCAGATAAAATAGAACTCACAATTGTACATCAAGAATTTGAAGGTGATGCTTTTTTCCCAACTTTTGATGAAAGTAAATTTAAAGTAACTGCCAAACGTGATTTCAAAATAGGAGAAGGAACCGCCTATCCACTTTCCATCCTAACTTACGAAAAACAATAAAGGAATTAGCGGGTTTTGATTACATGACTCTAAGACTAATTCTAGGCGATCAACTTAACCATAACCACAGCTGGTTTCAAGAAAAAGATGACAATGTGTTTTACCTCATGATGGAGGTAAGACAAGAAACGGATTATGTAAAACATCATATCCAAAAAGTCATCGCATTTTTCCTTGCCATGCGAAACTTTGCTAATGAACTAGAACAAAGCGGTCATAAGGTAAAGTATATCCACCTAGACAATACTGATAATCAACAAGATATCTCGAAAAATATATTGGCCATTGCAGAAGAGTTAGGTGCCACCAAGTTTCAATATCTCTTACCAGATGAGTACCGGCTTGATGTTCAGCTCAAAGCTTTTGAAGAGAAAGTGAACCATGGTGATTTTGAAAACCTCAAAACAGCTGAACACTTCGATACTGAACATTTCTATACAAAACGCGGCGACCTCGAAAGTTTCTTTAAAGGCAAGAAAACATACTTAATGGAAAACTTTTATCGCATGATGCGAAAGAAGCACAACCTCTTAATGAATGGAGAAGAACCTCAAGGTGATCAATGGAATTTTGATGCTGACAATCGCAAGAAACTACCCAAAGATCATACCCCTACCCCACCATTTATATTTCATAAAAACGTTAAAGAAATCGTCAAGCTCATTAAAGATGAAGGAGTTCAGACAATAGGAACGGTAGAGGAAGATAATTTTATTTGGCCTATTAGCCGAGATGAGTCACTTCAACTCTTGGATTTTTTCCTTGACCAGTGTCTTCCTCTTTTTGGAACCTACGAAGATGCCATGAGTAAAAACTCATGGTCTATTTATCATTCCAGGTTATCTTTTGCAATGAATGCGAAATTGCTTTCACCAGAAGAAGTTATAAAAGCCGCGATTGAACAATGGAAAAAGAATCAGAATACTATCACCTTATCTCAAATCGAGGGATTTGTACGTCAAATATTGGGCTGGAGAGAGTTTATGAGAGGTATTTATTGGGCAAAAATGCCTGAATTTGCCTCACTTAACTATTTCGAAAATAAACGACAATTACCTGAATGGTTTTGGACAGGAGAAACCAGAATGAATTGCTTGAAACATTCCATTGGACAATCGCTAGATAAGGCATATGCACATCATATTCAGCGACTTATGATCATTGGTAACTTTGCTCTATTAGCTGGCATAGACCCAAATGAATTAGACGAATGGTACTTGGGAATCTATATAGATGCCATTGAATGGGTAGAAATTACAAATACTCGAGGAATGAGTCAGTATGCCGATGGTGGTATCGTCGGAAGTAAACCATATGCAGGTTCTGCAAATTATATCAATAAAATGAGTGATTACTGCGGTAGTTGCCATTATAAATACAAAGAAAAAACTGGAGATAAGGCTTGTCCATTCAACAGCCTTTATTGGCAATTTCATGAAAGAAACCGAGAAAAACTGGCTAAAAACCCAAGAATAGGAATGGTTTATAGGCTTCTTGACAAAATGGAAACGCCTCAGAAAAAAGAAATAATGAATCAAGCACAAACCTATATTGAAAACATAGCCACTTTGTAGTATTTGAAAATTACCTTTGCGGCATGAATTACTTATCTGCGGAAAATATTGGTCGTGACCTTGGTGAAAGATGGCTTTTTAAAGGCTTAACTTTTGGGGTTTTACAAGGAGAAAAAATCGCCTTGATTGGTAGCAATGGTTGTGGAAAATCAACAATGCTCGATATCCTTGCAGGTAAAACAGAGACCGACGGCGGTGAGGTGAGTATCAGAAAAGACATTAGGTTCGGCTTTTTGGAGCAAGATCCTGAGTTTGATGGTCATATCAGCGTGATGGATACCATTTTCTTTGCCGAAAATGACATAACCAAAGCGATTAAGGATTACGAGAAAGCTACCAAAAACAATGACATTGACTTGTTGGGTTCTGCAATTGAAAGATTAGATTCACTTAATGGCTGGGATTATGAGGCCAAAGTGCAGCAAATTCTTAGTAAGTTGGGAATTGAGAACTTTGAAAGTAAAATGAACGAGCTTTCTGGTGGTCAGAAAAAAAGAGTTGCCCTTGCTAAAGTTCTTATAGAAGAACCAGACTTTGTAATCCTCGATGAGCCTACCAACCACTTGGACCTGAGTGCCATAGAGTGGCTAGAAGGTTACCTTTCTACCAATAATATGACTCTGTTATTGGTAACTCATGATCGTTACTTCTTAGATAAGGTTTGTAATCGTATCATGGAAATTTCCAATGGTCAGATTTACAAATATGAAGGTAACTACGCATATTTTCTTGAGAAAAAGGATGAAAGAATGCAACTAGAAGCTGCTTCTTACGAAAAAAACAAGAATAGACTTACTAAAGAGTTAGAGTGGATGCGTAGGCAACCAAAAGCCAGAACAACCAAAGCTCAATATCGTATAGATGCTTTTCATGAACTAAAAGACAAAACGAAGGCATACAAACAAGATGACAAAATGGAGCTCAGCATGAAAACTGAGCGAATGGGAAAGAAGATTCTTGAAATCAATTATGTAACCAAAAGCTATGGTGAAAAAGAGCTTTTGAAGGACTTCTCTTATACTTTCAAAAGAGGTGATAAAATAGGAATAGTAGGACCAAATGGCGTAGGAAAAAGTACGCTTTTGGACATTGTAATGGGACTTACGAAACCTGATTCTGGTAAGGTGATCAAAGGTGAAACTATCAAAATTGGTTATTTTTCTCAAAGCGGATTAAAATTTGACCTTGGTCAAAAAGTGATAGATAGCGTTAGAGAAATTGCTGATTATGTTAAAATGGGCGATGGTAGAGAACTATCAATGTCGGGTTTACTTTCGCTATTCCTTTTTCCACCTAAGGTGCAGCACCAACCTATTCAAAAGCTTTCTGGAGGTGAGAAAAGAAGATTACAGTTACTGAAAGTGCTTGCCAAAAGCCCCAACTTTTTAATTCTTGATGAGCCTACCAACGATCTTGACATAGATACACTGAACGTCTTAGAAGAGTTTTTGGAGTCATTTTCGGGATGTTTGCTCGTAGTATCACACGATAGATATTTCATGGATCGTATAGTGGATCACATTTTTGCATTTGAAGGAGAAACAGTTATAAAAGATTTCCCTGGCAATTATACCGAATACAGAATCTGGAAAGATGAAGAAGAGCAAGAAGAGCGTCAATCAAAAAAGACTAAAAAAGAGCCCGATGTCATTGTAGAAGTAAAACCAGAAGTAGAGAAAAAGAAACTTAGCTATAAAGAAAAAGTCGAATTCGAAACCATTGAAAAAGAAATTGCTGCTGGAGAAATACGCAAAGAGGAAATTATTGCAGCAATGAATGGAGGTGAAACGGATTTTGAAAAATTAGCAGCTTTGGGTCAAGAGTTACAAGAACTTAAAGACAAGCTGGAGGAAAACGAATTACGTTGGCTCGAGCTATCGGAATACAGCAAATAGTCAGCTAGCTTTTTCAGAACGCTTTAGTAACGTATACTTATAAGGAGGTGAACTATAGATGGGTATTATAGGGAGTTCTGTCTTTTTTTAGCTGATTAAAAATCCGTTAAAACGTTGAAGCCTATTTAGTGTTTTAAGATTTAAAAGAGATTTCATAAGAAATTCATATCTTTTTATCAGAATCCGTTTATTTTTACGCCCAGCTGATTCTCACATGGACCAAATCATAGATTTTTTTCAATACCTAATGAACTCTGAGGAGATCATTCAAACCGGAGGATTAATTGCCATCGTGCTAATCGTATATATAGAAAATGGGCTTTTCTTTGGCTTTTTTCTACCAGGCGATTATCTACTTTTCCTTTCTGGTGTATTTGCAGGGCTAGGACTTTTAAAAGTTACCTTAGTTATTTTACTAGTTGGAGTCATTTCAGCAGCCATTCTTGGAGCATTTACGGGCTATTTCTCCGGGAGACTATTTGGAGAACGCATTACTATCAAAAAAGATAACCTATTTTTCAAGCAAGAGTATTTAACTAAAACTCAAAAGTACTTTGAAAGATATGGCCCTCGTACTTTAGTTATCGCTAGGTTTTTACCCATCATTAGAACGTTTGCTCCTATCCTTGCAGGCTTAGTCAAAATGAATTTCTTACAGTTTACATTGTATAATTTCATTGGTGCATTTCTTTGGGCATTTATATTAGTAGGTGGCGGTTTTTATCTTGGAGTTCACTTTCCAGGTATTATTGACTACGTATATCTTGTAATTATCTTCTTCCTCGTTATTACAACTTTCACTGTAGTGAAAGGATACTTCAATGCCCGTAAGGAAATAGAAAACTAATTAAGTATTTCTGCATTTGTATTTCCCCTAAGCAATCGAAATTATTCGATTATGATCGTCAGTGAAATTGTCAAATTCCCTGTACCTCATTTGCCCGTATCCCTAATATTAGTGATACCGCTGCATCATTTCATTTCTCAATTTTGGTCTATCAAAACAAAGAGACATGGAAAACTTAAAAGAATTAGTAGTACTGGGAGCACGAACTTCCTTTGACCCCACATCAGTAACATATTTAGAGGCAGACATCAACTATACCGTTATTCATAACGTGGATGGTAAATCTCGAGTAATATCAAATACCCTTAAAAGTGTCCATGCTCATCTCACAGGGCAAGGAGAATTCGTAAGAATCAGTAGAAAATTTGTTGTAAATATGCAGTACGTGAAGCGATTCAAAAACAATCAGTTTGTACTCAGCACAGGCAAAAAGCTAATGCCTTCAAGAAGGAGATTAAAGGGTTTAACAGACATAGGTCATTAATAAATAAACTATTCACAGAGCATGGAAAAATTACTTTTAATCGTTTTTGCTCATTGCACATTTGTCAGTTTTAGCCAAATTACTGCCACAGGAACAGGCTCCTCATGGATGAATGGCACTTATGTACCCTATAACCCGGTTATCCCCGGTAACCCAACTTGCTCTTTTCCTGTAGCCAGTGATGCGGGGACAGTTATTCTCAAGAAAAACAACTCAGCTCAAGGTTTTCCATGGAACTACCAATTCCGAAGAATAAATGGGTACTGGTACATTGAAGCTGTTTATAATACTAATGCAGGAACTTCAGTGGAATTTAGAACAAAATTTCAAGAGTTTACAAACACACCTCCTTGTGGGGTTACTTGGATCAAATTCAATAATAATTATTGCTATGACGGCCAATCTCCACTCCTTTCAATAGGTGAAACAAACAACTTGATCATTACTGGAAACTGTGAAAGCTGCCAAGTTGCAAGTGATGAAAACCACCCATTAATTCATAATTTCCCTGTAGGCGATAATGCAAGTGCGGCAAACATTTCTTTAAATAACGGTCTAAGAAAAGGATCAAGTTATTACCATTGCGGCTTAAGGGAATTGGTAGTTTATGATGGGAATTACTGGAACGATAAAAATGGTAATTTGCTATTTGATAGCCAATTTGAAATTTTGAATTTAGGTAACAACATACAATTCTTGATTGACAATCCTTATTCATCCTTTGTTGATCATTACGAAATAGAAGTTTCGGATAACAGAAGTAGTTGGACTTCTGTGGGTATTTTTTCCAATACCACTACCTCTGTCAATGTACTTTCAGCTCACTACCCAGAGAAGGTCTATCACTTTAGGCTAAAAACAATTTACCCAGATCATAAACCACAATATTCATGCATTCAGCGTTTTAACAAAGATTACTCAGGCCCCACAGCAACGACACTTCCACCTCCCGACGATTGCTGTTCGGCTGCTATAAGCATTGAAGAAGATTATATTCCGGGAACGTTAATCACTATGAAAATTGACAGATTCGTACCAGACAATACAAACTACTGGTATTACAAAATCAAAGATGCAATTGGAAATACCATTGTTGATCAAAATTTCACTCCATCGGCGTCTCCTCATGTCGTTCAAATTTCCTCTGGTTTATTTGAACATAACAAAAAGTATACTGCCGAAGTCTATAATCAAAATTGGGGTGGTAGCCTTTTAAACAGCTTTTATGTTAAACAACCATTGGTAGAATGCTCCTATTAACTATATCTATTCTGAAAGTTATTTTTCAAGCTTTTGTCCAAAAGCTCCCTAATATTAAGAAAGCCGTGGCTTCATTTATTCCAAGACTTTTGAAATATAAAAGAAAAATACAAGTCCAAACGGTTACAAAAAAGAACAAGGCTTGGATATCATACAAAATACAATGATGATGAATTGCAAATAAACTGGGAATTGCATTCGTCCATGATTAATGTAATTTTAAGTATACGTTTATAATTTAAATGAATTATGAAAACTACAATTCTTCTACTACTATTATCATTTTCTGGTATCGCCCAGATAACAATTACTGGAGCAAATGAATACCCTTTGATAAATGGCACGTATTCAGTTTCTACTTATTCTTATTCAAACTATTGGGCGACCATTGGAAGTCAAGATGTTGGCACATTCGTATACAGTCATCCAGGACCTTCGGGATCATATATCGGTTTCACAATAGTGAGAAAGCAAAACCACTGGTATATAGAACAAGAAGGAGATGGTAATGTTAGACTCCTTTATAAGTCCGTTTCTCCAAGTGCAAGTGTTGTGCCCGATTGCAATACGCAGTGGGAGGTATGGACTGGTATGTGGTACGATTACGGGATAGTACCTAGCAATACTGGTAACATTGAAACTTTAGCCATTACAGGCTCTTGCTTTTGTGATGAAGTGCTGTCGACAACGGTTAATCCTACAAATATTGAATTGGCCATTGTAAATGAACCAAATACGCTACCTGTTCCATCTCCCAAAAAAGGAATGATTACCTATAGCAGTAGTAAAAATATACCAATGGTTTATAATGGAGCAATATGGGAAAAAGTTGTCCTCAATCGAGATACGCAATTTGATGGAGATTTAAATCTAAATGGCACCTTGCAGATTGGTGAAAATGAAAAAATTATATTCAACAAATCGACAAATTACGCTGCAAAAACAATTACTCATGGTCCAGATAATATCAAATTCAATTTAATAAATGGCAATTTAACAATAAAGGATAACGGTCAATTCATATTTGATTCGGGTCAAGCCTACGGTAACAGTACCTTCTCTTTTGGAGGTTCAACTGATTTTCCAGTTGCTACTCAAAATGGAGGAATGTGGGGAAACAGAGGACATACATTTGTTTTTACTGGAACCAGTCCCTTATCTCTATATATTCCTGTTGCAAATACAGCAATAGGGAGGCATTTATATATATTGAATCATGGAACTCAAATTATTACTTTAACAGAACCTTATAAGGTTAATTACAATTTAAGTACTTCTACAATTCCGGTTGACACTTCTGTACATCTAGTTTCTGATGGTACTGATTGGCATGTAATCAATTAAAGTATTCAATCCTTTTAGGTAATTGGCTGTCCTAGATAATACCTTAGTAGTAAATGTGAAGGTGATTCATTTTTTTAGTTCAGCCGCCCATAACGAATGGTAAACCTTGATAAGAGCTTCTCTTCACTTTAATGATATTAAATACTTAGACAAAAGCTCAAAAAAGTGAAGGGTGACTTTAATAATTCCGATTCTCAAAAGAACTACTTCTCTTGATTAATCCACCACAGCCTGAAGTACAAATCGCCTCATTTCTTCGTGAAAGCGATCGGAGTATGGAGCTATTTGTGTCATAAATACTGCAACAATCTTTTCCTTGGGATCGATAAAGAAGTGAGTATTATTTGCTCCACTCCAATAGAAGGTACCAACTGAACCTAATAGATGACTCTCACCGGGATTTTCAACAATTGCAAAACCCAAACCAAACGACTCACCAGCCTTGTCTCTCAAGCTTGCGGAATTGTTGGTGGTCATAAGTTCAATGGTCTTTTTGCCAAGTAACTGATTTCCGTTCGCTTTTCCATTATTCAAAAGCATATGGCAAAACTTTACATAATCCTCTGGTGAACTGTATAACCCGTTTACTCCACTCCAAACTGTAACATTACTCATTGGTGGTTGGTAAGCACCTTTGATGAGTTCTCCTTTGTCATTAAGCGTGTGTACCTTAACCATTTTTGCTTGCTCAGCAGCCGGAATATTATATCCTGTGCTTCTCATTTCCAATGGGTCAAAAATTCGTTTTTGAAGAAACTGATCTGTCGGGATTCCCGAAAATTGTTCGATCAAAACAGATAGTACATCAGGAGCCGCACTGTAATACCAAGAAGTACCAGGCTGAAACATCAGAGGAAGTTCAAGCATTGCATTCATTCTATCTTGAATGGTTTTGTGCGGTGTGTAATACATTGTTTTTGCGTAGTCCTTGTCTAACTCAGTCCCACCCAAGCCATGAGACAAGCCTGAAGTGTGCGTTAGCAAGTGAGCAAGCGTAATTTCCCGATCCATCGGAACTGCCTCGCTAGCTTTTCCTTTACTGGGATCAGTAGCAACTTTAAGGTTTTTGAATGCCGGAATGTATTTCGATACTGGGTCAGTTAATAAAAAGTGACCTTCTTCGTACAGCATCATGAACGCCGCAGTTATGATTGGCTTCGTCATGGATTGAATGTAAAACCTACCGTCCATTGACATGTCTGTTTTATCTACAGCGTCACTGTAACCTCCTTTTTTTCGATAGACTTCTTTCCCATTTCGGTAAACAAGGATTGCAGCACCAGGAATTCTTTCTTTAGCTATTTGCTCATCTACAAAATCTCCATATTTCTTTAAGCGTTCAATCGACATCCCCTCCACTATTAAACCTTGAGCGAGGATGGCATTTGATACAAATAATAAAAGAAGGAGAACAAGAAAACGTTTCGATAAGCTCTTACAATTCATAGCTATAGTAGTTAAAAATGAAATTATTAACTGTTACAAATAATTCAATACAAGCTACTAATATACTAAATCAAGTCCTAAGTGATCTTTTAAATCTTTAAGAGCCGGATTTTTTTCAAGCATGGCTCTGAACTTCTCTTCTTCTGTTCGAGGTTTGGCTTCTTTAGTTTTGGCGGTGAGTATCGCACTAATTTGAAGATCGTAATTACTTACTTCCTTACGGATAAAGTCCAGTAAATCTTGCTTGAGCGTTAAGAAAACATCCATGAGTGTCTGGTTCATGATCTGCAACTCCATTTCGTTTCCTTTCAGCAAAAAATCACTTTTAGCAATTACTTTTTCCGATTGCTTTTGAAGCGTATCCGCAAAATTCATTAAAGCAGTTTTAAGAGTAACTTCATTCAATTCTACATTTTCTTTGAATTGAGAACGATCCTCTTCTTGTGCTAATTTTGCTTTTGCTGCTGGAGCAAGCACTTCTTCTTCTAAGTCCGCAACCGACTTTAGTTTCGAGAACTTCTTTTTGGGCGTAGGACTTGAAGGAACAACCGCAGCAGTTTCAGGCTTAGTTTGAACAACCTCCGCTTCCTTGTTCACAACCGGCTGATTCACAACAGACTGAGATGCTACTGGGGCAGCATTTAACTGCTCGTTAGGCTTTTTTTTTTCGTCCGCCTGAGCAGGTAAATCTCTAAGATTAAGCACATTTACAATATGAGCCATTTTCATAAGCCCAATTTCTACATGCAGTCTTTGATTCTTAGCAGTTTTAAAAGTAAGGTCAATTTGACTTCCTAAACTAAGTGCTGAAAGCAAAAAACTAGTATCTACATCCTTCGCTTGCTGTAAGAATCTTCCTTTTACAGATTCAGAAACCTCCATCAATTTCACAGTAGCAGCATCACTACCTACCAGTAGATTACGGATATGGCTATTCAAACCAGAAACAAATTGATGTCCATCGAAGCCTTTGGACAAAATTTCATCAAAAAGGAGGAGACTTTGACTTAAGTCACTAGCGTATAAGGCATCCACTATTTTGAAATAATAGTCATGGTCCAATACGTGAAGGTTTTCTAAAACCTCCGCATATGTAATCTTACTATCTTCTGAGAAAGTTACATTAAGGTCAAACATGGAAAGAGCATCACGCAAACCACCGTCGGCTTTTTGGGCAATGAGCTCCATCGCTTCTGCTTCTACCTCTATATTTTCTTTTCCAGCAATTGCGGTCAGATGATCCGCCATGTCCTTAATTTTGATTCTATTGAAATCAAAAATCTGACAACGACTCAAAATAGTAGGGAGAATCTTGTGCTTCTCAGTTGTTGCCAATATAAAAATGGCATATGAAGGCGGCTCCTCCAAGGTTTTCAAAAAGGCGTTGAAAGCCGCTGATGAAAGCATGTGAACCTCATCAATGATATAAACCTTATACTTCCCATCTTGAGGAGGAAATCGAACTTGGTCAATCAAGTTTCGAATGTCTTCCACAGAGTTATTAGAAGCCGCATCTAACTCATGGATATTGAAAGAGGCGTTTTCCGTGAAATTCTTACACGATGTACAGGTATGACAAGGCTCTATATCCGCTGTAACATTTGTACAGTTAATGGTTTTGGCCAATATTCGTGCACAAGTAGTTTTACCTACTCCACGTGGTCCGCAAAACAAAAACGCCTGAGCCAAATGCTCCGTCTTTATTGCATTTTTTAATGTAGTTGTAATGTGCGACTGACCAACAACCGAATCAAAGGTAGTAGGTCTATATTTTCTCGCCGAGACAACGAATTTCTCCATGAAGCAAAGATATGAAAATTGTTAAATGATGATAGGTAATTTTTCATTCACAAATAATTCAACATTTACCTAAATGTATAAACAAGCTTATTCTCGCATTGCTAATCCAGAGCTTTTAAGAAAACATCACTAAATTGACGGCTCGCAAGTAAACCCATAAATGAAGTTAAAGCTCTTAATCCTACTCCTCTTCACCTGTTATAGTGCCGACTCCCAAGACTACGACCTAGTAATCAAAAACGGGAGAGTAATCGATGGTACTGGAAATCCATGGTTTAGAGCTGATATTGGAATCAGAAATGGAAAAATTGCTGAGATTGGTCAAATTAAGCGATCAAATGCTAAATCAATTATAGATGCCAATGACCACATCGTTGCTCCTGGTTTTATCGATATTCATACGCATATTGAATGGTCACTTTTTGCCCATCCTACTGCCAATAATTTTATTCACGACGGAGTTACCAGTATCATTACGGGAAACTGTGGAGATTCGGAGGTTCATATTGGAAGCTTCTTAAAGAAGGTTGAAGATGAAAAAGTTTCGGTAAATGTAGGCTCTTTTATCGGGCATGGAAGCGTGAGAACCAAAGTGCTAGGCAACGCAAACAAAAAGCCGAACAATTCACAGTCAAATTTAATGCAAAAGTACGTCGCGAATGCCATGAAAGAAGGTGCATTGGGACTGAGTACTGGTTTAGTCTATGTACCCGGAACATACGCAAGCATTGATGAAGTAATAGACTTAGCCAAAGTCGCAAAGAAACATAATGGAATTTACACCTCACACATTCGTAATGAAGGTGAAAAAGTAAGAGAAGCTGTAGAAGAAGCCATAGAAGTAGGAAGACAAAGCGGCATCCCAGTACAAATTTCCCATTTCAAAATTGCTCACAAACCACTTTGGGGTCAAAGCTTTAGTACACTTTTTAAGGTAGACCAAGCAAGACTAGAAGGCTTAGACATTGGCATTGACCAATATCCTTACACAGCCGCTAGCACCGGTTTAGATTATCTTATTCCATCGTGGGCTTTGGAGGGAACAACCGACGAAATTAAAAAGAGATTTGATAAAAATAGAGAAAAAATCATCGCAGAAATGGTAGAAAGTCTACGGTCGGAAGAGCGTGAGCATTTTGATTATGCTTACGTGGCGGACTACCAAAGCAATCCAGAACTAGTTGGTAAAAACATTCGAGAGATTAATTTAGCCATCAATCAGGCTGACTCTGCTGAGGTAGAAGCAAACCTCATCCTTAATCTACATCTCGACGGTTTCGCTCAAATGGTGTATCATTGGATGAGTGATGAAGATGTACTCAGCATTATGCAATATCCTCATACTATTATCGCTTCGGATGGTGGTGTGAATGAACCTAGTGCAACCAAACCGCACCCTCGCTCCTATGGAACCAATGCACGTGTACTCGGTACTTATGTACGAGATCAATTGGCAATGCCACTTGAAGAAGCCATTAGAAAAATGACCTCATTACCTGCCCAACGTATGGGAATTAAAGACCGAGGAAGTTTGCGTATTGGCAATTGGGCGGATATTACTATCTTCGACGAAAATAAAATAACTGACCTTGCCACTTTTGATGAACCTCATCAATACAGCCAAGGATTCGAATACGTAATTGTAAACGGAAAAATAGTTCTTAACAAAGGAAAACATAACGGAGCAAAACCTGGACAAATAATATACGGAAATGGGAAAACACCTTAACTACTTAATTTTATCTTTCGCTTTTTTAGCATTTATCTCTTGCCAAAAACCAGCCACCAACGACGGATATAAGTCGATATTTAATGGCAAAAATTTAGATGGTTGGAAAATCTACGGAACAGAGAAATGGTTTGTAAAAGATGGTCTTATGATTTGCGAAAGTGGCCCAGAAAAAGGTTATGGCTATTTAGCAACTGAAAAAAGCTACAAGAATTTTGAGCTAAGTATTGATTTTAAGCAAGAAGCAAATGGAAATAGCGGAATATTCGTTCACTCTACAATTGTAGGAACTAAAGTATCTGGATGGCAAGCCGAAGTTGCACCTCCAGGTCACTCTACTGGTGGAATCTACGAGTCTTATGGTAGAGGTTGGTTGATAAAGCCTGATCCAGAAAAAGACAAAGCTCTTAAAATGGGCGAATGGAATACCATGAAAATAAGAATGGAGAATGATGTAATCACTACTTGGCTAAATGGCACAGAAATGATTACACTTAATGATGCTAAAATTGGAGCTGCAAATGGTTCAATTGCTCTTCAAATCCATGACGGCGGTGGAATAAAGGTTTCATGGAAAAACATCATGATTAAGGAGATTTAGTCACCTTTCAAATAACTCAAATGGTATTTTAAGTTTCTCCGAGTAAAATAACTGCTCTGGCTGCGTCAGCTTTATTTATACTTTTGATAAACTCATATAATTCGTTGTATTTACTTGCTGGATATGTACCACCTGTCATTGTAACCTTTCGATTTACAACAAGTACATCTTGATTTCTTTCATACTTCACTTCATAGCTACCAAATTCGCTTTCAAAAAAAGCAGACTTGGGTAAATGCTCTACTTCAACATCTTTAGGTAAGTGAAAAACAATGCTATCTATATCCATTATGGAATAAATATTTTCATTTAGGTAGATATCTGTTACACGATTCTCAAGCTTAGGTGGAGTAGGAAAAAATGTTGAAATTGGGTTAAGTTTTACAAACATTCGTTTACCACTTTTGGAAGCAAACTTTCGTGATACAATTTCAAGTTTCTCATTAATTACTGGTAAGCTTTCCTTTTGGGAGTCAAAACTAAAACTGACGAGTTCAAAATTGGGTAGGTTAACTTGCTCTAATAGCCACTTTTTTTGATCCTCGGTGTTCAATTGCTCCAATACCGAATTACGTGTTTCTTGTTGCAATCCCATGTAGGTTCCATTTACCATAATGGTTGCACTTCCGTCGTCAGAAACAGAAATTTCCGTCAGTCTTTTTTGTAAATTTTGAATTGGTGAATATGTTTTAGTTTTAACCAATTCTCCTCCCTGAGGTTTTATCAATAGAGCAGTTCTGTTTCCAGTAAAAGAACCCAAGTATCCAAAGGGGTTTGTTTGACTGGTGCATTCCAACCAAATGGTGTCTGATTTCATGGGTATACATGCTATTACATGATTAAAATCCATCCTTGAGAAATCAGTGTAGGGAAATCTATTGCTTTTACCTGCTCTCACCAATGCCGCACAAGCATCTTTTAGACCTAGTTCATGGAGTAAAGCGACAGTATAATTCGTTAGTGCTTTGCAATCTCCGTAGCCGTTCATGGCAACCTTTTCTGCAGGAATTGTCTGCCAACCTCCCACACCAAGCTGAATACTCATATACCTCGTATGTGACTGCATGTACTCATATACTTTTTTGACAATGAGCACAGGATCAGTAATACCAGCTGTAAGTTCTTTTACTTTATTTATGGAATTAGACGGCAATTTTTGACGCCCATCATTTAAGCGATAATAGAAATTAGAAGCAGATTCCCATGATTTTAAGTCACCGCTTTTACCATCAAGTTCGAACATGGCAGGTGCCAATACAATTCCTATTTGACCATTTTCATAGGACATAGACTCATTCTCGTATGCCTTCAAACTTTTTGCGGTCCAAGTCTTATTTGTATTCGCGATTATAACATCACTTTCAATGTTGCCATTGTAATTAGTTTCCTTGAATCTAAAAGGAATGGAATTGGGATTTAAAACGGTAAAAGTGGCTTTCTCTAAACTTGTGTTTTCAGCTCTTATAGGATACCAAGTAGGGTAAAACATTGAATTTTTGGACTCTTCTACATAATTGAATACCACAGTGTATGGATAGTCATATCTTTTATCATCAAAACTCGCAATTTTTATACGGTTATCAATCACTTCATCGCTCGCGTAGCCAAGACCAATATCTCTTATATCTCCTCTTCTAAGTTTTCGTATCTCCTTTCCATTTAAATCATAAAGAGCACATTCGATATCTTTAATTTTAGAAAGTTTATCGTAATAGGTTTTAAAGGTGCCGTGAGCCTTTTCCCCTTTTTCATTGAGAATCGTAATTGCCCAAGTTCTTTTTGTGACGGTCTCTTCTTTGCTTTTGATTTCAAATTCAAGATTGTCATACCGCACAATGGCATTGGCATTTGTAATCATATCCTCTTGAATATTCTTTACAGCCAAGTCTTGTGCAATTGCTGGAGATAAGTAAAGGACAAAAAACGCAAAATAAATTAGTCTCATAGGTGTTTACATCTTTTGTCTTAATACAATTTGTTCTCCTTGTTTTTCAACAATTTTAGCATAAAACTCTCTCAAGTAAGGGTACTCTTCAGCTGAGAATACTTTATTCTTAAATACAATTCTACTTAAAGTTGTGAGTTCATTTCCACTTACCGAGACTGAATACAAAAATTTGGCACTTGAGCCAGGAAGTGACAACCCTATAGGTTCAGGCATAGATTCTACTTCAAAACCTTCAGGGATTTTATACACTCCTTTATAAGTCTGGTTAATCACATGACCAAAGTCAACCGGAAACTCTCTTGTTTTCCTCTTCAATGGGTTTTCTTTGATGGCATGAGTAAGCATTGATGGTATATACATGATATCCGGCATTATTCCACCCTCCGAGATTTTAAAATCATAGGATACCGTTGTACTTGGCTCTTTGTTATCAAAGTTGACTAAACTTATGTTGTCATACTCCCATCCCCCTTCTTTGTTTTTCAGTTTTTCTTTGAAAGACTCCTCTCCGTTTGCGGCATGATTTGTTCTTGACTCTAAAGCCAGCAAACCTGCACTAGATTGATTAAAACTGCCCTTCAATATTCCATCCTCTGGTTGAATCTCCGCTTTTACTGTGATCATTTCCGAATAAGAATCATTGGTCTTAAGTTTTATAAAATAACCTCCATTTTCATGAATTAATCGACCATCTTCTACAATACATCTACTGGGCAGTAAACCAGGGCTACTAAGAGGGTCTGAGGCATCTACATATACCAATTGATCTCCTATACTCACTCCAACAATGGTATAATTAAATTTGTCTAGCAATGGATAAATCAAGTTGATTCTGCCATTGCTTCTTGTACTTAATATTACGAGATTCGCATCTAAACCAGCCTCTCTCAATACTGAGCATAGTAAAATATTAAGTTCTGTGGCATTACCAGTTTTGGTATCAAAAAGCTTTTTAATTTTATCACTTGCCCACACGCTTACATAACCATCCCACTTAAACACGCTTGATATGTAACCGTGTATTTTGGTAAGTCGCTCCAAGGGGTCATTTATATTAACAAAACTTGCAGCTAAATCTTTAACATCCTTATTAGGCTTAAGTCTACCTCCCCAAAACTCCGAATTTCGCAATGTTCTATCCAATTCTTCCCAAGTAGTAGAAAAGCTTTTCTCTGGTTGACCTGGTAAATTCAAGCGGGAAAGTTCAAAATCAATTCTTGAAATGAAATCGCTTTCGGCAGGTACAAATTTTTCATCTTTGAAAGCTGGGGCATTTTTAACCACAAAGTCATAATGAACTCCTTTGGTATCATACCTAGAGCTTCCCATACTTACATCTACTACTTCCTGGTTATTTCTATAAAGCGGAAGATACCCTCCCATAATTACTTGATAGAAAAAATGCGAAGGAATAGTGATATCCAATTCACTCCATTTTACAGGAATTTCACCCTGAAAAAGCCATGCTTTTGGTTTGTTTCGTAAATTCAGTGGAGTACTTATTACATACTGAAGCTCTACAACCGAACCTTCTTTTACATTAGGCATACTAATTTTGTATTGAGAAACTCCTTCTTGTACTTTTTCGAAGAAAATCGACTTTTTATCTAGCTCCTTCCAAGCCATAAAGCCATTCTCCATGTTATAGGTAAGTCCTTTTATACCCGACACTACCTCTCTGTTAGTTCCCGATTGCTCGTAGGTTCTGATTGTAAAATTCCCTTGATCAAGAGCTGACTTGTTATATATTTTGATCCTTTTATGAACTTTCATAGTGATCACAAAGCCTTGATAATCATTTACCTCAAAATCTACATCAGCATAATCATATAGTACCTCTGCTGAGGCTAGAGAATCAATTTCACTGTACGCTTGCACTAGTTCTGCCATTGGTAATTTACCAAACTCAGGCTTTGATTCTTTTTTTTGTCCAAAAAGCGAGGTAAAAGGCAAAATGAGCCCTAAAAAGCAATAGAGGAATTTAAACATTGGTTGTGGGATTTGATTAATATTTCAATTTCTGCATTCTATTTAAGCGTGTAGAAATCCGTTAAAAATAAGGTCAAAAATTCTGCCATAATACATTTGTATATGAAATTTATGTAATTGAATCATCTAGCGACTCTATTTGATGTTTTCTAAACCTTGAAAATATCAACCAAAACCTTACCTTTACAATACGCTGCACGCATACTATTATGGAACAATACGCTCAAATATTGATCATTGCTTCTCCGCTATTCTTTGTTTTTGTAATGATAGAGAAGCTTTATGGCAAAATTCGATTCGGTGATGACTTCAGAGCCATGGATATTATTTCTAGCCTAAGCTCCGGACTTACAAACACGCTGAAAGATGTACTTGGTATTGGAGTTTCTATAATCAGTTATTCATGGCTTGTCGACAAGGTTGCGTTGACACATATTGAACTCACTTGGGTAAATGTTCTTATCGCTTTTATTGCCCTGGACTTATCAGGTTATATAGGTCATAGAATTAATCACTCTATTAATTTCTTCTGGAATCAGCATTTAATTCATCACTCTTCAGAGGAGTTTAACCTGGCATGTGCATTACGCCAAAGTATATCAAACCTAGTAGGCTTTTTTACTATTTTTCTAATTCCAGCCGCATTGTTAGGAGTTGATGTAAAAATCATTGGTATTGTAGCTCCACTTCATCTTTTTGCCCAATTTTGGTATCACACCATTTACATTGGTAAACTAGGTTTTTTAGAAAAAATCATTGTAACTCCATCACATCATAGGGTTCATCACGCCATCAACCCCATTTACATTGACAAAAATCATGGTCAGATTTTCATCATTTGGGATAAACTATTTGGAACATTTCAAGAGGAGCTAGATGATGTACCACCTGTGTATGGCATCACTATTCCAGTAAGTACATGGAACCCAATAAAGATAAACTTTCAGCAATGGTGGATGCTCTTACAAGATAGTTTTAGGACCAAAAACTGGTGGGACAAATTTCGACTTTGGTTCATGCCAACTGGCTGGAGACCAAGCGATGTAGAAAGTAAATATCCTGTCGCTAAGATTGAAGACCCCTATAATTTCGAAAAATTTTACCCCAAAGTGTCCTCAGCTTTCACTTGGTGGTCGTGGTTTCAGTTTTTTGCAATTTTTGGACTACTCCTTTACCTTTTTTCAAGTATTGCCAAACACGAAATCGAAGTTCTCCTTGTTTACGGAGGCTACATTTATCTTTGTATATACGCCCTCACGGAGGCTATGGATAAAAACAAAAACGCAATTTGGATAGAGATAGCAAAAAACGCCATTGGTTTTGGAATCTTCTTTTATTTCGGTTCTTGGTTTGGAATTGAATCCTTGAATCCTGTATATGAATTCGCCGTATTGGCCTATTTTATTGTAAGCAGTATAGGAACATTATACTTCCACTTTAAGGAAATAACTCCACAACAGTCAGCAATGAAATTTGCTTAGGTCTTTCTTAATCTTCCAAATAGTCTAAATCCTTACCGTGCGTCTCAGGAATAGTTAGGGTAGAATAAAAACCGATAATGTATGCAAATACAGCAACTATAGCCGCAGATATAATTACACCTTGACCAGGTTTAAAAAACTGAAACAAAGCAACCATTCCGATCACTGATCCTCTCACCATATTAGGAATAGTAGTAGCTGCAGTTGCTCTGATATTAGTTCCAAATTGCTCTGCACCTACAGTTACAAACATTGCCCAATAACCAGTTCCAAGTCCAAGCCAACAATACATTACGTACATCATATTGGGAGTACTTAATGGAGCAAAAAGCATAATTAATACGCCCAATAATGAAAAGCCCATCATCCAAGCAATAGCTTTTTTGCGAGAAGCCAAGACTTGACTTAAGAACCCACTTATAAAGTCACCTGCCGAAATTCCTATGTATGCCCACATCACAGCCATTCCAGGCTCTACTGGTTCAGCAATGCCCAAAGCTTCTCCTACTTCATTGGCAAAGTATGCAAGGATACCAATACAAAACCAAGTTGGTACACCAATACCTATACACTTTACATATTTTACAAATCGTTTCCAATTAGTGAAAAAGCTAAAGAAGTCACCTTTTGTGACATTTTTATCGTGAGTTATATTCTTAAACATTCCTGATTCTATTACCCCTACTCTAAGAAGCAATAATGCAAATCCCATTGCACCGCCAATAAAATATGCCAATGTCCAATCTCCAGATAGTCTCACTGTGAAATTTCCTACCACGGCACCTAGCAAACCAACTCCAGCTACCAAAGAAGTCCCTATGGCTCTTAACCTAGTTGGTAAACTCTCCGACACCAAAGTGATTCCAGCACCTAATTCTCCAGCTAGACCTACACCAGCAATAAATCTTAACCATTTATAGGCTTCTATTTGATCCATGAAGGTGATTTGTGGAATTAAGCCACAAGCAACATTGGCTAATGAATAAGTGATTATAGAACCAAACAGCACTGACAATCTACCTCTTTTATCACCTAAAATACCCCATAAGATCCCACCTACTAATAGGCCACCCATTTGGAAATCTAAAATAGATGAGCCATCTATTGAGATTTGTTCTTTGCTTAATCCCAAAGATTGTAAACTAGGAATTCGAACAATTCCAAATAGTTGCATGTCGTAGATATCAACAAAATAACCGAGTGCGGCAACAATAACAGGTAAGCTAAGAAGGTGCTTGAGATCACCTTTTTGAAGGTCGAATGTCATATGATAGTTTTAGGGTTAGTTCTTGAGTCCAAATGCCAGATCGCCAGCATCGCCCAATCCGGGCACAATATAGGATTTATCGTTCAAATCCAGATCAAGGTCAGCAATCCAAAGTTTGCATTCTGGCATACGATTACTTACAAAATCTGCACCCTTTTTACTTGCTATAACCGTTGCAAAGTGTGTTTTGGAGGGAATCCCGAACCGTAGCAATGCATGGTAAGCAATTTCGAGCGACTTACCAGTTGCTAACATAGGATCACAAATGATCAATTCTCTACCACGAAGATCTGGACTTGTAATGTAATCCATTTCTATATCAAAGTGATCTTCTTCGTCGCGAGTGCCGCGGTAGGCTCCTATAAAAGCATTATCTGCTTGGTCAAAAAAATCGAGAAAACCCTCATGAAGCGGAAGTCCAGCTCTCATGATAGAAACAATAACAGGCTGATTTCGTAATACTGATGTCTCTTTTTCTCCCAAGACAGTCTTCACTTTTGTGTTTTTAAAAGACATGCTTTGTGATATCTCGTAAGCCATTATTTCACCAATGCGATAAATGTTTTTTCGGAACCGCATTCTGTCTTTTTGAATACTTTCATCTCGAATCTCGGCTAAGAAATTGAGAAGAATACTATTTTTCTGGCTAAGGATGTTCATATCCTAAAGTTAGATTAATTTCTCATTTTATGAGGAATCTAATGAAGGAAATGGTTTTTGAAACAAAATAATTTTGTCAGTTAGATATAATTCAAATGCTTTTCCCATCCATAGTTTTCGAATTCTTTGCTTAAAGTTGAAGCCTAACTTTAATTAAAAAAATCAGGGTTTGAAGCAAAAAAAATAGCACCAAAATGGTGCTACCTTTCTAATTGATTCATTTTTAAAATTTTACATTGACTGCGAGTTATCTCCTCCTGCCTTTACATCTGTATTATTTACAGATTTAGTTCTTTTCTTTTCTACAAACTTCATGTTACCAAGCTTGTATGAGAAATTCACTTTGATGTTTTGGTTATATATATTGTTTACACTTTCTTGTTGAAATAGATCGGAACTTGTATTTGACCTAATCACCATTCCTCCAAAGATATTATCAATACCTAGTCCTAAAGACGCCTTCTTACCAAAGTCTTTCAAGAATCCAACGGAATAGAAACGCATTCCTGTCTGGCTTCCTAAAAGCATTACCTCATTGCCTCTCATTCCAGCAAATGCCTGAAGTGACCAACCATTTTCTAACTTAAGTTGAGACATCAATCTACCACTCACTACGATACCGTCATTATTGGTCAGTACTAAACCATCAGTAGACTGAACCTGTCCTTCTAAGTATTGGTAATACATATCTACACCACCATTGATAGACCATTTTGGCGTAATAAATAAGTTTCCAAAGAAGTTCATCCCTGTAGTTTGTTGCTTTCCAATGTTATCATAAGTGGTAACAAGTGCTCCAAAAAGCGTATCAGATGGCATGCTCAATTTCAAAATTGAGTTGTTGGTTTGTCTTCCAAAGAAAGAAAGGTTAACATAACTTCTCTTGATAGCTTTACTGATACTCAATTCTACATTATTTGAGATTTCAGGCTTTAGGTTTGGATTGCCTACGTTGATATCTTGTGGGTTAGCTGCATTAAAGTTAGGGTTCAATTGCTGTAAGCCCGGACGTTGAATTCTATTGTTATAAGCAACCTTGATTGTTGTACCATTTTTAAACATCTGAGAGATATTTATGCTTGGCACAAGGTTTCCGTATGAAGGTAAATTAAGGGCAATTGCTCTATCCATTGCGTCAATGGTAGTATATTCATATCTAGTTCCTACTTTGATCGAAAGTTTTTTCGGCGTGCTGTATGTATAAGAAACATATCCCGAAGTTATGTTTTGGTTATAATCCAAAATCCCAGAAGGATTGAATGCATCAGCTTCAAAGTTACCATTGATACCATTTAGGTAACGGTAATCACTATTCACTTCTCTCATGATTCCTTTTACTCCCACTTCGAACATTTGATTCTTCTTAATTGGAGCAGTATAGTCCGTTTGAAGAGTTATTTCGCGATTCACATTACCATTGATATTCTTTTGCTGACGAAGAAGAATACCATCACTTGCAAAAATATCTGCATTAAAATCGTTGGTAAGGTTGTTTTGACTAAACTGAGAAGAGATAGACCACTCTTGAGAAGGCTTAAATATTTTCACATAATCTAAGTTGACATCTACATTGTTCGAAAGGTTTTTAGAATCCACATTCCTTTGCTGGCTAGAATAAAGATCGCTACCTCTGAATAAATCTGTAGTCAATAGCTGATCACGGCTAAAGTTTCTTTGACCAAATGATACAGAGCCAGTTACGTACTCATCTTTGTTGATTTCATAATCCACTCCAAGATTATATCTACCGAACATTCCAAAATCCTTCGCATCACCCGTTTGCTTTGTAATCGAATTTCCAAGAGGGTTAAAAGTTGTTTGGTTTAAACTTGTTCCAGCTTTATTGTAAAAGGCTCTTCCGTAGCCACCTAAGCTAAATCCAAACTTACCAACTCTCAAGTTACCGTTCAATCCAAGGTTTGACCCTCTAAGGCCAACTCCTGTATTTAACGAAAGGTTGTAACCTTGAATACTAGAACGCTTTGTAATAATATTAATAATTCCTGAAGTTCCTTCTGCATCATACTTGGCAGATGGAGAAGTAATTACCTCCACAGTTTTTATCAAATCTGCAGGGATCATTTTTAAGGCATCAGCAACACTACTTGCTACTATTGTAGAAGGTTTATTATTAATCAAAACCTTGATATTTGAGCTTCCACGAAGCGATACATTCCCTTCTAAATCCACTGAAAGCATTGGAACCTTACGCAGTACATCTGCTCCATCTCCACCTTTTGAGGTCACATCGTTTTCTGCATTGTAAACAAGGCGGTCAACTTTTTCTTCTATAATATTTTTAAGACCTGTAACCGTAACTTCGTCTAGCATTCTTGCACTAACCGAAAGCTTAATAACACCAAGATCAAGGTCCGAACCTTTTACGACTTTAAACTTATCAACTACCTTGTCTTGGTAACCAATGAATGTAATTTTCAAAGCATAAGTACCTGCACCTACTTTATTGAATTCGAATTTTCCGTTTTCATCTGCAGTGGTACCGTCAAGGACTTTTCCTGTGTTACCATCCAATATACTAACCGTAGCATATTCAACTGCAATTGTCACAGCTGAATCTATTACAAAACCCGAAATCTTAGAATTTCCCTTTGGCAATCTTGTCTCCATATCGAAAGTAGCACTTTCTGAAGATTTAGCACCTGGTCTTCCATTACCATCTCCTCCACTCGGTCTACCACCAGGAGGCTGAGCAAATG
Organism: Spirosomataceae bacterium TFI 002; assembly: GCA_900230115.1. NCBI lineage: Bacteria > Pseudomonadati > Bacteroidota > Cytophagia > Cytophagales > Spirosomataceae > Spirosomataceae bacterium TFI 002. Next base: position 3,664,822 of record LT907983.1, on the reverse strand, counting down.
AGAGTGTGCTTAAGAAAATTAGCATTGATAAAATTCCAGTAAATTTATTCATCGAGATAATTGTTTATATCCTCGTCGTCAAGGATCGAAAGCAAAGTAATAGTACGTGAATGACATATTTTGAAAGAATAGACAGGTGGACTATAATATTCGACGAATAGGTCATAAACGGCATTTCTGCCAACAATCGAAAAATTTGCTTGAAGGATCGAAGATTAATCAATAAGGGTAGAAAAAAGGTGATTTTATTCATCCAAAGTGCAATAAGTAATTACATTTAACCCAAGATTTATCAAATAGTTGATATCAAATGATGCAATACTTTAAGCAAAACCGAATACTATTATTACACTTAGTTTTCTGGGGCTTATACTTCTCTTTCTTCTTTTACCAAATCACTTACCCTAGACGTGGGGTAGAGCCGGACTATACCAAGGCCACCATGGATGCCATTGCTCAAGTACTTTTTATGGCGGCAATAAGTTACCTTAATTACTTCATCCTCTTACCAAGGTTTGCTAAGCATAAAAACACTTTTAAATATATTTTGGAGCTCTTTGTTCCATTACTTATCCTAGGTTTGATTCATATATGGCTAAAACGTGAACTGTGGATTGTGAGAGGTGATCCCAAAATGATGAATTACTTCCAAAGTATGCGTTTTGTATCTCAACATTACATTAGCACCATATTCATAGTAGGCTTTATAAGTATGTTAAGGTTCGCCAAGGATTGGTTTGAATTGGAAGCCAAAAGAAAGGAAATTGAAAACGAAAAATTAATATCTGAACTAAGGTTTCTTAAAGAGCAAATCAACCCACACTTCCTGTTCAATACCTTAAATAACTTGTACTACTTGGCACATACCCAATCGCCAAACACGAAGGAAGTTATCTCAAAGCTTTCTCAAATGATGAGATACATGATTTATGAGGCCAACAGCGAAAAAGTAGCCGTAAGCAAGGAAATTGAATACATTAGAAATTATATAGACTTAGAAAAATTAAGGCTAGAGGATAATGTGCCTATTGTATTGACTGTAGAAGGAAACTACGAACAGTTAAAAATCACTCCTCTTATTTTTATAACTTATCTGGAGAATGCATTTAAACATGGAGTGAGCCAAACTAACAACGACGCTTGGGTAAATGTTTCTATCAAGTTTGAAGGTAATAAATGCATTTACCATGTTAGTAATTCTGTGGTAGATGGTGAAATGGAAACAGTTAACACTGGAATTGGGCTTTCGAATACGAAAAGAAGGTTAAATTTGAGCTACAATGGGAAACACAAGCTCACTACAGAAAGAAAGAACAATCAGTTTGAAGTTAAACTAGAAGTGGATTTATGAAAATCAATTGTGTAATTGTAGAGGACGAACCACTTGCTAGAAGATTGATGGAAGACTATGTTAAATCAACGCCAAGCCTTGAGCTGATGCGTTCGTTTGGCAATCCATTAGAGGCACTTGAGTTTCTTAAGGCCAATGAAGTCGATCTCCTTTTCTCCGACATTCAAATGAAAGAAATTACAGGAATCACGCTATTAAAGCTTTTGCAAAAGAAACCAGTTGTGATTTTAACCACTGCATATTCAGAATATGCGATTGAAGGTTATGAATTGGATGTGATAGATTACTTATTAAAACCAATAACTTTTGAGCGATTCCTTAAAGCAGTAGAAAAAGCTACTGCACACATTCAACTTAAACAGAACAAACAATCTCCATCCACCAATCAAAAGGAAGAATTTAACTCTCAAGAGTATATTTTCTTGAAAGACGGAAGCAAGCTCCTCAAAGTAAAGCTTGCCGATATTCTCTACATTCAGAGCTTAAAAGATTACGTACGCGTCATTACTAAAGGCAAACAAATTGTAAGTCTTCAAACCATGAAATCTTTGGAAGAAGCACTTCCCAAAGAAATGTTTATTAGAATTCACAACTCCACCATTGTTGCATTTGATGCCATAGAGGAAGTAGAAAGGGACTCTGTAAAGATTTTGGACCAATACCTACCGGTAAGTGATAGCTATAAGAAAGTTTTCAGAGAGTTTATTGATTCAAAAAAAATCTAAGTCATAAGCAATTATTATGATCAAAATATTGTCTATTAAGACATTCAATGTAGTAACACACTTTAATAAATAAATACTTCTAAATTAGATCAAAAATGAAAAAAACACTTTTAGTAATAGCGATGGCATTTGCCATATCTGCAAACGCACAAACTTGGAAATTAGACAAAGGACATTCAAATGTTGGATTTTCGGTTGTTCACATGATGCTTTCGGATGTAGAAGGTAAATTCACAGATTTTGATGCTACTATCACAGCAAGCAAAGAAGACTTATCTGATGCTAAATTCACAATGACTGCTCAAATAGCAAGCATTGACACAGACAATGAGCGTAGAGATGGGCACCTTAAAAGTGCTGATTATTTTGATGCTGAGAAGTTTCCAACATTGAATTTTGTAAGTACATCGTTCAAAAAAGTAGAAGGTAAAAAATACAAAATGGTAGGGAACCTTACGATGCACGGTGTAACAAAGCCTGTAACTTTTGATGTTACAATGAATGGCCCTATAGAGCACCCACGTAGTAAGAAAATGATGATAGGTCTGAAAGTATCAGGAAACCTTGATCGTACAGCTTTCGGAGTTGGTGACAGCCCAGAAGCAATGCTTAGCCATAACATAGAGCTAAGAGCTTCAGGTGAGTTTACAAAAGAGTAAACACTAAGAAGACATAAATTGAAAAGCATGCTCGTGAGGGCGTGCTTTTTTTGTTTCCTGACTTCGAAGACTTGGGTCAAAGAAAATTAAAATGCGAAGAATCTTAAAGCTTAGTCACCACAAAAGTCAACTCTGATGGCTATCAAAACTTGATTTGCAATTCCTGTTTGACGTTAATAGCACACTGACCTCACTGATAAAGTCGAAATCAAAGGGTTATCTACACTAATTATTAAAAGTAGAAAGAGATTTCACAAACTAAACTTGTGAAAATGAAACTGGGGGCATAATGAGCTGAAAGTCGTGCCTAAGTGTATTTGCCTGCCCTGAGCGTTTAGCCGAAGGGTGGCGAAAATACATAAAAAAAACCTCTCAGTTTACACCGAGAGGTTTTCTTCATATTGGTAAAATATCCTTATACCTTGATCTCAACATCAACACCAGATGGAAGCTCAAGCTTCATCAAAGCATCAACAGTTTTAGGACTTGCAGAGAAGATATCGATCAATCTCTTGTAAGTACACAATTGAAACTGCTCTCTAGATTTCTTAGAAACGTGTGGAGAACGAAGTACTGTAAACTTCTCTTTCTTAGTTGGTAATGGAACAGGACCGCTTACTACAGCTCCTGTAGATTTCACCGCCTTAACGATCTTCTCAGCAGAATTATCTACCAAATTGTGATCGAAGGACTTTAGTTTAATTCTAATTTTTTGTGCCATCTCGGTTCGTATTGTTTAAGTTGAAATTGAAGCAGTAGAAAGAACCATTTATTCCTACCCTTCTCAATCGGGCTGCAAAAATAGAGAAAGATTATTAGATTCAAAAATATAATCCTTAATATAGCATCAATAACTACAATCTAAACCCATATGCTCTCGTTCCCCAACGCCAAAATCAACATTGGTCTCAATATCATTGAAAAAAGAGAAGATGGATTCCACAATATTGAGTCTATTTTCTACCCAGTTGGCTGGAAAGATGCTTTGGAAGTAGTACATAGTGATAGCTTTAAACTTGATACAACAGGTTTAGAAATCCCAGGTAAACTCGAGGGCAATTTGATCTACAAGGCATTTCAACTTATGAAACCTCATTTTCAAGTTGAGCAAGAACCACATTTTCACCTGCATAAAGTAATTCCCATGGGTGCAGGACTTGGTGGTGGTTCGGCGGATGGTGCCTTCGCATTAACACTTTTGAATGAAGTTTTTAAGTGTGAACTCGACCATAGTCAGCTCCATGAATATGCAGCTCAACTAGGCAGCGATTGCCCATTTTTTGTGGTAAATAAACCTTCATTTGTATTTGATCGTGGTGTAAAATTCGAGCAAATAGACATTGACCTAAGTTCATATTATATAGTGCTAGTAAATCCCAGCATTCACATTGGCACAAAAGAAGCGTATGCGGGCATAACTCCCCGCAGGCCTGAGAGGAGCTTGATAAACTTAATTCGCCAACCGATTTCTATGTGGAAAGGCAGTATTCAAAACGACTTTGAGGAAAGACTACTGATAAGCTACCCAAAAATTGCAGACTTAAAATCTCAGCTTTATGATGAAGGTGCAATCTACGCCTCAATGACAGGTAGTGGATCTACTGTATACGGTATTTTTGAAAAAGAAGTTGACATAGAATCCAAGTTCAAAGGGCTTTCAATGTGGCAAGGTTCACTTTAAAATAGCAAAACGTCTCTTACTCAGCAAGCCATTCATTTCTCCAAACCATTCCCTAAGTTTTAGGCGGCTTATAATCGCAATTAGGACAGTTAAGCTTTCATAGAAGCAGGGCATTGGGATGGTTTCCTTAATACATTGTATCTTAGTTTTTTCAACCAAGATATGACTTTCTCGTTTCCACTTGCGTATCGAACCAGCTTCATTGTTAGTATTGCAATGTTGTTGCTTACTACAAATCTAAATGGACAGAGTTCTAGATTAAAAAAGGACGAGGTTGTAGCTGACTACCTTAGCAAGGCAGAATATTATACTCAAAAGCCTCAATTCAATATAGATAGTGCCAAATTTCAAATTAAAGAAGCTCTTGATTTTTTTGAGCATAATCAACCTGTCGATCACTTCATTTTAGCCGAAATCAATAGTTATGCAGCCTCACTTATGTGGCGTTTTCAATACTTTGATGAGATGGCAGTATTTGCGAGTGAGGCATCAAAACAACTAGATATTTCAAAGCGTAAAGATGACATTCTTTCTTTTAATATTAGTTTTACCCAGGCCATTGGTGAAGTTTTTAATGGTAATTTAAAAAAAGGTCTGCAAACCTTCTCTGAGGCTGAAACAGCCCTTTTTAAAAATAACCCGGCTTATCTGGAATCACCGCAATTCTGCTTTTATAAAGCATACCTATACCTAATGTATGCCCAAACTTATGACCATGCAGAAATAGAGAAATACCTTTTAAAGAGCTTGGATGGTTTTAAAGAAACAGACTCACCAGAGAAAAAGTACCTCCTACCAAAGCTGCATGCCTCTTTATCTCTTTTTTACAAAAATGACATAAAACTAAGAGATAAGCATTTGAGACTGGCAACTACTTACGCCAGAGCAACAAAAGATGCCTATTACGAACAATATGAAAATATATCCAAAGCAGAATATCTAATTGAGGACGAAAAGTATGAACCAGCCCACGATTTGCTAGCAAAAGCACTCGATTCTCTTTCAAAGTATCAAATGGAAAATACAATTTTTGGTACCTATCTTTTTCAAAGCTTAGGGGATTATGACTTAAGACACGGCGAGTACGAGGCAGCTCTCGTTAACTATCGCAAGGCTTACAATGTTGCCCTAAAGCTTAATTACAAGAGAAATGCTGCAATTAAGCTTCAGAAAATAGGTGAAACTTATGCCCTAAATGGTGATTATAAACAAGCTTATGAATACCAGCAGGAATACATGAATAGAACGTTAAAAATTGAAAAAGAGAGCTCTGAAAAACGACTTGCTGAAAGCGAATTAGAAGTTGATATTCTTAAAAAAAACCAACAATTGCTAGATGCAAAAAACAATCAAATATTCTTATACCTAGGTTTACTTGCTACATTAATATTACTCGGAATTACGCTCATTTTTATAAGAAACCAGAAAAAACTGAACCATTTACTAGAATCGAATAACTTAGAAAAAGACGCTTTACTAAAGGAAAAAGATATCCTATTAAAAGAAATTCACCATAGAGTAAAGAACAATCTGTCTATCATTAGTGGGCTTTTTGAATTACAGAAACATAACAGCGACGACGAAAGGTCAAATAATATTTTAATCGACAGCCAGAACAAAGTAAAGTCCATTGCTCTCATTCATCAGAAATTATATCAAACCGAAAACATTGCCCGTGTAGAGTTTAGAGAATTTATAGATGAGCTGTTTAGTCAAATCGTAGGAACCCTATCCAAGGGACGCTCAGAAGTAATACTCCTGAATGAAATTGAGAATGCGATATTGGATATTGATACCGCAGTACCCATGGGACTTATCAGTAATGAGCTCATAACAAACTCGCTAAAACATGCTTTTGTAAATACTGCTTTGGGAAAAATTACCTTCCGAATAACTGAAAACACCGATAAAAGTTATACATTGTTCTATAGCGATAATGGACCAGGTTTACCAAATGGCAGTCTCGATGCCAAAACGGAAAACATGGGCCTAAAGCTAGTGAGACGATTAGCTCAGCAATTGGAAGGAGGAGTAAAGTATCATAAATCCAAAGAGCTATCAACTTTCGAAATTCAATTTAAAATATCAGATTAAAACCTATGCTTAAAGTTGGCATCGTAGAAGATGAACTGATAATTGCTGACAGCTTAAGACTCATATTGCAAAAAATGGGATATGAAGTAGACGAACCTGTAGCTTCTTTTCGCGAAGGTTTAGAAATGTTTGAAAACTTCAAACCTGATCTTGTTTTGCTTGATATCAATATCAAAGGAGAAAAAGACGGCGTAGACCTCGCTTGGATACTAAAAACTCAATACAATATTCCTTTCATATTTCTTACAGCAAATTCCGACAAAGCAACCATTGAGCGGGTGAAAGAAACTGAGCCTCCCGCATTCCTCGTAAAGCCTTTTGACAAGGATGAGCTATATGCAACCATTGAAATATGTTTTTCAAATTTCAACAAACAGTTAATAAGCCAAAAAGGGAGCCTTGCAAAAGAATCCATATTTGTAAAGGACAATAACTTTTTTGTAAGAATAAGAGTTGCCGACATTATTTACCTAGAAAGCTCCCATGTATATGTGAATATTTACCTCGTAAACACAAAGTATGTGGTAAGAAACTCCCTCAGTCAGCTTCTCGAACTTATTAACTCCACCATGATTCAAAGAGTGCACCGTAGCTATGCGGTCAACTTCGACCATGTTTCTGCCATCAATAGCGACCACATTATCTTGAATGAGCACACAATACCGCTTAGCAAAAGCTATCGAGATGAAATACTGCAAAAAATAAAACTAAGCTAACATCCTATTAGCCCAATTACGGATGATGTTCGAGATGAGCTTTTCACTCAGAACAATCATTGGGTTATACATATCAAAAAACAACCCATTCAGAACATTTTTGTCTTTCAAAAGCATGCATATGGTAAATTGAGTAACATTTCTGATTAAGTAGTCAGGGACTTGATTAAAATCCATAGCCATGAAAAAAAAGATTCCGATAGGTGCAAGAAGGAGTGTTTTCCTTGCAGAGATTAAGTTTTTTGAAGCACATGATAATTACACTATGGCTCACTTTACGAGCGGTGAAAAACTTCTTGTAGCTACAACACTTAAAAAAATACAGGTTCGCTGTAGTACGCAACCAAACTCGCTTTTCAGAGCAAGTCGTAAAGTGTTACTTAACCTACAATACGCTACCTACATGCCCAATTCGGAATCTTTTAAAATCAAAGAAACCAAGGAGTTTATTAAAATTTCACGCAGAAGGCAACCACACAATCCCTTAAGGGTTCAAGTACACACTGTAGCACAATTAGGCTAAACAAGTCAAATTGTTCCGATTAAGGTTGTAAGAATTAAAAAAGAGAAAACTGCTAAACGATTTATCGATCAGTTCGTTGTAACATTGTTTTAAAATAAAAGAGAACAATTTTCAACAACCGGGCTTTGAGTTTTAAGTAGTCCACTCTAAAATGTCTAACTCACTTACCAGAAGACGCGAACCACTATCCTTTATGCTCTATTTGGGCATTTTGGGTTCAGTAATACTTTTCGCATTTATAATTTTTGTTTTTGTTCGAAAAGAATTGGGACAAAATGAAATTCCGATTAAAATCCCTCTATCCTTTTGGTTCAGCTCAATTGCAATTTTGCTTAGTAGCTTCACACTGATGAAAGCCAAGGAATATTTAAGCATTGAAAAATTCCCTGAGTTCCGCTGGATGATTGCCGCAAGCTATTTCCTTGGTCTATTATTTTTATTACTTCAACTCTTGGGCTGGTCAACCTTATTGGCAAGTGGAATAACCTTAGCTAATAGTACAGGAGGTTCTTTTACTTACATTTTATCTGGCCTACATATATTTCACACGCTAGGCGGTGTTATTGCTCTTACATTTTTGGTACATGAGGCTTTAAGAAAAACCTCATATGTAGACTCTTATGTCTTCAGTGTAAATCCGCCAAATCAACTAAAAATCAAGCTTATCTCTATTTATTGGCATTTCCTTGACATACTTTGGTTGCTTATTTTCTTGTTTTTGCTTTACCATGCTACGCAAAACTAAAGGTATTTTGTTCATCTACTAATAATTGAAAACCAGTACATCTTATCTTATTCAGTTAGAGGCATCACGCTTTAAACTTCCTTGAAAAGTAAGATTGGAAAGCCAATGTGTCCATAAGAGAAATTCAGATAAATTATTACATTTTAAGACAAATTGTAATATTTCAAAATCTACTATCTCGATCTATTAACCCACTCTTAATAAAGGTTTTCTAGTAGATTTATAAATGAAATATACATGTTTTCCTGTATTGTGAGTAAAAGGATTATTCTTGAAATTTGATTCAGAATAAATACTCCAAATAGCTCCATGAAAAAACACTACTCTCACCACTCCCATGATGGTTCAATTGTTTTCAAACCACAACTGACTCACACAGCTCCACTACCGTTTTTTAACCTAACACTATTTGAGCGGCCAACTCGCCTAGTTGTTTAAGATTAATATTTAGATCAAGATTCTTACTGCATTTAAAATCGGTATTATCAATTAAACGCATTGAGATTCAATAATTCTTCAAAAGCATAAAGCCGATTAAGTAGACAAATATCTTTTTTTGCAAACAACGCACCACAATAAGCCATAAACAACTTTACAATTTAAGAATCTACCCTTTGAATTCCTTAAATAGAATCCCATGAAAAAACACTTTACCTCCGCATTGTACTTTAAAATAACGCTTATAATTTTCTTGAGCTTTTTCATTTCATTTGCTCAAGCTCAACGAGCTATTAATAATCTTGTCTCAAATGAAAACCCAAAACTTCAGTTTGGATTATCGGAAATCGTAACACTTTCTAGTACCAATCAAATTATAAACAGTGTTAATGTCCCAAATTATAGCTACATCTCGCTAAAAGACAATAACACAAAAATTAAAGTAGATATACTGTCACAAGGGGATGGAAATGCACTTTATGAAGAACTTAAAAGCCTGCAAGTTGAAATAGTTGCTAGGCATCAAAACTTCATTACTTGCTGGGTGGAGATAAAACAAATCCCTAATTATCTAAACAAGGCTCCTAGCATAGTTACAATGCGGAGTTCAATAAAACCGCAAACTAACTCAGGGCCTGTTCAATCTCAGGGTGATGTTGCTCAGCGATCAGACTTAGCTCGTGCTTTGGGCTTCAATGGAGCTGGTGTTAAAGTTGGTGTACTATCAGATAGTTACAACAACCTCAATGGGGCATCTGCAGGTGTTTCTACAGGCGAATTACCGGGAACGACCAACCCAAATGGATTTACTACACCAATAACAGTTTTGGCTGATATGACTAACGGAGGAAGCGATGAAGGCAGAGCCATGCTAGAAATCATTCATGATGTTGCTCCTGGAGCACAATTGTACTATTACACCGCTTTCAATGGACAAGCCGGATTTGCCGATGGTATTCGTGCTTTAGCTGACGCAGGTTGTAAAGTAATTGTTGATGATGTTGGATATTTTGCCGAACCATATTTCCAAGATGGAATTATTGCTCAAGCGGTTGATTACGCAGTAAATGTAAAAGGTGCAAGTTACTTTTCATCAGCAGCCAATTCCAGTGATCAATCTTACGAAGCCCCTTACCAGGCCTCTACATTCCAACCATTTGGCGATGGGCAAACAGCACATAACTTTGGTACAGCAGCAAATCCCATTTATTATTTACCTGTCAACGGGTCAACCAGACCTATAACTTTTCAATGGGACGAACCTTATATTTCTGCTGGAAATGGTTCTCCAGGATCAGCTTCTGATTTAAACATTTATATCTGTAGTTATAATAGTACTACTATGGAGTATACGGTTGTAAGCCAATCTATAACGAACAATATTGGCAGTGACCCTATTGAAACCTTTGGCTTTGCAAACATCAATTTGGCCAACAAATATATTCTAATTACTAAGAAATCCGGCCCCGACCCCACAAGGTTAAAAGTAGTGGGACATCGAGGACTTACCTGGACACTTACCCCTCCTACAATAGCAGGAATAAGGGCAGGGACCTGCGTTGGACACTCTAATGCGGCGGGTGCTATAGCTTGCGGTGCAGCGAGCTATGACAAAACTCCAGCATTTGGTGTTCCAATACCAGAAATAGAATCATATTCCTCCAGAGGCGGTACACTCATTATGTTCTCTCCTTCGGGTGTTAGGCTTGCAAGTCCCGTGGATAGAATGAAACCAGAGTTCACTGCTCCTGACAATGCAAATACGTCTTTCTTTATTCCTGGCTATGACTATGAGCCAGATGGAATACCCAATTTTAGTGGAACTTCAGCAGCAGCTCCCCATGCAGCTGGAGTAGCTGCATTGATGTATGAAGCAAACCCCTCAATAACTCAAAACACTGTACGAACTGAATTAATCAATTCTTGTGTAGATATGGATGACCCAAATACACCAGGGTTCGACATAGGATTTGACTATCGTACAGGTGCAGGGCTAATAAGAGCAGACTTGGCAGTCATGGCAGTTACAAACCCTGATTGTCCACCAATTGTGGTCACAATAACAGGCTCTACAACTTTCTGTGAAGGTGATTCGGTAATTTTGAATGCTAATACAGGTACCAACTTTACATTTCAATGGAAAAAAGATGGAGTAGCAATTAGTGGTGCCACTAATGCTCAATACACTGCCAAAACTTCAGGAAACTTTACAGTGGACATCACTAGACTATCCTGTACTTTGACATCAGTTTCAATACCAGTTGTTGTAAACCTCAAAATTATACCTACAGTTGCATCTTATAGCGTCTGTCAAAATGCAGCTGTACCCAGTGGTGAAGGTTTAAAAGTTCCCATTTCAAATACAAATAGTGTTGATGGCTCTATCGTTAGTGGACCTACATATGTAAGAGGGCAAGGAAATAATACGACAACTTACAATCCATCTGGTCCGAGATATTATTCAACTAATACCTTTATCGCACCCGCCTCTGGCGATGTAACTTTTACAATAACAGAGGCATCCCTTAGCCCAGGAATTACTAATGATTCATATTTAACATTATACCAATCCCCTTTTAATCCTGCCTCTCCGGCTACTAATTTTTTGAGGGGCGATGATGATGGCGGAGTAAGTTTACTTTCTAGTCTCACCCATACATTAACAGCTGGTCAAAATTATGTTTTGGTAGTTAGTACATTTTCAGCTGGGGCTGTTGGTACATACACATTACAAGCCTCTTCGGCTGGTTTTCCAAATGGAACTAATAATTGGTATACAGTCCCTACTGGTGGCTCATCTATATTTACAGGAGAAGTTTTTAACCCTGTTGGTCTAGCAGGTTCAGGTATTCCTAATACCTCAACAATAGGCTCAACTAACTTTTATGTTGAAAACCAACTCTTTCCTGATTGCCGTACAGCCACTACTTTCACCATAGGCTCTGTAGGTGGAAGCGTAAGTTCCGACGCTACTTTTTGTAGTAGTTCAAATTCAGGTACCTTAACATTAAGTGGACATGCGGGTACCATATTACGCTGGGAATCTTCAACTGATAATTTTCTTACATCAATTCCTATTTCTAATACCACCACTACACTTAATTATGCCAACATTCCACAAACCACAAAATACCGTGCAGTTATAAAGAATGGATCTTGTGCATCGGCAAATTCATCACTAGCAACTATTTCAATAACTTCGGTCACCGCAGGAAGTAACTCACCAGTTAATGTGGGTGGAACTATAAACTTAACCGCTACTGCAATAGGAGGAAATACTTATTCATGGGCTGGACCGAATGCTTTCATATCAGGTTCTCAAAACCCCAATATAGCTTCGGCAAACTTGGGCATGGCAGGAGTTTATACCGTGAGTGTAGCTTCTATGAATGGATCATGCACAGCTACTGCTACAACTAATGTAGTGATAAATACGGTAGCCTGTTCTCCTCCAACAAACGCAATGGCAAGTAGCAATTCACCCGTAAATGTAGGAGCAGCAATTAACTTAAGCTCGTCATCCACAGGTGGAACAAGTCAAATGTGGACTGGACCAAATAGCTTTACTTCAAATGCTCAAAACCCAACAATACCATCCGCAACGCTAGCAATGGCTGGAATTTATACTGTTACTATTACCTCTAGCGGCACATGCACGGCTACTGCTACGACCAGTGTAATTGTAAATACCCCTTGTTCTCCGCCCACGAGTTCAATGGCAAGTAGCAATTCACCCGTTAATGTAGGAGCAGCAATTAACTTAAGCTCGTCATCCACGGGAGGAACAAGTCAAATGTGGACTGGGCCAAATAGCTTTACCTCAAATGCTCAAAACCCAACAATACCATCCGCAACACTAGCAATGGCTGGAATTTATACCGTTACCATTACCTCTAGTGGTACATGCACGGCTACTGCCACAACAGAAGTTATTGTAAATGTGCCAGCATGCACAGCTAGTATTTCGGGAGATGACAACTTAACTTGTTCTTTATTGTCAGTCACGAGAATAGCTTCGGGAGGTATTTCTTATTCTTGGTCAAATGGATTGGGCAACAACCCTACTGCCACCATTAATACCCCTGGAACTTATACAGTTACAATTACTACTGCAAATAGTTGTACTGCATCGGCTACAACTGAAGTAACGCAAAATATCAGTCCACCAACGCCAAATATCGCAGGCACAGAAAATCTTAATTGTGTTTCTACTTCTGTCACTCGAACTGCATCAGGTGGTATTTCTTATTCTTGGTCAAATGGCCTTGGAAATAATGCTATGGCAACCATTTCTAACCCTGGAACATATACCGTAACAGTTACTGCTGCAAATGGTTGTTCCGCTACAGCAAATACTGTTGTAAGTCGAAATATAAGCCCTCCTACCCCGAGTATTTTAGGGTCCGAAAATCTTAGCTGTGCCAATACCTCTGTCACGAGAACTGCAACGGGAGGTTCTTCATACTCATGGTCAAATGGTCTTGGAAATAATGCTTTGGCAACCATTTCTAATCCCGGAACTTATACGGTTACCGTTACGGCTGCAAATGGCTGTACCGCTACGGCTACTACTGAGGTTACATCTTCCGGCATTATTTTCACAGGCATCATTACCTCACAACCTGAGTCAAGCACTATTTGTCAAGGAAATCACACTGCTTTTAGCACCATAGTCAGCGGATCTGGTATTGCATATCAATGGCAAGTAAACAATGGAACAGGCTTTGTGGACGTAATTGCAGATGCGGTCTTCAGTAATGTAACTAGCCCTACTTTAGATTTAACCTTTCCATCAGTTGCCCTGAATGGTCAACAATTTAGGTGTAAACTTTCGCAATCAGGATGCACTAGGTATAGCGATCCCGCAATCCTCACGGTACAAATTTCTGGCGAGGCAATAACCATTGTGAATGTTTCACCTATCAATTCCAATATGACTCAGCAGGCTGTGAGTTACATAGTGGCTCTTAATAAGATTAATTCACCCGCTAATGTCAATTTCATGGCTGGAAATGCAATTGAATTAAAACCTGGATTTGAAGCTAAAACAGGTTCAGTTTTCTCTGCAAAAATTCAAAGTGCCTGCAATTCTTCAGCAGCACTTCAGACCGAGAACAGCAACATTCCTTTAGAAATAGTGAAATAAATGGATTTGAAAACATCAAAACTTATTTAGTTATGAAAAAAATACACACAATTTTAAGCTTGCTACTTTTAGCAGTATTGGAAACTTTAGCTACTACGCCAATATCGAGTGTTACACAAGTAGGAACATCTAACTCAGTAATGGTCGCATGGGGAGAAACCGATGTTACGATTTCCCCTGGAGTAAGTTTAAACCGATTTCAAATTTCTTATAATGTTGTAGGCATGCCTGCTACAGTAATTGATAATATTAGTGCAAGTTCTAGGTCATTCACGATTAACAACTTGAATTTTGGAAGTGCATATGAAATAAGAGTGGTTGAGGTTATTAGAGTTACTATACCACCCACTCCTTTTACACCGCCCTTCATTGACAGCTTCAATTCTTCTTCCAATTTTAATATTACGCTTATAAACCCAAATAGACCGCCAACGGCTAAATGTAAGGACATCAATAAGGAACTAGGTAATTCTGAAACAGTTATGGTGGCGGTAGAAGATGCAAACAATGGCTCCTTTGACCCAGACAATAATCCTCTGAACCTTACGCTTGATAATTACGGCCCATTTAGTGTAGGCGAGTATTATGTACAGTTAACAGTTACTGAAAGTAACACCGTTCAAATGTTGTCTTCATCTTGTTATTCAAGACTAACCGTAGCCGACAGAACAGGACCTATAGTGAGAACAAGAACTGCTGATGTATTCCTAAACAGTGATGGATATGGTGAGCTAGATCCTAGAGATTTGGACTATGGTACTAGCGACAATACTGGTTATTATAATTTATCTCTCGACAGAACCTTGTTTTCTTGTAATGATGTAGGCGACCAGCAGGTTATATTAACTGCAATGGATACTTATGGAAATAAAAGTTCAAAAGCCGTCAGCATTCGAGTTTTCGACAAAATAGAACCATACATCATTGACGAACCAGTAACATTCTTTGCAAATGCTCAAGGGCAGGTAGTACTGACCCAAGAGCTGTTAGCTCCGCTGGCTTTTGATCCATGTGGAATAAAACAGATTACAGCAAATCAAGAAATTTTAACAACAGAAATGTCGTCCGGAATTCTTGAAATAATAGCAATAGACAACCATGGAAATGTATCTGCCAAAGCTTTAATGGTAAATATTGTTGACAACTTACCTCCAAATATCTCAGGTTCTGTTTCTATCTATCTCGACGAAAAAGGGGAAGGTAAATTTAGCTCTTCGATGATTGAAAACTTGGTAAATGACCCTTCGGGAATTTCGAGTATTACTGTATTAGATAATCAATCATTTAATTGCAACAGTGCCAAAGATCAATCTACAAATGTGTATGCCAGTGACAATGCAGGCAACACCCAAATAGGACAGGTAACTATTACTGTTTTAGATACAATTAAGCCTACTATTACTTTGGATTCCATTGTTCTTACTCTTAATTCTAGTGGAAAAGCTGAAATCATCCTAGACTCACTTGGCTCTTTAGGTTACGATAATTGTTCCATAGTTAGTTCTGAGTTTTCTCAAACCGAGTTTATGCTTGCAGATACTATTTTAAAGAATATTCAGCTAACACTGACCGATCCTAGCGGCAATAGTACGACTAAGAATATTCGTCTTCACCTAAATAGATTCAAAGCAGATGCAGGAAGAAAGAAATCTGTAACAGATTCAGGAATATTCTCCTACGGACCCAATCCTGTAAAAAATTCAATACTCATAAATATGTTAAATTCCCCTACTTCAAATACGAACACTATTAGAGTACGGAATAGTCTCGGTCAACTCATTAAAACTATTGTACCAAAAACCAATAGTGAAAATGTTGACTTGAGTGCATATCCTATTGGTACCTATTATTTGGAAGTTGAAAACCAAAGTGGCATTCAAACTGAAAGAATATTGTTTATAAAATAATGACAAATTCAGCTATCTAGATTTTAATGGGGTAATAGAAAAAATAGTGTTCCTTTTACCTAGAAAAGCTATTCGTCGAATTTTCCCTTATAACGCTTAGTGACTAAATCGAATTATTTTTTTGAATCGTTATTAATTTCAAAAATCCTCAATTTTAGATGCTTTAGTTTTTAGTAAAAGTCAAACATATAGGCACAATTTAAATGCACATTGGTTTCTGATTTTGCTATTTTTGCTGTACCATGTTACACAAAACCAAGGGAATCGTATTGAGTTATGTGCCTTATCGAGAAACCTCGATCGTGGTAAAAATCTATACCGAAAAATTTGGCATCCAAGGGTATATCGAAAATGGGGTGCGTTCTGCAAGAGGCAAGAATAAAATTGCTCTTTTTCAGCCACTCACATTGCTGGAGTTAGTTGTTTACCATAATGAAAAAAAAGACCTCCACCGTATTTCGGAGATCAAATGTCCCAATGCACTTCAGCATATTCCATTTGAGATAAAAAAAACAACAATTGGTATTTTTATCAATGAAATCTTGAGCAAGACTCTCAAAGAGTCGATAGATAATGAGGAGCTATTTTTCTTCCTATATCAGGCTATTTTAACTTTTGATACGCTGGAAAACGAAGTGGAAAACTTTCATTTAAAGTTCCTAATGAAGCTATCGGCTTATCTTGGTTTTGCTCCACAAAGTGCAAAGGAAATAAAAAACCAATTTTACGAAGCCGGAATAAATCTACCTATTGAGTCCAATACAGTTGAATATCTAGATAAGCTAATAAAAAGCAACTGGGAAGATCCATTGGTGATGAATAACAATTTCAGATCACACCTGTTAGACATTTTCCTAAACTTCTACCAACTACACTTAGAAGAATTCAAAAACATAAAATCCATTGCTGTATTGGCAGATGTGCTGCATTGAGGTAACTGATAGTATACAAAAACTTAAAATTAGCAACTTCCCAATGCCACTAAAAAGATCAGCTTAACAAATCAAAATACTTCGTATCATCCACTACCCTTTCTCCTGATTCATAAAAAGTAATTGCACTTGTTCCGTTCGAATTCAGAAGCCCATTTTCAGCCATGACGAATTCAACTCTTTTCGCTGTACCTTCATTACCATCTATAGCAACAAGATTTGGAAAAAGTCTTTCTATCAAGTCTTCATAAAACGTAAAGTGTGTACATCCCAATACGATGAAATGATGCTCAGGAGTATTTAGAGCTCCTATTTCCTTTTTTAAATAGGCTTCTACTTCGACTCCTTCAAATATTCCTTTCTCTGCAAATTCTACTAACTTAGGCAAAGGAAGATTATCCAATCGCTCAGATATATTTAAGCTTTTTACAAGTTTATTGTAACGATCCGAGGACAGTGTCACTGGCGTGGCACAAGTTAGAATTCGATCTTTATTGTCTCCTAAGTCAGCTGCAATTTTCACAGCTGGCTGAATAGCAACAATCGGAAAGTCATACTTCTCACGCAGGTATTCTACTGCCACATTGGTAGCAGTATTACATGCCAACACAATTACATCGCAGCCTTTTTCCCTTAAAAATAGGCAAGCATTTTCTACTAAATCACGAATCTCTTCGCTGCTTCGGTAGGAGTATGGTACGTGTTTGACATCTGCATAGTAGATATAGTCTTCTTTTGGCAAGCGATCTTTTATCGCTCTCAAAAGACTCAATCCACCGATTCCCGAGTCAAAAACACCTATCATAGTTTAGATAAGGCAATTTCTATGGCTGCTATTTTAGACTCGGCATCTGCCAACTTCTCTCTTTCTTTTTCAACAATCTCTGGCTTGGCATTGGCAACAAATCGCTCATTTGATAATTTACCTTGAACAGATTTCATAAAACCCTTCGTATAAACCAAATCGGCTTCTAGTTTGGCCTTTTCTGCTTCTACGTCAAGGTTATCACCAAGGTCAAGAGCAAACTCATCTCCTTTGATAATGATTCCTGAGTTTTCAAGTTCGTCCATAAAACTCAACTCACTGATATTTCCGAGTTTCGTAATCAAGCTGCCGATCTTTTCATACACCGCTAGTTGGCTTGTTTTAATTTGCAATGGAAGTGCCTCCTTTGGCGAAATTTGCTTTTCCTGACGCGTATTTCTAATCCAAGAAACCAACTCAAATAGAATTTCAAACTCAGCTAAAACACCTTTATCAACATCTCCCCCTTTTGGAAATTCCGCTTTACAAATGGTCGCCAATTCAGCTCTTTCGCTAAGGTTCTGCCAAAGCTCCTCACTAATGAATGGTGTAAATGGATGAACCAATGTCATCAATTCCTCAAAGAACTTTATCGTTTCATCATAAGTCTTTTGATCAATCGGCAAACTCACTCCATCCACATAAGCTGGTTTCACCATCTCGAGATATTGCGAACAGAAGTCGTTCCAAATTAAATTATAAGTACTCAACAATGCATCCGAAATCCTGAACTTATCGTAGTGGTCGTGTACTTCTGCGATTGTGGCGTTTAGTTGGGATTCAAACCACTTAATAGCCGCATCAGCACTTTGTGGCTGGTCCGCCGTATTATCTACATCCCAACCTTTTACAAGCCTAAAGGCGTTCCAAATCTTATTAGAAAAGTTACGTCCTTGCTCACAAAGCTTCTCATCAAATGGTAAATCATTACCAGCTGGCGAGCTGAAAAGCATTCCAGTACGCACGCCATCGGCACCGTACTTTTCTATTAATTCTATTGGGTCAGGCGAATTCCCAAGCGATTTCGACATTTTACGTCCCTGCTTATCACGAACAATTCCTGTGAGATATACATTTTTGAAAGGATATTGTCCTTTGTACTCATACCCAGCAATAATCATTCTAGCCACCCAGAAAAACAAGATCTCAGGAGCAGTTACCAAGTCATTGGTTGGGTAGAAATAGTTGATATCCGCATTGTCAGGGTCTTTAAAACCATCAAATACCGAAATAGGCCATAACCAAGAACTGAACCATGTATCTAATACATCTTCGTCCTGAGTCAAGTCTTTTTCACTAAGTGCAAATAGTTGATATTTCTCACGAGCAATTTTAAGAGCTTCTACTTTTGTTTTGGCAACAATACAAGTTCCATCTTCCATGTAAAAAGCCGGAATCCTATGTCCCCACCACAGCTGGCGGCTGATACACCAATCGTGTACATTCTCCATCCAGTGGCGATATGTATTTTTGAATTTCGGTGGCAAAAGCTGAATTGTATCATCCATTACATTTTTCAATGCCGGCTGACTAAGTCTATCCATTTTCAAGAACCACTGCAAAGATATTTTTGGCTCAATTACAGCACCTGTACGTTCACTTGTACCTACGTTAGAAGTGTAATCCTCCACTTTAACCAAGTTTCCAGATGCTTCTAGCAGCTTTACTATTTTCTTACGAGCCACAAATCTATCCTCACCAACTAGTATTTTAGCTTTCTCATTAAGCTTCGCATCGTCGGTTAGAATATCAATAACTTCTAGCTTGTGCTTCTCGCCAAGCCTAAAATCGTTTTGATCGTGAGCAGGAGTTACCTTCAAGCAACCCGTACCAAACTCCATCTCCACATATTCATCCGCAATGATTTCAATCTCACGATCTATTAGCGGAATTCTCACTTTCTTACCTACCAAATGCTTGAAACGATCATCCTCAGGATTTACGCATATCGCAGCATCTGCCATGATAGTCTCTGGGCGAGTAGTGGCAATAACCACATCACCATCAGCACCTTCATATTTAATATATACTAACTTTTGATGAAGCTCTTTGGTCAATACCTCTTCATCCGAAACCGTCGTTTTCGCTTCAGGATCCCAGTTCACCATTCGGTATCCTCGGTAAATATCTTCTTTGTTATAGAGGTCTATAAAAACATCGATTACAGCATCATACAAGCTCTCCTCCATTGTGAATCGCGTGCGGTCCCAGTCACAAGAAGCACCAAGCTTTCGCAATTGCTGTAGTATTATACCACCATATTTCTCTGTCCATTCCCAGCAGTATTCCAAATATTCCTCACGAGAAAGATCCGCCTTATTGATACCCTTTTCCTTGAGCATCGCAACCACTTTGGCTTCCGTAGCTATAGAGGCATGATCCGTACCAGGCACCCAGCAAGCTTCTTTGCCCTCCATACGAGCTTTGCGAATGAGCACATCCTGAATCGTATTATTAAGCATATGACCCATGTGCAACACACCTGTGACATTTGGTGGCGGAATCACAATACTGTACGGCTCCTTATCTGGATTTGGCGTGGCTTTAAAAAAACCATTGTCTGTCCAGTAGCTATACCATTTGTCTTCTACTTCTCTCGGATTATATGTCTTCGAAATCTCCATTTATGCTCTTTATTCGCTCTTTTTGAAATGATCGCACAAAAATAGGGAGAAGGGCTAAGGAATTCTAATTTTCTGAAGCTTGAGTGAATATTTTGGGCAGCTCCCCACTTCGCTAAAGCTCTGTGGCGATCGGGCTTTTGGCTTTACTCCTCTCCGTCATCTGACGGATGTGGGGTACCGCCTCTATCCCTGCTGCGGGGTTTGCATAGAAACAATTTACTGCGGCTCAACATTTGTTTTGCTAAAACTTCAAGACTTTGAATGACATTTGAACTCTTCTGCTGGGACACAGACAAACGCTAAAAGACAATACTAGTTACTCCTTTCTTTTGGGCTAAAGCCCTATCGGTTCAACTCTTTCCCTTATCCACGGGCTAAAGCCTCGTGGTAATTAAATTCTTATGCTCTCGTTTTACTCGTACTGTTTGCTAGCACTTCCTTCTTAAAAATAGAAGAAATTCAAGAACTCGAAAACTTCCCACGGCTTTCAAGCCGTGGATAATCTAAAATGAACGAAGTCCTTATCGGCTTTAGCCGAAATCGTCGAAAGAACAGTTAGTAGGCAAGTCTCCCTTAAAAATTAAAGGATAACAAACAATATCAATTAATTGACAGCTTCAAACACAACAGAAAATGGAGTTTTCCCAGAGAGACCATGTCTGACTCTGGTCCGAAATTACAATCCGAAAAATCTGTCTGATCAGTCCTATCCGTGTTCCTATCACTGCGTAAAAAAACTACTCCACCTCACTCAACCGCTCCTTCATCTGCAACAAAACCTTCTTGTTATCATAGTTGGCACAATGACCTTTCATTGGTGTGTATTCAATCACGGCATCCGACTTTGGGTTGGTGGTTTCTTTCAAAAAAGCCTCGAAACCTCTCGTCCCAGTATTGAGATAGAAATTATCCATATCCCCCATCCATACGTATATTTTGCCTTGAAGTTTTGGGCCAAGTGTTGCCCAGTTTTTTGCAGCATATTTCTTAAAATCGTATTTCTCCCACACTTTTGTAACCTCATGATCTATAACTCCAGTCTGCGGGTCAAACATTGGCCTAGGTAAGCCATTCTCGCCTTTAGGACTATACAAAGCAGTGTGAGCACTAAACTGCCCACCAGAGTTAAGGTAAGTATTACTTGCTCCTAGCACGTTTTCGTATTGAATAAAGTCCTTCATGCTCATCATGGGTTCACCATTGGTATCTCTCATAATTGGTCGCAGGTAGCCGTGTTCATTTACAAATGCATTTTCATCCTTGTAAATATTGATCAACTGATAGTTTTCAAAGTCTATCGCATCTGGACTATAAGAAAAAGTACCATTAAAGAAATCAGGATAATACATTTGCAGTCCGAGAGAAACCCAACCACCAGTAGAGCAACCATCTACAAATCGTGTTTTGAAACCACTTTCTCCACGATACATGTCTTCTATTGTAGGTGCGAGCTCTTTGATTAATGCATGACCATAAGGCCCGCTATTGTCAGAATCCAAATGATAATTATCACCAAACGGCCCTTCAGCATCTACAAAAACATTAATTATTTGTGGTGCTTCGCTAGACTCCCACCATTTCATAAATGCTTCATTTTTAACTATTCTGTTTACCCTATCATAGCGACCTCCGTAGCCCGAAATGTTATACCTAATTGGGTAGGACTTCCCTTTCTGATAGCCAAAAGGCAATAGAATTGACGCCTTCACTCGCATTTCTTTCCCCCAAAACTCACTCAAAGCTTCACTTTTAATATCAACTACCTTCACAAGAGGATGATCAACAATTTTTCGAGCTTCAATTTTAGAGTTGAGCGTAACTTTAGCTTTGGTATTTTTATCAATTACAAGCTTTTGCTTCTCTGAATATAAATTGCCCGCTCCTTGAAGTGTAGACTCTTCTGTGTTTTGATCCCATAGCACTTGTAAGTAATAAGTACCATTAGGAACTGAGTTTAAATCCCAATTTGCAGTGCCTATCCATTCATCTTCACTTTTAATCTCAATTCCTTTCTTGGCTTTTAAACCTGAGAAATTCTTGGCAAACATGTAATTTCCCGCACTCGGCCATGTCTGTGTCCTAGGTTCTACATCAGGATTTTGATTCAAAAACAAAAATAGCCTTCCATCTGCTTTTGCTTCATTCTGTAATTGTTTTGCTACAACCACTTCAACCTTTAACTCATTTTGAGCAAAAAGTACGTTTGAAGCTAATAGGTAAAGGAGGATAAACTTAAATCTCATAACTATTTATATATTTTCAATACTTTCTAAATACTTGCATTTCCCAAATCCAAATCGTCACCCAACTCTTTCTGACGACTGAGTAAGTCTTGCATCAGTTCTTTTTTCTTAGTAGCATATTCAGGATTTGAGCCCAAATCAACTATTTCTTGTGGATCGTTTGTCATATCATAAAGCAAAACTCGATTGACTTCTGGATAAACGATCAACTTAAATCCATCTTTTCGCATCATTCGCTGCTTTTTCAAATAAGCACCATATACTCCATTTAGCTTTGTCTTTGTCTCAGTACCTTTAGCGTAAGGCATTAAGCTATTGAACTCTACAAAATCAGGCTTCTCAATACCTGCAACATCTAAAGCCGAAGCCATTACATCCTGCAAATGCACATCAGCATCTACTACTAATCCTTCTTTCACATCAGGACCCATTACCATCAATGGAACTCTCATGCTATGGTCATACATGTTTTGCTTACCCAATAGGCCATGACTTCCCATTGCCAAACCATGATCTGCGGTAAGGAAAACATAAGTATCATCAAGAAGTCCTTTATCTTCAAGCTCTTTCAAAATATTTCCAATCTGAATATCTAAGTGAGTTATCAAAGCATAATATTCTTGTAGGTGAACTTTTATGGCATATTCTGTACGAGGAAAAGGAGCAAGAGCTTCGTCACGAAGGAGTGGCCCAGCACCTACCTCTTCATGATACATATAGTCTTCCATAAAGTTCTCAGGAATTTTAATTTCGTCCAAAGGATACATGTCTAGGTATTCTTGTGGTGCTTGGCGAGGATCATGAGCAGCATTAAATGCCAAATACATGAAAAAAGGATTTTCTTTTTTCTCCGCCATTCCAATAAACTCTTTGGCATCATCTAGCAAAACTTCAGACCAGTGCTTCCCACCTTTCCAAAAACCACCTTTACTAGTATCTGTTGGTGACCAAGAATTATCACTAGAACTTAAAGGTCTAAAATAACCGTTTGGCCTTTTCTCTGTAACTTCTTCAATACTTGGCTGCCTTCCATCGGCATACATTTCTTTTACTACTTTAAAATTAAATCCATCGCCAGGCATACCAGGACGAATATGTCTTGTTTCTTGAAAAACAACATCAGCAGGGACGTCTACATGCCATTTACCCGCCATGTAAGTATCATAACCTTGCTTTTCCATCAGTTTACCCCAAGTATTGGCAATAGAAGTACTGTCATTATTGTGCCATAGCTCACGGTTTTGGTTTGCACGCCATACGGACAAACCTGAAATAATCATCGATCTAGACGCTGTACACACTGCACCACTCCATGATCCCATGTTATAGGCATGCGAAAAACGAGTACCCTTACTTGCAATTCTATCAATATTGGGAGTTTTCACTACATCGTTGCCATAACTCGCAACTGCATCATATGCCAAGTCATCAATGAATAAGAAAAGAACATTTGGTTTTTCTTTTTTTGAACAAGAAAAGAGCAACGAAGAAATGAGTAAAAGAAGAAGGCTTTTTTTCATATGTTATTTTTTGAAGTAGATCCGAATTTATAAAATTTAAGGATTGTTGGCTTACCCTATCAGCCAAGTTGCCAATTTCGTATCAAGGTAAGCATATTTAGAATATTGAACTGCCAATATATTGTAAGTAAATTTGCTTAAATGGATTTCTTAGAATAATAAGGAATACTGTTTCAAACCTAAAGAATACAAAACATGATCTCTAACCTGAAGCTTTTCGTTTTAATTGGGCTATTTTTCCAGACCATCATCAGTGTTGGTCAAAATCGACCAAACATCATCTATATAATGACGGACGACCACACCTCTCAAGCCATTGGAGCATACGGTGGTAGATTAGCAGAACTTAATCCAACACCAAATTTGGACTTGTTTGCTAAAGAAAGCGTTCTCTTTGAAAATGCATTTTGTACCAATTCGATTTGTACTCCAAGTAGGGCGAACATTCTGACAGGTCAATATAGTCAAACCAACGGGGTCTTAGATTTGGACGGACACCTTCCTGGAGAAAAGCAATACTTACCTCAAGAATTGAAAAAACTGGGCTATCAAACTGCTGTTATAGGCAAATGGCACCTAAAAGATGAACCTTCGGCATTTGATTATTACAAGGTATTGAATAGCCAAGGTGATTATTTTGATCCAAAATTAAAAGAAAAAGGCAAAGGAGAATGGGGAAATAACTACGTAAATTACAAAGGGTATGTATCAGACGTAATTACTGATATCACCCTAGAATGGCTTGATAAGACAGATAAATCAAAACCATTTTTCTTGATGCATCATCACAAGGCTCCACATGACGACTTTGAATATCCAGAGAGATACGAATCTTATTTGGCTGATACATTTATTCCAGAGCCATCTAGTCTTTACGCTCAACCATTTTTTGGTTCAGAAGGAACGCTGGGAAGAGATGGAACACTTAAGCGAAGAATTGGAACTTCAGTATCTATGCGACACCCATATCGAAATTACACTAAACAATACGGCTTGGATACGATCAGAAACCAGTCAGAAGCAACATCTGCAGCATATCAAATGTATCTAAAGAAATACCTCCGCTGCGTTAAAGGTGTTGATGACAACTTAGGTAGGTTGTTCAAATACTTAAAAGATAATAACTTGTGGGACAATACGATTATCATTTACACCTCGGATCAAGGAATGATGCTAGGTGAGCATGACTACATGGATAAGAGATGGATGTATGACGAATCTATGCGTATGCCTTTTATAATGAAGAATACTAAAAACACAAATGCAGGAAAAAGAACAAAAGCAATTGTCAACAATGTAGACTATGCCCCTACTATGATTGATTTAGCAGGTGGTAATACGCCATCATATATGCAAGGAGAAAGCTTTAAGAAGGTTGCTCAAAACCCTACTTTAGCTTTTCATAAAGCTACATATTACAGGTATTGGATGCACCTAACTCATCATGATATTCCCTCAAGTTTTGGAGTTAGAACAAATAAGTACAAACTCATTTTTTATTATGGGGCACATTACGATGAATCTAAATATGGACAAAGTACTTTTACATGGATTAAAGACCCAAATGATTCATATCCTTTTGGTCCAACACCAGCTGCTTGGGAGTTTTATGATTTGAGTTTAGATCCAAATGAAGTTGTAAATCGATACAAAAATCCGGCTTACCAATCGATCATTGCAGATCTAAAAAAGGAAATTATTGACCAAAGAAAGAAATACAAAGAAGAAGACCAAGCATACCCTCATATTGAAAAAATAATTGCTACTCACTGGAACGATTAAACATGAAAAAATACTGCCTCACTTGCGACCTTGTTGATGATCCACAACTTATAGAAAAGTATAAATGGCATCATAAACCAGAGAACCAACGGCCACATATCAACCAAAGCATTCGAGATAAAGGAGTTACCTCAATGGAAATCTACCTCTTTGGAAATAGAATGTTCATGATCATGGAAGTAAATGCTGACTTCTCTTTTGAAAAAGCAGCACAAATGGACCAGGAAAATCCTGACGTCGTAGAATGGGAAAATCTAATGTGGGGATTTCAAAAAGAAGTCCCAGGTGCTAAGCCGGGAGAGAAATGGGTTCTAATGGACCAAATCTTTAAGATTTAGGCTTAAGAAATAATTATGAAATCAATAATTCTCAATGAACCCGGCACACTTTCGCATTCCCACAAAGAAGATATTATAACAATCGGAAGTGACGAGGTTCTTGTTAAAATCAAGCGAATCGGAATTTGTGGTACAGACTACCATGCTTTTAGAGGTAGACAACCCTTTTTCACGTACCCAAGAATATTAGGTCATGAGCTTGGTGCCGAGGTTGTTGAAATAGGCTCTTACCAAAATACCAGAACCCTGAAGATTGGCGATAAGGTTTCTATAGAACCCTACATTAATTGTAGAGTTTGTCAAGCTTGCAAAAGAGGGTTGAGTAACTGCTGCGAAAACTTACAAGTGCTTGGCGTTCACATTGATGGGGGAATGACCGAGTACATGAAACTACCTCAAGACAAAGTGCACCCTTCTTCGAAACTTGATTTCGACCAGCTGGCTTTAGTTGAAACTTTGGGAATTGGACTACATGCAGTTAACAGAGCAACAATAACACAGAACGATATTGTTTTAATAATTGGAGCAGGCCCTATTGGTCTTTCAACCGCACAGTTCGCAAAACTCTCTGGAGCAAAAGTTCTTATTGCTGACCTTAATGCAAAAAGACTTCAATTCAGCTTAAAGAACAATCTTGCTGACGAGGTTATTGAGCTTAATGACAGGCTTACTTCCCAAATGCTCAAAGAAAGACTTTCTGGAAATTTACCAACCGTAATTTTTGACGCTACAGGAAACAAAAAATCCATGGAAACTAGCTTCAGCTTGGCAGCACAAGGAGCTAAAATTATATTCATTGGTTTATTCCAAGGCGAAGTAACTTTTGAAGACCCTAGTTTTCATAAAAAGGAAATCACACTAATGTCGAGTAGAAATTCTTTGCCACGTGATTTCAAGCAAATCATTAACCTCATGGAAACAGGAAAGATAAATACAGCTCCATGGCTAACTCACAAAACAGCCTTTGAAACCCTTCCTGAAGTATTTCCCTTATGGCTCAATCCCGAAGAGGATGTAATCAAGGCCATTGTATATTTGGATTGAAATTTTAGTTTTCTATAAAAATTATACCATCATCTTTGCCCACAAGGCAGTTTAAAAAAGTCAGAGAAAAATTAATTTTCCCTGACTTTTTACTTTTTCGAGTAGCTAATTTATAGTTGCCGCATGATGCTCAAACATCCCTTCTTCAACTGAGATGGATTCATAGTTTTCAAAGCAATTTATAATCATATGTATGAATTATTCTAGAAAGATTAGTATTTTTAGTGAACTATATGAAACCCTAGCCCATGAAACCAATTGTACAAATTTCTTTAGATCTTACCAATATTGACGAAGCTTTGGAAACAGCAGCCATGGCCATGAGAGCCGGAGTAGATTGGTTAGAAGCTGGTACGCCACTTATCTTAGCTGAAGGCTTACATGGAGTCCGAAAACTTCGCGAAGCTTTCCCAAACACACCTATTGTAGCCGACTTAAAAACCATGGATGGCGGTTATCTGGAAGCTGAAATGATGGCGAAGGCAGGTGCTACACATGTTGTAGTGATGGCAAGAGCTCATGAAGAAACCATAAAAGTAATGGTTCAAGCAGGAAAAGACTACGGAGTTAAGGTCATGGGCGATAACCTAGGCTGCCCCGATATGGTGGCAGGTGCCAAATGGTTGGAAGATTTGGGTTGTGATTTTGTAATTCACCACATTGGTTATGACGAACGCAGAGGAATTGCCGCCAATGGTCACAGAATGCCAAGTCCGCTCGACCAATTAAAAGAAGTTGTGAATGCGGTCAGTGTGCCAGTACAAGCTGTTGGTGGCCTATCATTAGAGCAGGCAATACTTTGCCCTCAGTACGGTGCTCCGCTCGTTGTGCTTGGTGCACCATTAACCATCGATGCAGATTCTTTCAAAACAGCAGATGGTGATTTAGAAAGCTCATTAAGACTTATCTGCCAAAAAATCCATGCTTACGGTAACGTTTAATTCCTCAAGTCAATTGAAAATATAATACTTATGAAATCCATTGCTGTTGTTAATTATTCTTCCCAAAAAGGAAGTGTAGAAATTCGCGAAGTCTCCAAACCAATTATTGGCGAAGACGATGTGCTACTTGAGGTCGCAAACGTTGGTGTTTGTGGCAGTGATTTACACCAATGGACGGCAGACCATAGCTGGCACGTCAACTATCCCGTAGTGTTAGGACACGAATTCGGTGGACATATAGTTGAAATTGGCAAAAATGTAAAAGGTTGGCAAGAAGGTGCAAGAGTAGTGAGCGAAACAGCCGCCGTCATCAATCAAAATAGCCCTCTTTCTAGACAAGGACTTTACAATCTTGACCCAGACAGAAAGGGTTTTGGCTACGGAGTAAATGGGGCAATGACAAAATTTGTTAAAGTTCCAGCCAGATGCTTACATGTTGTGCCTGACAACTTACCATTTGAACAAGCCTGCTTAACAGAGCCTTGCTCGGTAGCCTATAATGCGGTTATTATGAATTCTACAATAAGACCTGGAGACCGTGTAATTGTTATAGGACCAGGAACAATAGGAATTCTTTGTGCGGTTATGGCTCATTTAAGTGGTGCAGACGTTGCTCTCGTTGGCTTACCTTCCGATGCCAAAAGATTATCAATAGCCCAACAATATGGTTTTGAAACTATCGTAGGTGATGCTCTTCCTTGGGCTACCGCAGCAGATGGTCTAGGGGCTGATGTAGTCATTGACGCCTCTGGAGCAAGTGCCACCCTAAAACTAGCACTTGATTGGATACGTCCTAATGGTCAAATCACCAAAGTAGGATGGGGACCAACGCCTTTAAATTTCTCTATTGACCAATTGGTTCAAAAAAATGTAAGACTACAAGGTAGCTTCAGTCACAACTGGCCTATCTGGGAGAAGGTTCTAGCATTATTATCGAGTGGAAAGCTAGATGTAAGACCTATTATTGGCGGGATTTGGACAACATCGAACTGGCATGAGGCTTTTGAGCAAATGCACCGTGGTGCCGTTATAAAAAGTGTTTTAAAACCAGAATAAATTTATGCGTTTAGCAAACAAAATAATTTTGATAACTGGCGGCTACACGGGTATAGGTAAGGCTATTGCCCAAAAAGCAGTAAAGGAAGGTGCAAAAGTTTTAGTGAATGGTTTAGACGAACATCTAGGCATTGACCTTGTGGAAACTTTAGGAGCAAAAAACGTTACCATATTTACAATAGATATCACAAAAGAAGAAGCTCCTAAACGACTAATAGAAAGCGTAATTCAAAAATTCGGAAAGTTGGATTGTATTGTTAACAATGCTGCCCAAATAGTATCCTCTACCATACAAAACACAGATTCTGAATTCCTAATTGATATTCTTAAAACCAATACTGTAGCTCCTCTGGCTATAATTCGAGAGGCTCTACCCTACCTAGAAAAGTCAAAAGGTTGTGTATTAAATATTGGCTCTATTAATGCCTGGGGGGGCGAACCTGATTTACTAGCCTATAGTATCTCAAAAGGTGCCTTAATGACCTTGACTAGAAATTTGGGTGACAGCCTTTTTAGAGAAAATGGTGTTCGTGTAAATCAAATTAATCCAGGTTGGGTATTAACAGAAAACGAACAAAATAAGAAAAAGAAGGAGGGCATGAAAGATGACTGGTATAAAGATATACCGGCAATTTTTGCCCCTGCAAAACGTCTTTTTTCGCCCGAAGAAATAGCAGCTGCCGCCACTTTTTTACTTTCCGACGAATGTGGACCAGTCAGTGCTCAAGTATTAGATTTAGAACAATTCCCTTTACTGGGTCGTAACCTCCCAAAAAGCTGGGAAGGCTCACATAATTAAAACTCAATATCAATGCCAAAATTAGCTGTATTTCCTAAAGCCTATATGCAAGAACTCTGTAAAGATGGTACCATGAAAGTATCGGAATGGATAGAGTTAGCCGCCAAACTAGAAATAGATGGCATTGAATGGTACGCAGGCTTTCTAGAAATGGCGGATACCAACAATTGGCCAAAGTTCAGACAGCAAGTAGAAAGCCATGGAAAAGTAATTCCTATGCTTTGTTGTTCACCAGACTTCACTCATCCAGATAAAGCATTTCGGGACAAGGAAATAGCCAAACAAAAAAGCTGGATAGAAATGACACATGTATTGGGTGGGCAATATTGCCGAGTTCTATCTGGTCAGCGTAGACCTGAACTTTCCATGGAAGAAGGTATCAGCTTCGCCGCAGAATGCATAGATGCATGCTTACCATTGGCAGAGAAATATGGCATTACATTGATTTTGGAAAACCACTACAAAGATGACTTTTGGGAGTATCCAGAATTTGCTCAAAAAATGGATGTTTTCTGTGCATTGGTTGACCGTATAAAGCATCCCAACTTTGGAGTCAATTATGACCCAAGCAATACGTTTTTGGCTGGAGAAGAACCTTTAGATTTATTATATCGGGTGTCTGACCGTGTGGTAACAATGCATGCTAGTGACCGATATTTAATAGAAGGAACCATAGAAGATCTACGCAAAGAAGAAGGCGGAGCCTTAGGCTATGCAAAAAGGTTAAGACATGGAGAAATAGGAAAAGGGCTTAATGATTATGACGCCATTTTTACAGAACTAAAAAGAGTAGGTTTTGATGGTTGGATAAGCATCGAAGATGGAGTAGATGGAATGGATCAATTAGCCAGAAGTGTGAGTTTCTTGCGGAAGAAAATAAAATCCTATTGGCCTGATTTTGAGTAGCCAAACCATTTATTCTGCAATGCTCGCCTATACATGAACCACCCTTCACAAGGTATAGCGATCTTACGAACAAACAATAAATTCACGGCACCAGATAGCATAAAAAAAGCGACTCCGAAATGGAATCGCTTTTTTACTAATAGCGTGTAAGCCTTATCTGATTACTCAGCTTTAGCCTCTTCTACTACAGAGATACTGATCTCGTGCTTCACTTCTTTGTGAAGATCGATAGTAGCTTTAAAATCTCCTACGTATTTGATGTCTTCCAAAGCAATTTGCTTTCTGTCAACAATAATTCCTTTTGCAGCAAGTGCATCAGCAATTTGAAGACTGGTAACTCTACCAAATATACGTCCAGACTCTCCAGCCTTCATTGTAATAGTGATAGAATTATCACCAATTTGAGCTGCAATCGCCTCAGCTTCTGACTTGATTTTTTCTGCTTTGTGAGCAGCTTGTTTCAAGTTCTCAGCTAAAATCTTTTTATTGCTTGGTGTAGCCAATTTAGCAAAACCTTGTGGTATTAGGTAGTTTCTACCGTAACCTGGCTTTACGTCAATTGTGTCGTTCTTGTATCCAAGACCAGCAATGTCGGTTGTTAATATTATTTCCATTTGTTTAAAATCTTTTTATTCAATAAAATCCTAATTGAAATGCAGATTGGCCTATTTTAAACCATCTGCTACATAAGGCAACAAAGCCATGTGACGTGCTCTTTTAATCGCAACAGACACTTTGCGTTGAAACTTTAGACTGTTACCAGTCAATCTTCTTGGAAGGATTTTACCTTGCTCGTTTACGAATTTCAAAAGGAAATTTGGATCCTTATAATCAACGTATTTAATGCCAGCTTTTTGAAATCTACAATACTTCTTACGTACCTGGGCTTTACGTTCTACTCTTTCGTTTACTAATGACATAAGACTTACGCGTTTTTAGGTTCTTCAACTTTAGGAGTATCTTGGCTCTTTTTACCAATCTTTCCATTTCTTCTTCTTTCAGCATAATCAGCTGAATACTTGTCCATCTTTGTTGTAAGGAATCTTAAAATACGCTCATCACGCTTGTACTCTGTCTCCAGTGTAGCAATAAGCGTTGGCTCTGCATTAAATTCAAACAACTGATAGTAGCCCGTAGATTTATGCTGGATGGGATATGCCAATTTGCGAAGACCCCAATGTTCCTCGTTAATTAGCTCAGCACCATTATCAGTCAGCACACTTTTAAACTTTTCTACGGCGTCCTTCATCTGAGCTTCAGATAAAACGGGAGTTAAAATGAACACCGTCTCGTATTGGTTTTTAAACATGGTAATTTTTTAAAAAGTGTTAACAATTTTATCCGCTTTTGTAAAACGGACTGCAAAAGTATAACAATTTTAATTTCTAAACAAGACCATTCACCTCATTATTAGCTCACTTACCCATAAACTTTCATACTATTTAAATAAAATAGAATAATGTGATTATTTTATTGCATAATCTAAATAGAAAAGATAATCTTCTTATAAACACCTATTTACAATCCTTCTAAGAAATATATATTTGTAGGTATACTCCTTACTGAAACTTAAATTTAAAATCTTAATGATTACATTAGACAACTATAATTTCAAAGGAAAAAAAGCTCTGGTTAGAGTTGATTTCAATGTTCCACTGAATGACAACTTTGAAATTACAGATGACACAAGAATCAAGGCCACAATTCCAACAATAAAGAAAATATTAGCCGACGGTGGATCATGTATCCTCATGTCGCATCTTGGAAGACCGAAGGATGGCCCTTCAGAGAAGTCTTCTCTTAAGCACTTAGTTACTTCTCTTTCTCTTATCTTAGGTGTAAGCGTAAAGTTCGCAAATGACTGTATTGGTCAAGAAGCAACGGACTTATCAGCTAGCCTAAAAGAAGGTGAAGTTCTTTTGCTAGAAAACTTAAGGTTTTACAAAGAAGAAACTAAAGGTGACAAAGATTTCGCAGAGAAGCTTTCAAAACTAGGTGATGTATGGGTTAACGACGCATTTGGTACCGCACACCGTGCACATGCAAGCACAGCGGTTATTGGTCAGTTTTTCACTGACAGAGTATGTGGTTATGTAATGCAAGCCGAAATTGAAAATGCTCAAAAACTGCTAGAAAACTTCGAAAGACCATATACTGCCATTATGGGTGGAGCAAAGATTTCAGATAAAATTCTTATCATTGAAAAGCTTCTTGATAAAGTAGACAACCTTATCATTGGTGGTGGAATGACATATACTTTTTCAAAAGCTCAAGGCGGCGAAATAGGAAAATCACTATTAGAAGCCGACAAGCAAGAACTTGCTTTAGAAATTCTTAAAAAGGCAAAAGAAAAAGGTGTTAATATCATCCTTCCACTTGATAACGTTATTGCTGATGACTTCAGTGACGATGCAAATACTCAGGTCGTAAAAAGAGGAGAGATTCCCGCAGAATGGGAAGGTCTTGATATTGGACCCGAAACAGTTGAATTATTTGCAGGCGTTGTAAGAACTTCAAAAACGATTCTTTGGAATGGACCAATGGGAGTTTTCGAATTCCCAACATTTGCTACAGGTACCAATGCAATTGCTAAAGCAGTGGTGGAAGCAACAGAAACAAATAACGCATTTTCATTGATTGGAGGTGGAGATTCTGCTTCAGCAATCAACAATGCTGGATACGGAGAAAGAGTGTCTTACGTATCTACAGGTGGTGGTGCATTATTAGAATACATGGAAGGAAAAATACTCCCAGGTGTCGCTGCATTGAACTAAAAATAAAGCTTAATTTATATTTAGACCTTTTCAAATTTGAATTAACAAGGAAATATAACATCTACCCTAAAGGGACTTTTCAGTAATGGAAAGTCCCTTTTTTTATAACTTTTTAAAGCTAAAATATTACATTACGTATACACCTTGCCTACTCCACCGAAAATTAAAAAATATGCAAAAATAAATTTGACTTTATTTTAAATATACAATTACATATAATGCCCATATTTTATTTGGCTTATCTTGCTTAGCACAATATTATTTATTAATTTTGTATTTCAATTAACTTATTTCTAACAAAACTAAAAACTGTATGAAGAAATTTCTACTACTATTTGTAGTGGGGCTAACTACGCTTATGGCGAATGGCCAAACACTTCAAATTTCTGGTAAGGTACTTGCCAGTGACGACAACTCTCCCCTACCGGGTGTATCGGTTACTTTAAAAGGTAGCACAAGAGGAACTACGACAGACGTGGAAGGTAATTACAAAATTGAGGCTCCAAAGGGCTCAAGTCTTGTATATTCTTTCGTTGGAATGATTTCTCAAACTTTGGTTGTAGGCAACAAAACCGTAATTAACGTATCACTTGCTTCAGATGCAGCTCAACTTTCAGAAGTTGTAGTAACAGCACTTGGTGTAAAAAGAGAAGAGCGTTCATTAGGTTATGCCGTTCAACAAATCGATGGTGAAGGTCTTGCTCAAGTAAAAGAAGCTAACGTGGTTAACTCGTTACAGGGTAAGATTGCTGGTGTTCAAATCACAGGTTCTCCTGGAAACATTGGTGGATCTTCTAGAATTGTAATTCGTGGAGTAAACTCAATTGGTGGAAACAACCAACCACTTTTCGTAGTGGACGGAACTCCTATTGATAACTCTAACTACAACTCTACGAACACTCAAAGTGGTGATGGTGGAACTGACTTTGGAAACGCTGCACAAGACATCAACCCTGATGACATTGAGTCTATTTCTGTTTTGAAAGGACCTTCAGCAGCAGCACTTTATGGATCTAGAGCTGCTAACGGTGTTATCTTAATCACGACAAAGAAAGGGACAAAGAAGAAAGGACTTGGTGTACAAATCAACTCTTCTACTCAATTCAACAATATTCTGATTATGCCAGATTACCAAAACACTTATGGTGGTGGCTATAAGCAGTCTTTTGATCAGTACAATGGTGAGCCAGTAGTAAACTATGCTGCTGATGAGAGCTGGGGACCAAGAATGGATGGCCAATTGGTAAGACAATGGTATAGCTGGTACCCAGATGACGAAGACTTTGGAAAAATGACTCCATTTTCTCCAAACCCTAATAACATTGCAGACTTTTATGAGACAGGAAGAACATTGAACAACAACATCTCATTGAGTGGAGCTTCAGACAATACAAACTTCCGTTTGTCTTACACTAACTTACAGCAAAAAGGAACTATCCCGAACAGTAAGATTGACAGAAACACTGTTAATTTTTCTGGTAGTGCCAAGTTGAGTGATAAACTTACAGCTAACATAGTTGGAAATTTCGTAAAATCTAACGGTTTCGGTCGCCCATCTACAGGATATGGTAATGAGCAAGGTAACGTTGTTACTAGTTTCAACCAGTGGTTCCAAAGACAAATCGACATGGACAAGTTGAGCAACTATAAAACTGCCGACGGAAAAGATAGAACATGGAACATCAAAAGCCCAACTAATCTAGATCCATTGTATTGGGAAAATCCTTACTGGGTACTTTTTGAAAGCCCAACTGTTGACGAAAGATCAAGAGTATTTGGTAACATGAACCTGTCATACCAATTCACTCCAGAGCTTTCTCTTACTGGATTTGTAAGAACTGACTTCTACACAGATAGAAGAGAGCAAAGAATTGCTTCTGGTTCTATTCCTCAAGATTGGTATAGAGAAGACCTAAGAACACAAAGCGAAACAAACTATGAGCTTTTGGCTCAGTACTCAAAAACATTTGGTGACATTTCTGTATCGGCACTTGCTGGAGGAAACATCAGATATGAGAGATATTTCAGAAACAGTTCTGAGACTGCTGGTGGATTGAACGTACCAAACTACTTCAACATTGCAGCATCAGTCGATCGCCCATCTGTTACTGATTACTTCCAAGAGAAGCAAGTAAACTCTGTATATGGTAGTGCAACAATTGGATACAAAGACATTGTATATTTTGATGCTTCGTTAAGAAATGATATTTCTTCAACACTTCCAGTTGCAAACAATTCTTACTTATATCCTGCATTGGGTGGTAGTTTTGTATTTTCTAGCTTAATGGATAACAACAATTTACTTTCTTTCGGTAAGCTAAGAGCTAGCTGGGCTAAAGTTGGTAATGATACTGATCCATATCAGTTAAGAAATAACTATGGTAGTGCAAATCCAGTTGGATCAAATCCAGCTTTCTACGTACCAAATACTTTGAATAACTCAACACTTGTTCCTGAGACCACTACTTCATATGAAATTGGATTGGACATGAGGTTCTTAAAAGGACGTGCAGGGTTTGACTTCACTTACTATGACAATGCTACTACGGATCAAATCTTGGACATTGCAGTATCTGGAGGGTCAGGATTTACAAGAGCATTTATCAATGCGGGTAAAGTTACTAACAAAGGTGTTGAGCTTATGTTAACAGCTACTCCAATCAAAACCAGCCAATTTAGTTGGGATGTTTCTATAAACTTTGCAAGAAACAGAAACAAGGTTGTTGAACTTGCTCCAGGCTTAGATAACTACCTTATCGCTTCGTGGGGACCGTCTGTTAATGCTAGAGTAGGTGAGTCTTACGGTACAATCGTTGCCGAAAAAATCAAGTTAGATGACCAAGGTCGTAAGTTAGTAGACGAGAATGGATACTATGTAATTGAAAGAAACCAAGTAGTAGGTTCAGTACTTGCAGATTTCACTGGTGGATTTATCAATACTTTTGCCTACAAAGGCTTCTCACTTAATGCTGTAATTGATTACCAAAAAGGTGGAAACATCTACTCTGTAACTAACAGGTACGGATCGTACTCAGGATTACTGTCTAACACTGTTGGACTTAACGACAGAGGTGTTGAACAAAGAGAGCCAGTAGCTGATGGTGGTGGAATTCGTGCCGAAGGTGTAACTGAAAGTGGTGCAGAAAACACTGTATATCTTGAAGCAGTAGATTACTGGGGAACGCTTAGAAACTACAGAGATGAGTTTGTTTACGACGCTAGTTTTATCAAGTTACGTGAAGTCAGTCTTGGATACAGTATCCCAAGTTCAATCTTAAAGAAAACTCCTTTCACTAATGCTCGTATTTCCCTAGTAGGTAGAAACTTAGCAATTTTGTTTAAAAATATCCCAAATGTTGATCCTGAGGCTGCCTTAGGTTCTGGAAACATTCAAGGATTTGAGAATGGACAACATCCATCTTTCAATTCTACTGGTTTCAACTTAAACTTTGGGTTTTAATTAATATTAATCTAAACGAAATTATAAATGAAAAATATATTTAAAAAAATCAAAGGATTATCAGTAATCACTTTGGCATTCGCACTTTTCGCAAGTTCTTGCGAGAACTTCGAAAAAATGAATATTGACCCTAACAATGTGAGTCAAGTTCCTTCTTCTTATCTATTTAGTAATACGATGAGAGGTTTAGTAAATCAGCAATTTAATACCACCGGTATTCTATATGCACAGCACTGGGCAGAAACTCAGTATACGGAGACTTCTAGGTACGAAACTCCTGCAGCCAGCTTTTACACAATGTACACTGGAAATGGAGATGATGGCGGAATGATAGATCTAATGGAAATTATTCGTCTTAATACAGACGAGGAAACTAAAGGATTTATTTCAGCATCTGGATCGAATAATAATCAAATAGCTGTTGCTAGAATACTAATGGCTTGGGCCATGCAAAATGCAACTGACCTTTGGGGTGACTTACCATACAGTGAAGGATTAAAAGGAAATGAAAACTTCACACCATCGTATGACACACAAGAGTCTATTTACGCCAATTTGGTGACAGAGCTTACACAAGCTGCTTCACAAATTGAGCTAGATGCTCAGGGAGTACAAGGAGATGTTTTCTATGGTGGGGATATGACCAAATGGAAAAAGTTTGCCAACTCACTTTTATTAAGAGTAGGAATGAGAATGTCAGAAGTAAACGAAAGTGCGGCTAAAGCAGCAGTGAGTGCTGCAATTGCTGGAGGAGTATTTACTTCAAACGATGACAATGCGGTTTACCAACATGTCGCTGATGCCAATAACTGGAACCAATACTACGATCATTTCCTAACAAGAACTGACTACGCTGTTAGTAATGTTTTGGTAGATTATATGAAAGCATCTAGTGATCCAAGATTATCAGTATATGCTGACCCAGCTCCAGCACCTTTGGATCCTACACAAACTTACGTAGGTATGCCATACGGTGTTCGTAACTCTATCGCTGGTAGTATTACCAACGACGAAGTTTCGTTCCCAGGCATCGCTGTTAGATCTGCAAGCTCACCATCTGTCATATTAACTTTGTCGGAGGTGCTTTTCAACCAATCTGAAGCAGCTGCAAGAGGCTGGACTTCTGGAAACGCCGAAGCACTTTACAAATCAGCAATTGAAGCCTCAATGAACCAATGGGGAGTTGATGGTACTAGCTACCTTGCCAATGCAACTTTTGACGCAAGTAACTGGAAAAAGTCAATTGGAGAAGCAAAGTGGGTTTCTCTTTACATGCAAGGTATGGAAGCTTGGCATGAGTGGAAAAGATTAGACTACCCACAACTACAACGTGCTCCAGATGCTACACTACAAAGAGATATTCCACGTAGAAGAGCATATCCTGAGCTAGAGTTCTCACTGAACAAAGACAATTATGAAGCGGCTGTTTCAAGGCAAGGTGCCGACGAAATGGAAACTCGTACTTGGTGGGATAAATAAGTAATACAGTTTGTTGTAATATAAGGTTTAAAGAGACCGCCTCATTGAGGGCGGTCCCTTTTTTTGTATACACCCAACTAAATTTATAATCTCTCATTAATGGCAATTGAACAACCAAAATTCTATTCATTTATACAACTTAGTAAAGGTCATTATTACCCATTATGTTAAGAAGTCTACTATTACAACAATAAAGTTGAATTCAGCTACTTATAAAAGGTTATGGGAGCGTCGAAGAGAATTAAACAAAAGCCAAAGAGTAGAATAAAAAAAAATCCACTTAGCTTTTCAACTAAGTGGATTTCAAAAACATTATTTGTGAATCTATTTTAAGGATTCAATATAAATGGAGAATTCTTACTATCCCCAATAATAATCATCTTTGCATTATCAGAAGCAGCTAAATCTTTCTGAGCATTAATCGCCATGTACTTCAACTGCTTATCAGTCAATGTTGAGGTTATAATTCTCTGATAATCTGCGATACCTTGAGCCTCCACTCTTTTACGCTCTGCTTCTTGCTTTTCTTTCTGAAGTACAAACTGCATTTTTTGAGCTTCTTGCTCAGCATTAATCTTAGATTCAATTGCCAATTTTACAGATTGTGGCAAAGTAATATTACGAACCAAAAGCTGCTCAAGCACTAGTCCTCTATTAGAAAAATCTTTGGATATAGCATCGAATATTTTGGACTGAAACTCTTCTCTCTTTGACGAGTACAAAGAAATTGCATCATAATTTGCCGCCAAATCTCTTATTCTAGTCCTCGCTATAGGACGTACAATTACATCTCTATAAGCTATTCCCAACTCACGATAAATTGTTGGAGCCTGATCTGACGTAATACGATATAGAACTGTTAAGTCTATAATAACCTCAAGTCCGTCAGCAGATAGAGCACGAATCGCATCGTCTCCACCCTTATTACCTTCGTCCAAAATACCAGACATGGTGTAATTCTGAGTTTTAATGTCAAATTCACGAACTTCCATTAGTGGATTTACGAAATTCAAACCACTTGGAAGGGTACCTTCCTGAACATTACCAAACAAGGACTTTACTCCGACCTGACCTGGGTTAATCTGAACAAGTGTTTTTGATAAACCAGCGAGAACGATAAGTACAATACCCGCGTAACGCACTGGTTTAGACAACTTGCTTATTGGTGAAGCTGGTGTATTAATTGCAAAACTGGCTATCAGAGCTGCCACACCAAGAAATAATAAAAACATAGGTTTAGTATAGTTTGATTTATGGTAAATATAATCAAACCTAAGCCTAATTGTTTAGATATTCGGACTAGTGGAGTCTCTACCAGCTAATCGGTTAACCAAACTTATAAAAACTATTTCTTAATTTCCTCGCTGCCCTCGTCTAGACCTCTCCCCTGACTGAGAACCTCTTCCTTCTCCTTGTAACTGTGACCATTTCTCGAATTGCTCTTTAGTCAAAATCGCTTGGATAGAAGCTTGATAGATCTCATTTTTCCCTTTCATTTCTTCTCGAAATGCCTCCCTGTCTTCCGTTGACATTTCTCTGAAATTTGGACGATCTTTACTAGATGCATAAAAGTCATTATTAACAAAAGTTATAGCAAAAACTTGATCTTCATTCAAGGATAACTTTTCGGTCATTTGTTTTGTAGCCCTATCAGCTCTTTCCTGTGGAGTGAGTGTAAGTCTTTCTTCTTGTGCGTACAAGGCACTAGATGCAAAAAGCAATAATATTGAAATTGATTTTAATAGGTTCATTTTTTGATGTTTTATATAAACCCTTAGACTTATTTAGTTTTGATAAGTTTATACAGACTTGAAAAATAATTTTTGCAGTCGATTTTTTTTAGCTTTGGTAATTCAATAACTCTATAATAAATGTACAACATCATTGATCAGGAATCTAATACCTACGATGCAATAGTAGTAGGAAGCGGTATATCAGGTGGCTACGCAGCAAAAGAACTTTGTGAAAAAGGATTAAAGGTATTACTACTTGAAAGAGGGAAAGATATAAAGCATATAGAAGGCTACAAAAATGCTCTTACTGATCCTTGGAACCTACCTCATAGAGGACATTTAACCAACGAACAAAAGGCAAAATTCCCTTACCAAAGCATTGAAGGAAACTACCCTATTGATGAGTCAAATTGCGAATTCTGGTTGCCTTTTGAGGAAATCCCGTACGAAAGAAAACAAGATTTCAATTGGTTTAGAGGAAATGGTATTGGAGGAAAGTCACTTACATGGGGACGACAAGTTTATAGATGGAGCGACTTAGATTTTGAAGCAAATGACAAAGAAGGTAGAGGTATTGATTGGCCTATTAGATATAAAGATATAGAAAGCTGGTATACTCATGTAGAAAAATTTGTGGGGGTAAGCGGTGAAGCATTAGGCTTATCACATTTACCAGATAGCGTATTCCAGAAAGCTATGGAACTCAATTGTGTTGAAAAAGAGGTAAAGCTAAGACTAAAGAAAACTTTTCCAGACAGGCCTTTCACAATAGGAAGAACCGCTCACATAACGGAACCCACAAAAGAACAGCAAAAGCTTGGCAGAGCCTCTTGTCAATATCGAAACGCATGCAGTAAAGGTTGTCCTTACGGAGCATATTTCAGTACACAGTCAGCGTCTTTACCCGCCGCAATGGCAACAGGGAATCTTACTGTAAGGCCTTTTTCAGTAGCTAAGGAGATCATTTTTGATAATGAAGGCAAGATGGCGAAAGGAGTAAGAATTGTGGACAAAGAGACAAAAGAAGAAATTGATTTCTATGCCAAAATTGTTTTTCTCAATGCAAGCTCAATGGCTACAACTCAAATAATGCTGAATTCTACATCGCAAGCACATCCAAATGGACTGGGCAATGAAGGCGACCAACTTGGTAGAAATATCATGGATCACCACAGTAGAGTTGGGGCAAAAGGTGACTGGGAAGGCAATGAAGATGATTACTATTTTGGTAGAAGAGCAAATGGAATTTTTATTCCACGCTATAGAAACTTAGGCAATGATAAAAGAGATTACCTAGGCGGTTTCAATTATCAAGGAGGAGCTGGAAGATCGGGTTGGCAAAAAAACGTTAAAGAATTTAGCTTTGGATCAGAGTTTAAAAATGAACTCACTTTGCCAGGCAGTTGGACTATGGGTTTAGTCGCCTTTGGAGAAACTTTACCTTACGATGATAACACACTTACACTTAGCAAAGACAAAAAAGATCAATTTGGTATTCCATTAGCTGTGTTCGATGCTAGTATAAAAGAAAACGAACACAAAATGAGAAAAGAGATG
This sequence comes from Spirosomataceae bacterium TFI 002, assembly GCA_900230115.1. Lineage (NCBI taxonomy): Bacteria > Pseudomonadati > Bacteroidota > Cytophagia > Cytophagales > Spirosomataceae > Spirosomataceae bacterium TFI 002. The sequence goes on along the minus strand of LT907983.1, from coordinate 3,622,844 downwards.
GCATCCGATGCAGCCGAGATGCTTGAGTCTGTGGGCGTAAAAAATGTCAATTCATTTATCATGCCCAATTTCCCTTTGGGACTTTCAAAACATGAAATGGGTGGTGCTCGAATGGGAAAAGACCCAAAAAGCTCTGTTCTTAATTCGCACAATCAAGTTTGGGGTTGCGAAAACGTATTCGTTACAGATGGTGCTTGCATGAGCTCATCTGGAAGTGTAAACCCTAGTCTTACCTATCTTGCCCTTACAGCTCGAGCAGTAGATTTTGCTGTGTCAGAATTAAACAAAAAGAACTTATAAGAAAGCTTCTTGATATGCTTTTTCATCAAAGCCTAAAGCAACAATCTTATCAGATTCTACGATTGGCCTTTTGATCATTGAAGTCTTTTCCAAAAGTACTGGTATCGCAGTTTCTGAACTTACAATGGCAGCTTTTTCTTCATCAGACAGCTTCCTATAAGTCATACCCGCTCTATTCATGATTTTCTCCCATGGATACTGCTCCATCCATTCAGCGAGTTTCTCATTTGATACTCCTAGTTTTTTAAAATTATGAAACTCATATGCAATGCTATGCTCATCTAACCAAGTCAAAGCTTTTTTTACTGTATTACAATTTGGTATGCCGTATACTTTGTAAGTCATGCGATTGGAATCATTTTTGATTAACAGTACTTTAACTGTAAGAAGTATTCACTTCGTTCCGTAAATTTGTAGTTTCGTAAGAATATTAAAAAATAAATTGAAAATGAGAATAGCATTTATACTAAGTATTTTTTTGTTTTTTGGCTGTAAATCCAACTCCCAAGAAACTAGTGATGTGGCAACCTCCACAGGAACAGGAGTCACTCAAGGCCCTATCAACGAAAATGAGATTACATGGGAAGCCGATTTTAATGCAGCACTTGCAAAAGCAAAAGCAAACAACCAATTACTGTTTGTTGAGTGCTACTCTCCTACATGCCCAGTTTGTCAAACTTTGGAACCCTTTTTCAAAGAGTCTGAAGTTGCAAAGAAATACAACCGAAACTTCGTCAATTTCAAGTTAGATGTAGGCAAGCAAGAAGTTGTTAAACACCTTAATGACCGTAACATCTGGCTTCCAAGCTTTCCAATGTTCTTATTTTTTGATGGAGACGGAAATCTTGTTCATCAGTCAGACGTAACCCCAGATGTTGCATCACTAACTGGCGTTGCGGACAAAGCTTTGGATCCTAGCAAAAGAGCAAATAGTTACGCCAAAAGGTTTAAAGATGGAGACCGTTCAATGGACTTACTTGCAAGTTACGCTGCATTCAGTCGTGTAATACGTGACACAGCAGGAGCGGTAGAAGCTGGTGAAGAGCTTTTTAAAGTTTACCCAAAAGATGAACTTGGAAGTGAAACTAGCTGGAAACTCACCAAAAAATGTATCGTAGATGTAAACAATGGCTTTGCTAAGTATTGGTTTAACAATTATGCTAAAGCCAAAGAAATAGAAACTAAAGATGGTCATGCTGGAAACGAAAACAACATTTTTGGAGGAATAATCCAAAACTCCTTACTAGGTAATAGAGGAAAAGATTACAATACTTCACAGCTTAACGATATCAGAAAGTACATGGGACTTGTTGGTGCTGGTCAATATGCCGACACATATATGTGGGAACTGGAAACAAAGGCAAATATCAGAGAAGGAAATACAGCCAAGGCTTTGGCGATTGGAAATAGTATCATTGGCAAATATCAAGGAAATGGGTCAGCTGCGGTTTATATCACACGAGTCTTTATTGATAATTTCCCAAATAATAATTTTGTAGGTGATGCGAGAAAGTGGTTAGCAAGTGCATTGCCATCTATACAACAAGAAAACCAAAAGGCCGAGTATTATTATGAGTCTTCAAGACTATACCAAAAAAGCGGAGATCTTGTTAATGCCAAAAAAGACGCCAAAACAGCAATGGATCTTGCAACCAAAAGCGGTGTATCTGATCCAAAATTTGCAGCATTGGTATCTAGCTTAAAATAAGCAGGAAACGTATCTTTTGATAAGAAATAGAAGCACCCAGCAGATTTTGCTCGGGTGCTTTTTTATAGCCTTTATTTACTCCTTTTTTGTCAAGTCGACTAGTTCTACACCAACCCCCAAAAGTCCTACAAGAGGATCAGGACGCATATTATGCTGTAATTCTATGGTGTACTTACCAGAGTAAGGAAATTTAAAATCTTTATATTTAGGAGCGGCAACTCTTTGATCAAATAAGTCACCCATTCCATCTCCCAAAGGCTTCCCTGTCTTCTCATTAAAAATGAGTAACTGATCCATACCAGACTGAATCACATTTCCTGAAGAATCTTTCAGTGTAGCTTTAAGATATAGATTGTAGAAAGGATAATTTATCGCATTACGAACTAGGTAATTTAGTGTTACTGGGTTCCTATGATCTTTAATCTCAAAAGTGAACGACTTTGCGTCATCTATTTTCCACTCAGCTGTAGGAATTTCCTCATACCCTTTGTAAAGAGCATCCTCCGTACAACTGGCAAGTAAAAACCCGAAAACACTTACTAAAAGGGCCTTATTCTTTATTATTCGCATTGTTTGGGCGATTACCTTTTTTCCTATTGTTATTATTCCTTCGTTTTTTATTCTTGTTCCTATTCCTACTCTTGGATGAACTAGCACCTTTCTTTTCCGCAAATTTTCGATCCAACTTATCTAATTCAGAATTGATCGAAACTTTGGTTAGGGTAATATTTTCAAGCAAATTCAAATCCTCAATACTCACAGGCTTTTTACCAGCTTTGTTCATATCCATGATTTCTATCACTTGAGAACAAGGAATAGAATACCAGTTTGAATCTGATTTATAACTAAACCACATTAGTTTTCGGAATATATCGGTCTTTTGCAAGTAAGCTTCACCCTTTTCGGTTAAAAGTGGTTTACTAACTTCTGGAATTCCGATTAAGGCATCTAAATATGTTTCTAACTCATAGTTGAGACAACATTTCAACCTACCACATTGACCCGATAATTTTGCAGGATTCAATGATAAGTTTTGATACCTCGCAGCTGCTGTAGGAATCGATTTAAAATCTGTAAGCCAAGTGCTACAACAAAGTTCTCTACCACAAGAGCCTATTCCTCCAATACGAGATGCTTCTTGCCTCAAACTTATTTGACGCATTTCTACACGAATCTTGAATTCGCTAGCGAGCACTTTCAATAACTCTCTAAAATCTACTCGATCTTCGGCAGAATAATAAAATGTTGCTTTTGAGTTGTCTGACTGAAATTCAACATCAGCCATTTTCATTCCCAAGTTACGCTCTTTTACCAGTTCTCTCACTCTATACATGGTTGGCAAGTCTCTATTGATTGCCTTTTCATGCTTTTCGAGATCTGATTCTGTAGCCTTCCTTATCAGCCTAGGCACTTCTTTATTGTCTTTGATTCCCTTTTTGATCATTTGAAGTCGAACCAATTCACCTTGCAGTGAAACAGTCCCCAAATGATACCCAGTAGCCATTTCACAAGCGACGAAATCGCCCGTATATAAATCTAAACCATCATTATTTCGGAAATAATCTTTGCGGCCACCTTTAAACTTCACCTCTACGACATTATATCGCATGGCGGCAGGTAATTCCATGTGCGAGAGCCAATCAAAAGAATTGAATTTAGTACACCCTCCCGAACTACAACCTCCACTACCACAACCACTTACGTGATTTGACTTCTCTCCATCCGCAGCAACCTTTATGCTACCACAGCTTCCAGAAGAACACTGTCCACAACCCATAAAAATATATCTTAATGACCCTAGGGTCTATAATTTAAACAAAACGAACCTTTGAACTTAAAAAAATCCAATTAAAGATTCTGATGTAAATATGCGACAAATAAATCTTATTTCATTCGATTTGGATACCAAATTTCTGAAACACGCCTATTATGAAGCACTTACTTCTTTATCCACTCCAATAGGTCTTTACCTATATCTTTTCTGTAATATTTACCTGAATAAGCCACCTTTCGTGCCAAGGATTGAGATTTCCTTACCGCCGCTTGCAACGTTCTCGCCATGCCTGTAAATGCCATAACTCTTCCGCCATTTGTGACAATCTGCCCTTCTGAGTTTTTGGTTCCTGCATGAAACTGTAAGGTATCACTTTGCTCCTCAGGCAATGTCATCACTTTACCTTTTTTATATGCTTCAGGATAACCTCCTGCCACTACTACACTAGTTACAGCGTGTTTTGGACTTACTTTGAGCTTAATCTTGTCCAATTTCCCTTGTCCTGCTGCCTTCAATAACCTTACAAAATCAGTTTTGATTCTTGGTAAAACAACCTGAGTTTCGGGATCTCCCATTCGAACATTATATTCAATAACGAACGGATCACCAGCAATATTCATCAAGCCAATAAATAAGAAGCCTACATAATGAATCCCTTCACTTTTGAGACCATTCAAACTTGGCTTCACAACTCTATCTTCAACCTTTTGCAAAAACTCTTCGCCAGCAAACGGCACAGGAGAAACTGCACCCATTCCGCCTGTATTGGGACCTGTATCACCAACACCTATTCTTTTATAATCCTTCGCTTCTGGCAATATCACATAGTTTGATCCATCACATAAGACAAATACCGATAACTCAATTCCATCTAAATATTGCTCAACCAAAACTTTTGAGCTCGCTTCACCAAATTTAGCATCGGCGAGCATTTCGTGTAGCGATTGTTGAGCTTCAGCCAAATCCGCCGTAATTATTACTCCTTTCCCTGCCGCAAGGCCATCTGCTTTGAGTACGTAAGGTCCTTTTTGTTTTGCCAAATAAGCCTTCCCTTCTGCTAAGCTTTCTGCCGTAAATGTTTCAGAATATGCTGTAGGCACTCCATACTTTACCATGAAGTCCTTAGAAAAATCTTTACTTCCTTCTAATTGAGCTCCCGCTTTATCAGGCCCAATGATCAATAACTTCTTAAATCTCTTATCAGCTTTAAAATAATCAACAACGCCAGCAACTAATGGAGCCTCAGGGCCTACTAACAACATTTCAATATTTTTATTCAAAATAAAGTCTGCAATGTCTTCAAAAGTATCGAGCTCAACATTGACAGCAATTTGTGCCGTGCCAGCGTTACCCGGTGAAACAAAAAGCTGATCACAATTAGAAGATTGCTTCAACTTCCAAGCGAATGTGTGTTCTCTACCTCCTGAGCCTAATACAAGTATGTTCATTTTTTAATCTAAATTTCGACGGGTGCAAAGGTCGTTAAGAATTCTTTAAACCCAAATTCTTTTAGCCTTGCAGTAAATCTTATATCTTTTTAACTCAAAATGATGCATTGGTATTCCTAAGTTCCTAGAATCCAAAAGTTTCTTTTAAGTTTGTATTAAATACCTGAACACTCTATTCAAAGCATCCAGATGAAGAAAGTATGTGTCATATATGACATTGGCAAAACCAACAAAAAGCTTTTTGTTTTAAATCAAAATCTTGAAACAATTTATCAAGAAGAAGAACAATTACCTCTTACTGTAGATGAAGATGGAGACGAATGTGAGGATTTAATCTTACTCAGCAATTGGATCAAAAGCAGCTTTGAAGCCTTAAAAAAAAGAGAGGATTTAGAAATCTTGGCTGTCAATGTATCTGCATATGGTGCTAGTTTGGTTCATTTAGATAAAGATGGAAAACCCGTTTGTCCACTTTACAATTACACCAAGCCTTTTCCAAAAGAAAGTAAAGACACATTTCAAGAAAAATATGGCCCAATGGCTCAAGTTTCGCTCGAAACAGCAAGCCCTGATCTTGGTATGCTCAATTCTGCAAATCAACTCTATTGGATAAAATATCAAAAAACTGAGAGTTTTAAAAATATAAAATATTCATTGCACCTTCCCCAATACTGTATTTACCTCCTGAGCGGTGAAATAAGTAATGAATACACGAGTTTGGGTTGCCACACAATGTTTTGGGACTTTAATCAAAACGATTTCCACTCATGGATAAAGGCTGAAAACCTAAAAAGTGCAATGCTACCTCCACTGCCTGCAGATACATTCAAGCAAAAAGATGGAATAAGTTACGGAATTGGAATTCATGATAGCTCAGCGGCACTTGTACCTTATTTACAATCGGCAAGTGAACCATTTATTTTACTTTCTACAGGTACATGGAGCATTACACTAAATCCATTCTCAACCGATACACTAGATGCAAAAAGCTTATCGAGCGACTGCCTTAACTTCATTAGGTATGATGGTAAGACTGTAAGAGCAGCAAGACTGTATTCAGGAAATGAGCATAATAGAGTTACAAAACACCTTTCAGCACATTTCGACAAGCCTCTTGATTATTTCAAAAGGATAGCCTATGATGTGAATATTGTGAGAAAGCTTCGTAAAAAGCAAAACCAAAGCCTTCCTCAAGAAATTGAAGTTGGTAATTTGCTCGACTGTCCTTTCATGGATAGAAACCTAAACACTTTTGTTTCTTTCGAAGAAGCTTATCATCAATTCATAATGGATCTTGTGGTACAGCAGATAACTTCCATGAAACTAACAATGGGAAGCGTTGTGCCAAAAACCATCTTCGTGGATGGTGGATTTTCCAAAAATGAGCTTTTCATGAAACTACTTTCTGAGGCATTTTATGACAAAAAAGTATATGCTAGCTCTCTCGCAATAGCTTCTTCGCTAGGTGCAGCACTAGTCATAAACAAAGCTTGGAATCCAACACCTATAACAGCAAATTTACTTAACCTGATAGAATTTTGACATGGTTTAGCACAAGTAGTATTTAATCCTAATTTTACTTGAAAAATTACATTGGAAAGGTTATTTTTAAAAAAATTTATAAATACACTTCAATGTTCAATCAATCTCGGAAAAGATATATCAGCCTAGCCATTTTATCTACTGTTGGATTATTTTGCAGTGTTGTGCTATACAATTGCACTACGGAGTCAAAAGCATCAGAGAGAATTCCCGATTTAGTAGACTACAACTTCCATATTCGCCCCATCCTGTCGGACAAGTGCTTTAAATGCCATGGCCCAGATGCCAATAAGCGAGAAGCCGATTTCAGACTAGATACCGAAGAAGGAGCTTTTGCAGCACTTAAAGAAAGCCCAGGAAAACATGCCCTAGTTGCAGGCGATCCATCAATGTCCGAAGTATACCTTCGCATAGTCACCCAAGACTCTAGTCTATTGATGCCGCCACCAGAAGCGAACTTAAACTTGAGTCAAAAAGAAATTGATTTAATAGAAAAGTGGATCAAGCAAGGAGCAAAGTATAAGCCACACTGGTCTTTTATCGCTCCAGAAAAAAGCGAACTTCCTAAAGCAGACAAAGACTGGGTACAAAACGAAATCGACTTTTTCACTTGGGCTAAAATGGATGAAAATGGCCTTGAACCAAACGAAAAAGCAGATAAAGCAACTTTACTAAAAAGAATCTCATTAGATCTAACTGGCTTGCCTCCTACCCTAGAGGTGCAAGAAAGTTTCTTAACAGACGAAAGTGATGATGCTTATGAAAAAGCTGTAGATAAGTTGTTGGCAAGTAAGCATTTTGGTGAAAAAATGGCTCTTTCTTGGCTGGACATTGCCCGCTATGCAGATTCTCACGGATATCAAGACGACGGACTAAGAACCATGTGGCCATGGAGAGATTGGGTGATACATGCTTTTAACTCAAATTATAGCTACGATAAATTTATTACTTGGCAACTCGCAGGTGACCTTATCCCTAATAAAAACAAGGAAAGCATACTAGCTACGGGTTTCAATAGGAACCACAAAATCACCCAAGAAGGTGGCGTAATAGATGAAGAGTACCGATCTGAATATGTGACAGACCGTACCAATACCTTTGGTAAAGCTTTTTTGGCGATGACATTTGAATGTTCAAAATGTCATGATCACAAATACGACCCCATCAGCCAGAAAGACTATTTCAGCACCTATGCATTTTTCAACCAAGTCCCCGAGAAAGGACTAGCTGGTACCATTGATTTTTCTTTTGCAGACAAGCCTGCCATAAAGATCACACAGGAAGAAACTGAATCCATTTTCAAATTCATCAACAAGAAAGACACCGCTGATGTAGAAGTAATGGTAATGAAGGATTCTATTGGTTTAAGAAATACGTACATACTTGAGCGTGGAAACTATGACCAAAATGGTGAACTCGTCACTTTTGGACTACCAAAAAGCATCATGAGTTTTGACACCATAAAATATGCACCAAATAGATATGGTCTTGCACAGTGGCTAACTTCTAAAGAAAACCCACTCACTGCAAGAGTTTATGTCAATCGCCTTTGGGAGCAGTTTTTTGGTCAAGGAATAGTGAGAACAGTTGGTGACTTTGGTATGCAAGGAGACCTTCCTTCGCATCCTGAGTTATTAGATTGGCTAGCTGTTGATTTTCAAGAGAATGGTTGGGATGTTAAAAAGGTGATTAAAAAAATATTAATGTCCGCTACCTACCAGCAATCTTCTGTTGTGAAAGATAAGCATCTAAAAATTGACCCAGCAAACAATTTCCTTGCTCGTAGTTCTCGTAACCGTATTGCAGCCGAGAGCATCAGGGACCTAGCATTAAAATCTGCGGGAATATTGAACGAAGAAGTAGGTGGACCAAGTTTCAAACCATATCAACCTGATGGTATTTGGGAAAGTGCTACTTCAGGAAGGGGAACGCTGGCAAAATACGTACAGGATCACGGAGACAATATATATAGGAGAGGAATGTATGTATTTATAAAACGTACTGTTCCGCCACCCAATATGCTCATTTTTGATGCGAGTAACCGAGACCAATGCGAAGTATCTCGCACCAGAACCAATACGCCCTTGCAAGCATTGGTGATGCTAAATGATCCGGTTATTGTAGAAGCATCAAGGGTGCTCGCCGAAAACTTAACCAACAAGAAACTAGGTGACGAGAAGTCGATTTCAAATGCTTTTCAAAGGATTCTGTGCCGAAAACCAAGTAAAGAAGAAACTGGAGTTCTTCTTACCTACTTTGAAGAAGAAAAGGAAAGGTTACAAAAAGAGCCTACAAAAGCAGAAAAACTTCTCTTGGTGGGAGAATACGAAAGCAATTATAAGGGCAACAAAGTAGCTGTTGCAGCACTTATGAACACCATTCAAATTATGTACAACATGGAGGAAACCCTCGTAAGAGTATAAAACTATGGAGAAGGAATTTTTGAATCATAAATTAAATGTTACTCGAAGACATTTTTTAGGCAAAACAGCAATTGGTCTTGGGGCAATGGGCTTGGGATCATTGCTCATGCCCGATCTTTTTACTGGTAGCAATAGTGCTAGTTTAGACTCTTTACCATTAGGGATCCCTCATTTTGCACCTAAAGCAAAAAAGATCATTTACCTTTTTCAAAACGGTGCCCCTAGTCAATTGGAGACTTTTGACTATAAACCAACTTTGATAAAAAGAGCTGGAGAAGACTTGCCTGAGAGCATTCGTGGTTCTCAGCGACTAACAGGAATGACCAGCAATCAAAAGAGCTTCCCAATGGTAGGTTCAAAGTTTGGCTTCCAGCAATATGGCAAGTCAGGAGCATGGATAAGCGATGTATTTCCCAATATTGCCAAAATCGCTGATGATATCTGTATCGTGAAATCCATGCATACCGAGGCCATCAACCATGACCCTGCTCTTACTTTTATGCAAACTGGTGCTCAAATTGGCAACAGGCCAAGCATGGGTGCATGGATGAGTTATGGATTGGGTAGCGAAAACAAAAACTTGCCTGCCTACTGTGTGCTACTTTCGAGAGGAAAAGGAAATGGTCAAGGAGTTTATTCCAAATTGTGGAGCAATGGCTTTTTAGACTCAACACACCAAGGCGTTATATTTAGCAGTGGAGAAGATCCTATTTTATATCTAAATGACCCTGAGGCTTTGGACAAAAAAGCAAGAAGGAAAATGCTCGATAAGCTTGCCGAATTGAATGGAATGGGCTTTGAGCAAAATGGAGACCCCGAAATTCAAGCCAAAGTACAACAGTACGAAATGGCCTACAGAATGCAAACTGCTGTACCTGAGCTTACCGACTTGTCCAAAGAGCCTGACCATATCATAAAAATGTACGGTCCAGAATGTTTGATACCTGGTACTTACGCAGCAAATGCCTTAATGGCACGAAAACTTTCAGAATCGGGAGTGAGGTTTGTACAACTCTATCATCAAGGATGGGATCAGCATGGTAACTTACCCAACGAAATGGCTGGTCAAGCTATGGATGTGGATAGAGCTTCTGCTGCCCTTATTACCGACCTTAAGCAAAGAGGATTGCTAGACGAAACACTCGTGATTTGGGGTGGTGAATTTGGAAGAACAAACTATTGCCAAGGTTCATTTACAAAAGACAATTATGGTCGCGACCATCACCCAAGGGCATACAGTATCTGGATGGCTGGTGGTGGAATAAAGCCCGGAACAGTTTATGGAGAAACAGATGAATTTGGATACAACATTATCAAAGATCCAGTTCACGTTAATGATTTCCATGCGACTGTTATGCACCTGGCTGGGCTAGATCACGAAAAATTGACCTACAAGCACTTAGGAAGAAGGTATAGACTTACTGATGTTGCCGGTAAGTTGGTACCAGGAATATTGGCCTGATACTTTTGGAATCCATTTAATAATCAAAAATATATCACTTAACCCTAAGTTGAAACATAGGCATACGTCCTAATTTCAACCGATACAAGCGAATTGTTATTACCTCTTATCCATGAGTAAATTTCATAAAATATTAAGCAATGGACTTGTTGGTCTAAATGTGCTTTTGGTTTTCTTTCTTCTATTCGAATCAAAGCTTCAAGTTCCAGTTTTTTTGCAACCTTTAGGAAGGATGCATCCACTTTTACTCCATTTGCCTATAGGTTTATTTGTGGCTTTGATTGTCTTGTTTCTTTTCAAAAAAGAACTGGAAGCCGATACCTTCTCAAAGATCTTTACGCTCTTAGCTGGTACAACCGCATTGCTTGCCGTTTCTACAGCAATATTTGGACTATTTCTCAGCAACGAGAGCTCATACTCTATTGATCAGTTATTTTGGCATAAATGGACCGGTGTACTTTTTAGCTGGATCGCTTACCTCATTTACCTTTTCCCAAAAATTCAAAACCCAAAAATTGAATGGGGAATTTTAGGAGCAGGAATGGTTGCCATGATAGCCGCAGGGCATATTGGTGGCGAAATTACGCACGGAGAGAATTTTATTTTCGAGGCATTTAAAACAGAAGAAAAAATAGAATTAACTGACTCGTCAAATATCTATACCGCTAAGATATTTCCTATTCTGGAACAGAAGTGTATACAGTGCCATAATGACCAAAAAGTAAAAGGAGAGCTCAACATGAGCACCATTGCCAAGTTAATGAAAGGTGGTAAAAATGGTTTTCTATGGGAACCAGGAAATGCTTTAAATAGCCATTTGATCAAAAGAGCTCTGTTACCATTAGAAGAAAAAGAGCACATGCCTCCAAAAGGAAAACCACAGCTCACAACATACGAAATACAAGTACTTACTGCTTGGATAAATGAAGGTGCCTCTACTGATAAGCTCATTGGAGATTACAAAACCAAACCTGAGTTTTATGACCTAGTGATGGGCGGAGCCGAAAAGGAATTCACTCCAAGTAAGGTTTATACTTTTGCTGGAGCTAGCGAATCGGCTATTGAAGAAGCTAACACTCCTTTTTGCTCTGTGTATCCATTGGCCTATGGCTCACCAGCATTGGAAGCTAAGTTTTTTGTAAGTCAAAGGTTCAATGTAGAAACATTAGAAGGATTGAAAAAAGTAGGCGACCAAATTATAAGTTTGAACCTCGCAAAAATGCCCTTAACAGATAAGGATTTGGGTATTATTTCAAATTTCAAAAACCTCGAATACCTAAATTTGAATGGTACCGATATAGAAGGGGCAAGTATAGAAGAACTATCTAAACTGAAGAATTTAAAGAGCCTTGCTATTTCTAACACTAAGTTTACTTCACAAAACATGGAGAAGCTCAAGTCGCTAAAAAGTTTAGAAGAGCTTTATGTATGGGAAGTACCAATGAGTAACAAGCTTAAAGATGAACTTCAAACCGCTTCGCCAAAACTTGCAATATTTGAAGGCTTCGATCCAAGTAAAGAAGCCCCATTAAGGTTAAACGCTCCTACCCTTGTCAATAAAAAGACAGTGATAAAAGATAAAGAAAAAATCGTATTAAAGCATGTTCTCAAAGGTGTAGAAATTCGCTACACTTTGGATGGCACTACACCCGACAGTGCGAATGGATTGATTTACAAGGATCCTATAGAAATGACGAAATACACGAAACTGAAAGCTTGTGCAGTTAAAGACGGCTGGTATTCAAGCGAAATACTTGAAAGCGACTTTTATTTCGCGAAGCTTTCTCCCATTTCAAGCACTCTACTCACAGCTCCAAATGATCAGTATAAAGCCAACGGTGGACAAACACTCATTGATCTAAAAAAGGGAGATATCGATAATTTCAAAGACAATAATTGGTTAGGTTACAAGGAGACAGACCTGGTTTGCCTTTTCGAATTTGAGAAAGCCGAGGTAATTAATAATATTTCTGTGAGCTATTTATCGCAAGAAAGTGGATACATTATGCCACCAACCAAGGTTGAGTTTTGGGCAGGAACCGACAAAAACAATTTGAAGCTTATTCAAACTCAAATCCCCGAACAGCTAACAAAAGTAGAACCTAGAAAAAACGTAGGTATAAGTGCAATTCTGCCTGCAGGGTCAACCTACAAGTATGTTAAGATTGTTGCCAAGCCAATTGCTAAGCTACCTTCGTGGCATCGTGGAAAAGGTGATAAAGGTTGGGTATTTATAGACGAAGTATTCTTTAATTAAGAACTACTGATTTTCAAAAAACAACTCGCAACATATTAATTATTACACCATTAACTGCTTGAAATCGAACCAGGCAAATACTGAGAGTAATAAATAAGAGTAGAATAAATATGTTCAAATTTACGATATTCAATAACAATTGTTGAATTTTATATTTAATCGGACAACAATACATCAATAAACACCCCATGAAAAAATTCATAAAAGCAATTTTAGCTCTTAGCTTAATTTCCATATGTTCTTTTGCTCAAGAAAAAGAAAAATGGGACGTCAACAACCCTCCAGGACCTTTCAAAGACGTAAGCTTCAATACCTCTGAAGGAACATGGATGAATCTCGATATCTCGCCTGATGGCAAAATGATCGCTTTTGACTTATTAGGTGACATCTATGAAATGCCCATAAGCGGTGGAAGTGCGACAATTATAAGAAGTGGACACGCCATAGAAGTTCAACCAAGATATTCGCCAGATGGCAGCAAAATCCTATTTACATCCGATGCTGGTGGTGGTGATAATTGCTGGATATATGACCGCAAAAGCAAAAAAGCAGAGCAAATCACCAAAGAAGACTTCCGATTACTAAATAACGGAGTTTGGTCTGCAAAGGGAGATTATATCATTGCAAGGAAACACTTTAGCTCTTCTCGCTCATTGGGTGCTGGTGAGTTGTGGATGTACCACACAAGTGGAGGAAAAGGACTACAACTTACAAAACGCAAAAACGATCAACAAGACTTAAATGAGCCATCCGCATCGCTAGATGGAAAATACATCTACTACAGCGAAGACATGTATCCTGGAGGTTACTTTCAATACAATAAAGACCCCAATAGTCAAATTCACGTAATCAAAAGGTATGATCTTGAAAATGGCGAAATAAAGACAATAACAGGAGGAAGCGGTGGAGCTTTTCGACCACAAATATCGCACGATGGCAAAAAACTAGCCTTTGTAAGACGAGTGAGAACCAAAACTGTTCTATATCTCAAGGACTTAGAAACTGGTCTCGAATGGCCCGTTTACGACAAGCTCTCTAAGGACCAAAGCGAAGCTTGGACAATCTTTGGAATCTATACTGGTTTCAATTGGACGCCAGATGATCAAAATATTGTGATTTGGGCAAATGGGAAATTACAGAAAATAGACATCAATAATGCAAACACTGCAATTGAGGTTCCTTTCACTGCCAATGTAAAACAGAAAATTTATGATGCCGTAAGGTTTCAACAAGATTTTGCTGGCGAAAAATTCACTGCCAAGGTCATCAGAAACGCAGTTACCTCGCCAGATGGAAAATGGCTTGTATTTAATGCCGTAGGGCACATTTGGAAAAAATCCCTTCCAAATGGTAAACCAGTGAGAATTACACAAAACGATGAGTTTGAATTCGAACCAGCGTTTTCAAAAGACGGAACAAAACTGGCTTACGTAACTTGGAAAGATGAAAGTGCAGGCTCTATAAAAATCCTAAACTGGAACAAACCAAACGAAGCTCAAGTCGTCACTACTGAAAAAGGAATTTATCGTACGCCAAGTTTCTCACCCGACGGAAACAAGATTGTTTATAACAGAGATGGCAGCGACAATGTCATGGGATATGCTTACACGATGAAGCCTGGAATTTACACGCTCGACCTTAATTCTAAACAATCAAATTTTGTAATCAACCAAGGAGAGTATCCTGTTTTCAATGACAAAGCAGACCGCATCATATTTCATGAAGGTGGAATTTTATTTGGCAGCATTGACAAATCACTCAAAAGTTGCAAACTAGATGGTGAAGACATAAAAACTCATCTAAAAGGAAAATATGCAGGACAATTCACAATTTCGCCTGATGGCAATTGGGTTAGTTTTGTAGACCTTCATAAAGTATATGTAGGAGCATTTGCTCAAACCGGTCAAGCTGTAGATATTGGAAGTAAAACAGACTCCTACCCTGTCAAACTCATTGCAAAAGACGCGGGAATTAATCTACACTGGAGTGCAGATAGCAAAACCGTTCATTACACCTTGGGCGAAGAATACTTCTCTGTAGATATTGCAGATAGGTTTGAATTCGTAGCAGGTAAAGCAGATAGCCTTTTCAAAATTCCAGAAAAAGGAATATCAGTAGGGCTTGAAATTGATCAAAGTATACCAAAAACCTCCTACTTGCTCAAAAACGCTAGAATCATTACCATGAATGGCGATGAAGTTTTAGAAAAAGGAAGCATACTTATAGAGGGTAATAAAATAAGTAAAGTCGGCAAAAACATCTCCTCCAATGGAGCAACGGTGATAGACTGCAGCGGTAAAACAATTATGCCAGGAATGGTGGATGCACACGCACACGGAAGCCATTTTCGATACGGACTTACACCACAAAAACACTGGCCATACTATGCGAATCTAGCCTATGGAGTTACCACCATGCACGATCCATCGGCAAACTCCGAAACTGTTTTTGCCCAAAGCGAAATGATCAAAGCTGGAAAAATGGTTGGCCCTAGGGTTTTCAGTACTGGAACCATTCTATATGGAGCAGACGGAGACTTTAAGGCTCCTATAGAAACACTAGAAGATGCTAAGAGTGCTTTACGTAGAACGCAGTCTTACGGAGCATTTTCTGTTAAAAGTTACAATCAACCACGAAGAGATCAAAGACAAAAAGTAATTGCTGGAGCAAGAGAATTAAAGATGATGGTTGTGCCAGAAGGTGGCTCTTTCTTCTTGCACAATTTGTCTATGATTCTCGATGGACATACCACCATAGAGCACAATATACCGGTAGCTCCCCTATATGGTGACATGCTCAATCTTTGGAAAGAATCTAAAACTGCCTATACACCTACCCTCATCGTAAATTATGCTGGCATGAGCGGAGAATACTATTGGTACCAAAAAACAAACGTGTGGGAGAAAGAGCGTCTATTGAATTTCACTCCCAGATCAATTATCGACAGCCGCTCACGTCATCGTACTATGATTCCAGATGAAGAGTACCAAATAGGTCATATTCAAACATCGGAGAGTTGTAAGGTTTTAGCCGACTTGGGTGTAAATGTAAATATGGGTGCTCATGGCCAGCTACAAGGGCTCGGTGCACATTGGGAAACATGGATGTTACAACAGGGAGGAATGAGCAATCATCAAGCCTTAAAATCCGCAACAATTATCCCTGCAAATTCTTTAGGTTTAGACAAGTCGATTGGATCTCTTGAAGTAGGAAAGCTCGCCGATCTTTTGATTTTAGAACTCAATCCAATTACTAATATCAAAAACACCGAAAGCATCACGCATACCATGAAAAATGGTGTACTATACGATGCCAATACCATGAAAAATATGGCGATTGAAGGCAGTGAGCCTACTTTCTATTGGAATAAAGGAACAAACGCAAGTTCTTTTGAATGGCACGACGACACAAATGTCCAAAGCCAAGTGAAGTGTTCTTGTGGGAATCATTGAGAAAGTGGGGTTTAATAAATTTATTCGAAAATATTTGACTTTTATTCACCACCCAGTCTCTCGAAAGAAGACTAAGAATTTTATTTGTAACATGACTCAGCCTCAGGATCCCGAAATTGAGACTCTGAGGGAAAAGAAGAATCTAAAACTGCCTATACTCCTGCCCTGATCGTAAATTATGCGGGTTATCATTGGTACCAAAAAACGAATGTGTGAGAGAAAGAACGCCTATTGAGCTTTACTCCAAGGTCAATTATTGACAGCAGATCACGCCACCGCACCATGATTCCTGAAATTTTATTAAAAAATAATTCAATTCGATTAAATTTGTAAAGGAATTGTATAATTCAAAAAGAATTTTAAATGAAAGTAGCAATAATACTAAGTGTACTTTTACTTTTGAGCTGTAAGTCAACTTCTCAAGAGGCTCACACAAACACTTCAGGACGGAGTGAAGAGCCAATAAATGAAAATCAAGAACTTGGGAAAAGGATTTAAACGTAGCTTTATCCAAGGCAAAAGCAAATAATCAGATTCTATTTGTTGAGTGTTTTTCACCAAATTGTCCAGTATGTCAAAGTCTAGAACCTTTTTTTGAAAATAAGGAGGTTGCAAAAAAGTACAATATAAACTTTGCAAATTTTAAGTTAAACGTTGAAAATCAAGAAGTTGTAAGCTTTTTAAATGAGAGAGATATATGGCTTCCAAGTTGGCCAATGTTTTTGTTTTTTAATGGGGATGGGAAGCTTATTCACCAGTCTGATGTCACTCCAGATGTAGGTACAATAAATGATGTTGCAGATATAGCCTTAGACCCCAACAAGCGAGCAGAGAGTTATGCCCATAGATACGAAAGTGGAGAACGAACACTAAACTTTCTTGCAAGTTTTGCGGCATTTAATATCGTCACAAAGGATACAACTTTAGCAATAGAAGTAGGAGAAAAGTTGTTCGAAATTTATCCTTATGAAAATCTGGGAAGTAGGACTAGCTGGAAAATTACTAAAAAGTGCATCTTGGATGTTAACAATGGTTTCGCAAAGTATTGGTTTAACAATTATTCAAAGGCTAAGGACTATGAGATTGAAGACGGTCATGCTGGTGGTGAAAACAATGTATTTACACGGATTATTCAGAATTCTCTTATTGGGTCTAGAAGCCGATTCTACAACATAGGTCAGCTTAACAAAATTCGGAAGTATATGGAAATCATTGGTGCTGGTCAATATGCTGATTCCTATTTATGGGAATTAGAAGCTAAGGCATTCATTCGTGAAGGTAACTTGCTTAAAGCTCTAGCCACAGGCAATAATATCATTGACAAGTTCAAGGAGAACGGCTCTGCTAGAGTATATATAACAAGTGTATTTATCGATAACTTTCCTAATAGCACTTTTATAAATGATGCTCGTAAATGGCTTTCTAGCTCGTTGGAATCGATTAGTCAAGATAATCAAAAAGCAGAGTATTATTACGAATCTGCAAGACTATATAAATTGAGTGGCAAACTTGATTTAGCAAAAAAAGAAGCTAAAATGGCAATGGATTTTGCATCAAAAAACGATGTACTAAACCCTAAATTTGAAACATTAAATAATAGCTTAAATATATAGTTTTGTTTGACTACTCGTTTTAGGGAATATGACTAATTTTTCAAAGGTTGATTTTGAATGGAAGTCAATGAATAACAGACTAATAAATGGTAGCGTTATACTGAATTCAAATTATTTACAGTAGAGGCCAAGGACTGCTTTGTTTCTATTATAAAGGTAAACGTTATATCAAGAGAGTTTTAGGAATGCCAGAAAGTACTCAATATCGGAGTTAATGGTTTTCTATATTACGTGCCTAAAACATTTTCCTATGGCACTTAAGCCTTTCCTTTTTTATGTTAACTCCTACCGTAAGGGGTGTTACATTCAGAGCCTCTGCTGCCTCTGGTACTGTGTGAAATTTAATTCCTTCTATTACTGTTGCCACATCTTTAATTACAATATTGTTTTATAAGGTCATAAGCTGTTTCACTCCCTAGTTCTCCAGCCTTTGAAAAGTCAAGGCATCCTCCCTCTTTATCTCCTAAGTCTATTTTAGAGAGTCCTCTATTTCTGTAATTAGAACTACTCCCAGGGTCTAGCTCTATAGTTTTATTATAGTCCTGGATTGCTCCTCTATAATCTCCTAACTGAGCCTTGGAGCTTGCTCTACCTTTGTAATTATCACTATCACCGGGATCTAACTCTATACCTTTAGTAAAGTCTAGAATTGCTCCTTTGTAATCTTCAAGCATATGCTTACTCTGTCCTCTGTAGCGGTGAAAGAAAAAGAAAACCCCCTCAGGGTCTAACTCTATAGCTTTATTAAGGTCTAGAATTGCTCCTTTGTAATCTTTAAGCATATGCTTAATCGGTCCTCTGTAGTAGTAATAATAAGCATCCTCAGGGTTTACCTCTATAGCTTTATTAAGGTCTATAACTGCTCCTCGGTAATCTCTAAGAAGATTCTTATTCGAGCCTCTATACCAGTAATAAACACCCTCCTCAGGGTCTAGCTCTATCGCTTTATTATAGTCTAGGATAGCTCCTATATAATCTTTAAGCTCAAACTTACTCCATCCTCTAATAGAATATTCTTTGGCTGTCATTTGACCATAACCCAACGAGCTAATGAATAACAATAAAAGTATCTTTTTCATAAACTTTTACTCTGTAGGTATTGGTTTAATATTTCCGTTCTTTCTCTCATACTTAGTTACTACATCTTGTAGGGCTCTATCTACTACGTCTTTTATTAGTAGTCTATCCCAATAGGCTATTGCTTTTAGCTTATCTAGTAGCTCCTCATTTACTAGAAAGGTTGCTCTGGTCTCTTTCTCCTTAGTATCCTCCTGAGAGCTTTTAGTTATTACTCTGTTGGTAGTTCTTGGTCTGCCTTTTTTTGGCTTTTCTATCAGGTCTTCAAATAGGGAGTTTAACCCTCTTGTAAATATTTTCTCAGTGATCTTTTTATGGCTTAAGTTTCTCAAAAATAAGAAATATGTTCCTATTTTCTACCTTTGTTTAAGCCTACTATTTCTTTATTAAAACATGACATCAAAAGTGAGACAATATGTCAACGCTAAAAGGTATATTCCATTGGAATTGAGCTACCCATTTCAATTAATCTATAATGCTAAAGTGCTTAGTAAAATTTTAAGTATATCAATTAAAAGTTGAATTTTACTTCATGCATAGAGTAAGTCTAAAGGAAGCTAATGAGCTATTAAAATCAGGTAAATTTATAAAGCAACTTGGATCTGAAAGGATTACATTCAGAAAACTTTGGAATGATTCTTACTATCTTGTGAATTAAGAATAAGTGGTATCTATTTTAATCAAGGGTAATGAAGATGTGAATATTCTAAAGTGTAATACCTTCTTTTTTGAGGGGTGAATTAAATAGAACTTTTGATTTTTAGAACATTAATGATTACTACCAGTAGAATAATAAATATCGTTAAAAGTAAGCCCAACCATTCATACATATATAGAATATGGCTAGTTGGGTTTACTTTCTTAGTATTAGTCTTTTTTAGCAAGACTATAGGTAGTAGGCTTACCTAAATAACTTTTCTCACCTCAGAGTCTCTCCAAAGAGGACTCTGAGGACAACGAGAAGTTACTCATAAGCATCTCTATAATGGGTAATCACACAGTCTTTATGCTAAATACCCTCCTCATAAAACATTGCTGAAGCGTGCGGATACTTTAAAAATCGTTTTTTAAAGTGCATTACGCCAGCCCCAAAACGAAGCTTTTATGAGAAAAGTAGGAAAATGGTAAGTCTGATCGTGACAGCCTTCTATTTTAGCAATCACTCCTCTATACTTTTCTTTCCTAAAACACTACAATTCATACAAAATGAAAGCAATACTTTTATAATTTAATAAATTACCGAAAGCTATGGACAAATAAACTTTATCGTATAATTTCCAGAATTGTAACTAATTGATTTCCCTTTCCGCTTTCTGAAAAATTTCCTTGTATGAAAAAATCACTTGCATTTTTATTTATGCTTCTTGTTTTAGTTAAAACACAAGCCCAAATAATTCCATCTCCTAAAAATATAATTAAATCCTCAGCATCATTCAATCTTGATTTACCCTTTACATTAACTAACAACGGAAATAGCAAGCATGAAAAAACTGTTCTAAAAACATTACCTCAAGTTGCCAATAGCAACTTATCGAATAACAGCGTTAAAATTAACCTATTTCCTACCTATGCTGCTTTTATTGCTGAGCTTAAAAGAGCCAATTTAAATTTTGATTTCCCTAACAATCCCGAAGGTTATGTTTTACAAGTAACTGAGAATCAAATTCAGATTTTTGCTTTCCAAGATGTTGGAGTGTTCTATGCTATTCAAACGCTTCAGCAACTTTTAAATCTTAATGTAAGCAGTCATAAACTACCTTGTTCCACGATTTACGATTGGCCAGATATCGCCATTAGAGCATGGCAAGATGACATTAGTCGCGGCCCAATACCAAACATGGAAACGCTTAAGCAAGAGATTAGAACATTGGCACACTATAAGTTAAATTACTTTACTTTATATATAGAACATGTTTTCAAACTTGATAAACACCCTACAATTGCCCCTAAAGCTGGCATTACCAAAGCAGAACTAAATGAACTTATAGCGTATGCCAATGACTATCATGTAAAATTAATTGGCAGTTATCAGTCTTTCGGACATTTAAGAAAAACCCTTTCGAATCCTCTATATGCCCATTTAGCCGAAAATGATCACACGATTAGTCCAGCTTTAAAAGAATCGTATGATTTTTTAGATGATGTATATTCAGAAATCGTTCCTTCTTTTAATGGCGAGTTTTTTAATATCAATTGCGACGAAACTTCTGGCTTGGGAGAAGGAAAAGCCAAAACAATGGTAGATACATTGGGCATGACGGGTGTATATGCATATCACATAAACAAGCTAAATGGCTTACTCAAAAAGTACCATAAAAAAATACTGATGTGGGGAGATATTGCTGCCCATCATCCTGAAATAACTGCCAATTTACCAAAAGACATTACCGTAATACCGTGGGCATACCACGATGCCGAAAGCTTTGATTATGCCATAGAACCCATTAGTAAGCAAGGGCTTAATTTTTGGGTAGCACCAGGAGTTAGTTGCTGGGGCAATATCTATCCGATTATGGAAACCGCAAAAACCAATATCTATAACCTAATAAGAGATGGCCATAAACTAGGTGCAACAGGTGTGCTAAATACGAGTTGGGATGATGACGGAATTAATTTTTTTAATACCACCTGGCATGGCTTCATTTGGGGTGCCGAAATATCTTGGAATGTACCCGAAAACTTACCTCAAGAAGGTTCTAATAAATTAAAGGAAGAACGATATAAGGATTTCAATAAAAGTTTTGACCTCCAATTTTACGGTTTAGCCGCCGATACAAATGACAGTATTGTTGAAGTAATGAAAGCACTCTCTGAACTTCATAGAACTGGAATTTATCACAACTTAAAAAACGAACGTTTTTTTGAGCCTATCTTCCCTTTACACTTAGACTATGTTAAAGAGGGACAAAAAGAACAAAATAGCACTATCAGCAAAAAAATCAAAGCTTTGGAAGAGGAGTTGTCTCTAATTTCACCCAAAGTAAAAACAAACAAGGCAACTTTACCATATTTAGAATATGCCCTACAACAAGTTGATTTTTTAAGCCAAAAGAACATATTTAGAATTGACCTATACGAATATCTAAAGGGCAACTCCGCAATTACAGTACATCAGTTAAAAGAACAACGAGAAGATTTAATCGGAAAACTAGAACCATTAAAGCAAACATATAAAGCATTGTGGGATTCTGAAAATAGAGCGTATTGGCTAAATGTGAATTTAGAAAAGTTTGATGCCTTACGAAGTAGTTTAGAAAAAGTAGGCGATTACATATTGATTGAACCTGATATTGAGCCAACTAAAAAAGGTAGAAAAATTGAGCTTCGATCAGTATTTGGAGACTATCCCATAAAGTATACAATAAACGGAGACTCGGTAACAAGTACCTCAACCGTTTATAAAAATCCTTTTTATGTTAAAGGAAAAGTTGAAATAAAAGCTGCCACTGACAGAAACGGCGAAATAGGTAGCGTATCTGCACAAAGCTTTATTTGGCACAAGGCAATTGGCAAACTGTATAAATTAAACACTTCCTATAGCAATTACCACCCAAGCTACGATGGAGGAGGAAAATATGCTTTGGTTGATGGGGTTTTAGGCGATGTCAATGATATTAGAAGTAGAAAATGGCAGGCATATGCTGGTCAAGATATTGATATTGAGCTCGAATTTAGTGGCAGTCAAAAGTTGCAAACTTTCGCAATGGGATTTTTTCAAAACACAATCTCGTGGGTGATTTTCCCAAAACAAGTTGATATTTATATAAAGAATGACGAAGCGGAAAACTATACACTTTACAAAACCATTAAGAGTAAAATTACCCCTGAAGAAGAAGGAAGTATAAAAGAAATGTACTCTACAGATTTAGGAGGTATAAAACCTAAATTCATAAAGATTGTTGCACAAAATTATGGTGATTTACCAGCCTGGCATCCCGCAGGCACTGGAAATGATTCTATGTTATTTGCAGATGAAATCACCATAGAATAATTCTTGTGGAGATAGAACTTTGGCAGAATAATAATCGAAAATGAAGCATCTCTATAACTGTCCCTTTTTTACATGCTTGGACTCCAAACAAAAAAAACTTCGCCCAAATGAATAAGGCGAAGTTTTTAAATATTAAATCTAATTTCTATTTCAATTCACTTTCCAAACCCATCCATGTGAATCGGCATCTTTACCAATTCTAATGGCATCTAGTTTGCCTTTCAACTTGCTTGATACTGAGTCCGCTGTAATTGCAGGTAAAAAGAAGTCTTCGCCCTCATAACCAATGGCAGCAAATGGTGAAACAACTACGGCTGTTCCTGCACCAAATACCTCCGTTACTACACCAGATTGAATTCCTGCTACAATTTCATCAACTGTTACATCTCTCTCCTCGATTTCGAAACCTAAATCAACAGCAATTTTCAATAAGGAATCTCTAGAAATTCCTTTCAAAATGGTCGTGCTCGTCTTTGGAGTAACCAATTTACCATCGATAACGAACATCACATTCATAGTACCCGACTCTTCAAATTTCGAATGAGTCAAAGCATCAGTCCATAATAACTGCGTATAACCTTGTTGAGCAGCCAATTTCGCAGGATAAAGAGATGCGGCGTAATTACCACCACATTTTGCATATCCCACCCCACCAGGAGCGGCTCTTATAAATTCTGTTTCTATTTTAACCTTAGGTGGCTCAGCATAATACTTTCCTGCAGGGCTCATAATAATCATGAATCTATAATTATGCGAAGGTCTTACGCCTAAATACACATCCGAAGCAAACATAAATGGCCTCAAGTACAATGAGTAATCTTCTCCTTGTGGTATCCATGCTGAGTCTAAACGTAACAACTCTTCTAAACCTCCAATAAATATCTCCTCAGGAACCTGTGCCATGCACATTCTTTCTGCCGAAAGGTTGAAACGCTTATGATTGTCTAGCGGACGAAACATAAATACTTCTCCATCGTCATTTTTAAAGGCTTTCATTCCTTCAAATATTGTTTGCCCATAATGCAAAGAAGCCAAAGCAGGATTATACGAGATTTCACCAAAAGGTACAATCTGAGGTGTTTGCCATTCGCCATTGACGCAGTCAGCAATGAGCATATGGTCAGTAAATTGAGTACCAAAGACGATGTTTTTTGCATCAAACTCATTGATCCTACTTTTCTGTACTTTTTTAATGTCAATTGCGATTGTTTCTGTGTTCATAATAGTCGAATGTTTAATTCAAGAATCTTTCCATTTTCTTAATTTATTGCAAATTGTCTATTTGCTGGATTTCTTCCAATGCTTTGGTTAAAAATGATTAAAAATATTTATTCCATGTATAAAAAAAGAGCTCATCACATCAGCAATGAACTCTTCGTATCTTCTATTGCTCCGTAGGTTATTGCCCCGGCAGCACGTCTAAAATCATCTCTTTTCTATTTAATAACGGATTGTCATTTAAACCCTCCGAACTTAAAGTTGAGAATTCTTTGCTTGGGGATATCCTCGCTCCTTTTCTTGCTTGGGCAAGAACCTGCTCTCCTACAATCTTCTCCAATGCCGTCTTTAATAAGGTTTCCTCTGGGTCGCCAAATGCTTTAAATGGCAATCTATTATCATCTACTTTGAAATCTGGCGTAAAACCTTCTTTTGTACCATAGTCAGACTCCCCTTTTGCATTAACTGTCTTTAACACAATTGGTTGCATACCCCATTGCCAGCGTTTAGGATCTTGCGTATCGTCAATCGTAATAGAACCTACATTTTTACCATAAGTATTGCTGCCTACCAAAATAACCTCCATGTAAGGTTTAAGGTTATTTATTACTAACTCCGAAGAACTAGCAGAACCATTGGACACTAGAAAAAATACTCTATTCAAAGTCCCTATATTGTTTAAAGCTCCTGTGGTTGATGTAGTTGTTAAGAAATAATCATTCAAAACATCATCGCCATACTGTTCTTTATAGCGTTTTGTCTGTTCGGCATTCCAAATCTGTCGTGACATCAACATGTTGCTTTTCAAGCCTTTCACAATTAACGAACTCATAAGAGCTGCAGATGAAATATATCCACCTGGGTTGTATCTTAAATCAATGACTAGTTCATCTATTCCTTTTTTCTTGAATTCTCCAAAAGCATCGTTCATGGCCTTGTCCGAAGTGGTCAAAAACTGCATATAAGCCATGTATCCAATCTTTTTATCTGCCAATTCCAGGACTTCGTAATGATGCACCGCCTGAAGCTGAGTTACTTCTTTGGTCAACTCAATTGTTTTATCACTAGGAAGTATTTCACCATTAACATAGGTTCCTAGAGTAACCGTAACTGTATTAGGTGTTAAAGCCGTTCTGTAATTATCTATTGTTAAAAACTCACCATTAACTTTGGTGATAAAATCACCTCTTTTAATTCCAGCCCTATCGGCCGCTCCACCTTTGGAAGTGTAAGAAATAGAAAGTGCAACTTTTGTTTGAGCATCATCAGCATAAAACGGTCTTTGATTAATCCCAAATACTTTGGTGATGCCATTTAAAGAATTTCGAAGCTCTTCGCTACTTTCTTGAATCCACGAAAACCTATCAACTTCGCCAGGCTGTACCAAAATAGATTCAAAATAAGCATCTGGTTTTAAACTAATATCGGTTTGATCTATTCCCTTTAAATCATCGCTCCATAAATAGTACTCTTTCATTTTTCCATGAATCCAAGCATTTACAGCAGCATCGGTGCTCAGCGTACTCTCTTCTTCTTCTTTGGGACTTACTACATCTTTTTTAAATAAATCGCATCCACTAAGTAGGAAAAGTATAAAGAGAATGGAAAGTGTGTTTTTTAATTGCGACATAGGTTATTCATAACATGTTTACAATAATAGATACGCAATTTTGCAAAAAAAGTTGTCTCTTTATTGCGAAATGACCAAAATAAATACTTGAAAACACGTAGAAGTAATTATTAACAGAAATATTTCAGTTATTCACTTGACTTCCCCCTAGCAAAAGTCAAATTTAAGCCACTTATCAAGCCATTTTAATAGGTTTATAATTTTGCTTTGGAATTAAAAAAATTATATTTGCACACATTCATTTATGGGATTAAATAATCATCCAAGAAACTAACGCTGTATGGGCAAATCGTTAAGCCTGAAAAAAGGCTTCACAATCAATCTTGTTGGAGAAGCGAATAAGGAAATACAAAAAGCCGAATCATCTAAGGTGTATGCTTTAAAACCAGATGACTTTTACGGAGTCAATCCGAAACTTAAAGTTAAAGTTGGTGATGAAGTAAAAGTAGGAGACGCCATATTTTTTGACAAAAACATGGTAGAGGTAAATTTCCCTTCACCAGTAAGTGGCGAAATAGTAGAAATCGAAAGAGGAGCAAAAAGAAAAATCTTAGCTGTTAAAATATTAGCAGACAAAGATTTGAAATACGCCGATTCGAATATTCCGAAATCATTAAATAGCGACTCTGTCAAAGAAGCACTTTTGGCATCAAATTGCTGGCCATTTATCCGCCAGCGACCTTACAATACAATCGCAAATCCAAGTGTAGCACCAAAAGGAATTTTCGTATCTACATTTGACTCGGCACCTTTAGCACCAGACTATGATTTTATTCTTGGTGATAGAAAAGCAGAGTTTGATAAAGGCTGTGAAGTATTAAACATACTTTCGGGAGGAAATCTTCACCTAGGCAAATCCGCTGATTCAAATCTTTCTTTTAGCTCAGGAGAAGTACATACTTTCTCTGGCAAACATCCAGTAGGAAACGTAGGAGTGCAGATACACCATATCAGCCCAATTCAAAAAGGCGAAGTTGTATGGCATGTCAACCCACAAGATGTATGTATCATAGGTGAGCTGTTCATGACAGGAAAATACAATCCTACTAGAATCTTAGCTTTGACAGGTGCCGAAATGGCAAAACCTCAATACTTAGAAGTAAGACAAGGTCAGTCGATAGAGAAAAACCTTTCTTCACAAATTAGTGATACAGGTGTTCGAGTAATTCAAGGAAACGTATTGACAGGAACAAAGAGCAGCAAAACTGATTTTGTTTCATTTTACACAAATCAATACACAGCTATTCCAGAGGGCGATCATTCTGAATTTTTAGGATGGCTACTTCCAAGTACAGAGAAAGTAAGTTTATCTAGGTCATTCTTTTCATGGTTAATGCCTAAAAAAGAATTCAACCTTGATACCAATACTCACGGAGAGCTAAGACCATTTGTTGTTAGCGGGGAATATGAAAAAGTTCTTCCTATGAACATTATGCCTGTACAATTGCTTAAATCAATACTCGCAGGTGATTTAGAAAAAATGGAAGCTCTAGGGATTTATGAAGTTGCCGAGGAAGACTTTGCACTTTGTGAATTTGTATGTTCATCCAAAATAGATGTACAAAAAATTCTTCGTGAAGGCTTAGACCTCATGAAATCAGAAGGATAATTATTAACTAAAATCGTTTTCGAAAAACAGTGAAAGTAATTCGTAAATTAGTCGATTCCGTCAAACCTAATTTTGAAAAAGGGGCGAAACTTGGAAAGTATCATTATGCTTTTGAAGCTTTCGAAACCTTATTATTTACACCCGATACCACTACAAGTGGCGGTGTACATATTAAAGATGGCATGGATCTCAAAAGAACCATGTTTACTGTGGTTATAGCTTTGATTCCTGTCCTTCTTTTTGGAATGTGGAATACTGGAGAGCAACACTATCTTGCCTACGGTATGGAAACCAATATTTGGCAAAGCTTCCTTTTTGGAGCTATTAAAGTCCTTCCTATCATTGTAGTCTCCTACGCTGTGGGACTTGGTGTTGAATTTATTTTTGCAATAACCAAAGGACATCCAATCAGTGAGGGATACTTAGTAACTGGATTACTTATACCACTTACACTTCCTGTTACTGTTCCACTTTGGATGGTTGCTTTAGGTGCAATCTTCTGTACTTTATTAGGAAAAGAGATCTTTGGAGGAACAGGTTACAACTTCATGAATCCAGCACTTTTGGCTCGTGTATTTATGTTCTTTGCGTTCCCTGCATTTATGTCTGGAGATATTTGGACTGACCTTTCGCCAGAAGCTGGATATACATTGTTAGACTCTTATTCTGGTGCGACAAACTTAGTTACTTTCGATGCCGACTATACCCAAATGATATCCCAAAGTAATATGTTTTGGGGTTTTGAGCAGGGTTCCATAGGCGAAACCAGTGTGTTCGCATGCCTACTTGGAGCACTTGTGCTTATTGTAACAGGCGTGGGAAGTTGGAGAATTATGCTAAGTATGGCATTAGGTGGATTAGGTATGGGGCTTCTAATGAACGCCATGGCACCAGCTGACAACCTAACACATGCAATGCATATGCCAGCAGTTAATCATTTACTAATTGGTAGTTTCGCTTTCGGTGCAATTTTTATGGCAACCGACCCAGTATCTGCGGCTCATACCAATAAGGGAAAATGGATTTATGGTCTTTTGATTGGTGCCTTCACTGTTATACTAAGAGTTTTCAACCCTGCTTATCCAGAAGCAGTAATGCTTAGTATTTTATTATTTAATGTTTTTGCACCTCTGATCGACCACTTAGTAGTGGAAAGTCATATAAAATCTAGATTGAAACATGCATAACAATAGATATACATTCCTTTTTGCGATTGGGATTTCATGCATCACGGCAGTGATACTTGTATTGACATCGCAAACTCTTAAACCTTTACAAGAGGTAAATATCGCCTTAGATAAGAAATCAAGTATTCTTAAGTCTGTGGGCATTTACACAACAGAAAGTGCCGAAATAGAGTCCATCTATAATTCTAGTGTTACTGAAATGGTTGTAAACAGCCAAGGAGAAGTATTAGAAGCATTAAATGCAGACAAAATACAAATGAAGAATGAAGTAAAGAAAGCTGATGCTGAACGCTCATTACCACTCTATGTATATAATGGCGAAGACGGAAAATATTACATCGTTCCAATGTATGGCGTTGGACTTTGGGGTCCTATTTGGGGATACGTTTCTATCCAAGATGATTTCAATACCGTAAATGGTTCTTTCTTTGATCACAAAGGTGAAACTCCAGGTTTAGGTGCCGAAATTTCTGAAATAGCATTTCAAGACCAGTTCAAAGGAAAGAAAATGCTTAATGATCAAAATAACTTTATCTCTGTACACGTAGTTAAATCCTCAGCAAAAGTGGAATACGGCAATGAGCATAGAGTAGATGCGATATCAGGAGGAACCATCACCTCTGTAGGAGTTGATGAAATGATTGCCAACTGCGTAGAACCATACTACGCTTATTTTCAAACATTAAAATAAAAAGGAAATGGCTGAAGTATTAGAAATAGAAAAAGTAAAAGAGCCACTCTTTTCAAAGAAGAATCTAAAGGTTATCAAAGACCCTTTAGACGACAATAACCCTATTACAGTACAAGTTCTTGGAATTTGTTCTGCTCTAGCTGTAACTGTGCAGGTTAAACCTGCTTTGATCATGGCCTTGGGTGTTGTTTTCGTGAGTGCATTCTCCAACCTTATCATTAGTATGATAAGAAAGCACATCCCTTCTCGAGTGAGAATTATTGTACAATTGATTGTAGTTGCAACACTAGTAACTATTGTAGATCAAATGTTGAAAGCATACATGTTTGATATCAGTAAAAAACTATCTGTTTTTGTCGGTCTTATTATTACAAACTGTATCATCATGGGTCGTCTTGAGGCATTTGCATTGGGACAA
Source organism: Spirosomataceae bacterium TFI 002 (assembly GCA_900230115.1). NCBI lineage: Bacteria > Pseudomonadati > Bacteroidota > Cytophagia > Cytophagales > Spirosomataceae > Spirosomataceae bacterium TFI 002. Next base: position 3,593,044 of record LT907983.1, on the reverse strand, counting down.
AAGCCTTGGCCAGCGTTCTTAGACGGAATTGGAAATGGAATTGGTTATGGTTTAATCCTAGTAGTCGTTGCTGCTTTTAGAGAAGTACTAGGAGCAGGAGCATTCTTTGGGTATAAAATTATTCCTCAAGCTTTTTATGACTTAGGATATGTGAATAATGGACTCATGGTTTTACCACCTGCAGCTTTGTTCTTAATAGGAATCTATATCTGGATTCAAAGAAGCAGAAATACGAAACTTGTAAACGTTTCTTAAAGCAAAAACATTAATTTCAAATGGAACATCTACTTAGTTTATTCGTCAAATCCATATTCGTTGAAAATGCCGTTTTTGCATTTTTCTTGGGAATGTGTTCTTTTTTGGCAGTTTCGAAAAAAATCAAGACTGCATTTGGTCTTGGTCTAGCAGTAATATTTGTAATGTTGCTGACTACCCCGTTAAATTACCTTATCCTTAAGTATATGCTAGGAGAAGGTGCATTGGCATGGATACATCCTTCCCTTGCAACAGTCGATCTTACATTCTTATCATTCATCCTCTTCATTTCTACCATAGCAGGAGCTGTACAACTGGTTGAAATGGTGGTTGAGAAATTCGCTCCAGCACTTTATTCTGCTCTAGGAATTTTTCTTCCTTTAATAACTGTGAACTGTGCCATTTTAGGTTCTTCACTATTTATGCAAGAAAGAGAATACAACTTCTCTGAAACGTTGGTATTCTCGGTAGGAAGTGGAATAGGCTTCTTCCTAGCAATTGTATTGTTAGCGGCAATCAGAGAGCGACTGAGATATTCTAAAATTCCACCTGCATTACAAGGCCTAGGAATGGCAATGATGATTACCGGTTTAATGGCACTTGCCTTTTTAAGTTTTTCAGGTATTAAATTATAAGAAAAGATATGTTACCAATTCTGTTAAGTAGTATTGTAGTCTTTATTCTTGTGGTGTTATTGTTTGTCTTTTTGATATTGACAGCAAAAGCAAAATTGCTTCCACAGAATGATGTATCTATCACCATTAATGGTAAAAAAGATGAGGCTTTAGTAGTAAAGCCAGGTGATACATTATTGAATGTATTATCCAATAACAACCTATTTCTAGCATCAGCTTGTGGTGGTGGTGGTACTTGTGCAATGTGTCAATGTAATGTTTATGAAGGTGGAGGAGAAGTACTTCCTACCGAAACAAACCACCTTAACCGTCGCCAAGTTGCCGATAAAGTTCGCCTAGCTTGTCAAGTAAAGGTGAAGGAAGACATGTCTATTCAAATACCAGATGAAGTATTTGGTGTTAAAAAGTGGGAGTGTGAGGTTGTATCCAATTACAATGTTGCATCTTTCATTAAAGAGTTTGATGTAAAACTTCCAGAAGGAGAAAACTTAGACTTCGAAGCTGGTGGATACATTCAAATTGATGTTCCAAAATGTACAGTAGACTATAAAGACATTGACATTACTGCTCACCCTGAATACCACGAAACTCCTGACAAGTTTCAGGAAGAGTGGGATAAGTTTAAGCTTTGGGATCTTAAAATGAAAAATGATGAGGAGGTTTTTAGAGCCTACTCTATGGCAAACCACCCTGCTGAAGGAAACAGAATCAAATTAACAATTAGAATTGCTACACCACCTTGGGACAGAGCAAAGAATGGCTGGATGGATGTAAATCCAGGGCTATGTTCGTCTTATATCTTCTCAAAGAAACCAGGTGACAAAGTAACAATATCAGGACCATACGGTGAATTCTTCATCAAAGACACTCAAGCCGAAATGTTATACATCGGTGGAGGTGCAGGAATGGCTCCAATGAGATCACACCTATTCCACCTTTTCCATACGTTGAAAACTGGAAGAAAGGTAACTTTCTTTTATGGAGGTAGAACAAAACGTGAACTATTCTATATCAATGAATTTAGAGAAATAGAGAAGCAATTCCCTAACTTCAAATTTGTTGTAGCATTAGACAATCCACAGCCAGAAGATAACTGGACATTGAAAAAAGACATCAATGATCCAGAAGGTGATGGTTTTAAAGGATTTGTTCACAATGTAGTTATTGATGAGTTTTTGAAAAAACACGATTCACCTGAAGATATCGAATTATACTTCTGTGGACCTCCAATGATGAACAAATCTGTCATTCAGATGGCTGATGATTGGGGTATTCCAGAGGAAAATGTAGCTTTTGATGACTTCGGTGGTTAAATCCTATTCACTATTATACCTAGGTTTAGTTTTAACGTTCTTGCTTAACTCATGTAAGTCAGAAGTTAACTACCAGTTTACTCAAGTAAAAGGAAACGCCCAAGGCACTACTTTTAACATTGTATACGACGACAAAAATGAAACAGACTATTCTATCTCGATAGATAGTCTGTTTCAAGTTATAGACCAAAGCATGTCTCTTTGGGACAGTACGAGCACCATTTCTCTTTTAAACAAGTCCACAGAAGGTCGAGATGTTGATAGTCACTTTAAAACTGTATATAACCTATCCCGAAAAATATCGGCAAAAACGTACGGAAGTTTTGATATTACCATGGGACCCCTTATCAAGTCGTGGGGCTTTATAAGAAAAAATGGATTACCTGTTCCATCACAAGAAGAGATCGATCAAAAATTAGCTTATGTTGGAATAGGAAACTTCCAGCTCGAAGGCAATTATTTACGAAAAAAAATACCTCAAGCTGAAATTGATATGAATGCGGTAGCCCAAGGGTATTCCGTTGATGTAGTTGCTGACTTCTTAAACAAAAAGAAAATTGCCAACTACCTTATAGAAATAGGCGGAGAAATAAGAACAAAAGGAATTAATCAATTTGGAGAAGCGTGGAAAGTTGGAATTGAGAAACCAGACTTCAATGCAGGTTTTAGCAAAAATAGCATTAAAGCGGTACTCGGAATTAGTGACTTGTCGCTAGCTACTTCAGGAAGTTACAGGAAATTTATAGAAGTTGACGGTAAAAAGTATAGTCACACTATTGACCCTAAAACAGGCAAACCAGTTACTCATAACTTACTTAGCGTAACAGTGATAGCACCTGATTGTGGAAGTGCCGATGCGTTCGCTACATCTTTTATGGTCTTAGGTCAAGACAGTGCATTGGCTATTGCAAAGAGAGAAAAACTTGAAATCTATTGCATCTATGATGATCAAGGTGAATTAAAGTCAACTTTTACACCAGGCTTTGAAAAATTAATGCTGCAAGAGAATTAATCATTTTCGCACACCTCACCAGCTTTCTTTCCGCATACACCACATACTGCACCTTCTTCTACAAGCATTGGATTATTATTGGCACAGGTGCCCTTAAACTGACCGTTCTTTAAAAACAATATCCTAACGCTAAAAAAGAAGAAAGCGATAAATACAAAACCAAGAGTAATTAATAACAACTGTACCATTCTAAAATGTTTTTATTCCGTCTTTAAGGCAAACATATTCTTTGATCAATAAGTTTTAATCACTAATTTTCTTCACAAAAAAAATAACCTTAATCATTATGATTACCAAAGTTAGCTCCATATTAAGACAGAAGGAAATTCGTGAAGTAATTTCTGTAACACCAGAAACAACAGTAATAGAAGCTTTAGAGATAATGAGCAAGTATAACATAGGTGCTTTATTAATTATCGAAAACGAAGTATTAAAAGGTATTTTCTCTGAAAGAGATTATGCCAGAAAGGGTATCATTAAAGGACGAAAAGCAAAAAGTACTCCTATGACCGAAGTGATGACTACAAATGTCTTTACAGTGAAAGAACAGACCAATATCAAAGACTGTATGGAGCTTATGAGTGAAAAACATTTCAGACACTTACCCGTTGTTACAGATGAAGGAAAAGTAATAGGTGTCTTAAGTGTTGGAGATATTGTTATTGCATTAATAAAAGAACAAAGACAACACATAAAATTCCTAGAAAGATATATTTCTGGTTGAAACAATTTCTAATTTTACATGTAATTATACTATTAAATACATGACCAAAAAGCTATATCTAATAAGACATGCCACTGCGGAAGACGGAGGAAACTCCTCAATGCTAAGAGACTTTGATAGAGAACTCAACTCTAAAGGGATTATGGAATCAGCTAGAATGGGAGCTCACCTTTATGAAGAGTCAATTGGTATTGATTTAATCGTAAGCAGCCCTGCCTTAAGAACTATCTCAACAGCTAAGATATTTGCTGAAAGATTAAAAATGGAAAGTGATGATATCGTTCTGGATGAATCTCTATATGGTGGAGGACCTAGAGCATATCTCGCACTTCTAAATAGCTTAAAAGAAAGTTACAATTCCGTTGCGATCGTTGGACATAACCCAGATATAAGCTTTTTTGCAGAATACCTCACCCGTGATGACACAGGAGGTAGTATGTCTAAAGGATCAGTTATTTGTTTAGAAAACAATGATTCAAATTGGGCTGAAATGTCATCTAAAATGATGTCATTAAGCTTTAGAATTACAGTAGAGGATATCAATGAAAAATAAAAACAACCGCATTTTCAAAATAATTTTCGTCGTCTTTATACTCGCAGTGATACTTATACTCATAGATCTTGCAAGACAGACCTCGGCACCTTGGAACAAAAAGAAACAAATAGAAAGAGCTATTCCAAAATAATAAAATCTGCAAGAATTGCATGGTGGTCAGATGCGAATAATCCACCCCATGTTGGACTTAAAGTTGCGGACTTGTAAAGCTTTAAATGGTCATTGTAAAAGATATGATCAATTTCTTTGTCACCTTCTTTTGACTCAAAACCACTAAAAGTACCGATCGGACCTAGGTGTTTTTCAGTAGAACTCAATCTATAGTGATTCCATTTCTCATCTAAGAAAACTTTGATTGGTTCCTCTGTTGGAACTGCATTAAAGTCTCCCATGAAAACAACTGGCTCATTTACATGCACTAATTCCTTTAACTTATTAAGTATAACTTTAGAACTGTTCTTACGAGCCAATTCACCCCTGTGATCATAGTGTGTATTTAGAACAAAAACTGTTTTACCATTTACCATTTTTAATCTCGCGTAGGTCGCAATTCTCGGTAAAGCAGCATCCCAACTCTTTCCTGGAACAGAAGTATTCTCAGCTAACCAAAAAGTACCATTCTCAAGTAAACTGAACTTACTAGCATTGTAAAAAAGTGGTGCATACTCCCCTTTCTCTTTTCCATCATCTCTACCTACTCCTACCCACTTATAGTCACTTAGGCCACCATGCACATAGTCAATCTGATGCTTTAAAGCTTCTTGCATTCCGAAAACATCAGGTTCGTAAAAATTGAGTAGTTCTACTACCTTGTCTTTCCTATTCTCCCATTGATTGATACCATCATTGGGCGTAGCATAGCGTATATTAAAAGAAATGGCTGTAAGGTGTGTTTGGCCGAAAGAAGCGAAGCACACAAGGGATAAAACGAGGAGTTTGGTCATAAAAAAAACTGTAACTATCTAGTGGAAAGTTACAGTTTGAATTTAAACCCCAAAAATTATTTATTGAATATTTTTAGAAAATTACCAACTAGCCAATTTTCTTCAGCTTTTAAGAGCGAATCCACTGTTGTATTGGCAAAACTGGTTACTTGATTAATGTCGTTGACAATTTTTAGCAACTCTTTTTTCTCCACAGTATCACCAGTAAGCTCAGCTTTAATCTCTTCCATGGTTTCTAGAATAGGCTCAACTTCCCTTCTCCTTCTTTCTTTTGCTATCTGTCGAGCTACTTTCCAAATATCCTTTTCTGCAATGAAATACTCTTTTCTCTCACCCGGTAAAAGTTGCTTATTGATTAAGCCCCAACCCATGAGTTCTCGTAAATTCATGTTAACATTTCCTCGAGAAATCCTCAACTCTTCCATTATTTCATCGGCGTTGAGAGACTTTGAGGACAGCAAAAGGAGGGCATGTATTTGCGACATTGTTCTATTTATCCCCCATTGGGTGGCCAATGTCCCCCATGTATGGATAAACTTATCCTTCGCTTCTTGTAATTCCATAATGTTCATTTATGACCATTTCTAGTGGTCGCACGTAAGATCGAATACCAAATTAAAATAACCTTATTGAATTTTCAAAATATTCTGAAAATATTTATTTTATAGAAATCACAAACTGTGCCAATTTTATCCTACTATAGTTATATATAATCTTCTACTAGCTAGAACATTAAGGAATTATACTTTCAAGCAAAATTACGAAAACAGGAAAAATAATTCTTTCAAAGAATATATACTTGGATCGAATTTTGCTCACTTTTTATCAAAAAATACTATAAAGATGAAAAAAGTTCTTTCCATAATTACCATTGCTTTTCTGTTAACTTCTTGTGGTATTTCAGAAAAAGTTGAATTATCTCTAGCCGATCAAATAGCAGGAGATTACTCTGTTAACACATTTACTCTTCGTGGGCAGAAGATTCCTTTACCAATAAATCTAGGAGGTGAATATTTAGCAATTGACATGCAAATTCACAAACAAAATGAAGAATTGGTCAATGTAAAATTGATAACAAAAAGTACTACCAATGGGAACACAAGTGAAAGTGTAGATGATATCCAAAATGTAGTACTCAGTAAAAATGAAACTGGCTTTATAGACCTTATGAGCGAAAACCAACGTTTAGGTTTTTACAGTGAAGGTTCTGTAACTTTTGAAATAGAACAAAATGGCGAAAAAAGCAGCTTTTCCGCCTCTAAGAAGTAATTAGCTTACAACAATTCGTCGTCGTCTACAGGTTTCACTTTAGGTGCTGTATAGTTTCGTACAGAATCTATTGAGAAACCTTCTCCTGGGCTATACACACAATCTCCGGCAATTCGTACTCCATTAGGCACAATGAATTTACCTTTTTTATATTCTATATCCGGATCCGCATAAACCTTTTGCATAAATAGGCCCCAAGCTGGCATAGCCATTCTAGCTCCTTGGCCTTCTCGTATGCTCCTAAAGTGGATAGATCTATCATCTCCACCAGACCAAACTCCTCCAATTAGATTGTGAGTCATTCCCATAAACCAACCATCAGAGTAATTACTCGTGGTACCAGTTTTACCAGCAACTTCGTTGTTGTCAAGAATACCATACCTTCCTAAACCTGTAGACGTTCCACCAGACATGGTAGCTCCACGCATCAAATGGACCATTTTATAGGCAGTTTCTTCGCTAAGTACTTCTTTTTGATCAGGTAAGTATTCACGAATCAGTTCTCCATGTTTATCCTCAATTCTAGTAACAAAGAGAGGCTCGGTGTATTTACCTGCATTAGCGAACACAGCGTATCCAGAAAGCATTTCAAAAAGACTTACCTCGCTCACTCCCAAACATAGTGAAGGGCTGTTGACCAACTCACTTTTTATTCCCAGCTGATGTGCGTATTGAATAACTTGGCTCGGTTTAAATTGCTTGATAAGTCGAGCACTCACAGAATTGACAGATCGCCCTAAAGCTGTTCTTAAAGTCATTGGCTGATAAGAATACCTTCCATCCGAATTTTTCGGAGTATATGGCACTCTTAATCCGTCTTCTGCTCCAAAAGTAATAGGCTCATCAACCACTCTTTCACAAGTAGAGAAGCCATTATCTATTGCCGTTACGTAAACAAAAGGTTTAAATGTAGAACCCGGCTGTCTTTTAGCTTGAGCAACGTGATCATATTTGAAATAACGATAATTGATTCCCCCTACCCACACTTTCACGTGACCATTTCGAGGGTCCATTGCCATCATTCCCATATTTAAGAAACGCTTGTAATGACGGATAGAATCCATATGTGACATCATGGTGTCCACAGTATTATTTTTAGATTCCCATGTAAAAATACTCATTGGCATTTTTTCATTCATTCCAGCTTCTATTTTGGCTTCGTCACCACTGAATTTCTTCTTCAAACTTCGGTAATACTGGGTACGTTTGGCAACTCTTTCAATGAAACCTGGAATCTCAATGTATTGACTAGACTCCTCTGATCTACGCTGGAGCCACGGGTTTTTATCCTTAAATACTTTATTAAAAGTTTCTTGCTGTTGCGTCATATGCTCCACCATGGCATCTTCCGCATATCTCTGCATTCGAGAATCAATAGTGGTATAGAGCTTAAAACCTTTAGTATATAGGTCACTTTCTTTGTACCCGAATTTCTTAATCTCTGTTCGTGCCCATTCTTTAAGATATTGACGAAAGTATGGTGCTAATCCATTATTATGAGATTCTGGTGAGTAATCTAAAACGATATCTTCACCTTTCAATTTCTGAAAAGCTTCGTTACTAATTTTATCATAATGCACCATTTGACTGAGCACTACATTTCTTCTCTCCTTTGCATATTTTGGTCTTAATTTCGGATTGAAACGCGATGGATTCTGTATCATTCCTACCAATAATGCAGCCTCGTTGGTAGTCAAATCTGCTGGTGATTTCTTAAAATAAGTTTTAGCTGCCGATTTAATTCCGTAAGCACCACTACTAAATTCAATAGTGTCGAGATACATCTTCATGATCTCTTGCTTGGTATATCTTCTTTCTAATTTAATTGCGGTTATCCATTCTTTAGTTTTGATCACAAGTGTTCTTACCAAAGGGATTTTGTACAAGAAACTTTCAAAAGAATCATCTCTCCTTAGCTTAAACAAGTTTTTTGCCAACTGCTGTGAAATCGTACTACCACCACCTTTAGGGTTTAGCGTCATTACTCCAACAAAAACTCTTAGCATTGACCTTGCATCAATTCCACCATGTTTTGAAAACCTTACATCTTCTGTAGCGATTAATGCATCTATTATTTTAGGTGATATTTCTTCAAAATCAACTGGACTTCGGTTTTCATAAAAGAATTTACCTATTACAACTCCGTCGGAAGAGATAATCTCTGAGGCTATTTCACTTTTGGGATTATCTAAATCCTCGATACCAGGCATTTGACCGAAAAGCCAAAAGAGGTTAAAATTTACAGCGACGAGATAAACTACAAAGCCCACAAATCCGAAGGCAAAGAGTCTATACAAAGTCTTTGTAAATTTGTAAAACCTGCCATTTCCGAGAAAGCTAGTAAGAGAAAACTTCATTGAGGGTTTTAGTTTTTTAATTCGTCAAAATTAAATGATTCTGATTTAGAACGCATTAAATTCAAATAAAATTGATGGTTAAGGTTAATTTTTGTTAAATATCGATAGCCTAGTTCATGGCATATCTTGGCATTGGACTTACTGTTTGGTCTGTAAAGTCGCCTTCCAAAAACTTAAAGTGTGCCGCCATGGCAATCATACCTGCATTATCTGTACAATATTGAAAATCAGGAACGAACACTTCCCATCGTTCTTTTTCAGCCATTATCGCCAATGACTTACGCAACTCTTTGTTCGCAGAAACTCCACCGGCTATTGCTACTTGCTTAATTCCAAACTGTTTTGTAGCCTTTCTTAACTTCCTTAAGAGCGTCAAAACAAGTGTATGCTGGTAGCTAGCACAGATATCACTCATATTCTCACTTATGAATAAAGGATTGGCTTCCTGCTCACGTTGTAAAAAGTACAACAAGGCTGTTTTTACTCCAGAGAACGAAAAGTTAAGACCTTTTACCTCTGAAATGGGAAACTGAAATCTCTCAGGATTCCCATTAATGGCATTTTTGTCAATAAGTGGTCCACCGGGATAAGGTAATCCTAGCATTTTGGCTCCTTTGTCGAAAGCTTCTCCCACTGCATCGTCAATTGTTTCTCCAACAAGTTCCATTTCGCTAGGGCTTTTAACAATAACTAGTTGCGTATGACCACCACTTACAGTTAAACATAGGAAAGGAAATGTAGGAGAAGGCTCATCAATAAAATGGGCCAAAATATGGGCATTCATGTGATTTACCTCAATAAGTGGTACATCAAGAGCCAAGGCAAAGCCTTTGGCAAACGAAGTCCCTATCAATAAAGAGCCTAGCAAGCCTGGACCGCGTGTAAAAGCAACAGCTGAGAGTTGTTTTTTTACTATCTTTGCTTGGTTTAAAGCGTGCTCTACAACAACAAGAATGCTTTTTTGGTGTGCCCTCGAGGCTAACTCTGGAACAACACCTCCATAGCGTTCGTGAATTGCCTGTGTGGCGACAATGTTAGAACACACTTTTCCGTTGATAATAACAGCGGCTGAGGTCTCATCACACGATGATTCAATAGCCAATATTATAATGTCTTTCTGCATATCGATAGCAAAGGTAAGTAGAGGAATTTAGCTAAGATAGATTTGAAGAGGTTTTTGAACATAAGTAGTAAAACTATCCTTTATATACTCATTTTTTTGAGTTGTTTAGGTGCAATAACTTACTATGCCCTTCAGTGGGCTGAAGTTCAGACCGCTATTACGCAGAGAGCTACCAAATGGTTAAGCGAAAAACTTGGTTCCAATGTTAGCATAGGAAGTGTGAAGTTTTCATGGTTTGACGAGCTCACATTAGAAGATGTGATCGTAAAAGACCTTGATGACAGAGACATGTTCTATCTCCGTGAAGTGTATATCAATATGAAATCAAATTTTGATTTCAATAAAGAAGACATTATTCGATTTGATAACAATTTGGATTTTGTTCTACTGAAAGATCCTGACGTCAAATTAATAAGAGAAGACAATGGCGAACTTAATGTAGACAGATGGATTGCAAAACTTGTAACCCTGAACAAAAATAAGAAACCAAAAGGTCAAAAAGATAACAATGTCCCATTCACAATAGATGAAGCGGTAATTCAAAATGGGTCTTTCGAAATGATTGACCCAAGAGAAAAACGCTTTTCACCTGAGCTTTTTGACTATTATAATTTCAAGATTGATAAAATTAACGGAAAACTTAAAGAGTTTTTCATACAAGGAGACACCATCATCTTTAATGGTTCGAATATAAAAGGAGTTGAAAAACGATCTAATCTAGTAATCAATCACATCAACACTGATTTCTTTTACTCAAGAGATCAAATGTTACTGAGCAACTTGGATGCATCTATAAACAACTCTCAGGTTGGAGATTTTTTGGGCTTTTACTACGATAGCCCAAAAGACTTTAGTGATTTCAATAATAAGATACGGATGCGAGCAAATCTGGTCTCATGTGAGCTAGATGCTCAAGACTTGGGCAGGTTTGCTACCGATATGTACAATTATAAGGAGAGGTACGTTTTGACTGCTGATTTAAGTGGCACGGTTAAGAATCTCTTACTCCGAAACACCGAGTTAAAATTTGGAACAGGGAGTGCTTTGCTAGGAAAAATGCAATTCAAAGGCTTACCTAATATTTACGACACTATATATGAGTTTGAATTGCAACCATCACTTATTGTCTCCAAAGACGCAGAGCAATATGCTGGTAAAAAGTATTTCGATTTATATGTTAAGAAGTTTGGAGACGTAACATTGAATGGAATTTTCCAAGGTAGCTATGACAACTTTTACACCGACGCCCGCATCTCCGCCACCAAAATGGGTGACATAAATGGCAAGCTGAAGTTTTACCTCGACAAGAAAACGAAAAAACCAGTTTATAATGGGGATGTTAAAATAGACCAGCTAAACCTCGCTGAATTAACAAATAACCAAAACCTACTTCAAAAAATATCTTTCAAAGGTCAGATTGCAGGAGAAGGAACCACCCTGGGAGATGCAGCAGTAAAGCTAAATGGGAAGGTAGCGAGTGTATACTTCAATGGCTATGACTTCAAAAATATTGATGTAAACGGGGTATTAGTAAAATCGAAATTTGATGGTTATATAAAGATTGACGACGCCAACTTAAATACGCAAATAACTGGGAAAATTGACTTCAACAAAGCTCAAAATGAATTCCATATTATTGGTATTCTTGAGAGAGCTAACCTGAAAGCCTTAGGGTACTTGGACAAAGACTATACATTACAAACCAATTTCAACCTTGATTTTGACGGAAACGACCTCGATAATTGGCTGGGTTCAGCAAAGTTCAATAATATGTATATCAAAGGTGGGGAGCGAAACCTAGTTGTAGATCAAATCCGCTTTTCCTCTAGACTCATAGATGACCAAAGGGTTCTTGGTATACAGTCAGAATTCTTAGATGGAAGTATTTCTGGGCCTTTTCTACCAAGCACTCTGGCCAAAGATTTAAGTACACTTATTAAAGAATACAGTTTGTTTTTTGAAGGAACCGAAACAGAAAGGCTTACTTACTACAAAAAGAAGAAAGTTGAAGATACGCTTAGGACCTATCAGGCAGATTATAATGTGAATTTTAAGAATTCGGATAACCTCTTCGCCTTCTTAATGCCAGAGCTCTACATTTCGCCTGGATCTTCTATCAAAGGGAAATTTAAGCAGTCAAATACATCGTTATTTAGCTCCTATGCCCTATTTGACACAATTAGATACGATGGAAATCTACTAATCAACAGTGAATTAGATTTTTACTCTTCCAAAAAGTCCTTTGCTCCTGAAGTTTTGACATCACTTGTCGCATTTTCGGATCAACAACAATTTGCAAATGAGGTTGACACCGAAAACTTCGAGTTCAACGGTTCGTGGGGAGATACTAAGGAAATTAATTTTGACAGTTTCATTCGCCAAAAGGACACTAAAAATACGGCTCAGGTATTTGGAATGCTACGTTTCCTGGATGATGGATTTGACCTCAAGATTAATCCAAGAAATAGTAAACTTCACCTTTTGGACTCAGATTGGATATTTGACAAAGACAACTTAGTCAACTTTAAGGGTCAAGATGTATGTTTCGACCAATTTGAAATCAGAAACGAAAACCAAAGTATCGCACTAAATGGAAATATCAGTAAACGTGAAAACGAATTTTTAACAATCAATATTGAAGACTTTGACCTTCGCACCCTTGAACCCATTGCTGATCTAAATTTAAGAGGAACTGCCAATGGAGAAGCAAGTATCAGTGGTATTTATGATAACCCACAAATAATCTCAAACCTATATGTTAACGAGATGATCTATAAGGGTGTATTAGTCGGTAACCTTGCCACTGAAATAAAGTGGGACAAGGCAATTCAAAAAATGGCTATAGCTTCCAACATTAATAGGATCAACCAAGAGATATTTAGGGTTAACGGCACCTATGACCCAAAAGACAACGAAAACGCATTAAACCTAAAAGCTAATCTCCGTAGGACAGATATGGAAATCCTAGGGACTTTTGTGGAGGACATTTTCAGTGGCATAAGAGGTTACGCAGATGGAGAACTCCTTGTCACAGGAATGCCGCTAGACCCTACGATTAGAGGAAGGGTTGCTGTAAGTCAAGGGCAAATGAGATTAAAAGCAACCGGAACACAAGTTTTCTTTGATGATGATATTCTTTTCAACGAAGAGGGTTTTGTGGCAGATGAAGACGGCTTTGAAGTGAGAGATGCTAGAGTAAATGGAAACAAGGCAACCATCAAAGGTGGAATTTTCAATGGCGGGGCTGGAAATTTCATGCTAGGACTGCACGCGTACATTCAAAATAAAAATGGATTCCGATTGCTTGACCTTAAAAATGCCGATAGTGATGTCTTTTATGGCTCTGCATACGCGATAGGTGACCTGCACCTCACAGGCCCATTTGACAATGTATTAGTTACAGGAAACCTAACTAGTAAACCAAACACTAAAATTTCAATACCATTGGATGCTGCAACCAGTGTTGATGTAAGTGAAGAGGCAATTCCTTTCGCCCCAATGAAACCCAAAGGACTAGCTGAAGAACTGCTAAGTCAAGATAACAAAAAAGAAACTACATCAACCAGCAAAAAAGTTAGTACGGCAGGATTAAGAATGCTGTTTAATTTGAGACTAACCCCCGATGCTGAGTGTGAGATCATTTTTGACAGACAAAACAATGACAAACTCAATGCCTTTGGCAACGGAAGGTTAACCATAGAATACGACACAAGAGGAACCTTTACCATGAGTGGGCCTTATGTTGTAACTAGTGGTAAGTACGATTTTAGTTTTCAGAACTTAGCATCGCTTCGCAAATTTGAAATTTTAGAAGGCAGTAGAATTACTTGGACTGGAGATCCATACAATGCTCTTCTAGATGTAAAGGCTGCGTATTCCACTACTTTTTCCCTTGGAGATGTTCCAGGAATTAGCCTAGAAGATGCCACGGAGGGGAATAATAGATTCCCTATGAGTGTAGTTATTGAAATCAGGGGCGAATTAGAAAACACCGACCTTGCATATAACTTAAACTTTGACCAGAGCGAACTACCGATCAGGTACCAAACTCAAATATTGGCATTTGAACAAAGGCTGCGAAATGATGAACAAGCCCTTAGCCGAAATGTAAGTAGTATACTTGCACTCAATCAATTTTTCCCAGAAGGTGGTGGTGCAGATGTGTTCAATCAGCAGTTTTTGATTGACAATCTGAGCAGTATGCTCTCCAACCAGATAGGAAACTTAGCAAATAAGCTTGACCCCAATCTTGAACTTGGTGTGCTGATTGGAGACTTTCAACAAAACTTAATGAATAACCTACAGCTTAACTTTAGCTATAAGTTTTTGAATAATAGAATCAAGCTAAGTGGTAAAAGTAGTTTTTCAAATACTTCGGCATTTTTAGACAATGCAAATACTGCAAATACGCTTAACCAAGGCTTACTAACCGTAGGAGGAGAAGTAGAGTGGCTATTGTCAGAAGATGGTACATGGAAGCTTAAAGGCTACTCACGCTCAGTTCCAAACGTAACACTAACTAATGCATCAGCAAATGGCAATGTGGTTGTATCGGGGATCAATGTAATATTCTCAAGGAACTTCAATTCCATTTTCTCGGCTCCGAAAAAAGACAATGAAAAAGCTCCGAATAAATTCCCCATTGGCGTTGGACGCAAAGAAGAAAATCCGGAGCTATCTCTTAATAAAAAGTAATCTATTTAGATTCTTACCATCTCAGCGTGAGTGAGATTAGCAGCCTCTATAGTTTCTTTAGTGTATTTTAAGTTACCTGTAGGTGCCATCAAATAAAGTTTTGATCCTTTCATTTTGGCCAATTCATTGAACAATGTCAACTTCGAAATTGAATTTTGTGAGTCCTCTACTTTAAGACAAACCTCAAAAAAACATTTTTTCGCATAACTTTTCCCTGTAACATCAGGAATAAATTTCGAATTATCAGAAGCACGTTCGTAATGGAACGGCTGCTCGTAGCCATCCATGTTTGCTTTTATATCCTGAAAGCCATTTTTTTGTGCCCAAGCAATTGTCTTTTCTATGTGTTTTGTTTTGTCCATGCAGTTTTTTTGGTTTGGTATGCTATAAAATTGGGCATAAACCTCAAAGATATTATTTAAAGGTCTTATGCCATAATTTAGAAGATGCTTAAAAGCTTATTACTTCCAATAGTTCAATACAATATTAGAAAAAGTAAATTATCACTTTCGCCTCAATTGGAATTCTCAATCCACCTTTTCTCCTAGCAGATTGCCATAACGGTGATAGTTCCAAGAAAAGTTTTGCTCCGATAAATAATTCAACCACTCCAATCTGCCTACATTTATTGGCTTTCTTTCGTAGATATGAACAGCCTTATTATGGCATATTTTATAAAAATTACTATCCATTTTTCCACCAAGTAAAGAACGAATCATGACATGTTGATGCACCTCCGGTTCAAGTTCAGAGAAGTTGTCCAGAACTGTTGTATTTATTCCTTGAATTTCGACTGTGCTATACTTCCTTGTCTTTACCCCTAAAATTCCAGCAATTTGCTCTACTATTTCTAAATCCTCCCTTTCTGTATTTTTATCCAGAAGAACAATAATACTTGTTGCTCTTAGGTATCTATTGTAATTATGCTGCCCTCTGATTTTTGCGTAATCTATTTCCAGTGAAAAGTGATTCTTCCAAGCCTGCTCAATTGTGTTTTGAGTTTCTTTGGGTTCAAAATTCATAAACTGAAGTACGTAGTTTACTCCACCGGCTTTCATTCCAAAACCAAAGGAAGAAGTTTTGATTCCTCCAAAAGGTTGACGCTGAACAATTGCCCCAGTTGTAGATCGGTTGGCATAAAGGTTTCCTGCATGAATGTTTTTTTGCCAAAGTTGAATCTCATCTCTTGACAGAGATTCAATTCCGCTTGTTAAGCCAAAGTCAACTCCGTTTACAATTGAGATAGCATCTTCTAAGTCTTCCGCACATATTACAGATAGAATTGGCCCAAAAAGCTCATTATTGTATTCGTAACTTTCTTTGGTAATTCCCCATTTGATTCCTGGGCTTAGCATGAAATCACCTTGCAATTTAGGTTTCACCAACCATTCGCTGTCCTTGGTATTTTCGAGAACATGTTTGATTTTCTCAGAGACTGGTACAGCGAGTGGACCAATCTGTGTTTCGTAGTTCCACGCATTTCCGTGATATTTACTCTCTGTCGCGTCTTTCAGTAATTGCTTAAAATGCTCGTCTTCAAAAACCTCTTTTTCTAAAACCAAAAGAGAAGTTGCAGAACACTTTTGTCCAGCATTTCCAAATGCAGACTGAACCACGTTTTTAATACCTTGATCGCGATCGGCAAGAGCTGTTATAATCGTTGCATTTTTACCTCCAGTTTCAGCATATAGCTTTAAACCGGGATTACGGTTAAGTAAGAACTTAGCAGTATCCGTTCCACCCGTAAGTATAACGGCATCAAAAGTGTTCCCTTCACTTAAAAAAGGATCTAGGCTTTCTTCCAAAGCTGGTAAAAAAGCAACCGCAGATTTTGGAATACCTGCGTCCCACAGGCATTTACAAGTTAGATATGCTGTAGCCGCTGCGTTGGTAGATGGCTTAAGAATAACTCTCTTACCTGCTGCCAAAGAAGCAAATACGCCACCAATAGGAATAGCAACAGGGAAATTCCAAGGAGAAAGTACCAAGTTTATTCCTTTATTGATTCGCTTGAGCGGAAGTTCTTTTTCTAAGTCAAGGATTGATTGAGCATAGTAATTTGCAAAATCAATGGCTTCTGATACCTCCACATCAACCTCGGCAATGGTTTTACCCAATTCTGTTACTGCAACACCAATTAAGTCGCCACGATTTTTCTCTATCTCTACTGCGGCTTGGCGAAGTTTTGCAGCCATTTCGCTCACTGATAAATTATACCATTCAGAACTATCAGAAACAACTTTGGTGTAATCAGCGGAATCAGCGAATTCGTATTCCCACGGCTGGTTTCCATTCCAACCTTCTACTTTAATTTGTTGCCTTTTCTTGACATCAATTTCACCCACTACTGGCACAAAAGCACCCACAATATCAGTTGGTTTTTGCCATCTTTCTTTTACAGTAGCAATCCACTTTCTGTTTGCTGCGAGCGTCCAATCAGTATTTGCAACGCAATGAAATGCGGTTTGGGCAACAATAGTTTGGTTTGCCCTATCCTGCTTTCTGTGAGGCTCATTATTAAGCTTTGGAATCTCTTTTATAGAGTCTAAGAAACTATCCTCGAGCTCCTTCCATTTGCTTGAATCAACCTTGAGACCAATTCCTTCTTTCAAGAAGTTACCATCTTGCGTGCCTTCATCAAGTCGCCTTACTAAGTATGCAATTGCCGAATTATAGTTTTCTGGCTTTACAATAGGTGTATATAATAACACATTCACTTTTTGTTCCAAAAGCTTGATCACAAGATCATTTGCCATGCCTTCCAACATTTCAAAATCAACATACTGCTCTAGGTTATTCTCTTTTACACGATTGAGAGCCAAACCAAGATCAAAAACATTATGCGAAGCAATTCCTACATTGACATATTTGGCCGATGAAGAGTCAAGGAGCTCAAACAATACTTTTTTATAGTTTGCATCAGCTTCTTTTTTGGAATCATACGTAGCCAACTCCCAATGCTCAAGAGAAGATTCTGTTTTTTCCATTTCTAGGTTTGCACCCTTAACCACACGGATTTTGATTGGTGCACCACCGTTATCAACTCTGGTTTTTGCCCATACCTTAAGCTTTACAGCTTCTCCATAAGTATCTGGCAAGTATGCTTGTAGTACAATTCCTGCTCTAAGGTTCTTGAATTGCGGTAAAGAAAGGGTATTGATAAAAGTATCTATTGTCATGGGCAAGTCGCGATACTCTTCCATGTCTAAGTTGATGAACTTTATAACCCCAGTGTTCTTTTCTATGTCAAGTACTTCTTGGTAAAGTCGAGTCAGTTTTTTGGTTAAAATCTCAACCGTATGCTCATACGCCAATGAAGTGATTTGAGAATATATGGTCGAAATCTTAATCGAAATATAGTCAACCTCTGGCTCATTGAGTAGACCAATATAGTTCTGCAGTCTGCCTTCTGCCTCCTTTTCTCCTATGAGTGCTTCTCCTATCAGGTTAACATTAAGCCTTACATTTTCCTCATTTCTTTGTTTGGCATGTTGCTTAAACTTGCTGTCGCCAACAAAAAACACAATAGGCCCAGTCACTTGCTTGATCTGCTTAAGCATAAGCGGCACACTGATAAAAGGAAACCAATGACCTACTGTTTTAAAAAGTCCAACGAGTAAAGATTCAAATTTTGTGAACAGCCCTTGATAATTGCTCGAGTTGATTAAGTCCAAGACATAATCGGACACCCTCTTTGGCTTGGAGGATCGAAAAGCCACGTCCATCAGCTTAATCAAGAAGTTTTTAGACTCTGGGGCATCTACAATAGGACCCATTCTTTGAGTAAAAAGGTTGGGGGCAGCATCTGAGTCGTGCAATAGCTTTGCAGTCTCTAAACCTTTTGCGACCTCTTTTTCGGAGATAATAACAGGCATTTTTTCTAGTTTTTTATTGAAGTGTATTTGCCATTTCAAGGGCGGTGCAAAATTATACTTTTGCTATTGAATTGTCTCTAAGAAACTTATAATAAAAAAGCCGACAAGTGCCGGCTTTGTTTACAAATAACTAAGTTTTCTTTCATCGCCTAAGCCAATACCCCAACCAGACACCCACAAGACCGAAAGAAACCAATGAATCTACCAAGTCCATTATAGTAGGGAATTCATACCAAATAGACCTAGTGTAAGTAGTAGTGAGATAACCAATTACGCCAACACTGATACTTGCGATTAATATTGTAGAAAACGACGAATTGGGGATTTTGAGCAAAACCCAAGCGAGTAATAATATTGCAAGAAAGTCCACAGCACCTCCTCTAGCCATATTTACGCCCATATTCATAGTCATACTTTTATGAAAATAAACCTGTGCCCAAGGCTTGCCTATCGCTGCATCCATAGCAGCTTGCTCCTCTTCCATGCTCGCCCCTTCAGGTACGGCAGGTAAGAAATAGAAGCCTTCTTCTAAGTTCTCATTGAGGTAATTGAGCACTTCTTCCTGATTGGAAGTATGAGATTGCATGTCTCTATGAAGGTTAAGTAACCCCCATGACAGAAACTGGTAAATAAATAGAATACAACCGCCAACTAAGGCAGCAATGATTAGTTTTTTCATAGTAATAAGGGTTAAATGAGTATAATATCCATACCAAATTAGTTAAAATATATGGGATTTTATTTGCGTTAATATCCTTATTACCAGCAGCAAAACTAAAAAAGCCTTTAAACTCATCTGGCTGATGGCTTAAAGGCTTAAGAATACATTCGGCTAGAGTTAGCTTAGTTTTTCTTTCAAATACTTCAAAGACATACCATAAGCTTCCTTAGTAGCGGCTGGGTCAAACTTGGGGTTGCTAGGATTAGAGAATCCGTGAGCAGCATCAAAAATCTTGTAAGTCAATTTCTTGTCAGCTTTTTTCATGTTTTCAGCAAACTCCATTATTATTTCTTTGGAAATCCACTGTTCCGTTGCGAACAAGCCCAGCACATCCGAGTTAAGTGTTTTTAGCTGCTCTACATCTTTCACTGGCATTCCATAGTACATTACAGAACCTACATTTTGCTTACCACCTGCCAATGCAGACTTAAGTGATAACCCACCACCAAAACACCAGCCTACGCTTGCAACCGCGGCTTTTTTACCTGCATAAGCATAACCAGCATTTATAATACTCATTAGCCTATCTTGATCTGCTCCTTGCATCAACTTTCCAGCTTCAGATGGGTCACTTGTGCTTTTTCCATCGTACATATCTAGTGCTAGAATATTCACATTTTCGCCCAAATCTTTATAATATTTATCGGCTTCAGTGCGAATATGGTCATTCAATCCCCACCACTCTTGATACACAAATAGCCACTTATTTGATTTTGAGTTTGCTTTCACAAAATATGCTCCTGCGTCTTTTCCATCAGCAGCTTTGATCATTATTTCTTCTCCTAAACCATCGTAATTGATAGTAAGTGGGCTAGGATGCATTTTTACAAATTCCGGATCATTTACAAAATCAGCCATCTCGCTAGGTAAAGTGTGGCAAATCGTGATTTCACTTTTAATTTCTTTCTGCTCACTTAATCCCAAAATCCCTCCAAAGAAGAAAATGAATGAGAAAAAGAGTATTGTGAAAAGGTAATTCATATGATATTTATTTTAGATGTATGAGATAAGAACCGCCAAATGCCAAGTTTGTTTCCTTTTCAAATTTCGTTTTTATTCTTGGAAGTGGGTGGATCGCTCTATAATTACTTTTGGAGAAAAAGTGTGGGCAATGCTATCAAGAACAGAGCCTCTAATAAAATTAGCATTTCAAGCTAATATTTTCAGCAACGAAAGGCTTACAGTAATTTCAACTCCCATTTTTAAGGGATTGAAATCTCATGCTACTCAACTGCCATACATTCTACAGCCTTCGCTACGGTACTTTCTCCGAAAAAGTACTACTGGAACTTGCTCAGTCGGGAGGTTATGAGACGCTCGCTCTTACGGACATCAACAATACCTCTGCTTGCCTCAATTTCACTCGCCTAGCTCCCAAATACGGCATTAAACCAGTGATTGGCATTGATTTCAGACATAGTGCTAGGCAATTATATGTTGCTTTGGCAAAAAATAACGAAGGCTTTCGTGAACTCAACGTATTCTTGTCGCACCACTCTCACCTAAAAGAAGAACTGCCACTCGAAGCACCACCTTGGCAAGAGGTGTTTGTTATTTACCCTACTCATAATCTACCCCAGAGGAAATTACACAAGCACGAATTCATCGGTATTGGTCTTGGGGAGCTAGAGCGACTTCACCTATCTCCTACCCTTATGCAGCAGGCCCACAAAATGGTTTTGCTACATAGTGTAAGTTTTAGAAACAAACTTGATTTTAACTGCCATCGCCTACTGAGGGCGGTTGACAATAACATTTTACTGAGCAAGCTCCCTACAGAAGAGCAAGGACAAGAAACTGACCTCTTTCTTTCCAAAACTGAAATCCACGAACGACTTGAGCAATACGAGCACTTAAAATTCATATTACAGCAAACAGAAAACCTACTCTTCCAATGCTCCATTACATTTGATTTTTCGGACAAAAAACCTTCACTTAACCTTAAAATCTATAGTACCTCACTAGAAGAAGATTTCAAAATGCTCACACGACTCTGCAAAGAAGGAATTGTGTATCGCTATGAAGGAAAACCCTCTCAACAAGTATTAGATCGAATAGAAAAAGAACTCACAATGATCAACCAGATGAACTATGTGTCTTTCTTTTTGATCAATTGGGATATTGTGTGTTATGCCAAGCGAAATGGCTACTATCATGTAGGTCGTGGTAGTGGAGCAAATAGCATCGTGGCTTACCTACTTGGCATTACAGATGTGGATCCTATAGAGCTTGATCTGTATTTTGAGCGATTCATGAACCTTTACAGAGCCACCCCACCCGACTTCGATATTGATTTTTCTTGGCGTGACAGAGAAGATGTGACACGCTATATTTTTGAGCGTTTTGGCGAAGGAAACAGAGCAGCCTTGCTGGCTACTTACAGTACTTTTCAGCATAGTGGTGCTGTGAGAGAATTGGGAAAAGTTTTTGGTTTACCAAAGCACGAAATAGATAAACTGAGCGATGCAAAATATGATTATGACAAACTAGATAAGCTATCTCAGCTGGTAATACGCTATTCAAGATACTTATATGGCCGGCCAAATCTCCTAAGCGTTCACTCGGCTGGTATCTTAATCGCCAATGACCCCATTCACAATTACAGTGCAACTAACTTGCCTCCAAAAGGCTTCCCTACGGTACAGTTTGATATGGTTATTGCCGAAGATGTGGGCTTGTATAAATTTGATATTCTAGGTCAGCGTGGTTTGGGAAAAATCAAAGATGCAATGGCAATTGTGCGACAAAACCAACCTGATGCTCCCGTGGTAGATATTCATAATGTGAAGCCTTTTATCAATGACCCTTATATCAACGAAAAAGTAAGTCGAGCGGAATGCATGGGTTGCTTTTATGTGGAATCGCCAGCCATGAGAATGCTTTTGAAAAAACTATCGGTGAACACTTACCTAGGTTTGGTAGCGGCTAGCTCTATCATTCGCCCAGGAGTGTCGCAAAGCGGTATGATGCGAGAGTATATTTTGCGACACAAAAACCCCGAAAAGATAAAAGAAGCTCACCCCATTCTGTTCAAAATAATGCCCGACACCTATGGCATCATGGTATATCAAGAAGATGTGATCAAGGTTGCTCACCATTTTGCTGGCTTAGACCTAGGGGAAGCTGATGTGCTCCGCAGGGGAATGAGTGGTAAGTATCGCTCAAGGGAGGAATTTGAAAAGGTAAAGAAAAAATTTATAGATAACTGCCTAGCAGCTGGGCACTCTCACAAAGTCACAATGGAGGTATGGAATCAAACGGCGAGTTTTGCAGGTTATGCTTTTGCCAAAGGCCACTCAGCTTCTTACGCAGTAGAAAGTTACCAGAGTTTGTATCTCAAGATCTATTACCCGCTTGAGTTCATGGTAGCCGTACTAAATAATGGCGGTGGCTATTTCCGTGCAGAAACCTACATCCACGAAGCTCGCATGCAAGGCGGAAATATTCACGCTCCATGCATCAACCGCAGCAATGTGGATACACGAATTTTTGGCAAAGACATCTACCTAGGTTTTCAGCATTTGGCAGGTTTGGAGTTCAATATCGCCATCAAGCTGGTAGAAGAGCGAGAAAGAAATGGCTCGTACCTAAGCTTAGACGACTTTATGGATCGCAACCCAATTGGAATAGAGCAGTTGGATATTTTGCTACGTATTGGTGCATTTGACTTTACGGGTGTCAATAAACGAACACATTTGTGGAATGCTCACTTCAGGTTAAATAAGGAACCTAAGCCTAGTTTACAACGAATGCTTTTTGCTCCTGAGCGAAAGAAATTCAAGCTACCACAGCTTTCCAAAAGTGAGATGGAAGACATTTTTGACCAAATTGAATTACTTGGCTTTCCGCTTTGCGATCCTTTTCTTTTGCTCAAAACTCCACTGGAAGAAACTCACTTAGCAGCCGATATGGAAACTCACATTAAGAAAGAAATAACACTATATGGTTACATGGTGACTCTAAAACCCACCAAGACAGGCAAAGGTGACCGAATGAGTTTTGGAACATTCCTTGACCGTGCCGGTCACTGGATAGATACCGTCCAATTCCCAAAAATACACGCAGCATTTCCTATTCGCGGGAGAGGTATTTATCGTATTCATGGTAAAGTAAGTGAGGAATTTGGCTTTTTGACCTTAGAAACGATCAGTCTTACTAAGCTAGACTACATGGCTGACCCTCGCTATGATGTGACTGCATTACTTCCAGAAAAGGCTCCTTTATGAAAGAACTCGTAAATTGAGCCCATAAGTTTTAATAAAAATTAAGACTTTCAAGCCATACAATCACCCACAACCAATATTTGGAATGCTTTTTGCGTTTTTATGGTTGAATACACGAACAATATTACCAAAATAATGAAAAAGATCGCCTTCTTACTATTAACCGTTTTCACTTTCATCGGGATATCATCTTTTGAAGTAAAAACAGAAAATCCTGCATCAGAGATTAACTGGGTAAGCATAGAAGAAGCTTATAATCTATCTAAGGCAAATCCTAAAAAAGTGATTATTGACGTGTACACAGGCTGGTGTGGATGGTGTAAAGTGATGGACAAAAAAACCTTCACAAATCCAGAAGTAATCAAGTTTGTGAACGAAAACTACTATGCGGTAAAGCTCGATGCCGAAAGCAGAGAAGACATCACAGTAGGCGACAAAACATATTCATACAATGAGCAAAACAGAGCTAACGAAGCTGCAGTAGCACTCCTACAAGGAAAAATGAGCTACCCTAGCATTGTTTATCTTGATGAGCAATTCAACATGATTCAACCTATCCCTGGTTACATGGAAGCAAGACAATTCCATGAAGTAATCACGTTTTTGGGTAACAATCACTATAAGCAGGAGTCTTTTGAAGATTTCAAAAAGAACACTTACCCTGTACAATACAAAGAAGCATTAGCAGGACTTTAAGACTTAGCTTTTCGGCTATTTTAACCTCTCATAGGCTAAATTCTCATACACCAACGGTAGTTCGTGCATAATAATACATGAGGAAAAGTATCGAATATATACCCACGAATTAAGCAATTCCATAAGTAACACATACTATTCCGTTCCAAGAAAATATCAAAACATAAGGACAATAAAAGTCCCTTGGATTTACACCCAAGGGACTTTTATTATAATCTCAACTGAAAGAGCCGAAACCCAATCTATATTTATTTCGAAACGACTCTTCTCTAACTAATTAGAATTGAACCGTATTCTTATTAAAATCCAAAAACGCTAGGCAACCAAAGTGAAAGCTGAGGGAATACCGTAATAAGTACCAAAGCCAAAAGCATCACTCCGAAAAGCGGTAACAAAGGCTTCATTACTTTTTGAATAGTAGTACCAGCCACTCCAACACCTACAAAGAGTACAGAACCTACGGGAGGCGTACAAGCCCCTATACAAAGGTTGACAACCATGATAATACCGAACTGAATAGGATCCATTCCAATAGCAGTTACAACTGGTAAAAAGATAGGTGTAAAAATGAGAACCGCAGGGGTCATATCCATAAAGAACCCTACAAAGAGTAAGATCAAGTTGATCAATAATATGATGACAATAGGATTATCACTTACACTTAGTAATGCAGCTGTAATGTTTTGAGGAATATTCTCATACGCCATGATCCAAGACAAACTCATAGAGGTACCTATCAAAAGCATAACAATTGCTGTTGTTTTGGCAGAACTCAAAAAGATCTCTGGTAATTCTTTTAAACTAACCTCTCCATATATCAAAGCTAGCACCAAGCAATACAATACTGCAACAGCAGAAGCCTCAGTTGCTGTAAACACACCAACCACGATTCCTCCGATCACAACAATAAGCAACATTAAGCTAGGTAAAGCAGAAAGGAAAGTTTTAAAAACTGTACTTAAAGAACTTCTTTCTCCAATTGGAAAACCTTTTCTTTTCGCCCAGATAGCCGCAGCAATCATAAGCAAAAGTCCTGTAAGGATACCTGGTATATAACCTGCCAAAAACAAAGCTGCAATAGAAGCACCTCCACTAGCAAGTGAGTATACAATCAAAATATTACTAGGAGGAATCACCAATCCCATTGTAGACGAGGTAATATTAACCGCCGCTCCAAATTGTTTGGTATAACCAACCTTGGTCATTTCTTTTCCCATAAAACCACCAATAGCCGAAGCCGCAGCAACTGCCGATCCAGATATTGCACCAAACATCATGGCTGCGATGATATTAACATGGGCAAGCCCACCAGGCAAAGAACCTACGAGAGATTTGGCAAAATCAATGAGTCGCCTAGCAATACCTCCACTATTCA
Organism: Spirosomataceae bacterium TFI 002; assembly: GCA_900230115.1. Lineage (NCBI taxonomy): Bacteria > Pseudomonadati > Bacteroidota > Cytophagia > Cytophagales > Spirosomataceae > Spirosomataceae bacterium TFI 002. The sequence goes on along the minus strand of LT907983.1, from coordinate 3,567,271 downwards.
TGATTTGACCTGCGAGAACAAAAAATGGTATTGCCAACAAAGCAAAACTATCAAGACCTGTTGCCATTCGCTGTGCAACAGTAGTAAATGCTGGCATTGCAGGAATACTTAACAACATGGTAAACAAACTACTCAAACCAATACTCCAAGCGATAGGAGTACCAATAGCAATCAGGATTACAAACGATAATACGAGTATAGCTACTTCCATTATTTCTCTATTAAAAATTTAATTTCATAAAATACAATCAGTAGCCCACTAAGTGGTATCACAGAATAAACCAAAGACATGGGAATTCGCATGGCTGCAGAAAGCTGACCCAAAACCTGAGTAAGGTAAATCAACTGACCACCACCTACTACCAAAACAGCGATGGCAAAAAACAAAATGAGAACTGATATAAACTTATCCAACTTATGCTGTTTGTCTGGGCTTATATTCATTTTGAGCAAGTCCAAAGAAAGGTGCTCTCGCTTTCCAGCCACAAATGCAGCTCCCAAAACTCCAATCCATATCAATAAAAACCTAGCGAGTTCTTCACTCCAGCTAGCTTGTCCTGCACCCGCGTAACGTGTAAATACACCCCATAGTACCACTACAGTTATTACGAACATTAAGAAGGACAAGATTCCAGCAATTACTTTATCTATTTGTGCTTTCATTATTTCAAGGCTTCAATTTGTTGAATAATTTTAAACATCTCTGGTTTTTCTTTTTCATAAACCTCACGGTATCCTTTAGTTTTTTCTACGAAAGGAGACTTATCTGGATACACTACTTTTACACCAGCTTTTTGAACTTCTTCCAAGCAAAACTTCTCAGATTCTTGCCAAAGCTCTCTTTCCAAAACAACGGTTTCATCTGAGGCTTCCTGCACCCAACCTTTCTCTTCCTCGCTCAACCTACTCCAAGTATCAGTACTTATCACAAGAATATCTGGAACAGCACTGTGTTCGTCAATCGAATAAAATTTACAAACCTCATAATGTCTTGCAGTGTAGAAACTAGGTGCATTATTCTCCGCTCCATCTACAATACCTTGCTGAAGTGCAGTGTAAAGCTCACCATAAGATATAGGCGTTGGTGAACCTCCCAAGTCTCTTACTAACTTCATAGAACTTGGGCTTTCCATCACACGTACTTTTTTACCTGCAAGGTCTGCTGGAGTTTCTATCTGGCCATCTATCATATAAAATGATCTAAAACCAGCATCAAAATATGCTAAACCACGAAGTCTGTATTTTTCACTTTCGAGCAAAAGTGCTTTTCCTTCCTCACTATCTTGAAAACGGTAAGAATGCTCACGGTCATCAAAAATATATGGCAAACTAAGTACCTGAAGCTTTGGAGAAAAATTCTCCATTGTAGCCGCAGAAACTTTGGTCATTGCCAAGCTACCAATTTGAATCAGCTCCAAACACTGTCTTTCTGTTCCGAGTTGTCCACTAGGATAAATCTCTAATTCTAGTTTTCCTCCAGATTTCTCCTTTAGCTTTTTTGCCATATCCAACATCGCAATGTGAACAGGGTGATTGGTGTCGAGCCCGTGTGCGAGCTTCAGTGTTTTTTGTGTAGGCCCAGTATCGCAAGATTGCAATGCAATTGCTACTACTACAAAAAGAAAAAACTTTTTTATCATTTCTTTATCTTTTAATACGGCCAGAAGTGTTTCCCGCCATTATTTCTTCTATTTCAGCAACTGTACAAATATTCACATCTCCATAAATCGTATGCTTCAAAACTGAGGCAGCATTTGCAAAACTCAAGGTTTTGTGCAAATCCCAGTTTTGCAATTCTCCATAAATTATACCAGCTAAAAATGCATCTCCGCCTCCTATTCTATCCACAATATTGTCGATCATTAAGAATTCAGTTTCCACATATTTCTCGCCATCAAAACCAATTCCTTTTAACTCATTGGTAGATGCACTGATCGAATTTCTTCTTGTCGTAACTATTTTCTTCAGGTTTGGAAAAAGATTCATCATTTGCTGAACTGCATCTATAAATGATTCTTGATCATAAGCTGGATTTGAGAAATCTTGTAGTCCAAAGATCTCAAAAGCGTCTTTTTCACTACAGGTAATGATATCACATTGCGAAATAAGTTCTGGCATTACTTCTTGGGCTGTTTTGCCGTAATTCCAAAGGTTGCTTCTGTAATTCACATCTGCCAGAACAGTAACACCATTCTTTTTGGCAGTAGCAAGAGCATCTTTGGTAATTTGCAAACAGTTCTCGGATAGTGCAGGGGTGATTCCTGTCCACTGAAGAAAATCAGCACCGGCTAGTATTTTATCCCAGTCAAACCAAGCAGGATCGGCTAGAGAAAACGCTGAAAATTCACGATCATAAATGATTTTACTTGGCCTTACAGAAGCTCCAAACTCTAGGAAGTAAGTTCCTAATCGCTTTCCTCTTCTAATGATATTGGATACATCAACACCAAATTTTTTATAAAAAATGGTGGCTGCGTCACCCAAATCATTATCCGGAAACACAGTTACGTGACTTACGTCAACACCAAACTGTGCAAGTGAAGCTCCTACATTCGCTTCTCCACCTCCGTATGTTATGTCGAAAGATTCTGCTTGAATAAACCTTTTGTGGTTTGGAGCTACCAAACGCATCATTACCTCGCCTATAGTTACTACTCTCAATTTTTTTGTAAAAGTTTTTGATCAATCAATATTTAAAGAAAGTCTCAAGCCCATTTCTAAACCACTCAATTCAGCCAATCCTTTTGCTCGACCAAGCGTAGAGTAACCAGGGTAAAAGTCTTTCATTCTGTTCATATCATCTAACATTACATGACCATGATCAGGACGCATTGGTATGTCTACCACACCATTTCCGTCGTTGTTCCTTTTTTGTTGGTGCTTAATTATTTCCAACATAACCTTAGCAATTGGAACGCTACCATCTAGGTGATCCGACTCATGGAAACTACCATTAGGATCTCTTGCCACGTTTCGAAGATGTATAAAATGTATTTTATCACCAAAATCTCTTGCGATTTTTACTAAATCATTGTCCTTTCCTGCTCCAAGTGATCCAGAACAAAAAGTGAGACCGTTTGCTGGTGACTCACTAGCCTCGAGTAAGAATTTTATATCCTCGTAGTTAGAAACTATTCGAGGTAAACCTAATATAGAGAAAGGAGGATCATCAGGGTGAACACACATTCTTACCCCTACTTTTTCTGCTTCGGGAATTACTGCCTGAAGGAAATAAGCTAAGTTCTCTTTCAATTTTTCTCTGCTTACATCAGCATAATCAGCCAAATGCTTTCTAAATACCTCTAAAGAGATAACGTCTCTAGTGCCAGGCAATCCTGCAAGAACGGTGTTCTGTAAACGCTCTCTTTCTGCTTGATCTAGTGAATCATAGTGTGCAGTTGCATCTTTTACCAATGACCCCTCGTAATCATTTTCGGCACCTTCTCTTTTGAGAATGAACAAATCAAAAGCGACTAGGTCCAAATGGTTATATCTCAATGCAGAGGTTCCGTCACCAAGTCTATAGTCGAGATTGGTTCTTGTCCAATCCAATACAGGCATGAAGTTATAACAAACAACCTTTATATCCTGCTCCGCAAGATTTTTTAAAGTTTGAATGTATTTGGCAATGTATTCATCGCGATTCGCACTACCCGTCTTAATTGCGTTGTGCACATTTACACTTTCTACAACTGACCACTCGAGCCCTGCATTTTCAATGTCTGATTTTATTTTGGCGATATCAGCAACTGGCCAAACTTCACCTGCTGGAATGTGGTGACAAGCCGTCACAATTCCTGTAGCACCTACTTGCTTGATATCGGCTAAACTCACCCCGAAAGATGGCCCAAACCATCGAAAGGTTTTCTTTAATTTTTTCATTTAAGACTGTTCGCATTTTAAAACACCGTAAAGAGACAAATTCGAGTCGTAAAATACTAATACAATTTCTGCGAATGTTTTTAAAATTGTCGACTTGAAAGTCTTAGTGTCAAAAAAACCAGCCCCATAAAAGGCAAAAACTATCGATTTTTAGAAATTAAGCTTGTTAAAAGGCTTCTCCTATAGTAGCATAAAAGTTACCTGAGCCATATGGAGACAGTCCATAATCTAATCTTAAATTAAGGTGATTTTTTGTGGCTATTCTTAATCCAGCACCATAGGTAAACTTTGGTTTGGTCAACCTAAGGTAGTCTACCTCATCTCCCATAAATGTCACCGCTCCAAATCCAACCAAACCAATAAATCTCCAAACCTCCCAACGAAGTTCTTCCTGTAAGATCACAGCATTTTTATCTCTAAAGTATCCATAATAAATACCACGCATACGCTTAGCACCACCTATAAGAGCCAATTGATTGAAAGGTACATTTTTTCCAAAATTGTTCATGGCATATATGTGTGATGCCGAAACTACCTTTTCGCTCAATGAAGCGTACTTTGCAAGATCTAAGTTGAGTTGTAAGAATTCTACATTGGACCCAAACAGCTTGGTAGACGGCAAAATGCTAAACTCTCCAAATAGTCCTTTGCGAGGATAGAAAACATTGTCTCTTGTATCTCGCAATATCGCTAAGCCCAAAGCTGAAGTACGGCTATCATTGCTTCCAAATATTTTTCCAGAGCTCAATTCGCCACCCTCCTCTGTTCCTGTAACGTTATAAGGTTCTAAGTTCAGCCTTAGACCGACATAGGTTTTAGCATTGATTTGTCTACTCGCCAAGAATCTGATTCTCAAATAGTCTACATCAAAAATCTCTTCTGGAACAACGTTTTCGCCTACACCATAGTAGTAGTAATTGTACCGATACCAACCAATATCCGAGTTAAAGTAGAATTTGTTATTTTTTGCAAATACACTGAAAGGGAAAAAAGCTAGTATTTGTTTATTCTGAGTATAAGTGACTCCTATTGATGCCTGAGAGGGTTTTGAGCCAACACTGTCTTTTGCCCAAGTCCAAGAAGAAGTCGCTGCGACACCGCCACCCCAACCTGTTTCAGGATAACGGAAGGCTACCGGTAATACGAAAAGTGACTTTTCTCTAAAAATTTTGTTGCTCGTACTATCATTGGATAGTTCATTTTGAGAAAATGCATTATTCTCAACGAATAATATGGGAATTACAAATAATGGAAGGAGGAGTCGCATTGAAAATTTTAATGTGTCCGAAACTAAACGAACTATATACGTTATAGTTTAAGTTAAGGATGCACAAAAAAACTGAATTTAAATGAAAAATGGGCATCTCTACGATGCCCATCTCATTTTTCTGACAAATTTAACTCATTACTCTTTTCATGAAGGCAAAGAGTAATCAGTTTGTCTTGGCGTAAAAACCAAGAATTCTGTCCTTACATATTCATTGTGTTTCAAAAGCTATGCCAATATTCCTTAATTTGCGATATGATCTCAAAAAGGTGGACCTTAAGGCCATTCACACATACAAAAAAAGAAGTTGAAAGTCTTGCCAATTCGCTTGGAATAGACAATACCCTTGCCGAACTCCTAATTCTTAGAGGAGTGGAAAATTTTGAAGAAGCTAAACATTTCTTTAGACCAAGTCTTAATGACCTTCATGATCCTTTCCTAATGAAGGACATGGATGTAGCTGTAGACAGGCTATTACTTGCTATAGAAAAAAAGGAAACCATCATGATCTTTGGTGATTACGATGTAGACGGTACCACGGCAGTTGCACTAGTATATGGCTTTTTGAAAATATACTATGACAAACTCATATATTACAATCCCGACAGATATAAAGAAGGTTATGGCATCTCAACAATTGGGATTGACCATGCAAAGGAAAGTGATGTAACTCTTATCATTGCCTTAGACTGCGGGATCAAATCAATTGATAAAATTGATTATGCAAAACAGCTTGGAATAGACTTCATTATATGTGATCACCATGAGCCAGGCTCGGAATTACCTCAGGCCGTTGCAGTTCTTGACCCCAAAAGAAAAGATTGCCCCTACCCTTTCAAAGAATTGACAGGAAATGGAGTTGGATTTAAGTTACTAACCGCTTTTTGTGATAGGCGACAAATAGCCATTGAAAAGCTTTATGAATGGTTAGACCTTGTTATGGTGAGTATTGCATCTGACATTGTACCCATTGTAGGCGAAAATAGAATTTTGGCCCACTTTGGACTAAAAAAAATAAACGAAAATCCTCGAATTGGCCTTAGGGCACTAAAGGAAGTCGCTGGTTTTAATGGCGAAATGAGCATTGAAAGTGTAGTATTCACGCTTGGACCTAGAATAAATGCAGCAGGAAGAATTAAGCATGCAAAAGCAGCAGTTCAACTAATGCTTTCGGAAGATTATGATCAGGCTATTCAATTTGCTCATGAAATTCAAAAACATAACCTCGAACGAAGAGATTTTGATAGCAATATCACAGAAGAAGCTTTGGCAATGATCAATGAGGATGCTTGGCTTGCAAATGAAGCAGTATCAACTGTTTTATTTAAAAATGATTGGCATAAGGGTGTTATAGGCATTGTCGCTTCTAGGTGTATTGAACACTTTTATCGCCCAACGGTGATTTTTACTCAAACAAAAGAAAACTTCGCAACAGGCTCAGCTAGGTCGGTTAGTGGTTTTAACCTTTATAATGCGATAGAGTCATGTTCACATTTACTTGAGCAATACGGTGGACATGCTCATGCCGCAGGAATGACTATTCCTGTGGAAAACATAGCACCTTTTCGCCAGCACTTTAATGAATACGTTGCTCAACACATTCTTGATGAGCAAAAAACACCTAAGATTGACATTGACATTGAAGTATTACTGGATGAACTTACACCCAAGTTTTACCGAATCATGAAGCAAATGGGACCTTTCGGTCCTCAAAATATGCAGCCAGTGTTTTTGGCAAAAAAAGTAAGCCTTGCCGCTGAACCTAGAATTTTAAAAGAAAAACATCTTAAACTTGAGGTTTTGGACGAAAATAGTGGCGTAACCATGACAGCCCTTGGCTTCAACATGAAAGAGTATTGCTACGTCCAGTTGATGAGGAACAAGTATTTTGATATTGCATTTTCACTTGAAGAAAACAACTTTCGAGATCAAAAGACCCTTCAATTGTTTTTAAAAGATGTTCGGTTTGATGCTTAAAATGATTTGAAATAAATCTCTCAACTTATTCCTTAGCAAGAGAAAACCTAAACATTATATAGTAGGCAAAAGTAAAGATTGGGAACAATGTAAATCCGATCAGAAAAATAACATATCCGTAAAAAAGGAAATACGATAAAACCCAAATAGAAAAGCTCAATAAAAGTGCTCTTACAAAAGCACTTATCCTTATTTTGTCATACTCATTTGGGTTTTCATTTTTCTCTCTCGAAAATACAAGTAGAGCCACCCCTAATATCGTTGATAGAAAACCCAATTCATCTAGCAAATTGGTTCTCACCATCTGTAAGTTTCGTGTTTCTAAGTATGAACTTGAAAGTGCGAATACCGGAACATTTAGCCATTCTGGTCTTTGACCTTTAAAGTAAAGATATAGCAATCCAACTCCCAAAAGAAGGAAAAGACTGCTATACCTTTTGATTTTATAGGGTAAGAACATATTTTTCTTAGTTCTCATTTCTACTATATAATGGAATTGTTTTAGAACTACCATCTTCAAAGTTCAGTACTATTCCCACTAATCCGAATTTGTGATTAAGGACATATTCTAAATTGGTCACTCCCGGTAAACCTCTTCCAGTTTCTTTCACTTTCATGACTTTGATATCGTAAAAACCATAGGCATATTCATCGTCAACAGATTTGTACTCTACTGTTCTTTTAACAGTTTTTCCGTTCATTTTAAGACTATAGGAATCACCTATTTTAGCATCATACTTTACCATTGTAAGATTTCCTTCGTCATGTACACTTTGTATTCCTTCATCGGTTATACGGTACTTACGTGTTACGCTTACTTTGTCTCCATCCCAATTGAGATCAGGTATGGCTTTAGCAATTTCTCGAGCTTTGGCATTTTTGATATCTATCGAAATACTAATACTACTTACTCCATCATCCAATGAAGCAACTTTAGCATCTACATTTCCTAGCTCAGTAACACTACTTCCTAAGGTAAACACATTCCCAACTTCACCAATAGTAGACTGGTTTCCGCTAAGTTTATCAGGTTTGATAACATCTTCAATGATACTACAAGAATATAAAAATCCAAAGAATGCAATGGCAAGCAAAATCGTTAACTTTTTCATAGTGTTAAATTGTTTAGGTGTATAAATATTATGTAATGAATATCTATACTTCACTATGAAATTGAAATGATCAAAATCAAGATTTCCTATGATCTTTATCAAAGATATTTAGAAGAAAAATATGCAATTTATGAGGTGAGGATACTTTTTCGTTAAAAATTGGGTAAATAATTTACGATCAAACCAGGGTTAGTTTATTACTAAATAATAATACATAATTGTACCTTAAAATGGACTTGAATAGCTTGTCTACATTTTAAAAATCTGTAACAATTTCACGAATCGACTTTACAATTTAAGCTTAAAGAATCTTAACAATCATCGTGCAAAGCCTTTTAGTACTTATCTTTAGGCCTTAAATTTGTTAAATGATCCTACGCACCGAAAATTTAGTCAAGAAATACGGACAACGACTTGTAAACAATAACGTGAGTTATCAAGTAGCTCAAGGCGAAATTGTAGGATTATTGGGCCCTAATGGTGCAGGCAAAACCACTTCATTTTATATGGCAGTGGGTTTGGTCACTCCCAATTCTGGCAAAATTTGGTTGGACGATATAGACATCACTTCTCTTGCCATGTATAAAAGGGCAAAGCTTGGACTTGGCTATTTGTCTCAAGAAGCGTCCATTTTTAGAGATTTGACCGTAGAACAAAACATTTACGGCATACTTGAGCTTGCAAGACCCAACCTTAGCAAAGCAGAAAAAAAAGAAAAAACAGAAGTTTTACTGGAAGAATTTTCGCTTACGCATGTTCGTAAAAGTAAAGGAATTGTACTATCTGGAGGAGAAAGGAGAAGAACTGAGATTGCAAGGGCACTAAGTGTGGATCCAAAATTCATTTTACTAGATGAGCCTTTTGCTGGAGTAGATCCAATCGCAGTTGAAGAAATTCAAGAGATTGTAGCAAAGCTAAAACACCGCAACATTGGAATACTCATCACGGATCATAATGTAAATGAAACCTTATCTATCACTGATAGAGCCTATTTACTATTTGAAGGTAAAATTTTAAAACAAGGAACTGCCGAAGAACTCGCTGCCGACGAGATGGTTAGAAAATTGTACTTGGGTAAAAATTTCGAATTGAAAAGAAAAGTATAATTTCTATTATTTTTCAGTGACTTTTCTACCTTTGGTTACTCTTTTTACTGAGTAACACCTATGATAACCTTAAGTCCACTCTATGTCACTAGATAAAAGTACCATCCAAAAGTTTGGTACCGCACCAGTATTTTTCACAGCAATTTCAACGATTCTAGGAGCCATCATGTTCCTGAGATTTGGCTTTGCCGTGGGTAATGTAGGACTGTGGGGAACAATAGCAATAATTATTGTAGGACATGCTGTAACTATCCCTACAGCGATGGCAATTGCCGAGATTGCAACCAACCAGAAAGTGGAAGGAGGAGGAGAATACTACATTGTTTCGCGATCTTTTGGTTTAGTAATTGGCTCCACAATCGGTGTTGCACTATATCTCTCTCAGGCGATTAGCGTGGCGTTTTATATCATGGCTTTTTGCGAGGCTTTTAAGCCATTTTTCGATTTCCTATTTCAAAACTTCATCTTTGCGGATTGGTTAGATTGGCTTTTACATCAGAACCAAACCATCGCTATTCCTGCACTTATTTTACTCACCATTGTAGTTTTGACCAAAGGAGCCGAACTAGGAGTAACGGTACTATACGCTGTAGTAGCAACACTTTTGGTTTCCCTTGTTGCATTCTTTCTTGGTAGTCCTGTGGAAGGTATGGATGAAATTGTAGTGACTTCAGAAACACTAGAAAAGGTCTCCTTCTTTACTGTATTTGCCATTATATTCCCTGCATTTACAGGAATGACAGCGGGTGTTGGACTTTCGGGAGACTTAAAAGATCCAGGCAGATCTATTCCATTAGGTACATTATCTGCCACTATTGTAGGTATGATCGTTTATATATTCATGGCGATTAAGCTGGACTCTTCCGCACCGCAAAGCATGCTTGCCGATACCTCAAGGTTGATAATGAGCGATATAGCAATACAAGGATATTGGCTTATTCCACTTGGTTTAGCAGCAGCAACTATTTCATCAGCTTTGGGTTCACTTATGGTCGCACCACGTACACTGCAGGCGATCAGTAGGGATAATGTGCTGCCAATAGGAAAAGCAAACAATTGGTTATCTATAGGTAGAGGAGCGAAAGACGAACCTTACAATGCCTCTTTGGTAACGGTAGCAATAGCATCATTTTTCATTCTATTAGGAGCTTTAGACGCCGTGGCAGAAGTAATCTCCATGTTCTTTATGGTAACATACGGTAGCTTATGCCTTATCTCATTTTTACAGCATTTCGCAGCTGACCCTTCATACCGCCCAAAGTTTAAGTCGAAATGGTACATTTCTCTATTTGGTGCCATTGCTTGTTTTGGTCTCATGTTCTTCATGAATGCAGGATATGCACTCAGCTCTGTAGTATTGATTTTAAGTCTTTATTTTGTAATCAGCTGGTTCAATTCAGACAAGAAAAACATTGCCTTGATATTTCAAGGGGTGATTTTTCAAGTGAGTAGAAAAATTCATGTTTTCCTTCAAAAATCTGAGAAGGAGAGTACTAAAAGCTGGCGTCCTTCTCTTGTATTCTTAAGTAGTTCTACTTTCCAAAGGTTAGATTCTTTTAACCTTACTCGATGGATTGCCAAAAAATATGGTTTTGGAACATACATTCATCACTTGGATGGTTATCTATCAAAACAAACTAATGAACAGGCAGTTGGCTTTAAAAATAGGATTATCCAAATGGCTAATGCCAGCAAAAGTGAGGTTTATGTAGACACTTTGGTAAACCCTGAATTCGAAGATTCTATTGCACAAGTGATTCAGTTACCGAGTATATCGGGTACTGACAATAACTTGATATTCTTTGACTACAACAGAGATAAACCTGAAGAAATAGGTGCCATTGTTGAAAATTTCAAACTTGTACAATCTGTTAAATTTGACATTGGAATCCTATCTACAAGTGGGAGAGGTTATGGCCTCTTTAGACAAATTCATATTTGGATTACAAAAAATGATTTTGAAAATGCCAACCTAATGATTTTGCTTGGGTATGTAATTTCGGCACATAAAGAGTGGAAAAATGGATCTATCAAGGTATTTATCATTTACCCAAAAGATTCACTTGAGAATGAGAAACAAAGATTTTTAGATCTTATCTCCGCAGGACAACTACCTATTTCTCCTCAAAACATTGAGTTCATTGCAAAAGATGAAGAAAAAAGCACAAAGGAAATTATCAATGAGAGGTCTTTAGATGCAGATTTACTAATTTTAGGATTCTTGAGTGAAGCTATCAAGCGATTTGGAATTGAACATTTCGATGGATACAATGATCTTTGTAATATACTTTTTGTAACAACGGAAGAAGGTAAGCAAATAAAATAATCACCTATGACCAATGGCAAGCAGTTTGGAACTGCGGCTGTTTTTTTCACAGCAATTTCTACAATACTAGGAGCAATTATGTTCCTTAGGTTTGGCTACGCAGTAGGTTCAGTGGGCCTATTAGGAGCTATAATGATCGTTATAATTGGTCATGCAGTTACGATTCCGACCGCTATGGCAATTTCGGAAATTGCAACTAACCAAAAAGTAGAAGGTGGTGGTGCATATTACATCATTTCTCGTTCTTTTGGCTTGGTGATTGGTTCTACCATTGGTATTTCGCTTTATTTATCACAAGGAATTAGTATAGCTTTTTACATCATTGCATTTACTGAAGCATTTAAGCCGTTGATTGATTGGCTTTTTATAAACTATAAATTCCATCCAATTGCAGAATGGTTGCTCGTCCAAAACCAAACCATTGCTGTACCTACCCTTATCTTCTTAACCATATTGGTAATTAAGAAAGGAGCAGATGTAGGGATGAAAATGTTGTATTGGGTTGTAGCAATATTGGCGATTTCTCTCGTTGCTTTTTTTGTGGGCAAACCAATTGAAATAGACCCCGCAGTTACCCTCCCTCCTGTTCCTGAAGTTTCTATTTTCTATGTATTTGCTATTATTTTCCCCGCCTTTACGGGGATTATCGCTGGTGTAGGATTATCTGGGGATCTTAAAGATCCAGGAAAATCGATTCCGTTGGGAACCCTTGGAGCAACGCTTGTGGGGATGGTTATTTACTTATTCATCAGTTTGAAGTTAGACTCATCTGCTCCTCCAGAAATCCTTGCGGATACCTCTAAGATGGTAATGTCACAGATTGCTATTCAAGGTTGGTGGCTTGTTCCATTGGGCTTGGCGGCGGCAACGCTTTCTTCGGCGATTGGTTCTATACTTGTAGCACCCAGAACACTCCAAGCCATTGCTAAAGACAATGTGATGCCATTAGGCAAGTTAAATGCATGGATGGCAGAAGGTAGAGGGGATAGTGATGAGCCATTTAATTCATATTTAGTCACATTTGTATTGGCAATCTTTTTTGTCATGATGGGTGCTCTTGATGCCGTTGCAGAGATCATTTCCATGTTTTTCATGGTGACTTATGGTGCTTTATGCTTGATTTCCTTTTTACAGCATTTTGCAGCCGATCCATCCTATAGACCAACTTTTAAGTCAAAATGGTACATCTCTCTTTTTGGAGCTATTGCCTGTTTCGGTCTTATGTTTTTTATGAATTCGGGTTACGCTTTTGCGTCTTTGTTATTCATGATTTTGATCTACTTAAGTATTAACTTTTTCAATAAGGACAAAAAGAACATTGCACTTATTTTTCAAGGTGTGATGTATCAAATAAGCCGTAAAATCCATGTCTTTCTTCAAAAAACGGAGAAAGAAGATAATACCAGCTGGCGACCAAGCTCTATCTTTCTAAGTTCAGAAACCTTTGAAAGTAACGATGCCTTTTTGCTTACTTGCTGGCTGTCATATAAGTACGGTTTTGGTACATACATTCATCATATGGATGGCTATTTCTCAAAGCAGTCCAATAGCGAAGCCAAAGAGATTAAGAAACGAATGATCAAAATGGCCCGTGCCAGCCGAAGCGAGGTTTATATAGATACTCTAATTAATCCTGATATTTCTGGTTCTATAAGTCAGGTTGTGCAACTGCCAAGTATCTCAGGTACCGAGAATAATATGTTGCTTTTTGACCATTCTAGAAGCAATCCAAGTCAGATAAAATCTGTTGTTGACAATTTTAAATTAATTCAAGCGGCCGATTTTGATATTGGTGTACTTTCGTCTTCACCACGTAAATTCGGTTTTTATAAAGAGATACACGTTTGGATTACGAGTGCCGATATTTCTAATTCTAACCTGATGATTCTTTTGGCATATGTGATCTCTGCTCATCCAGATTGGCGAAATGGAGAGATAAAAGTATTCTCTGCAACATCACATCTAACAATGGACTTGGATAGAAAGAATCTCAATGATTTAATTTCAGAAGGTCAGTTACCTATTTCAAAGAATAATATTGAGTTCATTATTCCTGAGGACGATCATGACATAAAAGCTACCATCAAAGCTAACTCACAAGATGCCGATTTCTTGATTATAGGGTTTGTAAGTGAAATGCTAAAAAGAATTGGTTCCGAAGTATTCGAAGGATACGAAGGACTTGCCAACATTCTATTCATGAACGCAAAAGAGAGCAAGCAGATTAAGTAAGGAAGGTCATTTACTCCTTCCCTACTTAACGAAGAAAATCTTAATTTTTAAGCAGTTTCAACCACATTTACTTCACCCTGTAAAGTAACTTTAGATGTGATTGAGTTTGTAATAAGACATGCAGCTTCTGACTTTTCAAAAACTCTTTGAATTCGCTCTACATCTTTTTCATTGGTTATCTCCACTTTGGGGAAAAGTTGTATTTCAGTGATCATGAATTTACGGTCAACTTGCTCCAGTTTACCTTCGGCTCTACAAGTAAAACTCTCAAATGCTATTTTGGAATTATCAGCAATGGCTAAGAAAGTAGTCATAAAACAAGAGTTTATAGCAGCTACAAATAGGTGCTCGGGAGACCAAATACCAGCTACCCCACCCGGAAACTCTGGTGGTGTGGCTACTTTGATTTTATCATTAAGAACTGTGCTTTCTAAAAGCCCGGTTCTACCATTTTCCCATTTTAAATTGACGTCGTATATATGTTGCATTTTGTTTTTGATTTATGCACAAACTTAACACTCAATTTGCTCTACAAACGTAACTTAGATAACATCCATCTATGATATAAATCATTGTTTATTAGCACCTCAACCCTATTTACAAATACATTAATGATTTGTCTCAAAAAATAAATAATGTATAAAGCAGGGATAAAAAAAAGGGTTCCTATACGAGAAACCCTTTCATAATTATAATTATTCCAATTCTCAGAAAGACCAATTTAATGCAAACTGTGAGGTTCGTCCTTTTGCATAAACTCTACTCGATACACTTGCCACTGATCGGCTCAAATGCTCATAATAATTTTGATTAAAAAGGTTTAGTACTTTTGCTGAAACCGAAAGATTCTTCATTATCAAGTATTCGCAGTTGAGACCCACAGTTGAAAAAGAAGGTGTTTCTGTTTCTCCATACTCTGTAGCTATTCTTCCTTGTTTCGCAACATACCTGAGCACGATGGACGTACGTAAAGTACCATCAAAAAACTCTCCACCTAAGTTATACCTTACATCCATAGGAGCAATTTCTGGTAAGGCCTCACCACTCTCAAGATTTTGACCATATGTATAACTGGTTGCGAGACCATGACTGAATTGTTTATTGAATTGTTGTGTCCAGCTAAACTCAAAGCCAGTTTTGAATGCATCGCCTAGATTAACAAATCTTCTCACACCTGGGCTCATAGTAGTTTTAGGCTTCAGTGTTGGATCAATCACAGACGAGATGTAGTCGTTCAAATACGAAGCAAACACATCAAGATTCACAAGTACTTTTTTGGTTCTCCATTCAAAAGTAAGGTCTGCTTGATTGTTAATTTCTGGACTCAAACTAGGATTACCGAGCAATTCATATGGGTCTTGCCCAATAGAGAAGTAGTTGATAAATCGCTCAGAGATACTTGCACTGCGTTGTGCTCTTGCGATCCAAAGTCCTAAACTTACACCTTTATTTAAGTTTTTGAGCATTCCTACACTTGCGTTAGGGTTCAATTGAGTAGCATTCCATTCAGCATTATTCAGTACAAAAGCTTCATCTTCTGCATTCATTTGTGCTATTACAGCTTCAAACCTCGTTGCGGCAACAAGCCTCAATCCATTTTTGTACCAAGTGAACTCACCAAAAATACCAGACTTTTGCAATTGACTTTCTTGCCAAGGGTTATCTTTCATGATCATACCTTTCATAGACCCCATCAGCATTTCTCTTTCTCTGATTCCTTCTGTTGTTTCTATTCTAGTATCAGCACCTATGTATCCTTGAATATTTCTAACAACAATTTTACCCTCAGTTCTCATACCGTAATTTTGAGATAATGCGAGCGTACTTGCATTCATCATCCTTGGGTCGAGCGGTTTTAAAAGATTATCCATTAAGTGATTTACTTTGGACAAATAGGCCGTTGTGTGTAAAGTTTTGAACAAGCTATTTTCGAAATTGATATTGTGATCAGCATTCAATAACCATGTATCATCCTTTCGTAAATCCATTCCAAGAGCTGCGAAATCTGTATCTCTTGCAAGGTTACGGATAGCACTTAGTTTCAGGTTCTGGTTTTTACTTATTCTCAATCCTATATCTCCACCAAGGCTACCACGTTCAAAGTCTGCTTGTACCAATTTACCATCGCCAGCTAAATAATCATCTCCTTGTGACCATGCTCCAAACACGTTTAGGTTTAATTTTTCGGAAACATGACCAATTCGTGCCTCAGTACGCTTTAAATTTCCATTGGTTTCGTAACTCGTAGATACACGTCCATTAAGACGATTCTCACTTGAAAAAAGTAAGGGTTCAGAAATGAAATTAATAGTAGCTCCAAGTCCAGTACCATAACGAAGCCCATAAGGTCCTTTTATTACCTCTACTTTGCTTATCGTATTGGGTGCTAACTGGCTAGTGGGTGGATCCATTCTATTAGGACAAGCTGCCGTGGCACCTTGAGCTCCGTTAAGTACAATGTTTAACTGATCGTACTTAAAACCTCTCATTACAGGATCAAATCCATAACCTCCACTTTTTTGAATGCTACTAAACAATGGATTTCGAAGCAATACACTTGTAGCATCATGAGATAGGTTATCATCTAGCGTCAGCTTTAAATCTTTAGTTTCTGAGCTCTTTAACCTCAGTGCAATTACTGTGGTGGGATAAAGGTTTTGTAATTGAATAGCTCGCGATGCTACTCCACCTTTTTGAAGGATATCCGACTCAATTTCCCAAGATCCATAATTGATGTGCGAAACCTTCATTTGAGTTTCCTTAAGGTATTTATAATCAATTCGTCCTAGGTCGTCTGAATAGCCGATTTGGTTTCCATATTGAAAAGATGCAAAGCTTATTGGCTCATTTGAGTTTTCGTCCATAAGCTGAACACGCTGAGCTGTAGTATTTGTAATTGTGATGAGACATAGCAATAGCACACCTCCCACCAATAGAAGTAAATTTTTCATGTGTAAAAACAAGTTTGATTTGAATTAAAAAAAAACGGCGATTCAAGCTTGTATTACCTTGGGAGGGTGAAAAACTTCGATATGAAGCGATTGCGAATGAAAAGGATTGGCGTAAGAAGACTCACTTTTGGCTAAAAAGTAAAACATCTCCGAAGTATTTTGAAAAATAGAATTGGAGGAATTTAAAACCACCTGAAAGCTTAATAAATAAGATAAAAACTCAGACTGAGCCTCTTTGCCATCTTGCTCTTCCACCGCCTTTATTTGCAGTGCAAGGTAGCATTGTCCATCACAATGTAACTCTGGCTTGTCTTTGTTTATGCAAAAATTCTCGACAATAAAATCTTTGGTGAATTGATATTTAACAAATAAAATAGGAGCAATTAATGACTTCACTACAACTAGCGAAACCACTAAAATCACTCCTATTTTTTTTATTGTTTCCATCTCTAAGAAAGGCAATATGAAACTCAAAACTAGAGCCATTTACCTATCAAAAGTTTTGAATATTATTTAGGTAAAATTACTTTGTCAATGACGTGAACCCAGCCATTAGAGGCCTTCACCGAACCAATGATTTTTGCCCCATCTACAGTAATTTCATCACCACTCACGGCGAAAGTTACGTTGGTACCATCAACCATTCCCATAGTCTGACCATCTCTAAAGAAATCTGCTGTGAGTGCTGATGTCATAACGTGGTGTTGTAGGATATTGGCAAGTTGATCTTTATTTTCTGGTTTTAGAAGTGTTTCCACAGTACCTGCAGGAAGTGCATCAAAAGCAGCATTGGTAGGAGCAAAAACCGTAAAAGGGCCTGCATTGGCAAGCGATGTAACCAAGTCTGCGGCTTGTACAGCTGCAACTAGAGTAGTATGATCAGGCGATGCAATAGCAACTTTCACTACATCTTTTTCGGACACATCATCCACTACAGCTTCTTGGCCAGAGAGTGCCGCACCTTCTACTGCAGAAGCTGAATCTGTACTTTCTGTATCTGTGCTAGTACAAGCGAACAGACAACCAACCATTAACATAGAAATTAGAATTGTTTTCATTTTTGATAAGTGTTTAAAGTGTTTATAAATCTTTTTTATTAAAAACTGATGATGCGATTTTGATTGGAAAAAATATCCAAAGAAAAAGCATACTTAAAGCGAAAGCGATGCCTACTCCTGAGCTAAAAAAGTCTTGAAAAACTGCACCAGTAATGCCCATTAAAGCTGAGATGTCGAGCTTCATTAAAACTAATATCCTAGCCAAATCTGTAGGGTTAAGGGCAGTAAACACAAGTGTTGCCTTTTCCATTGGATAGTCACTGAACATTAGAAAAATGGAAAGTACTAAGCCGTCATATATGAGAGAAAAGTAGAACCACATAGCAAGAGCAAGACCTATTCCTTTTGCTTTATCCTTGGTTAAAACAGAAGCCAAAAATGCCAATGACACAAAAACCACGGTGAGTAAAAGTCCTGTATAAACTAAGGTTACGCCACCAGCTGAGCCATCGAAAATCAATGTAGGTACTCCTACTCCTAATAAGAAGGCAAGGCTCAATGTGATACATACCCCAAAGTACTGGCTAAAGAAGATGGTTTTGCGAGAAATAGGCTGGGCAGAAAGCAATTCCAAAAACTCATAGGAATTGTAAAAATGAATCGTTGAAAAGATGACACTCACAAGCGGCACCACTATCATGTTAATGTTGAGGATACTCAGTAGTCCTTTCGCCGAATCTTGCTCAAAGCCGAAAAAGCTAAAGCAGAGTAAGAAAAGCAAGAGTGCATAGCCGATCACGAACTTATTTCGGATCACATCGAAAACGACATATTTGATAACTTTAGTCATGACTTAATCTCAATTTAGGTTTGAATACCAGAGTGGCGACATTCGCCATGTATAAAAGGAAGGAAAGTCCATTTAGTAAACCTCCCAATTTCCTAAACTCAATATTTTGTGATAAATCGCCGTAAAGGCGTAAGAATAAACTTAGGTGTAAAATGATAAGCCAAACGTAGAAAAACACATGAAATGGCTTTTGAGAAAAACCTAAAACACTAGGTAAAATAATAGGTGCATGTGCCAATATCATGTTCAACACAAAACCTACAAAAAACGAATGTACCAATGCATCGTAAGCATAAGTCCCATTCAAGTTAATGAGTAATAAAAAGCCGAATATAAACAGCCAAAAGTAAGCTCCTAAAAGTGCATAACCCAAAAACTTGTAGCTACCAGTTTTACGAATATTGATCAAAGCAATGTCATTCAAAAAGAGCCAAACTGCCACTAAAATGAGCCCAAGTCCTGCTATAAAAGCATATCCAGAATGATAAAAACTCATACCTACAACAACCAACAAAAGACATGCATAGAGTATTTTAAAAGCATTTTTACTTACTGGTAGAAAACGAATTAAATCCAATCGCTCTCCTACAATGGTAAAAAGTAAAAACATGATCCAACCACCCAAAGCCATAGGATAAGAGCCAGTTACAATTAGCAAAATGATAGCCCCAACTTGAAAAACCGCTCCTATAAGCATCAGGCTATGACCTCTCAAATTATGACTTTTCCAAATCCCAAACATGATGTACAAATAGCCCAATGAACCTATTAGAATTGCATAATAGCCCACCTGCGTATAACCTGTCAAAATCAAGGGTAATGAAACTATTGTTGTGAGCGGAAAAAGCCATAAAGCATTATTATTTTGGGTAACAACTCGCTCTACAGAAATGAGAGTTCCTAAAAAACTACCAACCATGAGTATGCCATGCTGAGTAACTGTTGCTGCAGTAGGAATAGGAAATACATAGCCTATACGTACCCATCCTCCTAGCATTCCTAGAAAAAGGGAAATAAACGCAAGCGGCATTATGACGAAAACAATCTTTTTCATTGGTAAACTGCAGACATTGTCTCTATTTCCTTATTCACTTTTCTTTTTTTTTCATGCATCAGTTTTGCTACTATACGCATGAGTGTTGTCTCACCTACTTCGGTACGCAACTCTTCTAGTTTTTTGAAAAACTGAACGCGACCATCTTGCATGTAAAGAATATGATCCGTCAATTCTTCGAGATCTGCCATGATATGCGAAGTAATAATGACAAGTTTGCCTTGATTTCTTTCTTTCAAGATTTTAGCTTTTAGCAGTTCTGCAGCTAAAGGATCCAAACCAGCAGTGGGTTCGTCAAGCACGAGTATTTTAGGGTCAAAAAGCAACGCCAATGCCGCACTTACTTTCTGTTTAGTTCCACCTGATAGCGTGCCTAGGGCTTTATTTGAGATTTCGTTTATTTCAAAATTCTCAATTAATTCTTCGTCCAATTCTCCGTGCCAGCCTTGAGCTTTTCGAATATCTTTCATCATCTCAAAAAGCTGATTTACTCGAAGGTTTGGCGGATAATTGCTTATCTGAGGCATATAGCCAATATCGCCACGGTATGCGAACTCTCTCTTCACCGACTTGCCGTTCACTTCTAGTTCGCCTGCATCAGGAATTACCATCCCGAGCAAGATTTTAATCAAGGTAGTTTTACCCGATCCATTTGGTCCCATGATCGCAATGGATTGCCCCCTGCTGAATGTGGCAGAAAAGTCTTTCAAAACGGAAAGCTTACCAAATGACTTTGTAATATTTTTAAACTGAATCATACGTGATGAGTGGTTATGGGCAAAAGGTCAAATTGGATTTGTACAGGCTTGGTGAGTGGTGTTTCATCCAGTAGGTTTTCTGGTGTAAAGCTTGGCATCACTTTTTCGATTTTGTCCAAAAGCGTAGCTGTAAAACTCCTTAGCAACATCATGGCTTGGGGCATTCTGTCTATGAGTGTAGAAAACAAGCTTACAGGACGAAAAGGCACATCACCTTGTCCGTTTTTATCTAAGTCGTACCCTTCGTATTTATCCCAATAATTCGCATTAATTGTATTGGCAATCATGTTTCCACTTGTGCCCATATCGAATGTATTGCCGAAAAAGTTATTGGCAGTAAGCACATTATCTTCACAATTAGACTGCAGTCTAATTGCAATTCCATTTTTAGATAATCTATTGTTATTTAATGTCAAGCGATTACAGCTCTCCATCAAAATACCGACGGTGTTACTGCTAAAAGAATTATTAGAAATATCGCTGTCCTTGATGTCTTTGAGTAAAAGTCCATAAGCAGCACCACCCCAATTGTCTTTGAATTCATTGTTACGCATCGAAACATCATTGGAGTACATAACTGCTACGCCAGCACCATTTTGTTCAAAGTGGTTTCGTTGATAGCTATTTTTGTGAGAAAACATGAAATGTAAGCCGTATCGTGTATTCTGATAACTGTAATTATTATTGGCTTGCGAATTGGTTACAAACTCGAAGTAATAGCCATCTCTATGTTTTTTGACATAATTGTTTTCAATTAGAAGCTTGTCACACTTCCACGCGTGCACACCATTCCCTGTGTTTTGCTCATTTTTAGGCTCACCTATCAATACATTACTTTTCACGATGCAAGACTCTGAATCCGATAGGTAAATACCAAAGTAGGTATTGTAAACTTTGTTATTTAGAATCTTAACATTACTTGCCTGAAGAATTTTAATAGCCGCCCAATCTTGAATACTACTTTGACCCACATTCTGAAACTGAATTCCTTTTATAGTCACATCATCTGCATTTATGATGAGTATTTCTCCTTTAAAATCAGCGTCTAGAACAGGGTAACCTTCACCACTAATTGTAATAGGTGTATTGATCTCAAGGTTAAGGATATTATAGTGCCCTTTTGCAATAATAATGTGATCACCTTGCTTGGCTGTCGCAACAGCTTTTTTCAGTTCATCGGCAGTTTTAACCTTTACCTCTTTGGCACAAAGCAAAGCAGGAAGTAATACCAATGTGTAGATGAGCGTTTTCATATTTTAAAATTTTGCTTGAACTTCTTCCCAAGTAAGTTCTACCGATGACTTGTCTTCATGCTCAAAGCTTTCGGCAACATGAGGCTTACCAAAAGCAGCCACATCTCCACGCATTGGGCTTCGCAGGCTTTCAGAGTGAATAAACTTGGCTTCTTTTACATCCACAAATTCGTCGGAACCCTCATAATCACTAACTACCAAAAACTTATAGTTTGTGCTAGGCTCAGTAGATTCTTTGAGGAATTTCACCATACAACTTACGTCGTCAAACTTGTAAATTTTACCTTTTTCAGTAACCGCTTCAGCAGAAAACTGATGGTCGACAATTCCCATTTTACAAAAACTACAAGCATCTTTTCCGTAGGAAATCTTCTCGGTTTTTACTTCACATGAAGTGAATAACAAGGCAGTCATAACAGACAAAAGTGCAAGCGTAATTTCTTTGAATCTTCTCATGACTATTTGTTGTATTTGGTTTCGTAAAAAAGCACTCCTATTACAATTGCTCCAAGTAATGCAAATAGCCATCCTCCTGTATCAGGAATAGAATAAGCTCCAAAGTTTAGTAACTCTTTGTAACCAATAAGTGGTGGTTGGTAAGACATCCCAGGTACTTTTATTGCAGCATCATCTGCCAAGTTGTGTCCGTATTGATATCCCCAGCTCCAAAAATCATATAAAGCAGCTGCAGCAGTAAAAACTAAAGTCACAAAGAATGCGATGAGCACTTTTCTGCTTCTAGATAAGGCAGTTAATAAACCGAAAGCAATAACACCAGCAACTATGTATGGCATGTACCCAAACTCAGGAAACATTTCTTCTTTGATGTGTGCCATTCCAATGTAATGGTTGAGTCCATTAATGATCTCAACTTGACCAGATAGCTTATTTAACCAAATCTGCATGGAAAGGCCTTCTGGATATTGTGGTGCCCATAAGTCAATTTTCCAAATTGGTAAGAAAAAAGAGGCAATAAGAGCTAGTGAACCTCCTCCAATTAGGAGCTGTGAGATTCTTTTTAAAGGTTTCATGATAGTTGATTTTTAAAGATTATACGGAGCGAAATATTTATCGCTCCGTACGGTTTATTTAGGCATAGGTTATTTTACTTTCTTAGCCGATTGGCTAGCAACTTCACCGGTACTCCACGAAAGCGGGATATTGCTATTCTTTGGAGATACTCTTACGTATCCTTGCATTTCTTGGTGAAGAGCCGAGCAAAAGTCAGTACAATAAAATGCTGTTACTCCTACTCTATCTGGCACCCACTTAAGGGTTTGAGTTTCACCTGGCATACAAAGTACTTCTGCGTTTTGGTTTCCACGAATCGCCAATCCATGAGGCACATCCCAGTCTTGCTCTAGGTTAGTAAGGTGGAAGTAAACCACATCACCCATTTTAATACCTTCTATATTGTCAGGTGTAAAGTGTGATCTTACCGAAGTCATGTAAACATGAACCTCATTTCCTTTACGCTCAATCTTTGTTTCCTTCTCTCCTTTACTTACATAAGGGTGTTTATTATCCTCTAGTTTGTAAATTTTAAGTGAGTTTTTCTTAATAAGCGAAGCTGGAATTGCTTCTGCATAATGAGGTTCACCAATGGTAGGGAAATCCAAAAGCAGTTTCATTTTATCACCGCTGATGTCGTAAAGCTGAGCCGAGTGGGCAAGCTCTGGACCTGTAGGTAAATACCTATCTTTAGTGATTTTATTGTAAGCAATTACATACTTTCCGTATGGCTTTGCAGTAGGTCCACCTGGGATGCTTAAGTGACCTACAGAGTAGAAAGTAGGAGCTCTGTCTAGAACTTCAAGAGTTTTAACATTCCACTTTACAATCTCCGAAGACACAAACATAGAAGTGATCGCATTTCCTTTTCCATCAAACTCTGTGTGTAATGGTCCTAAGCCTGGCTTTTGTACTTCTCCGTGTAAAACAGCATCGTAGTTCAAAACAGGTATTCCTTCAAACTCACCGTCAAATGTTTTCTTAGCAATCGCATCTTGGAATTTCTTAAATGAGAACACAGGAATTACGGCTGCCAATTTACCTGATCCAACTATGTACTCACCTGTAGGGTCTACATCACATCCATGAGGTGATTTTGGACAAGGAATAAAGTAAAGTAATCCTGGACAATCTTTAGGATCCAAAGTCATCACTTTGTCTATAATTGTAGAAGTTGCACTGTGTGTCTCTTCATTATATACGTTGTGAGCATATTTGGCTGGTTCCACTTTTCCTTTGCCTTGAGCAAGGTATTCTTCCGCTTTTTTCCAGTTTACGGCTAAAATAAAGTCCTTATCTTTTTGAGAAGCATAAACTTCCAAAAGCGTATTTGCTTGTTCTGTATTGTATGTAGAAAAGAACATCCAATCTTTAGAAGGTCCTTTACCAGCACGAGCTAAATCATAACTGATCCCTGGAGTTTTCAACTGAAACTTGATACCCATTCGACCAGTTTCTTTATCAATATTTATAAAACTGATGTAGCCTTTAAAGTTCTCTTTGAAAGAGTTGATAGATACATCTGCATTGTTATCAGGTGGCACAGAGAATCTTGTTCCTGCAACCGCATACTCCGTGTTTGCAGTAATAAATGGAGATGAGTGATTTCCTGCCGAGTTTGGCAGCTCAATAATCTCCTCAGTCTTGAAGGTAGAAAGACTAATTCTTGCTACACGAGGTGTGTTGTTACCATTGATAAACGCCCATCTTCCATCGTGCTCACTATTAGTTGTAGAAAGTGCGATATGGTGTGCATCGTCCCAAGGAATAAATCCATGTGATGTATTCAACATTGGCTTTGATTCCTCACTATATCCCCAGCCGCTTTCGCCGTGTTGAGAAAATACAGGAATGATTCTCAAAACCCTACCAGATGGAATACCCATCACAGATATCTGACCGTTGAATCCACCCGAAACAATGTTGTAAAATTCATCGTGCTCACCAGGTGCTACATATACTTTGCTAGCAGCATCACTAGCTAAACCACTGGTGGAATTACCCTGCCCAGTCGGCTTACAAGAAAATTGTACTAAAATAAGAGCGACGAATGCTAAGCCACTCCATAGATGTGATTTTTTCATGATTTTACTTTTAGTTGTTTTTTTATATTTCTCCATCATTCTTACGCATAAACTCTAGAAGTGCCCTTGCGTCATCGGAGGTGACATTCTGATTAGGCATACGAACAAGACATTCCTCAAGCATTTTTTGAGCCTCAGCATCTTCGGCAAGCATCATATCTACATTGGTGATCATGTTAATGATCCATGTAGGTTTACGTCTTTGAGTTACTCCTTGCCATCCTGGACCTACAATTCTCATGTCGTCTAATTTGTGGCAAGCAGAGCATTTGAGATCATAAATCTCTTCTCCTTTAGCGACCATGGCTTGGTCAAGTGGATTTGAGAGTTCAACGGTCTCCACTTCTTCGCCGTGAACTTCTTCTTGTTTCAATATTGCAGAATCGTCAGTCTCAGGACTTTCAGAACGCTGATCAGCACCACCTCCACAGCCTAGGAGTAGTAGTGTAAAAAAGGCTAGAACTAAATAGGGTGTTTTCATTTGAGTATTGTTTTTGATTTTCTAATTAATATATAAAGACCTTCATATCTTTATATCACAAAACTAATAGAGCACTACTACTCAACTTATGAGCTAAAGCGATAATTTTTATGATCTTTGTCATTTTTAATATTAAAAGACCTTCTTATCTTTATTAATATATTTAAGCTTTAATAAATGATTTCGAAGTCGTCAGGATATGCCATACGAGCTATCACCTATTTGGTTGTAAAAAGTGAAGAAGAAAGAAAATTAGGTATACATGAAATCGCAGAAAGCCTTGGTGCCCCACAACATTTCCTTGCAAAAATTCTACAAGAATTAGTACGCAGAAAAGTAATTGGTTCTACAAAAGGGCCTCATGGTGGCTTTTATGCATTAAGTGATAGCATTGATATTCCTATTTTACGAATAGTTGAAATCATTGACGGTCTCGAAATGCTCAATAAGTGCCAAATGGGTAGAGAAGAATGTTCAAACGAAAACCCATGTCCACTTCATTATGATTTTGTAAAGTATAGAAATGGAATCATAAAAACTTTAGAAAAAAAGACAATCGGAGATTTGGGTGCAGATGTAATGTCTGGCACTAGTTATTTGGCAGGCTAATAATATGGAAAAGCACGACATCAGTAATAGCGAAGACATCAAACTAATGGTAGACACTTTCTATGAGAAAGTGAATCAACAAACTGACCTTTCGGCGGTTTTCAATGATTTTGCGAAGGTAAATTGGGAATCTCATTTACCAAAAATGTATTCCTTTTGGACAAAAATGCTCTTAGGAGAAGGTAATTACAATGGAAGACCATTTGACCCGCATATTCCTTTACCTATAAACGAAACACACTTTGCAAATTGGTTACGAATTTTTATTCAAAACATGGATGAGCATTTCAAGGGCCCCATTGCCGAATCGGCCAAAGTGCGTGCCCAAAATATCGCACAAGTATTTCAACATAAACTAGCTAACATTCATCATAATGAAACAAACTAACATATTCCAAGACTTACAATACAATGACAATAAGCCGGCTGTAAACATGATTCTCGAAACTGCTTTTAGCAAAGAAATCAGAATTGCAATGAAGCAAGGCCAAGAAATGAAAGAGCATAAAACTCCCTACCCTATAGTGATAGAACTAGTAGAAGGTGAGGTAAATTTTGGCGTCAATGGTTCCAAACAAATTATCAAAAAGGGTGATATGCTAACCCTAGAAGGAAATGTCCCACATGATTTATTAGCACTACAGAACAGCATTGTTAGACTAACGCTCAGTAAACTAGATAAGGCAGAAAGGGTTGAGGGCGTTGCTCAAAACAGTTAATCCAAAGCATATTTTAATCCGACTTCATTACCATTAAAGCTAAGTAAGAGTTTGCTTTTGTCTTTGTGGTAATGTTTTTTTTGAATAGCATACATAGCAATATCAAATATCCCCAAAAAAGCTCCTTGCATTATTATGGACTTGCCAAAGCCCTGAGAGCGAAATCCATTTTCAGTATCATTTTTCCCTTTTTCCGTAAGATACATTCCAAAACCAATGTATGCCGCGTCCAAAGCTGCATTCACTGCGAATGTTTGTTGAATTTTCTGTTGAGCTTCCCAGGTTTCAATTCCATTTTCTGGTATTTCAGAATTTCGCGTTTTTATATACCCCAAGCCCGAAATTGCTGTATTTATAACTCCCCAACCGACGTTCATTTGATGAAAAGCCTTATTTTCTATACTTCCTTGATAATTAATTAGGCTTACTCCTCCTATCAAGGCATTTCCTATTCCCCAAGAACCAAGAACGAACATACCTTTCTTATTAATATTGAGAGACTTAGCATAAAAGTCGTTCTGTGCAAAAACCAAATTATAGCTCAAGATGAGAAGAAGAAAAATTATTTTTTTCATTGTCAGTTTTTATAAATCAACTGTCAAAAGCCGACCTTGTTCAGTTTTTTATTTTGTAAGTGTAACCTTTTAATACATGTCGCCGTATACACTTTGAGCTCATTTAATAAATCAAATTAAGAACTGAATTAGTTACAATGAAAAATACATTCAAAGCATTTATAATATTACTCTTTTCTTCCTTCACCGTATTTGCCCAAAACTGGACTCCAACTACAGGATCCGTAAAGTTTTCACTCAAAATGCTTGGCGTAAGTGTTGATGGTAAACTTGGAGGAATTAAAGCAAACCTTAAATTCGACAATAACGTACCTACTTCGGTTTACGCTTCTGTGGATTCTAAAACTGTCGATACGGATAATAGTCTACGCGATTCGCACTTGAAAGAAAAGCCTGAGTTCTTTCAGCCAGAAAAATACCCAACTATTGTTATGAATTCTAAAAGCATCAACAAAACCAGTAAAGGTTACGAAGGGCTCTTTGATGTGACAATCAAAGGAATCACTAAGGCTGTAAAAGTACCCTTCACATTCACAGAAAATGGAACCACAGGTACCTTCAACGGACAGTTTACCATTGATAGAACGGATTGGAAATTTGGAGGAAATACCTTTGGAATGGGTGATGACGTAAAAGTCAATATCTCCCTAAACGTTAAAAAATAATCTCAAAGCTTAACAATCAAAAAACATGAAATTCATAAAATTCATAACATTGCTTTTAGTAGCAAGTAGTACTTCTTTTGCCCAGTCTTATATTGAACTTGGAAGTGGTTTTGGAGCTGGAGCAACAAGCCCTGTAGTTTCATTCCATAAAAATTGGGAAATAGGGAAAAACGAAAAAATAGTAATTGGAACAGGATTAAGGTACACTGGCTTCTTTGGAAAAGACATAAACTTCACTTCGGCTCCCAATGACTTAGCAATAGAACCAAGTAGTGTTGATACTTTATTAGGTTCTAAACCAGCTATTAATTCGCTAAATCTATTGATCAATCTAGGATTTAACATCACTCAAAAGATCCAAGTCGGATTCAACATTGATGCTTTAGGGTTTTCTTTTGGCCCTACTGGTAATCCAAGCTATATAAATAATGGCCTATCATCTTCTACAGATGCTTCACCCACTTCTCCAAACATACTTTTGGTAGGAAATAATGACAAGGGTTCACTCAACTCACATTTTTATGGCAAACTAAAAGTAAGTGACAAAATTGGTATAAAGCTGGCTTACCAATTCCTATTCAATGAATTAACCACTTCCAGCATTGTACAAACGGCTCCAAGTGAAAATGATAGATTCAGAGTTAAGTCAAGTCAAATTTTCGCTGGAATCAGTTATAACTTCTAAAAATGCGAGTATTTATAATTCTTCTTCTTTTACCATTTTTATGTTGCAGCCAGGAAGTCAACAGCAAGAAAGGCTTGGCTATCGAAGGTTATGATCCAGTTTCCTATTTTGAGGGAAAAGCCGAAGAAGGATTTTTAAAGTACCAAGTTCAGGAATCGGGCTTAACATATAGGTTTACATCCCCAAATCACATGAAAATATTTGAAGCAAATCCAAAGGCATATACTCCTCAATATGGTGGATGGTGTGCGTATGCCATGGGGCTTGATGGAAGTAAAGTGGAAATAAATCCAGAGAGTTATAAGGTAAAAGATGGCAAACTATACTTGTTTTACAAAACCAGATTCGTTGATACCAAATCAAAATGGGATAAAAACGAGGAAAGTTTAAAGACAAAAGCAGATCAAAATTGGGATATAAACAAATAACACCCCTCAAATGACAAAAAGGGTCACCCCATTATGGTGGATTAAGCTAACAAAATTTGAATATTGGAACTGGATGGCATTCTATGGTCCTATTATTCCGGTTTGGTTGTACTTGGCTGTGAAAGCCCGATCTATCACTTTTTTCACAGCAGTAAATCCTGCTTGCTCTGCAGGTGGTTTTCTCAACGAAAACAAAATGCAAGTTCTAAATCTTTTACCCAAAGAAGTGGTACCTTTTTCAAAACTGATCTCAAAAGGCCAAACTACTTTTCCTGAGCTTACCTTTCCAGTCGTTGCTAAACCAAACAGTGGTCAGCGAGGCAGAGGAATTGAGAAATTGTTATCTCTTGAGGATTTGAAAAGGTACCATGCTGGCATAGACGAAGACTACGTACTACAAGAATTCATAGAATCACCAATTGAGCTTGCCGTTTTTTATTCACGCATGCCCAATGAGGCTAAAGGTAAAATTTCGTCAATTACGAGCAAAGAGTTCATGACAGTAATAGGTGATGGAGTTTCTACCATAGAACAATTGATGGAGCAAAACGACCGCTACAGGTTTCAACTCAAAAGCACGAACTTAGCAGTACGTTCTCTTATCTTAATGGAAGGCGAAGTAAGGGTATTAGAACCCATTGGAAACCATTGCAGAGGAACAAAGTTTGTTGACCAAAGAAGCATTACCACACCAGAGCTAGAACAGGTATTTGATGATTTAATGAAAAATGTAAAAGGATTCTTTTACGGCAGATTTGACCTTAAAGTGGAGTCTCTTTCTAGTCTGCAATTGGGTAAAGGAATAAAAGTGATGGAGCTAAATGGCGTAAATGGCGACCCTGGGCATATTTTTGACCCAAATTATAAACTTCTCAGTGCTTACAAAGATGTGTATTGGCATTGGAATAGAATGGCACAAATCGCAGCTTTCAATATTAAAAATGGCATTAAACCCCTACCTGTAAGCACAGTATGGAGCACTATCGTAAATAAATTTAAACCTTAGCAACCAAGCCAAGCTAGCATACGTATATGTTTAAATCGTTTATCATCGTGATCATTACTTTTTCCCATATCAGTTCTTTTTCGCAAGAAAAAAACTACTCAAAAGTAGACAGTACGGTAATGGATGATTATCAATTTTGCATTCAATATTTTAATAAAATTCCAAGTCAAAATATTAGAATTAAGAAAAAGAAACAACTGATACCACTAACCACCACACCTAGTATTTGGAATCTTTTTAAGAAAAAAGAGAACTGGACTTACAGGATAAATATCAGTTCTAAAACCATTGAAAGATTCACTCCTATATTATACGACAACTTAAGTATAGACGGTAGAATTGGTGTTTTGGCCCACGAGTTGAGTCACGTTCATGATTTCCAAACAAGCAAGAAATCCTACCTTATCAAGGTGTTTTTCAGTCATGTAAGTTCAAAGAAAATGGACGCTTTTGAATACAACACAGACCTTATATGTATCAAGCAAGGAATGGGGAATTACCTATATGCTTGGAGCACAGATGTTAAAGAAAGCCTCGATATTGAGCAATGGGAAGGCAAAAACACTTTCAACACTGATAGTACAAGAGAACGATACATGCGACCAGAAACCATTTGTAAATACATTAACCAAATGAATAATATTTATAATCATACAAAAACACCATGCAGCAATTGATAAAAACATTTGGTTTCCTCCTCATAGTCGGCCTTAGCACAAGTTTTGGGCAAAGACTAGATTTTGCTGTGGCAGCTCGGAATGGCTTCTCCCCTTCCCTTTCATTTCAAAAAGTATATGGAATTGGGCAAAAAAAGAATTTGAAAATTGGCTGGGGCGTTAGAGCAAATGCTTTTTTCAGCAATGAGAATGATTTGATTACCGCTCCTTATAAACTAACATCTGGTAAGCCAAGTATCATTGGTTTTTTCACCGAGTACAAACTAGACAAACTAGATACCTTGTCAGTACAAAATACCGGGATTGTAAGTCTAAATTCTACGATAATTCTTGAATATTCGATCAAGAAGCTTGACCTTGGTTTTAATATTGATGCATTTGGGTTTACTGTTGGTGCTGCCCAAAAAGGGTTATTTTCGGCATCTCAAGAGCCTAGTTTGGATCAAACTACCCAAAACTTAAAACCAACAGCTTTTAACTTACTTTTGGTAAGTGATAGCGATATTGGAAGCCTCAATTCCGAACTTTTTGCTCGGTATTGGCTTTCGGATAAGTCAGGGCTTAGAATCGGTCTTAGTTTTCAATTTATAGAATACAAAGCCGATCAAAAGCTTACTTACGACAACGACCGTTTCAGATTAAAAACATTAATGCCAATGATTGGCTATACTCACCGATTTTAAGAATGAATAACTCTTACCATACCCAAGTTGTAAAGCAGATTATCGAAGCAATAAATAGCGTCGATGAAAACTCTTATAATAAAAAACTTACTGTTCTTCATGATAACAGCCTAGGTCAACACTTTAGGCATATTTTGGAGTTTTACCTTTGCTTACTGGAAGCTCAATCTACTGGAATTGTCAATTACGACAACCGCAAAAGGGACCTAAGTATTGAGAATGACAAATCATATGCTACTGTTGTAACACAAACAATACTTTCAAAACTGGAAAGTATTGACATGAATACCAATATTGGCCTCGAAACTTGCTTGGGTACAGATACCGCTATCATTCCAAGTAACTTCTCAAGGGAACTGGTTTACCTTTCGGAGCATACAATTCATCATTTTGCTCTTATTAAAATTGGTATTTCTACTTCTTTCCCAAAAGTGAAACTATGTGAAAACTTTGGAGTAGCAGAATCAACAATCATTTACAAAAATAAGCAGCAGAAGTAAGTCTATGTGTGTACTTACCTACATCCCTACCGGGAATGACAATTACTTACTGACCAACAACAGAGACGAAAGCCCGACAAGGCCTTCAGCTCTTAGTCCAGCACAATACCTCATAAATGAGCAAGCAATCACATTTCCAAAAGATCCACTTGGAGGTGGTACATGGATCGCTCACAACAACGAGAAAAGTGTAGTTTTACTCAATGGAGGCCATACCATCCATACTCATAAGCCACCATATCGTCAAAGTAGAGGATTGGTTGTACTAGATTTTTTCCAATTCGAAACTCCAATTGAGTTTTATGAAAAGTTTGAATTTGAAGGAATAGAGCCATTTACATTGGTAACAACAGGAAAGACGATTTCAGAAATAAGGTGGGATGAAGACGGAAAGACTTTCAAAGAGTTCGATAGTTCACAACCAAAAATTTGGTCATCTGTGACACTATACACACCAGCAATTATTCAAAAAAGAGAAGATTGGTTTCTAGAGTTTCTAAATCAAAACCCATTCCCCACTAAAGAAACTGCTCTTGATTTTCATAAAAATGGTGGCGACGGTGATGATTCCAATTCACTTAAAATGAATCGTGGAGAGGTGGTGAAAACTTTGGGTATTTCTCAAATAATCAGTCACAATGGGAACAAAGAGATGACTTACCTCCCAGTTTAATACCTCATTTGTGATAGATACGATTTCCAAACAAGCATGGTGTCTTCTGCCAATTGCATTTTGTCTCCAGTAAGACCCTCACATTGAATTCCAATAGGTCCACTATAACCTAGCTTATTGATTAGGTAATCCAACAATTCAAAGGTATCATAAGACCCATCTCCCAATGGGAGAATATAGTCTTTCCAAGGATTCGACTTCTTTGTAATCACTTTATTAGCTCCATTAATGGTAACTACTTTGAGTTTAGATATAGATTCCAACAACTCCGACATTAAATGATTACGCTCTTCTAAGCCTTCAAAGGCTAACCATTGACTTAGGTTGAAGCAATACCCAATATTCAGCTTTGCTATCTCTCTAGCTAACCTAGAAGCATGATTATGACTTTGCACATAATAGCCGTATTGAGGATAAATCGCGACATGAAGGTTTCCTTTTCGGGCAAGTTGTGCAATTGCAATAGTCAATTCCCTCACCCTATTATCTCCTTCATCACTTACTTCCGAGTATTTACCACTTGAACTAAAAAAAGAAGGTGTTACAATTGCTTTGGAGCCTTTTAAAGCCTTAAAGTAGTCTTTTAGCGAAACATCTAAATCCTTAGCATCCATGTCAACTTTCATATAAGCAATGGAGCTTCTAAAATCATAATCATTTAGAATTTCATTTACCTCCTCAAAAGAGTCCTGAAGATTGATCCCTACACCATCATATCCAACAGACTGTATGTAGGTAATCTTATGCTCAAGTGTATTACTTATGCTGTCACCATCCATCATATTAAGAAAAGTAAAAAATTCATTTCTACTTTCTTGACAAAAGGCATTCAGGGAAATAATAGAAACAAAAATAGTGAGCAGCGAGGATCTTAGCATTTAACAAACTTAGCCTGTGGTTCTTAAAATATAAGTTCTCTAAAATAAGGTATTTCTATTTAAGAAGTTAAGCCCTTTGCTCAAAACCTTTAATGAATTGAAATTATCTCAAAACTGGCTGTATCTAAACATACTATAAAAGGTATCTTGAGGCTAAGTGCATATCGAAATAATCTTAATGGTGTCTCGTCCTAAATAAGCGTTACACTTTTTTAGGACGAGACAAGATGTACTCCTTGAAACCCTTAAAACTTAAATTCAAAACCTGCCATCATACTGAAAGGCAAACCTGGTCTTAAACCAGAAGGAACTCGAGCAACTAAGTAATGATTATTGAATAGATTGTTAATATTCACATTGAGCTGCAATTTGTCATTAAGTTGATACTGTGAAGCAAAATCTGAGACAAAGTATGCTCTTACAAGGTTACTGGTTGGTATTTCTCCAGACCCAGCAACTGTTCGAATCGCACCATTGTACCTTCCACTTAACTGAGCACTAAACGCATCGATCTCCAAGCCAGCAGTAGCAAAAAACTGATGAACTGGGATATAAGGAAGCTGATCACCATAAGTAACATTTCCCCAAATCTCTTCTGAACTCGAAAAATCACTCAAAAACTTAGAGTTCGTTTGCGTATAGCTAAATTCGAAAGGAATAATAATGTCTTTATTTTGACCAATTTTTAAATCATAATTAACCAAAGCTTCAATTCCGTTTACCCTAACTGCACCTGCATTAAAAAGAGTTAAGGAACCAGAACCACCACTTGCAGCTAAATCACTACCAAGTAAATTGCTGTAATTATTATTAAATCCGACTAATTCAGCGTAAAAACCTTTTTTCGATAATCTAATTCCTATTTCTGTGTTTATACTGGACTCAGGAAGACTTCCTTCGTCAATTCCAGGAGGGGAGAACCCTTTATGAACTCCAGAAAATAACGCTATAGTTTCGTTTGGTCTATAGTTTAAGCCAATACCCGGTATAAACTGGTCAACCTTATTTTCTTTCGTTTGAAGATTATTCCCCGTTCTTTCTACATCCGACTTTCCAAAATCCTCACGACCAAGTTTAATGTTTTCGTATCTTACTCCTGGAGCAATTGTTAGTTTTTGTGAAATTGAAAGTTTGTACAAAATATGGCTCGAAAAAGCATTTGCAAAACTAATTCGATTGGCATCGGTGCCCTGCACTCCTGGATTGGTTAAATTAAGAGTTCCGTTAGCCATTTGGTAACCATCCACCCATTGAAACCTATCTTCTTCATCATAATGCAACCTCGCACCAACCTCTAAATCATGGCTAACGATGTTTGTACTCCAGTGCTTATCCAGTTTTGTTTGTATTCCTTGAGCAAGGTATTTTCTGTTGTTATTTTTCAGAATCAGAGAATTAGCTGGCGAATCTGCACCTCTTAGGTACCCCATAGCTAACTCATTCGACTCAGGATTATTTAGGACAGAAGCAATACCTACTTTATTGCCATCTGCAACTACATCATTGAGCTTGTACCAATTTCTAGAAAACGCATTTCTGTAAGCTACAGTGGTTATTCTAAATGAATTACCTAAATCAATAGTATGGGTGGCCATTAATTGAAAATGCTCAGCTTTCATCTTATCATTTGCCGATGCGGCATATCTTGCAAATGGATTTGCTTCAAAATCGCTATTAATCAAACCAAGGTAAGTCTCATTAGATAATTCATCTGAATATTGTGCTTTAAGCTCAATTGACTGCGGATTAATCCTATTCTCTTTTGTTTTAAACCTTAATTTAGCTAGGAAATCATTTTTATTAAAACCTGTATTTCTTTCACCAAAAGGCAACTCCTTAAAGCCGTTTGAACCTTGATTGTATCCTTCGACTACATATGAAAGCTGACCAAGCTGCTGACCAAAACGAGCAGTTAAGTTTCTATTTCCAAAACTTCCATAACTCATCTTGATTCTTCCTGTCGTTTTAGCGTTTGGTATTTTTGCAGAAACCATATTAATAGCTCCTCCAGTTGTAAAAGGACCAAACTCAATTTGACTTGAGCCTTTTAAGACCTCAACAGCAGTCATTCTTTGAGCCAGAGGGAAATAATAAGCAGCAGGAGCACTATATGGTGCAGGAGCTATCAATACTCCATCTTCCATTATTGTAATTTTCGCACTTCTTTCTGCCGATACACCTCTGAGACTGATATTAGGTCTTAACCCAAAACCATCTTCGTCATAAGAGTTAACGCCCGGAACCTTGGCTAACATTCTTGTGATATCTGTATGGCCTTGTTTGGCAATTTCATCTGTAGATAAGAAATAAGCCGAACCAGTTCTATTTATGGTATTAGCCTTACTTCCAAAAAACATATTGGCAGAAATAATAACCTCATTAAGGTCAATACTTAAAGTATCGATACTTAGTTTAATCTCATTTGAAATTCCTTGTGCCTTAGCATTAGAGATGAACAGAGAGGACAAAAGCAGAAGTGCGAATCCGCGTATTTTCATTTGTGTTATTTAAATCAATTATAAATAGGGCACAAATGTATGGCTGTCAATGTGAAATGTCAAGTTTATTTAGAATTATTTCAAATAAGAAAAAATAAAAGCATAACTATCTTATAAAGAGCCACTAAGCTCAGTATTTTAGGCAACAAAATGTTGAAATTATGCAATTATATCTTAGGGCACTTTTTGCAGTGTCTGCCCTTCTTCTTATATGCTTTACAGCATTTTTTAAGGACGCAGCATTCGTTGTCCCATGGTTTACTATCAAAAGGTGCAGGCCTTTCTTGGGAGTTAGAAAATTCTTGAATTAGGATATTCATTTGTGCCTCTTGTAATTGGAGTACAAATATATAAATGTTATTTAGACTTAATACAAATAATGACGACAATCATAAAAAAAAACTAAAATAGTCGACTAAGGTTTTATTCAAAAAAAGGAATTCTAATCACAAAAAGACATCAACTCAATTGATTGGGCAATAGACCTTTACTTGCAGCACTTACAACATCCTGAATTCTTTTAGCTCTAGTTTCAGGTCGCTTTGCGAGTACCACCCAATGTAAAATCAGTTTTTGTTTAGAATCACTAAGACCGAGATAAAAGTCATATGAGTTTGAATTTATTTTCAATTCTTTCTCCAAATCCTCAGGAATAATAAGATTATGAACATCGTCTAAAAACGACCATTGGCCATTAGCCTTTGCAACTTCTATGGAGTCATAACCTGCTTTTTCAATTAGGCCAAGAGATGTCAGTTTCTCCACTTTCTCTTTATTAATTTTCGACCAAGTGCTTTGAGCTTTTCGTTTGCTAAAAAGTTGAATATACCGCTCATCGTCCAAAGTTTTCTTAGTGCTATCAATCCAACCGTAACAAAGTGCTTGGTCAACTGCCTCACTCCAACTTAAATTGGGAGTACTTGAAGAAGCCTTAAAGAAAACAAGCCAAACAGACTGACTCGAAGAATGATTTTTCTTTAACCATTTTCGCCAATCTGATTGGTTTGCCGGACAATACGTTTCTATTTCCTTCTTAGCCACAAAATTTCATTATTTCATCGCAAAGATAATGGTACAAACCATAACTATTCCTACCAAATGATATGCACCACTAATAATGCCGTACAATATCGGTCTGGGTATATTAGGATTGATTGCAATATTCATGGTGTTTGCGACCAAAAAACCTAAACCAACTATCAACCCAAACT
Source organism: Spirosomataceae bacterium TFI 002 (assembly GCA_900230115.1). Taxonomy (NCBI): domain Bacteria; kingdom Pseudomonadati; phylum Bacteroidota; class Cytophagia; order Cytophagales; family Spirosomataceae; species Spirosomataceae bacterium TFI 002. The sequence goes on along the minus strand of LT907983.1, from coordinate 3,530,122 downwards.
CAATTGCACTGCCATAATTATCAATTTGTAAATCATAGATTAAGATAGCTGTTGTGATTGTAATTATCAATGAACACACTGCAGGCCCTATTATAAAAATGGGTGCAGGTTTGCTAGGCATACTATTCTCTTTACCTAATGATACTGAATACTGTTTTGGAAAAAGCAAGGTGAACCACAGTGCACCAAGTAAAAAGTAAGGGACGAAAGCAGCTATTACGCCTAACCAATTAATAGAAGTAAGTAATGTTGTCATTTTAGTTTTGTTTTAAATTTCAACAAAATTAAAAGTGGGCAATGACAACCCTATGGCAAGGGTCAAATCAGGTCAATGATATTTATCAAAAAACTCTTGTAATGACATTTTGTGTGGTGTAAAGTTATCGGAAAGCAACTCCATATTTTTAATCCTATCTAACCTAAAATACCTAAAAGACTCACGTGTCCTGCACCAAGCAACCAATAACCAGTTTTCTGTACTTAAAAGTGCAAAGGGCTCAATTAACCTTACACTCGTTTCGCCAGCTTCATTTGTGTATTCAATTTTGACAAGTATAAAGTTGGTAAGAGCAAATTGAAGTTCCGACAAATTATTACTGTTGCGTTCTCCGTTGATATTTTTATCAAAACGAGTTCTGTCTGCCAGTAAATTAGCCTTATCTTTTTCATTCGGCCTCAGAACGGCCTTTATTTTATCAATAGCCTCAGAGTAGTCATTGATAAAGGAAGAGTCTTTGTTTTTCAAAACCAATTGCTCTGCAAGAATGAGAGCATTTGCTTGGCTTTCGGTAAACATCACTGGAGGTATCTTATACCCTTCCATGAGAGTGTAACCTTTTCCTTCCTCGGTAAAAACCGGAACACCAGATTGTTCCAGTGATTTTATATCTCTATAAATTGTTCTTTTGCTGACATTGAATTTCTTTGACAATTCGGCTGCTGTCAATATTCGCTTGGTCTGCAACTGAATTAGGATTGCGGTTAATCTTGATAGTCTATTAGTTTCATTATAATTCATCAATTCTTAACTCACAATCCGTATTCTCAAAATCTGTTAGCTGGAAGAATTAAACCGCTGGAGCGTCCAAAGTTCTTCTTAATAACTCGTCGTTCAAAAGAAATAAAGCTGAAGAGTTATCGCCAATCATCTCTAGCTTTTTAATCAAATTCTTAACAGTTGCCTCTTCTTCTACCTGCTCAGTTACAAACCATTGTAAGAAAGTATGTGTTGCGAAGTCTTTTTCGGCTAAGGCTTGTTCCACCAAGTCATAAATACTCTTAGTTACGTATTTTTCATGCTCAAGAGTTTTTACAAAACAATCCATCATAGAATCAAAAGTAGCTGGTGGAGCTGCAATTGCCTGAATTGTAATCTTACCATCTATCTCATGAACGTAGTTAAACTGTTTTTCGGCATGCATTAACTCTTCTTTGGATTGGATAAGGAAGTAATTGGCAAACCCATCCAAATCTCTATCCAAAAAGTAAGAAGACATACTCAGGTACAAATTTGCCGAATAAACTTCCTTATTATATTGATCATTGAGCATTTGCTCCATTTTTTTGCTAATCATAAAATTTATTTTTTGTCTTTAAATATATACTACGAACAGCCAATATACTCCAACTGTTCACCTCAATCACTATTTAACATGAATCTAATCTAACTAAAAAGATGATGCCATAAACCCATGACCTGGTCAGTTAAGATTCATTTCAAAGTGTATGAATGCTATATGGCAATTCTCAAACCAATAAGTTTAAAAAATATGGAGAAATACAATTGTTGATGATTTGAAGAGCTATTTATTAATTAAGATCAAGAGATGATCAAGCCCTACCTCGGATGGTATGGTCTTAAAACGAAGAACAGTATCAAATAGTTTTGCGTATGAATAATTATTGCACTATTTTTCACATATATTATCAACATCGCCATTATTTGAAAAAACACAGTTTTTATAGCGTTGAAACCAGCTATCGTAACGATTTAGTTGTAATACGTCCGAGTGAACCCTATGTGGCTTACTTTAGCAACCTTTCTCTTGCTTATAAAGCCATCGAATCCAACCTCGCTATGAACGGATGGCCTTTGGACAAAATAAATTATACCGGAATTTATAGATTAATAAAGCAAAGGGGAATTGCAACAATTACATTAAAAGTAATAGGGAGCTCAATACTCACCATTAAGGTCTCAAAGCTAGATATGAATAACCCATTAGAAAAACTCGGAATAGATGCTTACCCTCTTGACGAAAAATAAGCTCGTTTAAAATTTTAATTAGAACAAATAAGGTTCTTGACCAAAGTTGAATCTGACACCAAACTTAAATAAGTTTTCATTCTCGATAGTTGCACCACTCTCTTGGACATTTCTTTTGAGATAAGTTAAGTCCAAAAATAAATTATGGCGTAACATATATGAACCCCTTAACTCGCCCAAATTTACAATTCTTTCTACTCCTTGACCAATGTAGTTTCCATAGTCGCTTGGCCTACCTTTTCTATTATTCTTTTGAATGTCACCACCGTAGTTTGTAGAGTCGGAATCAAAACCTTTTATATAACTAATATAAGTTCCCTGCAACTGTAGCTTAGACGTTGGCTGATAATTAAATCTAAATAAACCCTCTCTAAAGTTCGCCCCCAATTGATGCCCCAATGGCATACCAGCATGCACACCATTACTAACTGAGCTGTAATGTGTAAATGTGTAAGGACGTGCATAATTATACTCCACTTGAAAGTCGAGTTGCTTTATGCCTAAAACATCAATGTATTTTAAACCAACCTGTCCAGCATTCTTTTTGCCCCACCAACCATCTTTCTTAAATTCCGCAGAATTAAATTCATCGATAGTGTATTGTCCATAAAGCGAAAATGAACGTAGAAAGTTATACTTAAAGTCAAATCCCACTAGGGCGTTATCTGAACTACCTAGGTAGCCCTCTACGAACCGGTAGAAAATGATTGGGTTTACATAATTAAGGTCAAAGATCTTGTTTTGCCTACCAAACATTACCTTCTCAAACAATCCAACATTTAAGTTCTTAAGGACATTTATGTTCAAGTGATGAAACGCCATGAACTTAGAAGGTATTGTAACCGTATTGTCGATTGGTCTAGGTATTTGCGTATCTGTGAGAGAAGCAAAAATATTATAATACTGTAGTCTTCCCAATTTCACTTCCGCATTGAACTGTAAGTATGGGGCTGAAAAATCACTTAATATAATTGACCTGACCCCGCTTCCAATAAAGTTTTTGGCATGCCCAAAACGAAATGCAAAATGCTTGCTAGGTTGAAACACAATATAGCCCTCTGCTCCTAAATAGTCGCGTTGCAATTTGACCGAATCATCCTTGGTTATTTTAGTTAATCCGTAATATGCGAATGAATTAGCTGCAAGACTGTAATCCCTTACAAAAGCAGGTGAAGAAGCCTGATTTTCTGTAAAGTAGGTATAGAAACCTAACTTTTTCCCAACCACTCCCCTGATTTCTACCCCACGAGTATTGATAAATTGTTTACGCTTATCTTCCAAATCAGTAGAGTTTGAACCTCCTCCAAAACTAAAGATTGGACTTACGTGGATGTCAAACTCATTATCCTTGTAATAATACAAGTCATTCTTCTTTTGGTAAATATGCTTTAGTATTGGCTTTTTACTATCGGCAATAAACTGATCAGTTGAATCTAAGAACTCCCAATTATCTATACTCAGATAATTTATATTCCAGCGATCGATGGGATTTATATTAACATTCTGAACTGTATCAATTCTTGCGAGAAAGTCCGCAATCTGCTTTCGCTGAAAAGGTTTTACATTGGAGTGAAAATCATTACTTAAGCTGCCACTTTTAATTTCAAGCCTATCTATGAGGTGATAAGAATCTGTAAAAGCAGGTGCCAGTTGAGCACTTTGAGAATACACATATGCATTACCGACTAAGGTTAACAGGAAAAATAGAGCACAAAATCGCCTCAACATAGGGTTATCGGGAAAGAGGTGGCAAGATAAAGAATAATGCGATAAATTAACTTTCGCTTACGAAATCTCTTAGATTTGGAACAATTAGCTTTCGTCCAAAGTTTTTAATTTGTTCAGGCTTTACACCTACGTTTTCAAAGAAGCATATACAGAATGAAGAAATTCAATATTCCAGAAATTTACAAGAGCAATTCAATTGCCAAGTTAAAAGAACTCAGAAGAGTTAAAGATAGGCTTAAGAAAGACTTTACTCCAACAGTCTTAGACTTTGGTAACGTTACTATTCTTTTGGCTCGTCATTTTGGATTCTGCTATGGTGTGGAAAATGCAGTCGAAATAGCTTACAAAACCATTGAAGAGAATGAGGGAAAAAGGATATTTTTTCTAAGTGAAATGATCCACAATCCTGAAGTAAATGAAGATTTGCTCTCTCGAGGTGTAAAGTTCTTGATGGACACGAAGGGGAACCAAAAAATACCTTGGTCCGAACTTACTCCTAATGACATTGTCGTAGTACCGGCTTTTGGAACAACCGTTGAAATTCAACAGCAATTAGAATCTATTGGAATAAATCCTTACAAATTTGATACTACCTGCCCTTTTGTAGAGAAAGTGTGGAACAGAGCAAGTCAGATAGGAGAAAGAGGGTACACCGTTGTTGTTCATGGTAAACCAAGTCATGAAGAAACAAGGGCAACCTTTTCTCACAGCAAAGAAAATACTCCCACTGTTGTCGTATATAACATGGAGGAAGCAACTCGACTTGCATTATATATTCAAGGTAAAAAAACAAACGAGGAGTTCTTTACCGAATTTGAGGGACAATATTCTTTGGGTTTTGACCCTTCCAAAGATTTGCAAAAGATTGGTGTTGTAAACCAAACCACCATGCTTGCAAGTGAGACACAGGCAATTTCAGACTACCTAAAAGAAGTAATTGTAGAACACTATAACTTGAGCGAAGAAGGCAGTCAATTACATTTCGCAAACACAAGAGATACGCTTTGTTATGCCACTAACGATAACCAAGATGCTACCCAAGCCTTACTTGAAGTGGAGGCGGATATGGCAATTGTAGTCGGTGGATACAATAGCTCCAATACACAGCACTTGGTGGAATTGTGCGAAAAAAAGCTGAAAACGTTCTATATCAGATCACAAAACTCTTTGCTCTCGCCTGATTCCATACAACATTACGATATGCATAAAGGCGTAGAGTTAGTTTCAACCAACTATCTTCCTCGTACAGAGAATCCTAAGATACTTCTCACATGCGGTGCATCATGTCCCGATGCAGTAATGGAATCTGTTTTGCTACAAATTTTAGAATTTTATAACAACATAGGTAAGCTAGACCACGTTATTGAAGTATTGGAGAACAGTTGATTTATTCGAGTTTGAGTTATCAACTTTTTTTCCTAGATTGTAGTACAGTTTATTAGAAATGTTAAGTGTTAACCTTAAAAACAAAGATCAATTATGACAATGCTTGAGTATGTTAAGATGATCCTTGAAAAGGTAAGTTTTGACAAAGTACTTTTTGAAAAAGAGCTAAAAAAAGGAATGAAATTACTTGTTCCTAGCGAAATCAAGGCACTAAAGTCTTGGTGCTATGAAAAATTTGAAAAATACTTCTTACTTCTAAATAGTATATTTAGAAGAACAAAACTCGCCTAAAAAAAGAAAAACCGCTTCGAGCGGTTTTTCTTTTTATTTCCTATCAAAACTCAGTCTTTCAGCTCGACTCTCCTTAGCCAACTCTCCGTCATTGTAACTGAGGTGACCATTCACCCAAACCTTCTCAACCGAAGATTGAAATTCATGCCCTTCGAAAGGTGACCAGCCACATTTTGCGAATAAATTATCCTTTGTGCACAATTGCGGTTTATTTAAATCAAACATTGTAAGGTCAGCCTTATAGCCTTCTCTAATATATCCTCTTTCTTCTATTTTGAAACATTGAGCAGGTGCATGACTCATTTTTTCAACAATCCTTTCAAGAGATATCTTACCTTGATGATGAAAATCCAACATAGCTTGCAAGCTGTGTTGTACCAAAGGCAAACCAGCATGAGCCTCCCAATAAGTACCCTCTTTTTCGCTCATTAAATGTGGAGCATGATCAGTTGCAATGATATCAAACCTATCGTCTAGCAAGGCTTGGAACAAGTTTTCTCTATGTCCATGCTTGATGGCAGGGTTGCATTTAATTTTTGTCCCTAATCTCTTATAATCTTCAGCATCAAACCACAAGTGGTGTACACATACTTCAGAAGTAATATGCTTTTGCTCAAGCGGAATGCTATTATCAAAAAGTAGGATTTCTTGACTTGAAGAAATATGAAGAATATGAAGCCTGGTTTTATTTCTCTTCGCCAGCTCAACCGCAAAGCTGCTTGACTTATAACAGCCTTCTTCATTTCTAATTAAGGCATGAATGTCATAAGGAGGAGTTGAATTTCCATATACTGACTTATAATGCTCAAAATTCGCTTTTACTGTTGCTTCGTCTTCACAATGAGTAGCTATAAGCCCATTGAAGTTAGCAAAAATCCTATTTAATACGTTTTCATTATCCACAAGCATATTGCCTGTGCTACTTCCCATAAATATCTTGAGACCGCAAATTTTACTGAGATCAGTTTTCATTACCTCCTCATAGTTATCATTGGAGGTACCCATAAAAAAGGAGTAATTAGCCAACGAACTATTCATTGCAATTTCGTACTTATCTGCTAGCAACTCTTGAGTGAGAGCATTGGGAACGGTATTAGGCATTTCCATGAAGGTGGTTGTACCACCAGCGATAGCAGCCCGAGACTCTGAAAATATATTAGCTTTATGAGTAAGGCCAGGCTCACGAAAATGAACTTGATCATCAATTACCCCAGGCATGAGGTATTTGCCGTCACCCTTAATTTCTGTAGCATTTCCTACGCTACTTACATGACTTGCTATTTTCTCAATCCTGTCATTTACAATCAATATATCCGAAGGAGTGATTTTACCTTCATTTATAATGTTAATATCTTTGATAATTGTCTTTCCCATGTTATTTCAATTTTTGGTCTAAAGATTGAACCGCAGCCTTAACCCAAGTATATTCTGCAATTTTCTTCGCTTCTTTCAACATTAATTTCGCAGATTCCAACTCCTTATTTTTGTAAAATTCATCAGCCAAACCAAAATACGCCATCGATTTATAATCTTGCACAAAATGACCTTTAGCTTCAGTTTTAATAGCTTTTGCAAAATATGCTTTTGCTTTATTAGGGTCAGTTTCTATCTGTGCCAAAAATAACAATTTAGCCAATTCATATAACCCTTTGCCACTTCCTAATCCTTTTTTTAATTCTATTTCAGCTTCGACATTTAAACCATTGCGAACCAATGTTTCCAAATACTTCATTTTGAAGGTTGTGTTATTTGGGTACTTCCTGAATAATTCTCTCGCTATTCTTAGTGCCTCTTTAGAATTGTTTTCGTATTTCAAATTGATACCCAAGAGCATAAAGGCTGCCTCGTTTTTAGTAAACAAAGCTTCATTTTTTGCCTTATTCAATTCTTTAAGCCCTTGAGCCTTATTTCCTTTATTAAAAAAAACTATGATTGGCTTAATCTCAGAATGGTTTACAGGATATTGCTCACGATAATAATTATATAAACCATTAGTAAAGTTGAATTCAGAGTTAGCACCTACCAAGTCGAACCCATCCTTCATGTAGTTATAGGCCTTTTTACCTTCATAAGCAGCCTTAAAGAAATCATCATTATTATGATAAGCCTGTGCAATGTATCCGTGTGAGGCTAGAAGGTAAAATGTTACTTCCGCTTTTAGATCAGGTTGTTTCAAAAGGTTTTCAGCCCTCGATCTACACTTTTCCAACTCCGTCAAGAATTCTTTTTGTTTTGATGCATTATCCTCAATAGGCATATAACGCATTTGCAAAACCGAAGCCCTTATCAAGTTACTGACGGGGTGGTTTTTATACTTCTCTAAGACAGGATTTAAAAGCGAAGTTGCCTCTACCCATTCTTCATTATATAGCTTATTATAAGCCTTCTTAACCAATTCTTGTGCGTCTTGATCTTGAAGAAACTGCCCAAAACACAAATTTGAAAATAGAAGTAGAGAAAAAAGAAGTTTAGTCTTCATATATACAAAAATACCTCCTCAAACTGAGGAGGTATTTTTAATGAATATTTAAGTAAAATTTAAAGAGCTGACGGAGCAGAACCCTTTTGACCATTTACAAAATTCACAAGGTCATTATAGTTTGAAGGATCAACACCTGCATCTTTCATCAATCCTAACAATGTTTTTTCCATTACGATCATTTCTAACTGCATTGGTCCTTCTGGAACGTAAGTTGTTACACCACCAGTTGCAAAGAAGTTAGTTCTGTTTCTGTAGTATAAGTTAGCCTGACCAGTTTGGTAGCTAAATTGTAATTGCTCTACAGATCCATCAAGATCCTTAACCATAGTAAGTGGCAACTGAGATTTTTCAGTTCCCTTAATAAGGAAAGTAAATAATGCTTTGTCTGCTGCAATTTCAGCATTCATAACTTTAGCACCACCCCAAGTTGAAGTAGTTCCGTTTCCGATTCCAGCAACTTCTACGTTGTTCCAATCAGCAACAGCTATTGTAGCAGTGATACTTTTTACATTTGCATTGCCATCAAGACCTTTTGCACCAGTTTCTCCAGTATCTCCTTTGTCGCCTTTAGCTCCAGGAGCTCCAGCAGCACCAGTTGGACCAACTTGACCAGTAGGACCCGCTGGACCTATGTCTCCTTGAGGGCCTTGTTCACCTCTACAAGATACGAATGCAACAGAGCCTGCTAAGAAAAGTACGCCGAGAAGCTTAGATAATTTGTTCATTTTTTATGTGTTTAAGATTTATTGACATCAATAATGTTAGCAATATTATCTATTATTGGACAACTTTGCAAATAGAGCATAAGTATAATTTATTTTACGGTTAACATTTTTTTCTTTCACTTCAATGGCAGACAATTTCGAAAGCCCTCAAGCATTAGCACAAGTAGCTGATTTTCACAGAACTTTTCACCACCCAATCCTCGACAAACCTCAAATTCCTTCAAAAAACAGGGCCGACCTAAGAGTTGAGCTATTATCCGAAGAACTTAAGGAGCTGGCAGAGGCAATTGCTCAAAATGACATCGTAGAAGTAGCAGATGCACTGTGCGATTTACAATATGTATTGGCTGGTGCAGTTTTAGAATTTGGCTTAGGGAGCAAGTTCAAAGAACTATTTGACGAGGTGCAACGATCAAATATGAGCAAAGCATGCGAAAATGAAGAAGTAGCAAAGCAAACAGTTGCTCATTACAAAGAGAAAGGACAAGAAAGTCATTATAAAAAGGATGGTGACAGGTATCTCGTTTTTAGAGATCAAGATGCAAAGACCCTCAAAAGCGTAAACTACTCCCCTGCAGATCTCAAGTCAATTATAGGATGATTGAAAATAACTTAAAACAACTTCTTGGTAAAATAGACGACAGAGCTAAGCTCATTGCTGTTTCTAAAAAACAAAGTAACCAAAGCATATTGCAAGCTTACGAAATGGGTCAGCGAGACTTTGGAGAAAACTATGTGCAAGAGCTTTGTGAGAAAAGTGAATCATTACCCAAAGACATAAACTGGCATATGATTGGTCACCTACAATCTAATAAGGTAAAATACATCGCACCATTTGTTCATCTTATTCATAGTGTAGACTCGGCTAAGTTATTAAAGGAAATAAATAAGCAAGCAGTCAAAAACAATAGAGTAATCAAATGCCTGCTCCAATTACATATAGCAGATGAAAGCTCTAAAACAGGCTTTGATCAGTCAGAACTGGAAGAGTTTTTAAAAAGCAAAGCAATTGAGGAGCTAAAAAATATAGAGGTTATTGGATTGATGGGAATGGCAACATTCACTGAAGACTTAGATAAGATTTCGAGTGAATTTGCGACACTTAAAACATTCTCTGAGGAAATGAAAGCTCAATCTCTACCAAATAATGTTAACCTATCCGAAATTTCAATGGGTATGAGTAGTGATTGGGAATTAGCAATAAAACAAGGTAGCACCATGCTTCGCATTGGTAGCTCAATATTTGGAATGAGAGAATAATCAATTATGGGTAAAATATTTTCAATCTTCGGGGCGGTTTATGGCATGTTGGGAGTGATCCTTGGAGCTTTTGGTGCACATGCATTAGCTAAAATGCTTACAGAATCCAATAGGCTAGATACTTACCACACTGCTGTTAAGTATCAATTCATCCATGCTTTATTATTGATACTAATAGGTATACTCTATCGTAGCAATAAAACCAAATCATTAAAGTTGAGCGGTATTACAGCAATATTGGGTGTTTTAATATTTAGTGGTTCACTATATACCATATGCTTTACTGGTATAAATGTATTTGGAGCGGTTGCACCTATAGGAGGCTCACTCCTTGTGGCTTCTTGGGCCTTTTTGACTTTCCATTTTTACAAAAACTATTGACCTACTTTTTGTAATCTACAATTAGCCTAAGACTTTCCTGTAAAATCTCTGCCATGTTATGAGCTTTTAGGAAAGAAGGATTTTTGTAATGTTGAGCAAGCTCTTTTTTTAATTGCTCAATATTATGCGGTTGAGATATTTGGCTAGAATTCATTGAAATCATAAGATCATCTAATCGTCTTTTCTCTGATTGGTAGCGGTGGGCAATTAACGTTCGCTCTTCAATTTGATATTGCCTCACACTTTCAGGGGTCATGTATTTCATCCCCAACTCAATAATAGCATTATTCTGTTTGAAATATTGAGGCATATAAACGGATTTACTTCCTTCATAAGATTGTTGGTCAAAATCAATCGCTCTTATTCGATAGTGGAAATCTTCAAAATCTGGTGTAATGATCACTACAAAATTAGAGCTATGCATATCTCCAAGAAGACGTACAAAACACCTTTCATTGAATTTTATGAACTCTTTAGCAAGTCTGATTGGGTTTAGATTTATGTCATTTAGATGGTTTTCCATAAATATATCCCCAGGTATACCAGCTATATGTTCTTCTACCAATGTATTGACATCGGTCATATAAGAGAGCACATTTGGTGAGAGCAAGTGCTCAAGCTCCAGCCCGAGTACCCTAGATGCATCTGCATTTTTGATATAAAAATAATCAGAATTGTCATTGACCATGTTTATAATTCTAATCCTGAAGGGATGTGTATTAGCGTAGGTACATACATCTACCCTATCTACGACTAAGTGTTTTATTACGGAAGCATCTCCGTCAGTTTTGAGGTCAGCATAAATAATTTTTAAAGCCTCATATATTTCAGCCATCTCAGACTGGGCATAAGTAACAGACTCCCATAGGGTGTCATTCCCATTTTTATCCAAAAGTGGAACCCTATTGACGAATCGCTTCAAGTCACTAAACTTGAGTGGTAGACTTGTCTCTCGATGATACTTTTTTAAGTATTTACGTAGATTATCACCTATGGGGAAAGATATTTTTTTCTTCGTTATGAGAGCCATGTAAAAATGGTAGCGTTAAAAATCAAATTTAAACTAAAAAAACACCTTTAAATAATAATATGCACACATTCGAAGTTTAACAATTCACAAGTCGCAATTGAAGAATTATCATTTTTGAGAAAAAACATCATCAATATGTGGCAATAATTCACCAAACAAATCCCAATTGCAGATTAAAAAAATTAATTTGCAAACAATAATCCGAAAATCAATTTAACTAAAACAGAAAATGGAACAAAATCAAGGAAGCAGTAATACAGCAGTAAAAGCGGGCTTAATATTAGCAATAGCTTTAGCTGCAATATTTGGATATTTATATTTTAATACCAAAACAGAACTGGCAAGCAGAAACATAGATGTATCTGAGAAAACCAAAGAGTTACTCATGACAAACACTAAGTTGGATTCTATCTCAACACAACTAGATGCTAGAATTGCAGAAGTAACTGCCTTAGGTGGACAAGTAGAAGAACTTGAAGCTCTTAAAGCACAATTAGACAAAGACAAGCAAAGATTAATCTACTCTAAAAACGTAAGCTTAAAAGAGTATCAAGATAAAATTGCTGGATATGAAACTGCATTGGTTAAGAAAGATCAAGACATCATAAAATTGCGTGAAGCAAATGCTCAGCTTGAAAACCAAAATTTAACACTAACGAATGAAGTAACCACACTTCAAACAGAAAAAGAAGAATTAGTAAGTACTAAAGAAGCTCTTACTGATTCAGTTTATTCTTATAGTACTAAGAACAAGGAACTGAGTGACAAAGTAACATTAGCTTCTATTCTTAAGCCTGTAAACTATTCTGTGTCTGCAATCAATAGTCGAGGTAGAGAAAGAGATGGTGCTGAGTTTAAAGCAAGAAGAGTGGAGAAAATAAAACTTTCATTCACACTTACAGAGAACCCACTAACCAAAAAAGAGAACAAGGCGATTTTCATGAGAATGCTTGACCCTAATGGCAACGTCATCTCTGATATGGCAACTGGTTCAGGTTCATTCAACTTTGGTGGAAAAGAAATGGTATACACTGCTAAGCAAGTAATTTTATTCACTAACACTGGTCAAACCGTAGATTTCATTTACGACAGAGGAGCAGCTTACGAGTCTGGTCAATACAAGGTAGAATTATATAGCGAAGGCTACAGAATTGGAAATACAGTATTTACTATCAAATAAGATACGTTGATAGCACTTTTTGAAGGCCTCATGGATAATATCCATGAGGCTTTTTTTTATTTGGCGTTTTCGTTATAAAGAACTTGAATGACTGTTTGAGTTACTGCTTTTAAAATACTCGCATCCATTGCATCCATATTGTCGTCATGTGTATGCCATCCATTAAAAAATGTACCATTATTTGGTCCAGCTTGAAGATCGATAATATCCACCATAGGGATTTTTCTATTCTTAATAACTGGCCAGTGGTCATCAGTTATTTCTGGTCCTTTTTGGTTTACAAATATACTTCCATACCCTAAACTCGCAGCTGTATTCCAAATATTGGCTTGCACGCTCGGTGCAGATTGCATTGATACACCTTCTTTTTTAAACTTCGCTCCTTTCGCACCTACCATATCTAGCAGTATTCCATAAAACGCAGTGTAATTCTCAACATGAGGATTTTGGCTCCAATAATCTGACCCTAAACAAAATCCAGAATAGTCATTTTGTACTTTCCCACCGTAATCTGCCGGTGGACCCATATCTTCGGCGTCAAAGAATATGTAATCAATTCCAAAGTTCAGTTGAGAGGAATCTTTCGCAATAGCTTGAGCAATTTCTATCATCACAGCCACTCCACTTGCCGCATCATTTGCAGCAAGGATAGGTTCATTTTTACGCTCATCATCTTGATCACCAAAAGCCCTAGAATCCCAATGGGCACTTAGCATTATTCGTTTTGTGGCACTTGGATTACTTGAGGCAATGATATTTCTACCTGTAAAAGGATTCCCCAAATAGGTAACTGCTGGAAAGTTTTGACTTTGAACATCCAACCCTAATTTTTTCATTTCGGCTTCTATCCAATCCCCACAAGCCTTATGAGCTGCTGTTCCCGGCACTCTAGGTCCAAAATCTACTTGAGCTTGAACTTTGTCCAAAATAGTAACTCCATCAACTTGTGGAGCTGGTGAATTTACAAAGCTGGCAACCTCAGTTTGCTCTGTTGCAGAATCATTATTTCGACAAGAAACAATGGAAAGACTACAAAGTGCAAAATAAAAAATAAGATTTTTACGTTTCATGTTTATATTTTAATAACTGATTATCAATACTTTAAAATTTATTAAAAAATATTTATTGGCCAAAACAAACTTTGGCACGGCAATTGGATAAGTCTAATAGAATTAAAGCTTTTCTAATAAAACCAAGTCCCAAATGAAAAAATTATCTACGATCGTTCTTTTTTTAACTCTTTTCGTCGGCCTTACTTCTTTCGAAGACAAACCTACCAATAATGCTGCAATACGCTATATAAGCTATTCAATATTTGGAGAAAAATATGCAAAAACTCCTATCATTGATACGCAGTTAAAAGGACATGTTTATTACATAGTAAGCGGACATGGCGGGCCAGATCCAGGAGCAATGACAAAAAAAGATGGTGTATGGATCAGCGAAGATGAATATGCTTACGATGTAAGTTTGAGACTAGCTAGAAACTTAATAAGCCACAGTGCTAAGGTTTATATGATAACTCGTGACGAAAACGATGGTATCAGAGATTTGGAATTATTACCAATGGATAAAGACGAGACTGTGTGGGGTGGAAAAGCAATGCCATTGAATCAAAAAGCAAGACTAAAGCAAAGATCAGACGCTATCAACCAACTATATCATGAAAACAAGTCTAAAGGTTATAGCACTCAAAGAACAATTGTAACTCACGTAGATTCACGCTACGAAAGCAAAAAAATAGATATCTTCTTTTATCATAACCAGAATAGCTCTGAAGGCAGAAACCTAGCTAAGCACATGTATAAGACAATCAAAACTGAATATGATGAGCATCAAAAAGGTAGAGGTTATACTGGAGAAGTAGGCACAAGGAATTTATGGATGTTGAGAGAGACTATTCCTCCAACAGTTTTTATAGAATTGGGAAATATCACAAACGATTTTGACCAAAAAAGACTCTTATTGCACAACAACAGACAAGCTATTGCGAATTGGCTTTCTCAAGGGGTTGTGACCTTCTAAGAATTAATACTTTAACTATTTTATCAAAAACCTCCTTGCAATGCTACGGAGGTTTTTTGATTTATACAGACTTGATTATTCTTCCCAAGCCCAGTCAATTCTGTGTTTAAGATCTCGAATCACCATTCCATTAGCCTTGAAATATGACCTAATCTCATCTACTTTATCGTAGTTTTTGACATGCTTATATTCTTTGTAAATTGACAGAAGGCCGTTTAATACCGATTCATCATCTCCAGTAGATTCAACTTTGAGACCAAGTATATCTTCAAAAAACTCACTATACTTCCCAATCAAATTATCGAAAACATCTTTACCTAGAGCAGCTGGCTCTATCTGCTTCATGTAAAGCATATTCACATACTTAAGCATCGTGAAAAGGTTTGCAATTGCCACTGCAGTATTAAGATCATCATTCATGGCATCGTAAAAACCACTGATCGCAGCATTGATATCATCAATTTTCTTTTGATCTAGTGCTACTTCACTGTCTTCAAATACAAGCATTTTGGAAACCCTTAGGCCATTCATCAACCTTTTGTAGGCTTTCTGTGAACCTTTAAGGGCATCATTAGAAAAGTCAAGTGTACTTCTGTATTGAGATTGCAACATAAAAAACCTTACAGTCATAGGGCTATATGGTTGATCTAGCAATTCGTGTTCTCCTTTAAATAACTCACCAGGCAAAAAGCTATTTCCTAGCGACTTAGACATCTTTTGTCCATTTACTGTAAGCATATTGCTATGCATCCAATACCTCACGGGTGACTTCCCAGTAAGACCTTCTCCTTGTGCTATCTCACACTCATGATGTGGAAACTTTAGGTCCATTCCACCACCGTGAATATCAAATTGCTCTCCTAAATATTTTGTACTCATACAAGTACACTCCAAGTGCCACCCCGGAAAACCCATACCCCATGGGCTAGGCCATCGCATCAAATGCTCTGGTGATGCATTTTTCCAAATTGCAAAGTCAAGTGAGTTACGTTTTTCGCTTTGACCATCCAATTCTCTAGTTTCGGTCAATAAGTCTTCAAGTATTCTACCCGAAAGCTTTCCGTAATTGCCACCATTAGCATTAAACTTATTGATATCGAAATACACCGAACCGTTAGACTCATATGCTAAACCTTTTTCTATGAGCGACTTCACTGCTTCTATTTGCTCAACCATGTGACCAGTTGCTGTGGGCTCAATGCTCGGAGGCAAAAAGTTAAATTGATCAAGAACCCAGTGGAAATCTTGAGTATACTTATGAACCACTTCCATGGGTTCAATCTGCTGGAGCTTCGCAATTTTCCCAATCTTGTCTTCACCTTCGTCCGCATCGCCTACAAGGTGACCTACATCAGTGATATTTCTTACATATCTAACCTTGTACCCAATTGCTAGGAAATACCTATTGAGTACATCGAAAGTTAAAAAAGTACGCACATTACCGAGGTGAGCATTACTGTAAACTGTGGGTCCACAGACATACATTCCTACAAAGCCTGGCGAAAGCGGTATAAAATCTTCTTTTTTCTTAGTAAGTGTATTGTAAAGCTTGATTGCTTGTTGCATTCCTAAATCTCTTGAGATTGAATTGAGGTGCAAAGGTACACCTTGCATTTTATATCCAAAAAATAAAGAATAATTGATTAACTAATTATTAGTGTGTTCATTCACTTATTTATAGTTACGAAGGGCACATTAAACCTCCTTTTACATTAATCTTGAAAAGGATTCAAATCCAAACACTACATTTGCAAAATCAATTTTAGAGGTTTTGGATTCATCAAGCATAGAAAAATTTAAGTCAATACTTAGCCCCAAAGTACCTGCAACAGCTCTGAGCTATTGTACACAACTTTGGCTTAGCCATCCATTTGATTTCAAAATCTCAAAAACTAGAAATACTTGTCTCGGCAATTATAGATTCTATCAGGGGAAACATGCAATCTCTATAAACCATGACCTCAACCCCTATAATTTCCTCATCACCTACATTCACGAAGTGGCTCACATGCACGTGAAGCTCAAAAACTACAGAAAACCAATGCCCCATGGCAAGGAGTGGAAATTCCATTTTCAGGAATTAATGATTCCTATGCTAAAAGAGGAAATCTTCCCTTTGGAAGTGTTGAAGGCACTTTCTAAACACATGATAAACCCCAAAGCTTCCTCTACAAGAGATCCACTTCTTTTAAAATCATTGAGGCAATTTGATGATTCCAAAACTGATTTCCTTACAATAGGAGAAATTGAAAACGATGTTGTTTTCAATTTTAGGAATCGTATTTTTCAAAAAAAAGAAACTCGACGCACAAGAGCACTCTGCCTTTGCTTGGAAACCAAACAAAAGTATACCATATCACTTGCAGCTCAAATCGAGCTTGTAGCCGTCGGATAACTAAACTTTTTGACGTCATACTATGGCACTTGCTTTGTGTACGCTGAAAAACCCAGCTAGACCTTTACTATGGAACCGCTTAATAAGTCTTAGCTAGTCTTACGATTGGTATGGCATATCCATTGCAGCACTATTAAGTATCTAATCAGCAATTCTTATTTCATGGAGGCTGGGAAGACTAGCTGGCTGGTGCTTTCCTGATAAATAGCGAGGGCTTCTTTCGAGGAAAGAAGTCCTTCATTTTTTACACCCTTTTTCAATACAATTGGTGATCTTTGTCGTTATACCTATGATATCATAAAGTATTTGGCGAAAAAACACCACATATTTCTTATAGCTTTTTTATGTTTAGGGCTTTCCTTTAACGCTCTAAGTCAACAGTCTAACTGGCTTAAAATTTCCATACCCAAAACTGGAATTTATAAGCTTACAGCGAAAGATATCTCTGCAAAAGGTTTTAAAATAAAGGATATTGACCCTTCTAAAGTTGAGTTTCTTAGTAGTGAAGGCAATGAATTACCTCAAATTAAAGGATTTAACATAGACAATTCACTTACACAAATACCAACATTATTCTCAGGAAATAAAGGTAAACTTGGTAATAAAGACTATTTCCTCTTCTATGCAGAAGGCAGTTATGAAAACAAGGAGAACTTAAATACTCATCACTACGATAAGAATAATTATGTCTTTGTAAATCTAAATGGTTCGGCTAGAAAAGAAATAGAAAAACATAACACCACCTCTGTCAATTCTGAAGAATTGACAGAGGTGAAATACAAACATCGTTTTGAGGTAGAAAGGTACAACCTCGTTAATAGTGGTAGAGAATGGTTTGGAGATTTTATATCGAGTGAATACTTTCAAAATCTACCCATTGAAGGAAAATCTAAAAACAGCCCAATTCAATTGAGAATTAGGCTAGTCTCCACCGCTAGTTCATTAAACAACATGAAGCTTTTTGCTCAAAATGAAGCAGTGGGCGAAATTCCATTGGCAATCTCACTTTATAATAGAAATGACCCGTATGATCGTTATAATAGGGTTGGCAATGTTGTAGAAAAAGAATTTGAAATAAATACTGAATCAGACAAACTAAACCTACGGTTCGAACTCGAAAAAAGCCAAAGATCTTCCGATGGGGCTTATTTAGATTGGTATGAAATTGAATATGCAAAAAAGGCAAACTTCTACAATGACCAACTATTAGGAACTGTCAATGTTAAACCAGGAAATACTTACACATTAAATATAAGTGGATCAGGACAAGTTTGGGATATTAGCAATTCGCTAAATCCTAAAGTCTTGGACAGCAACAATCCAAGCTTTGTAGCTTCGAAAGAAAGCACTTCTCTATCTTTTTTTACAGAAAAAAATGCACTTACAAGTCCAAGCATTGAAAAAGTGGAAATTGCCGATCCAAACTTAAAAGTTGTTCCAGATCTACTTATTGTTTCTCCTCGAGCTTTTTATAAAGCAGCTGAAAGTTTGGCACAATACAGACGCACATCCGACTCACTGAATGCACAGGTTGTAACCGTAGAAGATATATACAACTACTATAGCGGTGGAAAAATGGATCCTACGGCGATTAGGGATTTTGTCAAAAATACGTGGAACAATGACCCAGCTAAACTCAAATACCTATTACTCTTTGGTGACGCAAATTTTGATTTTAAAAACAACCGTGAATTATCATACATTGATAACAACTATTTTATTCCCGCTTACCAAAGTAGAGAGTCATTAGAGCCGATATATAGCTTTTCATCCGACGATTATTTCGGCTTTCTTGAAAATGGAATGGGAGAATGGCCAGAAGGCACATCCATTAACAATAGTTACATATCTAGTACAGATACTACCCACAAACTCAACATTGGAATTGGTAGATTACCTATTCGAAATCTAGTAGAGGCTTATGATATCGTTAATAAGATCATCAACTACGAAACTAGTAAATCCACCTTAGGACCCTGGAGAAACAAAATAACTTTCGTTGCGGACGATGGCGACTTTAATAGACACTTGCGAGATGCTGAACAATTTAGCGACCAACTCAAAGTTCTTAAAAGTAATCTTAACATAGATAAACTCTACCTCGACGCATTTCCGCAAAACGCCACAGACTTGGGTTTCCGTAGCCCAGATGCTGCTAAAGCACTTGACAATTCCATAGAGCAAGGAACCTTAATAGTAAATTTTAATGGACATGGCAGCGAAAATGGCTGGACAGACGAAAAGTTGTTGACTTTGGATCAAATATTCAGGTGGAAAAACAAAAACAGACTTCCCATCTTTTTTACGGCAACATGCGAATACGGACGATACGACAATCCATCAAAAGTATCAGGTGCTGAACTTTCACTTTTGAATAAAAACAACGGAGCCATCGCATTACTAACAACTACAAGACCTGTTTTCTCAAGTACCAACTTTAGAATTAATAAAGCCTTTTATGAAGAACTAGAAAATCCCGAAAATAGAAGGCTTGGAGATATCATCAAAAACACAAAAAACAAATCTATTGCAGGTGTAATAAATAGAAACTTCGCACTTTTAGGAGACCCGGCATTAAAAATCCCCAAACCTGAAAGAAAAGTATTCGTTACACAGATAAATGGAAAAAGTGATAGTGCCGTAATTTTCCAACAACAAAAAGCGACTTTCAAAGGTGAGGTAAGTGATGAAAACTTTTCTGGTAAAATACACGGGAGGTTTTATGATCAAGTCAGTAATATTGAAACTCTAGGCGAAGCATCTTCTAAAACAGCGTATGAAGCTTACAGTAATGTACTTTTTGAAGGAATTACAGACGTGACTAGCGGAAAATATGAGTTTGAGTTTTATGTCCCCAAAAACACAATCACAGGTGAGAAAACTGGCACTGCATATTTTTATGCTGTGAATGCCGACAGCACTCAAGAGTTCGTAGGTAAATATGAAGGGTATAGTATATTAAAGTCAGTGGAAACGATAAACCAAGATCAAGAAGGCCCTATTGTTTCCATTAATACCGACAACAAAGCTACCCTATCCTTTATAATTAATGACGAAAGTGGCATTAACCTAAGTACAACAGGACAAAGGACCGCAATTAGTCTTACGATCAATGATACATTAACTTACGAGCTTAAGAATTACTACCAAGCACTAAATGGATTCAAAAATGGTAGGATTGATTTCCCTTTACCGCTTCTAGGTTCTGGACAGCATACCATTCAATTGAAACTCCGTGATGTTTATAATAACGAAACCTTAGAGTCGTTTTTACTCATGAATGCAAGTGAGAAGCTTGCATTATCACAGGAGTTGGCCTTTCCAAACCCTGCGAGTGATATTATCACATTCAGATTTCAACACAACAAAATAGGCGAAGATTTAGAAATGTATCTCAAATTATTCGATTTCAATGGTAGAGTAATAGCAAGTGATAATAGACAATGTTATATTTGTGACCCCATTGTAGAAATTGGTATGAATCTTGAACCTTACCAATTATTAAATGGAGCATATTTTTACCAAATTGTAACTTCAAATTTGAATTCTGGTGAAACCAGCAAGACAGGTGGCAAAATCATATTTTGGAAATAAGTACAAAAAAATATTACTTTGAATTCGTTTGACAACGTGAAAAAATTAAAATTTACATCCAATCAGTCTAAGACATCCTCTATGAATAAAGGTTTTTTTGCTTTTATCAGCCTCCTTCTTATCAGCCATATATCTATAGGACAAGCAGTTACGAAAGATTATCGCATAGTTTCTTCAGCAGTACCATTTCTTACATTATCTCCTGACTCAAAAGCAGCTTCATTAGGTGATGCTGGCGTAGCCTCTGAGGCTGATGCCGCTTCTATATATTGGAACACAGCAAAATTAACAAGTGCAGTTGGTGGATCGGGCATAAATGTATCTTATGCACCATGGCTAAGAGACATTATTGGCGATATGGGGCTCATGAACATATCTGGTTACCACAAACTTAAAGATGGAATGGTACTTACAGGTGGATTTACTTATTTCGATCAAGGAAATATCCAGTTCACTACTAATACTGGTGCTGATGCCGGAGAGTTTGACTCAAGAGAAATGGCCCTTGTTGCTGGACTTGCAAGAAAATTCAGTCAAGACTTATCTGGTGGTTTAAACCTAAAATACATTAGCAGCAACCTTACTGGAAACCAAGTAATAAATGGACAAGCAAGTAGACCAGGGAAGTCTGTAGGAGCTGATTTAAGTTTCTTTTATCATAAAGACCGCCCTACGGATGAGCTAAAGAAAAATGACGTCGCATTTGGTCTAGCTATCCAAAACATAGGTGGCAAAATTAATTACGGACTTGATAAGGCTTACTATTTACCTACGAACTTAAAAGTTGGAATGAGATATACCTTAACTCCAGATGTTCAAAATAAATTTAACTTCCTTCTTGATTTCAACAAATTACTTGTACCAACTCCTCAAGAAGATAATAGCCTACCAAACTACTCGAGTATAGAAGGCTTATTCAAGTCTTTTGGAGATGCTCCTGGTGGTTTTGGAGAGGAGTTAAGAGAAATCAATAGCTCTGTAGGTGCTGAGTACTTATACGAAGATTTATTGGCGATTAGAGCAGGATACTTCTTCCAACCACAATCTAAAGGTGGACTTAAATACGCTACAATGGGTGTAGGAGTAAAACTTAAAGAGCAATACGGAATAGACCTAGCTTATTTAATCCCTACAACATCATCTAATCCACTTGCCAATACATGGAGGATATCAGTTAATTTCCTTTTACCTAAGAAGCAAGTAGACGATAACATTGCAGAGTAAAAGTAATTAGACCATAAAAATATAATTAAAAAAGTCACCTTTCTCAAGGTGACTTTTTTAATGCCGCAGTACTTAATTTCTCCATCGAAATAGAATAAACTAACAATGACTTGTCAAGTACTAAATTGTTTATCAAAGTCCAGTTTAATGCTTAGAAAGAGTGTATAGCACAAAAAAAGAGACCCAAAGGCCTCTTTCATATATAATACTATAAGATTCTCTTTTTTATACGCCTAGTCCAGCGTAAAGCTTCACATCGTCTAGACTGATGCTTTCTCCACACATGATAACTAATCGCTCTACAACGTTACGCAGTTCACGTACATTACCTGTCCAAGGAAGTCCTTGCATGTATTTCATTGCATCTGCTGAGAAAGTTTTAGGAGTATCACCGTAATCCTCAGACACGTCTTGTAAGAACTTATCGCACAATAATGGAATATCATCACGACGATCTGCAAGAGAAGCTACGTGGATAGGAATTACATTCAATCTATGGAATAAATCTTCTCTAAATAGATTGTCAGCAATTGCTTGCTTCAAGTCTTTATTTGTCGCTGCAATTACACGAACATTCACTTTAATTTCTTTCTCTCCTCCTACTCTGGTGATCTTACCTTCTTGTAGGGCACGTAGCACTTTGGCTTGTGCAGAAAGACTCATGTCACCAATTTCATCTAAGAAAAGGGTTCCATTATCCGCTTGTTCAAACTTCCCAATTCGCTGCTTAATTGCTGAGGTAAATGCACCTTTCTCATGCCCAAACAACTCACTTTCGATGAGTTCTGATGGAATCGCCGCACAGTTTACTTCAATAAGTGGCTTCTTAAGTCTATTACTTTTCTCGTGAATTTGTTTAGCTACCATTTCCTTACCAGAACCATTTGGCCCAGTAACAAGAACTCTAGCCTCCGTAGGTGCAACTCTATCTATTGTTTGCTTTACTTTAAGTATAGCATCAGACTCACCCACGATCTCATTCAGCTTGTAAACTCGCTTCTTGAGTGTTTTTATAACTTCTACATCATTACTTTTCTCAATCGCATTGCGAACTGTTACAAGTAATCTATTTAAATCAGGTGGCTTAGTTATAAAATCAAATGCTCCACGCTTAGTCGCTTCAACCGCGTTTTCTACATTGCCAAAAGCCGATACCATCACGAATTGAGTGATTACGCCTTCTTCTTTAGCTTTTAGGAGAACATCAAGTCCATCCATTTTGGGCATTTTTATGTCGCACAAAGCTACGTCATACATGGTATTTAACACCATTTCTAATCCTTCCTGACCATCTTTGGCTTCATCTACTTGGTATCCTTCGTACTCTAGAATGTCCCGCAGGGCATCACGGATACTTTTTTCATCGTCTATTACTAAAATTTTTGACATCGGTGGAGTGGGGTTATTTTTTATAGGACAGCTCGTTAATAAATTACAAGGCAAGATAATCAAAAACTTTCAAACAGACCTTTGTAAATACTTTTTTCTATTAAGTAACAGACATTCTAATAATACCGCTTAATAGTCCAAAACCTATTCTCTAATTTCGTGTTTTAAGCTTTATATGACAAAGAAAGTTGCTGTTATTGGTTCTGGTATAGGTGGTATTGCTACTGCGATACGACTTCAGAACAAAGGTTATGAAGTTTCGATTTTTGAAAGCAATAATTACCTAGGAGGAAAACTGAGTGAAATAACAATTGGCAACTATAGGTTTGATGCTGGACCTTCCTTGTTCACAATGCCTGAGTATGTCGATGAGCTATTTAGAATTAGTAATAAGGACCCAAAAGATTACTTTACCTATCAAAGACTTCCAAATATCTGCAACTACTTTTGGGATGACAGAACAAGACTTGAAGCGAATGCAGACCCAGCAGTTTTTGCTCAAGAAATAGAAAGCAAGCTAAATGTCAAAGCGGAGATAATAGAAAAGTATCTCGACCAAAGCAAACGAAATTATGGTATTCTCGGAGGCCTGTTTGTCGAGCAGTCGCTTCATAAATGGAGCACTTGGTTCTCTTCAAAAGCTATGAAAGGATATCTTAATATTTTTAACCTCGGATTATTTTCAACTTTAAACAAAAAAAACGAAGTCACTTTCTCCAACCCAAAGCTTGTTCAACTATTTAATCGTTACGCAACTTACAATGGGTCAGACCCGTACCAAACTCCCGCGACAATGAGCATTATTCCACATTTGGAATATAATGTAGGAGCCTACTTCCCTACGAAGGGAATGAATAGCATTACAAAAAGTCTTATCGACTTAGCTAAAAGCATTGGTGTAAAAGTGAATCTCAACTCTCCAGTAAAAGAAATTATTGTAACCAACGGTAAAGCTGTAGGTATTAAAACAGATACAATTCACAACTTTGATGTTGTCGTTTCCAATATGGATATTAGTCCAACTTACAGAAAACTTCTTCCAACTCAGCCAGCTCCCGAAAAAACATTAGCTCAACCTAGAAGTGGTTCGGGCCTAATTTTTTATTGGGGGATTAAAAAGAATTTCAAAGAACTGGACCTTCATAATATTCTATTCTCGGAGAATTATGAGGAGGAGTTCAAATATCAGTTTAGCAAAAAAGACATCTATAATGACCCTACAGTTTATATCAATATATCTTCTAAACAGAAGCTAGATGACGCCCCAGCAGGTTGTGAAAACTGGTTTGTACTTATCAATGCCCCTGCGAATGAAGGTCAAAACTGGGACGAAATAATTGAACGTACACGGAAAAACATAATTGCCAAAGTAAAGCATAACCTTGGCGTAGATATAAGTGAGCTCATAGAAGTGGAAGAGGTTTTAGACCCTCGTTCCATTGAGCTAAAAACGAGTAGTGCTCAAGGAGCTCTTTACGGAACTAGTTCCAATAATAAATTTGCTGCATTTTTCCGCCACCCCAATTTTTCTTCCAAAATCAAGAATCTATATTTTGTGGGAGGAAGCGTTCACCCAGGTGGAGGAATACCTCTTGCCTTATCTTCTGCAAAGATTGTAAGCGAAATACTTGACAATTAAAAAATATATTTTATCCTCGGCTATTAAACGGTACAATTCTTGCATTAACATTCATGAGTTTAATTGAGTGTATAAAAAATGAAGAAATTAACAATCCAGCTAATGTTGGTGGTATTGAGCACGTTTATGGTTTTTTCCTGTAAAAAGCAGAAAAAAGACGAGCTTAGCCCACTCTTCAATAGCGAAGTTTGCCCCCTACTATCTGTAAATGATCAAGCGGGCCGAAATATTCAAGCATACGAATATGTACAAGAGAAACTGATTCGTATTTACAGTAAAGATTCCATCCCAACAACTTTAGAGTTTCGTTACAACAAGCAGAACCAAGTAGAAAGAATGGACGTAGTTACCCAAGGTAATTCCGATGGCTTCACCGTAAACTTCTTTTACGACGATAAGGGAAATGTAGCCCGTACAACCACTGAAGTAGCTAAAATACAATTTATGGAAAACATTTTCACTTTGAAAGAGAACAAAATCTCTTCTGTGAAAACCATTGTTAGCGTATTTGGAAGAAGTGTAGAAGGTAACACGAGAATAGAATACCAAAACGACAATGTATCCAAAGTATATTCAAGTATCGACAAAGATCCTGAGGTGCTTGCATTTGTAGGTGAGCAATATGACGACAAACAACAATTCAATCCTAAAGTGTACAAAGTAGCAGCACTTGGTTTTGTCGGAATTGCTAACAACTTTTTCTCATTTTTTGGAAAAAACAACCTTGTACAGGGTAAAATCTATGATGAGAAAGGACAAGTGGATCAAAAAATGAATCTCAGTTTTATCTATGATAAAGGTGGCTTACCTATGACTAGTGAGTCAAACATAGAGAAAAACGGAAAGATTTTCAATCAAGAAGTTAACTACTTATTCGATTGTAAATAAAGACAAAAAGGTAAACCTTTTTATTGAGTGCTACACTACTAATAATCCAGTGTATTTAGAAAAGAAAATGGCCACTGCAATTTATTTTGTGGTGGTCATTATCGCATTTTAATTTAATTCCGAGTTTAGTCACCTATTTTCATTCGTGCCAAATTCCCCTTTCCACCAATTGCGAAGCAATATTTACTATTGCAGCTTAAAGCATGAAAACTCTCTGAATCTAGCACTTCATACTTTCCTGAATCTAAATGAGCAATGCTGGTACCTGTAGTACCAATGACTAAAACTTGATCAATACCAATTTTCCAAGCAGCCTCTTTCAAACCAAACGGTTCAATTTCTTGAGTTTTATGCCAAGTTTTTCCACCATTCTGAGTGAAGGCGATATTTGGAAACTTTCCTTTATCATTCACATAGTCCCCTCCCAAAATTACACCATCTGATTGACTGCTAAAATGCATGCCAAAAATCCCGGCAGTAGTACCAGATGGAAAAAAAGTTGAAAAAACTTCCCAATCAGTACCTCTATTTTTTGATCTAAAAATACGATCTTGGGTCGCAATCCAAACAGTATTGTCAAGTACGAAAATATTAGAATTACTAGCAGCAAAAGATGCTTCACCTTCTTTCAAGTCTGGCATTTTTTCACCAATACGAGACCAAGTTCTGCCTCCATCAACAGTCTTGAGTATGAACATTCTTCCGTCAATAGGGTCTCCATAAACAATTCCCTCTTTTGCATTAAAAAACTTAACCCCATCCATGAAAACACCTTTTTCATTGGAATCAAATGTCATTTTCCAGCTTTTACCACCGTCTTCACTCAAGAATATTTTGGCCGATCCCTCCTCAGCCAAACCTGCACTTACTGCTACAACCTTCATCTCGTCTAGGGCAGCAATTCCTCTAAAATCTAACTTATAAGCAGCTCCAACGTTCATTTTGCTCCACGACTTCCCGTTGTCAGTACTTGTTAAAATAGTATTCGCAGAACCACCAGCCCAAACTCTAGCACCTTGGGTTGCATCAATGCTCCTAAAAGAACCTTCGCTTAGCTTTGGAGCTTTCTCCCACTG
Organism: Spirosomataceae bacterium TFI 002; assembly: GCA_900230115.1. Taxonomy (NCBI): domain Bacteria; kingdom Pseudomonadati; phylum Bacteroidota; class Cytophagia; order Cytophagales; family Spirosomataceae; species Spirosomataceae bacterium TFI 002. The sequence goes on along the minus strand of LT907983.1, from coordinate 3,503,163 downwards.
AGCAAATGACCCAAAAAAGCAAAAACTGAAAAATGCTACAAGAATATTTTTTTTCATATCACAAGATTTAAAGCACACAATAAAGCCATTTTAATCGAAAATAGCATTTCTAGCCCAATCTTTTCTAACTTTGCATCAATGAGCCCTTTGAGCAAATTTTTCTATTGTATTAGCCTTGCATTCCTTGTGCTAAGCGGCTATGGGCAAGGTAAGAAGGACATCAAATTTGAAGTAAACAAGCATACTTTTGAAGAGGGAGATGAATTGGTTATCAGCATAATTCTCACAGACGCTTCTAAGTCAGATGTATCAAATTTTCCTAAAATTGATGGTTTCAAAAAAAAGAATAAAACAGTTTCTCATACCAAGATTAAGAAAGACGGTAAAACTGTATTAAGGCACGTAATCAATCAAACATATATAGCTAGAGAACCAGGAGAGCACAATTCATCACCTTTTGAATTTATCATAAACGAAGAAAAAACAACCTTTCCTGCTATAAGTTTCACCATTGAAGGTGAGTCAAACATTAAAGGTTTGAAAGAAGAGTCCGTTGCTTCCAATGAAGAGTTGCAGCTTTTTCTTTTTGTAAACAACAACAAGGTCATTGTTGGCGAAGGGCTGGTTGTTAATGTGGGTTTTTACGTTCCCAAGTCAAATACAAGTGAAATTGCATTTGGTAAAAACTTCAATGCAGAATTACAGGCCATGCAAAAGGCTATTGAACCTAAAAATTCGCTTATTAATCGCAAAAACATTCAAGAAGTTACGAGTCAGGAAATTACATTTAAAAACAAAACTTTTATCAAATACTTGCTTTATGAAGCTGTATTTTATCCTCTCCAAAAAGGCAATTTGTATTTCCCTCAATTAGAAATAACTATTGATCAAAAGTTGCCTAGCGACTCCTTAAAAACAGTAAGTAAAAAGTATAAATCTTCTCCATACAGTGTCAAAGTGGAAGAAATGCCCGAGCATCCACTAAAAAACAAAGTCCCTTCTGGAGTATTTCAACTACGAAAAATTAGATTCCCTAAAGAAATCGCAACTGGGAAAATTTATAATTATTCCATTTCGATAGCTGGCAATGGCAATTTCAGAACAATGGTTTTGCCTAAACCTGACAATGACACTAAATTTGATTTCTATCCTCCTGAAGCCAAAGAAAGACTCATAGCTGGAAGTCCCACTGGTGAAAAAACCTTTTCGTTTAAGATTTACCCAAAAGACTCAGGGCTGGTGGATCTTGGAGAGTACTTCCCATTTATGTATTTCAACACGGCGAAAAATTCATATGACACCCTTAAGTTTGTTCAAAAAGTACAAATTACTGGTGAACAAATTATCAGTAGCCAAGATGCAACAACAAGTATCTACAGCAACATTGAAAACTTAGATATTGGAGAAAAACATATAAATTTTACCAAAATCATTAAAAACTTAGCCAACATCATTCTAATTTTGATGCTGGCAGGAACATTTTTCCTTTTCGTTGGGAAAAAATATGAACCATAAATAAAGAATGAGTAGTAACTACGGTACAATATTTAAGATTTCCACATTTGGCGAATCTCACGGTAAAGCAATTGGAGTGGTAATAGATGGCTGTCCAGCCGGTCTAGATTTTGATTTAGCTAATATTCAAGCAGAGCTTGACAAAAGAAAACCTGGACAATCAAGAATTACGACACAAAGAAAAGAGGCAGATTCTGTAGAAGCTCTTTCTGGAGTTTTTGAAAATAAAACAACAGGTACTCCTATAGCACTGGTTATTCATAACGAAGATCAACGTAGCAAAGACTACGGACACATCGCTGATAAGTTTAGACCTTCGCATGCCGATTATACTTACTCTGCCAAATATGGAATAAGAGATTATCGAGGTGGAGGACGTAGTTCGGCTAGAGAAACAGCTGCAAGAGTTGCTGCAGGTGCATTGGCAAAACAAGTTTTAGCAAGCTTAGGTATTGAAATCAACGCTTATGTTGAACAAATTGGAAAGCTAAAGCTAGAAACAGACTACAAAAACCTAGACCTTTCAAAAACCTACACTAACGCTGTACGTTGCCCTGATGAAAAAATGGCAGAGGAAATGTTTGAATACATTGACCAAACTCGCAAAAAGGGTGACTCTATTGGTGGAATTATAAAATGTGTTGCAACCGGCGTTCCTGTAGGCTGGGGAGAACCAGTTTTTGATAAACTTCATGCAGAACTCGGTAAAGCCATGCTTAGCATTAATGCTGTAAAAGGTTTTGAATATGGTAGTGGGTTTGCAGGAGCCGAATTATATGGTTCGGAACATAATGACGAATTTGTATTGGATGAAAACAATCAAATAAAAACTAGCACTAACCATGCAGGTGGTATTTTAGGCGGAATATCGTCCGGAGAAGATATTTACTTCAGAGTAGCTTTTAAACCAACTGCAACTATAATGGTTGACCAAAAAAGTGTCAACGAAGCAGGTGAAGCGGTAATGGTTAGTGGAAAAGGAAGACATGACCCTTGTGTTTTGCCTAGAGCTGTGCCAATCGTAGAAGCAATGGCTGCTATTGTTTTGGTTGATTTCTATTTACGTGCCAAGACAAATAAGCTATAAGCCATTTTAAAAGGCTAGCCAGCAATTAGTATAAATACACGCCGACATCGTTTTTGTCGCTCAGCTTTACTTTGATATGCTCTCTAAGCGTAGTAGAAAGGCTATACCCAATATATTTCGCAGAAACTGGGAATATTAGATGGTCTCTATCCACTAAAACGGCTACTTCAATTTTTTTGAGTGGGATAGATAAGAATGGACGTAAAGCAAATGCGATGGTTCTACCTGTATTGAGCACGTCATCTATCATGATAATAGTTTTATTTTTAAAAGTGTCTATTTCACTTTCAATCTTTATATCAGGCTGCGTTTTTGCTTTTTTATCAAAAATTACTCTTGCGATTTCTACTTTTTTGTCCGTCACTTGAGTTAAAGTTTCAAGCAGCAACTCTGCTAACCTAAAACCCTCACCATCAATACCTACAAGTACAATTTCCTTTTGATCGAAATTGTTCTCTAGTATCTCGTACCCCATTCTTTTTACCTTTTGGAGTGTAGTGGTTGCGTCTAGCAGCACACTAAATTCTTTTACCTCTTCTACTTGGCTGTCGATTGGCATAGTTTATGAATATCAGTAGTTAAACCTAATAACAAAGATAATTTATTTACCGCCGTCATGAAATATATTTTCATTCTAACCATTTTCCTACTTAGTAGTTTCAACACTTCAAATTCAAATGTTAAAGAAGTAGTGGACAAAGTAAGTCACTCATTTAAAAAAGGAAATTCAGAATTATTAACGGCCACATTGGATACCCACGTAGAACTCACCATAGAAAGCGAAAAAATCTCGTACCCGAGAATTTCGAGTGAAAGGGCAGGTATGATTCTATCTTCGTTTTTCAAAAGTAACCCTCCATTAAGTTTTAAGTACTTATACCAAGGGAACACCTCCGACGACCTCAAATACTGCGTGGCTAACTACACGAGTGGAAAAGACTTTCTTGTTTACATGTTGATTAAGAAAGATAGCCATCAACGTTTTGTAGTTAAATCCCTTCAAGTGAAAGAAAGTTAACGGCATTATTCATATAAAAAAGCGAGGAGTTCGTTTAATTACCCAGCCTTTTCTATTTTTGCACTTCAAATCATACCCCAAGAGCTAGACAATGGTTGTAAAAACTAAAAAATTTGCATTAGATAAGAAAAAATACGTAAAACTTGCTTTTTCACGTCAACTGAAAAAAGTAAGTATTTGGCTACTAATCCCTGCAGCAATCGCTGTTCTTGGACTTGTCCTTAATTTCACTGGAGTTTACAAAAATTGGTGGATTCTTATCACGGCTATAGTTGGAGCAATTCTTTTTGTCGCTTTTTGGTATTTACAATTTTATGCTGCCACACAAATGGAGCAAAACGCTCAGATGTTTGAAAGGTTCGCATATGAAATTGACTCGAGGCAAATAATGGTCAAAATCAACAAAAAAGAAGGTGGAATCATTAAATGGGATACCATTCAGTCGGCTGAAAAAACAGACGATGCTTATTTGTTACATGTTTCAAGAGGTCAGTTTTTCCACTTCCCTTTCACGGCATTCAATAGTGACCACGACAAACGTCTAATGGAATCTATACTTACAAGAAAATCGCTTTTGTAAAAGTTACCTTTTACAAGTCTACCAGATAATCAACCATAGCAAGCTCTACAGCTTGCTGTGCATTCATACCTTCCTTGAGATAATATAAGCACGACTTTAGAAATTCTAATTCTTCTCGGTCGTTAAAAACGTTATTACTCATTTCCATGACTTCTTCAATATATTCGGCTGGTACAAAAACTTTCGGGTTCATCTTTTATAAGTAGTTAAGTGCAAATAATGCAACAAAAAAAATGCCAAGGGACAGCATTTTCCAAGGTATCTTTTTTCTAACGAATACAAGCCTACGGTACCGTTTAGAAGCTTTCTGGGCATATTATTGTAAATATTGGCATGATTTTATATTAGCAAAGTGCCAAACATTTTAACTAATATTACCTAAAACTAAGTCAATAAATCTGAAATGAAAAATCATTGCATTCTCATTTTTAGCGTTTTATCTCTTTTCCTCACGCTAAACTCATGGGCACAAGACAACGAAAACACCAAAGTACAAGCTAGTATAGAAGGCTTTTTTGAGGGAATGAAAAGTGGAGATACAAGTCTAATCAAGCAACAACTCTATAATTATTGCGATCTAAAGACTATTGGGATCAATAAGAATGGAGCAGCGGATATTCATGAAACCAAAATGGAAGCATTTATAAATATCATAGCTAACAAGCCCGCGTCACAAATTTTAGACGAAAGAATAAGCTCTTATGATATTAAAATAGATCAAAACATGGCTGTCGCATGGACGCCATATAAGTTTTATGTAAACGATAACTTTTCACACTGTGGAGTGAATGTCTTCTCACTTATAAAAGATGGTGACAAATGGAAAATCTTCGCCATCATGGACACTCGCCAAAAAACTGGTTGCGATTAAACCTTATAGCTTTACAAGCTTTTCAGTAAAGTCGCCTTCCTTGCTTTGCACTTTTAGCGAATAAACCCCACTTGATAAATGTCCAACTTCAAATGTTGAATTTGTTGTTGACAGCACTTTATAACCTGAAGCATTCCACATCTCCGCTATTTTCAATGTATTCCCTTCCTTTAGTTTAATACTTACCGTATTTGTTACTGGGTTTGGAAATATCTCAATTTCAGTATCTCGACTTTCGGAGTTAGCCAAAAGGATTGATGTTGCGATACCATTTGAAAGCGAGCTTCCACAGCCATCTTGAGTGATACTCTGAACATTGTACAAACCCGAAAACTGATTCGTATTAAAGGTATTATTCGTTGTTTGTCCATTAATTGGCTTCCCATTCAAATACCACTGATAAAGTGTTCCTCCTTGAGCAACAGCAACATTCCCGTTGAGCGTAATACTTGGCGATGACGGTCTGATACAAAAGGTTTGTTCCGCACTTATGGAAGTAAAATCTGAATTACCGACCTGAAAAGCTTGAACTGTAACTTTTCCTGGAATATTTCCAGCCTTTAGGCTTGCTTGATTTATCTCAGCATCTCCCGACACAAGAGTAAATTGTACTGACAACTTTGAACTAGCCGAAGCAGAAAGGGTAAATACCTCTCCTCTGTTCTTATCTGCTATTGGCGGAAAAGAAAGAGTTTGTACTTGCTTTTGTGGCAAAGCACGCTGGCCTTTGGCAAAATAAACTGCAAATTTATCTTCACCAGAACTAAATAAACGCTGCCCACTGGTACTTTGTGCGGAGATCCTATCACTATTAATTCCAATTATTTTCACTACTTCATCACCATTGCTTAAGCTAGAGTTATAAACCATCGCATTATCCTCGACAGAATAGTCGGGATACCCAATTTCATTATTCTCAAGAATTACATTGAGATTACCAGTTGAGAGGTCAGCTCCAAGAATAAATATCCTATCATCGGTGGAATTTAAATAGTCAAATGCTATCACATTAGGGTTTGTTTTTGCAATTGCTGGATTACCTATGTTATCTCCTTCGTCAAGGTCACTAAAAATTTTCTGGATATCACCTCCGTCCGTAAAAGTACCTGTCGCAACATCCCAGGCCTTAATGATTCCCACATCCCAATATTCTAAATCACCAAATAAACCAGAAGCCCTGTTAAATGCATCGTAAATTAGAAATTCGCCTGAGTAGTCCCACTCAAGTGCATCAGCATATAATACTTCACCAGTAGATACTCCTTGAGTATACGTTGGGTTAAAAAGCCTAAACTTTACATTCTTATTATTGACAAGATCAAAGATGTAAATAAATGGTTCTGCTTCGGTTGTAAGTGCAGCAAGTAACTTACCATTTTTGGAAACAGCGACATTATCCCATGCTTGGTTATCAGTCATTTTTTGAACCTGAGCAGTAGTCAACAAGTTTTTCCTATAAATATTTCCATCTTCTCCAACCCAATAAACAAAGTTCCCATCATCTGTTATTGAGGGTTTTTTCTTGCACCCAATGTCTTGAGCAAAAGACGTGAATGATGATTCCAAATCTGCTTTTCCTGAGTAAAGGTCTTTTCCAGCAGGCTCATAAACAACCAAGAATTGATCTCCAGGATTAACTGGAATCTCTTGTTTTGGAGTAGGATCTGGTGTAGTTCCACCTCCAGTACTAGAAGGCTCCACAATCCCAACCCTATCAAAAGCACTTTTTGCTGCTGCAACTTCTTGTCCATTACCATACAAATCAATACTAGATTGTATAACCGCAAGTCTTAAGTCAACAAATTTTGAAGTTCGTGTAAGATAATTACTTAGAGTATGATAGTAAATCTGTTCTGCTTTACTCTTATCCATTCCTGCACCAGTTGCGAATAGGTAGTATGCATAATTGGTGATTCCACTATTGATATGGACTCCACCATTATCCTCGCTAGGAATATCTCTTAGAAAAACATATTGACTCATTGTTTTGGGCTGATACCCATTATCGTTTTTCCCTCCTTGATTAGGATTTTCGAGACTTCTCAATGCACCAGAAGGGAATACATTTTTTCTTACAACATCCTCTCCAAGTGTCCAATCATCTCTGTCTATCATTGCTCCAAAAATATCGGCAAACGATTCGTTCAAAGCTCCACTTTGATTTCTGTATTCGAGTTTTGCCGTATTCTCAATCACACCATGTGTCATTTCATGACCAGCTACATCCAATGCACCTGCAAGGGGCTTGAAGCCATCTCGACCATTTCCATAACCCATAAACTCTCCATTCCAATAAGCATTATCCATACCTCCACCATCCTCATCAGCGATATTGATGACCGAAATAATATTTCCACCCGAACCGTTTAGGGAATTTCGTTTAAATGTATTTTCATAGTAATCGTAACATATTGAGGCATTTGTATGGGCTGAAACCGCTGTTGCATTCCAAGTCGTCCCATCTGTAGAATTCACATGCGAAAACTTCATATTGCTATCATCAATTCTTGCATTTGATGCATCAATTGTCCAGACAGCCCCCACAGGTTGATTTGGAAGTTTTGACTGGGTGTTATTGTACATCTTCTTGCTTGGGTCAACCAAAAAATAATTGTTGTTACTTTCTGTAATTATAAAACTCTGCTGAACTCCATTGAGATCGACAGCTTGAGTTTTAAAAACTCCATCAAGGGTACAGGTATGGTTATATTTTTCTAAGACTTCACCATTTTGTGCATCTAAAAATAATACCCAACGCTCAAGAATATTGGGACGCAAAACCATTTCATAAGCTAATTTCAAATCACCATTATGCTCATATAAAACCAGGCTAGTTTCGCTCATTTTCATTTTTAGGATTCCACCTGTTAAGCCTTTGGTTTGAATAACTGTTTCTTTCGACAAGGCGTCCATCCCTCTTTCAACTGCCATTGCTTCACTTAACTGCGGTATAGTTTCAGTATTGTTGAGCAGATTCGCCATATGCCCATTTAGAGTCTTCACCTCATTATTTCTAGTGTGAACCACTAATTCCCCACCATAAACTGGGACTCCCTTGTGAGATTGCTGAAGTCTTATGTGCTCATTGCCTTTCTCATCCTTAGTAACACTTGTAATTTTAAAGCTCTCATTTACGTCTTTCACAGGCAACTCTTTATTTACCGACTCCAAAAAAGAATACACTTTACTTTCTGTTGTTACTTTGGCGTTTTTAGAAGTGCTAGGTGATTTTAGGTTTTCGATATGAATAAAAGTTGGATCTTCGTCAGACTTTATAGTTTTGTAAAGCGGCAAAGCTTTAAGTTCAAAAGCAGGAACAGATGGCTGAGCCTTTCGAAGGCTTTTATTTGCCGCTCTACCATCAATCACTTCAAACCCCTTTACTTTTATTGACTTATCAGTATTTTTTTTCTTTTGTTCAAAACCATTTTGTGCCCATAAACCGAAAGGAAAAAGAAGGAGTAGAAATGTAAAAATTTTCATTAGTTGAGAGGTTAAGTAGTATTTCTTTATTGCCGAAAAATAGTGAAAATCTAGCAATAATCGTTAGTTGAAAATGATTGTTACCCAAAATATGGGCGATTGTAGGAAATATTCTCCATTAAATTGTCTTGTGGCATGAAAAGAAGAATTCGTCAAAGAAATAGGACAATAATTAGTAATTTTGCACACCAATTGAACGTTCATTTTAAAAAGGAGTAAAGCAATATATGCCCGCTATTTACGATAAGAATTTAGGAACAAAACAGAAAGCCCTCAAGATAAATCTAAACAAAAAGTTATACGGAACTTTTGCTGAAATAGGTGCAGGGCAAGATGTAGCAGCTCAATTCTTTAAAGCTGGCGGAGCTTCTGGCACAATTGCTAAAACCATGTCGGCCTATGACATGACTTTTTCTGATGCAATTTATGGCCCTGTAGGTTCGGGAAGGTACGTGTGCGAAGAGAGATTGCTCAGCATGCTGGACCATGAATATTCCTTACTTATAGAGAGATTATCGAAAAATAGAGGAGAGCAGACACAGTTTTTCTCATTTGCAAACACTGTAGTTACACTTAATTATCATAAAACCAATGAGCCCCATGGCTGGATTGGGTGTAGGTTTCAGCTAGAACCAGGAGGAGATTACCATAGCCTTGTCATTCATGTCAAAATGGTAGACAACGATACGCTAATGCAGCAGCAAGCCCTTGGTATCATAGGTGTAAACTTGATATATGGTTGCTTTAATTACTACGACGACCCAGAGGTACTGTTATTGTCTCTCATGGATAACCTTTCCAAAAGCTCTATACAAATAGACATGATTAGGTTTGAAGGTAAGGAGTTCGATCAAGTTGACAGTAGATTGATGAGCCTACACCTTGTAAAGCATGGTTTTTCCGACATCGCACTTTTTGGTCCAGACGGCAAAAACTTACAGCCTAGTGATACCTTGTACAAAAAGAACATTGTGGTACTTCGTGGTAGGTTTAGGCCTATTATTAATGTACACCTCGACATGCTCGAAAATGGCGTAAATCAATACTTGAAAGAGCCCGACGTACAAAAGGACAACATGGTAGTTATAAGTGAACTTACTTTGCAGTCTCTTCAAGAAAACGAAAATGACTATACAATTGACGAGAAGGATTTCTTAGATAGGGTTGATATCTTATGCAGTTTAGGTCAAACGGTAATGATCACAAATTACCATGAGTATTATAAACTTGTTGCTTACTTATCCAAAATCACTGACCAAAAAATTGGACTAATCATTGGATACCCTAATCTGGAATATATTTTCCAAGAAGAAAACTACAAAGACCTTATTGGAGGCACCTTGGAGTCTTTTGCAACACTATTCAGCCGCAAGGTGAAACTATACGTATACCCTACTCTGAAGGATGGTGCAATCATGAATTGTATGAGATTTACCCCAAGTATTGAGTTGATAGATCTATATAGATACCTGATAGCCAACCACAAAATAGAGGACATCCATCACTATAAAGAGCAAAATTTACATGTCAATACCGACAATATGCTTGAACTCATCAAGCAAGGAGAAATGGGCTGGGAAGAAAATGTTCCAAACGAAGTAGTAAAAATGATTCAAGATCGTTGTCTATTTGGATTTCCTTGTGTGGTTGTCCCTACAAATAAAGAAGTAGCTAAAAACTAAATATTCTCTTTATCAAATGAAATTTTCGAAGTCAATAATATTTATATGTTTTTTCATTTCAATTCAGACAGTTTGGGCTCAAATAGAAATCCCAAATGATCAGATTGAATACAAATACGGTACTTCCGTAATAACATCACCCAACTGGGCAAACTGGAACTTAATGCCAGAAGGCAAAAAGGGACAGATCAAGTTTAACCTGAGCCCTCACCGCAAAGGTTTTCATTTTGTGATTAGGCAAGGCAAGCAACTCGGAATGGAGATTGACAGTAGTGGCTTATTTACATGGACTCCCTCTTATAGTCTTGTAGACAGAATAGAACAAAAGAAATTATTCCAAGTCATAATAGAGGCCAAAAATGACACTGAAAGCATCAAGAGCTATGTCGACATTATTGTAGAACACAGTAATAGACCTCCAGTAATAAATGAGCTCAAACCATTTTACATTCAATACAATACAAAGAATAAGTACCAGATAGATAATAGTGTCATCTTTGATGAAGATTTCGATCCTTTGGTATTTGACCCATCTTTAGAAGAATTGCCAGAAGGAATGACAATCACCAGTAGAGGTGAAATAAGCTGGTCGCCATCTTTTACACAGTTTAAAGCTCTCAAAGAGAATCCAATATACATTCAGTTTACGGTAGAAGATCAGCCTGCAAAATCAAAGAGTAGTGGCCGACTTAAACTTGTAGCCACTCAGCTCGACCTGCCCCCTACTCTAACTACAGTACCGAACGTAAGTAGAATAATTCTCAAAGAAAATGAAACTGTTAACCTAGGATTTTACCTTTCAGACCCAAACGGTGACGAAGATATAGAAACCTTTGATTTCCTATCTAACAATAAGGGAATTCGAAAGCAAGATCTAAAGCAAAACACACCAACACAGTTTGAATTCATTTGGACTCCTGGTTATGACTTTGTGGTTGACCCATTGGATTCAGTAGGCTTCTATATTGATTTCTTTGTACTTGACAAAACTCAAAAAAGGGAAGTAAAAAGAATTTACTTTAGAGTTGAGAACACGGTAAACGAAGAAGAAATTGACCGTAAAAATTTCGAGCTTTATAAAGGCACGATTACAAGAGCATGGGAACTTCTTGAGCAACTTAAAGAAAAGGAAGAAGAGCTCAAAAAAACTTACAATAGAGCAAAGAAAGGCAAAAAACACCGTTCTGTTGTCAATGCATCTTTAGGTGCTACAACTGGCCTTTCGTCTATTTTCACTAAAGAAAAACCTGATACGCAACGACTTATCTCCACTGTTGGTGGTACCACCGTACTTACAATAGGAACATTGGAAGCAACCGAAGTAATCGGAAAATCCATGAAAGATATATTGGATAGACTAAACTACGTAATAGAGAAGAAAAATGACCTTCAAACCAAGGGAGATATTTTCGCAAGAGACTTCTCTTTAAGGTCAGCGAGGCGAGAGAATGATTTCACAAAAAAGATGAACGAGCTACTCACATCTATGAACTTAAAAGGTCTTGTAGCTCTTGAATTGAACTCATCTTGGGAGAGCAAAAAGGAGGCAAATACTAAGAACCTATCTAAGACTTTCAAGGATTACAATCCGCTCGACATTTAATTACTACCGTTGAAAATTTTTAAGCTTTTTCTCTTGAATCGGTATTGTAAAAAGTGTATATTTATTCAGTAGTGAAAAGCAAAGTACCGCTCTTCACTCTACCCTTTTTATATTCACCTTTAAAAGAATAATGCGTATGAAAATTTTAGTGAATGCTGTTCATTTTACAGCAGACGATTCATTGATCGACTTTGTCAACAAGAAACTAAAGAAAATTGAAACCTTTTATGATAAGATAATTAGTGCAGAGGTCTACCTTAAACTCGATAAAGGAGAGAAATCTGCAATCTCAAAAAAACTAGTAGAAGTTAAACTATACGTACCTGGAAATACGCTATTTGTAAAAGAAGAAGGTAGTTCTTTCGAAGAAGCTGTAGATAAGGCTATGGAAGTCTTAAAACGAAACGTAAAACGATATAAGGAAAAAAATAATGATGTTGGCCACAAGAAGCCAATTCTAGAACCTATTCCGGTTGAGGATGATGAGGTTTAAAACTTTAAAAATGTCACTTTGAATTATCGAGTGGCATTTTTTTTTTGCGATTTCTTTACTAAGAAATCCTTAAGGTAAAAGGGCTCAAATTCTTCTAAATCCTCAAACTCCCCTCTTCCAAATGCTTGATAAGCAAGCATACCCATATTTCTTGCGTGAACTTGAGTAGTCTTTTCTTCAAAAATTGCATTAGACTGCATACTTAATAAGTCCCGACACTTTACAGCCCCCGGCCCACAAAACAATACAGTTTGTGATTTAAGCACCTCACCGAATGAAGTCATATCAATAACAACAGAACTTGTTTCCAACTCCTCTACATCATTTGTAATATTGAGCATTTTGCAATAGACTTCCATTCTGCGTGCATCCAACATAGGACATATGGCATCTCCTTTAAATTCTCTATTTGCGTAAATAATCCCGTCCAAAGTATTAATGGCAATAATTGGCAAATCTAAGGCATAGCAAAACCCTTTAGCAGTACTTACGCCAATTCGCAAACCTGTATAAGATCCAGGCCCCTTAGAAACAGCAACTGCGGCTAAGTCTCCAAAAGTTTTTCCAGTAATTAAAAACAAGTCTGAGATCAGGGTTGTCAACAACGAAGAAGAAGATTTACTATCTAGCTCAGTCTTCTCACCCAATAATACTCCGGCTTTGTGCAAGGCCACGGAGCAACCTTGATCAGCAGTTTCAATACTTAATATCAATGCCATTACTTTCCAGCCAAAATTTTCTTGTACTCTGCAGGATTTTTAAATAACTCTAAAGCTTTTTGAACCTCAGGGTCCCTTTCAAAAGAAACAAACTTCATTACCTTATCGTAGTGATATCTACTTAAGATCTCTAAAGCCAACTGTTCTTTTATTTCCATTTTATATTGCTCAAACTTAGCTTCATTTGCCGTTCCCACTTTTGCTTTTAGCTGGGCTATACTAGACTGAAGCTCATTAAGAAGCGGATCTTTTTTAGACTCTGTTTCAAGAGTTTTAAGGCTTTTACTTACCTCACTCTCATACTCAAAGTTTTTATTTTTAATAAATGTTTTAAAGTCGGCAAGTATAGCTTCACTGGGCATGAAAAGGTTTCCCGGCTCATCTTTTATATGCTCAAAGTAGTACTTAGTTGCATAATCAAAAATTAGCTTTGAAGAAACTAATTGCTTCGTAAAGTCAGATAGCTCTTTTGGCTTAACATAAATATCGGGATCAACTCCACCACCATCTAATACCAAACGCTTATTACTTGTATAAAAAGTCGACCTCAATGAGTCTGGTAATTTACCCACACTCCCGTCGGGATTTCTATGACTATAATCAATAGCCTGAATACACCTTCCAGAAGGAATGTAATACTTTGCTGTAGTAACTTTCAGTTGCGTATTATAACTCAAAGGGCGAGTAGTTTGTACAAGACCCTTACCAAATGATCTCTGCCCTATCAAAACACCACGATCGTAATCCTGTAATGTACCGCTTACTATTTCACTAGCAGACGCACTAGAACCATTTATCAGCACCACCACAGGCATTTCTGTATCTAAAGGTTGATTCTGTGTGCCGTACTTTTTATTCCACTCTCCTACCTTTCCTTTGGTCTCCACCACCAATTTACCTTTTGGAATAAAGAAGTTTGAGATATCAATGGCCATATTGAGCAATCCACCAGGATTAGACCTCAAATCAAGAACGAGGCTTTGCATTCCTTGCCCCTTCATTTCTTCAAACGCCGCTTTAATTTCTTTTGCAGCAGTAGCACTAAAATCTTTTAATTGAATGTAACCAGTTTTTTCATCAATCATTCCATAATGAGGAACATCTGAAGTCTTAACTATGTCTCTCTCTATTGAAAGTGATATTGGCTTTTTCTCTCCATAACGATTCACTTCTAGGTCAACTTTGGTTCCTCGTTGTCCTTTGAGTAATCTACCTAATTGATCATCGTCCTTGCCAGCAAGTGTAACCTTATCCACACTTACTAGTTCATCTCCTATTTTCAATCCAGCCTTATCAGCAGGTGAGTATTGGTAGATCATAACTATTGTATGCTTTTTACCATCAAAAGCAGTTGTGGCCCCAATACCATTGTACTTACCGGTCGTAAGAGTTCTATAATCTTCAATATCATCCTCTGGATAAAAGTTGGTATATGGATCAAGCTCCTTAAGCATTGCCTGTATCCCCACCCTCATTGCCTTCGTTGGATTTATTTCATCCACATAAAGAGAGTTCAACTCTTTAAACATTGTAGCAAAAATGTCTAAATTCTTAGCTATTTCGAAATAACGGTCGTCAACAGTAAAACTAAAAATCCCTATAACTGCGGGCAGCAAAGCCAATAATAGATACTTTCTAAATTTCTTCATCTTTTTATGCAAAAACATACATTAGCAAGGTAAAAAACAATTTGATTACAACGCTATTAAAATTTGTTAATCGGAAGGACTTTCATCCGAGATATACTGTAGAGCTTTTAATAACCCTTTTTGAATTACAAGAAAGTCCTCTTTACCCTTCCCTATGTACACAAACGCTAATTTGCTTACATTTTTATTCAAAATAGCATTTTTATTTAAGCGGTAAGCCTCTCGCGTTCTCCTTTTGAGCAGATTCCTATCAACAGCTTTTTTAAAATACCGTTTGCTTACAGTGATTAAAACCTTTGGAAAAGGGGAAATGCAATCATCGCCAAAACTAAATATAACTCGAAACGGGTAACAAGTTTTTGCCTTATTCTCAATGTTATTTTTAGCAAAAAGCAAGTCAATATGCTTTTTGTGCGTAAGTTTTTCCGCTTTTGAGAAGGTTTGCTGCATCGTTACAAAGTATGCAAAAAAGAAAAGCCACCGCAATGGGTGGCCTTATAAATTCTTTATGAAAACAAATATTTATTTATGTGTCTTCTCGTCAGAAACTGTTAGTTTCCATCTTCCTTTAGCTCTACGAGCCTTTATAACGTTTCTTCCACCTGGAGTAGATGAACGCTCACGGAAACCATGTTTATTACGACGTTTTCTGTTCGATGGTTGAAATGTACGTTTCATTATATTGTTCTATTTAATGCGATTTTTAAAATTGGAGTGCAAATGTAATTACTTTATTTTGTAATTCAAAAGTAAAATGAAAGATGAAATACTGGATAGAAAGCAAAGACGCAATTTCAAAATACTTGAAAGTCCAAATTGTACTCCAAAACATAGACAAAAAGGCGATTAAACTACAATTACCTGCTTGGAGGCCAGGACGATATCAAATTCAAAATTTTGCAAAAAATATTCGAAACTTCTCTGTCTCTGACCCAAATGGGCAAACAATACCCTCAAAAAAAACGAGTAAAGACTCATGGTCAATACCCACTTTGGGAAATAAAGAGCTAATTGTTGCTTATGAGTATTATGCTAACCAACAAGATGCAGGTGGGAGCTACATAGATAATGACATGCTTTATGTCAATCCTATCAACTTATTAATGTACCAGCCTGGCAACGAATCTCTTCCGTGTGAATTAAAAGTAACATTCTCCAAAAACAGAAAGGTTGCTTGTGGCTTAGCAAGTACTAAGATAGAAGAGGACATTATTTTCAAATCAGTTTCATATCATGACTTAGTCGATGCTCCACTCATCATTTCGGATTCACTGAAACATTTCCAGTTTGAAGTAAAACAAAACAAGTTTCACCTTTGGGTACAAGGAAAAGTCGATTACCCTTGGGAAAGAATCCTACAGGACTTCAAAGCTTTCACTGAAACACAAATTAAAATTTTTGGTGAATTTCCAGAAAAAGAATATCACTTTATGCTTTGGGTTCCTACACAAGCCTACTACCATGGGGTTGAGCATTTTAATAGTACAATGATGGTGCTGGGCCCAGATAGCCAAGATTTTGAGGAAATGTATCCTGATTTACTTGGTCTAGCTTCACATGAACTATTCCACACTTGGAATGTAAAAAAAATCAGACCGAAAGAACTACTTCCCTATAAGTACGACCGAGAAAACTACTTTGAAACATGCTTCATTGCTGAAGGCTTTACAACCTTCTATGGCGATTGGATGCTTTACCGCTCTAAAGTTATAGACAAAGCCACATTTCAAAAAGAACTGGAAACTACTCTGAAAAGACATTTTGACTTCGCAGATTCCAGCACTCTCTCACTTTTAGAGTCATCATATGACCTCTGGCTCGATGGCTATGAAGCTGGTGCTCCAAACCGTAAAGTCTCTGTATATCACAAAGGTGCAGTTGCAACCCTCATTCTAAACCATCAATTAAAAAGCTTCATAAATCACCCCTACCCTATGGACTTGGTAATGCAAGAGCTTTGGGAGCAATTTGGAAAAACCAACGTAGGTTACACCTATAAAGATTTTAAGAAAATAATTAAAAGGCTAGCTAAAAACCCTTTGAAAGTATATTTTCAAAATGTAATTGAAGGGAACAAATCTCTCTTTGGTTTAGCACAGGAAGCAATTGACGATCTAGGATTTTCGCTTGTGAAAAACGCTGAAGGCCGAACTATAGTTTTGGAGAAAAACTAGGCAGTAATCGATGGCAAAGTAAGATGAAAAATCAATAGATACTAAAGGTTTAGGCATTTATTGCATATTTTTTTATTATCTTTGTGCCCGGATTCGCTACGGTGGCCCGCTATTTTTAATTAAACCTTCCTTTATGAGTAAAATTCGCATTTTATATCTCTCTAGTGAGATAAACCCTTTTTTAGAAGTATCAAAAATAGCCACTTTACTCAAAAAACTCCCTCAAGAAATGCAAGAAAGGGGCATGGAAATAAGAATTCTCATGCCTAGGTTCGGTACAATCAACGAAAGAAGAAATCGTCTTCACGAGGTTGTTCGCCTTTCTGGAATTAATATTACTGTGGGTAGTGAAGAGAAACCTTTGATAATTAAGGTTGCGTCTATCCCTTCAGCAAAACTTCAGGTTTACTTTTTGGATAACGAAGATTATTTTCACCGTAAAACGGTCTTTAATGATAAAAAAGGTAATTTCTACGATGATAATGACGAGCGTGCAATTTTCTTTTGCAAAGGTGCTCTTGAAACAGTTATAAAGTTGGGCTGGGCTCCTGATATTGTGCATTGTACAGATTGGATGACAGCGTTGGTACCATTGTATCTTAAGACGACTTATAAAAATGATCCGATTTTTAAAAATACGAAGAGCATTTTCACCGTTTACAATAATGTATTCGATCATCAGTTTGGTGAAGATATGATTCCGAAGGTTAAAATGATGGACATTTCGGATGAAAATCTTGCCAATTTACGCTCAAGAGATTTTGCAGGATTTATTAAAATTGGCTGTCAATATGCTGATTTAGTGGTTAAAGCAAATGAAGATTTAAGCGAAAGTATCAATACAATAGTAGATGAAACAGCTGAACGTCAAGTGAAAGCTGGAATTGGAGATGAAGATATTACAGACACTTTCTACAACTTATATACCGAACTTGCAGATATTGCAGAATAGTTTTATGATTAATACATTTAAGTTAATGCGGAATTTAGCACTAGTGCTGACTTCCGCTTTCTTTTTTTCTTGCGAAACCGATACAGATATTGGGCTCGATCTTGATCAAAATCAAAAAGGTGTTTACTTTACCGACACATTGAGTATCAGCTCAGGCACCTACCAAATGGACTCGGTGATTACATCAGGGCAAAACTTTGCTTTAATCGGAATCTCAGATGACCCATACTTTGGAAAGGTAAAAGCTATTAGTTATTTACAACCTACATTACAGTATACAACCCAAAATGCCCAAGGCTTCTTTAATTTTGAATACGAAGGTGCTAACATAGTTCCCGATTCAGTAGTATTAAGACTATGGAATAGAAATCTAACTTATTTTGGAGATTCGCTTAGCAAAGTAACTTTTAATGTCCACAGATTAAAGTCGAGTATTCCTCAAAAAAATTACAATAACGACGACTCTGTTCCATATGATAGTGAAATACTTGCTAGTGCAACTTTCAATCTGCAGGATCTTCATGGAGATTCGTCTGCAGTCTTTCCTTTAAAAATAAAACTTCCAGAGAGTATATTGGTAGAACTCAATAACTTGAGAGATACAGAAAATGCCAAATCTTTGGACGCTTTTGAAAGTAACTTTAAGGGATTTGTGATTGTTCCTGATGCCAATTCAAAAGGATTGTACGCATTCAATATTGGTCAAGCAGATGTTTCAAATGGCTCTGCACCCGTTTCTTCATTGGACTATTTCTTTCATACCACTGGTGACACTGTTGCAGTTGCTTACAATTTCCAGTTTGGTAGTAAGCGTTTCAATCAAATTACAGTTAACCGTGCAGGGACTTCAATCTCGAACTTGACAAATAAAAAACAAATAGTTCCTATTGCTCAAAGCAATGATGAGCTCTTTATTCAAGCAGGAACTGGTACAGCTGCGTATGTAAAATTCCCAGGCTTAAATTCTATTACAAAAGGGAGCACAATTTCAAAAGCAGAATTAGTTTTTGAAGTTAATAAAAGTGCATTCAGCGAAAACTTCAACTACTCTCCAATCATTGTCCCAATCGAAGTTAAGTCTGACGGTTCTGTTCGTCGAGATCAGGCTTTTGGATACTCTTATATTTCCAATACACTAAATCAGTCTACAGGGAATTTGGGCTTTTACAATGACTCTCTTGGAGTAATTAGAGTTGATATCACACCCTATATCAGGGAGTTGGTTCTAAAAAACAGTGCAGACAATGGTGTGATCCTCGCAGCAGGTTCAACTGTAAGTTCTGATGTTGCTATTGGAACCGGTATTGTTTTTAATGGAGGATTAAATAGGATTATATTAAGAAAACCTAAGTTAGAACTCTTGTATTCAAACTAAAGCCATTAATTTACAGAGATAAACCCTTTTGTAACAAAAACTAATACATCATGTGTGGAATAGTAGCCTATATAGGTCATCAACAAGCAGCTCCTTTAATTATCAAAGGCCTGAAAAGATTAGAATATAGAGGATACGATAGTGCAGGAATTGCATTGTTAAATGAAAACGGTCTCAAAGTTCACAAAAAGAAAGGCAAAGTTGCCGAGCTAGAAGGTGAACTTTTAAATAAGGATCTAAATTCACATATCGGTATTGGCCATACTAGATGGGCCACGCATGGCGAGCCAAATGATGTAAATGCTCACCCACATTTTTCTCAAGGAAAGAGATTAGCAATAATTCACAATGGAATAATTGAAAACTATGGTTCCATCAAAAAAGTACTTGAAAACAAAGGGTACACTTTTGATAGCGAAACCGACACCGAAGTACTAATCAACTTCATTGAGGATGTTCAAAAGCATAAAGATTGTTCTACTGAGGAGGCTGTAAGATTAGCCTTATTAGAGGTTGTTGGTGCATATGCTATTGTTGTAATTGATGCAGAAAACCCAAATCAGCTAGTAGCTGCTAGAAAGGGAAGTCCACTTGTAATAGGTATTGGTAAGGATGAATTTTTCTTTGCCTCGGACGCTACCCCAATCATAGAATTCACAAAAGAGGTTGTTTACCTTGACGATTATGAAGTTGCTGTTGTAAACAAAGGTGAGTTAAGTATAAAAAACCTCCAAAACCAAGAGAGAGGAGCTTTCATCCAAACTGTAGAAATGGAGTTGGAGTCTATCGAAAAAGGTGGATTTGACCATTTCATGTTAAAGGAGATATTCGAACAACCAAAATCAATTGCTGATTGTATGCGAGGTAGAATAAATGCTGAGGAAGCGTATATTCAACTCGGAGGACTTAGCAATCACCTAGAAAAATTGGCAAAAGCCAAAAGAGTTGTATTTGTTGCTTGTGGTACTTCTTGGCATGCATGTCTCGTTGGAGAGTATTTATTTGAAGAGCTAGCTCGAATCAATGTTGAGGTAGAATATGCTTCAGAATTTAGATATAGAAATCCCATAATAAAAGAAGGTGACATCGTAATTGCTATCTCCCAATCTGGAGAAACCGCAGATACAATGGCAGCACTTGAATTGGCGAAATCAAAAGGAGCTACAATTTTAGGAATTTGTAACGTTGTGGGCTCGTCTATTTCAAGACTAACTGATGCTGGTGTTTATACACACGCTGGACCAGAAATTGGTGTTGCTAGTACCAAAGCTTTCACTGCTCAAGTGACAGTGCTTGCACTGATGGCAATTGCAACGGCTAAAAGTAAAGCATCTATAACCGATGCAGAATATCGCAGGTTACTAAGTGAGTTAGAAGCTATTCCAACCAAAGTAGAGGACATTCTTTTACAAGTTGAAAACATTAAGTCTATTGCAAGACTATTTACTTTTGCTTCCAACTTTATCTTCTTAGGTAGAGGAATCAATTTCCCAGTAGCTCTTGAAGGAGCACTTAAATTAAAAGAAATTTCTTACATCCATGCAGAAGGTTATCCAGCTGCTGAGATGAAACATGGCCCAATTGCTCTTATTGATGAGGATATGCCAGTTGTTTTCATCGCTACTAAAGATAGTAGTTATGAAAAAGTTGTTTCCAATATACAAGAGGTAAAAGCAAGAAAAGGACGCGTTATTGCGATTGTTTCAAAAGGTGATACGCAAGTGAGAGATATGGTCGACTTTGCAATTGAAGTTCCAACTGCTCATGACATGGTTCTTCCACTTTTAACCTCCATCCCACTACAATTACTATCATATTATATTGCGGTATATAGGGGACGAAATGTAGACCAACCACGTAACCTTGCCAAGTCGGTTACGGTGGAGTAATGGAGCCTTTCTCTAGCTACAAACCCAATTTATTTCTAAACCTTGTTTTGGTTTATATCTTGTGGGGAAGTACATATTTAGGGGTTAAAATTGGACTTCAAGATCTTACTCCACTATTACTTACTGGAATTAGATTTACTGTAGGCGGAATCATCCTTTTCAGTTATTCTCTTCTAAATACCAGAACTTTAGATATCAAGGAAGTAATAGGAAGTTTTAAAATTGGCTTTCTACTTTCAGGTATTGGTACTTCTGCGGTTGCATATGCCATTTTGTATATCCCTTCAGGAATTGTTGCAGTTTTGGTTGCTACCCTTCCAGTTTGGATTTTCCTTCTCGATTTCTTTTTTTTTAGTAAAAAAGCACCCTCTTGGCTATCAGCAATTGGTATGCTAACTGGACTAGTTGGTGTACTATTTCTTTTTGATCCATTTGGACAAGTAAAAAACGCTCAAGAACATATAAATTACTTTGTCGTTGCCATCATATTTATTGGAACGATTAGTTGGGCTTTTGGCTCACTTTTAAGTAGCAAAACCAAACAGGTAAAGGGGACTCAAGGTATTGCATTACAAATGATCTCAGGAGGCTTTATAGCTTTGACATTATCACTGTTTTTGGAGAGCAACCAAATTGATCAATTAATACATATACACTTGAACAGTGTACTGGCTATGACATACCTTATTTTCATAGGTTCATTCATTGGGTACACATCATATGTATGGTTAATAAATAACGCACCTCCACTGTTAACTTCTACATATGCCTTTGTAAATCCTGTAGTTGCGTTATTTTTGGGATTTTTCATTGCCCATGAACTTCTCCAAAACCAAACGATTATTGCATGTGCCATCATTTTATTTGGTGTCGTTTTGATGACAATCGGTAGACGACGCAAGAACTTCGAAAGTTAAAAGTTTTATATTTGATCAAAAATAATCACTTGTGAAAATACTCCATACAATAAGAGAAACCACTAATTTCTTAAACTCACTCAATGGTTCAATAGGTTTCGTACCAACCATGGGAGCTTTGCATGAGGGCCACATGACTCTTATACGCAGAGCTAAAGAAGAAAGCGATATCTGCGTCAGTAGTATTTTCGTAAACCCTACACAGTTTGATAACCAATCAGACTTGGAGAAATACCCAAGAACACTAGAGAAAGACTGTGAGCTACTTCTGAAAAATGGATGCGACGTAGTTTTTGCCCCATCAGCTGAAGAAATGTACTCAACCTTACCAAACATTCACTTTGATTTTGGTGCTATAGAAAGAGTAATGGAAGGAGCAAATAGAAAAGGTCACTTTAATGGTGTTGGAATTGTTGTCTCCAAACTCTTTCATATTGTTCAACCAGATAAAGCATATTTTGGGTTAAAGGATTTACAGCAAGTAGCAATTATCAAACAAATGGTCAGCGACCTTTCATTTCAAATAGAAATTGTGCCTTGCGAAACAGCTCGTGAAGAAAATGGGCTCGCTCGATCTTCAAGAAACGAAAGGTTGCCAATAGAAGCAAGAGCCAGTGCTGGATTAATTCAGGAAGCAATTCAAGAAGCAAAAAAGCTTTTACAAAGCGGTTCTTCAGTTCTAGAAACCAAAGAAAGGATTTCTGATTTATTCAAAAAGCATCCAGAATTTGAACCTGAGTATTTTGAGGTATCTGACTTTGATACACTGCAGCCAATCGATAAAATAGATGAAAGCAAAACAACTGCAATTTGTACTGCAGTTTGGTTAGAAGGTGTAAGGCTAATAGACAACACAATTTTTTGAACTATTCGCTAAAAAACCTTTGTTGTCAATTTGAATTTTGAAAGCACCTATGAACTGGAACCAAATAACCTCAGAAGACCAAATCGAAATACTTAAAGAACTTTCGAAAGAAAAGCCTGTACTTATATTTAAGCACAGTAGGTCTTGTAGCATAAGTGCAAGTTCATTGAGTAGACTCGAACGTAGCTGGAATGAAGAAAAAGCAGGTGACCTCCAGCCTTACTATCTGGATTTGCTGTCGTTTCGTAGCATTTCTCAAAAAATAGCCTCGGAATTACAAGTCGAACATGAATCGCCCCAAGCCATTGTTTTAAAAGATGGAAAAGCAGTCTATCATGATTCACATTTTGGAATTGCTTTTGACGATATAGTGGAGTCTGCTGGTCTTTAATTCTAAAGCACCCAAACCAAAATATACTCCATAAATTCTTTCGTGTAAACTCGATGGTCACTTACCTGATCAGGCATTGCAATTCGGCCGATTAGGTTTCCCTTTTCGGTTGCTAGAGACATGTTTACTTTAAAGTCCATGCCCCTTTTGCCATAAATCTTGTAAAGGGCCTCTTTAGCTGACCAAAAAATAGACATTACTTCCAAGTTATCACCGATCTCCATTATCTCATTTTTAGAAAAAAGCCTTTCCTTTATTCGCCACATCTTTTCACTTGGCTTTTCAAGGTCAATCCCTACTTTTAATGTAGAGTGAAAAACTACAGAAACATACTTTGAAGTGTGTGTCAGTGACATTTGCATATCACTATCTATCAAATACGGCTTCCCGTGCTCATCTTTTGCAATTCCATTAAAAACTAAACCCATTTCGGAAAGCATAGATTTCGCTGCATATCTAGCAGCCAATAATTCTAGCCTTTTAGCGGGAAACTTAGTCGCTAGAAATTCCTCATCCTCCCATACATTATCACTCAACTGAGCAAGAAAGAATTCTTCTGTTTCTACTACTTCCCAAACTATTAACTCTGCCCCGCTGTTATGGGACGTACGAAGAACTTGCGGCATTTCTTTATCAGGTTTACGTGAAATAAGTCATTTTTGAGCTAATTTTAGAATAAAAGATGAAATTTGAAGTAGAAAAAATAGAAAACTTTACTGGACACAAAGACAGTGTTTACACTATAATACAATCGCCTAATGAAGGAAATTTCTTTTCGGGAGCGGGTGATGGTATGGTTGTGGAATGGAACTCAAGAACACCTGACTTGGGAATGCCAGTTGCTAAAGTTGAAAACTCTATTTACGCACTACACTATCATGAAATTACGAATGAATTATGGATTGGCCACAACTACGAAGGAATTCACATCGTAGATCCTAAAGCGAAAGCTAAAGTTGGTTCAATTGCCCTCAACAAAATGGCCATTTTCGCAATTACAGGTCATAAATCAAATATTTTTGTTGGGTCGGGCGATGGTATCATCACCGTAATTGATGCACCAAGCAAATCATTCAAAAAGCATCTAAAAGCTTCAGACAAAAGCGTGAGAAGCCTTGCCATAAATCCAGTTGAAAATGATTTAGCTGCTGCGTACAGTGATCATTCAATTCGAATTTTTGACTTAACTACTTTTGAGTTAAAGAAAACTATACCAGCACATAAAAACTCTGTTTTTGGAATAAAATATAGTCCAAACTTTGAGAGTCTATATAGTGTATCTCGCGACGCACATTTAAAGAAATGGAATGTTCTCAAGGATTATGAACTCGATGAAGAGGCTGTCGCTCACATGTATACTATCAATGACATAGCGTTTAGCCCTTCCGGCAAGTATTTCGCAACGTGTAGTATGGATAAGTCAATTAAGCTGTGGGAAACAGAGAATTTCAAACTCCGAAAAGTAATTGATCAATCAAGGTTTGCAGCTCATGGAACATCCATAAATAAGTTACTTTGGATGAGTGACAATGATTTACTTGCTTGTAGCGATGATCGAACGATTTCTCTTTGGAAGGTTGCCCCAATAAATACCTAATTACGAACGTTAGTTCTAAAAAGTACAGCAATAAGGAGGATTTGTTAAAAACAGACCATATTTTTGCTAAACATACAGAAATTCAAAAAAATACTGATGAAAATCACCTCTTTAGAGATAAAACAGCACGAATTTGAAAAGGCATTTAGAGGTTATGATATAGAAGAAGTTGATATATTTCTTACTAATATCGCCAATGAGTGGGAGCGAATTAGCAACGAAAATAAAATGCTGAGAATGCAACTCGAAATCGCCGAAAAAGAAGCAACTAAGCTTCGCGAAGTAGAGATGACACTTATTAAAACCTTGAGATCTGCCGAAGATACAAGTACTAAGATAACTGATCATGCGAAGTTTGAGGCTTCTAAAACTGTAGAAGACGCGAAAGCAGCAGCTCAAAATACGATAAACGACGCCAAGTCAAGTGCCGAAAACACAATTAATGACGCGGAACAACAAGCTCAAATAATTCTAGAAAACGCTAAAAAAGAAGCTTTTGATATACTCAAGAATGCTGAAACCACTGTAAGCGAAGCTGAAGCTCAAAAAATAAAAGAATTAGAAACGCTTGAGAGCAACTTGAGTGGACTAAAAAGTGAAAAGGTTGAAATTCTTTCAAAACTAAAGGCAATTCATATTCAAACTGAGAATGCTTTAAAAAATATTGAAGGTACAAGTGTTGTTGAAAAAATAGAAACTAAGACCCCACCAGTTGAGCTAGTTAAAGAAATTGAAGAAGTTAAAGAAGTTGAAATAGAAGTAGAGGAGCAAGAGGAAGAAATCGTAAGTGTAGCAAGTTCTGCAAATTCAATGACTTTGGCAGATGAGGAAATTACAGCAAGCGATGATTTGGAGATCATAGAAGGGATAGGTCCCAAGATTGCCGAATTACTTTCTTCTAATGGAGTAAGAACATATAGAGAATTAGCAACATCTCCAGTTTACAAAATCAAGGATATCCTGAACACCGCAGGGCCACATTATGCCATGCATGACCCAACTACTTGGGTTCAACAAGCCTTACTTGCCGAAGAAGGTAAATTTGACGAATTGGAGCAACTAAAAGCACATTTGATTGCTGGACGTAAACCAGAAGTTGAACTCGAGGCAGAAGTGATTGCTAAAGTTGAACCAAAATCAGAAGAGGTAACGGAAGAGATGTTGGATAGAGTGAATAAGGTTAAAGCTGCTTTGAGAAAAGCAATGCAAGACAAAGAAACCACTCCAACTAAAAATGACACTGCTCCCAAAACAGAGACCCTGAATGATCTTATTGGAAAGCAAAGAGACGCCGAGAATGGAGGTTCATTCTTTGACAATATCAAGTAAGTATTCTTATGGGATTAATCAGTTTGGAAGGAATGGAGTTTTTTGCTTACCACGGATACTACGATGAGGAGCAAAAAATTGGGAATAAGTACACGATTGATCTCACAATTGAAACCGATCTCAGCAAAGCTGCCAATACTGACAAGCTAAGTAATACCATCAGCTATGAAGAGCTTTACGAACAAGTAAAGCAAGTAATGCTACAAAAGCATCGTTTGCTGGAACACGTGGGCCAACAAATCATTGAAAGAATCCAAGATACATATCCTCAAATTGTAAATGTAAAAGTGGCAGTATCAAAGCATAACCCACCTATAGGCGGAATATGCGAAAGAGCTAAGGTCGAACTTAGTTCTTAACTGCACTTCTATTTCGCTCCACATTTAAGTTAAATGATGCAGAAGAAGTTCTGCTAATAATAAGTGGTTTCATTTTGTACTAGCTTTCGGTTAAGCTATCATGCCCAAGTTGCAAAGAATTCGAGTACCCTTTGAACCCAAAAGATAGTTTTGGCGGTGTACTTAATATAAAATCCTTCGCTTGGTGAGACAGAATAACTATTATTGAGATAGTTTAAATCCATTAAGTTCTTTCTCTTAGGATCAATCGAAACAGAGACAATCTCTTTTTCTCTTTCAACAGTTTTATGGCTTGATTTAGCATCCCAATACATTATTTCTTTTGTACCATTGGCATATACGATTTCGATCTCCTGAGGAAAAACAAACTGCCCACCCCTACTTAGAGTTATCTCCCATTTTTTGTCTGAAATTGCTTTGATAGTATCTACCACGTAATCACAAACTTCTGCCTTGTAAAGTGCCTGTTCAAAATACCAATCGTAATTATCACCATGTTTATTACCTAGTTTTTGAGGAGCAATTTCATTAACAATAGCTGTAAAATCTTTAGCACTTGGGTGTTTAAATTTGAATCGTTCAAAATACGTTTTCATTATTTCGTCCATCACTGCTCTTCCAACTAGATTTTCTAAAGTAGTCATCCAGAGTCCAGTTTTGCTGTAGGACATGGTACCATAAGTTCCTTTAGGGTATTTCCAAGCATCTCTATATACTGCAGTTATTTTAGGATTCTTCATAGAAACATACCCACTTCTTCCGCTTTCTTTTCCAGGCATATTGAAGCCAAAGAAATCTAATTGAGAACCTTTATTAGGATAGTATTCTTCCATAATCCTCCACTCCATATAGGTATTAAACCCTTCATCTAACCATGTCTCTTCAAACTCGTTGGAGGCCAACATCCCTTGAAAATATTGATGTCCAAACTCATGAATCGTAACAACTTCCGGCATACGAATAGAATTCGGCATCCCCCAAGTAGTGTAACCACAGGTAATAAATCTTGGATATTCCATTCCAGCTGAACCACTAGCATTAAGTGGTGGATCAACCATAGTCAGGGTCGGGAAAGGATATTTACCTACATTTTTATCAAAGTAATCTAAAGCATTTTTAACGGACGAAAAGTACCTATCAGCTAGGCCTTTGTGACTTGGTTGCATTAAAGCGATAAGTTCAACATTGTTCCATTTTTCGCGAATCTCAACAAAGTCCTTAGAAGCTGTCCATGCAAAATCATGAACATCTTCGGCTACATAGTTTAGTTTCTTCAACCCTTTTTCAAGTTTCTCTTCACTTTTAAGTGAGCCTGTTGAGCCTACAACAAACTCTTGAGGAAGGGTTATACTAACATTATAAACTCCAAAATCTGCGTAGAACTCGGTATCACCATGAAACTGATGGCAATTCCATGCCCCTTTGCTTGCATACCTAATGCCTGGTGTTTCATACACTCCAATTTTGGGAAACCATTGTCCCACCAAAAAGTAATCACCCTGAGCAAATCCAGTTCGAGCAAAAATTTGCGGTAATTTCACCCTGAAGTCAATCAAAAAGTTAATCGTTTCTCCCGGTAAAATTGGCTTATCTAATGTTACTTCTAAAACTGTTTTATCTTTTTCGTTATCATCATCGGGCTGAATAAATTTCATTTTACTAAATAGGTTTTCTCCCCTTTCAGTTTTAATTGATGTGATGTATATATTACCCCAATTATTTTCTTTTTTGTCTAACCTATCATTTCTCAACTTCCCTCCACTCTCTTTCATGAAGGTAGAGTTCTCATCTTTAAAAGCATTCATGTACATGTGGAATTGAACCTTGTCAATATTATCATTGGAGGTGTTTTTCCAATTCAATTTTTCATTTCCCCAAAGCTTCTTTTCCTTTACATCTAGCTTTATATCTATATCATAATTCGCAATGCGAGGGCTTAATTGTGCAAACACCGAAAGGTTAAATAGGACACAAATGAGGGTATATATATTTATCTTCATTTCATTAATCTTGATGGGCTAAATTTACGATTTTATTAAGACTAAGCACAAGGATTGCGGATTGAGAAAGCTTATATAAAACATCCTCCTATAACTTTTGACCAAAGCTCCTATAACTTTTGACCAAAGAGTGAAACCACATGCCTCAGAATATTTTCAATAAAACATTTGCGTAGTCGAATGACTACACGTTTATTTGTAGCCAAATAAAATATAATGAATTTACGACGAGATGTATTTCAGGCAATAGCAGACCCTACACGTAGAGCAATCTTAGTTTTGTTAGCTTCTCAATCGATGTCGGCAGGAGCTATTGCGGCTAACTTTGAAACCTCTAGACCAACTGTCTCAAAGCATTTACAAATTCTTACAGAATGTGAATTACTCAATCCTGAACAGCAAGGACGTGAGGTTTTTTACCATTTCAATCCAACAAAAATGCGTGAAATAGCCGAATTCATAGAGCCTTTCCGTCAAATGTGGGAAGATCGATTCAGCAAGTTAGAATCTATCATGAAAAAGCAATAACACGCCATGGAAAAGAAAACTAAGATCGTTGCTTACGACAACCGTCAAGAGTTATTTATAACAAGAGAGTTTGACATCTCGGTAGAACTGCTATTTAAGGCTTACAATGAACCTGAACTCGTCGCTCAATGGATGGGTACCAAAGTAGTTAAACTAGAAAGTAAAAAGCATGGAGCATACATCTTTGAAACATTGGACAACAATGGTAATATCATTTTAAAATCGAGTGGAGTCATTCATGACCATGTTTTAAATCAAAAAATAGTCAGAACTTTTGAAATGGAGAACACTTCGTATCCTGCTCAATTGGAATACTTAATATTTGAAAAGATTTCAGCGGATAAAAGCAAGCTCAATATGCACGTGGTATATAAATCGATAGAAGATAGAGACGCAATACTAAAACTTCCTTTTTCCTTCGGAATCAATATGGCTCACAATAAAATAGAAGAAACCTTAAAACATATAAACTCATGACAAAGCGTTACAAAATCATTTACTGGTTTGCCACAATCTAGCTCTCTTTCGGAATGATATCAGGTGGAGTTTTTCAACTCATAAAGCATGAAGATGCAGTTAATAGCTTCAAAAGCCTAGGCTACCCACTTTATTTACTTACCATTTTGGGAATTTGGAAGCTTCAAGGCGTGATAGCAATATTAGTCCCAAAATACCCTCTAATTAAAGAATGGGCTTATGCAGGATTCTTTTTTGCAATGACTGGAGCAATGACTTCCCATATCATTAACGGAGACCCATTCAGCGAGACTTTCCCGTCTATGCTCTCGTTGCTACTTGTAATAGTATCTTGGTATTTTAGACCAGCAGAAAGAAAAACAAACTCAAAACCCTTCTAATATGAATCCAAAAGTTGATTGGTTTTTTAGTAAGAAATCTAAGTGGCAAGAGGAGTATGCAGAGTTGAGGACGATAGTACTTTCTTGTGGACTTTCAGAAGAGTTAAAATGGGGTTGCCCTACATATACAGTAGGAAAAAGTAACATCGTGCTCATTCACGGATTCAAAGATTATTGTGCATTGCTTTTTATGCAAGGTGCTTTGATCAATGACACTAAAGGTATTCTGATTCAACAAACCGAGAATGTGCAAGCCGCACGGCAAATTCGCTTTACCAATATTGACGAGATACTCAATAAAACTGAAACCATTAAAACTTACATTAGAGAAGCCATCGAAAATGACAAAAAAGGTCTAAAAGTAGAGCTCAAAAAGACGAGTGAATATGAAGTTCCTCAAGAATTTCAAGCTGTACTTGACGATATGCCCGAATTGAAAACAGCCTTTGAATCGCTTACACCGGGAAGGCAAAAAAGTTACATTTTCTATTTTTCGTCTGCCAAGCAATCAAAGACTCGTGAAACTAGGATTGAAAAATATATTCCTAAAATACTGGATGGGAAGGGAATGGATGATTAATCAATATAAAAGGAGAAATTTACAATGAAATTCACTCATTCATAAAGTCGTTTACAATCTCAAACCATTACCTTTGAGCAAATTTTGAAACAAATTATGAAATTCAAATTAATCGTTTTTATACTTTTTACCGCTTTCGCTTTTACATCATGTGATTCAGACGGAGTTCCTAGAAAAGAAGACAATAACATAAACGAATATATTGCTGCTAAAAAATTAGTCGTTACACAAACCACTGAGTCAGGCTTAAGATATATCCGTACACAGGAAAGCCCCAACGGAGCTACGCTACAACAAGGTCAAAAAGTCACTGTAAACTATGCGGGCAGATTACTCACCGACGAGGAATTTGATGCGGGTACTTTTAAATTTACACTTGGGGTTGGTCAGGTAGTAGGTGGGTTTGATATTGGAATTTCACTTATGAAAGTTGGAGAAAAGGCAACAATAATTTTCCCATCCACACTTGGTTATGGCAGTTCAAAACAAGGAAGTATTCCTAAGAATTCTCCCCTTGTTTTTGATGTAGAAGTACTGAAAGCTGAATAAAATCTTATTTTAAGGCGTCTCTACGTTCCTTTGCTTCTCTCCAAGTGGTGAGGACTATATTCTCTTTTTCGAGGTAAGCCTTAAAAGCTGGATCCATCATTGCAAGCATATCACCTTTACGTGTAGTACTAGAGCTAGATATATATTCAAATACTTCGGTAGGCCAAGTGCAATGCATAATTACCATGGTTAGGCCGGGTTTTAGCGTCGCAATTGTAGCTATGTATTCTTTGGTTTTAAATGCTTGAAGTTCCTTATCAGTCATAGAATCATCACCTTTCCAACCGTAAGAAACATTGTGAAGGTCATCCAAAACTGGTAAACCAGAATTCCATAATTGCTTACCAATTTTAGTCGTAATTTCTTGAGTCAAACCAGCACTTCCGGCAGTTTTGGAAATCATTGTATTGTGACCACCAGGAAACATCACCGGAATATTTTCTTCCATTCCTACTTTAAGGTATCTCTCTAGATAATCTTGTTTTGCAAATAGCGTCCCCATGTGCGAATCCATATGAGTTGGCTCCCATCCCATAGATCTTGATCGGTCTAATTGAGCACGAATCTCTTTTTCTATTTCATCTGCACTTGCATTGGTAGCGGTAAGCATGACATTATCCCACATTGCTCCTTCTTTATCTACCAATCCAGGCACCATTGGCTTACCTGCAAGTGGGCCCCATCTGTAATCATCCCATTCGCTAGTTAAGGTTAAATGTAAGCCAGCGTCTGTTTGTGGATTTTTTTCGAGATACTTAAAGAATCCTGGAATCCAAGCACAAGGCATCATCATACTGACAGAATTGGCAACTCCCTCATCTATCGACTTTATAGCACCCAAATTCGAATCGTAGCTCATGCCGACATCATCTATGTGAAGAATTAACACCTTCGCTCCTTTTGGGTAGCCAAGCTTTTCGGCATATGTATCTTGTGCAAAACCTGAAAACGGTAAAACGAATAGAAATAACAGATAAAATGGTTTCATAAATGGCTCTTTTGAATTCGTATTTAAGGAAATGAATAAATAATCTAACTAAATTGAGAAACTATTCAACCAAAAAAAACAAAAATGATTCAATTTTTAAAAACACTAATACTGTTTTGTCTATTTCTCTGTCCATTCGATTCTACTGCTGATGATTTCGACATTATAAAGAGTAGAGTTGTCAATGAATTACTAAAAGAAAAGGTAGAAAAAACAGAAGTTGAGGAAATTATAAAAAAGCTTAAATCCGATGGTAGCTTTAATGACATTGAATACGGCGACTTGAGCAGAACTGCCGGATTTCCTCATAGATATCACACCGTAAACCTAGAACATTTATCAGTTGCTTATAAGCAAAAAGGCTCTCCCTATTTCGGTGATAAAAACCTCCTTAACTCAATAAAACTGGGATTAACTCACTGGGCGGACAAAGACTATTTCGGAGACAACTGGCACAATAATCAGATTTCAACTCCTACACATTTAACTAACATAATGCTCCTGGTGGGGGATGAAATGCCCAAAGAACTTGTAAATAAGTTACAGCCAATTATTGGTAGAGCAAATATGAATGCCTCGGGAGCAAGACCCAGCGGAGATAGAATTGTAATAGCTGGCATTTTAGCTAAAAACCTTCTATTCATGAATCAAAAGGAAGACTTTGCCGAAATAATTAAAATCATAGAAGGAGAAGTAAAGTTTAATACTGGCGAAAGGGGAATGCAACATGATTACAGCTTTCACCATCGAGTTGACAGGGTAAATAATACAACTTCATATGGTTATGGAAAATATGCCAATGCCTTTGGTGAATGGTCTTACTTCGTGGCTGGTACCTCTTATGCTTTTTCCGAAAAAGGTATCAAGCATTTAGTAGATTACTATTTAGATGGTATTTATAAGCAGTTAGTTTATGGTGTATATAATGACGTGAGCGTGCAGAACAGAAGTATCACTCACAAGGCAACATTTAAGTCCCAAAGCACCATAGAAATAGAAAGATTACTATTAAGCACTGATTATAGGAAATCGGAATTGGAAGAAATCATAAAGCTTCGTAAAGGTGAAGCAAAGCCCTCACTTTCATTCGCAAAGTTCTTCTGGCAAACGGAGCATTTTGTAGTACAAAGACCACATTATTATACCTCTGTTCGCATGTTTTCTAGCCGAAATAGAAACATGGAAGTCCCTTACAATGGACCAGGGAAACCGACTCATCACAGAGCCGATGGTACCAACTATGTACAATTGAAAGGAGATGAATATTTGAATATTTGGCCTATGTACAATTGGCAACAAATATCAGGAACCACAATCATGCAGAAACCAGAATTACCTAGTCCTGAGGAAATTCAAAAAGAGGGTTCTACAAGTTTTGTAGGAGCTGTTGAAGACGGAAACATTGGAGCTGTAGGTTATGATTTCAAAAGTCCACATGACAACCTAGTTGCTAAGAAGAGCTGGTTTTTCTTCGAAAATGAATATGTATGTTTAGGAAATGGTATACAATCATGGCCAAACCTACCTGTGGTAACTACCATCAATCAAACGCTTTTGAAAAGCCCCGTAAGAATTAATCAAAATGATAAAACTTACACTTTGACTAACGGAAAAAGATCGCTCGACAATGTCAAATGGGTTTTACAAGATAACATTGCCTATGTATTGCCACAAAAATCAACGCTGAATATCTCGAACCAAACCGAAAGCGGAACATGGGCATCCATCACCGATGAAAAGAATGTTTCTAACGAAATTGTAAAAGAAGAGGTCTTCAATATTGGCTTTGACCATGGAAATAGACCAAAAGACGGTAGTTATGCATACGTTGTAATTCCCGGAGTTACAGAAAGAAAGTTGCTCGAAAACGTTGATAGGAATATTGAAATCCTAAGCAACACCAAGGAAATTCAGGCTGTAAAAAATACTGCTCTTGAAGTTACCCAAGTAGTCTTCTATACAGCGAGTATGCTTCAAATAGATAATAAAACAAGCTTGAGTATAGATAGCCCCGGAATCGTTATGCTAAAAAGCCAAAAAGGAAAGCTAAAGGAAATTCACGTCTCAGATCCTACAAGAACACTGAGCCACCTTTCAATTACCTTGACCGGAAAGTATACCTCTTCTGCCTCCTTTGAATCCAGCTATAACGCTGCCGAAAACAAGACCTTATTTAGAATTGCATTGCCTTTAGGCCCTTATGCAGGTAAAAGTATAGGAATTAATCTTTGAGATTAATTCCTATTAACGACTTCGTTAATCTTTTTGAATAAAGAAAACTCATCGCTGGTGTCATGGCTTATTTCCCAAACCATTACACCAGCACAACCTTCCTTGATCGCTAATTCGGTTTTGGCTTCTATTGTGAGCATTCCATTATAGAATGAACCTAAATGGTAATCGTCGTATGGGCTAGCTCCTTGTTCCAATAGTTTTTTGTAAGAAGGACCATAGTTCCCCATTCCCCTTTTGGAGTAAAATGGTAAACCAAGTACAGCTTTGTCTCTTGGCAAGCCCCTTTCAAGTATCCAATAACTTAGGCTTTTGATAGCAAGAGAATATGGCGAGTGGGCCTTTACATAATCTGGGCCATAGTCGTCGTCGTATGCCATCAAATTAATCCAATCAAAGTATTCGAAAGTCTCCTTTTTTACTCCGCCACCCTTTTTTCCGTATGAAATTACGGCTGCCGTCAATTCTTTGTTCACCTCATGTAGTTCGGTAGATAAGTCTCTTATCAGCTCCACATATTGATCAGCCGAAGGACTATCTTCATCAGGATATTCCCAATCTAAGTCCACGCCATCTAGGTCATATTTCATGACAAAATCCATGGTGTTTTCAATAAACCTTGCTCTACCAGCAGGTGTTTCGGCCATTTTATGAAACCTTGTGTCATCACCTCCACCATCTCCAATTCCCCACCCACCTATGGAAATGAAAATTTTGGTTTGAGTTTCTTTACCTTTTTTGACAAGTTCAATCAAGGATTTATCATTTTTCAAGGGAATCAATGTGTCTCCACTTTTCGCAGGAATAGCAAAACTATAATTGATGTGAGTAAGGTTCTCGAAAGGAATATCATTAACAGGAATATTAGGCACAAAATATCCAATTACTTTGAAATCCTTTTTTTGAGCAAATGAGCAAGTGCTCAGAATAGTTAAAAATAGAATTAATGTTTTTTTCATTGTTCGTGTTAAATTGAATTACAATCTAACATTAAAAAGCATTCATTTCAATTAGAACTCCTTAGATTATATTCCTAAAACAAAATTGACGTTACATCCTCCAATTTTATATTTATTGCTTAACCTTTGAAGCCGCCAAAAACTAAGTTGACTAGGGTTTCAGCCATAATAATTCAACATAGTATTAAAATGTAGACTCGTTCATGAACAGCGATACAGGTTTTGATGTTAAAAACCAGAATGAAAATTGCTTTCGACCCTATTTATTGTCATCCTCTGCCTGAAGGTCACAGATTCCCGATGTTGAAATACGAGCTCATTCCTGAGCAACTTGTTTATGAGGGAACCGTAACTGCCAATCATTTCTTTTCACCTAAACCTGTTGACTTAAATTGGGTGAGGAAAGTACATTCAGTAACTTATTTAAATGATTTACTAAATATTTCTATTTCCCCAAAAATGGAAAGAAGGATAGGTTTCCCTATAACTCCGAAATTAGTAGAAAGAGAGCTGATTATAACCCAAGGAACAATAGATTGCTGTCACCATGCTCTTAAAGATGGGATTGCCATGAATGTTGCAGGCGGGACTCATCATGCGTATAGCGACAAAGGAGAAGGCTTTTGTTTGTTAAATGATGTAGCGATTGCAAGTATGTATCTGCTTGAGAACAATTTAGCAAACCAAATTTTGGTAATAGACTTAGACGTTCATCAAGGAAACGGAACAGCAGAAATATTTCAAAATGAGCCAAGAGTCTTTACTTTTACAATGCACGGGGAAGAGAATTATCCGCTCAAAAAAGAGAAATCAGATTTAGACATTGCTTTGCCAACTTACACCAAAGATGAAGACTACCTCTCTAAACTATATGAAACGCTACCAAAACTAATAGAAAGTGTAAAGCCAGATTTTCTTTTCTTTATATCGGGAGTAGATATTCTTGAAAGTGATAGACTAGGAAAACTGAGCTGTAGTATAGACGGCTGTAAGAAAAGAGATGAATTCGTTTTTGAACAAGCAAAAGCAAATAGCATACCTATTGTTGTGGCTATGGGCGGTGGCTACTCTCCACAAATCCGAACCATAGTAGATGCACATTGCAATACTTTCAGGGCAGGCTTAGCGTATTATTTTTAGTCGCTAGTACTTCATCTAGGTAATGTAAATTAAACGAATTCTTCCCTTTTCAAACTCCTTGCTCCTTACTCAACCCCAATCATAGATCGTCATAGTCAAGCGAATTTTACCGTAGTCTACATCTCCTCCTAAGTGCTCAAAAAGCAATTTGGCAGGATCGGTTCTATGCATTTTCAAATCTTTGATTCCTTTGGAAATCGCATCAAAGCTCCAATCGTCTATCAAGGATCGCAAATCAATATCATTACCCAATTCCTTGAGCTTAATTAAGTGCCCTAATATAGTTGTAGGAGACATTTTTCTTGCCTCTGAAATCTCTTCTACATTTTTACCTTCATTAAAAAGCAGAAGTGTAGCGTCGTATGTTTTTCCCTTTCCCAAAACCGACCCTTTCTGAGCATTCCTGGTCAAGTATGTTGCAATTTCGTCAAGAAACGCTTTTCCGTACCTCCTAAGTTTTTCTTCTCCTACCCCCGAAACATCTAGCAATTGTTGATTACTGATTGGTTTCTTTTCGGCCATATCACTAAGCGTGCGATCATTGAAAACCAAATATGGAGGTATTCCGAGGCTATCAGCTATTTGCTTTCTTAGTGTTCTAAGAATTTCGAATAGTTCTCCTCTTACAATTTCAGTTTTTGTTCTAGTTTGTGGTGCACGTTGATCTTCCCTTGCCTTTCGCTCTGCAACAGAAATAAATGCCGAAAGCTCAACATTTTCTTCCCCTTTTAGAATAGCCAAACTTCTACTATTCAATTTGTAAGAATGCCCCTCGTCATAGGCAATATCCATACATCCCGAATTAAGCAATTGCGAAAGATAATCCATCCATTCTTCGTATCGCAAGTCATGACCAACACCAAAAGTCTTGATTTGATCGTATCCGAGATTTAAAACATTCCTATTTCTACTTCCCCTCAAAACATCAATGAGCATTCCCATTGCTACTTTTTCATGGGTACGTGCAATACCTGAAAGTGCTTTTTGGGCAATTACCGTTCCGTCAAATCTTGTCCTTGGGTTTTTACAAACATCACAGTTACCACAATCTTGAGTAACCTCCTCGTTAAAATAACTAAGCAAAATTCTTCTTCGACAAATATTCGCTTCGGCATATTGTTTCATACGCTCAAGCTTGGCTGTCATCATTTCTTTTTGCTCCTTTGGCATTTCATTATCGTCAATCATACGCTGACGATTTATGATATCCGCATAGCTATAAAATAACTTCGCTTGTGCTTCCTCTCCATCTCTACCCGCCCTACCAATTTCTTGGTAAAAGCTTTCGACATTGGAAGGTAAATTATAATGCAAAATCCAACGAATGTTAGACTTATCGATCCCCATTCCGAAAGCGATAGTGGCAACGATGATTTGCATATCGTCCTTTATAAATCGCTCTTGCACCCTACTGCGTTCCTCGGCTGGTAAACCTGCGTGATAATAATCAGCTTTGTATCCTGCCGCAATTAAGTTTCCTGCCACAGACTCAGTCCCCTTTCTGCTCAGGCAATAAATGATCCCACTCTGGTCTGGAACTTTGTCTAAAAAATTGAGGATTTGCTTCATTCTTAACCTACCCGGAAGCACCTCCAAACTAATATTGGGCCTATCAAAACTAGCAAGAAAAGTATGTTCTTCGTTGATTTCTAGTTGCTTACAAATATCTCTTCGAGTAACCTTATCTGCAGTTGCGGTAAGAGCGATGACTGGTACTTTTGGAAAATCTTTCTTGATAATTGAAAGCTGCCGGTATTCTGGTCTAAAATCGTGCCCCCAAGATGAAATACAGTGTGATTCATCTATTGCAAAAAGACTGATATTAAAGTCCTTGAACCTTGACATCAAGTTGCCCTGAAAAAGCTTTTCGGGTGCAATGTAAAGTAGCTTTAGTTCCCCCAGTTTAGCTGCCCACAATACAGCGTCCTGTTCTTGCTGCGATAAAGATGAGTTGAGAAATGATGCTTTTATTCCGTTTCCCCTTAAAGCTTCTACTTGATCTTTCATGAGAGCAATTAGTGGAGAGATCACAATAGTGAGCCCCTCAAAAAGCAAAGCTGGAACTTGAAAACAAATGGACTTACCACCTCCTGTAGGCATGAGTACCAAAGCATCGTTTTTTGCCAAAACGTGATTTATAATTTCACCTTGTAATGGACGGAAATTATCATATCCAAAATGCTTTTTAAGTACTTCGTTCTTAGTCATGTGGTTTGTTATTTTCTAGGGAAAGTGAGAATCGCCGAAAGCTCAATTAGCTAGTTTTAAGCCATTTTTACAATAGTGACTCCATGGCCACCGCGATCTGCATGTTCATCTTCCATCTTGGCAACTTGCTTGTATCCCTTAAGATGCGAGCGAACAAGATTTCTTAAAATACCATCGCCTTTTCCATGCAAAATTCGTAGTTCAGGATAACCGAGAAGCAGTGCGTCATTCATCAAATTGTCGAGTTCTACCAAAGCCTCCTCACCCCTTTTGCCTCTGATATCTAGATTGAAACTGAAATTTGCCATTTTCTCATTAAGATCAATTCCTCCTAATCGCTTAGGCTTGGGCGTTTCTCCAGTTCCTTCTTTAAAAGTCTTTTTGCTAATTTTCTCTAGCCTATTGATTTTGACATTTGTTTTTAGCTGGCCAATAGCTATTTCAATATCTTTTCCTCGAACCCTGAGGACTTCGCCAATAGCTTCATTATCCTTGATTCTTACAAAAGAACCAACCTCTATTGCTCCTTCTTCTTTTACCCATTCAGGATCTTTTCTTACAACTTTCGGTTTTTCTGTTTTCAGCTCAACCTTTTCAAATTCTTCTAACTCCTTCCTGATATTTTTTGTCTCTTCTTTACTTGCCTTTTGCTCCTTTATTTCACGAATAGTATTTTCTATTTGCTTATTGGCCTTTTTAAGTAAATTTCTGGCATCCTCTTTTGCCTTATTCAGAATCGTAGACTTCTCAATATCAAGAAAGTCCTTGAGTCCACTGTATTGCTCTAGCTTTTGCTTTGCCTTTCTATTTTGGCTAATCAATTCTTGGTTTTTCTCTGTAAAAATCGCCTTCTCAATTTCCAGTTCTTTGAGCATTTTCTCAAAGTCAACTTGCTGCGTTCCAACCTTTCTTTTGGCCTTTTTAATGACATGTGCTGGCAAGCCTATTTTTTGAGCAACTTCTAATGCGAAAGAACTCCCTGGCTTATTCATTTCCAATTCATAGAGTGGATCCAGCTTTTCTCCGTCAAATTTCATCGCTCCATTGAGCAATCCTTCATTCTTATCAGCATAAATCTTGAGATTGGTATAGTGCGTATTTACCACACCCAAAGCCCTGCTTTTCACCAAATCTTCCAAAATAGATTCTGCAATTGCTCCTCCCAAATTCGGTTCGGTACCAGTACCAAATTCATCAATTAAAAATAGAGTTTTCTTATTGGCATTCATCAAGAAAAACTTCATGTTCGTGAGGTGAGAACTGTACGTACTCAAGTCATTTTCGATACTTTGCTCATCGCCAATATCCATGAAAACATCTTCAAAAATCCCCACTTTAGCATCTGGCGGAGTAGGAACTAGTAAGCCACACTGAGCCATGTATTGAATGAGTCCAATAGTTTTAAGCATTACTGACTTTCCACCTGCATTGGGTCCAGACACCACCAAAATGCGATTCTTACTGGTAAGTTCTACCGTAAGTGGAATGGTAGGTTTTCCCACCTTTTGATGTGCGAGATATAGAATTGGATGAATAGCTCCACGCCATTCAATCACTCTTTCATTCACTAATAAAGGCGAAGTAGCTTTAACTTTCAGGGCAAACTTTGCTTTGGCTCTTATAAAATCTACTATGCCAAGCATTCCATATGCTTTTCGCAATACAGGAATAGATGGTCGCAACTCATCGGTCAATTTTTCGAGGATTTTGATAACCTCTCTTCGCTCTTTAATTTCTAAATCTCGGATTTCGTTATTGGCCTCCAGAACTTCGTTTGGTTCTACAAAAGCAATTTTACCTGAAGCAGTTTCGTCATGTACAAAGCCCTTCATTTTTCGCTTATGCTCAGCAAAAACTGGAATTACCAATCGGCCATTTCGCACCGTCATGGACATATCCGACTCTATCCAGCCACTATTGAGTGCCGTTTTGAATATTTTCTCTAAGGTTCTACGAACATTATTTTGCTCCGAAATAAGGCTTTTGCGTATACGCTGTAATTCTGGAGACGCATTATCTCTAACTTGTCCTCGCTCGTCAATAACAGATTCTATCTTGGCAATGAGTGGATGCCAATTATTCATCATTTCACCATGCCGACCAAAGACAACTTCCTTTAGCAAAGGATATTGATGCTCTTCTTTATTTTTGAAGAAATCTAAAATCTGCTGGATTGTACTTAAAGAAAGCTTGATGTCAAAAAACTCTTCTTGATCCAAAAAACTACCTTCCAAACTCGCTCGAGCGAAAGATTTGGCAGGATCTATAAAGTTTTGACTTGGAAATGATAGCCCAAGTTGAATAATCTCTTTGAATTCAGCCGACTGACCTATCAGCTTCTTGACAGTATTAAAATTAGAGGAAAAGCTGATTTTGTTTACAAAACCTACGCCCATTGAGCTTTCGCATTCTTCAATGAGGAGTTCTTTTATTTTGTCAAAACCAATTTTTACTTCAATGTTTTCGGGATAAAGCATATTAAAATTGCGAGGAGCCAAGCATTACTAAAGTACAAGCTTCAAAAGCATCCGTTCCGTTATCTATAAGTTTTTGTTGTAGCTCAGGGTTTTCTGCCCCTGGATTAAAAATTACTCTCCTTGGCTTTAGCTCGAGTAAAAACTCTTCGTATTGAGCTTGATTCCTTGCACCAAGGTACATTGTTACCGTATCTATTTCACTCACTAATTCGGTATCATTGATAAACTGCTGACCAAAGATTTCACCTTTTTTATTAGAAAAAAGTACTACCTCATGCCCCTTATGGAGTAACCTCTCAGTAACCATGTAAGCGTATCGAGAAGGATTGTTGGATGCACCAAGAACGAGCGTTTTCATTGAATCTTTACCGTTTGGGTAATTATTTAAGCTGCAAATTTAGCGTTTTCTAGACCGTATTTTAATTTCCGGCTTTCTATTTAACCGAATACAATTAGTTATAAATTCCCTTATCCCTGCTGCAATTTTCGATATATACTTGGAGCATGCCCCATTCTTCTTTGAAACTGGCGATGGAAATTGGAAAAGTTTTGAAATCCACAATTCAACGAAATTTCACCAATACTTGTTTCAGTACTTTGCAAAAGACGGCAAGCATGGTTTATTCGTACATCATTTAAGAAATTGAAGTAGCTCTTCCTCGTCCGTTGTTTGAAGTATTTACAAAATGCATTGGGCGTCATGCTGGTAAGATTCGCAACCTCCTGAAGTTTAATTTCTCTATCGAAATGCTTCATGGTATAATCAAATACTGAATTGATTCGCTCAAAAGTACTTTCCTTTTGAATTTCGCTCAGGTTTCCGTCAGAAATAAAGGTTTTCTCATTTGTTTCGAATATCTCTTTGAGGATATCCAAAGCAGCAACAATTTTCTCAAAACCATCTAAATCTGCAATTCTTACTATTTTGCTTCCAATCTTATCACTACGCAGTTTTATCCCTTTATCAAAATGAGTTAAGGCTTTAATGACTTCTGCTTTTTCGGGGACATTTTGAGTGAATGAACTCAATAACTCCGATGATATAAATATGGTGGACGCTTGGCTTAGAAGCGATTTGCTTTCGTAATAAATACCATCACTTCTGAATACATGGGGAAGGTTTTTTCCCATTATAAAAATATCATCGGGTTCAAAACGGAGCATTCCGTTACCAGCAAAGCAATTCCCTGTGCCGTTTTCTATCAGCGTGATTTGGTAAGCTTCATGAAAGTGTAGAATATCATAAAATGTATTAGAACTTTCCTTTTGAAAAACCACTGACTCCAGTTCTGTTTTAGGTAGTGGAAAATACTTCGGGTTCATTTTATGTATTTATATATCCACAAAAATAGCAATAAATATAATAATGGATAATTTAGTACATATTTCTATTAATATACCCGACCAAAAACTGAATTGAACTTCGGAGATTTGTGATAAGAAACAAAAGCAAAAAAACATGACGCCAAATTGGACAGGAGTATACCCAGCAGTAACAACCAACTTTTTTCAAGACCAATCGCTCGATATAGCGACTTTTGAAATGAACATAGAAGCACAGCTTAAAGCTGGCGTTCATGGTGTTATTATTTGTGGGTCACTTGGAGAAAACAACGTACTTACAAACGACGAGAAATTTCTTTTACTAGAATCTGCCAAAAAGCAAATTGCAGGTAGAGTTCCTCTCATCATGTGTATTGCAGAATGTATTACTACGGAAGCCATTGCTTTTGCAAAAACTTGTGAGCAAATGGGAGCTGATGGTTTCATGCTTTTGCCTCCAATGCGTTACCCTAGCGATGACCGCGAAACATTACATTACCTTCACAAAGTAGCGGATGCTACAGACTTGGGCGTAATGGCATATAACAACCCAGTAGCATATAAGACATTGATTACTATTCCAATGTTTAAAGACCTTGCAGCGAACCCTCATTTTGTGGCTATGAAGGAGTCCACAGGAGATATTCGTTACATGACAGATATTATCAACGAACTAGGTGATCGCTTCAAGATATTCTCAGGAGTAGATGATTTAGCATTCGAAAGCCTTGTAATGGGTGCTCATGGCTGGGTTGCCGGTTTAGTTGATGCCTTCCCAAGAGAAACTGTCGTTATCTACGAGCTTGTACAGCAAGGTAGAATAAAAGAAGCGAGAGAAATATACCGTTGGTTCTTCCCATTACTTCATTTAGATATTGGACCAAAATTCGTTCAACAGATCAAACTTGCCGAGGTAGTTACAGGATTAGGAACTGAGTGGGTACGAGAACCAAGATTGACGCTCGACATTGTAGACAGAGCCAAGGTGATGGAGGTGATAGAAGCCTCAATGAAAAACAGACCCGTATTGCCTAAATTGTAAGATGGTTGCGGCTCTTTCATTACCTGTTTCGCCTCCTCGATTTTTGAACCAAAAATCGAGGAGCATATTTCATTGTGTAGATGCACATACTTGTGGAAACCCAGTGAGGCTAGTCATCCACGGCGGACCAGATTTAGCTGGCGAAGACATGGCCGCAAGGCGTTTGCATTTTATGAAGGAGTACAATTGGATCTTAAAAGGCCTCATGTTTGAACCGAGAGGTCACGACATGATGTCTGGAAGTATATTGTATCCGCCAGCAGATCCAGCAAATGATATTGGCGTACTATTTATAGAAACAAGCGGATGCCTGCCAATGTGTGGTCACGGCACAATAGGAACCATTACAGCCGGTATAGAAACTGGAATTATTCAGCCAAAAGAAAAAGGGAAGGTTCGTATGGAAACCCCTGCTGGCTTAGTCTTGGTTACTTATATAGAGAAAGCAGGCAAAGTAATTTCTGTCAAATTAAGAAATGTACCTTCTTTCTTACACTCTCAAAACCTAGAAATAACTTCTAAGCACTTGGGAGATTTAAAAGTTGATGTTGCCTACGGTGGAAACTTCTATGCAATTGTAGACCCTCAAGAAAACTATAAGGGATTAGAAAACTATAAAGCCGAAGAGCTCATTTTCATGGCTCGTGAATTACGCTCAAGCCTACAAGCCAAATATGACTTTGTACATCCATTGGATGCAAGAATTAATGGTCTTTCACATATATTATGGACGGGAGCAGTTTTGAACCCAAAATCTACTGCTCGTAATGCAGTATTTTATGGCGATAAAGCAATTGACCGCTCACCATGTGGAACGGGTACCTCCGCAAGAGTTGCACAATGGCATGCCCAAGCAAAACTCAAAGAAGGGGAAGACTTTATCCATGAAAGCTATATTGGTAGTACATTTACAGGAAAAGTAGAAGAGGTTACAGAACTCAACGGAACAAAAGCGATTATCCCGAGTATAGAGGGTTGGGCAAAAGTTTACGGAGAAAATATTATCTCCATCGATCCTAATGATGATCCTTATGCTCATGGTTTCCAGGTTATATAAAAAATGAAAAAAGTTACAATCGTAGGAGGTGGTGTGATAGGTTTATTTACTGCCTATTACCTTACAGAAGCTGGAGTGCCTGTTCAAATTATTGATAATGGAACAGGTGAATCAGGTTGCTCGCATGGCAACGCTGGTATGATTGTACCTAGCCATATCATTCCGCTTGCTGCTCCAGGGGTGATCTCCAAAAGCTTGAAATGGCTACTAGATGCCACAAGCCCTTTCTATGTAAAACCAAAACTTGACTTGGGTTTAATAAAGTGGGGTTTGGCATTTCAAAAAGCGGCTAACCCTCAAATTGTAGAAGCCGCAAAACCTGTATTGCGAGACATCAGCTTACTCAGTAAGGAGCTGTATCAAAGCTTGGCCAAAGAATTCAACTTTAGTTTTGAAGAAAAA
Source organism: Spirosomataceae bacterium TFI 002 (assembly GCA_900230115.1). Classification (NCBI taxonomy): domain Bacteria; kingdom Pseudomonadati; phylum Bacteroidota; class Cytophagia; order Cytophagales; family Spirosomataceae; species Spirosomataceae bacterium TFI 002. The sequence goes on along the minus strand of LT907983.1, from coordinate 3,458,273 downwards.
GGTCTTTTGATGCTTTGTCAAAAGCAAGAAACATATGATGAAGAAATTGAAATTGCACATCAAGCCATTGAGATTGGTATAAAAGCAGAAATTCTCGATGTTGATGGGATCAAAAAACTTGAGCCCAATAGTAATCCTGCTGCAATGGGAGCCGTATTTTTCCCTGGAGATGCTCACTGCAACCCTAGTATTTTGATGCAAGAACTTAAGAATTACTTATTGAATAAATCAGTAGAATTCTTTTACAAAACGGAAGTAGTTGACTTTAAAACCAATGGAGACACTGTAACCGAAATAATAATCAATCAAGATGATCAAGAAAGTGGTCTTGAAGTAGATCAGGTGATTATATGTGGAGGTTCTTGGTCTCAAAATATTGCAAAAAAACTAGAAAGTTACCTCCCACTCCAAGCGGGCAAAGGTTACAGTTTCGTACGAAATCAAAATAAAGATACCGAGATTCAGGTTCCATCCATATTGGTGGAAGGCAAAGTGGCAGTTACTCCTTTTGAAGGCGGAAATGTAAGATTTGGAGGCACAATGGAAATTGGTGGAATCAATGATCATTTAAATATGAAGCGGGTACAAGGCATTGTCAACTGCGTTAATGAATTCTATCCACAACTCAATCTCAATTTACCATCAAAAGAGGAAATATGGTATGGCTTTAGACCGTGCTCACCAGATGGCTTGCCATATATTGGGAAAATGAGAAAATTTGAAAATGTGCTCATTGGGAGTGGGCATGCAATGATGGGTCTCAGTATGGGGCCTGCAACAGGGAAATTGTTAGCAGATAACTATTTAGGAATTCCTCCAAAAGTTTCATCCCAATTACTTTCTCCCTCACGATTTGAATGATCTCGATTCCTTTTCTAACTTGCACCCAAATTTCATTTCGTCATTAAGGTGGGTTTAAAGAATAATTGGGTAAACTTTTTCGATAAGTTGTTGATCGTCCGCACTAGGATTGTGAAGCGACTTGAACTCGGCATCTTCGTTTTGCTTTTCTTAGGCTTTGCTTTTGCGATTTATCAAATAGGCGTCCCAAAAGAAGAAAGTGTTAAGTTTTGGGTAAATGGTTTTTTAAGGCAAGTACCACGACTTGCAATGCTTTTCTATTTTGTAATTTGGGCACTTAATAATTTTGTAAGAAAGAAGGTAAAACTGATAGACCGGGAACACTTACCTGATTTTATATTCTTCCTTATTTTATTCGCTTTTAATACTTTCAAGCACCATTCTTGGTTTTTGGAAAGCGAATGGTTCCTCTACTTAATGCTCTCCGTATTTTTCATAGTTAGACTATTGAGAGAAGGAAGCAATCTTCGAAACGCATATATGACCCCATCGGTCTTATTTGTAATCAGCTTTTTACTTTTAATATTGGTAGGAACTGCACTATTGCTCATTCCGGTAGCTACAAATGGTAATTTGTCCTTTATCGATGCCTTATTTACGGCTACAAGTGCAGTATGTGTTACAGGACTTACCACCGTGGATACGGCATCTAAATTCACTTTGATAGGACAAGATATGCTTTTGGTTCTCATTCAAATTGGAGGACTTGGTCTTATGACTTTCACTAACTTTTTCGCTGTACTTTTTAAGGGAGGAATGAGTTTTAGAAACCACCATATCCTGACGAACCTTTTAGAGACTGATAAGCCCAATTCGCTATTCAATACTTTGATCAAAATCGTTGTTTATACCCTCATTGTAGAAGCTTTCGGAGTATTTTTGATCCATATGGTTGTTGATGATGGCTTGTTTAAAAGCACAAGTGAAGACTGGATGTTTGCAACATTTCACTCCATCTCAGCATTTTGTAATGCAGGATTTAGTACACTTAGCAATGGGCTTTTCAACGCAGACTTTAGATTCAATTACTCATTCCAAATTGTGATTTGCTTTTTGGTCATTTTAGGAGGAATTGGTTTCCCAGTTGTAATAGACCTTTATGAAAGCCTCAAAGGGGTACTTAGGAGTTTGACTAGAACAATTTTACTAGGAGAACGATATAAATACCAAGCAAGAAATTTCAATGTACACACGAGACTAGTCCTTACAAGTACAGCCGTACTTTTGGTAGCAGGTACAGTCCTATATTTCATTACCGAATACAATAATACGCTGCTTGACCACACAAGTACTTACGGTAAAATCGTACAGTCATTTTTTGGCTCAGTAACTCCAAGAACTGCCGGTTTCAATACTGTTGACATGGGCGGCCTAATGCAAGGAACTATCCTTATCTACTTGCTCCTCATGTGGATTGGAGCTTCGCCAAGTAGTACTGGAGGTGGTATAAAAACAACCACATTTACCATTGCGATTAGCAATATCGTCTCATTGGCGAAAGGTAAAAACAGGGTAGATTTATTCAAGAGAGAAATTTCTTCTACTTCTATCAACCGCTCTTTTGCGGTAATCTTTCTATCATTACTCAATATTGGATTAGCCGTATTTTTAATTAGTATTTTTGAACCAAATCAAGGCCTTACCGCTATTGCATTTGAATGTTTTTCGGCATACAGTACAGTAGGTTTATCATTAAATCTTACTCCAGAACTAACCGACGCCAGCAAAATAGTGTTAATTATTACCATGTTTTTGGGAAGGGTTGGTATGTTTACTTTACTTTTTGGGATTTTCAACAAAGTTGAGTGTAGTACCTACCAATATCCAAAGGAGAACGTTTTGATCACTTAAGACAACAAAATAATGAAATATATAATAGTAGGTTTGGGCAACTTTGGTTCTACCCTTGCAATAAGCTTAACAAGTATTGGACACGAAGTTTTTGGTGTAGATTCATCTTTAGAAAAGGTGCAACAATTCAAAGATAGAATAACACATACTATTTGTGCTGACACTTCGAAACCAGCCTCGCTCAACTCTTTACCTTTAAAAGAAGCTGATATTGTCGTCGTAGCCATTGGTGAAGATGTAGGAGCATCTATACTTACCACTGCATTATTAAAACAACATAATGCGAAAAAGATCATTGGCAGGGCGATTAATCCGCTTCACCAAACGGTGTTACAGAGTATTGGAATAGAAACCATTTTTAACCCTGAAGAAATTGCCGCACAAATGTTTGCCAAGCAACTAGAAATGCTTGGTGTGGTAGAGTCTTTTGACCTTTCGGAGGATTGTAGTATCATTGAATTAGATGTTCCTGAGCGTTATTTGGGAAGTGCAATACAGGATATTGATTTTGAAGAAAAGTATAATTTAAAACTGATAGCGATAAAGCATTTTCACGAAAAGAAAAATATACTCGGCATGGTGAGTAAAAAATCTACAGTGGATATGCACCTCAATCCAGAACACTTTTTAGACGAAAGAGATATTCTTGTTATGATGGGTGAAATCAAAGATTTCCAAAAAATGATAGGAAGAGAAATTCGCTAATTGAATAAAATTCACATAATCGCCAATTAAAAAATTTGACAAATAGCTCTTTTCATATTCAAAAAGCCACGATTGGAGATTTAAATCAAATTTTACAAGTCTTTCATAACGCTGTTACTATTACAGCTTGTGAATATTATACGCCACAACAGATCAACGCTTGGGCGAGTACAATAAACTCAACTAGAAATAAGTGGATCCATCGTATCGAAAATGAGGCGTTTATTGTAGCTAAATCAAATGATGATATCGTAGGTTTCGCTGCCTTAAAAGGTCTCTCCTATTTCGATTTACTTTTTGTTGCTCCGGGTTTCGGGCGAAGAGGAGTCGCCAGTCAAATGTATGACATCTTAGAAGCCAAAATACCAATAGGAACAATCTTAGAAACACACGCAAGCAAAGTTTCCATGTCCTTTTTCTTGAAAAAAGGCTTTTCGGTTATTTGTCAAAACAAAGTTGACATACAGGGAGTGCAAATCATAAATCACAGCATGCATAAACAGCTTTGATTCCTTTACTAAAGCTAGCTATTTATGGTTTTCTCAAAAGTCTTTAACAGAATTTAACAGACAAAAATAAACTTGCTTTTCGATCTCTTCGTTATATTTCCGAAAACCTTAAATTCATAACAATGAGACTTTTAGCCTTTATACTTTTGTTTCTCTCTGTTGGTGCTTACGGTCAAACAACCCCTAATCCACCAATTAAGAAAAAATCAACCAATGACACATTCGTCAATAAAATTGAAATAACGGAAGACTATACCATCTTCTCCATGCAGTTTGTAAGCAAAAATGCTGAAGAGCAACTCAAAGATTATTTCGACAACAATCCAAAAGAAAAAAAGGAAATTAGTCAATTGCCAAGCATGATGCGAAACATGTATTTGCAACAAATGCTAGAGGGAATTAGAAAAAATGGAGGTAGCACAATTAGCATTCAACCTACTTCTTTCTTGCGAGCACCAAATGGTGAAAAGTTCAAATTCATAAAAGCCACAAATATTCCCATTGCTCCCGAAAGGCAAACTGTTGAGGTAGATAAAAAGTACTTTTTTAAGGTCTATTTCGAAAAGCTGAGTCCAGGTATTCAATCGGTTGATTTGGTTGAATCGGAAAACAGAGAAGAAGACGGAATGACCTATTGGAATTTTTACGGAATCAAAGTCAACAACCCAGCAAATGGTGAAGAGTCATTAGCTTTTGAAGAGCAAGAAACAGAAACCAAGGTGGTGCTTGAGAAAATGATTACCGTGAAAGGAAATGTACTTGACTTTGACTCTCAAGAGCCCATTCAAGCTAAAATCCTCTGCAAAACCGGAGAAAACGAAACATTATATGACTCAGTAATTACCTCAAAAACTGGCTATTTCGAGTTCTATTTACCAAATACCACTACAACCTACGTGGTTTCTGCGGCAGGTTACGATGCACATGAGCAATCCTTAGACCTGAGTAGAAAAGCTGAAAAAGAAATAGAATATGACATCTACTTAGAGAAGCCCTTTAAAATAGAAAAGCCAGCTGAAATAAAGGCTGTTGACTTAGTAAAAGAAGAAGTAGAAGGGCAAGAAACCGAGTTAGAAGAAAAGGAAGAATTAGAAGTTCTTGACAATAACAAATTACGTCTTAATCACCTTTACTTTGAAACTGGAAAAGACGAAATTCTCGTAAAATCGCACGCCGAACTTGATAAGCTATTAAAATTGCTTCAAGACAAGCCTAAAATGAGAATTAGGGTAGAAGGCCATACTGATAACCAAGGCGATTCTAGAAAAAACAAAGTACTATCGCTTGATAGAGCTATGGCAGTTCGCAATTATCTTGTAGGAAAAGGAATAGCTGCAGATCGAATAGAGTTTACAGGCTACGGAGATACCAAGCCGATTGTTGAAAATGCAGATGACCTCCTACGACAAAAGAATCGCAGGGTAGAAATTGTAATTCTCGAAGATTAAGAGCTTTGAGAATTCAAATCAAACAATATTCATTGTCTGCTCTTTGATTTTTTCTAGTTCGTCTTTCATCTCTACCACAAGGCGTTGAATGATCGCGTCGTTTGCTTTGGATCCTATGGTATTTATCTCTCTCCCTATTTCCTGGGTGATAAAATTAAGTCTTTTACCATTTGACTCTTTTTGCAATTCTTCTTTGAAATAAGAAAGGTGGTTGGCAAGTCGTACTTTTTCTTCGGAGATATCGTATTTTTCTACGTAATAGATCAGCTCTTGCTCAAATCTATTTTGATCAAAGTTTTCGCTATCCACATAGTCCGCAATTGACTTTTCCAATCGCTCACGTATCACAGGTATACGGTTAGGATCTTGTAGTGCAACTTCGTCCAGTTTTTTACCAATCGTATTGATATATTCAAGGAACTTCTCACCTGTGGCTGCACCTTCTTGCTCTCTAAACTCAATACATTTCTTGATGGCTTCATCTATCGCCTTCATTATCATCCCCCATTCAGCCTCGGCCTCTTCTTCACTTAGAGATTTTGTTTCGTATGCATTCGGCATCATACTCGCAATTCTCAATAGCTCTGTAGGCTCCGCTTCGAAACCTAACTCACGGCTTGTTTCCTGTAAGTCACGTACATAAGCTTTTACAACTGGCCTATTGACAGATGTACCAGCAGAAGCCTCATCTTTTGGACTTACATTGAGATTAAATTCAATTTTACCTCTATTCAGTTGCTTGGAAAGGTAGTTTCTTATCTCTACTTCACGATTGGAAAATGTCTTGGGTATTCTGCAATAGGTATCAGTAAATTTAGAATTGAGTGTTTTTACCTCAGCTGTGATAGCTATTTTGTCGTTTTCTACAGTTGCAGAGCCGAAGCCCGTCATGGATTGAAGCATAAGAAATTTTAGGTCTAAAGGTTTTCTCAAAGGTAGACAATTCATAGTTATAGAATAGAGCGGTCTTTGACAAAAATGTATAAATTTCGGCATGAATCGCCTCGAAAGACTTGTTAACATCCTCATTCACCTTCAATCTAAAAGAATTATCAAGGCTCAAGAATTGGCAGATAAATTCGACCTTAGCTTACGCACTGTTTACCGTGACATCGCAGCATTGGAACAAGCAGGTGTACCTATCTTGTCGGAACCTGGGGTTGGTTACTCACTTTTGAAAGGCTATAATTTACCACCACTTCAATTAACAGATGATGAAGTAACTGCTTTTTTCACTGCTGGTAAATTTCTCAATCTTTATTCAGAAAAAGCTGTTTCAAATAGTTTTGAATCTGGTTTGACAAAAATAAAAGCGATCCTTAACCTTTCGGAAAAGGAAAAAGTAAGCGTACTGGAAGAAAAGCTTAAAGTCGTAGCAAACCCATATTTTGTTAGCAATAAAGAAGGAAAAGTACCTTTCAATGAGGTTTTTAAGGCAGTATATGATAAAATGCTTCTTGAGTTTAAGTACATCGGACGGAGTGATCCCGAACCCAAACCAAGAAAAGTAGAGCCCATTGGTATTTATACTTTTGGACAACATTGGTACCTCATAGCTTGGTGTAAAACCAAAGAAGATTATAGAACTTTTAGATTCGATCGCATAACAGCGTTTGAAATCTTAAATGAAAGATTTAGTGCACAGCATCCTAAAATGGATGTCTTTATTCAAAAGCTAAAATCAGAAAAAGGGCTAGAAAAAGTGGTCATTCAGATAGATAAAGAAGCTTATAGGTACGTAGACGAACAGAAATATTACCAAGGAATAGTTTCGGAAGAAAAAATTGGGGACAAAATGCTAATGACCTTTCTAACAGGTTCTCTCGAAGGTTTTTCTCATTGGTTTTTACTACTCGGCAGCGAAGCTGATATAATTGAGCCTCTTATTCTTAAAGAAATGGTAATTCAAAAAGCCAAGAACGTTATCTCCAGAGTTTCAAAATAGAATTTCAAAAGCCTACTGACATAAGGCTGTCATAACGTGACTCTAATTTTGTTGAAAAATAAAAAGAGAAATTATGATCACATTTATTGAGTCCTATCAAAGAGAACTGGCCGACGAAGCCAAAGAAACACAAAGAATGCTAGCCATTGTACCTGCAGACAAAATGGACTGGCAGCCACATCCTAAAAGCATGAAAATAGGAGCACTGGCAACTCATTTGGCAGAGATGCCATTAATGATTAAAAAAGCCCTACTTGATTCTAAATGGGATTTTGCAGAGGATGAGCAAAGACAAAGTACTTATACAAACGGAGAAGAATTGGTGGCTTACTTTAATGCATGTGTTGCAGAAGCTAATGAAGCATTAAGTAGCTCAAAAGATGACATTTTAGAGGAAGATTGGAAACTTTGTGCAGGAGACATTACCTATGTAGAAATGCAAAAATGGGAAGCCATTCGCCATGCTTTTGGGCAAAACTCTCACCACAGAGCACAGTTGGGGGTTTATCTCAGACTTTTAAATGTCGCAATTCCTGGGCCGTACGGTCCAAGTGCGGATGAGATGTAGGAGGATTTAAGCTTGGAAGAAATTACTTCCAAAATCTGCTTGTGAGCCAGTTTTAAGAGTTATTTGAGAAACACTTCCAAATTTCCTTAGAACTGGTTTTTTGTAATTCTTCTTGATCTTTTCTTTCTTTCCTGACATTTTATAAGGCACTTTTAGTTTAAAATTTTCTTAGTTATTGCTTGTCCGTTTCTGTCAACTAATTTCAGAAAAAAAACATTTCGAATATTTCTTGATTTCTCAATCTGAATGGTGTTTTTCCCACTTTCTTTTAAAAGTTTAAAAGGTTGGGTCTGTCCATTGATATTGTAAACTCTAATGGACGATTCGTCGTATTTTCCACTTAAGTAGTACAACTGATTCGTTGAAGGGTTTGGATACAAAGTAATATCCTCTTCTCCATAAAACTTTTGGGAAATAATTTTTGAAAACGAAACAGTTCCATCAATATCAATCAAACGAAGTCTATAATAGTTTTGACCTATTTGGGGATCAAAATCGTGGGTTTCGTATTGATTCAAACTTTGAGCTTTTACTATTTCGAAAGTTTCGAAACTAAGAGCATCATTTGATTTTTGAATTTCATATCTTTTGAAATTAATTTCATCTTCTACATTCCAAGAGAGGTGGACTGCACTTTCTAAACTTCGAGCTGAAAATTGTCGGATTGAGACTGGGAAAGGTGCGGTATTCATGGTGTAAGTACCATTAAAACAAGACCCATTGGTATAGTTTCCTCCTGTTCCTCCTTCATAACTAGCTGTTAACTCCGAAGTACAAGGAATAACTACATTGGTAGTAAAACTAACAATATCTCCAGCATTAGAATTATCAAATCCAGCGGTAGTTGTGCAAGTCAAATCTTGCATCCAAGTACCATCGTGATAGTAGCAGTAAGTTACTCCGTTAACAACGAATCGAATCCATTTAGTAGCTTGTTTGTTAATTCGAATTGTTAGCGTAATGTTATATGTACAGATTCCACCTGCAGAGCTAACACTATTGATTGTGGAGGTAGGGTTATTAATACAATCGCCTTGACTAAAAGAACTAAATGACATTACCAAAAAACAAACAACAAAATAGATAATTCTTCTCATTCCTTTTAATTACTTAATAATTAGACCTTTTCAGACTAGAAAAGTCACAATTAGTTCAACACCTTTCACTTTCTTTTTAATTACTCAAGATCATTATAGCTTTCTACGTAAAATAAACCTGCTCAATTAAAAAGAGTTCATAATTGCATCCTTTATTCCATTTGAAACAAATTTTCGGGGCATGAGAAAAAGCATTTGTTTCAAATAAAATCCGTCGATATTCATTCCAAGGCCAATAAAATGTCCTTAAACTGATCAAACAGGCCATTTTCGGCAGTACTTCTTGTTAAAAGTCGGCATGTAAAAGGTCTTTTATTTTCGCAATTAGTTGGAATTGCCATTTCATCCCAAATTCTGATACAAAAGAACAAAACTCGTATAAGAAGTTCTTGAGACAGTATATCAGAACAAAAATTAATAACTCTTTTTTTAGCTACTATTCCTTCGTTTCGACTTAGCACATTTAAAATTCTCTTTCATTTAAATGCTACTAAAATCAATCAGAACACAAGACTTCATCTTCATTTTCCTTAATTTTGCACCTCAATTTTGGAATTAGCAGCAATGAATTTAGAGCAAGAACTTAAAGCAGACCTTTCGGTAGTACTCAAAAACCTATTTGACCTTGATGGTGAGGTACTTTTACAACCTACCCGCAAGGAGTTTGAAGGAACTTATACGTTTGTGGTTTTTTACTTAGTTAAAGAGCTACGCAAAAAGCCTCAAGACTTAGCAAACGAGATAGGCGAAGCTTTAATGCAGCAAAGTAAAATTGCAATTGGCTTTAATGTGGTTCAAGGTTTCTTAAATATTAGCCTAAAACCAGAAGTGTGGATTGACGTTTTTGGAGGAATTGGTAGTGATACAAAACTCCAAGATGGCAATGTGATGGTGGAGTTTTCTTCACCCAATACCAACAAGCCCTTGCATTTGGGGCATTTGAGAAATAATTTTCTTGGTGATTCGGTTTCTAGAATCCTTTCGGCGGCTGGAAACAAAGTAACAAAAGCTTGCTTGGTCAATGATCGTGGTGTACATATTTGCAAGTCCATGCTCGCCTATCAAAAACTGGGCAATGGTGAAACACCTACTTCTTCAGGAATAAAAGGTGATCACTTGGCGGGTAAGTACTATGTACTTTTTGACCAATTGTACAAAAAGGAAATTGCCGAACTCATAGAAGGCGGAATGAGCGAAGAGGACGCAAAAAAGAAAGCTCCTTCTTTACTCCAAGCCCAAGAAATGCTCTTGAAATGGGAACAGGGAGATGCCGAAGTTGTGGCACTTTGGCAAAAAATGAACGAATGGGTTTTCGCTGGTTTCAATGAAACTTACGACAAAATCGGAATTAGTTTTGATAAGGTTTATAGAGAATCTGATACTTATATATTGGGGAAAGACATTGTAGACGAAGGCCTTGCTAGCGGTGTTTTTTACATCAAAGATGATGGAAGTGTATGGATTGACCTAGAAGAGGAAGGGCTAGATCAAAAACTAGTACTTCGTGGAGATGGAACTTCGGTTTACATCACGCAAGACCTTGGTACTACCGAGCTCAAGTTCAAAGACTTCGGTAATGATCGCTCTATTTGGGTGGTGGGTAATGAGCAAGATTATCACTTCCAGGTGTTATTTGCGATCATGAAGAAACTTGGCAGATCTTATGCCGACGGTTGTTACCACCTTTCTTATGGAATGGTAGATTTACCATCGGGCAAAATGAAATCTCGTGAAGGTACCGTGGTAGATGCCGATGATCTTGTAAATGAGATGATAGAAACTGCTAAAGCGTCCACAGAAGAAAGAGGAAAAATAGACGACTTCACGACAGAAGAAGCCGAAGAATTACATAAAATGCTTGCATTAGGAGCTTTGAAGTACTTTCTGCTCAAAGTAGAGCCAAAGAAAAGAATGCTTTTTGACCCCAAAGAATCTATCGATTTTCAGGGAAATACAGGGCCATTTATTCAGTACACGCATGCTCGTATCAAGTCTATTTTGAGAAAAGCAGCAAGTATGAATATCACCGTTCCTACTGAAATGCCAAAGGTAGAACTCGCAACTTCTGAGATTGATTTAATATTCTTGCTTTCGCAATACGATGTCAACTTACTCAAGGCAGCGGAGGAATATGCCCCTTCTGTAATAGCAATCTATTGCTATGATTTGGCTAAAACCTTTAACTCATTCTACGCCGAAGTGAGTGTAATGAACGAAGAAGACGAAGCCAAAAAAGCTGCTCGTTTGCTACTGATTACTAAAGTAGCCGAGACTTTACAAAAAGGAATGGGATTGCTTGGTGTTAGTGTTCCTGAAAGGATGTAGGTTTTGTAGCTGGCGGCTTTCAGCATTCGGCTATCGGCTATCAGTTGTTAGCCATTATTCTTCGACTTTAGCACACTGATCTAACAGATTGGACTGATTTTTTGGATCTGAGATATTCACAAAACTGAACCCTTATTTTCGTACACTGAGCGGAGTACAAGGGTTCTCCCTTCTCCACCTGCCCTGAGCAAGGTCGAAGGGTTCTCCCCTCTCCCTTCTCCCTTCTCCCTTCTCCCTTCTCCCAAAACAAAAAACTAAGATTTAAACCAATACACTCTTCATCTTAAAAAACCTCACAACTACAAAAATCACATATCCAATAGGCCCAAACATGAATGCAAATGGTAGGATCAATGAATAAACAAGCCTTGGCAGGCCGAGTTCTTTTGACTTTCTGACTATGTAGGCACCGACAAATAAATCAAAAGCCAAGTAATGCATCCATCCTGCTGCTACTGCTCCATCGCTTTGAAATAAGGCCTTCACGTTCTCAAGTGAATTAAAACTACTTGGGTCGAACTCACCAATGTCTTTCAGAATCAAAAAGGTGTAGATAATCCCCAAAAGCAGTATAACTCCATTCAAAACAAGTGTTTGAGTGTATTTCCAATTTGGCACTGCGAGCAGCAATATCCATCCCAAAAGCACAAAAGTATTACCGAAATTAAAGATTGAAGCTGGTTCCATTTTATGAAGTATTGATTTACTGAAAGATACGCTGTTTTATACTTTAATCTAAAACAACTTATAATCAACTATGTTAACAAAGCAAACCTAATGTGAGAAGCGTTACTTTTTACTCGAGAACAAAAGCATTCTTGAGCTTTTTAACTATTTTGCCAATATCAATTTGGTTTCTAACCCTTTTAAACCATGACAAATAAAACCACAAGGGGTTCTTTTCAAGTCTTTCCTACTTGTTATTCCCCGCTTTTAATTACACTTATTTCTATATGTGTATTTCCTATCCACGCTATTGCTCAAGCAGACGTTCAAATAAAAGTTGACAGTGTACTATCACTACCACTAGATTCAACTTTGTCATGGATGAATAAGAATTACGTAAAGGACACCAAGACTTTTCCGCTCATTGCCAACAGAGCAATTTCAAAAGTAAAGAAAGGCTCCAATATAGAACTTATAGGTGATTTTCATACAGCCTATGCCGATTGGATGGGCTACCACGGACTCTATGCTCAAGATTCACTTATCAATCAAAGCAAGCTGGCACTTGAAGCCTACAAAAAGACAAAAAATGAATCTAAAATAGCTTATGCACATCGCTCCCTTGCATTAGACTATTTAAATGCTAGAAAGATAAAAGAAGCTGAGAATGAGCTATTTGCTGCCATCATTATTTTTGAAAAGCTTAATGATAAAGTAGGGCTAGCTTCCGCTTATCGCACACTTGGAATATCTTATAATTTGACCAAAGAGCCTAAAAAAGCATTAATCTACTTTGACAAGGCCGCTCCTCACTTTATAAAAGCCAAAGACTATAATCGACTTAGTTACTTATACCTCAATTATATTGAAGCTTACACTCTAAACAAGGAGTTTCAAAAAGCATATGACATTGCCAATAAATGCCTGGTCTTAGTTAAAGAAAAAGTGCCAGATGAATTTTTTGTTGAGATAAGAGCTTATATGGGTAGAGGACATGTCTCCCTTGCAGCTGAAAACTATAAGAGAGCATTGGTCGACTATCAAAAAGCTCATAAACTCTGTATTATACAAATAGGCGAAGAAAGAGCAGCGACTTATCAGGCTGAAATTGGAAAGGCATACTTGAAGCTTAAAAATTACCCCTTGGCACTCGAAAACTTATTGGCAGGGCTAGCGGCTTACGACCCAAAACAATCTGAATCATTCTTATTTCTCCTCAAAGACATTGCAGATTGTTATGAAGCAATGGGTGACACAAAAAATGCCCTCTTTTATTTCAAAAAGCAGTCTGTCGCAAAAGAAAACATATATAAAGGCAAAGTTGCTACTTTGGAAGGTGAAGCAATCGCTAAGTATGAAAGTGGCAAAAAAGATCAAGCCATTGTAGAGCAACAGGAACTACTCGATCAAAAAAGCAAAACCCAAAATATAGCCTTAGCTTCAGCTGGTGTACTTGCCTTGCTCTTGGGTGGCTTATTTATTTCTTTTCGTAAGAACCGAGAAAAAACAAAAGTCATTACTGCTAAAAATTCTGAAAATGAACTGCTCTTAAAGGAAATACACCATCGTGTAAAGAACAACTTGGAGTTGGTAAAAAGCTTAATTGCATTACAATCTGCCGAACTGGAAGATTCTGCCACAAAAGATGCAATGATTGCCAGCCAAAACCGTGTACAGAGCATGGGAATCATTCACCAAAAACTCTATCAAGGCACCAACCTTGGCAGCATAGAGATGAAAGACTACTTCATTAACTTGAGTGAAGGAATCTTAGACAGTTTCAATGCCGAAGAAAAAGTAAAAATAGAATGTGCCATGGATGACCTAGAGCTAGATGTTGACACGGCTGTACCTATAGGACTCATAGTGAATGAATTATTGACCAATGCCCTTAAGTACGCCTTTCCAGAAAATAATAGGGGCGAAATCAAAATAAGTATGAGCCAAGAGAAAGGTAAAGTCATAAAGCTCAATGTAACCGATAATGGAATAGGAAAAGTTGCAGGTATTAAACCAATAGGAACCGGATTTGGCACACGATTGGTACAATTGCTTACGCAACAACTGAATGGTGAAATGCAAGAGGAAAACAAAGAAGGCACCATCATCTCATTTACCTTCAAACTTGATCAAGCAGCTTAATGAAGACCAAAATCTTAATTGTTGAGGATGAAATGCTTATCGCGGCTAATATCTCTTTGGACTTAACCAACTTAGGATATGAGGTCACCGGTATTTTACCTAGAGCCGAAGAAGCTCTCAATCACATCAATGAAAACAAACCTGACATCATTTTGCTCGACATTCAACTCAGAGGAAAAATGGATGGAATTGCACTCGCTCACAAAATAAAAGAGACCAAAGACATTCCGATAATCTTTCTTACTGCAAACTCCGATGAATTTCATTTCGCAAGGGCAAAAGAAACCAAACCACATGCTTTTATCTCAAAACCTTTCAAAAAACTGGATTTACAAAGGGCTGTGGAGCTGGTCGAAAGTAGAGTAAGGGAATTGCAAAAAGAGGCCATTGAATCGAAAGGAATTGAAATTTTAGAAGGTTTTCTTTTTGTTAGAAATCACGAAAGAATGGTAAAAGTGGCAATAAGTGACATTCTATACATCGAGGCAGAGCGTAATTACTGCCGTATTTATAGTACTTCTCAAGAGCATATTCTTGTAATGACTCTCAAAGAAATGGAAGCAAAGCTACCTTCTTATCCATTCTTAAGAATTCATCGTTCGTTTATCGTTAACCTTACTCATATAGATGAGATCACAAGTCAAAATATTTCTATTGAGGGAAAAACAATACCCGTTAGCAGATCGCATAGAGAAGAATTACTCCTGAGACTTCGGATGATTTAAAAAACATTATAGTTTCTCAACTGAATAAAATTTAAAGCCAATCCTTCTCGAGGGTTGGCTTTTTTGGGGATAACCAATCTTATGTTTCTCAATAAATGAAAAAGACTGTTGGGTAAATAATTAAATCTATTCTCCCATATAGAAGTGTAGAGGTTAATACATACAGAGCAACTGTATCCAAAAAGTAATTCACAAACGTCTTGAAAGTAAAATAAGCCCCTTCTGAAATAGGTCATGCACAGTTTGTCCTATTATTTGACCGATTTATCCTATTATCTGGTATATGCAAGCCGTAAATTTGCCTTAGATAAAAAACGATTAAGCTTCTCAAAGTAAGTCTTTCACAGGTTTGACTCCTTATTTTGAGTAGTCAAGTTTCAATTACCATTAGATAAATAATTTAAGGGCTTTGAAAAGAAATACCTGCCACTCGTCCAAATGGATTGGTAAATAAGCTTTTGAAGTTGCATTTTGAAATGGAAAATAAATGGAATAGCCATGAAAACAAAAAACTGTAATCAGTTGCACACACTCGTCCATGTAGGGGCACGAAGTTCTGTTTCTCCAGAAAAAATTGTACTTCTAGAATCTGACTCAAATTACACAAAAATCATTCTGAAAGATGGCTCTATTATTTTCAGTTCTACTACAATGGGGGTAATTGAAAAAAGGCTTAGCGGATATAATTTTTTTAGACCGAATAGATCTACAATAATAAACTTACAATACTTCGATCAGGTTAAAAATCACTCCAAAGACAAAGCAAGTTTGTCACTTCGCGGAGGAGGATTAAAAAAGAAATTTGAAATTAAAATCTCTAGAAGACGTCAAGCCACATTTTTCGAAAACTTTAACTTATAATATCATGAAAAGAATATTTACCTTTTTAATAACCGCCCTGTTTATTATTCCATTAGCAGGAATAAGCCAAACAACCTTTTCAGGCTCTGCAAACTTAACAGGTAACCTTGGCAATAACACCACTGCAGACACGGAAGGAACAATTGCTATAAGCAGTTCACTACAAAGTGTAGCTGGGGGGAATGCTTCATTCATTAAGTATGACAATCTAGCAAACTACTACGGTGTTAGCCTTTCTTTTGGATCAGTCGCAGTTGCAAATAGGCTGCGTGCAAGAGCAGGAGAAGCATTCTCGATTACAATAAATACAAAAAGGAAACAGTTTGGGAATCAAACGATTATCCCAGGAGGTGTAGATCAAATTAGAATTCGATATGGTATTGGTAAAAACGAGCAAGGCTATCGTTACGATGTTGATGTGCAAAACATGCCAAATACGGTAATTCCTGACCCAAATGATAAACTACAAACTTTCACTATAAATTATACTTTTCCGGTAGGTCGATCTGAAGCTTGGATTGTTCTTGAAGTATTAGAACCCAATGCCGCTAGTTTCACAAGTCCATACTATACAACTATTGTGATCCCTGTTGTAGTAGAAGGCCCAACGCTGGCTATAGTAGATTCACTAGGTGTTACCACCGAACCTAAAAAGCCCTATATGGTTCTTCACCAACCTCCAGGCGGTCAGAGTACGGCATCCATAGTAAGTACCCAAAAAACTTGTAGAAACTACGAAGAAACTTACGAAACGGATGAAACTAATTCTGCAAGAGCTGCGGTAAAAATAGGCTTCAAAGGGAGTCTAGGAATTGGTGTACAGGTAGATACAGAAATCTACGCACAATTTAGCGGAGGGGTAGCATCTAATGATGTTGAAATTAGGACCAAATCCGATGAAACCTGTATTCAAGTTAATAACGCTATTTCTACTGTTGCATTGGCCACAGCTAATAACGCTGGAACCAATGGAGACTTATTCATTGGTTATGGTATTGACTTGGTGTACGGCGTATCGCGTAACGTGAATATTAAGAACAATGTGATCATTATTGACACAGGGCTGGTGTACGCTCCCATTCCAGAAACCATGAAGAGATTTGTGCTCACAAAAGCTGCCATTTTACAGGATATAGAACAGCAAACAGCCATCATGAATAATATTAACCTTAGTAATAAGGACAGAGCTACTGCCGAATACCAAATTGATACTTGGAACAAAACTTTGCAACTCAACGAAACAAACATTGCACAGGCCATAGCAAATCCTGCGGGAAAACTCAATGTCGGCACGGGGCCCGTAACTTTTTCAGCGGGCTCAAATGATTCATTTTCCAAAGGTTTAGATTATACTTCTACCACTTCGATAGAGACAAAAAAGTACTTTGAATTCAATGTAGGTTTTGATTTCTTAGTAGACATTGGCGGATCTGGATACGGTGGAGGATATCAGTTTACGAGTAGAAGTACTTATGGGGAACGTAAATCTAGCTCATCTAACAATGGGACAGAGATTTCCTACTCCTTTCAGGACAACGACTTTGGAGATTTAATCTCAACGGACATATATAGAGACCCTATGTTTGGTACACCTGTATTTGACCTTTTGAGCGGAACGCGAACCAGCTGTCCATTTGAAGGTGGATATCAGCTAGATCAACCAATGCTTCAGTTTTATAGTGCTAGCGGTAAAAGCATAACAGTAAACAATGTAACGCTAGGAACTCCAGCTAATGTAAAGATAAATATCTGTAACAATTCCAACTACAGTCGTTCTTACGTATTGCAAGTTAAAACCGAAAGTATTCCAACAAACATGACCATTTTGGCAAATGGTGGTGCCAATATTACTTCCTCCCCAATTACGCTTACTGTACCAGCAAATACATGTTTATTTAATAGAGATGTCGATATCATAAGGACTTTACCTACTGTCCCTACAGAAATCAATAATTTGGTACTCGAATGGTATGCTGATTGTGAACCTGATATAAAGGACAGTTTAGTTATCAATGCTAACTGGGCAACGCCGCCACCGCCTATTCTTGGAGATTTGACACTTGGTGCCGGAACCAGTCCGAATAGGTATTTATTTAATTGTCAGAATTCACCAGTTACATTAACAGCTAAATGTTCAAACGGAACTACACCACATTGGTATAACTCTCCTGAAGGTGGGCTCCTTTTGTTTTCTGGTAGTCCTTTTACTGATAATTCTGTGACTCATCTTGAACAGTATTTCGTTAGCTGTGAATCAGTAAATTATGTTTCTCCAAGAAGCAGATTTGGGACAGTATTGAACTCTTTAATACCTACTCAAACCAATTATTCCTTCCCTACTGCATCGGACTTTGGTCTTTTCGTTGCCACAGAAACACTAACATCTGCTTACACAAATATAAACTTCTTTGGAGTCCCAACATTTTTCAGAGCTGGAAAAAGTATATTACTAGAGCCTGGTTTCGAAACAACCGGTGGTAGAGGCCTTTTTACTGCAGAAATTGGCGGTTGTCCATAAAAACATATATTTCTAAATCTCAAAAGGTGCATTCAAGCAATTGATTTGCACCTTTTTAAAATCATAACTTGGTCTACTAATCACAGACGAGATTTTTACAATCAAAAATACAATGAAACTCTAGACATGAACATAAAACCAATACAAGCTTCCAATAGAATCGTCTACTTAGACATTTTACGAGGTATGGCTATATTTTTTATTTTCATAGCTAACTGTTACCCTTTTTCTGGCTGGTATTATGTGCCAGATGAAGTAAAAAACACAATGAGTGGTGCTCAATTGAATACTATTTTAAAACAGCTCACTGTAGTCTTGGTAGATGGTAAATGGTACTCTGTATTTTCTATTCTATTTGGTATCGGTTTTGTCATACAGTATGAGAATACAAAGGCCAAAAACGAATCTTTCCCCATCTTCTTTAGCAAAAGAATGGCGGGCCTATTATTATTTGGGTTAATCCACCTTTTCTTTTTATGGCTAGGTGATATTCTAACACTCTATGCACTTTTGGGATTTGTATTGATCCTGTTTAGAAACCTCAGCCAAAAGCAACTATTAATATGGGCCTGCGTATTGTTGCTCATGCCTATTATTCATGTATTGGTAATAGTGAGTCTAGAGTTTTATTACCCTGAATTATTATTCGACTGGTACCTCTCTTACTTAGCCGATAATAATATTCAAGACCATTTAGTGGATGGTGAGTATAACCTAGTTGCTGATATAACAGCCTGGTTAGATGGTACAAGCTGGAAACAATTGTTCATTTATAACCTAGGACTACCTTCAGTAAGATTGATGGATTTACTTTGGGAAGGCCGCATTATTAAGGTTCTTGCTTGCTTTTTAATAGGTATATGGGCCGGTAGAAAGATTCTCCATGATGAATTATTGCAGAACAAAACGCTCCTAAAAAAAATAGCCATTTATGGTTTTCTACTGGGTATTCCCATGAATATATTATTAGCTTATTCAAAAATACAAATAAACGAAGCTTGGGCAATTATAAACTACACAAGCTATGCCTTCGGTGTGGTTCCCCTCGCTTGTGCCTACGCTGCAAGTGTAGCACTCATCGTGAGGTCAGGTAAAACGTCTCTGTCATTATTAGCCCCAGTGGGTCAGATGGCGATGAGTAACTATATTTTTCAGACAATTATATCTATCGGACTTTACTACGGCATTGGATTCGGATTGGCTCTTGAAACAACTTTATGGCAAGTTATTCTCCTTACTGTTTCCATCTTTATCCTTCAAATATTTTTTAGTACCTATTGGCTCCGAAAATTCAGATTTGGACCATTAGAATGGCTTTGGAGAATGATGACTTATCAGAAATACATCAAAAACAGAAAGTAACATAGGGGAAAACCGCAATGACATTGTCTAAGTAGTAAAGCTATAAACTATGACATTCAAAAATCTCCTTTTTCTTACCCTTGCATTTTTAAATTTCCAATGCAATAAGCTTACACCAAAACCCGGTGATGAGAGCCTTGATGAATTTATAGAAAAGAAAAGAAACAAAATAGGCAATATAGGGATGCAAGCCGCTTACTTGAAGGATGGAAAACTTGCATGGCAAAAGAGCTATGGAGTTAAAAACATAGAGACCAATGATCCCGTGGATGATAAAACGCTCTTTATGATTGCCTCCAGCTCCAAACCCGTAACGGCAATTGCAATAATGCGAATGGTGGAGATGGGACAAATAGATTTAGATACGGATATCAATGATTATTTACCTTTTAAAATCCATAATCCGAACTTCCCAAGTCAGCAAATAACACCAAGAATGCTCCTTAGTCATACTTCATCTTTAAATGATGATTGGGACACGCTGGATCCACTGTATACTTTAGCAGAAGGAGGCGACTCACCAATTGAGCTTCAGTATTTTGTCAAAAACTATTTTTTGGAGACTGGTGAATTTTATAACAAGCAAACCAACTTTCACAATAAGGCTCCAGGAGCACACTGGGACTATTGCAACATGGGTTACGTGATATTAGGTTTGATCATTCAAGAGGTAAACAAAAAGCCTTTTGAACAATATATGACTGAAGATATTTTCTTGCCTTTGGGTATGAATGATTCTTATTGGTTTCTTAGAGACATCCCTCACGATAACATTGCTAGGCCTCATGAACTAGTAAAAAAAGAAGAGCCCAAGATATTGCCTCATTATGGATATCCAGATTTTCCAGATGGTCAATTGCGTACTACAGTATCAGACTACGCTAGGTTTTTAGAGGTATTTTTAAATGAAGGGATGGCAAATGGGCAACAATTTTTGAAACCAGAAACTGTCAAAGAGTTTCTAAAAGTACAATATCCATTAGTTCATAAGCATCAAGCCATTGCTTGGAATTATGACGAGATGGAAAACTTCATTTATTATAGATTCATGCCAAGACTCCCTTCTCACACAGGCGGCGACCCAGGAGTAGGAACTATTATTACATTTGACCCAAAGACAAAAACAGGAGCTATCATTTTCACTAATTCACCTCCTAATACTATTTTAAAGGTAAAAAGCATGTTTCTGGACATGATTAAAAGGCTCTTGAGAGCAGCTTTGTAATTGAAATTGACTTTTTTCAGTAACTAATAGAAGCTCTAAGAAAAGGTATAAAAAAAGCTAGACACTCAGGTTTCCCTATGTGCCTAGCTATCAGTTTTAATTTCGTTTTAAGTCTTATTTTTTCTTCTTCATATTATCGAAGAACTCCTGCATTTGCTTACCAGCAGCTTCTCTACCTCCAAGTCCAAATGACAAGGCAAAAGCAACTGCAACGGCACCAAGTGTAAGCCCAAAAGCAAGATTCACGATGCTCTCAGCAATACCCATGGTATGTAAAGAGAATGCCAAAAATATTCCTATAACGGCAAACCTTAATATCGGAATCAAAGCACCGCTATTCTGAGTTTTTGCTAATGCTTTGGCAGCAATGTTAGAAACAAAAACTCCAAGCATTAAAATCACTAAACCAAAGAAGATCTTGCCTGAAATGTTGAAAATATTTGTCAATATTTCCTGAACTTCGGTAAGCTCAAGTTTTCCTGCTGCTGCAATGGTTCCAGTAAAAATGATGAAGAATAAAGCAATGTTACCCAACAAAGTAGAAAGCTTACTAGATCCTATAACCGACTTCAAGCCAATGTTTTCTGAGAAAGTATCCACTCCCACGTTACTTAGCAGCTCAGTAAGAATAGAAACTACGTATTTCCCGACGATGTAGAACACCGCTAATAATATTGCAGCTGCAATGATTTTAGGTACAGCCATTAAAAATGATTGCAACATCTCAGTAGCAGGACCCGAAATCACGGTCATATTCAGTGTATCCAAAGCGAAAATTAGCAGCGGAATAAAAATAGAAATAAACACTACTTGCTTCACTATTTTGGATAAGCTCAAGCCTGATGATAAACCAATTCCTTTACCAAATGATTCGATCTGTTCGGATAAGAAACCAACGGCTTCTGACCCTAATTTACTTAGAATGTAGCCGGCAAAAATGATGACACCAGCACCAATAACATTGGGCAAGTAACCAACAAATTCATTTAACATTGTTTGTAAAGGCTGTAAAGCACTTGTCACACCGAGCATATTGAGTGCAATCAACAATGTGTACACCAGAACAATGTAATAAACTAAAATAGAAAGAAACTTGTCAAGTCTAAATGGAGAGTCTGGCTTAAATCCAAGCTTCTCATCCACGTTGAACTTTGTCATGAGTTTCAATATTAAACTTTTGATGAGTCTGGCTAAAAGAAAGCCTATAATTATCAAAATTATTGCTCCGAAAACACCTGGTATCAGGTTGCCAAAAGTTTCAGAGAGATTTGCTGTAAACTGGTTGAGATTTGTCATAAATGTGGTTTAAGTTTTGAAAAATAATTATGTGTAGAAATGTGCTACCCATAGTAGGTCTTGAGGAAAGACAAATGGTAGCTACTGACTTTCAGTATTATACGAAAAAATAACGAGAAAAGCTAATCATTTCAGAGATAGGCAAAAGTGTCTACAGAGAGTCAATAATTTCAAAACTGAGAACAGCGAGATGAAGGTTTGCTGACTGAACAAAAATCAGTCTAGAAATAAGAGCCTGTTTTTACCCAATTGATTTTATAAGTGAAAAATTAATAGACTTTCTAAATCAGGTTTCGTTATGAGAAATATCATTTTTAGTCTATATATGTATTCTTTCTTTTACACAGGATTAAAAAGGTGTAGTAAAAAGCGACACCTATTCCATTTTACTTATGAGAAAATACTTTTTTTTAGCCAGTCTTATTCTTGCATTTAGCTGCAAGTCGGAAAACGAAGAAACAAAACCAAAACTAAATGACATAACTGAGTCTGTTTATGCCTCCGTTACTATTAGCCCTGAGGTTTCATATTTCCCTTTTACAAGTAGAGCTGGTATCATTGAAAAAATAATGGTTCAAGAAGGTGATACTGTGAGCCAAGGTCAAATATTGTTTAAAATATCTCCATCTCAAGCCGACAATAGGTTGGTGGATGCACAAATAGACCTAGCCCAAACAAAGGCTAATTACCAAGGCACAGAAAACCTCCTGAAGAGTATTCAAATTGAGATACAAACTCAAAAGCAAAAGCTGACGCTTGATTCTATCAACTTTAAAAGGCAAGAAAACCTTTGGAGCCAAAAAATAGGAACGGCTATAGACTACGACAGAGCAAAAATCACTTATCAGACTTCGACAAATAACTATAAATCGCTGAAAGAGAAATACGATCAAACCAAAATTAACCTCCGCAATTCTTATCAAAAAGCTATCAATAGGGTTAATTCTGAGCAAACTTCACTTAAAGAGTATACTGTAAAAGCAGAGTTTGCGGGCATGGTTTACAATGTATTTAAAGAAGTGGGTGAACTACTCAGTCAGCAAGAACCTTTTGCCGAAATAGGCAGTGTGGGTGAATTCAAAATCAAGATGGATATTGACGAAGTAGATATCACAAAAATTAATGTTGGAGACAAGGTGGTAGTTTCACTAGATGCTTATCCAAACGATGTTTTTGAGGCCGTTATTTCTAAAATTTTCCCTAAAAAGGATGAGGCAACACAAACTTTCAAAGTAGAAAGCCATTTTATCCAAGTTCCTCCTAGACTTTTCAATGGTTTATCTGGTGAAGCAAATATTGTAGTTTCTAAACGTAAAAATGTTCTCACCATCCCTACCGACTATTTACTTCCCGGCAATGTTGTAATGACAGAAGATGGCGAAAAAGAAGTAAAGTTGGGTATTAAGAACATGGAGTTCGTAGAAATCGTAGCTGGACTCGACACCAACACCACAATATCTAAACCAAAGAAGTAATGAGCAACTGGGGTCTTATATTAGATATTTCCAAAACACATTTGTTTTCCAAGCGGAAACAAACCGCTGTGGCTGCACTCGGCGTAACTTTTGGTATTGGTACATTTATCATTTTAATGAGCTTCATGACTGGGCTCAATGAACTATTGGATGGCCTAGTACTCAATCGCACACCACATATTCAGCTTTACAATAAAATAGAACCTTCCGATACGCAACCCATAAATAGGTTACTAAATCCAAGTGGAGATTTAAACTACATTCACTCTATAAAACCTAAGGTAAAACTAGAAAGAATTCACAACGCACTCCCCTTACTTGCCGAGCTCCAAAACGATAAAAAAGTTAACGGTGCCGCCTTACAAACCACTTGTAAAGTATTTTATCTCGCCGGTTCCAACAAACTAGGCGGAGTTATCAATGGCATTCAAGTGGGAGAAGAAAGTCGCCTATTTAATTTTGAAGAATACATTGTTGATGGCACTCCAAACAGCCTACTGAAACGAAAAAACGGTATCCTATTAGGTTCAGGGATTGCCAAGAAACTTTCGCTTTCTATTGGCGACAAGATTCAAGTAATGAATACCAGCGGCTCCACTTATTCCCTTATAATAACGGGTATATATCAAAGTGGACTCGCAGAGGTAGACGATGTACAGAGCTACGTAAACCTTGGAATGGCACAGCAAATATTGGGAGTAGGTAGCAACTACATCACACGAATACATGTCAAACTGCATGACCTTGACAATGCTGTACCTATGAGCAAGACCATAGAAAGTCTATATGATGTAAATGCACTAGACATTAAAACTGCCAACGCTCAATATGACACAGGATCGAGTATCCGAAACCTCATTTCTTATGCTGTTTCCATTACACTTCTTATTGTTGCGGGTTTTGGCATATACAACATCCTTAATATGTTTATTTATGAAAAAATGAACGACATCGCCATTCTCAAAGCTACTGGTTTTACTGGTTCCGATGTGAAATGGCTTTTTATTACTCAAGCACTCATTATTGGTTTTTTAGGAGGAGGATTGGGTATAGCAATAGGTTATGCTGGCTCCGTTTTTATCGATAACATTCCATTCGTAACAGAAGCTTTACCTACAATCAAAACATATCCGATTAACTACGACCCTATGTTTTACATTACTGGGGTGCTTTTTGCAATTATATCTACATTTATGGCAGGTTATTTACCTGCCCGCAAAGCAGAAAAAATTGACCCAGTAGACATTATTAGAGGACAATAAACTTGATATGAAACCAATTCTAGAAACTAAAAATATCAATAAGTATTTTCTAGAACCTGTGAAATTTCAGGTTTTAAAGAATATCTCTTTCCAGCTCCAAAGTGGCGAGTTCGTATCCATTATGGGTAAGTCTGGCTGCGGAAAATCTACATTGCTATATATTCTTTCCACCATGGATACTAACTATGATGGAGAACTATACCTCGACGGTGAAAAAATGTCGAACCTTGATAGAACCGAACTTGCAAGAGTCAGAAACGAAAAGATTGGGTTCGTGTTCCAATTTCACTATCTCCTTCCAGAGTTTACAGTTCTCAAAAACGTGATGCTTCCCGCACTTAAACTTGGGAAAGAAAGCTACGAGACTATTGAAAAAAACGCAATGGAAAAGCTAGAAATGCTTGGTATTGCAAATGAAGCTCATAAAAAAGCCTCACGAATTTCAGGTGGACAAAAACAAAGGGCTTCCATTGCTAGAGCACTCATTAACAACCCAATTATCATCATGGGTGACGAACCTACAGGAAACCTGGATAGTAAAAATGCTGAAAACGTTTTTAACATATTTAGAAAACTCAGCCATGAGCAAAACCTCTCATTACTCATTGTAACACACGACGAAGATTTTGCAAAAAAAACCGATAGAATAATAGAAATGGGTGACGGCGTCATTTTGTAAAAAAAACACGTTCTAAAAAAGAATTTACGTTCGCACTAACACACAAAAATTAAATAGCAACAACAGAACTTCTGTTTGATATTTTCGAAATAAATACGGATTTCTGCGTATTCCAATTACGTACTTCTCAGATTATTTTTGCTTCAAACAAACCTAATTACATAATGAGATTGAAAAGCTTTTGGATTTGGGGTATCGTACTAGTTATAAGTATTACCGCATGTACCAGTACTGATGTTATTCCAAAGCAGGAACCCAAGGAAGACCCAAACCCACCTACACCCGGAACCACACCTCCAACTACTGGTACACCAACAACTTCTCCACCCAGCAACCCGCCTACCGCCACAAGACCAGATTTTTTGCCAAAATATTTCGACGAAAAGCCTACTTGCCTTCTCAACAAAGTAACAATAGAAAGCAATGCAGTAGGAAAGACAACTAAAACCACCAATACTTTCGCTTACGATACTTACAACAGATTTACTGAAATAAAGTCAACAACAGAAGGCTTAGCTGGAGAAGCAGTCACGAGTTATGTATACAAAGATTCCGAAAAGAAAATAGAGGTTAGTTACAAGGGTTTTGAGGCAAATCAAAACTACAATGCCATCGCTACGCTCAACAGCGACTACACCATCAATGAAGTATTAATCACAGCAAGCGGTGAAACCAGCAAAACCACATATTTCTACAACTCCAACGGAGAAGTGATAGCACAAAAGTATGATAGCAATCTGAAAAGCTATGAGGTGGAATACACCTATGGTAGCAAGGGAATTGTTAAAAGTGAGCGAAAAAGCTATGTGTTTAAAAATAGTCCTGCCTTAGAAAAAGAAGATATGGTACTTGAATGGACTTATGGTGATGCTGCTTCCAGTGCCTATAATGCTCTTGCACTTTCCGAGCCCAATTTCCCCACAGGATACCTCGGTAAGCTAACTAGTACACTGCCTTCACAATCTAAATTAAATACAGCAGCGAAGATCACCAATCCTATTGTGTATGAATACAGCAGCAACTCGGTAACCGATTATAAATACACTAATAATGCAGACAACAAGGTGATCAGAATTGATACAGATACCAATGCCACCTCAAGCGGTATTGTGGTGAACGTTAAAACGAAGATTGACCTCACATATAATTAAATCTAACCTTCAAGTATGAAACGAAGTGGTACAGAGATCTTTATTTCTGTACCATTTTTATTTGAATCAATAGCTATTTGCCCGCCAAGTTCGCTTACCCTTTCTTGCATGTTACGAAGCCCATAGCCTTGCTTGATTGTCTCTTTGTCAAAACCCTCTCCATTGTCTTTGATGGTGATATTGACACTGTCTCCGCAGCTCATTTCTAAGCTGACTTTTTGAGAGTTCGCATATTTAGCAGCATTATTTATGGCTTCTTGACATACCCTATATAAGTTCAATGCCTGACTAGGACCTAAAATTTTCTCGTCGTTGCTACATACTTCTTGAAACTCAATTCCGTAATCATTCAAGCGTTTTTGGGCAAATTCCCTCACTTTGGCTGCGAAGTCTGAAAGTGTAATTTCTTCTCCCCTTATTGACCAAATAGTATCTCGCAACTGATCCATGGCAGCACGTGTTGCATTTGCAAGATTTGCTAGTTTTCCTGTTTCACTCTCCTTTTGCTGGTAAGAAAGCATATCAAGTTTAGAGCTAACATGGGCAAGCTCAGGCCCCAGGTTATCATGAAGATCCCGAGCTATACGGATACGTTCCTTTTCAAGTTTTGCTATAGATTGTGCCTCTAGTATTCGCTTTTGAACTTGTTTTCGTTTGAAAATGTAAAATGCTATTCCAATGACCAAAATCAAAGCCAACAGGCCCAAGAGACTTAGCATTTTCTGATTTTGATAGGCTATTTCTTTTTCTGCCAGTACCCTTTCTTTCTCTGCCAGTTCATACTTTCCTTGAACCTCCGCAAGAGATTTTGTCATGTTATCTGAAAAAATACTATCGCTAAGTTCCTTTTGCTTTTCGGCATAAGTAAGTGCGAGGTCATACTCTTTTCTTTTTTTCGCAAAATCAATAAGAATAGTATAAATGTATGATTCTAGATCTCTAAAACCGATAGTCTTACACAGGTCCAAAGCTTTTAAGAAGTACAATTCTGCTTCCTTGTCTTTATTTAGTAAGCGGTAAGCCTCACCTACATTATTTATAGAAATAGCCAAAGCATATTTATCTCCCAAAAACTCTCTGATCCGCATAGCCTTCAATTGATAATCAAGTGCTTTCTCTGGTCGATTTGTAATTCCCATTATTTGGCTCAAAAAATCGTAACTGTAAGAAAAACTAAGTGAATCTCTCGAACTCAAGCCCAACTGAAGTGCCCTCTCATATTTATCCTCAGCTTCTACATACAATGAATCAATTTGGTTTAACCTACCCAAGCCATGAAGGGCATTGATCATATTAAAAGTATCATTTACAGCTATTGCCAATTTCTCACACTCCACGAAATACTTCTTGGCGTTTTCTTTTTGCCCTGTTTTATTCGCATTTAACCCTAAAAAGTGAAAAGTATCCGCAAGTTCTCGGTTCATTTTGTGTTTTACCAACTGGGCCTTTGCTTTCAAAAGCAAGTCCATACTCTTGTCCAAAACGCTTTTGGAGAAATACCTTTTACCAAAAATATAATTAGCTTCGGCTACTAGTTTAGAATCCTCAGGAATTGAGAGTTTTTCAAAAACATTGAAAGTAGAATCTAACTCCTCAATAGAATTAAATTCCTGCACCCTCAAGTTCTCAACAAACTTCGTTGGGCTTTCTTGAGCACGTGCAAAAAGGCTACAAAAGAATAAAAGCAAAATGGCTTTTTTCATATAAGTCAAGAGGTTTTCAAAGAAAAGATGATTATATAAGGTTTTCGTTTTTTGCTTTATTTACGGCTTCCATTTTATTGTGAACTTGCATTTTTTTATAAATATTCTGAAAATGAGTTCGGACCGTACTGTAACTAATGAACAAGTTATCACCGATTTGCTCATAGGTGATTCCTTTGGAGAGCTGTTCTAAAAGTTCTATCTCTCGTTCGCTCAAGCCGTAGTCTACTTTTTTTGATTTCGCTATTGGCTCTGTGCGTATCATTTTAAGTGCCTTGCGAGCAATAAGTGGATTCATGGGTGCACCACCATCAATGGTTTCATAAATATATCGATGAATACGAGCAGGACTTTCATCCTTAAGTATATAGCCACTTGCTCCAGCCTGAATTGCTTTAAAGATGTTTTCTTCATCGTCAAAAACGGTACACATGATCACCTTGATATGCGGATGATTGGTAGTAATATACTCCGTGGCAAGGATTCCGTCCATAATCGGCATGTTAATATCCATAAACACGACATCTACAAAAAGGGCATCGGCAAGTTGATTAAGCAAGTCTTTCCCATTCGTTGCCATTATTTTCACCCGAAAATCCACATTCAATTCTATTTTTTCTTGAAGTGTTTCGGCAATAACCGCCTTATCCTCTGCTATGGCTATTTTGATCATCTATTCTATAGTTTTTGATAGGGTAAAAATAGATTTTAAATATACCTTAAGAATACGAAGAAATGCGTATTTCTCGAAAGGCTTATTTGCTCAATTTTGTATCTCACAAAATCAAAATTTTATAACCATGAAGTTTTATTTATCCCTGATTATCACACTTGCTTTCTTAAATTTCTCTTGTACAAAGGACGAAGGAGTTGAAGCCATTAAAGACCTTGCACTGGGAAGTGCTACTGCCGAAGTTGCTGGCAAAGGTGTTGCTTTTAACACTGCAGCTGGAGCATTTAATCCAGCTCTTAAATCTTTCTCTATTGCTTTAAATGGCACACCATCCGATGGAGGAACTGCCTTAATCACTACAGTTGCTCTCAATTTGAGTAATTTTCAAAAGGGTGATACAGGCACATTTCCATGTGTTGAAAAAACGAGCGGAACTAGTACTCAAGTATTCGGTTCGATGATTCAGACTACACTCAGCGGAAATACCGGAGGAGTTATTACTGGAGGACAAGTAGAAATAGTAAGCTGGAATGAAAAAGGTGTTCTTGTGAAGTTTGAGGTAACTTCTAAAGGAGACAATAACACAACAATGGTGCTTACAAAAGGACAAGGTAACATTAACTTACTCAACTAGGTTACATACAAATGGGGATTTGTAAATCCGCAGAGTTCGCTTTGCGGATTTTTTTTATTCCTTTCGCCCTTTGCATCGACCACAACGTCCCTAAGCCCTTACCCACTTCTCCTTACTCAAGTCTTGGTTTTTAAGTGGCAATTCCCTTACCCTAATGCCAGTGGCAGCAAAAATTGCATTACAAACCGCTGGTGCAATTCCTGGTGTACTTGGTTCTCCAGCTCCGCCAAGGTTTGCTCCACTATTTATAATATGTGTTTCTATTTGTGGAGAATCTACCATTCGTAGCATTTCGTAATCATGAAAGTTACTTTCTACCACCGCTCCTTTTTCAATACTAATTTCTCCATAAAGTGCTGCCGTAAGTCCAAATACAATCCCACTTTCCATTTGAGCTGTGAAAGCATCAGGATGAATTACAAATCCAGCATCAGCAACACAGATTACCTTTTCGACTTTTAATGTACCGTCTTCAGCAACATTAACTTGAGCTACTTCCGCAACGATACTACCAAAGGACTCCACTACTGAAACTCCCCTGCCACTACCCATAGGCAACTCTTGACCCCAATTCGATTTCTCGGCAATGAGTTCTAGAACTTTAAGTACTCTTGGAATGGCGGCTAAGTGATCCATTCTAAAAGTCAAAGGATCTTTTTTTGCGGCATGAGCCATTTCATCCATGAAAGACTCTACAAAAAAGCCATGGGTAGAATGCCCCACACTTCGCCAGTTCCCCCATGGAATATGAGTTTCGGGATTACTGTATGCGATGTATTGATTTTCAATATCGTAGAATAACAAAGAAGCTTCTTCAGGGTGTTTTTTGAACAAAAAACTATTCTTCCAAGCTTTGATTTTTCCTTTTTCGTCTAAAGTTGCTTGAAACTTACTCAAGCTACCTTCTCTATATTTATCTTGTTGTACGTCCTCTTCTCTTGACCATATGAGCTTTACTGGAAATGCTATTTCCTTCGCTATGAGTGCAGCTTGTTCTGCAATATCTGTTTCGGATTTTCTTCCAAAACCTCCTCCTAAATATTGGTTATACACATGTACATCATCCATGTCCATATCTACAATATCTGCAACAGCGTTTTGAATCCCGAGCGGATTTTGGCAACCAATCCATACTTCACACTTATCTTCTTGCAACCAAATTGTGCAATTCATAGGCTCCATGGCCGCATGAGCCAAGAAAGGCACTTTATAAGTTGCTTCCACAAGTTCATCAGAATTTTCGAAGGCAGCTTTTACATCTCCTTGTTTATGGTGTATCTCGTGTTCCCCTTCATTATCTAAAATGCCCTCAAAACTTTGGAATAAAGAAGCAGTATTTATTTGCTCACTTGGGCTACTTTCAAATTCAATTTTGAGTTGTGCTAATGCTTGTTTTGCAAGCCAATATCCATCCGAAACAATGGCAACGGCATTGCCAAGGTTGATCACTTTGGGGTACTCACCACTTTTACTAAGTCCACTTTCGTCTATGTTCTTTACCTTATTTCCAAATACTGGGGAAGCTTTAATGGTCGCATATTTCATGTTCGGCAGCTTAACATCAAGACCGTACTGAGCCGTACCATTCACTTTTGCAGGGATGTCATTTCTCTGTGGGGAAGTACCCATGATTTTAAAATCCGCAATACTCTTTAATTTGGGCTGAACGGGCATTTTTAGCTCAGCGGCTTTAGGAGCAAAATACGCATATGTCTCCAACTTCTCAGATGCTGGGTGGCTCACCATACTATTGACGGTTACAATTTCCGACATAGGTACTTTCCATTCTAGAGCGGCGGCCTTTTTAATCATTTCTTTGGCTGCTGCACCTACCACCCTCATCACAAACTTACCAGTAAACCTGACTGAAGAGCTTCCACCAGTAAGCTCCATGTTCATTACCTTACCGATGGTATTAAAAATACCATTCATGGTTTCTTGCATCAAAGCTGAATACTCTTTATCTCCACCTACAAAACCTCTGATCACCCCTCCTGTTGCATATTCCTTATGAGATGGAGCTTCTTCAATTTTAACTTTTGACCAATCAGCATCTAGTTCGTCGGCGAGCATCATTGCCAGCGATGTATGTACGCCTTGCCCCATTTCGGCATGCGGTATATAGGCTGTGACAATATTATCAGCCCCTATTTTTATCCATAAATTAATAAGTGTTTCACCATTTTTTACCAAAAGACCTGATACCTTACTTGCTCTATTTCCCGGACGAATTGCAACACCAAAAATAGCCGCACCTCCAACTAAAACTCCTGTACCGATAAAGGCTCTTCTTGTCCATTTTTTCATACTGTATCGGATTTAGCTGTTTTTAAACTATCGGCAGCTCTTAGTATTCCTTTTTTTATTCTGCCGTACATGCCACACCTACATATATTTCCATTCATGGCATTGGCTATATCATCATCTGTAGGATTTGGATTCTCTTTCAGCAATGCCGTTGCCGACATTATTTGCCCAGACTGACAATACCCGCACTGAGGAACTTGCTCCTCTATCCATGCATTTTGAATGGCATTCATTTCAGTGCTTAAGCCTTCTATAGTCGTAATTTCTTGATTGGCGGCAGCACTTAAGGGTGTTACGCACGACCTTATTGGTGCTCCATTAAGGTGAATAATACATGCACCGCATTGTGCCATTCCGCAGCCAAATTTGGTTCCTGTGAGCCCAACTGTTTCTCTAATGACCCAAAGCAAAGGGGTACTTTCGTCCACATTAATGTCATGTGGTTTTCCATTGATGGTTAATTGGGTCATTTCTTTCGGGTTATCGTATTTATTTTAACTCAGAAAAGTTTTTGATTGTTCGATTCAAATCAATCATTACTTTTCTATTTCTTCTCAACGGGCAATTCACTTGGCATCCCCCACTCTGCCCAGCTACCATCATAAACAGCAACATTTTCATGGCCAGCTATTTCTGCAGCTAAGGCAATAATAGAAGCCGTTACTCCAGAGCCACAAGTCATAACTAGGGATTTATCCTTTAACTCAGGTGCAGCAAAAATAGCGTTCAATTCTTCTTTTGATTTCATTTTATAGCCCGCCTGCACTTCTTGAAATGGAAGACACTGTGATCCTGGAATATGACCACCACGCAAACCTGGCCTAGGTTCAGGTGATGTCCCGTCAAACCTTCCTTGAGATCTAGCATCCCAAATAGATACCTTATCATCGCCAACTATACCCAACATTTTGGCAGAGTCGTATATTAAGCTTTCGTTTCTTTTTGCTTTGAAATTACCTTTCGCTCCTAATTCCCACTTCGCAGGAACAGTTTCATTTACCTCCTCTTTCCATGCATGAATGCCACCATCCAAGATATAGACTTTATCATGGCCCATTGCTCTCAACATCCACCAAGCTCGAGGACTAGAATATACGCCCACTTGGTCATATATAACAACAGTTGAATTATTAGAAATACCAAGTTTCTGTGCTGCTTGCTCAAACTCATTTTCGCTCGGTAGCATGTGAGGCAAATCCGTAGTTAAATCGCTAAAATCTGCATTAATGTCCATTTGTACCGCTCCTGGAATCTTACTTCCGCTTTCCCAATCATCAGTAGCTCCAATCGGCTTTAATTTAGACTCAACTATTACCAAGTTTTCGGTATTAATATTTTCGGCTAACCACTCAGCACTCACCATTGGACCTTCCATTTTATTCATACAAGCATTATTTATTGAAATAGTTAAAACAAAGATTAACCACTTTTTAAAGGGAATCATATTTAGAATTTAATTTTCGTGTAACTTTTTGGCTTGCCATTTTTAGCCCTTTTAATAATAAACACATCGCCATATTCCATGTCGTCTAGGTCCTTTGGAAGTATTTCTTGTTCATACAATCCATTGATAATGTAACGTATGGTATTGCTATGTCCTGCTATTAAGGCATTTTTTTTCTCTGCCTTTAGTTTTTCTATAAATGCAGTTTGATTACTTGGATCGTAGCTTTCTACTTCCAAAAACTTGGATTCCGCAGTTGGCATTACGGTTTCCATGGTACGCTTAAAATTACTTGAGTATACTTTCTCAATCTTTTTCTTTCTCAAAACAGACACCAAATTCTCAGCTCTCTGTTCACCCCTATCAGTTAATCGAGGGTCTTTTTTAGGTTCACTAGCCTTTTCAGCATGTCTTACTACATAATAGTTTGTTGTGCAGCTTGACAAAACAGCGAAAAGCAGAAACAGTGCTAAATATTTTTTCATTGATTGATTCATTAAGTAATGTATCCAAATTTATCGCTTTTTTATGACGAATAGCAATATGAAAAGCCGACTTTTGGTTTAAAAGCAATTTCGAGATACTTTCGTAATTCAAAAACCTCCTCAGCGATGAAAAAAGCCTTAGTCTATATCTTTTTAAGTTTCATTATTCTTGAAACCAATGCACAATTAATTAAAAAAGGAGCAAGTCCTATTGAGGTTTCTAATCAATTCAAATTTACTGAAGGACCTGCCGTGGATAAGGCCGGAAATGTATATTTCACCGACCAGCCCAATAATAGAATTTGGAAATATGACATAAATGGAAAATTAAGCCTCTTTATGGAAGATGCCGGTAGAAGCAACGGGCTTTTCTTTGACAATGAAGATAAACTCATTTCATGTGCGGATGATAAAACAGAGTTGTGGAGTATTGATACAAAAACGAAAGAAGTGGAAGTGCTTTTATCAAAATTTGAAAATAAAAACTTCAACGGCCCTAACGATTTATGGATTGCTAAAAACGGATACATTTACTTTACAGATCCATTTTATGCTAGGCCTTGGTGGAATTACAAGGAAATGCCACAGGCAAAAAAAAATGTTTATTTGTTTAAACCTAAAACAAACGAACTAACAATTGTAGCAAGCAATTTTGTCCAACCAAATGGAATAATAGGAGACAACAAGGTTATATATGTAGCCGATATTGGTGACAAAAAAACTTACAGATACGACATTCTTGCAGATGGTACTTTAAGCGAAAGAACACTTTTTTGCGAAATGGGGAGCGACGGAATGACTCTTGACAACAAAGGAAACCTTTACATTACAGGTCAGGGAGTAACAGTTTTCGCTGCATCCGGTGAGAAAATACAAAACATTGAAATCCCTCAAAAGTGGTCAGCGAACGTGACCTTTGGAGGTAAAAAACAAAAAACTCTTTTTGTAACCGCATCCACTGGCGTGTACATATTACCCATGAAAGTAAAAGGAATACGTTGATGGAATTTTGGGAATGGTTTGAAGAGAAAGATGAGCGTATCCGAGAGGTACTTGCCAAAGGAAATAGAGAACAAAAAAAAGAACTCACAGAAGAGTTTGATCAATTCATACTAGAACTAGGAAGGTTTTCTTGGGAAATCATAGAAGAAGGTAGTGGTTTCTACACTTTCATTATTTCGCCCAATAGAGACATCGATTTATTACTTCACAGCAAGAATATTATTGAGGATGCTCCAAGTTTAACTTATTGGAGTTTTTTACCCGCCAAGCCAGCTGATAAAGCAATGCTTAACTTTGAGATCTATGATGAAGCTGTAAACTTGCGAGTTTTTCAACCTAGCAATTGGAAAGTGCGGGTTGAGACAAATATGCCGAAGAGTGACATTACAATTCATAGTACTGACTTTAAGAATTGTGACTTAGACACTTGCCTGTTTGCTTGCGAAATGGCTTTAGCCAGTTTCTTGGGTGAAGATGTTTACATCCATAAAGTAGGAAAAGTTAAAATTGCGGAGGAAGTAGAAGAAATGATTTCCTTTGGGTCCATAGAGCTTTGATTTATCCTACTTCTTGATTTTAGCTCACGTATCAAACTGATCTATCAGATTTACACGGAATAATAAAAGAGACTATTGAACAGTAAATTCATGACTCCTGAATTGAGCTCAGAAGAAGTTGAGAGCCCAGACGGAAAAATCTAAATAGCTAAAATCACCATTCATAATTTCTAAAAACCATTCATCTACTTTGTATTGCATAGTACTATACCGTAGTGTACATTTGTAACATCAATCGCCACCGAAGGCATTGAATTAAACAACACAAATTATGAAAAGGCTATATAGAATTAAGAATGAAAAGATGTTAGGTGGAGTTGCTGCTGGATTATCAGAGTACTTTGATATCGATGCTACCATCTTAAGAGTATTATTTGCGATAGGATTTTTTAGTCCGTTCCCAACAATACTTACTTACATTATCCTGTGGATTGTGATGCCTACCAAGGAATCACTCCAATACACAGATGCAGAGATAGTTACGTCGTAAGACGTAACTATTTATCTTTTCATTGCCCTTCTTTAGGAACAATGAAACCCATCACTATATATATAATTATCGGCGACCCTACGCCAAAAACAGTGGCCACTGCCCATAAGATGCGAATGAGCATCACATCCAAACTGAAAAACTTGGCCATGCCACCACAAATTCCAAATAGCATTTTCTCTGATCCAGTAGTTCTTCTAAGTTTCTTTTCCATTATTACGTAAATAAAAAGGTGCATCAATTATTTGACACACCTAATTTAAGATTTTATTTTCGAATTATTATACCGCGAAACTCTCACCGCATCCGCAGCTACGAGAGGCGTTTGGGTTTTTAAATTGAAAACCCTTTCCATTCAAACCATCTGAAAAATCTAATTCTGTTCCGAGTAAATAAAGGAGACTTTTTTTGTCCACAAATATTTTAACCCCTTTGTCTTCAAATATGTGATCGTTCTCTTTCTCTTCTCCATTGAATTCAAGATCATACATCAAGCCAGAACAACCTCCGCCCTGTACAGATACACGAATGCCATCGGCAGCACTTTTTCCTTCCTTCTCCTTTAATTCAACGATTTTATTCTTTGCGATCTCTGATACTGTCACCATAATAATCTCTATTTTGCATTACAAAACTAATAACGAAACACTTACTCCCAAAGTTCATGGCAATTGCTCTTGTAAACAAAAGAAAACTTGAACAGAAGTTTCCCCGAAAATCATACCACGAAATACAAGAACATTACGAAAGCATTAGAGACGAACTCAAAACAGGAGATTTAATCTTTTTCTCAGGTGACCATTGGCTCTCAGGACTTATTCGATGGCGTTCAAGATCGGCATGGAGTCATGTTGGTATTGTTGTTAAAATAGAAGAAATGAACCGCGTTTTTTTAGTTGAAAGTACTCTTGAAACAGGCGTACGATTAATACCGATGTCTTTTGTTGTAAAAAATTACGACGGCAATAATAACCCGTATGTAGGAAGAGTGGCTTGGGCGAGGCATAATATCCTCGTTAATTCTGCAGATCAGCTACGAAAGGTTAAAGAATTCTGTCTCGATAACTTAACTAAACAATATGATAATAAAGAGTATTTTAGAATCATGTGGAGGACCCTTGTTGGCAGTAAAGAAATCTTTAATGACAATAAATTCACTTGTGCGGAATACGTCCTAGAAGCTTATAGATATGCAGGTCTTAAGTTGCCAAAAGAAAGGGGATACTTCATCAGCCCAGGAGCATTTTGGAGACAAGACGGTGTGGAAATGAAAGGGATTATAATTTAGAAAGTTTATTGATGGCGTCTTAGTTCTTTTTAAAGAAATACTCCAACCCAAAAGCTACCAAAGTACCAGTGAACACTCCAAATAGATCGAACAAAATATCCCAAACATCAAAACCACGGTGAAAACTCTCAGGTAAAAGTCCTTGCATAATTTCAATTGCGACTCCAAAAAGGATACCTAAAATAATCAGTAGCCATTTACTATTACCTAAAAAGTAATAAAGAAAACCAATTCCACCAAAGGCTAAAAAGTGAGCCATTTTATCATCCATTCCATCGGGAAGGTCTGGAGAAGGCATGGCACATAAGTAGATGATAAGTAAACTATAGCACAATCCCAAGTAATATTTAGAAAGTTGCTTAAATATAAAATCAATCATTTGATCGCAATATATTTTGTCCCATCCGAAAATAAATCAAAGCTATATAATCCTGCTTTGTTAAGTATAGTATTTCGTAATTGATCACCTTCATAGAATGATTCACTTAAGGTAATTTGCCCTGATCCAATATTCACAATTCTCCATGTCATTCCAGTACGAGTATTAGCAGCTGGCAAAGTATAAGTTGCCGCAGGGCCTTCATGGATGTACAAATAATAATCACTGCTCAAGTTTGTATCGGTCATTGTGCTTACAAAGCTACTAGAAAAGTTTTGAGCATTCTTGCGATGAAGTACTCCATTATTATCAATTGTTACAAAGTCTTTGTCACTGGAAGTACTCAATCCTACAAACTTTACAGGATCGCTCACCGCACTAACGGTCAACTGATTAGTTACATTATCTGTACCTACCCCTACCATTCCACCAAAGAAGTTCTTGAGTATTGTAGGTTTAATATAGACTCCCCATCCATTGGTTATCATATCGGTATTTACTCCTCTAAAATCTTCAAACCGAAGGGCATAGAAATTTGTAATTTTTGCCATATTTCCAACGACTGTATCGGTAAAGAAACGCATATTTAAAATATCGAAGTCTGTTGTTTTATAAGCTCTATTATTATTACTGAAATTTCCAGCAAGTTTTAAAACTGCGGCCTTTGCAATATCTCCTCCGTCACGAAAACCCCAATAATCCTTTATCCCTCGAAAATAGTTAAACTCCGTTGTACTATTATGGACATCGGTAAAGGTCACTCCGGTTTTAAAGTTCGCATAATTGTTGGCAACCAGTACATTATGACTTTCAGTTGGTCGCGTTGCAAGGCCAACAGATGATGAGTCCATAGGGTTATAAAGATATGGCTGATTTAAACTAAAATATCCAGCACGACTATCAGTGGAATCATAAATACCCGTGACCATTAGCCTATTTTGATATGGAGAAGGAAAAGCATGAGAAATTGCAACTGGTCCAGACCTATAAACGGAGTCAGTAGGTAGTGTACTAAGAACATAAGAACTGTCCTTGTAAAATGTGGACTGACCTATAAGTACACCTGGAAGTATACATAAGAGGTAGATTAATTTTTGCATATGGGTTGTATAGAACTTGCAATTTAACCACAAAAAAAGCACCAGTTTTGCTGGTGCTCTTAATTTTATTAATAGGTAAGTGCTTATCTCGTTATCCAGTTGAACTCATACTCCATCTCTGGAATTCTAGTTCTTTCAGCTATTCTCATTAATCGGCTAGGTAAAGCCAAGACATAATCTCTCGCTTTTTCAGCTGATTCGTTTAAACCAGTAAGCTCTTCTATTTTCCAATCTTTTATCAATCCCTGCATGATTTCGATGTAATCATTGGTAGTATAAACACCAATTCGCTGAGCAGCATCTGAAAAGTGAGAAAAAGTACTTCCAATTTTCATTCCTGTTTCTCTTAAGAAATGTGCAGGCATCACTATCTTTTTACGCATCATATCTTCAAAAGCCAACATCATTTCTGAAGAGTCAATCTCAAATATTTGACTAACAAAAGATTTATAAGCTTTGTAATGCCTTAGCTCATCTGATGCAATCACACCACAAATTTTAGAAAGAGTGGTATTGCCAAATTGCTTTGCCAATGTTGCAGTTCTTCTATGAGAAACGTTAGTAGCCAGCTCTTGGAAAGAGGTATAAACAAAGTTTTTGTAGGGATCTGAACCAGTTTGGATATCAAATCCATCAGCAATCAAATATTGAGTAGAAACTTCCATTTCTCTCATATTCACACGACCCGAAAGGTATAAATACTTGTTCAAAAGATCGCCGTGGCGATTTTCTTCCGCAGTCCAATATCTTATCCACTTAGACCATGGGTCGTTTCCAACATCTTGCTGATTAATACCATCCATTGCCATTAACCAAGTTTCATAAGTTGGTAAAGCTTCTTCGGTAATAGTATCACCTATAAGTACAGCTATATAGTCATATGGTAACTCTTTGCAGGATTCTCTCAACAATTTAACATCAAGAAGAAAATCCTCCGACTCTGAGTTTGGTAATAAATCTGTAGGTTGCCAATTTGTATCTATTGGTTTAAGATAAGTGGCAACGATCTCATCCATTTTCTCCCCAATAAACTTCATTACTTCAATTTTGGAGCCCGGTAAATTCATAGAATCATCTTTTATTATATTGTGCAAATCTAATGTATTATTTAAGTCAAATCCCTTTCCTGTCAGAAATTATACTAAAGGAATATACGTAAATTGCGGCTTAATAAGAAGAAGTTTATGATAAAAAAAGCACTTGATTATGTTTTGGGAAGTATCTATTTATTGTATTTCGGAGCAATTCTGTGCATTTTCCATGTGATTCAAGTAATTTGTTTCAATGTTTTTGGCAAAAAAGCACATCAAGCATCGGTAAATGCACTTAACTTTTTTATTGTCTACGGTTGTCTATTAACAGGAAGTAGTTCTACTTTTAAGCAAGAAGCAGATCTGCCTAGTGGAAGGCCACTAATTTTTGTTGCAAACCATAGAAGCCTTTTTGATATCCCAGGAATGATTTGGTTTTTGCGTAAACACACCCCTCTTTTTGTATCTAAAATTGAATTATCAAAAGGTATTCCTAGTATATCATACAACTTAAGAAATGGAGGAGCAGCTCTGATAGACCGAAAAGACGGCAAGTCCGCTGTGGTTCAAATCGCCAAACTTGCAAGATATATTCATCAAAACGGGTTTTCTGCGGCAATTTTTCCTGAGGGTACAAGATCGAGAATAGGAAAGATGAAAGCATTCTCAGTTGGAGGTGTTGCCACTTTGGTAAAAAGATGCCCAGATGCACTCATTGTACCAGTTGCAATAGATGGCACAGGATCTTTTAACCCAAAAGGGCTTTTTCCTCTAACCTCTTTTACTTCTATGTCATGGACCACTTTACAGCCTATAGAACCCAATAGCGGGACGATGGAAGAAGTTGTTCTAAAGGCTGAACAACAAATAGCAAACAAGCTTGGCTTGGAAGTTGATCGCCCAAGAACTTAAATGAATTATAGTTTCCTAAGTTCATTCGTTTTCAAATCATTATTTTTGCAGCCAAATTAGGCTTTAAACTTTAGAAATTTCATGTTACGTACTCACACTTGCGGAGAATTAAGACTTTCAAATGCCAACACACAAGTAACCTTGTGTGGCTGGGTTCAGCGAATAAGAGATAAAGGAGGCCTTGTATGGCTTGACCTTAGAGATAGATATGGCATCACTCAACTTATGCTAGAAGAGGGTGTTACAGATCCCAGCTTGTTGGAAAAAGTCAGAAAACTTGGTAGAGAATATGTCCTCAAAGTAACGGGTGAGGTTAAAGAAAGACAATCTAAAAATGATAAAATTCCTACAGGCGAAATAGAGGTTTTTGTCAATGAAATTGAAATTCTCAATTCAGCGAAACTTCCTCCTTTTCAAATAGAGGATGATACTGACGGTGGAGATGAGCTTCGTATGAAGTATCGCTACTTAGACTTAAGGAGGAATCCAGTGAGAGAAAACTTGATGCTTCGCCATAAAGTAGGAAGTCAAACTCGCATATATATGGACGCTCAAGACTTTATAGAAGTTGAGACGCCCTATTTAATCAAATCTACTCCAGAAGGAGCTAGAGACTTTGTGGTACCTAGCCGCATGAACCCAGGAGAGTTTTATGCATTGCCACAATCTCCTCAAACTTTCAAACAGTTATTAATGGTTTCGGGCTTTGACCGCTACTATCAAATTGTAAAGTGTTTCAGAGATGAGGATTTAAGAGCAGATCGTCAGCCTGAATTTACGCAAATCGACTGCGAAATGTCATTTGTTGAACAAGAGGACATCTTAAATATGTTCGAAGGTTTAATTCGTCACCTTTTTGATAAAGTGAAAGGAATTGAACTTGACGAAGTACCACGCATGACTTATGCTGATGCGATGAAAAACTATGGTTCAGATAAACCAGATATTCGTTTCGATATGAAATTTGTTGAAGTGAATGATTTGGTTCAAAATCAAGGTTTCTCAGTTTTTGACGATGCAGAGCTTATTGTTGGTATCAATGCTACTGGTTGTGCTTCTTACACAAGAAAAGAAATAGATCAACTTACTGATTGGGTCCGCAGACCACAAATTGGTGCTAAAGGACTCGCTTATATCAAATTTAACGAGGATGGTACTACTAAATCATCTATTGATAAGTTCTACGACGAAGCCGCTAGAGAAAAAATATTAGCTGCCTTTGATGCAAAACCTGGAGACATGGTTCTCCTTATTTCTGGAGAGAAAAACAAGGCAAGAAAGCAGCTAAATGAGCTAAGGTTAGAGATGGGTACTCGCCTAGGATTGCGAAACCCTTCTGATTATAAAGTTTTATGGGTTGTTGATTTCCCATTACTTGAGTTTGACGAAGAAAGCAATAGATGGCATGCAATGCATCATCCATTCACGGCACCTAAACCCGAAGATATTGACTTGCTAGCAACAGACTTAGGGGCTGTAAGAGCAAATGCATATGATATGGTTATCAACGGAACAGAAGTTGGTGGTGGTTCTGTAAGAATTTACGATAAGCCTTTACAAGAAAAAATGTTCGGCATTTTAGGGTTCACTCCCGAAGAAGCAAAAAAACAGTTTGGTTTCTTAATGGATGCATTTGAGTACGGAGCACCACCCCATGCAGGAATTGCATTTGGTTTCGACAGACTTTGTTCATTGTTTGGAGGTGTAGATTCTATCCGTGACTTCATCGCTTTCCCTAAAAACAATAGTGGTAGAGATGTCATGATAGATTCTCCCGCAAGTATCTCAGATGAGCAATTAAAAGAGTTAAGTATCAAAACTGCGGTAAAATAATTTAAGTGGTTTCTAAAATAAAGGAGCCACAATTTGCATAAGTCCTGCTTAAAGTTACCTTAAGCAAAACAATAAAAAACATTCATTCCAGCTATGAAGTAATCCTTATTTAAGTTTTACTTCATAGCTTGTTGGAGACTACTTCATTTTTTAGTGGTCACAGAAAAAAATATTTATGTCGTTACAAGAATTACTAAAAAACACTTCAAAAGCCAAGAGCCAAGTAGCTCAGTTAAGTTCTGATGAGAAATCAACTTTTCTTAACAAACTAGCGGATGCTATATTGGAAAAAGAAGCGTTTATTAAAATTGAAAATAAAAAGGATTTAGATCGTATGGATCCACAAGATTCTAAATATGATCGCCTTCTCTTAAATACAGAAAGAATAAATGGTCTTGCGGTAGCATTGCGAAATGTTGCACAACTAGAAGACCCGGCCAACAAAGTTCAAATGAGCAAAACCCTTCCAAATGGGTTAAAGCTTCGAAAAATCGCGGTGCCTCTAGGTTGCGTTGGTGTGATTTATGAATCTAGACCAAATGTCACTATTGATGTGGCTTCCCTCTGTTTACGCTCAGGTAATATTTGTGTATTGAAAGGAGGAAAAGAAGCAGATTTTTCAAACATTGCTTTGGTTAGTATCATCCATGAAGTACTTGAGAACTGTGGAATTCATAAAGATGCTGTCATTCTTTTACCAGCCGATCGTAGTTATACAGAGGCATTGTTAAAAGCCAAGGACAAAGTTGACGTTATCATCCCAAGAGGAAGCGACGCTTTGATACAGTACGTAAGAAAGACTTCCGATATACCTACAATAGAAACAGGAGCTGGAGTTTGCCATACATATGTAGAAGCAAGTGCAAATACGCAAATGGCGGCAGACATCATTGTAAATGCAAAAGTAACTCGCCCATCGGTGTGTAACTCTTTAGACACTGCCCTTCTTGACAAGGAAATTGCGGCCGAAGTTATTGCCAAGTCAGCAGAAGGCTTGAAAGCTGCCAATGTTGAAATTTATGCTGACAACGTATGTTTTGAGGCATTTGAAAAAGCAAATTATCCGTACCTTAAAAAAGCTAACGACGACGACTTTGGAAAAGAATGGCTCGATTTCAAAGCATCTTTTAAAGCCGTGGATTCAATTGATGAAGCAATAGAACACATCACTACATTTTCTTCTAAGCACAGTGAAGCTATTGTTACTGAAAATAGTGAATATGCTGCTCGTTTTTTAACTGAGGTTGACGCCGCCGCTGTATATCACAATGCATCTACTCGATTCACAGATGGTGAGCAATTTGGATTAGGAGCCGAAATAGGGATTTCTACACAAAAGCTTCACGCTAGAGGACCTTTCGCTTTAGAAAAACTTGTAACTGAAAAGTGGATTGTAGAGGGTAATGGGCAAATACGTCAATGAAAAAAGAATTATTGACCATCATTCTTGCTAAATGCAATGAACGAGTCCAAACACTCCAAAAAGCAGTAGATAATGCACAAAATGCTGCCAACGAAGAATCAAAAAGTAGTGCAGGTGACAAGTACGAAACTGGTAGAGCAATGGCTCAAAATGACCGAGACCTATACGCTCGTCAGCTTATTGAGGCCAAAAATGACCTACACGCTTTAGAACAAATTAAACCTGATGAAATTCTTACTAAAGCCCAATTAGGAGCTTTGGTAACAACAAATATCGGAACATTTATGCTTTGTATTTCGTCAGGAATCCTCGAGTATGAAGGTAAAAAATACATGTCAACAAGTATGGACTCTCCTATTGGCGTACTGCTAAAAGGGAAAGTACTTGGTGACAAAGTTGACTTTAGAGGTAAGCAATTAGAGGTACTAGATATAATCTAGTACCTTTTTTCCTTTAGCCACTAAGAGTAGGTTGTAAATTTAATTTTCAAACTTCTCCAAATGGTATTCTCTTCTTATAATTCCAGAAAGCAGAAACGTTAACAATTTTCCATTCACCTTTCTCTTTTTCCATCAGTCTTACTTCTTTGGAATGCAAAAAGTATGTTTGATCTCTACTGCTATTATATTGATCCCAAGTGAGATGAGCAGCTTTGTCTCCATAAAACTTAACCTTGACATTTTTCCGCTTCACAACAGGGTGGCTTGAACCCGCATCCTCTGGTTCTGTAGGGTTTTCTTTAATGTATTTACCGAGATTTTTCTCGATTGACTCCCAGCCCACACTGGCGTCAAAAGTTCCATCGGAGTTACTCCATGCCTGATAAGAGTAATCAGAATGCGTAAATTTATCTTTCCAGCATTCATAATCTCTAGCAAAGAAACAATCTGTTTCGCCTTCAATTACTGACATAATGAGA
Source organism: Spirosomataceae bacterium TFI 002 (assembly GCA_900230115.1). NCBI lineage: Bacteria > Pseudomonadati > Bacteroidota > Cytophagia > Cytophagales > Spirosomataceae > Spirosomataceae bacterium TFI 002. The sequence continues at coordinate 3,413,422 of LT907983.1, read as the reverse complement.
GCAGTTTCTTTCTCTTCATCTACCTTCGTTTCTGCATTTGAATTACAGGAAAACGCGTAAACACTTAAAACACAACAGCCCAAAAGGAGTATTTTATTTTTCATGATCGTAAATGTTAAAGGATTAAAAAAATAGGTTTTGTCCCCTATAATTTACGAATCAGAAAGTGGATTCACAAGAGCATTGGTAAATATATTGTATATTTATTTATATTTTTTCTTTACATATTGCAATTTGTGTCACTTTGACAATTAATCACTTATCATATAATTGTATCTAAATACTAGTCAAAACACCCGTATTTAGGATACGAAAAAGCCGTTATAATACTGTTTTGACTTTGACTTTGACGTCTTAAACAAAAAAACTCCGTTTTACTTAATTCTAGAGGCCCTCGATCAATCGAAAACCCTTTAAAAGTAAAACGGAGTAAGCTTTAATTGAACTTCTTAATGTCCACCTACACTTGAATTCTTCTCAAACTCTGCATCAAAGTCAATTCCTTGATTCTTAAGTACTTTTTGTACTGAGATTCCAAAAATGAATAGAAATATAAAACATGCTGCAGCTACTAAATAAGAAGGCTGAATTCCTACAAAGTCTGCTACTAAGCCTTGTATCACGGGAATAATGGCACCTCCTAAAATCATCATGATCATGAATGCAGAACCTTGATTTGTGTATTTTCCTAAACCAGCTGTTCCTAAAGAAAAAATACTTGGCCAAAGAATTGAACAGAATAAACCTCCACTGATCAAACTAAATAGAGCGACTTTACCAGTAGTAAGAACTCCAATAATTGTCATAATAGCTCCTAATGCTGTGAAAATCAAAAGCAATCTTACAGGTTTCTCTTTACTAGCAAAGTAGGCTATTATCATTACAAGAACATAGAAAGCATAAACGTAGAATTCACTCACATCATTGGTGAAAGAAATACTCGCAAGTACAATTGCAAAGGCAACTAAGGGAACAACCACAAATAGTACTTTGCGTAACTTCTCCGAAGGGTTAAAGTTACCAATAGAAGCTGTCCAACGACCAATCATCATAGATCCCCAAAATAAGGCTACATATTTTCCAACTTGAGACGAAGTAAGTCCTTGTGTTTGAACCAAGTATTCTCCTAGGTTTGAGCTAATACTAACTTCAACTCCTACGTAGACAAAAATACCTGCCATTCCCCATATCAACTGAGGGTATTTTAAAGCACCCATTCCTGGCTCTATTTTCTCTGTATTGGTAACCCTAGGTAATTTAGAGAACCAAAAGAAAAGGGCAACTGCTATAAAAAGTGCAGCCAAGTATAAATAAGGCATTTTTACAGACTCTACTGTGGCAGCGGCGGCGGCCTCAGGAGCAATAGACCCGAAGATCGCGAATGACACTATTATTGGCCCAATAGTTCCTCCGAAATTATTGACCGCTCCACCTAAATTAATACGCTGAGCACCCGTTTCTGGAGGCCCTACAGCAATCATAAATGGTTGCGTTGCAGTTTGCTGTAAAGAAAAACCTAAACCAACAATAAACAAAGCACTTAATAACAATGTGTATGACTTGGCTTCTGCAGCTGGGTAAAATAATAAAGACCCCACTGCCGAGATAATTAAACCGTAAATGATACCATTTTTATATCCAATTTTATTCAAAATATCACCTCCAGAAATTCGAGAGAAAACCAAATAAAGAATAGAACCTACAAAATATGCAGCATAGAATGCAAAATCAACTAGCTGGGCTTGCCACTGCTCCAAACCAAATTTTTCTTTGAAAAGGGGAATAAGAATACCGTTAGAAGCTGCTACAAAACTCCAGAAGAACCAAACGGTTGTGAGCGTGTAAAGAGCAGGTTTGTTTGTTGTTTTAGTTTCCGACATTAGGGCTGGGTTATATTGGTGATTAAATAGGAATTAAATGATTGTATTAATTTTAAGTATCCTTCAAAAATAAGGTTTAATCAGAATAGATTGCTGTTACTGATATTTTTTTTGAACAAAAGAAAAAAGCCTCTCTACTAAATCTATGAGCAGAGAGGCTTAATATTCAACTTGATTTTCTATCTCAAGCCTACATGATCAAAGTATACTGTCCCAGTCCATCCGGCTTCTTGGAATACAATAGTTTTTATGTCTGTAAGGCCTGTGAAACTAGCTAGTGGAATTACAAATTCTTTCCACTCACCTTCTTTCACAACTACGTCTATTTGTTTACTATCACTTACTGAAAGCTTAAAGACTTTGCCTTCTGTACCAGCATCTCCAAAGATGCTAAATACCAGATTTTTATAATTTGCAGCAGCTACAGTTCCATTTGCAAACTTTAAAGCTCCCCATGAGGCATTAAAAGCCAACTTCATGGACTTACTGCCCATTCTTGATTTAGCTTCACTTACAGGATCCACTTCACTTCCCCATCCCCAATTTTGCCATGTTCCAGCAAAGTTATCATCATAGAAAGAATAAGCTAAAGCATCTAAATCTGGCAAGTCTCCTAAGAAAACTAAACCTTCGGCAGAAGAAACTAAAATATCTGAAAAGGTAACTAAGTCAATCTTACCCTTACTTGCTTCCTTTGGGATAGTCAATACTATTTCAGTAGCAGTATGCGAGTCGAATACCGTTACGGGCTCTGTTAAGCCCTTCAAAAGTACTCCTTTCACGATATCAAGATTTTTACCCTTTATGGTAAGTTTATCCTTTCTATCGATAGGGTTTGGACCGAAACTCGTGAAGGTTGGCAATGTCAATACCAATTCAGTTTCAGATTCTACCACACCTGCTTCAGTACCGCCATAAACCAAAGACAGCTTACCAGTTTTGGCTTCCAAAGGAACCTTAACAACTAGCTCTCCTGGTGCTTTGCTTACGAATTCTGTAACTGATAATTCGTTGTTAAAAAACACTTCTGAAACCCAGTTTAATTGCGAGCCAGTTATCGTAAGGTTTTCACCTGGCTTAACCTCTGCTGAGAAACTTGTGATTGCAGTGGTAACATTAAAGCTCAATACTGTCTTTGACACTATTTCTTTGTCTGCAGTTTTTAAAGTTACATGCCCTTCTTGTGCTGTCATAGGCACTTTCAAAACAATTAATGTAGAAGTTTGAGTTAGAAAAGCGGAATTAGGAATAGATGCTCCGTTCATTTCTATGCTCATAACTTTGTTAAGGTTATTCCCAATGAATTGGATATTCTCCCCTAACATCACGCCTGTTGGCCCAAAGCTCAACAACTGCACCTCTGAGGTGGTAATGTCATCCTCCTTGTCACACGACAACATGAAGACACTAAAAAGTATACCTATTACTAATGTTAATTTATTCATCTTATTTCTTAATTTCTTTAGGTACAATTCTAAAATTATCAAAAGAGATGTCACAATCTAGATCTCCTGCTCCATGGAACAATATTCTTGTCCAATAGCCATCTGGGTTAACTGTCATTTTTGACCCAGCTTCTTCATAACTCTTTGCCAACTCGTCAAAAGGAATAGTAATAGTTTGCCATTCGCCACGTGTGTCATATGGAGGTTTCCATAAATAGGCATTATTGTTTTCACTATTTAGCCCAAAATTGAACTTGATCATGTTGTTATTATATGGTTTCTTGGTATTGAGCTCGAACTTCAAGTTATAGTTCTGTGGATTCAATATAGCATCATCAGGAATATTCTTACTGATATTACCCATTGCACTAGCTGGTCCACCTGCAACTTCTTTCCATTGCCATCCAGAAATCTTCTCGTTTACTCGAATATAATTTCCATTAATCTTAGGTGGGGCATCATTGCCTGGTTCAGTTACAACCAATGCTTGATTCCACCATCCTGAAAACGGATCGCTACTTAACACAATATTTCTATCGTCGCGGAAGAAAAAGTTAGAAGTTTCTTCACCAAAGTTTGTCTTAACTACAATAGATCCTGGCTTTGCACCTTCTGGCACTCTTACTTGAAGAATCTTGTCCGTTACATCTACGATCTCTGCATCCACACCACCAGCAAATGTCACCGATAAGGGAGGATAAAAGTAATCGCCTCTAATGGTAGCTACATTACCTGTTGCTACGAATTCACAATTCATACCTTCGATATGTGGCTTACTTATATCCACCAAAAAGTCATGTTTTAAAGTTTGACCATTTACAAAATTAATAGTCATCACATTATTAATCTCCTTTGGTATTTGAGTAGGAACCGTCACCAAAATAGAATTATTAGAGATGTAAGTTGGTGTTAGGCTTGCTTGTTGGTCATTGAACCAAATCTGATTAGCACCAGCCAAATTTTTACCTACAATTGCGATCAAAGAACCTTGACCTGCTGATACAATCAAAGAATCAGAAGATAAAGGGTCAGTCACACGGATATATGTAATCTCTGGAATACCTCCAGAAATATTATCGTCTTTTTCACAAGCTTCAAATGCCATACTTGAAGCAAATAGAAGAATGAAAAAGAAGTATTTATTATTTAATATTTTCATTGTCTTATTTGTTAAAATAGTCTACTGATGGTTTTTGCAAATTAGGTGCTTGACTCAACTCCACAGAAGGAATTGGCAACAAGAAGTTTCCAGCATTTGCCAAAATATTTCGTTCACTGAACCATGACGTTTTAGTAAAAGTCCAGTTTGTTGGATTTGGAAACTTATCGGGTTCTACAAAGAATAACCCACGATCTTGCTCATTCAATATTTGATAAGCTTTTGCTGGATTCCAATAGTGCAAACTCACTAAATCGTACCAAGCCATGCCTTCCATTGCAAATTCTTTGAATCTTTCGCTCAGTATTACATCAAGGGTTAAAGCTTCTTCAAAAGCAGGTAAACCAGCACGCATATGAATAGCATTAAAATATTTCAAGGCCTTGGCATCTGAAGTAGAAGCTTTATTCCCAAGAGCCGCTTCGGCATAAATAAGGTACATTTCCGCCAAGCGTTGCATGTAGGTATCATTACCATAATTCTGTTGAGCTGCTAGACCTCCTACATCTTTCGTTTTTCCAGTTACATATTTCTTGATAGCTACGAAATTGTTATCTGTTCCTTTAAAAGGATATACTAATTTCTGTTCGCCCCCAGGAATAGTTTGAGTTATTTCGGGATAATAAAATCCTGGTAACATGAATGTAGCTTTTAGGCGAGTATCTTGAGTTCTACCAACCATGACGCCATCTCCAGTGCTCTCTATACCATCATACTGAGAAAGCATCCACCACGTGGCCGACTTATCACCTCCCCAGCCATCACCGTTGGCTATATCTGAACTATAAGCTAGGTATGCCGGCGTAGAGTTTTGAGCACCCCAAGAACCTTGTGCATATACCCACTGTAAAGAAAATAACGACTCAGAGTTATTGTCATAAGGGAATTTAAATAGGTCTTCATAGTTTTTCATCAATGAAGCTCCACTTTGTGTAATTACTCTATCAGCATAGTACATTGCAGAATCCAAATAAGCTTGATTTCTAGTTCCACTTGCTCCAACACCAGCACGAGTCAAATAAAACCTTGCTAACATTCCTTCGGCAGACCATTTGGTCAATCTCCCTGGAAGAACAGCAGTCTCTGGCAAATCCGCTGCCACAGCTCTCATTTCATTTGTGATAAACTTCCATACACTTTCCGATGTATTTCGGCTAATTGTAGTATCGGTCAATACTTCAAGGTTGTTTTCGATAATTGGCACATCACCCCAATTCATTGTAAGAAAACGGTATGCCAAAGCTCTCATAAATCGAGCTTCCGCTATTCCTTGTTTTTTAATTGCCGGGCTTACACCTTCTCCAGCATATTTCTCAATATTTTGGATAGCCAAATTTGACTGTCCCACTACATTGAAAAAAGAACGCCAAGCAGCACCATTTTCAGAAGTACTTCCTGTAGTATTAAAAAGGACATTTCCTCTATCATTCCAAGCAGAGAAAGCTGTTCCAGCTCTAAAATCACCTAGGTTGTACGATGCTTTATCATTATAATCGAACCATACTTTGCTATAAAGTAGGCCAGTAGCTGCAAGCACTTGATCATCGTTTTTATAAAAACTTGCATCTACAATAGAGTCAGCTGGTGGTTTATCCAAAAAGGATTCTTGGCACGAACTAAGAGCCAAAACACCAAACATTACGAGTAAACTATATTTTAAAATTTTCATATTCTTTAAATTAAAAGTCTAATCCTAGGTTAAAAGAGTAAACAGGAGTCAATGGATATCTACCATAATCTAAACCAATGGCTTGGTTAGTAGGACTAGCATCTCTCGACACATAAGCTCCTACTTCTGGATCAAAACCAGTATACTTAGTGAAAGTGAGTACGTTTTGACCACTAACAGTTATACGGGCACCTTTTAGAATTTTTTGCTTACTCATTAAGGCACTTGGCACATTATAAGTAAGAGAGACATTCTTAAGACGAACAAAAGAACCGTCTTCTACCCACTTACTAGTATGTCGGCTAAAGTTTCCATTGGCATCACCGCTCGAAATTCTTGGCACATCAGTACCAGGGTTTTCAAGAACTACTTGACCTTCTTCGTTCTCGATTGGTCTTGCATAGTTTATGGCATTAATTAACATGTTTCTACTTAAGTTAATTTGGTTAGGGTTACTATTTACCTTAGCCAAATGATTGTAGATTTCGTTTCCATAAGTACTCGTAAACAATAGACTTAAGTCAAAACCCTTATACGAGAAAGTATTAGTTAAACCTGCAAAAAGCTTTGGCCAAGGGTTTCCAATATTCGTAATATCAGCTTCAGTAATTACGCCGTCACCATTAATATCCTTGTATTTTACGTCCCCAACCCAAATTGAGTTTGGTGCAATAGCTAGCTCATTACCTTGATTATCTACTGGCAATGCAGAATTTTCGATTTCTTCCAAAGATTGGAAAATTCCTTCTTCCTCATATCCTCTGAATAACCATGGAGCAGAGCCAACAGCAGCTCTCTGGGTCCAGTCTTGTAACCACCAAGAAGTTCTATCCACAAATGCATTCTCTGAATAAAATCTTTTAATAGTCGTTTTGAAACTAGAAATATTGAAGTTAGAACCCCATTTGAAGCCTCCTTTATCAATATTAACAGTGTTGATTGTAAAACCAAAACCTTTGTTTTGAAGTGCTCCAATATTTACAACAGGTGCTCCCACTGACCCAGTACCATTTGTACCCATATACCAAGGCAATGGCTGATCCATGATTAGGTTGTCAGTATTCTTAATGTAATAATCAAACTCAAATTGAACCTTGTTGCTAAACATAGAAACATTTAATCCTATGTTATCTGTTCTTGTAGACTCCCACTTCAAGTCCTGGTTACTATACCTTGTTGGCAAAAATCCAGTAGAAGTTGGTGTTGGTGCAGTTCCCAATGGCGAATAAATTCCACCACCACCTTGGTTTCCTGTTAAACCAGTTTCAATCCTTAATTTCAAATCATTGATGAAGTTACTGCTAAAGAATGCTTCTTCAGATATTCTCCAAGCCGCCGAAACAGAAGGGAACATCCCCCACTTATTATTATCTCCAAAGTTAGAAGAACCATCCCATCGTACAGTTCCCATTACGATGTATCTATCATCATAATTGTAATTTACTCTACTCAAGTATGACTCCATTGCCCAAAGTCCAGAACCTCCTGAGTTGCTTGCTGTAAGTGCGTCACCAGCATTAAGGTCCAAAACGTCATTGGTCAAGAAACCCATACGTGCAGAACTCACGTTTTTCCAAGATGAAGCTTGTGACTCGTGACTAATCATTGCTCCTATGCTATGAGAACCAAAGCTTTTGTTGTAATCAATTAATTGGTTGAAGTTCCAGTAAGTATTGATGCTCGTTGCATCATTTAACCTCGCAGATACGTTCTCAGCCCAGCCAATTTTATAAGTAGGTACATAATATTGTGAGTTACCAAAACCAACATTAGTATTAAAGCTAGTTCTGAATTGTAAACCTTCTACAATATCGATTCCTAGATTCACTCCACCCAAAAACTGTCTTCTAACATTGTTGTTTTTAGTAAGTGTAGCTATCGCAATAGGATTTACTGGTGTATAAATATTGGCACCATTGGTATCGTCTCCACCACCCCATGATCCATCAATATTTTTTACTGGAATTTGTGGTGAAAGCTGTAGGGCATTAGAAATAATATTCTCATTACTAGTAGTTAGTTGCTCATCTGTTTGATTAAATGCAAGATTAGCCCCAAGCGTAGCCCATTTCCTTGGTTTGTTTTCTACATTCATTCTAAAACCAAAACGATCAAATCCTGAACCTATAGCTATACCTTCTTGATTCAGGTATTCTCCAGATAAGTAATAGGTACTTTTTTCAGTACCACCACTTACACTCAATTGATTTTTCAACATAGCAGCATCATTAAACAATGCACTTTGCCAGTTTGTACCACCAGATAGTAGCGAAGGGTCCAAAAACTCTAAAGGAGTTCTACCACCAGCAATGTCATGATAATCTCGGTTCATAGAGGCATACTCCTGCAAGTTCATTACCTGAAGTGGTTTTGGAGGTGTTTGAATACTATACTGTAAGCCGTAAGTAATCTTCGCTTCGCCTGATTTTCCTTTCTTTGTAGTAATAAGTAATACTCCATTCGTTGCTCTAGAACCATAAATCGCCGTAGCAGATGGCCCTTGAAGAACCTCAATAGACTCAATATCCGAAGGATTTAAACCTGCAAGTGGATTGGAAGAACTATTGCTCCCGAAAGAGGCAGTTTGACCAGGAATTTGAATTCCGTCAATAACGTATAAAGGCTCGTTTGTACCGTTAATTGAGTTCACCCCCCTAATATTCACGGATATCCCACCTCCAGGCTGTCCTGAGTTTTGAGTTACATACACACCAGCTGACCTACCCTGAATGGCTTGCTCAATGGTTGTATTGATTGTTTTTTCAATATCCTTAGACGAGATGGAGGTTTGAGCACTTGTTAAGTCTGCTCGCTTCATTTGTCCATAACCCACTACCACCACTTCATTCAAAAGTTTTTCGTCTTCTAGAAGTGTTACATTAATGGTGGATTTGTTTCCAATTGTTATTTCTTGGCTAACTAATCCTACGTAACTAAAGATGATAGAAACACCCTCCTTAGGAACGGCAACCGAATAGTCCCCATTCACATCTGTGGAGGTTCCAACAGCGGTACCCTTTACCACTATACTAACACCAGGAATTCCAACATTGGTGTTGTCCGTGACCTTACCACTTACCTTTAGTTGTGCATAGAGCGAACCCTGCACCATACTAAATGCAAATAGTAGTAATAATAGTTTTTTAAACATTATCGAAAGTTTAGGTTGAGAAAATTATTTGCGTTTTTAAACAGTAAATATAGAGTTCGGGATTGTCTTTAACAATAAGTGACCTATCAATTTCTTAATAGTTTTAATATGATTAATTATATTCAAGATTATGCTAAAAATCCATCTAAAAAGTGTATGAGTACATATTTTAAAAGGAACACTAGAAATTAGCCAAGAGTAATTTTGGCCCAAATACTACAATAAAAATAAAGAATCAACACAGATCAATTGATTGAACTTGAACCAAATTATTTCGAAGAAAAGAGCAAGAATTTAACTGTAGAGACTTATAATCAAAGCTTTAACTTTTCCAAAATAACCTGATCACCTTTGCTCAATTTTTTCTTAAAAGAATCAATACTCGGAGGAGTTTTGTCAGTTGCATATTTCTTGAGAGCAGTACTCAACCTATTATCAGGTTCATATGGCTCACCGCTTCCGAGGTTTTGAGGCCAAGTTTCTGCCAAATCAAGAAAAGTCAAAGCTTTTTTGAATTCCTTACCATTTAAAAGTACAACTGCCTGATTCAAGCAGGATGAACGAAATAGCGAATGTGCACCTCTTGCACCTTCATTAGGTAACATATTTAGTGTTTGCATGAAAGTAACAGTTTCCGCATATCGTCCCATTTCAGCTAAAATCTCAGCCTTTTGCTGGCCCAGGATGTACTTCTCATGAACTTCCTCAACCTTGAAGTTTTCAATATAAGACAAAGCTTTTTTCAACTCTTTCTTAGATTGATAAAACGAGGAAATTTCTTTCACAACACGCCAATTATTGGGTGCAAGCTCCAATGCTTTAACAAGAGCTTTTTCTTTCAGCTCCTCATTTGTTTCGTAAAGCTGAGCTTTTGCCAAGTAAAAGGGATAGAAATCCGGTCGATTTCCGCATTTCTCAAATTGCACTTTAGCTTCTTCAATTCTATCCCATTGCCACAGCAATAAGCCGTAATAGTAGTTAACTTTCCACGAATTCGATTCATTGAGCAATTTTTTAAATAAGGCTTCTTCTTCTATACGAAACGGAAATACCAAATAAGGTGATTGCTCCATTGCATCCTTTAGGCTTTCCCCATTAGGCATAATCTCATTTAGCCAAAAACTAACCATTGCGTGTCTTGGAGCGTTTCTTAAAAGCTCTATAGCACTTTCTTTTTGCCCAATATCATTGTACCAAATTGCCATTTCAATGTAATTCTCATGTGGCAATTCGTTTTTTATATTCGATTTAAAGCTTTCTAAATCTTCTTTATTTCGGGTTAAAAGGTATTTTTCGAATCTTACAAAATGATCTAGTGGGTCTGTTTCAAGTATTTCGTCAACAAGACTCAAAGCCAATTCTTTTTGTTCGGTTATTCTTAAGAAAACAGCCTTTAAATGTATTGCATGCTCATTATTTGAATTGGATTCCAAAGCTTGATTTGCCAAGCTTCCAACAAGTTCTAAGTCGTTTCGTAGTATACGAATTTTTCCAAGTTCGGTAAATGCTGCCGATTTGTATTGAGATGATAAAACTGCCACAGAGAAAGCCTCAGACGAGGCAGCATAGTTACCTAGTCTAAATTGAGCTAAACCAAGAATGTAATTAGCCAACCCATCATAAGTGTTAATCGAAAGTGCTTTCTTGGCATAATTAGTTGCTTCCAAAAAATTCGCATTACGGTACATTAATTGAGCCATGAGCCCCAATGCTGGTACGTGGTATTGATTTAGCTTCAACAACTCCGACAACTTGGGCTGTGCATCTTTAAATTGTCGCTGATTGTAAAAACTTTGAGCATCCAAAAATAGTCCGTATTCACTTTTCCAATCAAAATCCGAAGGGCCTTCTAGAGGTCTTGCTATGCTCGAACTCTTTTTGTGTCCATTATTAAAAAGTAATTGTCCATCTAGCCAAACGGATATTTCACTACCCGTTTTCGTTTCAAGGTTATGATTAAAAACCTCTAAAGGCTTTAAGTTTACTTTTAACTTGCTTTCTTTTCCTCCATTCTCAATTCTTAGTGTCTTTGATATCGTCTTTACTGCGGTTAAGCTAATTTTCAATACGGTATTCTCGAGTTTTATATTACTCGCACCCCAATCTTTTGCTTCAGTAATTCCTCCAATTTCTTTTACTGGAAACCAAGATTCAGTCCATTGGTCTGTTGCATATGGCTCAAAAGAAACATGCTTGTAAGGACTATTTTTACTATCTCCAGCAGCTTGGTTAAATAATCTACCCGATTGTAGTTCTACATATTGCCCATCAGAATCTGTGAGTAAATCTTCCCAAATCATGCCTTCTTGAGACAAACCCCATATCCATACTTTCTTTCCCAATTTCTCATAATATGGCGAATAGTGAACAAAACCAATGTTGTCTTTATGCCAATATCCACCAAAGAAATCGGCCTCTTCTCCTAAAACATGGTACGATTTATAGGAACCGAAATCATTTTTTTTATAAAACTTAATGTCTCTACCTTCTTTATTTTTTGGCCAAGAGTGTAAATCGCCATTATGTCCTATATAACCAGTTCCTGGAAATGCCAATTCTAAATCTCCATCAGCTTTGAAACCTGCATTCATCCAATGATAATAAGTTTGCTCAATAGAACTAGCATTAAACCACTTGCTCTTTGTAGTGAATAAAGCCTCATTTTTGGGTAAATTAACCTCAACCATCCACCGAGTACGAGAAGCCCAATCATATGAACCAACAAAACAACTGATGCTTCCATCCTTATTTGTACGAGTTAAATAGTCTACTGGGTTAGAAACTGTAGGGTCATGCCCTATATCTCCAAAATTCATTTCAATACCACCAGAAGTCCATGCACCTCGCATGGCAACATCTCGAAACTTGACCACATTATTGAAGTAAACAAATGGAAAACCAGTTGACTTTTCTATAGCACCCCATACTTTACCGCCTATTTCGGGGGTAATTGACACTTTGATATAGTCATTTTCTAAGTCAATGAATTGCCATTTCTTTTGAACACCCTTATCCGTATATCCGTCAAATCTAAAATATGGGTAAATCCGTCCGGGCTTCGCCACAGGGTCTGGGTCGGAGAAGCCATAAGTAAGCATTGTTCTTTTGGTATCAGAGAGCAATGATTGAGCAATTGAACTAGCCGAAAAGCAAGTAAGGAAAACTAAAATCAATAGAGATTTCATGTAAAAGCTTTGTTTTAAGTATTAATTATCATGTGCACAGCCATTAAGGAATGGTTCAATTTCCAATAACATATGTTTTTAATGGACCATTGTTTCTAGCAAAAATAAGAATTCGTTTACCTCCTACGGTTTTAACAGAATTGATATCTCTCATTTCTCCCTGAAGATCAATCCCACTTTCAATATTACTCAAAGCATTAAACTGACCTTTTCCATTTCCAAGTAACACCGTTCCTTTACTAGCATCATATCTGCCGTACTTGACACGTGTTCCATAAAAATTCCCAGCCAAAATCACATCCAAGTTTTTATCATTATTAAAGTCTTGGATACTAATTCCATAAACTGGAGCTATCTGAGACAAGAATGGCAACTCATGTAGCTTAAACTTATTATTTCCAAGATTTTCAAGATATCCCGAAGCTAGCGTATTTGCCTTTAGTTGAATAGCGTCTTTCAAATCGCTTGCAGAAAACATATCTGTAATTCTTTTATCTGCGAATTCACTGTAACTCACATATTTTGATTTCAAAAATGTCAATTGGTTTGACATGTCATCTTTTGAAAACACAGGATAGCTTTCACCCATATTATAGGAGCACAAAATTGGATCTAGGGTGCCATTGCCATCGAAGTCTTTTGCAATCAAGGTAATGGGTTCTTTCACCGAAGCTTTTAATTGCGAATTCAATCCAAAATTTCCAAGGATATAATCCATGTCACCATCGTTGTCAAAATCTCCCGATTTTATGCTATTCCACCATCCTTCAGTGTTCTCCAAACCAGAATTATCAGCAACCCTTTTTAAAACTCCGCCTTTGTTCTCGAATGCTTGAATAGCCATAAACTCCCCAACAACAATAAGATCCTGTTTCCCATCACCATTAAAGTCTGTCCATGTAGCATCTGTAACCATTCCCAGTTGTTTAGCATCAGGAAGAATTGTGGAGGATACATTTTTAAAGTTTCCTTTTCCATCATTTTGGAGCACATAACTTGCTGAAGGCCTAGGATACTTCCCTGGCATAAGCCTTCCACCTACAAACAAATCTAAGTGACCGTCCGAATCAAAATCACCTGCTTTCACGCATGAACCACTAGACGACATTTGAGGTAGGGCGGCTACATTTTTTTGAAAATTCCCTTTACCGTCATTAATATATAATCGATCCTGAATTTCGGGAGAATTAGCTTCAGATTCGTTCCCTCCACTTATTACATATAAGTCTTGATCTCTATCGCCATCAGCATCAAAAAACAACACTCCAATATCTTCACTGTTTTTATCAATGATAAAATAAGAATTACTCTGAATCATGAAACTTCCATTCCTTGTTTGAAAAAATAATTCCCCTGACTGACCTTTTGCACCTCCTACAAAAACATCCTCAAGGCCATCATTATTGATATCCGCAACTGCGATTTTAGGCCCTTGAGTAGAAAGCTTGTGAGGTAATAACAACTCTCTATAAAAGTCTATAAATTCGTTTTCATTATGTTCAAAAGCACTTAAGCCTACGGCCTGATATTCACTAAAAATAGGTGTAACCTTATTCAATTCCCTCGTTTCTTCAATTTTACTATCATATTGATTAAATGAAATGGTCTGATTAGGCTTTATGTTTTTTAAGGCTTGAACCTTACCATCCGGCCAAATCACCTTTAATTCTTCCACTATGTCCGAAGTTCCAAGTCCAAAAACTAAATCGCTAGAAACTGAAGACTCAAAACCTCTAGTTGGCATTAATTCTTGAGCAATTTTCTTGTCACCAATTGTCAGAATTACTTTTGAACCAATTCCAAAAGTATTCATTCCTGTCCCAATCAATTTTACTTTCAAGAATTTGTTCTTTGAATGAATTTCACTGTTATTTCGGTAAACAAAAGCTTCGGATTCCGTATTGTTAACAACCAAATCTAAGTCACCATCATTGTCTAAATCGGCATAGGCCGCTCCGTTGGAAAGAGATTTTTCATTTAATCCCCAATCTTCGTTTACTTTAGAAAAAGTAAGGTTACCATTATTACGATAGGTATAATTTTCAACGAGAGACCCAGGAATATTTTCGAGCAATTTATCAATCGACATTTGAACTCCCGACTTATTTTCATTCAGCTTTTCTTGAACAGCAAAATTCATAAAGTCCATATTTGTATAGTCCTTCTTAACGCCATTGGTGATATACAAATCCTTAAAGCCATCATTATCCAAATCACAGAACAAAGTCGACCAGCTCCAGTCTGTTCCATATACACCGGCAAATTGCCCAATCTCCGAAAACGACTTTCCTGCATTGTTCAAATGCAGCATATTTCTCATACTCTGCTCGTAAAATCCGTTTTTAACGAGCAACTGATACTTATCGTAATTATCTGGACCTGAGACCATTTTTTGCCTTACATTTCCTTCTGGCAACATATCTAATGTCATGATGTCTGTAAAGCCATCATTGTTGATATCCGCAATATCTGAACCCATTGAGAAATGAGATGTATGTCCAATATAGCCCGCTAAATTCTCTGTAAAAGTGCCGTCTTTCTTATTAATGTATAAGTAATCTTGCTCATTAAAGTCATTTGAAATATAAATATCTGACCAACCATCATTATTGATATCAGAAACAGAAATGCCTAAACCAAATCCTAAAACATTTGATGTAAGTCCAGCTTCGTCGTTGACTACTGTAAATTTCCCGTTGTCATTTCTATACAATCTATCTTCAAAACTTGGATCTCGTTGGCTTTTCAATCCACCACTTACTGATCTAAAACTAGCATACTCTTGAATAGAATGATTCAAAACATATAAATCTAGGTCTCCATCTCTGTCGTAATCGAAAAATGCACCTTGTGTAGAGTAGCCGTTGTCATCTATTCCGAATTCGGCGGCCTTTTCAGTAAAAGTTAGGTCGCCGTTATTAATAAATAATAAATTCTTACGCTTAAAATCGTCTTTCGCTGCTGACCTACAAACATAAATATCTAATAATCCATCTCCATTCACATCAGCCATTGTGGTTCCGGTATTCCAGAAACCTTCAGCAAATACGCCAGCACTTTGAGCAATTTCTTCAAACTTTAAATCGCCCTTATTTAAGTAAAGTCTACTACCAACCATACTACCTGTGAAGTAAATATCTTGTAGGCCATCATTGTTAATGTCGCCAATGGAAACCCCACCGCCATTGTACAAATAGCCGTAAGTCAGGATATTAAACTCAGGAGTTTCTTGAATAAGGTTTTTAAACTTAATGCCTGTATGGCTACTTGGGAGCAAAGAAAACATCTTTGAATCATCCACTGTATTACAAGAAATAAGTTGAATATTGATTAAAACCAAAGAGATCAATTTTAACCAAGATTGAATTACTTTCACTTATAGGTAGGTTTATATTTTGTACAAAGAGAAAAAAGCCAAAACCATCGAATCATCACTTTGAATCCGCATTTTATCTCGTTCTAAGCAAATTAAACAAAAAAAGCATGTGTAAATTATACACATGCCTTTTTTAATAAACTAATAAATAAATTTAGAAATTTGGTCCACCAGTATCCCACCAAAGGCGAGTTCCAATTTCATCTGGACCTTTTAATTTGGCCGTTGCATCAGCAACACCAGCAGGGTTTCCGTTTCTTTCTGCTGTTACAAATGGCATTCTTCTAAGAATATCACCTTTTGGTATCACACCCCAGTCAGCATTACTGCTGTTTTGGTATACGGGTGGAAGTTTAGGATAACCAGTTCTTCTGTGGTCCATCCATGATTCCATTTCGTTGGTGTAACATGCAATCCATTTTTGAGTAATAATTTTCTCAAGCTTAATTTCCTTAGATGCCGCTTCATCCCAAGCTACAGTATTAGTAATTCCATTTTTAAATGCATTCACACCTGTAGGTGCTTTAGGATCTACATAATCAATTGGTAGGCTAGAATTGTCAGCAAGATAAGCATCTACGCCACCAGCACCCCACAATTCGAAAGAAGCTCTAACTCCTGACTCGTAGTTTGTTTTAGCGTCTCCAGCTCCAGCCCATCCTCTCAATGCAGCTTCTGCTTTCAAGAAATAAACTTCGTCTGCACTCATTACTTTACGCTTAGTTACTTTAGCAGGATCATTAAAACTAACATCTAAAGTAGAGTAGCTTAATCTATCGTCCTTAGCAACTAATTCAGCTCCATTACGGATTCCTTTGTAAGGCCATGCTGGGTGATCACTAACTAAAGAAAGGTCAGAAACTGGATCAAAATATTTCTCAATTCTATTGTCTTTGTAACCAATAAGAATAGACTCCATAGTAGCACTCATACGAGTATCACCCCACTCAAAACAAATTTGTGCTGGGTGAAACTTAGCACCATATCCAGAGATATTAAAGTTGTCAGCGTTAGAAAGGATAAGTCCAGCTGGATCAGCCAATGCCTTTTCTCCTTCTTTCTTTGCTAATGCTGGGTCCACTTTAGAAACTCTCATCGCAAGTTGTAATCTAAGAGAATTGGCATATTTAGCCCATTTTGCAACATTACCACCATAACTAGCGTCAAAACTATTCAATCCTACATAGTCCTTATTGTTATTAAACTCTGCGATAATTCTATCTAAATCACTAAAAAATGCTTTGTACAAAACCTCTTCACTATCGTAAAGAACGCTTCCTGTTTTACCAAAGTTAGTGTAGATAACTGGCCCTTGATAAAGTGTTACTCTTGACATAGAAATAATCTTAATCAGGTTTGCCCATTCTACAAAGACAGTGTATCCATCCTTTTCAGCAATTTCAATCACTTGCTTAGCAGGTGCCATTACATTATTATACTCGCGTCCCCAGTATCCATTCCAACGAATGTAATATGTGGTATTATTAACTCCACCTACGAAAGGAGTAGGTGTAGCCAAATGCTGCGAATAAGTCACATTTGTTAAATTATGGTCAATTTGATTTCCAAAAATCTGACCAAGCATAGAAGGATAAAACGATCCAACGTGATTAAAGTCTTGCTTTAACGACTCCGTAGAAATCTGATATGGGTTTGTGTTGATCTCTTCAAAATTGTCCGTACAGCTAGTGAAAGCAATGGCAGAGACAATGAGATATATAAATTTCTTCATGTTGTCTTATTTAAAAAGTTAGTTTTAAGTTAACACCGTAAGTTCTTGTTGACGGAAGGTTGAAGTTGTCCAATCCTTGAGCATTTTGATTAGTACTCATTGCCAATTCAGGATCGAATGGTGCAACTTTGTAAAGGAAAAATAAATTATTTCCAATAAATGAAATAGTAGCAGCCTTGATTGGAAGTTTGGTTTGTGCCAAATTCAAATCATAACCTACGTTAAACTGAGCAAGTCTAATATTGGTACGATCAAAAACATAGGCCTCGCCTATTCCGTTTCTATCTCCAATTGCTCTGTACCATGTTTCGGCATCAACTTTCGTGATCGCAGCATCTGTAGCTTTATCTACTCCATTTACTTCTACACCACCAGCATCTCTAGCATCAGCACTTCTTAATGATACTCCAGCACCATCAAGCATAGACTCAGTTTGACTAAATACATTTCCACCGAACTTACCATTGATAAGTATTCCCATGTTTAATCTTTTGTAAGTGAAATTGTTATTCCACCCTAAAGACCATCTTGGATCCAAGTTTCCGATTAGCTCTGTAGTCGCAGTTCTTAAAGGCTTACCTGCGTCAAAAATGATTCTTCCCTGAGCATCTCTTTGGAACTTAAGTACATACAAATCATTAAATGATCCACCTTCAACAAGCTTCGAATCGAAACCTTCTGAACTACCCAACTGAATTGTTTTCTTGTCGTCTGGTCCGATATCCACAATTGTGTTACGGTTTCTTGTAAAGTTTAAAGCAGACACCCATTGGAAGTCATTTGTCTTGTATGGTGTTGCACTTATTGTAAGCTCAATTCCTTTGTTAGAAATTTCACCAGCATTGATAAACTCGGTTGTGTATCCACCTTCTCCAGATACAGTAGGTACCTGAATAAATTGATCCTTACTAGTAATATCATAATATGTGAAATCTATCCCGAAACGGTTATGGAAAAATCTCCAATCTGCACCGAATTCCAAACTAGTAATGATTTCAGGCTTGGCATTCAAGAAAGGCTTAACCGTGTTTCTAACAACTCCACCACTAGCATTGATACTATTTTGTGGGAAAATACGATTAAATGGCACTTCGTTACCCACTTGCGTATAAGATGCTCTTAACTTACCAAAAGTAATAAATGATGGCATTTTAAACATTTCACTTACTATACCTGTAAGACCTACAGATGGATAGAAGTAAGAATCATTTCCAGTCAAAGCTAAAGTAGAAGCCCAGTCATTTCTTCCAGAAAGGTCAAGGAATAAGAATTCTTTGAGTCCAAACTGAAGGTTACCAAACAGACCCTGCTTTACAACAGAACCATTGGTCAAAGATGAAACCTGTACATTGGTAGGTAGGTTTTGGAAATAAAACTCATTTGGGTAAAGCAAACCTGTCGTTCCAGTTCCTACACCAACTCCTACTCCATAAATTGTTTTTTGATAACTAGATCCTACAACTGCATTTAAACTTAAGTCTTTAGTTATATCAGTATTGTAAGTCAAAATCGCATCAGCGTAAGCCAACTGATCGTCATAATTGGTATAATCCCATGCTCCATTAGGGTGAACATTGGTAGAGTTTGAAGTTGCTGCGTGTTGCTGTTCAAATTGTCTAGCTGCATAATCATAATTACCTCTAACTTGAAGAGTCAAGTTGTCAAGGATATTATAGGCAACACTCATGCTACCAATTACTCTTTTAGAATCATCAACTTTAGGCTCATTGTTTATAATCCAATAAGGGTTTGATTGATGGTGGTCAGATACGAACCAGTTTTGCTTGTTCAAGTTCCTTGCAGCATCAAAAATTTGATAATTATCTTTAAAATCATTGAAGTTTCTTTCTCTTGGGAACATATACAAACCCGTCAATGGATTTAGGTAATACCCAGCAGGAAGTCTATTTTCACTCTTTTCTATCGCAAGAATGATATTTGAGCTCACCGTGATTTTATCATTAAGCAATTTTGTTGATTGCTTAAATGAGAAATTGTTTTTAGCGTAATCGTTGTTTGGCGTTATTCCATTTGCCTTTGTATTTGCATAAGAAAAGTAAGCCTTTGTTTTATCCGTACCACCGCTAATAGTAAGTGCATTGTACATATTATGACCAGTTTCGAAGAAGTTCTTCACAAAAGAATCATCATAATTTCCAGAAGTAGTAGACCAACTTTCTTTAGCATTACCCTTAGCACCATACTTATATTGAAGTTCTGGAAGCTCAATATAGTTTTCGTTTGTGAAACCAGAATTGAGAGTCACTGTTGCTTTACCAGACTTACCAGACTTGGTAGTAATAAGTACTACACCGTTTGCTCCTTGGCTACCATATAGTACAGCGGCATTTGACCCTCTCAAAATACTGATACTTTCAATATCTTCTGGGTTGATAGCAGAAAGACCATCTCCTCTATCGGTACCACCCCACATTCCTGGCTGATTACCTCTATTGTTCGCCATTGGAATTCCGTCGATTACAAATAGTGGAGAACTATCACCACTAAGTGACTTATTTCCTCTTAATACAACTTTGGTAGATCCACCAGCTCCTGAGCTACTTCTTTTTATCTCAACCCCAGCTGCTTTTCCTGCAAGGCTGTTCATAAAGTTAGGGTCCCTTGTTCTCACAAGTTCTTCCGAACCTACAGTTTGCTGAGCATAAGAAAGTGTTTTTTCTTCACGCTTGATACCTAATGCAGTCACTACAATCGCATCCAATTGATTGGCATCGCTTAACATACTGACATTAAGCATGCTATTATTCCCAACTGTAACTGATTGTGTTTGCATTCCAATGAAAGAGAAGATCAATACATCTTTTGCCGCAGCATTAATCGAATACTTTCCTTCTGAATCGGTTAGTGTTCCTTGAGTAGTTCCTTGTACAACGACACTCACACCAGAAAGAGTAGAGCCATCGTCGGAATCAGTCACTACACCAGAGACCGTTTTGTTTTGTGCCAATACTGGGAGTATACCCACTACTAGCACAATAAAGAGTAGTTTTTTTATCATGTTAATTAAATTAAGGTTTAAAAATTCAATCTAGGTCGAAAACCTAAGCATGAATTTAAAATAATTCAATAACTTCTCCTAATTAATTTATTTTTCTTAATTGAAACCCAAGTGGGTTAATCAACTTTAATAAATACAAAAAAGTTGAACACGATAATTTTGGGAATACTTGCAGGAAGAAAAAGAAAAAGTAACCCTCTGTACATCAACAAGATGTACAGAGGGCATATTAATTTTATGCAAACATTGATTGTAGCAAAAATACTCCAATACCAGCAAAATAGCCAATAAGTGCTAACCAACTTATTTTCTTAACATACCAAAAGAAGCGAATATTATCGAGCCCCATTGCAGCAACACCTGCCGCAGAACCAATAATCAAGGCTGATCCACCTGTTCCTGCACAATAAGCCAATAACTCCCAGAAAGGATCATCTGTAGCAAATTGCTCTAAACTATACATTCCCATTGAAGCAGCGACCAGAGGCACATTATCAACGATTGCAGAAAGCAAGCCTATCAGTGTAACGATAATTGTTTGACTTTCAATTGCAGAAGACAACCAAGCTGCCAAATCAGTTAAGATACCTACAGTTTGTAATGCAGAAACTGCTAAAAGTATTCCTAAGAAAAAGAGTACGCTGGGCATATCTACTTTTTCTAATGCACGATAAACAGAATATTCGTTGCGAAACTTTTCTTCTTTCTTCTTTAAAATCAACTCGGTTACTAACCAAAGTAAACCCAATGAAAGTAACATCCCCATAAAAGGAGGAAGATGAGTTACCGTTTTGAAAAGTGGAACAAAAAGCAAACCACCTATTCCTGTGAAAAAGATAATATACTTAGCACTTCCAACATTTTTCTTAGAGCTGCCATCACCAAATAGTTTATCTGGCAGGAACCCTCTCACGGTAGTAGAAACCGCAATTAGCGGAATAATCATACAAACCAAACTTGGCAAAAATAAAGTTTTAACAATATTACCTGCTGTGATTTGTCCACCAATCCAGAGCATTGTGGTAGTTACATCTCCCATAGGAGACCATGCCCCTCCAGCATTTGCCGAAACTACAATCATACCCACAAAAATGAGCCTAAGATCCTGCTTATCAATGATTTTCTTTATCAGGGTTACCATTACAATGGTGGTAGTAAGGTTGTCTAGAATGGCTGATAAGAAGAATGTAAGTGTACAAATAATCCAAAGCAGCTTAATTTGGCTTTTGGTGGTGATTTTGTCTGTAATTATATCGAAGCCCTCGTAAGTGTCAATTAACTCTACTATGGTCATTGCTCCCATCAAGAAGAACAGAATACTTGCAATTTCACTAAGGTGATGCAAGAGTTCCTCATTCATATGATGAGGATCATTACTAATAAATGCAACAACGGTCCAACAAAGTGATCCAGCAAGAAGGGCAGATGATGATTTATCAATTGAAATATTGTGCTCTAGCACGATGCCCAAGTAACCGATTACAAAAATCAGTATAAGTAATGTAGTCATTTATTATGTTTTCGATATTCGCCAAGCGGCTATCACAAAAATAGAAATGAATAAGCAGCAAGCAAAGAATAAAGGCTGCAATCGGTAGAAACTAACAAAGATTTTAGGATGTAGATCTAAGGCTAAAAGCCTAATTTGTACTATTTGAGCAATGGATAGTATCTTTCCTTTATCACATTAAAGTGGTGAATTTGATGACCAACAATTTGGAAGCCTAGAGCAAGTACTGAAATCTCAACTCCTGAACACGTCCCCTTTTCTTGAATTTGATTTTCGCCAAAACTCTGAAAAAGACCAATTGTACTTCTCCTCAGATAAATAAATTCATCAACCATTTCTTCCAAACTACGATTATTGGCAAAAGAGGTCGAAGCCAAAAGGTTTTCATCATAACCATCATGCAAATAAGACTCACCTCTCCCGATTCGTAATGCACGAGTCCCCTGAATTCGCTCGTTGTCTATCAAGTGTTGAAAAACCTCATTGATCGTCCACTTATTCTCGGCATAAACTTGCTTACCAATTGCATTAAGGCTAACCCAGTCTAAGTTTTCCAGTTCGTCTAAAGCTGTATTTAACCCATCTATTAGGTTTTCTTGCTCCACAAGATTGATGTATCTATCAAAGAATTCTGGGAGGGGAACGATTGAGCTTTTATTCATTTAGGTTTTAATTTTATCCATTATTTATCAAAAATTACTTTTCGAGAAGCTAAGCATTTTAGCTTTCAACCTCTACTCCACCAATCTTAACTTAGCAAAACTGAGTAAAAGCGTTTTCTCTCCTTGAGTTTTAAAGGATACTGTAGCTTTTGTACTTGTACCAGACTTATCTAGCTTGGTAATTCTACCAAAACCAAATTTTTGATGTTCCACCTTCGCTCCTTCTGTAAGGTCATTTGGGTCGGTTGCTTTAAAATCACCAGTACTTACATGCGGTTTTGAAGGCTGAACTCTATTAACAGGTTTCAGGTTGGAGAGTACTCTTTCTTTTTTGTTGCCAAATGCCGACACCACCTCACTATCGTCAGTAAAAGACTTTCTACCTGGTCGAGTTGATTCTTTGGGTAAGTTGAGAAAAGCAGGGTCAATCTCAAGCAAAAATCTACTCGGCTCACAATAGTTCAACCTTCCATAGTGGTATCTACTTTCGGCGTAAGACAGTGTAAGCTCTTTTTCTGCTCGAGTTATCGCTACATAAAAAAGCCTACGTTCCTCTTCCAAATCATCGCGACTTTGTAGCATCATTTGCGACGGGAAGAGATTTTCTTCTAGACCAACCACAAATACCTGATTAAACTCCAAGCCTTTACTCCCATGAATAGACATCATGGTCACTCTATCGTTGTCGCCATCTTCATCATCTTGGTCCGCATTGGTCAGTAATGACACATTCTGAAGAAAAGCCGCTAAGCTTTTATCCTCGTTTTCTTCATTATCTACATATTGCTTTATACTATTGAGCAATTCTTGAATATTCTCGTAGCGGGCAAGCCCCTCCACGGTTTTATCGGCATATAACTCTCGTAAAATACCCGTAGATTGAGCTACATGCATGGCAACATTGTGAGCATCATCACCCTGTTCGAGCAAAATCTGATAGCTACGAATAAGGTCAGCAAAGTTCGCAATACTATTGGCCGCACGACCATCAAAATACGTTCTTATATTGTTTACCACTTCCCAAATAGGAAGGTTGTTATCACTGGCCGCAATAATTAGTTTGGCAACTGTTTGGCTACCAATTCCACGCTTCGGTAAATTAATGATCCGCTTGAATGCCTCCGTGTCCTGCTGGTTTACAGTGAAACGTAAGTAAGCCAAAATGTCTTTGATTTCTTTTCTTTGATAAAAAGACAAACCACCGATAATTCGATACTTAATGTTGATCTTTCGTAAAGCTTCCTCAAAAGCCCTCGATTGAGCATTTGTCCGATACAAAATCGCAAAATCACTATTGGTTAATTGCTTATTAAGCTTTGCTTCAAAAATCCTATTGGCAATGGTGCGAGCTTCTTCATTATCCGATGGGGCTTTTAACACATCTATTTTTGGCCCTTCTTCATTTGCTGTAAAAACATTCTTTTGTAACTGACCCTTATTTTTGCCAATCAGTGAATTTGCAGCATTTACAATATTCTGTGTAGAACGATAATTTTGCTCAAGCTTTACCACTTGCAGCTCAGGGTAGTCCTTCTGAAAATTGAGAATATTCTGAATATTCGCTCCACGGAATGCATAGATACTTTGAGCATCGTCACCAACAACACAAATATTTTGATGTACAGCGGCAAGTTTTCTTGTAATGAGATATTGAGACACGTTTGTATCCTGAAACTCATCCACCATCACATGCTGAAACTTGTGCTGATATTTATTCAACACATGCAAATGATCTCTAAAAAGGACATTTGTATTGAATAACAAGTCATCAAAATCCATCGCGTTTGCCTGAAACATTCTTAGCTGATAGGCTTTATAAATCCTACCAATGTCGGGCATTCGAGCAGATTTATCTTCATCGGCATATACACCATGCTGCAAATAAGATTCCCATGAAATCAATGTATTCTTGGCATTCGAAATACGATTCAAAACCGTATTTACTCTATATAATTTATCATCTAAATCAAAATCTTTAATGATAGACCTCAACAATGACTTAGAATCATCGGTATCGTATATCGAGAAATTGGAATTATATCCCAGTAATTTCCCTTCAAAACGTAATATTTTGGCAAAAACCGAGTGAAAAGTTCCCATCCACAAGTTACGAGCATCTGTTCCCACCACTTTTTCTACACGTTCCCGCATTTCCTGAGCAGCTTTATTTGTAAAAGTAAGCGAGAGAATGTTAAAAGGATTCACTCCTTGCTCTATCAACCACGCAATACGATAAGTCAATACCCTTGTCTTCCCAGATCCCGCTCCAGCAATGATCATTAATGGACCCTCTGGATGCGTAACCGCAGTATGTTGCGGCTCATTCAATTCATTTAAATAACTAGTCACTCCGTCTCTTTAATTTCAAGCAAAAACAAAGATAAAAAAAGCATATCAAATGCCCCTATTTTAAAAAGTGTCTAATCTATAATGTCGCTGATTAAGCTCCAATACAGACCACAAAAAAACCCCACTAATTTAGCTAGTGGGGTTCTAATCTAAAAAATCAATTCCAAAAAATAGGCGTTGTAAGATCTACCTTTGGAACATTTGCAGCATTTCTTTGATATTCAGTATCCGGATAATCTAACCTACGTACAAAGGCAGTTCCCAATGCTGCGTTAACAGGCAAAGTGAATTTGTCATACGAATAATTAAACCTTCTAGCATCTACCCAAGACTCTGGATGTAGGAACATTGTGATATATTTTTGATTAAATATATCTTTCAACTTTACATCAGCAGCAGTTGCTGGTAGAATTCCAGATGCTAAATAACTTGTAGTAGCTTCTGGAGCAACACCAAGTTTTGAATGATTAGCAGTTACCCCAGCCAATAAAGCATCATATGCTTTATTGGTATTCCCAGCTCTAAAATTAGCTTCCGCTTCAATCATCTTTAACTCTGAAAAAGATGCAATGATAAGGGGAGCATTAGTACTTGAATAAAAACCATCTGTGGTAAGGTAAACGACTGTTTGTGCTCCTGCACCATCGCCAGTTCTACCTTTACCATTTTCAGTTCCTATGAATTTACCATTTGGAAGGGGGCTTGTAATTTTCGCTAATCTAGGATCTACTGTACCAAAGGTTGTTCCATTCAAAGCATCAATAAATTGCTCCGATAGCCATCCACCAAGAACTAGATTTGCATTATTTACGGCCACTTGTGCCCATGGATTTCTTTGCTGAAACTGAGTAACTTGAGCGTCGTCAGCATTGGAAGTGTATCCTTTGGCAGCCGCTGCCAACACAGCATCTGCATTGTAGTTTGGAGTGCCAGATAGGTGATTCAGGTAACGAGCTTTAAGCGTGTAAGCAGTTTTTATCCACTTTGAAACACTTCCGCCATGAATAAAGTCATTTGCTTTGGGTAGTGCTTCACCGTCGTTTGTTTTACCCAGCTCCACTATAGCTTCATCTAGTAACTGATTTACTTTGGTATAAAGTTCTTGCTGACTGTCAAATTTTGGTACTATGGTTTCAAAAGACAATGCTTCACTAAATGGCACATCTCCATATGCATCCACCGCAGTAGCAAGATTAATAGCCATCAAAACCTTCGCAACACCAATGTAGTGGTACGAATTGTTCTCTTTTGCAAACTTCTCCATGTCATAAATATCCGACATGACTCCATATATACTACCCCAAGTTCCACTAGTACTTACTCTTTCATACACATCGGTTGGCGAAGCAGGATTGGGAGAGGCTAGGTATTGTGTATAAAATGAAGTAGTACCTCCCATGTTATACATATTCACACCAGTATTGTAAGTAACATTGGCGAGTAAACCTTTCAGTGGTGGCCTTACAGCTCCATTAGGATTTACATTAACATCTAGGTAATCATTACAACTAGTAGCAATGAACCCGAAAAACAATATTGTTATTAATAATTTATATCTCATTGTTGTAGCTAATTAAAAAGTTAAACGTAAAGTTGCTGCGTACGATTTCAACCCTGGATATGCTCCTCTTCCTGCAAATCCTTGATCATTTCCTGTACTTACCGACACCTCTGGATCAAATCCACTGTATGGCGTACTTAACCAAAGGTTAGTACCTGTAAGTGAAAGTAATACGTTTTTAATAGGTGATTTCTCCAAAACAGATTGAGGTAAACTGTAACTCACATTTAAGTTTTGTAGTCTTACCCAAGAAGCATCTTCAACAAAGTTTTCTGCAACTCCTCTGTAAACATTACGATAAAAACCCGCACCGTAGTTCACACCATCTGGCCCATTTCCTTGTCCCAAATAAACCTCTTTTGTATTAGGTTCGCCATTGGCAGTGACCCCTTCAAAAACGATAGTTTCGTTTCTATTGGTAGAATAATCCGACATTCCAAAAGCTGCAAGGAAGTTATCTAAAGAATTGAATTTTTGGAACCCTTGACGAACATCAATATTAAATCCTAAAGCAAAGTTTTTGTAAGTAAAGCGATTACCAAAGTTTGCGAACCATTTGGCAATAGAATTTCCCAAAATCTTAGGCTCTAACTCACGTACTGGAAATCCATCACTACCAATAACTATCGGTCTAGACTTGTCTATCACTAATGGATCTTCATCTGCAGGGTTTTCATAATAGCGTTTATAGCTTGTCCCAAGTAAGTTTCCGTAAGAATACCCAGGGTAAAGAATTTGTAATGCCGACCCGCCATTGTAACCATAATCTTCTCCAATATAAATATTGTCTATTCCGTCTTTTATGGAGATTACCTTATTATTATTATTTGTAAAATTGGCAGTAAAATTCCATTTGAAGTTACTATTTTCAATGATTGCTGCATTCAAAAGCAATTCAATTCCCGAGTTTTGAATTTCACCACTGTTTGTCGTGAAAGTACTGTAACCTGATGTATTTGCTACGGGTACTCCAAGAATTTGGTTCATTGCATTTGACTTATACCAAGAGGCATCTAAAGTCAACCTATTTTTAAGAAATCTTAATTCTGTACCTATCTCAATTTCGGTGGTTTGTTCGTTTAATAAATTAAGGTCAGCCTTGTTATTTGGTCTAGTCCAACCAGTTACATCACCAATAGGAAACCCAGGTGCATTTGCACCATAAACGTCAGAAGTTAAATACGCTCCAATTGCATCCTTCCCAATCTGTGCATAAGAAGCTCTCAACTTACCATATTCAAACCAATTTGGTTTGGCAGCAATCATGTCGGTAAAAATATAACCCATACTTACCGATGGGTAGTTGAACGAATTGTTGCCTTGAGGAAGTGTAGAAGACCAATCATTTCTATCTGTAACTGTCAAATAAAGCATGTCTCTAAACGAAAAACTTGCTTCTCCATATAAACCAACAAGTCTCCTTTTACTTAAAAATTGAGATGTTGTAATGTTTGCTGCATTGCTCAAATGAATAAAATCCCACACTTCAAACTGTGTTCCAGTAGTAGAGACTCTATCATATGATCTTTCAAAGGCATCAACACCCGCCCTCAGGGTCATGTCAAAATCCTCGTTTAAATCTCTTTCGTAAGAAACCACTAGGTTATTGGTAAGATCACGACTGGCAATTCTTGTTTCGGTAATGAATCCTAAGCCATTATCTTCGAAAATCGCTTCTCCTTCTATTCCACTCGGGCCAGGGGCACTGGCTTTACGACTGTCGGCAAAGTAATCCATTCCAAACCTGTAGCTGATATCCATACCTGATATCGGTTGGAAGTTAAAACCAATATTTCCAATAAGTCGGTTTACATTATCTTTAAAGGTATTAGTCTTGTTACCATAAATTGGGTTATTTCCTGTAGCAATTTCTGGACGATATGGTTTCATTGTTCCCTTTAGTGGGCCTTCAGAATATTCAAAGTCCGAAACATCTTTTTGAGGAGCCCAATATACTAGGCGGGTGTTAAAGGCACTAGCGTCAGTACGTAATCCGCCAGAGTTTATAAAGTTTGCAGAAGCAAGCATTGTAAATTTATTACTCAACTTTATCGTCCCGTTAACCTTTCCGCTCATTTTCCCATAATCAGTAAAAGGAACTATTCCTGTTTGATCAAATTTTGAAAAAGAAGAAAAGAAAGAAGTATTCTCCGTTCCACCTGAGGCATCTAAATGTAGGTTGAATTGACTTCCCCGTTGATACCCTTGCTCAAAATTATTATACAACTCTGATGGGTGATTTGAATCCAATGCCTGTGCTTCTGCAACAGTAGGCCCCCATGTTGGCCAAAAACTATTTTTGTCGTATTCGTTAGAATAGCCTTGTGTATATTCTCTTTGTGTATTAGGAATCTTATTTATCTCATCACTTCCTACAGTAGACGTAATATTAAAAACCGTCTTTCCGTTCTTCCCTTTTTTTGTAGAAATAATGATTGCTCCATTTGCTGCTCGTACACCATACAAAGCAGTTGCTGCACCACCTTTTAAGACATTTACACTTTCTACATCGTTAAGGTCAATATCTGCAGCACGATTTGTTGCTCCACGCCCATCTCCACCACCAACAGTAAAAATATCATTGCTTATAGGAACACCATCAACTATAAACAATGGCTGATTATCTGCTCCAGGATTAAGCGAATTTATTCCCCTTAAAATGATTTGTGACCCTTGACCCGGTGCACCACCTTGACGCGAAATTTGAGCTCCAGCAATTCTACCTTGCAAGGCATTTACAATGTTCGTTTCTGGGATTTCATTTATTTCTTTAGAACTAACTTCTTGAGTTGAATATCCCAAGGATCTTTTCTCACGCGAAATACCTAATGCAGTAACTACTACCTCACCAAGCTGTTGAGAATCTTCTTGTAGAACAATATTTACAACTTTCTGATTACCTACACTAACACTTTGGGCAATCATACCGATAAATGAAAATACCAGTACATCTCCTTTTTTCGCCTCAACACTATAATCTCCACTAGTATTGGTTATGGCACCACGCGTGGTACCCTTTACTGTCACACTTACACCTGGGAGAGATTGACCATTTGGGTCAGTCACTTTCCCTGATATATCCTGCCCATACCCTATTAAGGCAATGAACAGAATGCAAATAGTAAAAATTGTTTTTTTCATAGAACTTATTTTTTTTAGAATTTAGAATAAAATTGTACCTATAATTTTGGTTTATTTTCTTAAATCTATTGAATTTATCTGGTCAAAAAGCCTCAATAAATCCTAACCTTCATAAAGTACAAAATTAAATTTCTTATTTACAATAGGCCCGTAGACATTTCGAGAACAAGGATTGTATAAATAATCAATTGAAAGAGTTTAAAACTTAATCTTCTATTACTATACTTTTTACACTTCTAAAAAACTCTGAACTTGTTTTAATTCGCTAAGTTTAACATATCATAAAACAAAAACTCACTGGGAAGCTTCGTTCATATTCAACAATTCGAAAAACCACTCTACGACCTAACAGATTATTACACCAATATCTTAAGGCCAGAAGGTTTTACTATGCTCAGCAATGGTGAGAGCTTTTTACAGTATGGTAAAAAAGCCAAAATCATTAATGGCGTATCATTTATGTTTTTGGCTGACATATTTGCCTGTCCAGAAATTGACCACACCACCAATGTGCAACAATTCACTGGTGAGTTTGCAACAGTAACCTTGAATAGATCAGGTAGGCAGACCAACTTATCTCGTGACGTGTTCGGAGCAAAGAGCTTGTTCTATTATTACAAAAACTATTTACTCATTGCCAGTACCGAAATCCGATACATACTCCAAGCTTTAGAAACTCAACCAGCATACAATGAATCCAAAATCTCCGAATATCTTGACCTAGAATCTGACAACGATATTATAGATGAGGATACTTTTTTCGAAGATATAAAAAGGGTTCTCCCTGGAGAAATCTGTATCATTTTCCCAGATGGAGTCAAGAAACAGTATTTCTATAAACCAGCTGATTATCCTATCGAGCATTACCCAAACCCTATTAACTTTTTTGGTAATGCATTTGAAAACGCAGTCAAAAACAGGCTAAGTCCACAACAAAGTACAGGTGCTAATCTCAGTGGTGGCTTAGATTCATCCTCCGTTGTTTCGGTATTTCGACATTTATCGAGCCACAAGCTCGACACATTTTACTTTGACACAAATTTAGATTCTGCCAATGAGAAGAAAATTGCGGAAGTAGTTGCCGACGAAAAACTAACTAATCATCATTCCGTAAGAGCTTCAAAAAATCAACTTGAAAACACCAAAGAATTAATAAAGATTACTGCCAGTCCAGATACCTTAAGTATCCCCTCCAATATCTTTATACCCATCTATCGCAAAGCAAATAAACTCGGGAACTCGGTTGTCCTTTCTGGTCATGGAGGAGATAATATTTTAGAAAATGGTTTGGACTATATAGAAGAACTCGAAACAAGGGATGAAGTTGAGACTGCTTTGTATTCGTACTTTTCTCACTTGAATATAAGTGAAAAAGAAACCGAAGAGCGAATCACTAGGTACTATTTAAACAAAAATGGAAAATCCTTACGGGATGTTCTTCCAGCTGTTTTAAGAGGTGAAATGAATTTCTTTATAGTGCTTGAGATGTTTTTACAAAAGCTAAAAGCCTCAAACAAAAGCCCTGATCTGGCATTAAAACCATCCCGAAATAATTCTAATACATTAAAAAAACTTTACCCAGAGGTTCGACACAAAAAAGTTGCACGTTTACTGTCAAATAATCTCAGCACACTCTCTATTCAAGCAATGGAGGCCATTAATGCAATTTCTAAAGCAAATGAGATTGAGACCTCATATCCGTTTTTGAGCAAAGAAATTCTTGAAACTGTTGCTAAAATCCCTTCTGAACTTAATTTTCACAAAGGCAAAACTCGAGGTATTCTTAAACAAGCGATGCAAGGCACAGTTCCTGATGTCGTTTTAAATCGAACAGATAAAAGTAACTTCACCGACTTTTATGTAAACTTTGTCATGAAACTTATACCTCGTGTAAGTAATGTACTTAGGGCGGAACATGTAGTTTGGAATTATGCCAACTCACAAGCCTATAGAAACGCAGAAAATGCTATTTTTGACAAGGAAATTCCTGCACATAAAAAACTTAGAGAAGCTAAAACATGCTACAGAGTTATAAGTCTCGGATTATGGTTAGATGCTTTTGCATCTTAGCAATAATTACTATTTCTTCATGCGAAAATGAAACTCAACCAACTATTGATGATAGATCTTTTTTACCTATCGATGTTGATAATGAGTGGACCTATGAGTACACCGAAACACAATATAGTGTAACGCAAGAACCCAAAATCACAACTTACCTTTATCGCGAACAAATCAGCCAATTGATTGATAAAGAAAATCAAATCTATAAACTTGTTCGTACCATAAAGCCGAAAGAAGGTAGCACCTGGAATAGCTTAAGCCCGATACTATTAAAAGTAAATGCTAACCGAGTTACCATAATTGATGAAAAATCGGACAACGATTTACTCTTTTTCCCAGTTCAAAATGGTAGCACTTGGCAAAATGGTGATATTACTAAAACAATTCTCACGACCGCTAAATATTTCGCAACTCAGTCAAATCAAGTCATAGTAGAAACACAAAATGATTCTTCCGCAATTGACCTTAAAAGAAAGTTTAATATATACGAGCTTGGAACTGGCCTTTCACATGCTGAGGAAGTTGACTTGGCATATTGTCAAGAAACTTCAAGTTGTGTAGGAAAAGGCATTATTAGCTCTGGAACAAAGAAGGTTTATAAGCTAATAGATAAAAAAATCAATTAGTTCACAATTAACTTTTTGACTAACTCTTCAGTGCCATCAGACCAATCTAAAATAACCTTTAGATAATAGATTCCAGGAGGAATTGAACTTAGTTTTATCTCTTTTTCATTTTTACCTACACCTATATTCCAAATAAACTCTTGTATCACTTGCCCTCTTAGGTCATATAAACTCACACTAGAATTCTGCGGTCTTTCTGGGGCAATTGTTTCTAAACTTGCTACGCTAACAATGCTTCCTGGATTTGGGAAAATATTAAGTTGACTATCCATTCTGCGATCATTTACTAAAAATGTTCTTACAAATTGCTTGGAGCTATTTCCATTTTCATCAAAACCAGTAACTCTTACTGTGTACGTTCCTTTTACTAGATTAATATCGGGAGTAAAAGATAGCTCATACGGCGTTTTTGATACTACACTCTTAAGCGAAATTTCCTCAAATGAAGTCATCCCTGGCTGTATCAACTCAACTTTTATTTTATCAATTTTGGCAGAAATAGGGTTCTCATCTACAAGGGTAATTTCTTGGCTCCCGTTTGGATTTATATAAGTCTCATTCTCAATTAGCTTATTATCAACTTTGAAATAAACCACAGGTCCAATATTGTCTGGTACAACATTCGCAGGAAACGAAGTTCTTGATCCCACTTCTTCCCAATTGGATATTACCAATTCAGCAAAATTATTATCGACACTATATTCGTCTCCCCCGATAATAGCAACAGCTATTTTTTCAATTGGGGTATTGGGTATAGTAAGCGATAAAGTATCTCTTCTTGCGAAACCGTTAAAGACTTGCTCGAAATTGTTTGTTTGATTGTTTGAAGTTATAGTAATATTAGCTTTTGAAACTCGTGATTTATCGAATCGACCGGTATTTTTGATAACTACACCAATATTTAATTGATCATTCTGAGCAATAGGCTGGCTAAGGTTTGAGGACGAAATAAAAATTGAAGATTCCTCAACTTGATAATCTGGTTTTTCTACGGGGAAAAACTTTATGGCTGGGTCACCCTGTAATACCAACTGATGGATATTGGAAAGTACATAGGGGTTAAATTTAATGTTCTTCAACGACTGGTTCACTTCTTTGTGCAACTCACCTAAGCTTAAGTTAGCAGTAGTACTATCAGAAAATAATCTCTGATAAAAAGCATCTAAAAATAGTTGTGTACTAAATTGGTAGCTCCAAAATGAGTTAGAAAATACAGCAATCGCTCCTTTTTCGGGTGTCAAAAGCCAATCGGTTGTCAGTGGATCATATCTATAAAACACATTACCTACACCGCAACCATTGAAATACATGACAGGATATTGTCCTTTATTATTAAACCCGTTTTCCAAAGGAGAACAATAACCAATATTAAGATCAATTACATTTGCCGATCCATGACCTGCAAATGCGATCATTCCTAAGCCTTCGTTTACTTGGCTTGCAATATCAATGTCCTCTACCTCGGTAGTACTTTTCTTGACAAAGGTTTCTATATCAGCACCGAGTAAACCTTCGATTGCATAGGGCGAAATATTCTTAAGAGTCTGACTCAAAACGGAAATTTCGGAAACTGTTTTACCCCCACTTAAGTGAGCAAAATTCTTTTTCCAATCTGCTGCAATGGGAGCACTTTCTATTTCTTTAACCTTTGCTAAATAATTAAGAACCTCAATATCTTTAGTCACATTGAGCCTTCCTGTTGATATTGCTTGTACATCCGAGTCATAATCAAAGTCCAGTCCTGCACTTAATAATACATCTGACCCTGGGTAACCAACAGTAGGAACTAAATCTCTGTCTCTCCATTGCTTCAATACATCAGGAAAACTAACACCTCTTCCTAACAGCAATAGCTGTTTTCCTTTGAAGTCTCCATTGCAAGCCCATTGTATATAGTTCTTAATGGCAACTGGATTTCTTTCTCCATAGCAGAATTGCTTATATAAATCCTCACTAGTTACTACTGAAACACTATAACCTCCACCACTTTCACTAGATCGATATGCGGCATATTCGTTTGCACTTTTTAATAAACTACTATGTGTAACAATGAAATAATTTGCTGTTCGATCAAGCTCCTTAAATTTCATAAGCTTAATACTTTCAGGAGCTAATACATTTTTGAAGTACTTATAGAATTTCCCTTTTTCTAGATTGTAAGAACCATTTTGAGAACCAACTTCAACTGCATTTTCGGAGTTAACATCTTCAATCAAAATACAGCTTTCACAGGTTTTAACTACTGACCTATTACTTAATACGAAGAATTCATAATCTTTATCCTTGTCTAACCCTGGGTATTGAATTTCTATTCTAGAAAGTGAAACCCAATCAAGTTCAAAAACTTTTAGAGCAAAGAATTTAACAACAAGCTTATTATCTGTAAAAGAACTAGGAGATAATGTAACTTTCTTTTCAAAATGAGAAAAAGGACCAAAGAACAGCGTATCAGACTGACTGACCCCGTTTATTTCATACATGACGTGGTGGTTGCGATTACTCCTCCCATTGAGTTGAAAAGCAATTTGAATATCTTCTTTTGCACTCTTATCAAAGTTTTCTAACTCAATACTAAAAGTTGCGGTAGTATCTAAACTCCAGAATTTTCCGGTCCAGCCTTCCCCCTCTTCAAAGTAGCTCTGTTGCAACACGGGCAACAAACCAATGCTATTATTGAATGAATACTGATCGTTATATTCTACTATTTTTTTATTGATTATAGAAGCCTCCCCTTGTACCGTTGCAGCCGAATTTACTTTCGGAGTCCAAGCTTTGATCGGTTCATCATTCCAGCTTAGGTAATAAATAGCTGCATCTTGAAACAAAGGATGAGTTCTTGTAGGCCTCGCAGTGTATGGACGATAAAGTAAACTATCCAGTTGACCTTTATTATTTTTGGCAAAAAACTGAAGGGTATTTCCATTCCAACTTACCGGAATTTCAATTCCATGGTGAAACAAGTGAGGTTTCTTAGAATTAATCTCCTCCGTTAAAACACCATACTTGATGAGCTGGTCTTTATTTAATTCATAAACGCCATCTTGAGTAATGCTTATTTCTAAGTGACCTTTTGTATAATCAATCCACCTATTGGCCTGACCAAAGCCCACCAATGAATAAAGCAACGTTAGAAAAGCTAGTGTATATCTCAAGTTTTTTTTACGAAATTAACTCCATATTGGGACAAATAAAAGACCTCACTTGAGGTCTTTTATTTTAAATATCGGAAAAGTCAAAACTTTCTAAGAAGCTCGTGGTAAAAATGCCAGTTTTAAACTGTTCATCGTCCATAAGCTTGATATGGAAAGGGATTGTTGTTTTTATTCCTTCAATATAGAATTCTTGTAATGCCCTTTTCATTCTTACTAAAACTTCTTCACGAGACTGTGCCGTTACAATAAGCTTAGCAATCATAGAGTCATAGTTAGGAGGAATAGTGTAACCTGCATATACATGGCTATCCACTCTCACTCCATGACCACCAGGGAAATGCATTGTTTGAATTTTCCCCGGAGAAGGTCTAAATCCATTTTTAGGATCTTCTGCATTAATTCTACACTCCATTGAGTATTTCTTAGGGAAATAATTTTTCCCAGAGATTGGAATCCCAGCGGCAACTTTTATTTGCTCCTTTATTAGGTCATAGTCTGTTACTTCTTCAGTAATAGGGTGCTCCACTTGAATTCTTGTGTTCATTTCCATGAAGTAAAAATCCCCATGTTTGTCAACCAAAAATTCAACTGTACCCGCACCTTCGTACTTTATGGCCTTTGCTCCAGCAATCGCAGCAGCACCCATTTTTTCACGAAGTTTATCTGAAACTACTGGAGAAGGTGTTTCTTCAACAAGTTTTTGATGTCTTCTCTGAATAGAACAATCACGCTCCGACAAGTGACATACCTTGCCAAATTGATCTCCAACAATTTGAATTTCTATGTGGCGTGGCTCTTCTACGAACTTCTCCAAATATAGACCGTCGTTTCCAAAAGCTGCAGCAGACTCTTTTTTAGCGTCATCCCACATTTTCTGAAAATCTTCTTCCCTTTTAATAACTCGCATTCCCTTTCCCCCACCACCAGCAGTGGCTTTAACAATTACAGGGTACTTGATCTTTTTTGCAAGCTTTTTGGCTTCCTCTATGTCATCTATAACTCCTACAGAACCTGGAATGCAAGGTACTCCAGCCTTTTTCATTGTCTCTTTTGCTGTCGCCTTATCACCCATTAGGTTGATTTGCTCTGCAGTAGCTCCAATAAATTTTATTCCGTAATCTTCACATATTTTAGAAAACTCAGCATTTTCAGAAAGAAAACCATAACCAGGATGAATGGCATCCGCGTTTGTTATTTCAGCTGCAGAAAGTATGTTCTGCATTTTTAAGTAAGAATCTTTGCTTGGAGGCGGTCCTATACAAACCGCTTCATCTGCAAATCTCACGTGTAGGCTTTCTTTATCTGCTGTGGAATATACCGCAACAGTTTTAATTCCCATCTCCTTACAAGTTCTTATAATTCGAAGGGCAATTTCACCACGATTGGCTATTAGTAATTTTTTAAACATTTGTTATAATTAAAGTTTAAAAAATGAATTAAATAGGTTCTACTAGGAACAATGGCTGATCAAATTCGATAGGACTTGCATCCTCAACAAGAATTTTCACAACTTTTCCTGATACCTCAGATTCAATTTCATTGAATAATTTCATTGCTTCTACGATACAAATAACTCCACCTTCAGTAATAGTATCACCTATTTCTACAAAGTTTGGCTTATCTGGACCAGAAGCACGGTAAAACGTACCGATCATTGGAGATTTTACTTCTATTAAGTTAGATGCAACCTCCGCAGCTACAGGTTCAGCAGAAGCCGGAGACTGTGGTTTTGGTGCTTCCATTACTGGCAAAGCAGCTGGTGCTGGAGCAGCCTGCTGAACAGGTACTTGTACAGCTTGAACGCTGTTACCCGCAAGGCTTCTTTTGATGCTCAACTTAAGCTCCGATGTTTCAATATTTACTTCATCTAAATCAGACTTAGAAATATAATCTAAGAGTTTTTGAATGTCTTTCGTTTCCATTGATTAGGATTTTCTTGTACTACAAATGTATAAATTATAACTACTCAATTAAAATTTGTTTGAGTATAGGATTATTCTTTAACCCTAGAATCGTATTCGTACTTTTCGGTATTGACTTTTATTAACTCATCGTTTTCGATAAACAATGGCACTTTTATCGTTGCCCCAGTTTCTACTGTTGCGGGTTTCATTGGATTATTCGCAGTATCACCTTTGAGGCCTGGTTCAGTATAAGTAACTCGTAACTCTACGTACATAGGCATATCAAGCGTAAGAGGAGTTTCAGTTTCTGCATGAATAAGTACATCTACTACCTGGCCTTCTTTAAGTAAATCATGAGCAGGAATCATTTCCTCACTCAGGTTTGTTTGCTCAAAAGTTTCGCTATTCATGAAATGGTAACCCATATCATCTTTGTATAAAAACTGAAACTGATGGCGTTCCACACGTGCTGTTACTACTTTTTCACCTGCAGTGAATGTGTTGTCCAAAACTCTTCCAGTTTTGATATTTCTTAGTTTCGATCTTACAAAAGCAGGTCCTTTACCTGGTTTAACATGTTGGAAATCTATTATAATGTACAAATCATTGTTCCATTCTAGACAAAGACCGTTTCTAAAATCTGCTGTAGAAGCCATGTTTTTATTTTTCGTTATTAAATCTTAGTGAAATAAAAGGATACATATAGGTATGTCCGAAGATGTTTTCTCTTGTTCCGACGTTTCCATTTGTATCTAGATTTCGTAGATCATAAGTGATATGTTGAGAACTCATTCCAACTCTAATTCCAAAAGATTGGTCAAAAGTATAACTTAAGTACAATTGATTACTTAAGTTTTTAAAACTCTCCTCTTTACTTAACACCCAGCTTAAACCTTTTGGCCGAGCAACAAGACCTGCACTAGCTTGATCTACTGTAAACCGTTTTGAATCAAGGGTTTTTCCAAAAGTCCAACTGGCTAAATCAAAGTTACCACCAAATGAAAGGTTTTTAAACCCAATAGATGCAGAAAGTGGAAAACTTAGAGAAAATACATTCGACTTATTTAAAATTCCAAGTTCATCATTTACAAAATCTCCTTTACTTTCTAAAGATTGAGGTTTTAAACTATTCCAATTTAATCTTGCAAATGCTCCAAATGAGCATGCAATATCTTTCCCAACAACCATTTCTTGCCCAAGAGAAAGAGAGGTTGTCGAAACTTTATCATTCAAGCCATAACTCACAGCAAATTGGTCAAAGGTCCTAACTTTGGTTTGAGCAAAGCTACCTAAAGAAACCAAAATGAGTATGGCAATTTTATTCATTTTAGTAAGCCCACTTTATGAGTGCACTAGCCCAAGTAAAACCACCTCCAAAAGCGGCTAGTACAAGATTATCACCTTTTTTCAGTTTTGATTCATAATCAAATAAGCAAAGTGGAATGGTTGCAGCAGTGGTGTTTCCATAATTCTGGATATTCATCATCACTTTTTCTGGACCAATTTCCATTCTATTTGCCGTTGCATCTATGATTCTCTTATTTGCCTGATGAGGCACCAACCATGCAACATCATCTCCCTTTAGGTTATTACGCTCCATGATAGTAGCAGCCGTATCAGCCATTTTTGTTACGGCAAATTTAAAGACTGCTGGACCTTCTTGACGTATATAATGTAGTTGCTGATCAACAGTCTCATTTGTTGCTGGATTTTTACTGCCACCACCTTTCATTATTAAATGATGCTCGCCAGTCCCGTCTGAATTTAAATCAAAATCCACTAAACCAAGCCCCTCAGTATTGGGCTCAAGCATTACCGCTCCAGCACCATCTCCAAACAAAATACAAGTGGTACGATCTGTATAGTCAACTATTGCAGACATCTTATCGGCACCTACAACAATAACTTTTTTATACCTACCTGACTCAATAAACTGTGCTCCAGTACTCAAAGCGTATATAAAACCTGAGCAAGCAGCTAGCAAATCAAAACTTCCAATGGATGGAATTCCACATTCACGACAAACCAAGTTTGCTGTAGAAGGAAAGAAATAATCTGGAGTAACTGTTGCAACAATAACTAAATCCACATCTTTTGGATCAGTATCAGTCTTTTTTAATAAGCTTTTAACTGCTTCAGCAGCCATGTACGAAGTTCCTAAACCTTCACCTTTAAGAATTCTTCGCTCTTTTATACCCGTTCGGCTAACTATCCATTCGTCATTGGTTTCCACCATTGCCTCAAGATCCTTATTGGTCAATACATCTTCTGGTAAATATCCACTTACCCCTGTAATTGCTGCTTGAATTTTCATAAACTTACTAAGATTGACGATCAAACGTCGAAAGCTTCGGCTAATTTTTGATTTACATTTGACTTGACCTGCCTTCCAGCAAGAAGTATCATATTCTTAATTGCCAGCGGACTAGATATTCCGTGAGCAACAATGACATTTCCTCTTACTCCAATAATAGGACTACCACCAACCACCTCATAATTCATTCTGTTGATTAGTTGGTCATCAATCCCTTTGGAAGCGGCATAATCATATAGAGATTCACCCATTTTGAAAAGTACATTGCCCGTGAACCCTTCTGTGATGATAACGTCGGCTTTTCCTTCGAAAAGATCTCTACCTTCGACATTACCTATAAAGTTAATTTTTTTATTCTCCTTTAACAATTGATGAGCAGCTTGTACTACGGCCGAACCCTTTGTTTCCTCCTCTCCAATGCTAAGGAGAGCAACTTTAGGATTGGGAATTTCGAGTGAAAACTTCGCATAAATAGAACCCAGCTCACCAAATTGGTTTAAGACCTCAGGCTTACAATCTGCATTGGCACCTATGTCTAACATTAAACTGAACCCACCCGACTTCAAAGGAAAAAACCCCGCAATTGGGGGTCTTTGAATATTTCCGTAAGTTTTCAATGTAAAAAGCGAACCTACCATCATAGCTCCAGTATTACCAGCACTACATAGTGCTTGGCACTCGCCTGACGCCATCATTTTAAATCCGATTCCTAAGCTGGAATTTGGTTTCTGAGCAAAAGCCTTTGCAGGATGTTCGTGCATACCAATGACTTCATCAGCATGTACAACTTCTATTGTCTGCGGAATATCCTTTCCACTAAAGTGAGAATTAATCTCCTCAGCTTTACCAATCAATAAAATCTTTGCAGAACTCCCCAACTCATTGGCGGCAAGAATTGCTCCTTCAACTACTGCTTTTGGAGCATAGTCACCACCCATCGCATCTACTGCAATTATCATAAATATTGGTTTGGTCAAAAAATCATTTTGAAAGACCAATATAGGTCAATTCCCAGAATTAGGCGTAATTCTCAGCAACTAATTTTCCTTTGTAATAAAGATTACCTTCTGATACGTGTGCACGATGACGTACATGTACCTCACCAGTTGTTGCATCAACAGAAAGTGTTTTTGCTGATAAATTAATGTGAGTTCTTCTCTTGTCTCTCCTTGTTTTCGAAATCTTTCGTTTAGGATGTGCCATTTTTCCTTATTTTTATTTGTTGTCTTCTAATTTACTCTTTAAACCTGCGAGACCTTCCCACCTTGGGTCAATTTTCGCCTGCTCTTCATCTTCTTCCTTCCCTTCATAAATCACGAACTCATCTTCACCAGAATCACTCGATCTTAAAGAAGGATGTAGCTTTTTAATCGGTACTGCTAATGCAATAAAGTCAAAAATATGCTGGGCAATATTTATTTCCGAAGCACCATAAAGGATAACTTCCATATCATCCGACACCACTTCTGCCTCATCGCCAAACTTAAAAATATACTTTTCAGTAATATTAAAAGTCTCACTATAAGGCTCCAAGCTACGATCACATACTAGGTTCAAAGTAGCGTTGATTTCAAAATTCAAAACCAACATCGTGCTATTTTTATCTAAAATAACTTTTGCAACAAAATCACCATCGTATGCATCCTCTTCCTGAAAAGCTTTAAATAAGGAATCACCACCCTCAAATTCAAACTCGTGGGTCTTTTGTTCAAGACCCTGAATAAAAATTCTATATTTAGTAATTATCTTTTCCATTTTTTCAGAAAGGCTGCAAAATTACGATGTTTTTATGAGATTAAGAAATTATGGAAATAAATAAAATCCTTTTTCTACTCCACCTCCTCTAGAACATGTAAATCCAAAAAGTAATTCTATTTTAGCTCAAAAATAAAGTAGCATGCTAATTGCCGATATTGGAAATACAGACTCCGTGTTTGGAGTAATAGAAAAAGGAGTCCTTACTCATACCCATCGACTGAGATCAAACTCACCAGAAGGTGCCGTTTTTTATGAATATGAGTTACGTAAATTTTTTCTTGAAAAAGGATTTGGACCACAAACACTCCAAAAGGCTGTCTTTAGCAGTGTGGTTCCGCAGATGAATCAAACGATCAGCGATGTAATGAGCAATATTACATCAAGCCAAGCGATTCAAGTAAAACCTGGTATTTATTCAAAAGTAAAGGTAGATATCACAAAGCAAGATGAATTAGGTTCAGATATTTATTGTAATTCGGTAGCCACCTACAATCATTTTGGTAAAAAATGTATAGTTGTAGACTTTGGAACGGCCTTAACTTTTACCGGAATTTCCGACAATGGTACCATATTGGGCGTGGCAATTGCCCCAGGGATAGGCACAGCATTGAAGTCTTTATTCTCAAATACAGCACAACTACCAGAAGTACCTCTCGAATTTCCCGAAAAAGCCATGGGAACAGATACTGTAATGTCCATCCAATCTGGAATCTTATATGGATATGAAGGTATGGTTAAGAATATTCTTCAAAAATTCAGAATGGAACTTGGCGAAGACGCAAAAATTGCTGCCACTGGAGGCCTTTCTGGCATCCTCCACACGCTTGAGGGAGTATTTGACCTAGTGGATGTAAACCTCACATTGGAGGGCTTAAAGATAATAGGAGAAGACACTCAAGAATAGAACTTTTTCCAAGCTATATAATTCTCTACCTCCTCAGTTACCAAATATTTAATTGATCGCTTATTTTTCAAACACGATCTTATATATGTTGCTGAAATATCTAACAATGGTGCTTCTACAAAAGAAACCTTAGGATGTTCTTTAAAATTATGAGCGGCAGTATTGGGTCTCGGATAAACGTACAATTGATAGTACTCTAAAATTTTATCATAGTTTTTCCATTTCTCAAAACTCACCAAATTATCCTCACCCATGAGTAAGACAAAATCATGATCCTTATACTTCTCGCCTAGTAATGTCAACGTGTCTATTGTATAACTTGGTTTTGGCATATTAAACTCAATGTCATTAACCTTTAGCTTGAAGTTATCTGCAATTGCCTTTTGAACCATATCTAACCGATCAAACTCATGCAACAAGCCCTTATTCTTTTTGAATGGATTTTGGGGAGATACAATAAACCAAACCTCATCTAAATCCGTATTGCTGACCATTGTATTTGCGATGATCAAGTGCCCGATATGAATGGGATTAAAAGAACCAAAAAACAATCCGATTTTCATTAGATAGTCAGTGGTTTTGTAAATATTTCAAGCTGATTCGTTTTAAAATCCTCATATAGTTTTTCAGCTTTTTCAAATGAGTGTTCTAAATCATCATTCACCAAAATAACATCAAACTTAGGCTGAAAAGTCATTTCAAATTCTACCTTATATAAGCGTTCGGCAATGCTCGACTCAGTTTCAGTGCCACGAGAACGAAGCCTTTTCTCTAGTTCCTTAAGAGAAGGAACTTTGACAAAAACTGCCAAAGCATTTTCACCAAAATATTTTTTCAACTGTAGACCTCCTTTGACATCAACATCAAAAATGACATTCTTCCCTTGATCCCATAAGCGATCTATTTCTTCTTTGAGTGTTCCATAATACCCTCCTGGATACACCTCTTCCCACTCTATAAATTCTTCATTTTCAATTCTACTTCT
Organism: Spirosomataceae bacterium TFI 002; assembly: GCA_900230115.1. Classification (NCBI taxonomy): domain Bacteria; kingdom Pseudomonadati; phylum Bacteroidota; class Cytophagia; order Cytophagales; family Spirosomataceae; species Spirosomataceae bacterium TFI 002. The sequence continues at coordinate 3,369,876 of LT907983.1, read as the reverse complement.
GAAATCAGAAATACTCAAAAAATAATAATCTTTCCCGTGCACTTCGTTACGTCCTCGCTTATCTCTGGTACATGCTGAAATAGAAAAGCCCAAGTCATCGTTCTTCTCTACGAGATGTTTTACGATCGTTGTTTTCCCCGATCCTGAAGGAGCACAAAATATAATTGCTTTGCCTTTCATTGCTTCAAAGTTAACTCAAAACCTAAATTGCTTTGAGATGTGAAGTTTTGGATTTAAAAAAACCATCGAGTATTTCTCCCGATGGTTATAAAATATATCCTTAAAATATTTCTTCTAAAAAAATAGCTGAACTAATTTGATCTCAACCAAGCAGAATGCTAAAAGTATGCTTGCAAAACCTAATGAGGTCTTTATTCTAGCAATAGTAGCCTCTGGGCAGCACTTTTTCTCAATTTTTTGCTGAAGAGACTCCTTTATGCTCTTCTCGAGACTAAAGTTTTCGATACATGGCATGCACTGATCCATATTGGATTTAAAATGCAGCATTTCTTCCTCCGTTGCTGATCCATCTAGAACAGCCTGAATCATCTGCATGCATTTCTCATGATTTTCACAATGATGCTTAAGCTCGTTTTCCTTTTTCGCCTCACTCATTCTTTTATACCTTTTCTTACCTTAATTCTTTATAACCCATGTTCGTAGCATATGAACGTAACTTCTCTTTTAATAAGTTCCTTGCTCTGTGTAATCTTGATCTCACAGTACCAATAGGAATGTCTAATATCTTAGCCATTTCCTCATATGTGAAGCCTTCAATGTCACAAAGAATTATCACTGTCCTGAAGTCAACCGGTAGGCCATTGAGTGCTCTTGCGACCTCATCACCGATCATATCCTGAACCATATCAGTACGCAGGTCTACTGTACCGTTGTATTGAGGTTCATTTTCCGAATTATATACCGTTTCTACTTCTTGGTAATCAACCTTTGCAGGCTCCTTACTCTTTTTACGGTAATCATTTATAAAAGAATTTTTAAGAATTCTAAAAAGCCATGCCTTGGCATTGGTTCCCTTCTGAAATGAATTGATAAACCTATATGCCTTCATGTATGTATCTTGTACCAAGTCATTTGCATCGTCCTCATCATTTGTGAGACGATAGGCAAAGTTAAACATCGAGTCAATATGAGGCATGAACTCGCTATCGAACACAACGTATTTCTCGGTATCCGAATATTTTGGCCTTGTGTCTACTATTTCTCCTTCTTCTGCCATGCGTTCCTCTGATTTTTAAAAATACAAAACTAGTACTTTTGGTTAAGATACGTACAATCTTCAATCCACGTTATGAATTATACGTAATTGGCTACAACAAGTGACAATCGGTTTTATTTAATGTTGCCTGAAAGGCCCTAAATCATGTAAAAGCAAAGACTATCACTCTTCTAGACTGTATAGACAAAGATCGCTGGGCGACCCAATAATACAAACCTACAAAATCGAATCGAAAACTAAAATTAAAATAGAACTCTGAATTTAGCTGTTTCCTCCAATTCTTTGAGGTCTTCCATGAAAGCTTTTGAATAAGTTTTTGCAATATCCACAATCACATATCCTATCTCTTCATTAGTCTTAAGGTACTGACCTTTTACATTGATATGGTGTTTTGCAAAAAGGTTGTTGATTTTGGCTAATACACCAGGCTCGTTCTTGTGAAGATGCAATAATCGATGACTGTCTTTCAGCAGAGGCAACTGAACCTCTGGGAAGTTAACACTTCCTGTAGTACTACCATTATTGATATACTCAAGCAAACGCTCAGGTACGTAATGACCGATACCTTCCTGTGCTTCCTCTGTACTACCACCAATGTGCGGAGAAAGTATTACATTCTCCATGCCCATGAGCTCACTTGAGAAAGAATCTTTATTTGTTTTAGGTTCTTCTGGGAAAACATCAACACCTGCACCAGCAACTTTGCCAGATTTTAATGCAGCTACCAAAGAAGGAATATCAACCACAAATCCACGGGCAAGATTTAGGAAAATCACCCCTTTTTTCATCATGTCAAACTCTTTTTTCCCTATTAGGTTGGTGTTAGTATCTCTACCGTCAATATGCAAGCTAACTACATCTACTTTAGAGAGTACTTCTGCCATTGATCTACATTTTTTAGCATTACCAAGAGGCATTTTATCCACCAAGTCGTAGAAATACACCTCCATTCCTAATGCTTCAGCAACAATGGATAATTGAGTCCCAATATGGCCATAACCTATCAATCCAAGCTTTTTACCACGTATCTCGTAGCGATCATTCGAAGATTTATTCCAAACTCCCTTATGAAGCCTTTCGCTATTTGAGCTAATATGACGAATCAACATGATGATCTCACCAATAGCGAGTTCAACAACAGACCTCGTATTACTATATGGTGCATTAAAAATCGCTATGCCTTTTTCTGTTGCTTTTGCAAGGTCAATTTGGTTTGTTCCAATGCAAAATGCCCCAACTGCCATTAGCTTATCTGCATTTTCTAAAACCTTGGCTGTAATATTGGTTTTTGACCTTATTCCAATGATAGAAACATCTTTAATTTTCTCACAAAGCTCCTCTTCATCCATCGCTCCTTTGTGAAATTCTACATTAAAACCTTGCTCTTCGAAAGCCTCTACAGCAGCCTCGTGTACATTCTCTAAAAGCAAAACCTTGATTCTACTTTTAGGGTACGACTGACTTCTAGGAAGTGAATTAATGAACAAAAAGTCGTCCAATGAAGCCACAACATGATCCGCAACTTCAACAACCTTTTCTCTGCTCACGTTTTCTGTAAATGCATAGAACTTGTCGGCAAAACCACTTTTCTTAATTTCGTAGTCCGTAAATCCGTCCCCAATCACATGTACTTCACCTTGAAAACCTAAACTCTCAACGAGCTTTATTTTACCACCATTTTGCGAAAGTACATTTTGCGAATCCACACCAGTAATGTTTCCTTCATTATCAAAAACAAAAGTGTTTGCGTGAACATTCTCTTCTTTTATTCCAAAGTCCAACACTACAGGAACAATAAAGTCCTTAAATCCGCTTGACACAACATGAATTTGGTCACTATAAGCCTCAAAAAATTTAATATTACGCTCAACAGATTCTGAAATTTTAGTTTTCAAAAACTCAACAAGGAGCTCTATATGGCCCTTATCGGCCTTTAGCAAAGCAATTCTTTGTGCTAGGGAGTCCGCAAACTCTATTTCACCACTCATGCCCTTATTCGTAAGTTCAACAATTTTAGCAACTGTAGATTCTCTTTCAGGCGAATGCTCGAGGGCAATATTGGCTAGTTCATCTAAGCCTTCAACTTGAGTAAAAGTGCTATCAAAATCAAATATGTAAACGGACTGTTTTGACACGATTGTAGGTATTCTTTTGGTTAAAAATTAAAATCAAAGTTAAGGAGTTTTATCAATGCTGAAAGTCAATGAATTATCATTCAAAAAAGTAGACTTAACATTATGAATAAATTGAAGAAAAACCTTGCAATAATCCTATTCAAGGAACTGGGTCATCACCCGAGCCACCCCATGGGTGACATTTCCTTAATCTATTGAGAGTCAGATATAGTCCTTTTATGAGCCCATGTTTTTGCAAGGCCTCTACAGCATATTGCGAACATGTGGGATTAAACCTACAAGAAGGTGCATACCAAGGAGATATTGCCGCCTGATAAAGCCTGACTATGAATATGGCAATATATTTCATGGGATTAAAAACAAAAGCCTCGACCCAGTCAATAACGACTTGATCAAGGCTAGTGCATAAAGTTTTTTGTTGTGGGTTAAGCGTAAACGCCTTCTTTAGAAAACTTTACTGCCAATGCCGCATATACTACAGCTCTGTACTTACTACGATTTGAAGTCCCTAGTTTTTCTAAAACCTCCCTAATTGCCGGCTCTAAACTAGGACCATCTGCTAAACCTAGTTTCTTAATTAAGAAATTAGTTTTTACGCGATCAACCTCAGACTGATCAGAACCAGAAACTTTAGAAGAATCAGGATTGTAGATTGAAGGGCCTAACCCTTTTGCAACTGCTGTTAATAATGTTTCGCTTAGTCCCATATTGTACTCAGCGTTTTGAGCTTTGTAAAGCTCCATGCATTCCGCAAATTTACTCATGCTTTCTTTGTTTTAGGATTGGGGATTTATATGTCTTTGCAATAATACTTAAAATTGCAAAGAATTTCAAACATAACATCCAACTAATTTAGAAGCGATTTGTTGTTTCGATACTTTACCCAATTAAGCATATTATAGTAAATCAAGATTCCAGCATTTAGGTTTAAAGCGTTAGAGGATTGCTGAAAAACCTGCGGTTCGCTACTATTGACCCTATAGCTTAAATCGTTATACATGGAGCCTTTCGGCCTAATCCAAGTATTTACAAATAATCCAACACCAAGTTGATCCGAAACTCTTCCGGAGAGTTCTAATCCTAGCTCAACGGCAAAAGCATGTTTACTCGTACGTGTACGTACTTCATGTAAAACAGTGTCTGGAGGAATATTGGCACCATTAAAAATCGGGCTCACATATTGGGACAACCCATTATCTCTATTTGCCAGATTTGGAGAATAAGAAATACCAGTTGTAAAAAAAATCCCTGCCTTTTGTGCTACCTTATCAACTTGAATTATCTTGCGTTTCAGTCTCAATTGAAACTCATTAAAACTTTCTCCCTTGTTTACATTCAGGCTTGACTGCCTATTTCTTAGACCCGAGAGGCTAGTTTTTAAGTAAATAGGATTCTTACTAAAAGCAAATTCACCGCTCCACTTATCGTCGAAGTTATATCCCAATTGAGCTTTCCAATACAAGCTAGTATTTCTTTTCGCCTCAAAGAAATCGTTTGATAAATTCATTTTGGAACCAAAATATCTTGTCCCACCACTTGTAGCAATATAAATTCTATTTTGAGTGGTTTCTAAGTTTGGCAAATATTTTAAATTCTCCAATGTTCGCTTACCCACTGGCTCATAGTAAGGCTCTTCTTGAGCAAGACTAGAAAAACTCTGAAAAAGCATGAACAATAGGGTAAAATATTTTGCCATAAATTAAATGTTGTAGTCTATTTACATATTAACGCATCAATATGTTAACAATTTGGAAGTAAAAAACTTTTTTTTGATCAAAAGTTATAACTTTGTCAATTATAAATAAAGTATAAAACAATGGCTTCAGCAGGTAACAATTTCGAAATTCCAAGTTGGTTAATGATTGTAATATTCGTGGGAATTCTTGCCGTACTAGCAATCTTTGGTGATTTATTTACTTTCATTTTGGGAGCCTTACTCGAGATTTTAGTTTTTTCTATTGGATACAACAAGAAACATCTTGGAGAACATTAATACCAAAAAGTATTAATTATATACCCAAAGAGAGTTCAGCTATTATTTTGTCTTCCATCCTTTACAACCAATTGTAAACAACTTGCGTAAAGTAAGTTGATGATACGAACAATGCCAGAAGTCTCATTTCTCAATCTTATCGAAAGGTGTAAGAATGGTGATCGGGCAGCACAAAAAAAGCTGTACCAAGATCATTATGGAATGGCTATGGGCATTTGTCTTCGTTATTGCCAAACCAGAGAAGAAGCACTAGAGGTTTTAAACGATGGTTTTATGAAGGTTTTCAAAAACCTTCACAAATTCAAACCTAGCTTATCATTCAAGAGTTGGCTAAAAAGAATATTAATCAATACTTCAATTGATTTTTATCGCAATCAACAAAAACACTACTATCACCAAGATATATCTTCGGCATATACAGAGTCGAGCAACACACCCGCTCCCGACAGTAATCTACGCACCGGCGAATTAATGCAACTTTTAAAAGAGTTACCAAACTCATACCGAATTGCATTTACAATGTTCGCGATAGAAGGATATTCACATCAAGAAGTTGCAGAAAGCATGAATATTAGCGTAGGGACTTCCAAATCCAATGTATCTAGAGCAAGAGATATTCTTAGAAAAAAAGTATTGGCTTTAGCAGAGGAGGTGCCAAATCAAAAATGAAAAATAGGAAAGACATATCGGACATTGAGTTAGATGAGCTCTTTAAAAAAGCTTCAAAAACAATTAATCCAGAGTTTGACGAAAGCTCATGGCTAGACCTCGAAGCTAAACTTGACAAAGGCGACATTGGCACAAAAGGGGCATTTTTCAACAATAGAAACCTACTGACCCTTTTAGGGATTTTCCTTTTTGCAGGGATTATTGGCACCAAATATTTCTGGGGAGAAAATAGCTTCTTTGCTTCTAAAAATGAAATTTCTAGCACTGTAGATGAAAAACGTAGTACCGCAATAGTAAAAGAAAATCTTACCAATAGCGAAAACCTTGAAAAGAGTAACACCCAGGACAACATCGTCGCTTTGGACGCCAGAAACTTAAAAACAGAACAAATTAATAAAGATTCAAAACCAGCTGCTACAATATCTAACCTAGATCAAGGAAACTCTTTTAAGTCAACTAATACTCTCATAAACAGCACAAAAGAAAAGGTACAAGCTAAGTCGAGAATAGGTAACAACAATACAAATCTAGCTTTAAGAAAAGAGAATAACTCTCGAACAACATTAAATTCTAATTCAGGTGTATCAACCAAAAAAGGAGATTTAAATTCAATTACGAAGACTTTCCGTATTAACTCACCTCAATTAATTGACAACAAAAGCTTTGTCAATACCGATATAAATAAAGCCTATTTGCAGGATCCATCTCAATACAATAGAGAAAATAAAATCATCGCACGAGAAACAAAGGAGAAGAAAGATCATAAGATTTATTTTTCAGTTGGCATATCTCCAGACTTCTCGAAAGTGATTGAAAACTCGTTTATTAAAATGGGACATAATTGGTCTGCTCAACTCGAATACCACTTAAATAATAGATGGAGCATCCACTCAGGCTTAATAGTTTCTGAGAAATTTTATGGCACCAAAGTAGACGGTATGCATTGGCCAGATAACTGGGGAGCAATGCCAAAAGAAATGATGGGAATGGAAGGGTCATGTAATGTTTTAGACATTCCTTTAAACATAAGATACAATATTAAGTATGACAACAAAGCAAAAATGTACGTAATGGGTGGGGTTTCAAGCTTTATTATGCTAGATGAAAGCTACGATTACATTTACCCTTCAGACTTCAATATGGACGGCATGAAATCCAACTGGGAAAGTAACAAGAAGGGCTTTTTGGCTGCTGGGATGGCAAACTTTGCTATTGGTTATGAGAGAAAATTTGGAAATATTTTCAGTGTACAAGTAGAGCCTTTTGTAAAAATCCCAATTCGCGACTTTGGTTTTTCTCAGGTAAAGCTCGCATCAACAGGTATATTCCTAACAGGTAAAGTTCGTATTAAGTAAGTAACGAATTAAGAAACCTCTAGCTTGTACCCTTTTCCGTGAACGTTACTTATTTGTACAGTAGGGTCTTGCAAAAACTTCTTTCGCAATTTAGATACCAGTACATCCAAACTTCTTGCCGTTACTACTGTACCTTCTTTTTCCCAAATCTCTTTGAGTAAATCGTCGCGACTTACTAGTTCATTTGGCACAGCAACCAACATATCAAGAAGCTTCACTTCCTGATAAGTTAACTTATTAGATACATTTTTGAAAATTAACACACCTTTAGTTTTATCGAAAAAGTACTTTCCAATTGAAATGAGCTCGGAGGAAGAATCATCCTCTGCATTACTTTTATTTTTTACAAATAGCCACGAAAACAAAACAAAAAGTGGGAAAATAGTAAATGCATATACCCAATACGGATTATTGTTTTTCATAAAGTCGATCTGAACAATGTAACAATCCTTGGGATTCACTATTCCCGAACAAGGAATGAGGTAGTCTGTTTTTGAACTCACTTCATAGGCATAAACTATTTCACTTGATTTACATTGCAATACATTGACCATGTAAGAATCTGGCAAGTCAGAATTATTTAGTGTGTTATTTATGCTATTTATGAGCGTGTCAGTAACAAACTCAAATTCATTCTCAAACTTTAACTGGTATCGAGAATCATTTACTTTCACAATTGGCATCACCCTAGAAGTACTATCGCCACTTTGAACGAGCAGTGTATGAGCAATCTTTCTGAGCACAATTTGCCTATGTTCTTCCGCGGGAGAACAAGAAGCGAGAAAGAGAAAACAAACAAAGAATAAATGCGATTTGCTCATAGTTTTCGCAATTTAGGTCAAAAGTGATTCACGAATTTAGGTTTAATAATTCATTTACACTTTTTTACATTTGATTAACCTTCTGAAGTACTACTTGAGGTAAGTTTGGCAAATCAAAAAAATATACAATTATGAAAAATTTACTATTTACCTTCTTTTTAATTACAAGCGTAAGTTCATTTGCTCAGGATATTCATAATGAATGCGTTGCCGTTTTCAATGGAGAAAACATGATTGTAGATGAATTCAGCCCTCGAGGAAAGTCAGAAATTTCCCAAAAATCATCAGGCTCTCTTACTGTCAACTTAGTGGAACTAGGCGACGAGGTAAAGAAAGGCAATGCTGTCAGTTTTTATATTGCCATTAAAGACGCCAAAACTCAAACACTTACAATGAGCACTAATAATGCAGCAAAATCTTTTGACCTTTCATCCATCCAAAAAAGAACCAAAATAGGAGATAAAATAGTGATCCTACTTAGCGATGAAAAGTTTGCATTACCAACTGAACAACACGAAATTTTAATTATTGAATAAGCTCAATATCACTTATTCTTCTATTAAATTAAATTTCAGAATACTCTAATGGCACCAAGAAAGTCCTGATAATATTAGAAACCGAATTGGCATATTTAGGATCAGAAGACATTCGCTTCCACTCTGGATCATTGACAAATGTCTTCCAGTTTGCATCTCGCTCCTCCATATTTTTGAATGCTAGCATATAGGTAAGAGCTGGAACTGAGTTACCTGCTAGCATTTCACCAAAAAATACAGAATATAACTTTGTTTCGGCAAAAAGTGGAAGTTCCTCATCATTAAACATCATCACTTTACGTGTAAAGGCATCTTCATTTGCCCCTTCATAAGTTCTCAATTCGTATAATGCTGACCCACTTGCTGGCTTTACAAGCTTTGGCAAACCGTCAAAAGCCTTATACATTGAAACCTGAATTCTATTAAAAGGTACCTTATCTCCCGACATAGAGTCGTACGCTTTTTTAGCATTTAAGAAACTTTTGTCTGTCTTTAATCCATTGTAGGTTGCTTCATAAGCGGACATACTAGGATAAACAGTGAGCACATAAAGCTTAGCAGGGTTACCCATACCATATTCATTAAAAACACCGACACTCTTTGCACCATGTTTCTTCACAGCTGGTATGTATGCATCTTTTAAATACGTGTGCAATACACTTGCAGATGCTCCAAATCGCATTTCATAGGTTCTTAGTTCATAAAACTCGGTTTGTGCTTGCGAAGCAAAAGAAAATAAAATGAAGGCAAATAATAAAATTCTATTTCTCATAGGGTTGGGTTCTTTAAAGTTCAATATGTTAAGGTAATAAAAAAATCAACTTCGTTGCATCTAAAGAACAAGATAGCAGGCAAAAAAAAGCCCAAACATTAAGCTTGGGCTTTCATTTATATCTTCAAATCTAGGATTTAACTTAATCCAAAGGCTTCCTTCAACTTATCTACAAAATCAAGCTTTTCCCAAGTGAAAAGTTCAACTTCTAATGTTGCTTCTTGTCCTGCATTTTTAAAAGTTTTTGTAACCACTTGTGGCTCACGACCCATATGGCCATATGCTGCAGTTTCAGAATAAATTGGAGTTCTTAGTTTCAACCTTTGCTCAATTGCATACGGTCTCATATCAAAAACCTTTTCGATAATTTTCGCAATTTCTCCATCTTTCATTGTTTCTCCATCAGCTCCTTTAACTTGTGCGGTGCCATAAGTATCTACAAAAATACCACATGGCTCAGCCACACCAATTGCGTAAGATACCTGAACCAAAACTTCGTCACAAATACCTGCCGCAACCATGTTTTTGGCAACGTGGCGAGTTGCATATGCCGCAGAGCGGTCAACCTTACTAGGATCTTTTCCAGAGAAAGCACCACCACCGTGAGCACCTTTCCCTCCATAAGTGTCAACTATGATCTTACGTCCAGTAAGTCCTGTGTCACCGTGAGGACCGCCAATTACAAATTTACCGGTTGGGTTAATATGGTATGTAATTTGGTCGTTAAAAAGACTTTGAAGATTAGGACTAAGCTGCTCTTTCACTCTTGGAATTACATAATTAATTACGTCTTCCTTTATTTTCGCAAGCATTGTAGACTCATCAGCAAAATCATCGTGCTGAGTAGAAACAACAATTGTATCTATCCTAATTGGCTCATTCGCGTCAGAATACTCGATAGTTACTTGAGACTTCATATCTGGTCTCAAATAATCAATACGCTTGTTTTCACGGCGAATTGCGGCCATTTCTTTTAATATCCTATGAGACAAGTCCAAAGCAAGCGGCATGTAATTGTCCGTTTCTTTAGTTGCGTAACCAAACATCATTCCTTGGTCACCCGCTCCTTGAGCATTAGCTTTTGACTCAAAGTCGTCAGCTGCTACTCTATCTACTCCTTGGTTAATATCTGCCGATTGCTCGTGAATAGCAGAAATAATCCCACAAGAGTTGGCTTCAAACATATATTCAGCCTTAGTGTATCCTATTTTACGGATAACGTCCCTTGCAATTTCTTGAACATCAAGGTAAGTATTGGTATTTACCTCTCCAGCAAGTACAACCAGTCCTGTAGTTACGAGAGTTTCACAAGCAACTTTAGAATTAGGGTCAAAAGCTAAAAAGTGATCTATAAGTGCATCAGAAATTTGATCTGAAACTTTATCTGGGTGTCCTTCGGAAACTGATTCAGAAGTAAATAAATAAGACATGTGCTATTGAGCTTTTTTGTTAAAATATTGGTGATGATCAACTATGATTTAACATCAGTTGACAAAAATGCATATTATTTACGTAAGTGTGAAATAGAAGTTATATTATCTACAATTCGTATCAATAATAGATAAACAACAAGGTATTTTTGACCCAAAGCAGAGTTTTTATCTTACTTCGAAAGCTTTGATTTTACTACTTCCAAAGCGGCCATTCCGAAGTGTCTTTTACGTGTACTCCACATAATCTTAAGCTCTTCTAAGAAATTAGTTTCTCCTCCCAAAAACTTAAAAACTTGAGAAGGTCGATTTTTTATATAAAGTTCTTCAAAAACCTCAGCTGCTGGATATCGCTTTTTTAGTAATACATTTAACAACACAGAAGCATAAAATGTATGTCTCTGTTGCCACCAACCTTGCTTTAATACTGGACTTTTCTTTACTATTAGTGATTTCACTAATTCTTGAAGACGTTTTTGAGTATTGGCAAAGGTATAACCAGTAGCAGGATTTGTACTCCCGCCAGCTATCCCTATACGCACTACTCTAGGCGAAGGAAACTCCTCTGTGGGTACATCGCTCATAGGAATAACACCAAACTCTTCTTCCAAGACTTGATAACTACTATTTAGTTGTGTTTTTAGATAATCATGAAGCTCTTTGTCATATTCTTCTTGAGTTAATAGCTCCTCTCCAAAAATAGTGAACTCAACGAGTGCCTTTGTTTCTGAAAATGGAAGAACATAAATAAACCTCGCCTCTCCTTCTTTTTGAGAAATATTAAAGTTCATCAAGTCGGGAGATTTTGGATCAAACTCAGCATCTTTTGTTTGAATTACAGCTCCTTTGAAGTGCTGAAGCATATTCTGATTTTTCTTGTCTTTCAGGTTTAACTCGAAAGTACTATCAAAAACCCAGTCAGCTACATATTTACTTTCATCCGTAGTCACTGTAACAGTTTCTCCTTGATCAGCAATATTGACGACTGACTCCATGGCAAATTCAATGTTTGCAAAATTTTGTAGATGACTTTGAACAAAACTATAGAAATCGATTCCCTTGATGAGCTTATATCTATAATTCTCTAAGTCCAAAGAGATACGCTCTCCTGTAGTTGTCTTTAAGAAAACTTTTTCCCATGAAGCTTTCACAATTGACTCAAAAGCACTCTTTTCTTTTTGCCAAAAGCCCCAAGTACGATCATTTTTAGTTTTATTTTCTGGCTCAATAATAAGGATTTTCTTATTCCTCATCACTTGTTCCAATGAAAGGTAATAAGCTAGCGACAAGCCAGACATACCACCGCCACAAATAACAATATCGTACTTATTCATAAAAAAACCCCAAATAGGGGTTAAACATTTACGTGTCTTTCTGAGTGATAACTAGAACGAACAAGTGGCCCTGATTCTACATATTTCAATCCCCTTTTGAGCCCTTCTTCTTTATACAACTCAAACATATCTGGGTGAATAAACTCAATCACTTCGTGGTGCATTTTGGTAGGCTGTAAATACTGCCCAAGTGTCAAAATATCGCATCCAACTTCAGCCAAGTCATCTATCGCTTTGTAAACCTCATCTTGAGTTTCACCAAGACCAAGCATGATTCCTGTTTTTGTTCTTTTACCGTATTCTTTTGTTCTCCTTATCTGCTCCAAGCTTCTTGCATATTTAGCTTGAGGTCGCACTGGACGATATAATCGCTCCACAGTTTCCATATTATGTGAAACAACTTCCTGCCCCGCAGAAATCATTGTATACAATGCATCCCAATTGCTTTTGGTATCAGGAATTAGCGTTTCAATTGTTGTTTTGGGAGATAATTGCTTTGTAAGAATCACAGTTTCGTTCCAAATCTGAGCACCTTTATCCTTAAGCTCATCTCTATTTACAGATGTAATAACTGCATGTTTTACACCCATTGTTTTAATCGCCTCAGCAACTCGCTGTGGTTCATCCGTATCGTATTCATTTGGTCTTCCAGTAGCAACAGCACAAAAAGTACAGCTTCTAGTGCATACATTTCCTAAAATCATGAATGTGGCTGTCCCCTCTCCCCAGCACTCGCCCATATTAGGGCAATTACCCGATTGGCAAATGGTATGTAGCTTATTCTTGTCAACTACTTCCCTTACCTTTTTGAACTTCTCGCCTATTGGGAGTTTAACTCTCAACCAATCCGGTCTTTTCACCCTCTTTGGTTCTTCTACAACTACCTCTGCCATTATTATTTCCCTTTTTTCTGAGTCAATCTTTTGTTACCAAAATACAAAGTTAAGTAAGCAGAGATGAAAGTACTTGGGGATTCTGTTATTTTTGGACTAAGTATCTCAGTTTTTCTTGTAAAAAACTCCAGAGTTGACCCCAACTCAAATCCTGTAATATTATCTCCGAATGTACTCATGTCAATATTAAGTGCTCCTTTCAAATGGAAACCAGGAACCACCTTTGAGTTATTCAAAAAACCACTCCAAATTCCAGCAGAGCCAGAAATCTTACTCAAATCCGTATAAATATCAGGATCAAATACCACAGTCCTGCTTTCTCCAGGGCCACCATTTCCATATTTGATATAATATGGCTTTTCTATTCCTAAACTAGGGCCAGCCGCTAAAATACCACTTAAGCCGACGCTATTTTCGCCAATTTTATTGAAGAAGAACCATTCTCTACCATACTCTGGTCGGATAGAAAATAAGTAATTTACCTTACCGTATGTATATTTTGTCCCTAAAGGAGTTCCTCTTTGAGATTCTTTCGGATGTCTTATATTAACCAACTCCAATGCAAGGTAGCGGTGAACTGGTTTCTTTTTACCAAAACTTACTGGAGTAGAACTTCGCAAAACAAAGCCCCCCAAAAGTCCTGAATTTGTATTGGTGGTAATACCATAAGCCAAAACCTTGGCATCAATAGATTCCTCTACTGGTTCAGGGCCCCTACGTTGTGCTTGAGTGACAAAAGAAGTCAAAACCAGTGCAGTGAGTATTTTTATGTATTTCATCAAAGCTTGAATAAGCATTAAATATATAGCAATAAACTTATTCCACCTAAAACCTAAAGCATGGAAATGTCTATGTTTGCAAGTAAAACGAGTTTTCATCCAAAATGATTTGAGAAAAAGATTAATTTCTAGGATTTCTTTTGCTCAAAATCAATTTCACTAATTCAAATACGTAAAATTTGAAGTCTTGGTTGTTCTATAAAAAAGAGTTTCGCAACTATCTTCGTCTCGAGAGGGCACTTTCGGAGAATAGTATAGAAGCCTATATTCGAGATATAGAAAAGTTGGAACAAAATACCGATGAAAGCAATCCATTGACCTTGGAAGATGTTTCGATAAAATCGCTTCTAAAAACTTTGAATGAAATTGGTCTACAATCTTCTTCCCAAGCGAGGATTTTAAGTGGGATCAAGGCCTTTTACAAATTCTTAGTATTAGAAAATTATACTGACAAAGACCCTACACAACTTATAGATGCTCCCAAAAATCAAAGAAAAATCCCAACTGTATTATCCTATGCAGAAATAGAGCAGATGCTTGAACAAATTGATCATTCAACAGATGAAGGTTTTCGCAACCGTGCAATGTTGGAGGTAATGTATAGCAGTGGATTGAGAGTTTCTGAATTGATAAACCTAAAAATTAGCGACTGTTTTTTTGAGGACGGCTTTATCAAAGTTACAGGAAAAGGAGATAAAACCAGATTGATTCCTATTGGCAATCAGGCAATTCACTACTTAGGTTTATATAAAAAGGAAATCCGAGTTCATGTTGATATCAAAAGCGGATTTGAGGATTTTTATTTTCTAAACCGAAGGGGAAAGTCTCTGTCTAGAGTTATGGTTTTTATTATCATAAAAGATTTGGTAGAAAAAGCCGGCATTCATAAAAACGTCTCACCACATACTCTTAGACATAGTTTTGCCACTCATTTAGTAGAGGGTGGAGCAGATTTACGAGCGGTACAAGAAATGATGGGGCACGAGTCCATTACTACAACAGAAATATATACACACCTAGATAGAACTTTCTTAAGAGAAACTATTGAAAAGTATCACCCTAGAGCTTGAGCAGCACTTTACCCGCCGACATATTTTGCTGATATTCCTTTATTCCATCTAGGAAGCTTTCTATTGGTAATGTATGAGCTATGTTAGTTTCATAACCTTGAGAAAGAAGTTTTTGAACTTTCCGAGTGTCCAATAAAGCCCTTAAAATTGATTTATTTGCAAGTTCTTTTGCAAGCCAAAAACCCTCAATAAAGTAGTTTTTGAAAATCATTATTCCACTTTCCAAAATAGCTTTTTCTAAACTTAAGCGACCATAAATCACCATTGTGGACCTTTCTGGCAAGAAATTCAATATCCGAAACGGAATATCGCCGCCTCCAACAGCATCAAAGAAAATTGCTCTATTATATTTTTTCCCAATAGCATTAAGTTCACTTTCAAAATCAACCGACCCTGAATCTATAACTAGGCATTTCTCTGACAGTTTTTTAACACCCTCGGCAGATCGAACAATCGAAAGAAAAGTTATTCCTATAGTTTTTGCCAACTCCATAACCATTGCAGCCAAGGCACTTCCCCCAGCATTCATTACTATTAAATCGGCTTTATTTTTTTTCGCTTTATCAATAAATGCAAGTGCAGTAAGTGGATTTACAAACAACATACTTCCTTGCTCTAGGCTAACTTTTTCTTTAAGCGGCACACATTTGGTTGCATCGGTTAGCATAAACTGTGCCCATGTCCCATTGCCAGTATTAGGGGCGGCACAAGCAACCCTTTTACCCAATAACCTTTTAGCCAAAAAACCACTTCCTGCTTCTACAACAATTCCGGAGCCCTCTAAACCGGGAACAACTGGCATCTCTTTTTTGAGACCATAATTACCCGTAAGAAAAGACAAATCTGATGGATTCACAGGAGCAAAAGCCATTTTGACCAAAACCTTACCCTTGGAAACTTGGGGCTTTTCTACTTCCGTCAAATTAAGGGTATTGGGTGCAGTTAGCAGTAAAGCTTTCATGAGTCGAAAAGTCCACTACTTAAATAACGATCACCTCTATCACACACTATAAATACGATTACACCTTCATCTAATTCTTGAGCAAGTTTTATCGCAGCTGAAGCTGCTCCTCCACTACTCATTCCTGAAAAGATAGATTCTTTTTTAGCCAGTTTCAAAGCCATTTCCGTTGCGTCTTCTTCCGAAACATCCATTACTCTATCAACTTTAGAAGCATCAAATATTTTTGGCAAATATGCTTTAGGCCATCTTCTAATTCCTGGAATGGAAGAACCTTCGGTAGGTTGACAACCTACTATTTGAATATTCTTATTTTTCTCTTTAAGGTACATTGATGTCCCCATAATTGTACCCGTGGTACCCATAGAACTAACAAAATGGGTAACCTCGCCGTTAGTATCATTCCAAATTTCAGGACCAGTGCTTTTTACATGAGCTAAATAATTATCAGGATTGGCAAATTGATCCAATTGATAAAACTCATCCGTCTTTCCTTTTTCGTCGGCATAGTCACGACAAGCCTCTATAGAGTCAAGCAAAATTACTTTGGCTCCAAAAGCTTCCATGGTTTGCACTCTTTCCTTGGTAGAATTTTGAGGCATTACAAGCTCAATTTCAAGGTCAAAAAGATTTGCAACCATCGCCAATGCTATGCCTGTATTTCCGCTTGTTGCCTCGATCAGCTTTGTTCCTTTCGAAATATCACCTCGATCAAGAGCAGCCTCAATCATATTTAATGCCGCACGGTCTTTTACACTCCCTCCAGGGTTATGCCCTTCCAATTTTCCGTAAATTTTAACATTCGGGTTTGGATTAAGCCTTTGCAACTCTACCAGTGGGGTATTTCCTACTAAATCTAAAATATTAGCCATTAAGCCTCTTTTTCTTTTACTTCAATTTCTGGTTTATGGAACACTGTGCTATTTACAGGAACACTTTTCGTAAGCCACACATTACCTCCAATTATGCTGCCCGCTCCTACGACAGTTTCACCGCCAAGGATGGTTGCACCAGCATATATAACTACATCATCTTCTACAGTTGGATGCCTTTTAGTATTTGCCATGGACTTGCTTACACTCAATGCTCCAAGCGTAACTCCTTGATAAAGTTTCACATGCTTTCCAATATTTGCTGTTTCTCCAATCACAATTCCTGTTCCGTGGTCAATGAAGAAAAAATCTCCAATCTCTGCGGCAGGATGAATATCTATTCCTGTTTTAGAATGACCATATTCAGTTAAAATACGAGGTATTAGCGGTATTTCTAAATCATGAAGTATACGTGCAATTCTGTAAAAACAAATTGCCACAAATCCTGGATAGGCTCTTACCACTTCAAACTCACTTTTTGCAGCTGGATCGCCTTCCAATATTGCAGTGACGTCGGTTCTTAATTTACGGTGCAGTTCAGGCAAAGCTTCAGTAAAGCTCTTTGACCTTGCTACATTATCGCAATCTTTGCATTTATCTGTAGCTTCTAAAATTAGCCTAAGTTCGTTCCCAATGTTCCAAATCTCCCCTTCTATTTCATGAATACTTGGAAAAAACTCTTTGGCCTTTTCGGGAAAAAGAAGTTTAATCACATTCTCTGCCCACTCGCCAATCTCGCTTGTTTGTGGTACAGCCTCTGTACGTTGGTGTTTTTCGTATATCTGAGTTAAAAATTGCTTATCCATAATTTGAATTTATGTTTTTATCAACATCTGTTTTATAATAGCCGTTCAAAAACTATCCCAAATCTCACTAACTCATAGAAACAATTAGTGAAAATGGAAAGCTCAATTAACTGTCAAACCTCTACGATAGTTTTTATCTACTTTCCTTAATTGTCTTGAATAAAATCAAAGAATCACAAAAAACTGCCAATCTGTCAGCGAAGTTTCCTTTGGAATAAGCTTTGATCACCTTCAAACATACATTATTAATATAACAACACTTAAAGTTTCATATAAAATGGTTGCAGAAAAAGGCACAATTTCGATTAACACGGAGAATATTTTCCCTATCATCAAGAAATTCCTTTATTCGGATAACGAGATTTTTCTTAGAGAATTAGTCTCCAATAGCGTTGATGCTACTCAAAAGCTTAAAAAGCTTGCGTCAATGGGAAAGTATGACAGCGAAATAGGTGATACCAAGATTGTTGTCAGTGTAGATAAAGACAAAAAGACAATCACTATCAGCGATAAGGGTCTAGGAATGACTGCTGATGAAATAAAGAAATACATCAATCAAATCGCATTTTCGGGAGCTAAAGAGTTTTTAGAGAAATATAAGGACCAAGGAGATACAAGCCAAATCATAGGTCAGTTTGGTCTTGGATTTTACTCAGCCTTTATGGTTGCCAAAGAAGTTGAATTAATCTCGAAATCTTACACAGGAGAACCTGCTGCAAGATGGATTTGTGATGGTTCTACTTCATTTGAAATTACAGAAGCCGAAAAAGAAGAAAGGGGAACAGATGTAATCCTTCATATCGCTGAGGACTCTGAAGAGTTTTTGGAAGAAGATAAAATCTTAGGAATACTAACGAAATATGGCAAGTTTTTGCCAGAAGAGATTGAATTCAAAGAAGAGATAATTAATAACCCGAATCCTATTTGGGTTAAGTCGCCAAGTGATTTAAAGGACGAAGATTACATCAATTTCTACAAAGAAATGTACCCAATGAGTGGCGATCCACTATTTTGGATTCATTTGAATGTTGATTATCCTTTCAACTTAACAGGAGTTCTTTATTTCCCTAAAATCAAAAACGACTTCCAACTTAGCAGAGAGAAAATTCAACTTTACAGCCGCCAAGTATTCATTACTGACGACGTAAAAGACATTGTACCTGAGTTTTTACAATTGCTCCATGGCGTGATTGACTCTCCAGATATTCCATTGAATGTATCGAGAAGCTACTTACAAGCCGATGGGAATGTAAAGAAAATCAATGCTCACATCACCAAAAAAGTTGCTGATAAGTTAGGCGAATTGTTTAATAATGATCGTCCTGCTTTCCAAGAGAAATGGGAGAGTATCGGTATGTTTGTAAAATACGGTATCCTTGCTGACGACAAGTTCTACGACAGAGCCAAGGACTTCCTTTTGTTCCGTAATGTGGATGATGAATATTTCACTACGGAGGAGTACAAAACTAAAATAGAAGCCACCCAAAAAGACAAAGATGGAAATCTTGTGGCTCTCTACACTACTGACAAAGACAAGCAAGATGCATACGTAAAAGGTGCAAAAAAGAGAGGTTTTGATGTATTGCTTTTAAATGATGTGCTGGATGCTCACTTCATTAATGCGATTGAGCCAAAACTTGAAAAAACTAGCTTCAAGAGAGTAGATGCTGACTCATTTGATAAATTGATTGATAAAGGCTTAACAGTTGATAGTCTACTTACTGAAGATCAAAAGAAGAAAGTTGAAGAGCTTTTCAAGGAGGTAGCGGGCAACAACACCATCCAAATTGAAGCACTTCCTGCTGACGAAACACCCGTAAGTATTGTACAGCCAGAATTCATGAGAAGATGGCAAGATATGAATAAGCTAAATGGTCAAGGAGCGATGTTTGGCGAAATGCCAACAATGTACAATGTGGTAATAAATGGTAATCATGCTCTACTTCAAAAACTTCTAAAAATGAAAGGAGAAGATCGCAGAAAAACTTTTGCCAAGCAGCTACATGATCTTGCTTTATTATCGCAAGGTATGTTGAGCGGTGGAAATTTAACAGAGTTTATAGATAGAACTTTTGGCGAAATGGGTTCTTAAAAAATTCCAAAATCAAATATTAGGACCTCATAAGTAGCGATACTTGTGAGGTTTTTTTTGTGTGATATACTACAATCAACTTTCAACACAATATTCTATTAGCTCTAAATGATAGTTATTTAGCTTTCTTTCATATAATTACAATAGCACACTTGTATTAAAAGGTGATTTTATTGAATTTTAATAGGCAACAATGTCTCAACATTTTTGGTCAAAACCCAACCTAAACTTTAAATTTCATGGAAAGATTAAGGAAAGCAGAAGCATACCTCGACAAAGTATTTGTCCCAGTGGAGCGATTTGCACACAAATATATACTTGCTCCATTTCGCTTTCTTCTTCAAAAAATTGACCCATACGCCGAAGCTATTGAAGGCACCAGGTTTAAGAAAGCACTGCAGATTATAATTTACCCTTTGTTCATGGTTCTAACGGTCTATGTTGGGTTCAAGCTTGTAGAGGGCGGATACACTTTCCGAACATTTACAGGAACCATAATTATGTTCTTAGTGCTTGGGTTCATTTTTGCCCCATTGGAACGTCTTTTACCATTTAGCAAAAAATGGCAAGATGATAAGGATATGCCAGTAGATGTGGCAATGTTTTTTGGGAGCAAAGTTTGGGGAGATTTAATCAACAAACCATTGAGATTAGCAACTATTGCTTTAGTAGTCCAAGAAATTTCACCAGAAATCGGCAAAAGCATATGGCCTACACAACTACATCCCGTTATTCAAGTTTTGCTCTTGCTTTCTATTGCAGATTTTTTCCGCTATTGGTACCACAGGTGGATGCATGAAAGCGAGTTCATGTGGCGTTGGCACGCTGTACATCACTCTTCCGAAAGGCTCTATTGGTTCAATGGAACTCGTTCTCATCCACTAGAGGGATTAGTTTCAAGTTTTTTATGGGCGATCCCTTTTGCATACATACATGCACCAGTTGAAATAGTATTCGTTACAGGTTTACTAGGAAGAACAATTGGAAGATTTCAACATACCAATATGGATTTAATCCTTGGACCGTTTGACTATATTTTCTCTTCTCCCAAAAATCATAGATATCACCACTCTAAAAGTCATATCATAGGGCATACTAACTACGGTGGCGATGTTATTTTTTGGGATATTCTATTTGGAACATTTTACTTACCAAAGGGTGAACAACCAAGTGATGACATAGGAATTGAAGAAATGCCTAATTATCCAAAGTCTTTTGGAGGCCTAATGCTTGCACCTTTTACTTACGGAGCTTTAAAACGAGAAGCAGAAGCATCTGGACATTTAAAAAGAGATGAGACAAAGAAATAAACATTTAAATTTCCAACTGCCTCCTATACATTTGAATAGTGTTTTCTAAGCCATAATAAATTGCATCACAAACCAAAGCATGCCCAATACTGACTTCTAAAAGATTGGGGATGTTTTGGGCAAAATATTTTAGGTTTTCTAAACTAAGGTCATGACCGGCATTGATTCCTATTCCTAATTCAACTGCCTTTTTTGCCGCAGCAATAAAAGGTGCAATTGCTAATTCAGGATTATTGGGATAGTTTGTTGCGTATGCCTCTGTATATAGTTCAATGCGATCTGTACCTGTTGCCAAAGCACCTTCTACCATTGCTGGATCAGGATCAACAAATATTGAAACTCGTATTCCTTCTTGCTTAAAGGTCTTCACTAGGTCAATGAGTAAATCTTTGTTTTTGATAGTATCCCAACCTGCATCGCTAGTGATAGCTCCCGTAGTATCTGGCACAAGAGTGACCTGTTCTGGCTTATTGGCGAGAACTAAATCAATAAATTTCCCTTCAGTTGGATTTCCTTCAATGTTAAATTCTGTTTGGACTATCTTTTTCAAGTCAAAAACATCGGCATAGCGAATATGTCTTTCATCTGGTCGAGGATGAACCGTAATTCCTTGTGCCCCGAATCGCTCGCAATCTTGAGCAACCGATATTAAGTCAGGCATATTTCCACCTCTGGCATTTCGCAAGGTGGCTATTTTGTTGATATTGACAGATAATTTCGTCATTTTTGTCGCTTTCATTAATAACTACAAAAGTCTAATAAGAGACTTCAAGTTCCAAACCGAATAAGAAATAAAGCAATGGGATTAAAAGCAACAATAGATGCGGATATAAAAAAAGCGATGCTTGCTAAAGATAAGCTTACATTACTCGCTTTACGTGATATAAAAAAAATGATTTTGATTGAAGAGTCAAAAGCAGGAGGCTCAGGAGAAATTACAGAAGAAGAAGGTCTTAAGATTTTACAAAAAGCTGCTAAGCAAAGAAAAGACTCTGCTCAGATATACAAAGATCAAAACAGACCCGATTTACTAGAAAAGGAAGAAGCGGAGATAGCAGTTATAGAAAAGTATTTACCCGAAGCTATGAGTGAAGATGATCTCAAAGCTGCCCTTACAGCTATCATTTCTAAAGTAGGTGCTTCTTCACCTGCTGATATGGGTAAAGTAATGGGTATGGCAACCAAAGAACTAGCAGGAAAAGCAGAAGGCAGAGCTATTTCTACTATGGTTAAAACACTTCTGGCAGGATAATGTCGTCATTTGACCTCTTACTGCTTGTACCCATTGCAATGGGAGCATTTAACGGTTACAAACGCGGTTTACTAATTGAGATTATTGGTATAATAGCATTTATAACTGCACTGGTGCTAGGTTTTAAGTTCCTGGGAAGAGGTATGGAATTTATTGGGGAGTTTATTGGCCAAGAGAACTCAGGTAAATTGCTCCCCTACTTAAGTTTCATTCTAATATTTTTCCCCACAGTGTTTATGATCAATAAGCTGGGGTGGGCTTTCCGAAAAGCACTTCGCCTAACTTTCATAGGCACACTCGATGGCATAGCTGGGGCTGCCCTAGGAGCTGTCTTGTGGTTTTTTGGATTAAGTATGCTTTACTGGCTAGTTCAAAGCATAGGACTTAGCATTCCCGATAAATATGCAGCCGATTCTGAGGTTCTACCAATTCTTGAAACTTTTGCTCCTAATATTGTTTCTAAAGCTTCGGACTATATTCCTTTAGGAGGAAATTTGATTGAAAAATTAAAAGTTTTTTCTGCTCAAGAAATCATCAACTAATTCACAGACCCATTACACAGGTCTCCCTCTTCGCCTCCATTGAGCCACTCTTTAAGCTTTTCTATCCTTTCTTCTGTAATTCCTTTTAAATATAGGGATACACACATAGGGTAGGCACTACCGTAATCTTGATGTGGTGGATACTTAAGATCAACTTCAGCATCACGAAACATGATCCAAATCCGTTGAGCGTTTTTAAGTTTATCAATAAACTTACTGTCTTTAGCGTATTTTTCAAGAACATCTCTATACACTTTGTTTAATTGGATATCGGCTTTTTTATATGCCGCATCTGCATCCAAATTCAATTGAGACTGGGACTGAGCGAAAGATTGGAATCCAGCTAAAGCTATAATCAGGGTGAATAGGAAGTTTTTCATTAGGAGCAATTTACTTAAACAAATATAACACCTCTTAAACGCAAAAAAGCCGACTTTCGTCGGCTTTTCTCGATATAATATTTTGACAGGAATTAATACTCCCAGAAATTGTGCTCAAACTCTAGCAACTCATACTCAAGCTCTTGAGATTTAAACAAAGCTTCTTTTGGATTCTTGTATTGCTGATCTAAGAATTTATCCATTTCGTTGGCCTTTTTCACAATACGACCGTGAAACAATCTCAACTCCAAAGCGTCTGCAAGGTTAAGGTGTTTCGCCGTGTTAGCAGAGTTGTACCAAATTGCGTCTTTCTTATTTCTGAAAAATTGATCTAGTTCTTTATACTTGAAAGAAGCTAAAGTCTTTTCAAGACCGTTTCCTGTAACTTCTGCAGGTATTTTGATTGTGATAGTTTGAATATCGAAATACTGACGTGAACGTTGTCTATCGAAAATCCAATCTTCTTTAAACTCTATGATATAAAGCTCATTTGCAAAAAGCTCATAACCGTCTTCTCTACTTGCAGCTGTATTTTCGGTTCCAAAAATAGAACCACTTTGAGATGAATCTTTAGGTTTAGCTTCTGAGCCGCCACCCCAGCCGTCGTCTCCGCCACCGCCGCCGCCCCAGCCGTCATCGCCAGATGCTTCTTCGTTGCCAAAACCAGCTTCTATTTCTTCTTTACTTAAGCCACCACCTTCAAATTTCTTGAACAAACGCTCATTAAATTCTTCAAGTGTTAATCTCTCAAGTAAATCCTCTTCAGCATAAGCATCTAAAATCCCAGCTTTTACACCTTCAATTAGGTGCTTGGTAATCTCATAACCTTTTGCAAAAAGAGGTTGATTTTGTTTTTCGTTAAGATCTAGTCTTCTCCACAATGTTGTTTTGTACGCAACATTTGAGTCATGAATAGGTCTAAGCGACAGGGCATTTAAGCCGTTGTCTGATGTTTCCTGAGCAACAGCAGCAGTACCAAAACTCATGGCTGCCAATATTGCAATAGATGTTAACTTTTTCATCTTGTCAAATTTAGTTTTTGTTAGTTGAGAGGAATCTCTATCGAAAATTCTCCAATATTGACCTCTTCTACCTCTCCTTTAAAATTTCTTCTCTGAACCTTATTTACTATAATTAGATAACGATCACCTGCCTCTGCTTCTTGTGCAAGTTGGCCAATATCTTGTGATCCAGATACTCCTTTTAAAGGACTACCTTTCGGTCTTGTACCACTAGCTAAGAAAATATCATAGCTACTCACCCTAAAATTGGCATCATCTGGGTTGTTACTTTTAAAATCTTCATCAGCAATGGCATTAACATTTATCCTTCGCAACGAAGAAGCTTTAATTCCTCGTTTTTTAACATTATCATTCACTGGTGCATTGTTCGCTAAAACCTGAATATCTGGTTTAGGTACTCTTCTTACTTTGAAAGGGAAGTCTTCTAGTTTAACGCCATCATTGTTTACCGTAAGCAATACTTTAGCAGAATTAGGAACCACTGTTACTAATCCACCACCACCTGGAATAAAATCTGCACCTGTACCACTAAAAGTAGGTTTGAAAAGTGACCCAAGACCTGGTGAGTTTGTTTGAATTTTGTTAGCACATCTCAAGTACAAGGCTGGCAATGAAGCCGTAGCAATTTGTACCGATGGCTTTAACACTGTGTAAGTCTCTTCTTGATTTACCGTTTGGATTGAACCATCTGGTTTTGGATAAGATATAGTTGCTGTATAACTTCTTTTCAATTGTCCATTGGCATCATATTGACCACCTTGTGCAACTGTTTCGTAAGATCCCTTACCTTCTGTAACTGTTAAAGCAGCACCATTTATACTAATTCTTGGTACAATAGCACTTGAGTAAGCTCCAATTGCTACATCAGCTTTGTATGTTTGCCCAGCTACAACCGTTCTTGAATCTGGAATAACCACTGCAAATATTTTATCAAACTTGATATCTTCTGCACCTACTTTACTAGCTAAGTATCCCAAAATTTGAGATTCAGCATTAAGTATATCAGATTTTTTCTGACTAAGACCAGCTAATGCTGCAGGAACCGGAGTTGCTTCGAACATCATTTGAACAAAGTCCTTGTTCTTTTCAGCAGGATCAATTACTTCTGGATCATCCTTAGGCTGAATTGTAACATCAGGAAGTTTTATTTCTGGAGCGTACTTTTGAATCTCAGCAATATATGCATCAATCGTTTTCTCCATTTTGTAACCTTCACCATTCTTGGCTGGGCCTACAAAAATACTTGCAACCTTCTCTTCTTCGGCAAGATTTACAATTTTGCCTGTTTCGTCTCTGTCTCCACCAGCTTCAACGATGATTCTTTCTCTTAAGCTTTCAAGATATGTAAAAAGAGCTTTAGTCTTTTCTCTAACTTCTTGAGCTTGCGTAAGGTATTTGCCATATTCAGCCTTATTGGTTGATTTATCAACCGCAGCCTGAATAGCTTTTACCCTATCGTCGTTTGTATTGGTAGTAGTTGTATTCGATCTTCTTAAACTAGTGTCTAGTATAAGAAACTTTTCAAGAATCGAATTACTTACTTGTAAGGCTAGCATCGCAGTCAGAACAAGATACATCATACTGATCATCTTCTGACGTGGAGTCTCTTTTCCACCTGCCATAATATTGTTATTTACTTATTAATGGTTTGAATAGGAATAATATTTTTTTGAGATAATTGATCAATTACCTCCTCTCATTGCTGATAGCATACTTCCGTACACACCATTCAATGAAGTAAGGTTATTTGTCAACTTATTCAATTCTTGCTTGAAGTTTTGAGTATCCTTAGAGGCCTCACTCATATCTTGCATAGCACTAGACAAGTTGCCGTAGAAAGCATTCATTGCCTTAAGGTGCTTGTTAGTATCTTGTAACTCCAACTCATACACAGCATTCAATGCTCCCATATTTTGAGTTATTTTTTGGAACTGCCCTCTGTATTCTTCAGCATCTTTAGTTGCATCAGCCATACTATTCATTGCAGTAACCGCAACTCCATAAGCACCATTCATTTCATTTACTTTCTGAGAAGCTTGGCTAACGTTGGCAGCATATTCTTTTGTTGCAACAGTAGCATTTCCAATCTCATTGAAGTTAGAAACTGTATCAGTTAACTTAGAAAACCCTTGCTTCAAATTATCAAATATATCAGGAGACATATTTGCATTGGCTAGCATATCATCCATCTTAGAAGTTAATCCAAGACCCGTTTTTGCCGCTCTTGGTGCTACTTCACCTTTGAAATCATCATCAAGTTCAGGATAAACTTTCTCCCATTGGTACTCAACAGTAGGTCTTAAGAATGCTTGAAACGCATATATAAAGAAAATAAGTGCTTCTACTGAAAGTGCCACTGGTAATACCACACTTGCCCACGGGTAGTGCATAATTTTACCCATTGCTCCGATGATTACGAATGCTGCTCCAAAACTGTAGACAAAAGGGATTAATTTATCCCATAAAAAGCTAGGTCCGTGATTTGCTGCCATTTGATGAAAAGAATTTTAAAGTTTGGTTATTAAATTTTTATAAAAAAAAAGAAGGAGTGTCTCATCCTTCATGGGGTTTTAAATTATTCTCTGCCAGGAACCGTTCCTAGTCTATCCATTACACATCTGAAACCAATGTAACTTCTCGTTTCGTCTTTGTACTCAAATCCAGTTGTACCTGTTTCCAAGTAGTATGCTACATCTTTCCATGAACCACCTTTAATAACTTTACGTGGTTCCGCTGG
The DNA here is from genome assembly GCA_900230115.1 of Spirosomataceae bacterium TFI 002. NCBI lineage: Bacteria > Pseudomonadati > Bacteroidota > Cytophagia > Cytophagales > Spirosomataceae > Spirosomataceae bacterium TFI 002. Next base: position 3,342,878 of record LT907983.1, on the reverse strand, counting down.
ATCGTTGTATACCGGATTTAAATCCCATGTAATTGGCATGTACGACTCACTGTAGGCATCTTGACACCACTCAGCTACGTTACCAGCCATATTATGTAGGCCAAAATCGTTTGCATTGAAAGAGTTTGCTGGAGCTGTATATGGGTAACCATCTGCACGATAGTTTCCACGATATGGCTTAAAGTTGGCTAAGAAACATCCTTTTCCATTAGCAATGTATGGGTTACCCCATGGATATTTCGCTCCTTCCTTTCCACCTCTGGCTGCCCACTCCCATTCCGCTTGAGACGGAAGTCTATATCTTGGAGAGCTAAACTGCTCATTTTCAGATCTAAATGTATTATAAATATCACTTCTCCATTTGCAAAATATTTGTGCTGACTCCCAGCTTACACCTACTACAGGGTACATATCAAAAGCTGGGCTAGTATAATAATACTCAGTCATTTGATCACCGTTGTGATAAGTAAAGTCTTTACTCCACACTGTTGTGTCAGGATAAACCTTAGTCATGATGTACTCTTCTCCCAACACTGAAATAGAATCTGCAAGCAATGAGTTTACAAACATTCTATACTCGTGGTTAGTGATTTCGGTATCGTCCATGTAAAAAGGATTAATTGTTACCCTCTTGTTCATGTTGATTCGTGTTGCCATCACATCTTGATCGGCTTGCCCCATTGTAAAAGATCCTGATGGGATCAATACCATTCCAGCTGGGGTTGTTTGCTTATACCCCTTACGAGCAGTAGCGATAATTTCACCATCTCTGATACCATCTAAAGGATCCAGAGCATCTCCTCCGCCTCCCTTTCCTTTACCAATACCAATTTTCTCCATGGTTTTACCCATAAACCCACAACCCTGCATAAATACGAGGGGAGTAATTAGGAGGGCAATTTTTGCCAGTGACTTTAGTGTCTGCTTGTTCATCATTTCAACAAGATTTTAAATAAACTTTCCTTTACATTTAAGAACAGAAATAAAACGGTTCTGTTTCCGATATATTGTTCTCTAGTTTCTAAAGATGCCTTTCACATTGTTAATTAAGCATCCTCAGTTTTACTAGAACCATTCACAAAACTTCATAAATCATGCCAATCAATATCAGCGTGATTAAAACTTCTGAGAATACTGCTACATTAACGGATACAAAAATGATGCCGCTTAATCAATAACTGTATCTCGGTGTACGAATAATTGATTTCTTACCTGACCTAGGAGGTTTTAGGGCGTAACTTAATAGTATTTCGTGAGAAAGTGGAGCCTTAGCCGTTGTGCCAAAAACTACGTAGTCCAAGGCATAACCTAGACTAAGTGCATCATTGAGAAAACGACCGCCTATTAGGAAAGAAGCTGCATCTTGCCATCTGTAGTTAACACCAGCCCAGTACCTTGAATTGTACTTGACCAATGCCCCTGCTTCGGTAGACACAGTATTGAAATCACTCTTTATTAGTAACATTGGTTGCACATCTAAGGTGTAACTTAGACCAATGAGTACATTTGCATTAATATTTAATGTTCTTGGCAAAACGCTTTCGCCAGTTGCCGTGCCAAAACTGTAAGATGGCTGATTAATATGTTTTAACGAAACCCCTAACTGATATCCGGGATTAGACAATAAAACACCCAAATCAACATCAAGATTACTTTGACTTATTCTGCCATTTGGAATTGAAGGATCATCCCCTTCTCTAGGCCTATACACTCCCCCATCCAATATTCTTGAATGAGAACCCACACCCACACCAGCACTTATTGTTGACGGACCAAACCGCTTATGCATTGCATAACTCAACTTAAAGTTCCTATTGATACTACCTCCACCGATCTGATCATTCGTAATATAAACGCCTAACCCTCCTTTCAGAAAACTTACGGGAGCATTCGCAGATAGAATTTGGGTAGTAGGAGCACCACCAGCATCAAACGTGCCAGTGTAACCAGTCCATTGGTTTCTATAAATTGCCGTAATTTCAGTTTTACTTCCTAAGCCAGCAGCAGCTGGATTTAAATAAAACTGATTGAAAATATATTGAGAGAATTGAGGATCTACCTGAGCAAATGCAACCTCAGTGCCCAACAGGCAAAAAAGTGCAACTGCAACAAATTTCATTAATCTTCTACCCAATATCTTTATTTTCATCTATTAAAAGGAATGCAATAATGTGCAAAGTAAGTGATTTTTATAAATCAACGTTACAAACCCCAAATAATTACAAATTGTTTGCATCCTTTATGTACAGCTCAAGTGCTCCAGTCATAGATGGTGCATTGGGCAAAGGAGCCTGAATATCCAATATAAAATTGGCATCTATAATTGCCTGGGCCGTAGTTGGTCCAAAAGCAGCAAGTCTCGTATTTTTTTGATGATATTCTGGAAAGTTAGTTACCAGTGAGTTAATTCCACTTGGGCTAAAGAAACAAATCACGTCATAAAATACATTCGTAAGGTCTGAAAGATCCGCAGGACCAGTTTCATAAATAATTGCCTCAGTAAGAGGTAAACCATTTTTCTCCATTAAATCTGGAATGGTGTCATTCCTGATATTTGAACATGGAAACAAAAACTTTTCTTTCTTATGTTTCAAGATAAATGGCTCAAGATCCGCAGCGGTTCTTCTACCGAAGAAAATCTTACGTTTTCTAATTGTAATATACTTTTGAAGATAGTTAGCTGTTTGCTCTGAAATACAAAAATATTTCATATCAATTGGTATCTCAATCCTAAGCTCCTCACAGAGTCTAAAGAAGTGATCCACAGCATTTCTACTTGTAAATATTATCGCAGTATGAGCTAAAACGTCAATCTTTTGTTGGCGAAACTCTTTGTGGTTTAACCCACTTACATCAATAAAATTTCTATAATCAATTTTAAGATCGTACTTCTCAGCGAGGTCATGATAAGGGGTTCTTTTATCCCCCGGATCATCTAGTGTCACTAGTATACTCTTAACTGGCCTTAATCTTTCTGAATTTTGGTTTTCTGCACTCATCTATTGAACTATTCGATGGTTGTCCCTTTGTCGTTATATCTATAATACGAACCTCAATCCTAGTACTAAAGGTATCAATTCGACGACACAAAGGTAGGTAATTAAATAATGAAATTGAATCTGACTGTTGGTATTTAATGCAAATAGTATTGCTACCATCCGTATTAAATAAAAGATTGTTGTCGCCCAAAAAAAGAAAGATTGAGCGTCCAAATATTGTTCATATCCCGAAAATATATAAATCAAGAAAAGTAAAGAGAATGGCAAAAACAGGCTTAGAGATATTTGCACCAACTTGAAAAAATGCAAATCAACTATTTTACCGAGTCCAAAAATACTACCTACTAGGCGAATGTAAATCATCTTTACAAAGTACAAACCGCCACAAATTATACAAAGGATGAAAAAGTTAACTAATTGAACCCAAAATTGAGAACCAACTAATAAATATTTGGAACCCTTTAAAGTATCTGCTCCTAGATCATAAAAGCACCAACATAAAAATCCTGTAGAAAAAGTAAGAAGCAGCAAAAAAGCCATGTTAATTCTACTAAAAGGCTTATTTACAAACATGGCAGTTTCTCTCAACTTTGAGGTAAAAACTCCATAAAAGTCAACAAACTTGGTAAAGGCTCTTGGATAAGCTCCACTCGTAAAAGCCAACAAAACCAGCATGAATATTGAGGTAAATACAGTCATTGACCTTAGAGGATTATTCCCTCTTCGCTTCATCTGTAGCACGTCTTTTTTTGCAACTTGTATGAGGCTATTGAGTTCATCTTTTTTATAACCCAGATAAACTTTTTTATCAGAAATCTTAGAAGACCCAAAAATGGTGATATATCCCCAATCACTCTCACTTTGCTTGAGCGTTGCAATGGGAATCTCCATGGTTTCTCCTACTGCTATTTCCTTATATAAAGAGCCATTAATGAATAGGTTCTGACCAGGCACCAAACACTTAATTAGCAATACATAACTCTTGTTTTGTTCGGTATTGATTACAAGACTATGTGCCTTTGCGTCATTATGCTCCGATGTCCTATAGGGAACAAAAGAATCCTCACTAGCATCAAAAACTACCCAGTCGTATTTTAGGTCTTCCGAAATTACATACTGTTCTATCTCTTCCTGTGCAAAGGAGGGTATTGCCAAACAAAGAAATAGGACGATAAAACGAAAATTCAAGCTTTCAATTTTTTTGCAAAATTATGACTTAAATATCACGTTTCAAATAACTATCGTAATCTGGAAGTTTTACTTCGTAAGGTTCGTTCATTAATGGGGAGGAAAGAATGAAGTCTGCGGATGATCTATCACAAGCTATTAAAATATTCCACACCGCTCCAAGTCTCAGAAGTGCCTTAATATCAGGATCATGCGGCTGAGCAGACATTGGATCCCAAAAGAAAATAAGCACATCTATTTTACCTTCGGCAATGAGAGCACCTATTTGTTGATCTCCTCCTAATGGCCCACTCATTAGTCTCACAACACTGATATCCAACTCCTCTTCAAGCATTTTACCCGTTGTTCCCGTGGCAAATAGTTGGTGTTTCAGCAATGTACCTTTGTTATACTTAGCCCATTCTATGAGCTCATTTTTCTTGTGATCATGTGCCACAAGTGCTATTCGTTTTCTTGCTTTCAATATTTTCGCATTTATTCTCCTCAAAGCTAGCAATTCATTTTTGCTTAAACCATTTCAAGTTTATTCACGTTTCCCTATCATACATCATAATTCTATATCTGATTAATGGCATTCGAAACTAAATTCCTGAAAATTAAAACACTTGGTGAGCTTAAGAAAAGCACTTATTCTTCAAAATCCACCAAGCAAGAACTAAGAGACAACTTACTTAGCAAATTAAAAAATAAAGAATCTGTTTTTGAAGGTATATGGGGATACGAGGACACCGTAATTCCAGATATCGAAAGAGCCATACTTTCTATGCACCATATCAATTTATTAGGATTGAGAGGGCAAGCAAAAACTCGTATTGCAAGACAAATGACTCAACTTTTGGATGAGTATATCCCTGTAATTGAAGGCTCGGAGTTAAATGATGACCCATTGCTTCCACTTAGTAGATATGCCAAAGATTTAATTGCTGAAAAAGGAGACGATACGCCAGTTGCTTGGATGCATCGTGATGAGAGGTACAATGAGAAGCTTGCCACGCCTGATGTTTCTGTTGCCGATTTAATAGGTGATGTAGACCCTATCAAGGCAGCAACAATGAGATTACCTTATTCAGATGAAAGAGTAATTCACTTCGGACTTATCCCAAGGTCGCACCGTTGTATTTTTGTAATAAATGAGCTCCCCGACCTTCAAGCCCGTATACAAGTTGCACTTTTTAATATTTTGCAAGAAGGTGATATCCAAATCCGTGGTTTCAAATTAAGGCTACCATTAGACATTCAATTCGTATTTACAGCAAATCCTGAGGATTATACCAATAGAGGAAGTATTGTAACTCCATTGAAAGATCGTATTGACTCTCAAATTGTAACTCACTATCCAAAGAGTATCGAAATTGGAAGAAAAATAACAGAACAAGAGGCCAAAATCAAAAAAGAGCAAAGTGGAATCATTGTAGAAGATGTTCTTAAAGATCTAATAGAGCAAATCGCAGTAGTTGCTCGCGAAAGTGAATACGTAGATAGTAAATCTGGTGTTTCAGCTAGAATGACAATATCTGCATACGAAAACCTCATGAGCTCAGCTGAACGCCGAGCACTTATAAATGGCGAAAACAAAGTAAGAGCCAGATTATCAGATATATATGGAGCTGTTCCGGCTATCAATGGTAAAATAGAATTAGTTTACGAAGGAGAGGTTGAAGGTCCGGTTTACGTAGCTCAAAGCCTAATAGGAAAAGCAATTAGAACTGAGTTCTTGAATTATTTCCCTGATCCCGAAAGCATTAAAAAGAAAAAAGGTGCAACTAATCCCTACAAAGCGATCACATCTTGGTTTGCCAATGGGAATGAAATGGATCTGTTGAACGATCTTGATCAAAAAGGGTACGAATCAAGATTGAAAGCAATTGACGGACTTTCAGAATTAGTTGATGAGGTTCAACCAAAAATGTCAAAAGAGCAAAAACTATTCATGATGGAATTCGCTTTGCATGGCTTGGCAGAATTCTCCTTGATTAGTAAAAAAGCACTTGATAAAGGACTTCAGTTCAAGGATTTGCTTGACAACCTTTTTGATCCAAACAAGATGAACTTTGGCGACGAAGAAGAGGGAAACTACTATTAATGTCCCAATCACATTACCCCAAAAGTTCAATCAAAAATTTATTGCCTTTTAATTTGGCGTGTGTAAATGCAGAATTACCATCTTTGTCGGTTAGGGTTTTATCCGCACTGTGATGAAGAAGTAGTTCTGCAATTTCATTTTGCCCAAAAGTAGCAGCATATATTAATGCCGTAGCTCCAGAGTTATTCTGCTCATTTACATTTGAGCCACTTTTTAGAAGAAAAGTAACGATTTCGATAGGTCCTTTAAAACATACACCCATCAAGGCAGTATTTCCGTTGGCATCTTTTGCATTTATATCTGCACCACTTGCTAGCAATAATGAAGCTATTTCCAATTGATTGCTATAAGTGGCCATCACTAGAGGGGTAAAACCTCTACTATCCGGTTTAGAAACAAGACTTGTATCAGAAGCTATCATTTCCTTTACTTGCTCGAAATCACCTTTTCTAATCGCATCAAAAAACTCCATTTTTTCTTTTCGTTTTAAATTTCCCCAAAGGAAAGTAAAGTTGCAGTATTTATCAAACTGATAAAACTCATACCTGTATAGATTTTATCTATATTTGAAAATGAATTTGCAACAATTAGAATATATATTGGCGGTAGACAAACATCGACATTTTGCTAGAGCCGCAGATGCTTGTCATGTTACTCAGCCAACCTTAAGTATGATGATTCATAAACTGGAGGACGAATATGAAATCAAGATTTTTGATAGAACTCGACAGCCAGTTATCCCAACCGAGGTAGGAGAAAAGCTTATCATTCAAGCCAGAAAAATTTTACAAGAAGCAGAGCGTTTTGGCGAAATATGCATTGACATGAAAGAAAATATCCGAGGTGAACTCAGGATAGGAATTATTCCAACGATTGCCCCTTACCTTCTTCCACTTTTTGTGAGCTCTTTTACGCAAAAATACCCTGAAGTACTTCTCAAAATCAACGAACTCACCACAGAGTCCATATTAAAGCAACTTGAAAACGGGAGCCTAGACCTTGGTATTTTAGTGCCTTTAGATAATGAACAATCATGGAAAGTTACTCCTTTGTATGTAGAGCCTTTTCTTGTCTACAGTGCTCGTTCCTTTGAAAAAAACTTTGTATTGGCCGAAGAAATTGACGTAAACGATCTATTATTATTAGAAGAAGGACACTGTTTTCGATCTCAGATTTTAAAGCTGTGTGAACTAAGAAATAAAGATAGCCAAAGAGTTCAATACAATTCAGGGAGTTTAGAAACCCTACGCAATTTAGTTGATCAGCAATTGGGCATCACAATTTTACCCAAACTTGCCACTTTGCATTTTGACGAAAAACAAAAAAGCAAACTTCGTGAATTCAGAGAACCTCAACCTGTAAGAAAAGTAGCAATTCTTACCAAAAGAGATTATATCAAAGAAAAGCTAATTACTGCACTCAAAAACGAAATTGTCTTAAATTTACCTACTGAACTAACAATTGAAAATTCAATTGTAGTACCACTTGAATTGTAAATCAACAGCACCAAGGACATTAACTAGGCAGTAGCTGCTTTTTGAATTTACTTCTCGCCCCTTTGAAAAAAGGAGAACATACATTTATTTAATATTTTGCACTTGAATTAAGAATAAATATGACTGAAAAATATGTAATCGGAATAGACTTTGGTTCCGATTCTGTCCGATCGCTAATTGTAAATGCTCATAACGGAACTGAAGTTGCCACATCGGTACATTATTATAAGCGTTGGAAAGAAGGTCTTTATTGCAATCCTAGTGCATCGCAATTTCGACAACACCCACTTGACTACACCGAAGGCCTAGAAGCAACAGTAATTGCCGCTCTCAAAGAGGCAGGGCCTCAAGTTGCTCAAAATATCGTAGGCATCTCAGTAGATACTACTGGATCAACTCCAGTAGCTGTAGACAAAAACGGTACTCCTTTAGCTTTACTCCCAGAGTTTGCCGAAAACCCAAATGGAATGTTCATCCTTTGGAAAGATCATACAGGCAATGCTGAGGCAGAAGAAATTAACAGACTAGCAAAGCAACATAAGGTTGATTTTACAAAATATGTAGGAGGGATATATTCGTCAGAATGGTTTTGGGCCAAAATACTGAGAACACTTCGAGTAGACGAAACCATTAGGCAAACAGCATATTCTTGGGTAGAACATTGCGATTGGATTTCTGCCGAATTAACAGGTAATACTGATCCCAAAACATTAAAAAGAAGCCGCTGTGCTGCAGGCCATAAAGCAATGTGGAATGAAGAATTCGATGGACTACCGTCCGATGAGTTCTTGGCTGAATTAGACCCCTTACTCGCTGGTTTAAGGGATAGGTTATTCCAAAATACTTATACTTCGGATGAAGCGATGGGTACAATTTCCAGCGAATGGGCTGCAAAATTGGGAGTACCTAAGGATGTAATCATAGGAGTTGGTGCTTTTGATGCACATATGGGTGGTGTAGGTGCAGCTATAGAGCCTTATTCTTTGGTAAGAGTAATGGGTACCTCCACTTGCGATATGCTCATCGCACCAAATGAGGCCTATGGTCACCTTTTTATCAAAGGAATATGTGGTCAAGTAGACGGCTCTATTTTACCAGGTATGCTAGGAATGGAAGCAGGACAGTCAGCTTTTGGAGATGTATATGCATGGTTTCAAAAATTAATTTTAGACCCAATAAATGAGCTAGTAGAAGATCCTTCCGTGACATCAAAACTGACAGAGCAGCTTATTCCACACCTGGCAGCAAAAGCAGCTCAAATTGATGTAACAGAAAACGATCCCATCTCACTTGATTGGTTCAATGGAAGAAGAACTCCAGATGCCAACCATACACTTAAAGGTGCAATTAGCGGATTAAACCTTGGTAGCGATGCTGCAGTAGTTTTCAAATCACTAGTTGAAGCAACAGCTTTTGGGTCAAAAGCCATAGTAGATAGATTTATCAATGAAGGCGTACCCATCAAACAAATTATTGCAATTGGAGGTGTAGCTAAAAAGTCCCAATTTGTAATGCAAACCTTATCCGATGTACTCAATATGCCCATTAAAGTAGCCAAAAGCGATCAGGCATGTGCATTAGGAGCGGCCATGTTTGCAGCCACGGCTGCTGGAGTATACCCAGATGTTGCAACAGCACAATCGGCTATGAACTCAGGGTTTGATGCCGAGTATCAACCAAACTTAGAAAAACACGAAATTTATAAAAGCCTTTATCAAAAATACCTTTCACTGGGGGGTTTTATTGAGAATCAATTCTAATCAAAACAATGATAGACTTAAGACAATTTGAAATATGGTTTGTAACAGGCAGTCAACACCTTTACGGACCTGAAACCCTCCAAAAAGTAGCGGAACACTCTGAAGAAATTGCGAAATCTTTGGACTCCTCTGCTCCAGTCAAAATAATTTTCAAGCCCACTGTAAAAACTCCAGATGAAATAACGGCTATATGTAGAGAAGCAAGTGCCAATACGAGTTGTATTGGAATTATAGCTTGGATGCATACTTTTTCGCCTGCCAAAATGTGGATCAATGGTTTGAATATTTTACAGAAACCCCTACTCCATCTTCATACACAATTCAATAGAGATATCCCTTGGAATGACATCGATATGGATTTCATGAATCTAAACCAAAGTGCTCACGGAGATAGAGAGTTTGGGTTCATTATGACCCGAATGCGTAAAAAACGTAAAGTTGTTGTAGGTCACTGGCAAAGCGAAAGTGTTATTAAAAAAATCAACGATTGGTGTAGAGTTGCAGTGGGTAGAAATGAAATGCAAAATCTCAAAGTTGTGAGATTTGGAGATAACATGAGACAAGTTGCGGTTACAGATGGAGACAAAGTTGCTGCCGAAATGAAGTTTGGCTGCTCTGTGAATACACATGGAGTTGGTGATTTAGTCAAAGTAATTAATGAGATTTCGGACGCTGAAATAAATACCTTGATCAAAGAATATGAGGCTAACTATGAAATGATGCCTTCTATTTCCAGTAATGGCTCAATGCGTTCCTCGCTTATTGAAGCAGCCAGGATAGAATTGGGTATGAAGGCTTTCTTGGCAGACGGAGGCTACGGTGCCTATACCAATACATTCGAAGATTTACATGGAATGTGTCAATTACCCGGCATAGGTTCGCAACGAATGATGGCTGCAGGCTATGGCTACGGAGGAGAAGGCGACTGGAAAACCTCCGCCATGGTACGTGTCTTGAAAGTAATGGCAAGCGGATTGAAAGGTGGAAACTCTTTTATGGAAGATTATACTTATCATTTTAACCCTACAAATCCGATGGTACTTGGCTCTCACATGCTAGAGGTATGCCCAACTATAGCACATGGAAAAGTAAAATGCGAAGTTCATCCGCTTGGAATAGGCGGCAAAGACGATCCTGTAAGGTTAGTTTTTGATGGGGCCGAAGGCGAAGCTTTAAATGTTTCACTGGTTGACATGGGAAATAGGTTTAGGCTCATTGTGAATGCCGTAGATGCAGTCAAAGTCACAGAGAAATTCCCAAAACTACCAACTGCTCGAGTGCTGTGGAAACCACAACCAAGTATGGAAGTTGGTTGTGAGGCATGGATTCTTGCTGGTGGTGCACACCATACTGCTTACAGCCAGAACCTAACAATAGAGCAAATAGAAGATTTTGCCGAAATGTTCGATGTAGAAGTTGTTGTAATTGACAATGACACAAGGATCGGAGGATTTAAAAAGGAATTGGCATTGGGGGAGGTTGTTTTTAGGTGACAGTTTGGGAAAGATGGAGAAAGGAACAAGGAGAAAGGAGAAAGTGATTTGAGGTAAACAGCTCACACATTGGAAGATGGGAGTTGGAAGAAAATAGAGTTGTGCTTACAATCAACTCAAGGTGAGCAGAATGCAGTTTCAGGTTACAGTTTTTTTGAATAAACAATCGCAAAAGTACTTTTTCAAACTGTCCAAAGTTGCAAGCTTATTACTTAGAGCGTATTTCAAGTATTTTGCCAAATAATCTTAAACGAGTAAATAGAATTAAAAACTTCGTGCCTTGGTGTCTTGGTGGCGAAAAATCGATAAAGACAATGCTAACAACATATAAAACATTAAGACAAGAATGCTACGAGGCCAATATGCAACTCGATAAGTTGGGATTGGTGATATTTACTTTTGGGAATGTAAGTGCGGTAGATAGAGACAAGGGCGTTTTTGCAATTAAACCCAGCGGCGTACCTTATGCTGACCTCACTCCCGAAGACATTGTAATCATGGATTACGATGCCAAAGTCGTTGATGGCAAAATGAGACCTTCGTCAGACACCAAAACCCATGCACAACTGTACAAAAACTGGGAAGACATTGGCGGTATTACGCATACTCATAGCACTTATGCCGTAGCTTGGGCACAAGCAGGACTCGATATTCCGATTTTTGGTACGACACATGCCGATCATACCCATCAAGATATTCCATGTGCAACGGTGCTAACAGACGAAATGATAAAAGGCGACTACGAGTTCGAAACTGGAAATCAGATTTTTGATGTATTTAAAGCCAAAAAGCTTTCTCACAAAGAAGTTGAAATGGTATTGTTACAAAATCATGGTCCTTTCACTTGGGGGAAAGATGCTGCCAAGTCTGTTTACAATGCAGCAGTGCTTGAAGAAATCGCCAAAATGGCTCAGCTAACGCTATCTATCAATCCTGATACCCAAAGAATAAAAGATTCTCTTAGAATGAAACACTTTGAGCGAAAGCATGGGAAAGATGCTTATTACGGGCAAGGGTGTTAAGGCAAGGTTTCGTATAATTGCTAATTGAAAAGGGATATTCTAATTCCTGAATATATATGATTTTTCCAACTGCAAGAAAAATTGCCAAAGAGTTAGATTGGTATGCTTCCTCAAAAGAGGTATTTGGTTTACACAACAATTACTTTTTTATAATAGGTGATTCAAGTCCGTTAGATAATGGCAGTTTCACTTATATAATTGCGTCAACAGCTGATTTGTCGAAGGAACAAAAAAGCCTTGTAAAAAATGAATTGAATTCGAATAAAGAATTTTTGAAGATAAACACTTTTGTAATTAACAAAAACGAAATAACTATTACAATTTCAGATAAATTCTTCATTACAAAAGACAAAGAAGTTTATACCATTATTGATTATTTAGTTGGACTCTTCAAAGAAAGCAAAATAAAAGAGCGTAAAAACTGCTTTAACTGCGAAAGAAAAGACTTCGTTAAAGTTTATGAATTAAACTACGGTGCTACCATCTTATGCACTGAGTGCTACAGTAATCAAAAAAAGAACTTCATTGAAGAAGAGAATAATAAAACTTATTCTTCTGGAATTTTAGGCTCCATTCTCTTTGCGATTCCTGCCCTAATTTTATGGGTTTATTTAGGGCAATATTTGGGGAATTCATTTTCAGCTTTATCCGTACTTCCAGGACTTTTCGTTGTTATTGGATACAAATATTTCAAAGGAAAATATGGAAAATCCACCATTTACATTCTGGGAGCAATCGAATCAATGCTCATAGTCATAGGTAACCTAGGGTATGTACTTATTGAATTCAAAAGTAAAGGTCTAACACTTTTAAACTTTTTCGTGCAAACCAAAGTAAATCAAGAGATAAGAAGTATTTTCTATGAAAATCTTTTAGTATCATTTTTCCTCTGTTCAATTTTCTTTCTATTTATTGTTTTCAATTTGAAACACGAGAAAAAGACTATTCAAGAAGCAAGAAAGATGTAAATAAAAAAGCTTTCCCCAATGGATTGAAGTAATATCGATTTTTATGCTCAAAAAGTAACAATTTACTATACTCGAAGAAATCGCCAAAATGGCTCAGCTAACGCTATCTATCAATCCTGATACCCAAAGAATAAAAGACTCGCTAAGAATGAAGCACTTTGAGCGAAAGCATGGGAAAGATGCCTATTATGGGCAGGGGTGTTAGTTTGTAAATAACGAAGAAACGTGTACTTCTAAATCTGGAAACAATTCACTTTTGAGAACAGAACCCTCAGTAAAAGGCTTCAAACCAATGTATTTTCCATTTTTCAAAGTGTAAACGAGAACTACCTTATCATTAGGCTCAACTAACCAATATTCTTGAACTTGGGCGGCTTCATAAAGGTCAAACTTATGTTTCATTTCTTTCTGTGTATTTCCAGGCGAAAGAATTTCAACTATTAAATCAGGAGCTCCAACACAACCCTTTTCATCAATTTTGGCATTGTCGCAAATCACGCAAATATCAGGTTGAACAACAGTGTAAATATTGTCATCCTCTGTCGATTTATCCGAATCAAGCAGTCTCACATCAAAAGGTGCGTGAAATAATTGGCATTTTTCATTATCGAAAATTGGCAAAAAGCTCCGAATTAATCTCATTGACACTTTCTGGTGCATTGAGCTAGGAGCAGGAGACATTTTAAATATCTTACCTGCCAGTAGTTCTAAACGCTCTTTAAAAGACCATGTAAGATAATCCTTATAGGAGTATTTTTTAGAAAAATCCAGTAAGTTGATGTCAGTTATCATTTACTCAAATATAGATATTTTTTATTCCCCTTTCAAAGTCCTAATGATCTGGTTACCAACTTCTGTACGGATATTAAGTGAGCTAATTTTGTTGTTATCTCTAGTTGGATACACTCTATTACTAAAGAAAACAAAACTCATATTGTACTCAGGATCAATCCAAGTAAATGTACCTGTATAACCACTGTGTCCATAGCTAGATGGGCTAGCCATTTGTGGACCATTGGCAATGCTTTTGTCAGGGTGAAGTTTGTCAAAAGCGATAGCTCTTCTGTTAACTTTCGGATCAAATTGATATTTCGTGCATTCTTCTATCACCTCTTCGCTAATAAATCGCTCTCCTCCATAATATCCTTTTTGAAGATACATTTGAGTCAGTTTTAGCAAATCTTCCGCACTTCCAAATAAACCAGCATGACCAGAGATACCTCTCAGCATTCCTGCTCCTTCATCATGAACTCGACCATGGATTTGTCCCTTACGGAAAAGCGTATCCATCTCAGTAGGTACAATTCTATCTAAGGCGTAATAATTTCTTGGATTATAGGTCAGTGTATTAGCACCTAACTTTTTATAGGTCTTTTTCAAATAGGTTTCCCACTCCTCACCCACGATTTTAGGTACAAACTGAGGATAAGTGTAATAATGTAAATCAGAATAAACATATCCTTGATCTGGCTTCACAGGCGAATCCTTAATTTGATTGTAAATAAAACCAACATGATCTTTATTCATCCAAAGCTGATCTGCAATTTCTATGTTATACTGCTCTGTTTTTGATTTAGAAAAAATACCCGGCTTCCAAGCGATTGTTTCTGTAGACAAAAGAGAAAGCCATAAGTCCTCATTCTTGGCAATACTTCCAAGCGTATCAATCTTGAGGTCAGGAGCTTTTCCAAAAACTCGCTGAAACCAGTTTCGCTTAGGTAATGGCTGATAAGTAAACCTCGTAATCAGTTCGGGATTTAAGTCAAGACCATTTTTAATGGTGGCAGTTGTATCAATACAATCCATCCAAAAAGGAATCCATGCTTTAAGCCCACTTCGATGGGTAAGCATATCTCTAAAAGTCAACTCTGCTTTATTAGAGGCACGAAATGGTTCATAATGCTTTCCAAAATTATCGTCCAAGCTAAATTGCCCATTTGTCATCATTTGCATAACAGCTAGTGCCGATGTGCTAATTTTGGTAACAGAAGCAAAATCGTAAATATCACCAAGCCTAACCGCTCCTTTGGGAGCATATTTTACACCTGCTACTTTTTCAACTGTTCTAACGGCATTTTCAGGTTCAAATGGATTCTTATTATCCATCACGTCTGTTTTTTTACCTGCTTCAAAGGTCTTACTATTTCTCTTTTCAAAATCAGCTCCCAATTCGGCAGCTTCATAAGTATGATACCCAAAAGCTTTGCGATATATTATTCTTCCATTTTTTGCAACTTCCGTTACAGCTCCTGGATAAGCTTTTTGATTCAAACCAAAATTTACTACCGAATCGATTCTTGCATTTAACAAAACAGAGTTTACTCCTTCCTGCTCAGGAAATCCATAACTTAATCTTCCTATTGAAGCCAGCTCTACACCTTGATTTATCTTGTATGTCTCATTCACATTTACAGGCAACTTTCCTTTGAAAGGTATTGCTCCAAAAATTGCTTGAGCAGCAGCTTGCTGAATTTCAAAAGTATTTTGATATGCCATAACTAGGCCTTTGGCTTTTTCTAAGTTGTTAAGCTTAGCCAAACTGTATGCATTTCCAAACACACATACTACTACATTTTCGTTTTCGAGCAGAGCATCTAGGGCAAATTGTGTAGAAGTAGTAATCCCATAATTAGTAGTAGGTCTAATACTTGCCAAGTGAAGTGCCACTACAACTTTGTCATAGGAGTGAGCTGCATCGTGAATGGACTGCACTTCTTCATCACTAGCATTAGCAGCAATAGCAAAACGGTCTACATAGGTATACCTAGCAGCCATCTCTTGAAAAACCGTTTCATTTGGTTCGTCTATGCTAATAAAAGCGATTTTTTGTGTCAAGTCTTTCAGTGGTAAAATGTCATTTTGATTTTTCACCAAAGTGATCATTTGTTCTGCAATCTTTGCATTTAAAACCTCTGATTCATAAGTATTAAGGTCGGCAACCAAGTTTTCAATTTTAGCAGGCTGATAACGATCCAATCCAACCCATGACTTAGCTTTTAATATCTTCTTTACTCGTGCGTCCAATATTTCCATTGGCAACTCTTTTGACTCTATAGCTGCTTTTATTGCGTTAACTGCAGTAGGAACATCTTCAAAAGTTTCCAATATATCGTTACCTGCAAGAATTGCCATTACCAATGCTTTTCCATTTGGGTAATATTTCACAGCTCCTTGCATATCCATGGCATCAGTAAAAGTAAGACCTTCGAAGCCCAACTCATTTCGTAACAACTCTGTAACTATTGGCTTTGACATGGTGGAAGCCAAGTTTTTAGATTTATCAAGTGCCGGAATACTTAAATGTGCGGTCATTACTCCTGTAAGGCCATTTGCAATGAGCTCTTTATAAGGAAACAACTCTACATCGCTCAATCTGGCTTTGTTATGCTTTATGACAGGAAGGTCATAATGAGAATCTACTCCAGTATCACCGTGACCAGGGAAATGCTTGGCTGTTACCATTAGGTTTTGGCTTTGCATTCCTTTCATATAAGCCAATGCCTTGGCAGATACTTCATTTTTATCTTCTCCAAATGACCTAAAATTGATCACAGGGTTATTAGGGTTATTATTGATATCAACTACTGGGGCGTAATTTACATGAACCCCTATCCTTTTGCATTGTTTTGCAATCTCCACTCCCATTTCGTAAATAAGATCAGTATTGCCACGTATGGCTCCAAGACCCATTTGGTAAGGAAAACGAACTGTACTATCTAGCCTCATTGCTAATCCCCACTCAAAATCTTGACCTATAAGCATAGGAATGTGTGAGATTGCTTGCAATTCATTTACAATCGCTGCCTGAACAGACGGCTGGCCAGCAAACATTACTACTCCTCCAATGTGATAATCCTTCACCCATTGTTTTAATTTCTCTGGATTGTAGCCTTGCCCCGAGTTGTTTCCGCGTGGCATGAGAAGTTGACCAACTTTTTGATCCAAAGTCAGGGAATTGAATACCGAGTCAACCCAGTTTTGGTTATAATTTTGGAGAAAAGGAGGCGTGGTTTTTTGGGCAGTAGAAAAGAACGAAACTCCTACTAAAGCCACTAAAAGGCAGATGTTTTTCATAACAAGGAAATAAGGATATGGTCAAAGATAAGGAGGATTTCAATTGCAGCCCGCTGGTATGGCGTAAAATACCGTCCCACTATCAACTTGAAAGCCAGGTTCTAGCGTAATTGCCGGAGAATCAAAGAAAGCTCGGGTATTTGCTCCTGTAATTTTTACTTTACCAGTAATAGAAAACCTGCTGGTTCTGTTAAAGTTTTCGTCAATTGTGATAGAAGTAAAGTCTGTGTATGTATCGGGGCAAGGGTCATGCAATTTTAAAGCCCAAAAATCACTAGCCCCATAGTTTGCTGTAAGGTTACCATTAGAAGAAGTGGAATGACCTGTTACCAATAAACCACCGTCTGCCATTATCAAGAGGTCATTTGCAATATCAAGTCCTGAACCGCCAAATATTTCTATCCAGTCTATGCCTCCAAGAGCCTCAGCACTTGCAACAAAGATATTAGGAACTGTCGGATTGCCTGATCCAAAAGTCCCGTAAATTGTTCCTGAAATGATCGGAACACCGAAAAAGGGTTCAAAAACAAGACCTGCAGCAAAATCATCTGCAGAGCTCCCAATAATCAATCCATCCAAACCTAATAAACCAGTTTCATCGGTCTTGATTACCCATGCATCAACATCATTAGACACTTTAATATAGAGATCACCATTATTGGATTTCACATTTCCAACATACATGATATCAGTACCTGCGTCAGTAATGGCAACTCCCCTATCCTCTTGCATTCCACCGAAAAGCTGAGTCCAGTTTCTTGTACCTGAAAAGCTATATTGAGCTACTAAAAGGTCATAGTCTCCGTGATTGGCTTTAGTATTTACAGTAGGTGAGTTGGAACTGCCAAGAATGTAGTAATTGCTATTTTTTTCCAAAAGGCCAGCTGGATATTCTTGTAATGTACCTCCTAGTGATTTTTGCCAAGAAATGGCCCCAACACTATTTGCTTTCACAAGCCAAATGTCATTTAAACCAGCAGAAGTCACGACTCCATTGGTTCCTTGTACATTAGATGCAAACAAATAACCTCCGTCGCTTGTGCTAATGATTGCTCCTGAGGTTTGCGGGTTGCCCCCAAAAGAAGTAAGTGTAGACAGTGTGCCTGAAGGACTAATTTTCATTACCCAAACACCTTTTACATTTCCTACGGAAGCAAAAGTTCCATTGGTAGATTCGGAGTAACATAGCAACAATGCACTACCATCACTTGTGGTAGCAATATCAACTACACGATCTCTTAGCGAACCTCCATAGGTACGATCCCAAATCTTATTCCCCAAAGGATCGAGTTTTGCAAGCCAAATATCTGCCGAGCCAGCATTACCACTAAGATCTCCAGTTGTAGAATACCCAAAACCAGCGATATAAATATCTCCTTGGTTGTTTTGTGCCGTGACCAATAGGGAGTCCGATAGGTTACCGCCAAAGTTTTTCTGCCATTGTAATGGCGGAGCTTGAGAAAAGGCTGATATTCTCAATATTAGAAAAGTGGCTATTAAGATAGCCTTGTAAAGCACATTCATTTATTGCAACGTATTAGTTTTCTACAGTAGTAACTCTGTATAAGTGACAAAATTACACCGTTTATACAAATTTAACCCTCTTGTTTTAAAATAATCGTGCGATAGCTGCATGAGGGATAGTAAGGGTTTAGTACCGCGAGAGCGGTACCGGAGCAAAGCGAAGCCCTGCATAGCCCGACCCCTTGTGGGTCATGCCAAAATAAAATATTTTGAAATCATGATGCAACTTAGGAAGAAAAAGGCGTGTCATTTGATTACTTTTGGGTCGTTCTGTAATCCGGTCAGAATAAATTTAATGAAAATGTCAAAGAATAAATCCTACTCCGGATAGTAGGTTTTGGGATTGGCAACAGAAAAATACATAGAGAAGAATAGTGAGCTTGTAGAGCGATGTAAGCGGGGCGACCAAAAGGCTCAATACGAGGTATACAAGCTATATAGCAAGGCAATGTACAATATTTGCTTCCGTTTTCTTAAACACGAAGGCGAAGCAGAAGATGTTTTACAGGATGCCTTTGTGGATGCTTTTACCAAAATTGGGGGTTTTAGGCAGGAGTCTTCGTTTGGTCTTTGGCTAAAGCAAATAGTGGTCAACAAAGCTATCAATCAACTGAGAGCTAGGCGACTAGACTTTGTTGACTTGGATGAAGGAAGGGTTGTCCCTGCCGAAGAAAGCCAAGACGGCATAGTGACTGAGGACGAAATGAATTTTGAAGTGCAGCGAGTCCTGAAAGCAATAATGGACTTACCCACGGGTTATAGAGCGGTATTAAGTCTATACCTGCTCGAAGGTTATGATCACGAGGAAATAAGTGAAGTGCTAGATATAAGCGAGAGCACATCTAGAACTCAATATATGAGAGGAAAAAAGAAGCTTTTGGAATTATTAAAATGACGAAAATAGAAAATTTTATAAAAGAAAATAGGTCACAGTTTGACCTCAAAGAACCCAGTGAGGCTCTTTGGAGTAAAATTGCAGCCGACCTACAAGAAAACAAAGGAGCTACGCCACGCTTCTCGTGGCCTTGGAGGAGTATGGGAATTGCAGCTTCAGTAGCAATTTTATTAAGTCTTGGGTATTTTACTGGAAGGTACGGTAGACCAATGTCGGCAAATCGCGATATCATCAATATCAGTGCGAGCCATGGCACAAGTGTAGTTAAATACGAAACTTTTATAGAGGATAAGAGAAATCAACTGGAGACCATGAGTATCAAAAATCCAGAAATGGTGAGTGGTTTTGAGCAAGATTTAGACGAACTCAATGCCTCTTATCTCAAATTAAGGTCGATGTTACCAAATAATCCAAATCAAGAAAGGATATTGAACGAAATGGTTAGAAACCTTCAATGGCAACTAGAGTTATTAAACAGACAGTTGATACTAATGGAAGGCGTAGAAAGCGATGACGTAGTGATGTCAGAGGAAAATCTTAAGTTAGACATGATATGAAAATGATCAATAAATTTAAAACTTTATTCGTCTTACTCTTATGCTCAAGTCAGCTAATTGCTGCTGAGTGGGGTGATGGATTTGTAATAGGTGAGCCCACCAATGTAGACAAGGGCAACTTGGTAGAGAAAAAGAAAAGTTTCACTTATAGCTTTGGCCTTGAAAAAAATGACGCCATCGATATCGACAATCATTATGGTGATGTCAAATTTAAATATTGGGAAAAAGCTGAAGTACGTTTCGATGTAATCGTTGTGGCAAATGCTAATTCGGACAACAGAGCAGATGCTTTTATAGATGCTGTTAAAATCACTGCTTCTAAAGAAAGTGGCGTTGCAAGCACGTCCTCAAAATTGGATTGTAAAAAATTGAAATATGAGGATAATGTTAATAGCAGCTTAAATCCATTGGATCGTAACTATCTAAAGGTAAACTATACGGTGTACCTTCCCAAAGGCCACAAAATCGTTGTTGACAATGCTAACGGAGATATTTACTTACCAAATAATACCGCCGAGATAAAGATAAAACAAGAACATGGTGTGTTGTATGCTAGCAACCTTGAGAATGCAGCGAACGAAATTGAAGTTAACTATGGCCTTGCTTACATTAAAAGCATAAGTGGTGGAAAACTTACTGCGAGTAAAATGAAAGTGGTGATAGATAATGCCAAAGATTTATTACTCATGAATACGTTTGGCGAAGTGAAAGTTAACTCAGCTGAGAATGTAGACTTTCATGGTAAATATACCAGTGGATACGTTGGAGAAATGAAGCAATCTTGTAAGTTTAAAATTGACTACTCCAATGATTTCACCCTTGGTGAAGTAGATAAAAATGTAAAAGATTTTGAATTGGTAACGAGCTATTCTGACGTGACCTTCCCTATGTGTCGCAAAGCCAAGTTTAACATGACTGTAGAGGCTAAAAACTGCGATGTGGAAGTTGCTCACGAACAAGTAGCAAACGCACTTAACTGCAAAAAGAATAAGAATCTCGTAAAAACCGTAGAAGTAGGTACAGCTGAAAATGAGCCATCAAACATTTTCATCTCTGCCAATAACGGAAAGGTGAGAATAAAGTAATTACTTGGGGATTAGAAGTAAAAGTGCTCATTGCCTTTGGTAGTGGGCACTTTTTTTATGCAAATGAGCCTTACC
This sequence comes from Spirosomataceae bacterium TFI 002, assembly GCA_900230115.1. Taxonomy (NCBI): domain Bacteria; kingdom Pseudomonadati; phylum Bacteroidota; class Cytophagia; order Cytophagales; family Spirosomataceae; species Spirosomataceae bacterium TFI 002. The sequence goes on along the minus strand of LT907983.1, from coordinate 3,321,659 downwards.
TTTCGAACTCATCTTCATAAACTACAGATCCATCGAGCTTAGAGACTTTTACATTATCAATTGCACCTCTGCCTTTGACATAAAACTGAAAACCTAAAAGGTCCCCAAGATTGCCTTTGTAAGGGCTTGTGAAGATCTGTTCCTCATCCAAGTATACAGTAGCAGTGTGATTTTTTAAAATAACTTTAACATTTCGCCAATACGACAAATCGACACCAAACTTGGTCAAGTGTAACCTTTCTGCGGGTGTATCAAAAGTTGTCTCCGCGATTTTCATGTTTGTATAAATAGTGGCATCTGGTGCGAGAAGATTGAAGGCCATTAAACCCTCTCGGCCATTCAAATTAATGCTGACATCGTACGCCCAGTTACCGCCCATGGCTTCAGAATTTTTAACGCGAGTTTCGAATATCATTTCGTCGGCCGAAATATCAAAATTCTTATGAAACTGAAAATCCCCATAAATTTCTTTTACAAGCGAATCAATTTGTCGTCCAGGAAGCCTTAAAACTCCATTGTCAATAAACGACAAATCATTGAGTGGTCTGGTTAGATTAATGCTGCCCCACCATTCCTTTGTTTTTACAAAAATTGATTGTTGCTTCAGTACTTTGTCATCAACTCTTAAGTTAAATTCCCGGAGCCCAGGGTTTCTTAACCTAAACTTAGCAACTCCTTTTCTATCGGCAATGAATACAACTTGGCCATTAACTTCTATTAAAGCTTTGACATAGTTTAAATCTTTTAAGTCATATTTAACCTCAGCCTCTTCATCAAAAAACATTGATTCTCCATTGAGAATTTCGAACTCTGGATCGTGAGAAGATTCATTATTAGCAAATAAAAAGATTAGGCTACTCAGAAAAATCAAGACAAAAGCCGAGCCTATTAATATCCAGTAATTGTTTTTGTTCTTCCAAGCTAAGTTGACTTTTGGAGTTTCAACCTCATTCACGTTTTGATCACGAACTTCATGATTAGCTAAACAAAAGTCATGAAAAGAATCGTAGCCTACGTAAACAGAGAAAGTATCCTTAATTTTTTCGCTGAAAGGTTTTTGATATTCAACATTCAACAACCGTCCTACGGAGTGCTTTGAAATGATTTTTTCATTTGCCTTATCTAATCCAAACTTGGCAACTAAGGCTTCATCTATGTCAGTGCATACGGCTATGTAAAAAGCATTTTTATTCCGAATATATTCAATGCCCCTGTATTGGGTACCAAACTCGATTTGCTTTTCTTTATCCCAATTTTCAATTATTTTTTGCTCTACAGCACTTCGGAGCTTATTAGTAAATCGTTGATCTGGATTCATAGTGGATTGAGAATTGAATGCAATATAAGCTAGTTTTTCAATGCTGCAAAAAGCCTGCAAAAGCCAAGAAACATTTTGCTCCGTTAAATAAAGCGATATTTCATTACTTCGGGATTGAGTGAAAGAGAATTTGATTTCAGAAGCAAATCCCAATGGTTGAAATTCATAAATAATGAATGAATTCACTTTTTGAGGTCCACAATTTCATCTCACTCATTTGATAGTCGAGTTTTTCCTAACAGAACATCCATTTTACACACTACACTTGCGAGACCTTCAAACATATATTGAATATTTAAGTGAATCATTAGAAAATAAGATTCTAAATGACTGGGAAGAAAAGTGGAGCACGTTTGGAACTTATGACCCCTTAAAGAATAACCGCCGTTCTAAATTCTATGAAACTCTTGCCAGCGAAATAAGTGACAAATCTGGTATTAAAATAAGCAGGGACACCATTCACAGGTTTGACAACGGAGAAGGAGGTAACTCTAAATATACCTTAGAATCTATATCGACATATTTAGAGCTTGAATCATTTGAGGATTACATTCAAGCCAGTGAGAAGCCCACAAGTCTTTTTCATTCCAAACTAGGAAAAGGATTGCAAATAGGCTTACTACTAATTCCAGTTTTCTTTTTGAGCCATAGGTTTTTTGTAAGGCCTACTCAAATTAAAAATAACATAGAAAAAACTATTATAGCAGCGAATGAAGCTCAGTTCAAAGCTTTCAAAAACTTGGACACCACAAGTTTGGGACAATACTATGTTGCCAATGGAGCTGCTCTCAAAAGTATAGTTTGTGTAATAAATGAAAACAAAAAAGTGAATAGGAGCATCAGCTTGCCTGGTTACAACCCTTCTTTTTACGACATCATGAGTCTTCGAGTGGTTGAGGTGAGAGATACCACTGCAACAGCAATAACTGAAGAGCATTGGCTTATCAAATGGTATGACCAAAAGAAAGAAAAATACACCGTTGGTTACGATGTCACAAACAAGCAGTATTACGAATTAAAATTGGTAAACAAGCAATGGAAAATAGATCATAACATCTATGAAGGCAAGGCAACAGCCATTGACTTCTAATGTCTTTAACTAACTGACTAACAACACTTGCGAGTTTGCGAATTGTATTGCTTACAAAAGTATTCACATCAATTCAAAAACCTTTGGATATTCAAACACCGAAATCCAAAAAACCACAACTATACCATGGAATTAGAAAAGCCTTTCCCGCAAAATCTCCATCGCTTTTTCGAAGATGTCGACGAAGTCGCTTACTTCGAAGCAAATGTAAACTACACACTTATCCATCTTAAAAACGGAAAGAAACATTTAATCAGCTATACCCTAAAACGGTTTGAAGAAATGCTTTCCCACAATCACAACTTCACAAGAATCCATCGCAGTTTTATCGTAAACAACGGCCTCATCAAAAAAAAAGGAATTGATAACGTCCTACTCAAAAGCGGCCTTAGGTTGCCTGTGAGTAGGAGGCGGAGGGTGGTGAAGAGGAATTTATAGAAAAACAGATTTTAACCATCTGTTTTAACATTTTTTTTCTCAAAAAAATAAAAATACAAGAAAAACAATAATACCAAAAAAATAACTATTAAACTCATCTCAATAAAAACACCATGAAGTCAACACTTCTTCTAAAGTAATTGAAACGATCCAAACTGCATGCTAAGTAATTTAAATGGAGATTGGAGGTTGTAAGTATTGAAAGTAAAATAAAAATTCTCGATTTTTTGGGGGATGACCTCCCCCACTTTTTATTATTCGGTAGCCCAAGAAAGTCTATAAGGCAGTAAATTGCTTTTAATTCAAATCTTGCTACTAAATGAGAAAAATCTATCTGTTTTTTGTTTTTGTTTTGACTTTTAGTGCTTTAAATGCTCAGGATTTTGAGGTCTTTCGCATGTCTAGTGGAGCGGGTACCTATGCAGTTGGCTACAATCCAGCATTACTGGCCGACTCTCGGCATAAGTGGTTTGTGAACCTTGGTGGTTTTTCGGCAAATATGAGTGGAGATGCTTTGCACAATACATTCGTACCCTCTAGCAAGGTTGACTTGAAGCTCCAAAACCAATCTTTTCGTACCCAGCATATCAACATGGACGGGCCATCTCTTATGATTCAGTTGCCCAAGAACAATGCATTTGCCATTAGTACACATTATAGAGCTGGCCAAAGAAGCCTTGGTAACATCAATACACTTTTTACGGGCTTGGGAGAAGAGTCCTTACCAACAAGCAGTGCAGATAGTTACCAATCTCTCGGTCTCAAAGAAATTGCTTTTTCTTATGCCCATCCTTTGGCCTTCAATGATCATTTTGTAAAGTTTGGAGCTACAGCAAAGTTAGTTTCGGCATACTATCAAAACAACATGGTTGGTGTGCTTTCGGCCTCAAAAGATGGCAGTAGTAGTGTTTTTTCTGGAAGCTTTTATGGGATTACGAGCGATATTTCGGCTGGGTTTAATTGGCTAGATATGCTCAAAAGTCCTCAAGGTGGAGTTGGCTTTGACCTTGGATTTGTTTATGAATTTCGACCAAAATACTTAGACCATGAATACTCCATGGATGGCAAGAAGCAATATTCACCAGCTACTAATAAGTACTTAGCAAGGTTTGGATTTAGCATCACCGATATTGGAAATGTAAAAACAGGCACATCTTCTACCCAAAGTAGGAATTTTAACAACACGAGCATTGGCAACCAAAGCTTGGAGCAGGACTTCCTCGAAGACTTAAGTGTATTGGGCTTTCAAAATAGCGATACAAACGTCGGAGGAGCAGTATTAGCCCTACCGACTAGAATTAACCTTTTTGCCGAAGCCAAACTTGGCAAAAAAGGCTGGCACTTGGGAGCGGCATACAGAGGAGCAACTAGTAAACAAGATTATGGAATTAATCCACAAAGCATTATTGCAGTTTACCCTCGAGTAGAGAATGATGGAGCAGAGTTTTCATTACCTTTCACCTACCGCATGCAAAGTAAAACCTACGGACTAGGTCTTCACATACGCCTTGGAGCCTTGTTTTTTGGTACAGAAAGTTTCAATTCTCTTTTTCAAAAGAATGCAACAGCACCAACTGTTTATGCAGGGTTTAGTATTTCTTCTTTGGCAAAAAAGATTAAAGACAGAGACAACGATGCCGTTTCAGATAAAAAAGATGAATGCATAGAAACTGCTGGCCTATGGACTTTCAAAGGCTGTCCAGATAGTGACGGTGACGGCATAAAAGATGAAGACGATAATTGCCCAGAACATGCTGGCCCAGCAGAAACAAATGGCTGTCCTGATAGTGACATGGATGGAATTTTCGATAATTCAGATGCTTGTCCAGATGTGGCCGGGATTGCTCGTTTCAATGGCTGTCCAGATACCGATGGAGACGGCCTTCCGGATGACGAAGATGATTGTCCACAAAAAGCAGGTCCAGAAGAATTTGGCGGTTGTCCTGATTCTGATGGCGATGGGCTGATAGACAGTGAAGACAATTGCCCTGATTTACCAGGTTCCAAACTCTTACGTGGCTGCCCCGATACTGATGCCGACGGAATTGCAGACCAAGATGATCGCTGCCCCGATAACAAAGGTAGTCTAGCTAACAAAGGTTGCCCAGATACTGATGAAGACGGATTGGTGGACATTGACGATGATTGCCCCGAAATTGCAGGTTTAACCGAGTTTAAAGGTTGTCCAGATACCGATGGTGATGGAATTATAGACAGCGAAGATGCCTGTCCACAACAAGCGGGAGGAAAAGAAACCAATGGCTGCCCAGATACAGACGGTGACTCCATTATTGACTCCAAAGATGATTGTCCTGCAGTAAAAGGCTTGTTGGCTTTGGATGGTTGTGCATTCGAAGTTCAAATAGCTGATTCTCTTGCAATTGGAGATAATACATATACGAGCTTATCAGGTTTGAAAACTAGCATTTCCGCACTTCAATTTAGTACTACTGATATTGCAGTGGAAACAGCTGCCAATGCATTAATAGGAAAAACTATTATCATAAAGATAGAAGGCAAAAAAGCAGAAAAAATTGAAAAGCTCTTAGGAAAAGATCTGCGAGAAATGGGATATGAAGTGGAGGTTCTGAACAATTCTCTTGTAGAAACCATCATAAAAGCTTCAGTAAAAGATGAATAAATTTACAGTTTTAGCATCGATATTGATTTTTGGAATAAGTGAATCCTTAGCTCAGGACAAAAAACGACTGCCCGAACCAATCAATACTTCAAAAAGTATTGAGTACGCTCCATCTATTACTGCAGATGGGCAAACTCTCGTTTACCAGTCGGATCAATATGGAATTTATGTCAATGCCGGAAAGAAGGTTCCACAAATTAATGCTGATGGTAAAAGCGAAGTTATCTTAGACGAATTTGAAACAACTTTTTTTGGAGTTTACGAAGCCAAACTGCACCCATCTGGCGAGTGGATGAGGCCTACAAATATTGCACCCATTAATGAATATGCAAACGGGAATATGAGTCCTGTAATGGGAGGGCCTAGTATTTCATACGACGGCAATATGCTTTTTTTCTTTGCCAATTTTGGTAAAAGTGGCTACGGAAGAGAAGATATTTATTATTCAGAAAGAGAGAAAAATGGGTGGACCAAACCCGAGAACATTGGTTCAAAAATTAACACTGATAGCTACGAAGGCTTTCCTTCAATTTCTCCAGATGGTAAAAAACTTTACTTCACTCAAGAAATTTTTGGCAAAAAAGTCGAAGGAAAACAATGTTATCGCATCATGGTTTCTGAGAAAAATAGACTTGGCAATTGGCGATCGCCATATGAATTACCAAGTCCAATAAATAAAGATTGTGAAAAAGCTCCACGAATATTAGCAGATGGTAAAACACTTGTTTTTTCATCTATCAAAAAAGAAGGAAGAGGTGATTTTGACCTTTATAAATCAGTATTACAAGAGGACGGAAGTTGGAGCCAACCAGAAAACTTAGAATTTATAAATTCCAAAAAGTCTGACCTTTTCGTTTCTGTGAGTCCATGTGGAGATTTAATGTACTATGTGAGCAATGGCGATATCTATTCTACAACTATCCCTGAGTCACTTAGGCCAATTCGGAGTGCTACCATACAAGGTTTTGTAATAGACTCGGTAACAAAAAAGCCAATTGAAGCCAAAGTAATTGTGAAAGAAAAAAGTACAGGTATAACTATGGCTGTACTGGATAATAATAAATCAGATGGTCGTTTCACTGCCATTGTACCATTTGGAGGAGATTATGACATATCCGTCAATTTACCAGATTATTTCACCAAATCTGTAGCCATAAAACAAGATATTTTAATTGATTGTAAGCCCATTCCGCTAGACCTACTACTTACAAAAATCCCAACGGATGCATCAGAAATTGCTAGAATTGCCCAAAATGACCCGAGTAAAACTCAGGTTTCTTTACAAAAGAAAGATGAAAATAAAGACTTATCAAATCCTATCTCAATAAACGAGAACACTTTAGTAACTGAAGAAAAACCTAGCGAAAAGGTTTCAAAATCAATGGAATCCCCAACTCCCCAAAAAGCCATAGAAGAAATGGAATTGGTGGCGGATTCGCCAGAAACTACATCTGAAAAAATCAGTGCCGAAGGTGAAAAACTCAAAGGTTCTCAAGTAATAACTCGCTATGCACTTATTTTAAAAGTAGTGGACAAGGAATCTGGAGAGTTTATACCAAATCCAAATTTTATACTCACATCAGGAAATGGTGGAAACACGAGTTTGAAACCAGAACAGAATGGCAATGAATTTATTTTAAAAGCAGAAAAGGACGATCAATTTAAAATCACAGTTGATGCACCTGGTTTCTTACCATTCTCTGCCAATATTCCAGCCATGACTTCGGATAGGAAAGTTACGCTAAAGCTTGCTCCACTTTTGCCCAGTTTGCTCAGCATTGTGATGCTAGATGCTGAAACAGATAAAGAGTTAAACGGATTAGTAAAGATTTATTCCCAAAAAAGTAACAACACTACTACCAAAGAAATAAAAGACGGCTTACTTGAGTATAAACTTACTCAAAACGATGAATTGCTAATTACTGGCAGCTCTCCAGGGTACTTAAATTTAGACAAAAAAGTAATGGTTGATATTCCTGAAAATGGCAACAAAAATATTGACCTTGAACTCAAACTTGCACGTAACGATTTCGAATTAAACTTAGTGGCAAGCGACCTTGAGTCTGGAAATGGCATTGCAAACGCAGTTTTTTATGTTTACGATGCTGAAGAAAAACGAGTCTTAGAACTCATATCCGACTCAAAAGGAAATGCCAAAGGCAAACTAAATAAAAACGGAAAATATAAGATAGAGCTCTTGGCCGACGGATTTAAGAAAAGCGAACAAACGGTTGACAACTTGCTTCAAAGTACAAGTATTATTTTCAAATCTGTTAAAGACAAAATCCCGACACACGAAGTTAAAGTACTTGTATTTGATAAATATACTGAAGAAGAAATATATCCAGAAGCATTAAAAAATGGTGATAAGGTAGGGAAAGCACCTTTCTTTATTCAAGGAATTGAAGGTGACAAAGTAAAAATTGAATGGGCAGATGATCTCTATAAACCAGAAATTCATAACATTGATTTTGATAAAGCTCTAATTAATAGAGTGAGTACAAATTTGATCGCAGAGAGAAAAAGCTATCCATTCTACTTCAGGTTTATCGACAAGCAAACTAAAAAAACGATCACTCGTTTAGACTTTAAAGTGGTAGACCTAGCTACAAAACAAGAAGTTCAAAAACAGCAAGGTGGAGAGTTTATTGCTGCCTTGGAGCCCTCCAAGTCTTATGCACTAAGTATACAAGGCGACGGATATGAAACGGTAGAATCTAAAGTAGTGGCTTTGGAATGGTTGAAGTCTCTTGAATTTGAACGCGATATTTACTTAATCGCAGAAAGTAAAACAGTATCAAAGTTAAGTTCCGATGCTGGAGACTTTAAAGCAGGAGATGTCATTCAGTCTGAAGCTTTTGGAGAAATAAAAAAAGGTAAGAAAATCACTTTGGAAAATATTTATTTTGACCAAAGTAGCCCAGTACTGAGAGAAGAGTCCTTTGAACAACTAGATGAGCTTGTTAAGATTTTGAAAGAAAATAATTCGGTCAAAATAGAGGTAAGAGGCCACACCGATAATGAAGGAGACTTTTACCTAAATGTTAAGCTATCTAAAGAACGATGTGAATCTGTAATCAAATACTTGACATCTAAGGGTATTCATGAAAATCGACTTACTGCTGTAGGGCGTGGACCAATAGAACCAATCTCCTCTAACGAAAACGAAGAATCTCGAAAGAAAAACAGGAGAGTTGAATTTATGGTGCTTTAATCCCAACCATAAAAAACTTATCTTCACAGCATAACATCAACAACCTATGCCTGAAGAACATTTTCGAACCTGCAACTTATGTGAGGCCATGTGTGGTCTTAAAATAACCTATGAAGGAAAAAATATTCACAAGATTGAGGGTGATCAGGATGATCCATTAAGTAGAGGTCATATATGTCCTAAAGCTTTTGGCCTTAAAGACATTTATGAAGATCCTGATAGACTCAAGAAACCGTTGAAACGAACTGGTGAAACCTGGGAAGAGGTTTCTTGGGAAACAGCTTATGAAGATATTGCGAACAAAATTGTAGCTTCCATTACAAAACATGGTTTAGATAGCATTGGGATTTATCAAGGAAATCCATCTATCCACAACTTAGGGACAATGCTTTTTGGCCCTTCGTTTTTTAAGGCGATTAAGACTAAGAATAACTACACTGCCACTTCCACAGATCAGCTGCCACATCATTTTGCTTCATGGCTAATGTATGGGCATCCGTTATTGGTTCCCATCCCCGATATTGATCGCACGAACTATTGGCTCATTCTAGGTGGTAATCCACTGGTGAGTAATGGAAGTATGATGACTGTGCCAGATGTTGGGAACAGAATAAAAGAACTTCAAAACAGGGGCGGAAAGGTTGTTGTGATTGATCCGCGACTTACTGAAACCGCCAACAAAGCTGATAGACATCATTTTATAAAACCAGGCTCTGATGCTTGGTTACTAGGTGCAATTGCAAATTATATTTTGTCCAACAACCTCCAAAAACTCGGAAAGCTCGAAAACCTAGTTGAAGACCTAGAAAAGCTAAAAGCTGCTTTGGAAGCATTTGATATTGAAAAAGCAAGTCAAAAAACTGGCATTTCGGCTCAAGAAATTAAAAAAATAGCAATGGAACTGGTCGAAAGTGACAGATCTGCTGTTTACGGAAGAGTAGGTGTAAGTACACAATCTTATGGTGGACTTTGCCACTGGCTTATCAATGTACTCAATATCATCACTGGCAATTTAGACAAAGAAGGTGGAGCAATGTTTCCCCTACCAGCAATAGATTTCATAGGAAAGTCTAAAGAGAAAAATAGATTCAATAGATGGCAAAGTAGGGTCCGTAAATTCCCAGAGTTTTTGGGTGAGTTGCCTACTGCATGTTTATCAGAAGAGATTGAAACCGAAGGCGAAGGCCAAATCAAAGTGATGCTAACAAGTTGCGGAAATCCAGTTATTTCTACCACCAATGGAGCAAGGTTAGATAAAGCACTTGAAAAACTAGATTTCATGGTGAGTTTTGATATCTACTTAAACGAAACAACCCGCCATGCCGACTACATTCTTCCACCCGCAACTGGGCTAGAGACTTCACATTATGACCTTACTTTTCATAATTTGGCAGTGAGAAATACAACAAAGTACTCCCCTCCCCTTTTCGCAAAAAGCGATGGAGCCAAATACGATTGGGAGATTTTCCAAGAACTCGGTCAGGTGCTTTATCGAAAAGCATTCGATACCGACTTGAACGGAAATGTCATTTACACGCCGGAACAAATATTGGCTCAAAAACTAAAAGAAGGACCTTACAAAATCGATTTCAAGCAATTGGTTTCGGAAAAACATGGTATTGACTTGGGCGAGCTTAAACCACAACTACCAGAAAGGTTGGTAAATACGAACAAAAAAATCAATATCGCTCCAGACTTACTCATAGCAGATATAGAGCGACTATTGAACCATAGGGATCAAGAAGGCTACCTCCTCATTGGAAAAAGACACCTCCGAGACAACAATAGCTGGATGCATAATTCAACTCTTTTGCAAAAAGGAAAAGACCGCTGTGTGCTGCATATCAATCCAAAGGACGCAGAAAAGGAAGGTTTTGCCGACAAAGAAATAGTAACCATTACATCTAGGGTTGGCTCATTGGATATAAAACTTAGTTATTCACCCGAAATGATGGAAGGCGTACTTGCCATGCCTCATGGCTACGGACACAACAAAAAAGGTATAAAGCTAGGTGTAGCTCAACAAAAGCCTGGTGAAAGCGTGAATGACCTCACAGACGAAAATTTGATCGACGAACTGACGGGAAATGCGGCTTTCAGTAATGTTTATGTCACATTAAGTAAGGCGAACTGATTCTATTATTGTTATTTTTGAAAATTCTCTAAAATAGCTAATGCCCACACTCTCTATCATCATTGTTAATTATCAAAACTGGGGCTTATTAGATAGGTGTCTTAATTCATTAAGGCAGATTGATTGGATAGAAGTAGTAGTGGTAGATAATTGCTCTCCTACCAATCGCCTAGAGGAATTCCAAAAAACATTTCCAGCTTTTAAGTTTATCAAAAACACCGGAAACAATGGTTTTGCCAATGCCTGCAACCTTGGAGCTAAACATGCTAGTGGACTTTACTATTTTTTCCTAAACCCAGATGCTGTAGCCTTAGATACGTTACTGGACGAGCTTTTGAAGCAATATCAAGATTTAGCAATCCTAGGCGTTGTTCAGGTCAACGAAAAGGGAAAGAAACAAGCTTTCGAAAAACCATTTCCAAGTTTGATGACTATTCTTGGCTGGACAAGAGCAATTATTGCAAAAAAAGCATTTACGCGTAAAATAATGCTAAATGATAGCGTGCAGCAAGTACCATGGGTGAGTGGTGCTGCAGTTTTTATTTCTAAAAAATGGTTTGACACCATCAAAGGATGGGACGAAGACTTCTGGATGTATTTTGAAGACACTGCATTATCTAAAAAGGCAATAGACCTTGGCGGTAAAGTTGGCATTCTGTTGAACCCTACCCTACTTCACCTTCACGGTGGTTCTTCTAGGATAAATCCTAAAACTACTGCCTTGACTAAATTGGAAGTGATGATTTCTCGGCATGTTTATATTGACAAATATGTGGAACAATATCGCTCTCTTACCCAAGCGTTGGCAGTTGCAAATCATCTAATCCTAGGCTTATTTCAGACATTAATAGGTCTAATTACATTTTTTACTCCAAAAGGGAGAATGTACCTTAGACTCTTCCGAGACTTGGTGTCCTATTATATAAAGGCGATTGGTAGTAATAATTGGAAAAGTCCTAGAATTGCCTGACTTCTTCACTAAGTAATTCCTCTATTTCGTATGGCCTTCGTTCATTGGTAAAAACTATCCTTTCTTTCACAGCCTCTATTAATTCTTGCTCGTATGTTGCCTTCGGAATTTCTATTGCTCCGTATCTTGCTACATTGTCATTTATAAACTGAGAGTCGAGTAATTGATAGTTTCTTTTCTTTAATATTTCTATCAAGTAATAGAATGCAACTTTTGAAGCATTGGAAGACGTGTGAAACATAGATTCACCAAAAAATGCCGCCCCTATCGCAACGCCATATAATCCCCCTACCAGTTTGCCTTCTTGATATGTCTCTATACTATGAGCAAACCCTTTTTTGTGCAGAGCAGTGTAGCTGTCAATAAGTTCTTCTGAAATCCATGTGTCATTGGCGTCTATTCTTGGCTTAGCACATTCACGCATAGTCCCTTCAAAATCAGCGTTGATTTTCACCTCGAACCTTTTTTGATTAATGTATGGTCTTAGAGACCTCGATGGTTTGAATTCGTAGATAGGAATTACAGCTCGTAGGTTGGGCGAATACCAATATATGCTACCATCTGGGTCCGCCATTGGAAAAACCCCGTTCACATAAGCATTTAATAATTCGTTTACCGATGGAGCATTCATAACAATGGCTACATCATTAGCCAAATCTTGTCGTCTTTCTTATTTTGTTCTGCCCATTGCACGAGTACCTTTTGTGTATCGAGCGTATTAACTTTTTTACCTACATAGTCTGGCTGTATAGGAAGGTCTCGGTTATAGCTTCTATCTATAAGACAAAGCAGCTCCACTTTTCTTGGTCTTCCAAAAGCTTGGAGTGCATCCAATGCAGCTCTCACCATTCTTCCAGTTGCAAGTACATCGTCTATCAATACCACGTCTTTGTTTTCTACTAAATGAACGAGATTGGTTGTATTGGGCGAAAGTGGAGAATCTCTTCTTCTAAAGTCATCACGATAAAAGGTCGCATCCAAATATCCCCATTTGATAGGTTCTTTGACTTGCTTGGATAATACGGCTACAATTCTATCTGCTAAAAATGTACCTCTAGGCTGAAGACCTACAAATACTACTTCAGATAAGTCACCATGATTCTCTATCAATTGCTGACATAAACGCTGAAGCGTAAAATCCAATAATGGCTGACTAAGTATTAATCTTTTTTTATTCATCAAAAAAGCGAATGGGCTAACTTGCAAACAAAAATATCCAGATATACTTAAAACTGGGCATAGAATAGAGAATAATCTTCAAAAACACGATTTACAAAATGAAATACCTCATTGCTGGTCTTGGAAATATTGGCCCACAATATGCTTTTACTCGTCATAACATAGGTTTTATGGCACTTGATCGCTTGGCAGCACAACAAGGCCTCAAGTTTGAAATGAAAAAACTAGCCTATCATACAGAATGGAAAACCAAAGGACGTACCATTCACCTCATCAAACCCACTACTTTCATGAACCTATCAGGAAAAGCAGTAAGGAGTTACATGCAGCAACATAAAATACCTGTAGAAAATCTTTTAGTAGTGACTGACGATATCTCATTACCCACTGGTAAGCTACGACTTAAACCAAAAGGATCTGCTGGAGGACACAATGGACTCAAAGACATAGAAGCACAGTTACAAACTCAAGAGTATGCCCGAATAAAAATTGGTGTAGGCGACGATTTTCCGCGTGGTCGACAAGCCGATTACGTTTTAAGCAACTTCCCAGAGGACGAAATGATTGGCATGATTCTTAAGTTGGACAAGGTCTCCGACATGATTTTGAGCTTTTGTACAGTGGGTTGTAACAACACTATGAATTCCTTCAATGAATAATTGTACTTTATAAAGAACTTTCAAGTTTGCTAGAAAAAAATATTTTCTTCATTAAAATTTGACAAGACTGAAATTTTGTTCGCCACATAGGCTTCTATTGATAATATTGAAATATTTTATTCTTTATTTTTTTAATTATACCTTCTTTTATTTTGTAAGTCATTGTATATATTATTTTTCACTAGTCATTTTTAGCACTACTTTTGTCCTGCAATCCACAAGTAGAATTGTAATAAAACATGATTATGACAACAAGAAAAATAATATTCGCAACAGCTTTAGCATTCTTAATTAACGGAGTTAATTTCACAGCTAATGCAACAACAGACAGTACATCGAAATACTTAGTTTCAAATTCTTCGAATGAGTTTAATTCATTCATGAGTTCAAAAGCAAAGCGTTTCGTTAAGAAAAATTCAACTGATTGGAATACATTCAACAAGGTTGTAAACCTTTACAATGTTTCAACAGGAAAGTTCCAGAGCATGACTCCTGCAGAACAAGCAGAGTTTTTGCAAGCAGCAAAATCAATCAACGCAAAATTGGCAACAATTAAAGGCGAAGAAGCTGCTCAGTGGCTTAAAAAAGTAAACTTAACTTCTGCTATCTACCAATTTGTATGGTCAAGCAAAGTTATGGACAGAGAAATCGAAAACACAATTGAAGTACCAGTAATGGTCAATTTTGATAGACCAATTGGTAGATAAGATTTTCATAGTTTAATAGGTTAGGGTTGAATAGATTTATTGCCTACTTCCTTTGGAGGTAGGCAATTTTGTTTTACTCCCTTTTGTTTTCAATGGTTAATCAGTTAGTCGACCTCACGAATTGTTGAGATTAGTCCGCCTTCGACAACACTGCGATCAGAAAGCAAAATATCCCCAAATGGAAGCTCAGGCAGCTATTTTAACATTATTCACAGGTGGTTGAGATTCAAAACATAAACATATCATTTTCTAAAACAACCATCGTCGAAACCACATTTTACCAAGAAAGCAACATATCCCCAAAAGGAAGCTCAGTCAGCCTTTTAAACATTATTCACAGGTAGTTGAGATTCAAAACATAAACATATCATTTTCTAAAACAACCATCGTCGAAACCACATTTTACCAAGAAAGCAAAATATACCCAAATAGAAGCTCAGGCAGCTTTTTTAACATTATTCACAGGTAGTTGAGATTCAAAACATAAACATATCATTTTCTAAAACAACCATCGTCGAAACCACATTCTGCCCAAAAAGCAAAATCTCCCCAATAGGAAGCTCAGGCAGCTATTTTAACATTATTCACAGGTGGTTGAGATTCAAAACATATAAATGACATTTTCTAAAACAACCATCGTCGAAACCACATTCTGCCCAAAAAGTAAAATCTCCCTAATAGGAAGCTCAGGCAGCTATTTTAACATTATTCACAGGTGGTTGAGATTCAAAAAATATAAATGACATTCTAAAAAATTACCATCGTCGAAACCACATTCTAAAAGAAACGCTTCCGAAACCACTTAAAAGTCTAATACCAAGTCAAAAGGCAATAGTTTTTTACACCATAGCATACTCATTAGCAAATATTTATAGCAATTATCAAATGAAACTCAATTACCTTCGTTCCAATTAAGCCAATATATAAATCAATGAAGATATTCCCGTTTTTAATTCTTTTTGCACTTCATGCTTTTGCAGAGAAACCTTCTCAAAAAGACTTAGAACAAGTACCACCTAATGTAATTCGAACATGTTGTGCATTTGGTCACGACCTTAGCATTGCACGTATCCCTTTTTTGAAAAGAAATGATCTTATCGATTACAACAACATAGGACAACATCAATACCTCGGTGGACCAAAAGAACAAAACGGAATAGTCTATACTTCTCGCGGTGGATTTATTGACTTAGGCCATTTAAGAGATTATGCAGACTGGACAGTTTATTTATATAACCTACTGGAATCTAAACAAGCAAATGAGGTCTTTAAAATGACACTCGGCAACGAAGGAGGCACAAAAAGTCTGGAAATAACCATCCCATCCCAAAAAATAGACCTTTATGAGCTTGCTGGTAGCATCGCTTATGACTTATCCCTTTGGCATGAAATTGCCACATGGTATGGCTCCTCTTATATTCCTTTAATTCCAGAAGCCTACTCAAGTTTTTCACCAGAAGATCTTTATTCCAACTTATTGGGAGTAAGGTTAGGCATAGAAGCAGCAAAGAGCCATTTACCATACGAAGAAGCAATGGATCAGCTTTTGGCAGAAAAGCTATTATCGCTTGGAGTTGTAGACCTAGATAAAACCTATGACGCCATGAACGAGGTAGAAGGTTATTGGTGGTCCAGCACAAAGGCCCTTCCTAGTTCCAATGTACTTTTGAAACGATATTTTGACGAAGCTCATTTTCTGAGTCCTTGGTTGGTCAATAATTATATTGAGCCGGTGATCATTTACAAACCCGACCAAAGTTTACACCAATACTACGATTTCAAAATCGAAAATAGCCACAAAATAAAGAGTGAGAGTTTATCACTTTCCAAAACCAACAATGTAATCACTCAGAGAGATTTCCCTGGGATTATTGAATTGATAAAGGCCGAAAACCTCCTCATGGAAATGAAAATTATTCAGAAACAGGAAAAAGTAGACATTCGAAAACTAAAGAAGGAAGTTCGTAAAATCGCCGAAAAGTAAAACCTTACAGCAAAACGATATCGTCTGCGTGGGCAATTAAAACACTGGTTTCTTTGTCAAAATCAACAGAAGCAAATTTTGACTTTGCCACTGCAATAGACTCTTTCTTTGCATTTAATAGCTCTATAAACTCACCAACTTGAAACTCACCTTTAATTGCCTTTACTCCTACTGACAGCAAGCTCTTTCGGTTTCTAATGGCAGTAACAGCTCCATCATCCAATATCACTTGACCTGTTGATACAGAACCACTTGCGAGCCATTTATTCCTCACAGAAACAAAACCAGATTTAGGCAAAAACTTTGTACCCGACTTCCCTTCAAAGGCTGTTAGAATTCCACATATCTCACTTATTCCAAACACAATGACTTCAATCCCAACAGAAGTTGCACGTTTTGTGAAAGTTAATTTTGAGGCCATACCGCCCAGTCCACTTGTTGACATTTTATTGTCTACTAGCTTCATGGTCTCCTTGTCTATATCCGTCACAACAGGAATGACTTTTAACTTGGCATCTAACAATCCCCCACTTTTGGTACAAATCATTAGCTTTTCAGCTCCAAAACCCGCTGCAATAATAGTAGCCAGTTCATCATTATCACTAAACTGAAGCTCACGACTACTCACCACATCGTTTTCATTGGCAATGGGAATGATGTTATTTTTCCAAAGCTCCTGATAGGTAGATTTTAATTGTAAAAACTGCTTTCGATCAGCAAAGTGTTT
Organism: Spirosomataceae bacterium TFI 002; assembly: GCA_900230115.1. Classification (NCBI taxonomy): domain Bacteria; kingdom Pseudomonadati; phylum Bacteroidota; class Cytophagia; order Cytophagales; family Spirosomataceae; species Spirosomataceae bacterium TFI 002. Next base: position 3,304,598 of record LT907983.1, on the reverse strand, counting down.
TCTTTCACAAAGGCTCTGAGCAACTTGGATACCATATTTATTGAACTCTTTGGCGTAAATACCAATCAATGCAAGGTTTCCTATCGCCGCAGCGGCCTTCCGCTGAATGAGTTCTCCTTTGTAATCTTTGATAAAGCTTTTACCAGCTCCCACTGCTCCCGAGGAGACAATGACAACATGATAATCTTTGTGAAGCGAGCTTATTTCTTTCGCAATCTGGGCTATTACAGCAACGTTGGGTTCACCAGTTTCTGTAGTGATGGATGCTGTTCCAAACTTTAGGACGAGAATAGGTTTATCTGTCAAAATAAGAGAATTAGATTTCAAATTTAGTAGGTAAATCTAATTGACGTGCATGAATTCGTGTGATCTTTTTATGCATTTCATCCAAAATATAGCTCACGTCTTTCTCAAAATCAATGTAATATTCCCTATCAAGTTTCGATAGGTTTTTGAGAATCATAATCATTCTTTTGACCAAATATAGACTTAGTTTTTCGGTGCGAGAAGAAAGTATTTCTAGGAAGTTAATATTAGAACTTAACACCGCACCAATCAAATATAAGCCAAGCTCAACTTCTCCGTATTTATCCGTTGTAACTCTCCTATATCTTGTTATTGAGGAATTTAGCCTTTTTATTTCCCAAAGCATTTCGGTTGGATAGCGAAATGAATACTTCAGTTTTTCGTCAATATCTTCTTTGATATTACCTTTTCTGTAAGGCAGATCTTCAGGAGTTTCGAGCAGTTTATAATGTAGCTGCTCTATCAAAATATCGTTCTTAGCGATAAGTCGTAACAACAATCTATTTTGCTCTTTTAAAGGCAAAGCCAAAATTGCTCCTTCCAGTTCTTTTGAAATATTCTTTGGCATAAGTTATATGATCATAAACATTCTCCAAATAGTGGAAATAAGCAAAAGTACCAAAGCAAAAGGTGTAAGCACCTTCCAACACAAATACATGAGTTGATCCATCCTAAATCGTGGCAAGGTCCATCGCACCCACATCATCAATACCATGTTGAAATATGCCTTCGCAAATAACCATAACCCTCCCCATATATAACCACTGATTTCAAATGGCTGACCAGAAGTCCAGTCCGCGAGTTTTACCGCTCCAATATTGGGTAATGGGGTATTCCAAGCACCAAGAAATAAGATCGCTCCCAAAATAGACATCAGCAACATGAGACCATATTCTGCTAAAAACAAGAATGCCCACCTAAATCCACTGTACTCGGTCTGAAAACCAGCAATTAATTCAGATTCCGCCTCGGGTAGGTCAAATGGTGCCCTATTACACTCGGCAAGCGTTGTGATAAAGAATATGACATATACAGGTATCAAGAATGGATTCCTGAAAATATTCCAAGTTAATATCCCGCCTATATTGGTAGTCTCTATTCCTAAGGCTTTGATACCAAAAAGGTAATTCTGTGATTCAGAAAAAATACCTTGCTGCATGGCAATCTCTTGCAAATCAAGACTTTGAGCTATTACCGTAACACATAACACACTCAAGCCAAGTGGTACTTCGTAAGAAATAATCTGAGCTACTGACCTCATTGAACCCAATAGCGAATACTTATTATTGGATGCCCAACCTGCCATTAAGATTCCTAATATGTCTAAACTCACAATAGAAAGTAAGAAGAAAACACCGGTAGAAGTTGCACTTCCTTGCAAACCAGCAGCAATAGGAATAACTGCGAAACCTGCGAATACCGCCATGAAAATTAGCTTTGGAGCAAATTTAAATAATGGCTTATCTGCAGCAGCAGGTACTATATCTTCTTTTTGAAAAAGCTTGAGTAAGTCAGCAAAGAGCTGTAAAAGCCCCCATTTACCTACTTCCATAGGCCCAAGTCTATCTTGGATAAAAGCAGAAAACTTTCGCTCTACATAAACGCTAATGATCACATTTGCTCCTATGAGTCCAAGAAAAACAAGAAGTGGAATGATCATTTTAGTCCTTTTGCGATTATAATTACAAATCTAAAGAAAAATGCTGTTTAACGTAATTTTCCTACACCTTAGAGTTGATATATATCTGCCCTATATCTCTCACATTCGTTTACTTAGTTCATGTTATTGAGCAACTTTACGCATTTTTAGAAATTCCCTAATCCCCATCGGAGCTATTTGATCCAAGTATGGGGCCATCTAGGATAAGTTTGAGATGTACTGAATTAATGCCTTCTACTAGCTTCTAAGAATCAAAATTTTACTTAATTACAACCATCAAATTAATGCGAGCACTAAATTTTGAAAAGCAAATCAAGGTTTGGATAACTTACAATGAAGGAATTATTAAAAGAACATATCGCTAAAAACACACCATTTTCTAATACCGAACTCGAAGAGTTTTGCCAATTCTTCAATCCTAAAATAATAAAGAAGAAGGAGTATTTATTGAGACAAGGTCAAGTTTGTAAATTTGAGGGATTTGTTGTTGCTGGCTGCTTCAGGGTCTTTACAATAGATAAAAGAGGAAACGAAAACACACTATACTTCGCGGCTAAGGACTGGTGGCTAATGGATATTGATAGCTTCACAAATCTAACTCCATCAGATTTAAACATACAAGCTTTGGAAGACAGCACAGTCCTGCTCGTTTCTCAAAAGGACAAATCAAAGCTGTACAATACCCTTCCTCATGCTGAAAGATTCTTTCGCATTATGTTCCAAAAGTCCATCGTTGCTTGGCAAAGACGATTAGTACGAAACCACAGCCTAACTGCCAAAGAACGATACGCACATTTTATAGAAAACTACCCAGAAATTGTTTCTAAACTCACCGACAGGCAAACCTCAAGTTATTTAGGAATCACCCACGAATTTTTAAGTAAAATAAAAAAGCAGCTTTAAGAAATTTTTAGCCGTGTTGAACAAGTTCAACTTTATTCTTAGAATAGATCATAACCTTTGCATTACTAAAATATGAAGGACAATTATGAACTTAAGTACTAAAGCAAAATTTTGTGTTTTTATACTCTTAACCTTGGTAGCTAATACCCTCAACGCACAAATAACTAACGACATTACACTCGACAAGGCTAACCAAGCCATTCTAGCTGCAAAGAAAAATGCAGAAGCATCAAATGTGCTAGTAAACATTGCCATTGTAGATGCAGGGGCAAACTTGAAGGCATTCGTAAGAATGGATGATTCCTACCTAGGTAGTATAGACGTCGCTATTAAAAAAGCCAAAACTGCTAGATACTTTGATATTGATACTGGAGAATTGGGCAAATTAACCCAACCAGGAGGAATTATTTACAATATTGAGCATTCCAATGGCGGCCTTATCACTTTCCCTAGTGGCATTCCTATTAAAAATAAGCAAGGCAAAATTATAGGAGCCATTGGTGTGAGTGGCGGAACCATAGAGCAAGATAGAGCTATAGCAACAGCTGGAGCAAGTTCGATTCTCGATTAAATCATTATTTCTACAAAAGACTAAAATTATGAATTCCATAAAAAGATACCTTCTTAGTATCATTGTGCTACTATCTCATTATTGTTCGGCTCAAGTTTCTAGTGACTTGATGCTATATAGAAAAGATGTCAAAAACATTTCTGCCAATAACACAGTAACCATTACAAGCTATGAAAAAGACGGCTCGCATTATGTATACGCTGGTGGCTTTGGCAGTGTAGACGTGTTTAGCATGAATCAAGAAGGCAAACTAAGCCCAATAAGCAAACACGATCTTTATATGCAAAAAGGGCCAGCCAGAGGCATGGTTGCGGACAATATCAACGGCACAGACTTTCTATTTATAGCGAACAAACATGGCAATGTCATTGAAACTTTCAAAATTCTAGAAAATGGCTCACTTGAGCGAGTCTCCCTAGTAGAAGATACCGATGAAACACACCTTGGAACCGCCATCACTTTACAGGTGATCCACATGAAACAATCTTCGTATCTCTTTATTGGAGGTTTAGAAGAAACTCCAGGCTTGAGTAGTTTCAAAATTCATGATGACGGAAAACTAACACACGTACAGTCCATGAAAGACGATGACAACATCTTCACCGATGGAATCATTGGCATGTTTATTCATAAAATAAACGGTAAAACATATTTATATACTAGTGGTTTTCAGGATAATGGCGTAAGTAGTTTTAGTGTTGAAGACGATGGAACCTTTAAAAACATCAACAACATTGCAGATAACAATACGGACAGATATTTAACTGGAGCGTACCCAGTTACTGGCGTCACCCTCGGAAACAACAACTACGTAGTTGTAGGTCACAGGCACCATAAATATTATGAATCCAATGGATTCATTAAAAATCCAGACTTCTTTTACCATGGCGATGGTGTAAGCGTTTTCAAGGTGAACAATAAGGGAGCTTTGGTACCACACTTTGTACTAAAAGACGATGAAAACACGAAACTCCAAGGACAAACCAGAATAGAAATTATATCTGTAAACGATAAGGAAGCCATATTGGCTGTGGGCACCCGAGACGATGCCAGTATTCAACTCTGTAGATTAAATGCAGATGGAATTCTTAGCCCTATAAACTATCTCGAAACAGGGTTTTCTATCTACTATGGCCTACGCTCACATAAAATAGGCAATGACAATTTCCTTATTGCGGGCTCCAATAGGTTTGATTTAAAACAAATAGCTACATACAAGATCTCTCCCACAATCAATAGAAAAGGTAAGCTATTAAGGCATGTAGTCAACCTCAAATACAAAGCAGAAGCTACCCAACAACAAATAAGAGATGCAGAAAAAGTCTTTGTAGACCTGAAGAATGAAATTCCAGAAATCGCAGACATTGAATGGGGAATAAATGACAGTGAAGAAGGTGCCAGCAAAGGCTTCACTCATACTTTTACCCTGACATTTAAGGACGAACATGCCCGCGAAATATACTTATTTCATAAGGCACATTTGGATCTAGTGAGCAAGGTAGGCCCTATCATCGCAGATGTGTTTGTGATGGATTATTGGACAACAAATAACTAAAGTAAACAATGAGCGATTTAAGACACAAAAAAGCCATCATCACAGGCGGTGGAAGGGGATTAGGCAAAGCAACCGCCATGGCATTTGCCAAAGAAGGAATCGATATAGCAATAACTGGTAGAAATGAAAAAGTTTTGAAAGAAACCGTTTCCGAATTGGAAAGCCTTGGAGTGAAAGCTATTTATTCAGTTTTCGATGTGGGCAACTATGAAGAAGTTAAAAGCAGTATTGCTGACATTATAAAAACTTTAGGCTCGGTAGATATTTTGGTAAATAATGCTGGAATTGCCGCAGTAGGGACATTTAACGAAATGGAGGTAAGCCAATGGGAGAAAATTATACAAACCAATGTAATGGGAATGTATTATGTAACCAAGGAGGTTTTGCCACACTTACTGGCCAAAAACGAAGGTGACATCATTAATGTTTCTTCTACGGCAGGACTAACCGGAAATCCAAATATCTCTGCCTACTCCGCTTCCAAATTCGCCGTGATAGGAATGTCAGAATCACTAATGAAGGAGGTTAGAAAAAACAATATTAGGGTATGCACCCTAACCCCAAGCACCATAGAATCCGACATGACAATAGAGCTGGGTATTGCCAGCAAGGATTCTCAAGAAACAGTGTTACAGCCCAAAGACTTCGCCGATCTCATACTTGCAGGACTTAAACTCCCAAGGAGAGCTATGCTAAAAGGAGCTGCTTTATGGTCTACAAATCCGTAGAAATCCATATTTATCAAAAACGTAATATGCTCACCTCGGCCTGAAGCCGCGAGCTCAAGAAGACTTTGCGGAGCTGATGTTTCTATCAATTACAGGCTAACGGTAAATTGTATGAGTAGTGGCAGATTGCGTGGTAGTTTCCTGTCAAACAGCTACGCAGTTTGAGCGGGCTACAAAACCTGATATTTAGCACGTTGCCAGCCATTACTTATACAAAATGTTGGCGATTCGTTGTTTATTCTTCACATTGTCAAGTATTTATTATTTCTTTTAGTCTGGTTGATATATTTCTCCAATTCGAATTTAGATTTACAGTCCGTATTTGAATGTTATGGTCGTTATACTTAAAATCCAAATCATAATCCTTTTCAATTGTTGGATACAATAGAATTCCTGTCGCATTCTTAGTTTTCTCACTTCCGTCTTGTTGATTTAGGAGGTAGCTGAACAACTGATATAGGTTAGATGACTTAATTCTCTCTTTGTTGTAATTGATGGTCATTGTCTCTCTATAATATTTAGCATCAATTATTACTTTCTGCTCTTCATTTTCTAATGAGATGTCAGTTTCCATTTGAGGTAAATACTGATAACTTTCTATGTCAGTATGTTGAAATTGCCATTTAATAATTTCTTTCTTTACAGTATTGAATTTCTTTTGCTCAATCCGATAAAAATTACGAATAAAAGCTTCAAATAACTGATTCATTTTGTTGTCGTCCCTTGTGAAATCAGAAAATTTGTATTTTCCTTTTTCTTCTGACGGGAAAGTGCTTTCATAAATCAAATAACAAACATTCATCACAAACCCATAAAACCGATTATTTCTGTTTAGCTTAACTTGCTTGAAGTGACTTACTTTTATTTCAATTAGGTCAATCCCTAAAAACTTTTTTTCCAGTTTTGCCAATTCCATTTTTAGAATGGGGTCAATACCTTTTGTTCTTGTAAGTCTGTAAATTGTTGAAACTAAAATTTGATTTGTGAGAATATTGGCAGAAAAATCATCATACGTACAAACAGTTTTTTGTTTGAAAAATAAATTTCTTTTGAGAGTTTGACTTATCTCGATTTTACCTTTAACACCCGAAATTTCTTCCACGTAGTCAATATAGCTTTTATCAATTCCTCTTTTGAGAAGTAATTTTGAAGAGGTGATTAGCACTTTGGAAAATAAATCAAGTAGTTCCGTTTTATCGTCAATGGAAACTTCAACTCGCTCCTTTTCTTCTAGCTTGTTCCAAGCATAACATAGTAAAAAGTATATATTTTCAATTGGGATTGCCATTTTCTATCTTGAAAGCTGTTTTATCGTATCAGAAACTTTTGATAAGTCATCAAACCAAATCTCTTCTAATAAGGGGTTTAATTCAAAATTTAATATTTCTGACCACCACTGATTTTCATTTCCGTCATTCTTGTAGGTACAAAAGTAGCTATGCCCAATTTGGAAGCCTTCGCCAAGATTAACATCCTCTTTAATTTTATTATTTAGTTTAGATATTGAAGAACATATGTGTTCAATCATTCCTTCTGATAAGCCTTTATCATTCAAAAACGACCGGAAGTTTAATCCATAATCAGGTTGTAGCGAAACAAAAGCAAACCTTCTTCTTAAAGCATAATCAACTATTGCTAGTGAACGGTCTGCGGTGTTCATAGTTCCGATTATGAAAAGATTATTAGGCACGTAGAATCTGTCTTCTTCGTCTTCTGCATAAGTGAGTTTTAATGCAAATTTTTCTTCTCTCTTATCCGCTTCAATAAGCATCATTAACTCTCCAAATATCTTACTCAGATTGCCTCGATTTATTTCGTCAATAATAAAAAAGAAAGGACGCTCTGGGTGAGCTAATGCTCTTTGACAAAAGGAGTAGAAGATACCATCTCGTAAATCGAAACCACCTTTTAGAGTTGGGCGAAGCCCTTGAATAAAATCTTCATAACTATAGGATTGGTGAAATTGCACCATTTCAATGTTAGTGTCTTTCACCTCTTGCATAATTTCGTATGCGATTTTTCTTGCTATAAAAGTCTTACCAACACCTGGAGGGCCTTGAAGGATTATGTTTTTCTTCCTTTTTAACAATGAAACAGTATTAGAAAAATCAGATTCACTTATAAATGGTTTATCAGGGTCTTCTGAAAATTTGTAACTCTTGATATTTTCAGATTGAAGAAGTTTCTCGGTGAGAATGTTTTTATTATCAATTATCTCTCTTATTACTTCATATTCCTCCTCCGTTAATTTGAATAAACTACCTTGGTTATTGATGAAAACTTCACATTCTTGAAGAGAAGGATTATTTTTTAAATCATTCCAATGAATAGGGATTTCCAATTTTTCAATCAATTCAAACTCGATTTCCTCACCATTAGTTGTGTTATGAATACCTTGTGTGATTTCGTAGATAGCCTTTATTTGTTTGGTTGGAGAACTTTCATATCCAACCATTAAATCACCTCTTTTGGCAGCTTCAAAGTGTTTGTAAATTCTTCTTTTATTCCCTTTTTCGTTATGGGTAGTATATGTTTGTTTCTGACCAACGTTATGTTTGCTAATTGACCAAATTTTAGGATTAGCATTTAACCACCAATAATTTATATCGTCATCGGGTTCATTTGTAGTATCTTTTGGTAAGACAATATCTCTATTCTCCTTAACTTGGAGAGTTCTGTTTAACAAACTTTTAAACTTGCCTTCTGGAATAATTAGTTCTTCCGCAAGATCATATTTATTAAATATATTTTTAAATACTTCCCAATCGTTTGAATAAAAGGAATTGATAATTTTAATGAAATCTGTTCCAGTGTAATGTTTATAATAATTGCCTTTACCTTTCTGTTCAAACCCACCAATTTTCTTTACTATTTCTTCATAGGCTTGAATAATTTGTGTATCAGTTTCACTTTGAAATGCCAATTCTAAATAGGCATTGGGGTTTTCTATGTTCCAAAAATTAAAAACCAAACCTGCTTGACGGGTTTTATTTTTCCAATCACCTTTATTAACTAATCCAAGAAAAATATAATGACTGCCTTGAAACCAATATCCTTTTCGAAGTCTTTCACTATCTTGTTTTCTAAGCCAAAAGGTTAACTCAGGATGCTTTTCTTCTTTGAGTTTAAGTAAGTGCTGAAGGATTTTGTCGCTCCAATTTATTATTAGTTCTTCTTGTGTCATATTTTATGTTTTATTCTTGGTATCGGTGTCGCCTTTACAATTCTGACTAACGTACCTTAAAGTACAATTTTAGCTCCATTTGTTGTACTATTTTAAGACAATTTCTCTTATTTTCTCTTTTACGATTGCAGGCGAAATTAATAAGCTGTAGAAGAAGGGATATCTTTCCTTAAATCAATTCTGGAGCGGCTTATCTGGGGAATAGCACCTAACGATTGCGGTATGCGATGGGCTGTGCATTGGCTATGTTCGGTTGTAAAAGCTCTCGTAAACCGTCTTGTTGTCTTTCCGCTTTTAGTCAACACAAAGCCCATCTTCTTCTGGATTTTCGTAGATTTTTCTTTTTTCAATCAAACGAATGTTCCCATTATAATCCACGAAATTCTTTACCGAATAGTGACTATGCGGTCCACAGCCGAATAAATCGTAGTCAAATGTTAAAGTCTCAAAACCATTTTTTACTTGAATAGCATATGATTTATTTATGTTTTTGACAAAAGTTCTATACTTAAATTTTATATCAAATTCATATTCGCAGCTTGTTTCTGTCATAATAGAAACATATGCTAAAGCTTCTTCTTCATCTGAAATAGGTAAAAAAAAGTCATTGAATTTTGTTTTGGTATCTATAAGTTCAAATGCTCCTTTGTTTCTGATTAAAATATTGTTGCAAAAAGGCAAAAGACCATGATTTAACCATAAGCAATTATTTGTTATTGAGTCAGTTAGTAATTGAGTAATAATTGCCATCTCATATTTCGGTTTGAGACCACCGTAGTTTTTGGAAACTTCATTGATTTTTTCTGTTTTAAATACTTTTCTAAACTGCTGGAATTTGGTAGAATCAATTTGTAAAGGTAGACTTGTTATATATGTTGTTGGCTCATCCAAAACTTTGATTTTTGAACAATTTGATAAAGAAACCCATAAAATCAAAAGTATTATTTTTTTCATTCTTGATGGAAGACAACATTAGTACACACGCAAATTACCCGTTTATAACGGATAAAAACGGCTAAAAATAACAAATTGATTATTCGGTCATTTATCAAACTTATCCTTTTTCACGCTTAACAAGTATACCTCGGTCTTAGAGTTTACTCTGCTTTACTATCTTATCGAAATCTTTCGATTTAATAAAGTTTTGCTTTTTCTTATTTACTTGTATAGCTTCCAGAAATCCAAGTTTCACTAGCGATTTCAAATCTGACCTTGCGGTAAAATTTGAAATATTAAACCTAGATTCAATTTCTTTAGTACTAAAGATTCTATCAGGGTCATCATTTAAAATCTTAAGTATTTGAGCGGTCCTTTCATTTACCAATGGAATCTTCATGAACTTTCCAGCTTGAGAAACTTCTTTTTGTTTTCTGCTTATATACTCTTTGAGAGCGTCATAAGCTTTCTCCATTGTTCTGATATGATAAGTTATAAAGTAGCTTAAATCATTTTCGTCAGACTCCGTATAAAGGTAAGCTTTCTCATACTGTACTTTTGTGTCTTGAATTATTCTAGAAATAGAAAGGTATTCGGTAAGCCAATACCCTTTTTTCAGCATATACCAATAGAACAAAGCTCTTGCTGCTCTTCCGTTTCCATCGGTAAATGGGTGAATCCACCCTATCATAAAATGAATAACGCAGCCTTTTATAATTGGATGAATAAAATCTTTGGTATCATTATTAAAGAAGGTACATAACTCTTCTATCAGGCTTTCCAATTCTTTAAAAGCTGGAGGGTTGTGTACAATTTCACCTTTGGTATAATCTACCACATGGACTTCATTATTATCTCTAAACTGGCCTTCATCTTTTGGGTCATCTAAAGTTTGATTAGAAATTAATTTATGAATGTAAAGTATATTTTCCGGCGTAAGATCTTTGTCTTTATTTTGAACAATATGCTTCATGGTTATGAAATTGTTCATTATCATTATTTCAGACTTACTCTTAGGCTTTTTCTCTAATTGAATCATTTCTTTTGCCCTTTTTCGCGTCGTGTTGGCTCCTTCAATCTGGCTACTTGAAATCGATTCCTCTATAAGTGAACTTATTATGAATTTTGTTTTATCAGTTTCTGCTATTCCTATATTACTCCCGAGCGTACCGCCAATGTGCATATCAAACTGATGTAAAGCCCTTTGCATAAAATCAGTTATAACATAAGAAAATGCATATTTGCCAAATCCTATCTTTGTACTTTTAAGCACCCTGTGTAGTTTAACGGCATTCCACAGCTCCTCAGGTGAATATTTTTTTGATTTATATTTTACTTTATCCCAGTACAAATATTCATCCTGAATATTTTTTAGTATTCCATTCGACTGTAATTCTACCATTAAAGAGATTGTATTCTCTTCATTGTTATATGCTGGGGCTTGTTCTATCATAATCTTGTAGTACAAATATAGAGAAATAGCGAGATTATAGACAAATCTCGCTATTTTTACCTTCCTGAGTTTCTGGAACAAATTGCGTTTACACTTTTAACTAGCTCTTCATTAGTATCCGATTCTAGTAGCTTTCATTTGCTACGCCTGTAGCTCGTCCACTATCAAGAATAGATAAATCAAGAGCAGTACTATGTTCCAAAGTAAAGTCCCTTAAAACAGAAGGTTAAATTCGACTATTTGTTGTTATGAGAATGTCAATATCAGAACGAGAACTGCCTGTTTCAAATCGTCTTGAACCAAAAAGATAAACATTTTCAATTTCCGCAAATTTTCCTGCCAATATCTTAATAATGACCTCTAAATCGAAAAATATTCTTCTTTCATTTAGTTCGGTTTTAAATCTGATTAAGGTACATTAAAGTACATTTTTAGCTCCATTTGCTCTACTATTTTAAGACAAATTCTCTTATTTTCTCTATTACGTTAGCAGGGGAAATTAATAAGCTGTAGAAGAAGTGATATCTTTCCTTAAATCAATTCTGGAGCGTCTTATCTGGGGAATGAAGCACAACGGTTAGTATATGAAAAGTAGGCGATTTCGAAGCACCAAACTTTCGGTTAAGTACAAAGTTTGATACGAGCCAAAAGCCTTGAATTTATTACTATTTCGCCTATTTTTTATATACATTGTTAGGGTGCGTTTTTTTTGTCCGCTATTCTTTTCACATACTTTATTCGTTCAATATGTCCATTTCTAGAAGCTACACTTCTAGTCAAATCAACTGACCTTTCAAATGTGTGAGGCAATGGACTAATTCCGTTATTTTTAACTTGAATTCCCGTAACTATCGGATTATGGGTACAATAATGAGTCTTTTTAAAATTTATTTTCAAACCACGATTTCGCAGTTCCTCTAATATTTGAGGTGTCCTTTCTTTGAAATCAATCGGACTTGAAATTGTTATATCATCTACATAAACAGAAACTTTCAGTCCGTCATTCTTATATTTTTCAAATAGGTCACCACAACTGTGAAAAACAACTAATGAGGCTAAAAATGAAGAAGTTGGACATCCTTGGGGAATAGCTCCTTCTTTAGTAGAAATACGTGTTATTAACTTTGCTACATCTGGATAAAAGCCTTCTTTTCTCAAGGCTGTTTCGACACTAGAAAAATGAACGGATGGGTAAAAATCTTTTAAATCGGTGAGGAAAAAAAACTTGTTTCCTTGATGATATCGTGCGTTTAAAACGGCATCTTTTTTCTTTAAGCCTCCAAAAAAATATTCAGGTAGTTTTAATTTATACAAGACATTGTTCAATAATCTAGATTGAACAAATTTCAATTTGTTGATGGGGGCGTTTATTGGTCTTGTTAAAGGTTTGCCATTTTCAAACCTTGGCTGTCCTTTTTCGTCAGTTTTAGGTTCATCCCAATTTTTGTAAAAACTACTTTCGTTTGAATCAAGAGAGGAAGATAGTTTTAAAAGTAATCCTTTATCTATTTTTAAGGTATAAGCTAAATCTTTTACTCTTTTCTTCATTTCAAAAAATTATGAAATGAAAACATCACTTATTAGACCTTTGATTGAAGGTTCTAACATTTTAAACGCCTCTTGCTTGGATTCGGCTATATCTTCTTGGTCAAGTGAAAAGAAGACTAATACTGGCATTGGTATAGAAAGAGCAGTAGCGATTTGCTTTAGAATACTTAAGGTCGGTTCTTTTCTGCCTTTCTCAATTGAAGAAAGGTAAGATTGTGACAAACCACATTCGACAGCAAAATCAGTTTGTTTGAAACCTTTTTGCTGTCTTAAATCTTTTATGGCATTACCTATATTCATATCAATATTTGATTTTAAAAAAAATGAGAAGTGTGGAATTAGAATAAACCTGTGATATCATCAATCCCGAAGAATTTCAGAAATCTTAAAAGTAGGGAGAGAACCTTCAAAATCTGGTCCGGACTGTTGTCCTTTTCGTTGTTTGACATCTCTTCCAACTCTACTAAAATTGCTTCTAGTAAAGCTTTATCCTCTTCCGAGAACGCGTACCCGCTCTTTGCGAGTAGTGACCTCACTCCGTTCTGGAGTTGGTCAACTCTGTGTTTGTGTTTCATACTATATCGTATAATTTAATTAACTAGTTTAAAATAAACTAGGGGAGCACTATGCTACCTGCTTAATTAGCTGCGTGAACCCATATAGGATACAGTCCTAAACACTTCTCAAGTTCCTGCTTAAATAAAAAAACCTCTAATAATAATTAGTTTCCTCTTTAAGCAATTTTGCAAGGGGTTGAATCAATCCAAATCAGTCTTCTTCTGTACTTCTTTTAGTTGTACGTCCGTTCGGTCATTAGGTCTCTTGTTGCCGTTACAAATACCCATTAAGGGTGGAGGGAAAATCCCTCTTCAATAGTTTAATAAAAAAACTCTTGGGTTCACTACACAAACATTTCAAAGAACTACAATGCAAATATACACAAAATATTTCTGTGAGCAATAAAAAAGCTAAAAAAGTTTAATTTATTTTCTGTGAGGAATAAAATCAGTCTGTTTTATTAGGATTTTGAAGATCAAGCGAGAGGTTTTTTCAAATGCACCCTAACGGTCGCATACACGGCGTGCGACCGTTTAGGTAGCATGACCGTTGTATGCTTTGTTGGTGGCAGTATTCATTTTTATTATACTTCACTTACCCATTGAGACAAGTTCAATTTCATTTTCGTTTTTAATTTAAAGTTTGCTATTGCAATTGAATAACCAACACTTGTAAGGTTTATACTATTTACATTGTGATTATTCCATTTCTGTGAAAATTCATTCATCCATGGGTATCTATTGAATAGGAAATTTTCCATTTCATTCTCATCCATCATATTCACTTTCATCATTTTCCTTAACTCAATTAACTGGTTATTTGAGATATTGCTAATTAAGGATGTATTTCTCTGATATTGAATATCTGGATTAATTTGAAATAATTCCTTGGAATGAAGAGAGTTTATGCATGCAAGGTTAAAAAGAGTTTCTTCTTCGAATTTGTCTAAAAACTCTTGTTTTGAAAATCCCTTTTGAAAAATGCCATTATACATATCCGATAGCCTATATGTTAAACTTCTTTTTCCAATGAATTGAGTTGAGTCGCAACATCCTGTATAAATTAAATGCTGATAGATAGCACTCTTCGAAGAAAAATTTTCTGTAAAAGGTTGAATATAATGTTGAATGTATGAGTCAAATAATTTAAGAGTGTTCAGCCCTAAAAATGGGGCTTCTCTCAATAAAAATACTACTGTTAGAATATCGGTTTGTATTTTTGTTAATTTAGGTGCTGTCAATAAGCTTTGCTCAAGCACAATATATTTTAAAGTTCTTTCATCCTCTTCTGTTAACTCACTTAAGATATTTATCAAATTATCCATTAGAAATTTTTCTCCTGATTTAGCATGTTCTTTTTGAGCGGAATACAAAGCATATTGTAATGATGGTTTCGTAAAATTTGAAATAGCATTAGGCCTTTCTGATTGTAGTTTTTCTAAAAATTTATCATTGAATTCTTCTACTCTTTTAAAGGCTATATCAGCTGCAACTTGTGATAATTCGATAAAGTTTGACTTAAAGACATCAGTTGCAATTTCCTTAGCATCTTGATACGTAATACCTTGGTTCAGGTTTATTACATGGGCTTGCAGATTTGTGGAATTATCTCCGCCCTCCTGTTTTTGATTTTTATCATTTATCATTTTTATTGATATTTATATCACCTGAAGATTGATAGTTAACCGAGCCCTTTCCTCCTTTCTGAGTCATTTGAATATTCCCATTTTCACTTTTTTTTTGAACTAACACAATCAATGAAGATATCAATCCTAAGGATGTTACTAAAGGTTCCCAATCTGGAGAAACAAATAACCAAATTAATGCAGCTATCAGAGCTACTATATTAAGAAGTATAAGTGTTTTTTTTATCATTTTCTGCTTTTTATTGCCATCAACAGCGATATATCAGACACTCACCCCACTTATTGTGTCCATATCTGTTTTGTTTCACCTATTTGGTTTCCAATTGTAAGCGTTTGTATTCGTTTGTTGTCTTCTTGGGCTAGTACGCAATAAAAATACGTCCAATAATTGAGTAATTTAAAAGTATTTATTCTTCGGTATTGAGCATAACAATGCCATCACAACAATTATACGTGTAGCAGAATTTGAGTACGGTTTCGTACTAACTAAATTAAAATTGAAGGTTTTATAAAAGCCTAGGTGGCTCTATCAAAACTCCGCATTCCCAGGAGTCCTAGGGAAAGGAATCACATCTCTTATATTGCCCATACCAGTCACAAACTGAACCAATCGCTCAAAACCAAGTCCGAAACCAGCATGCGGAGTTGTTCCGTATTTTCTGGTATCGAGGTACCACCATATATTTTCAGGATCAATTCCTCCATCAGCAATACGACCCATTAGTTTATCATAATTATCTTCTCGCTGCGAACCGCCTATGATCTCCCCAATACCCGGAAAAAGCACATCCATAGCACGCACAGTAGTACCGTCATCATTCAACTTCATGTAGAATGCCTTGATATCTTTAGGGTAATTGGTCAGGATTACGGGCTTTTTGAAATGCTTTTCTACCAAATATCGCTCATGCTCAGACTGCAAGTCGATGCCCCATTTAACATCAAACTTGAATCGTTTCTTCTTATGTGGAGTAGAGTTTAATAGTATATCAATAGCTTCGGTATAAGTCAATCGCTCAAAATCATTTTTCACAATGAAGTCCAACTTCTCAAGCAGCCCCATTTCGTTTCGCTCGTTTTGAGGTTTGCTTTTATCTTCGTCGGCTTGCCTTTTGTTCAAAAACTCTAAATCGTCTTTACAATGCTCCATGGCATAGGCAATTACACTTTTCGTGAAATCCTCAGCAAGGTTCATATTGTCATTGAGGTCATAAAAAGCTACCTCTGGCTCTATCATCCAAAACTCAGCAAGGTGACGAGTGGTATTTGAGTTTTCTGCCCTAAAAGTTGGCCCAAAAGTATAAATTTTAGAAAGTGCCAAAGCCGCTAATTCTCCTTCTAATTGACCAGAAACTGTAAGGGAAGTCTCTCTTTCAAAAAAATCTTCCTTGTAATCTATTTGTCCATCCTCCGTTTTAGGTGGATTCAATGGATCCAAAGTACTCACCCTAAACATCTCCCCTGCTCCTTCGGCATCCGAAGCCGAAATGATAGGCGTATGTAAATAAAAGAAACCGTTGTCGTTATAATATTTGTGTACAGCAAAAGCCAGAGCGTGTCTCACTCTAAATATTGCCGAAAAAGTACTTGTCCTGAACCTTAGGTGAGCTTTTTCTCTTAAAAACTCAAGGCTATGCTTCTTAGGTTGTATAGGGTATGTTTCGTCTGAGATACCATATATTTCTATCTCGGTTGCCAAAACCTCCACAGCTTGACCTGAGCCTGTAGATGCCACCAACTTACCGGTTACACACAAACTCGCCCCTGTGGATATTTTCTTTATCAATTCTGCATCAATCTTCTCAGCATCAGCTACAACTTGAATATTATTGATCGTGGAGCCATCATTTAAACTAATGAAAGCAAATGCTGCTTGCCCTCTTTTAGTACGTACCCATCCTTTTACTTCCACTATTTGCTCAGTGGGATTTTGCTGAAGAAGTTCTTTTATTTGCATCTTTTGTTTTATTGATGTGAAGCATTGCAAAAATAAGGAAATAGCCGAACGGGTTTAATCATTTATTATAAAAATCCTGCCTGCTTATTTCATGATGCCAAATCAATTTCCTTTCTTCGTTTCCATTTTACAGAAAACCATGCGATTGTCCCAAATCATTCTGTTTTCGATTTTAAGCTTTTGCAACATGGCTATAGCACAAAATTCATTTTTCGAAATTCAAGGGCATAGAGGTTCTCGCGGACTTATGCCCGAAAATACCATCCCTGCTTTTAAGAGAGCAATTGACGAGGGAGTACATACTTTAGAGCTCGATGTTGTGATCTCCAAAGACCATAAAGTGGTGGTATCTCACGATCCGTTTTTCAATCCCGATATAAGCTCTGGACCTGGTGGTCAAGCTATTACGGAAAGTACTCAAGGGAATCTCTTTTTGATCAATTACAAACAAATCAAAAAGTATGATGTAGGACTGAGAGGCAATCCTAATTTTCCGGAGCAAGAAAAAATAAAAGTAAGCAAACCGCTTTTAAGCCAAATGCTAAAAGATGCCGAGGCCTATGCCAAGAAAAAAGGTGTAGCTCCCCTACTGTACAATATCGAACTAAAAAGCTTGGAAGAGGAATACAATATCTCTCAACCAGCAGTAGACATATTCTCAGACCTTGCACACAATGTTATCTTCAAAATCCTCCCAGCAGAGCGTGTAACCATCCAAAGTTTCGATTTTAATATTTTGCAACATTGGAGAAAAAAGATAGATCAAGGAATATATTTTGAAGCAAACCTATCTGCTCTCATAGAACCTATGGATAATAATGATGTAGATTTCAATATTGACAAACTAGGTTTCAGGCCAGATATTTGGAGTCCATATTTTCTTCAATTGGACGAAAAAAGAGTGGCACAACTACACAAAATGGGCATAAAAGTAATTCCTTGGACTGTAAACGAGGTAAAAGACATGAAAGCAGTAAAAGAAATGGGTTGCGACGGGCTCATTACCGACTATCCAAACAGAGCTAAAGAATTACTCCCTTGAGTATACTAAACGACATATTATCTTTTTTCCTAAAAAGGAGAAACGAAAGAATTAACTTTTTCAAAGAGAATCCTGAGCAAGTTCAGCTTGATACTTTCAAAAGCTTAATACTCAAAGCAAAGGATACAGAGTGGGGAAGAAAATATGACTACCGAAGTATCAACACCTATCAGGACTATATTTCGCGAGTGCCTGTAAACAACTATGAAGGCATCTACCCTTATATAGAGCGTACACTCAAAGGAGAAAGAAATATCCTGTGGCCTACAAAAATTGAATGGTTTAGTAAATCATCTGGCACCACTAATGCCCAGAGCAAATTTATCCCGGTATCGAGCGAATCTCTTGAGCAGTGCCATTACCAAGGCGGCAAAGACCTCATTGCCCTTTATTTAGAATCTCAACCAGACTCAAAACTTTTTGATGGTAAAGGATTAAGTATAGGAGGTGCACTTCACGACAATCCCTTCAACTCAGAAACTCAAGTAGGAGATATTTCGGCGGTGATCATGCAAAACTTGCCTACTTGGGCAGAGTACCTAAGAACTCCCCCACTCAATGTGGCTCTACTAGATAACTGGGAACTCAAAATGGAGAAAATGATTGAGATATGCTCCCAAGAGAATCTCACGAGTATCCTTGGCGTACCCACTTGGACAGTAGTACTATTAGAAAGAATCAAAGAACAATTAGGCATTGATAACCTATTAGACATTTGGCCAGATTTTGAGCTTTTTGTCCATGGAGCGGTGAATTTTCAACCATATAGAGAGTTATTCAAAACCTCTTTTTTCCCTTCTTCACAGGTCAACTACATGGAAACCTATAATGCCTCAGAAGGGTATTTTGGAATACAAGATGACCTCTCACTTCAAGGAGAAATGCTCCTCATGCTAGATTATGGTGTTTTCTACGAATTTGTACCAATGGACCAAATGGATAGTGAATTCCCAAACTCGCTGACAATAGGCGAAGTAGAACTCAACACCAACTATGCCCTTATCATAAATACCAATGCGGGACTTTGGAGATATAGAATTGGTGATACTATAAAATTCACAAGTCTATTTCCGCACAGAATTAAAATTAGTGGTAGAACCAAGCACTTTATCAATGCTTTTGGAGAAGAATTAATCATTGAAAATGCAGATACCGCTATCACTCGAGCTTGCGAACAAACTGGCATTTCGGTAAAAGACTATACAGCTGGCCCAGTATACATGGAAAACAGCAAAAAAGGTGGGCATGAGTGGATCATAGAAACCAATAACATTGGTGATAAGAAAAATGAGTTTTTGAAAGTTCTTGACGAATCACTTTGTAGCCTTAATTCAGATTACGATGCGAAAAGAAAGAACGATATGGCCCTACTTTCGCCTAAAATCCACTTCGTAACCGAAGGCACATTTTATAATTGGATGCAAAAAAGAGGTAAACTTGGTGGTCAAAACAAAGTCCCTCGCCTATCGAACCATAGAGAATTTGTGGATGATATTATTCAGTTTTGTGATCTTCGCTAACATCAGTATCGCTAGCGGTACTCAAGTTTTCATGATCTGCATCTCCTAGTAAATAACCCCAAGGCTTTAAGAAACTTATAGAATCAAAAAGTACTTTCAGAATTGCTGTCATAGGCAAGGCGAGAATCAACCCTGGAATACCCCAAAGCGTACCGAACAGAATCAATGAAATAATAGCAACGAGAGAGTTAATACTCACTTTGGAACCTACTATAAATGGTGTTATAAAGTTTCCTTCCAAAAACTGAATCACCCCAAAAGATGCAGCAACTCCAAATGCATACCAAGCAGAGTCCTTGGTGATCAATGCCATTACAATAGGCAAAAGCGAACCAATAGCAACTCCGATATATGGAATAAGCACCAAAAAGGCAGCAAAAAAGCCGAAGAACAAAGCATTATCAATACCAAGTAGCAGTAGCGAAAGTGTATTTAATGTACCTACAATTAGAATGACCAGCATCAAACCCGACATGTAGTTTTGAACCACATCTTTTGTTTTAGTTACAATCACCCTAATCTTTTCATCATTTCCTCCTTTAAAAAGCTTAAAAAGAAAGCTTTGCATAAAATCTCTATACAAAAGCATCAAAAAGACATAAAGCGGAATTAACGAAAAGTTGGTTAAAAAAGTGGTGGTAGTAGAAAGCGTCCCTCCTATTAATTTGGAGCTATTTTGCACAATTTCAGAAAGGTACTTTTGGCCTTCTGCAAGTAGTTCTGTTTGCCCAAGAGCAAAGCGATCATTCAAGAATGTCTGCCCAAGCTCCAGCCATTCTTCAAACTTCGATACGATCATTGGAATGATCTCATCGAAAGAACGTACCTGAATAACAATGAGATATACTATAAATGTAATAACCACAAATGCGAAGAGCAGCGTAATGACAATACTTATAGCCCGAGGTATTCGTTTTTTTTCTAAGAAATTTGTCAGTGGAAGCAGCAAGAAAGCAAGTAGACTTGCGAAAATGATTGGCACAAAAAAATCTTGCAACAAGTGTAACCCATAAATAACCATAAAAATTATCAATAGGACAGAGGCGAAATTGACAGCTCTACTTTGGTTCATTGTGTTTTGATATGGTTTTCTCAAAAATAGATTCTTTTTCTCATTCTCATTGTTCAAATGAGTTAATTTTACATAAACGGTTCAATTATGCTGAAATGGAAACTCATCACGCTTTTGTTTGGATTACAAACTGCTACGTGCAATTGTAACTTCGAAAACAAAATGGGCTTCGATAACATAAGTACGAAGTCGAAAATAAAAAAGGTTGGAAAACTACCCCTTGACCTTGATGAAAGCTCAGGAATTATCTATTATAAAGCTACTGGTAATTTCATTTCTCTTAACGACAGTGGCAATGAAAGTGAGCTTTTTACCATTGACATAGAAGGAAACCTCATTAATACACAGTTATTCCCACAACTCAAAAATAATGATTGGGAAGATCTTTGTTCCGATACTGACGGAAACATCTACATAGGTGATTTTGGAAACAACAGCCAACAAAGGAAAAATCTTGCCATCTATAAAATTTCAGGAAGTAAAGTAGATACCATCTCTTTTCGATATGCCGATCAAGTTACTTTTCCACCAAAAGTCAAAAACTTTGATTGCGAAGCTTTCTTTTGGCATGAAGGTGAATTGTATTTATTTTCCAAAAACTGGGAGAAGGATAAAAAGGTATGCAAAATATACAAGCTACCCGCCAAAGCAGGAGATTACACAATAAGTCCATTGACGGATATTGTATTAGAAACTCAAGTCACTGCTGCCGACATCAATTTCTCTGGTACTGAATTTGTGCTTCTCACTTACGGCAAAGCCCTATTTTTCAATATTGAAAATGGCATAATTGATTTTTCAAAACCAAAGTATTGTAGAAAAACCAGAAGAATGCAAACTGAAGCGATCTGTTATAAAACTGACAATGAATTGTATTTCACAAACGAACAAGGAGGCTTTTATAGCCTTACAATTGAATGAGACCAAAAAGGTAACATTGAGTTAACATTCAGTTTGTATTTTTGCACATAAGAAAACACTGTTAATGAAAAGAATTCTACTAGTTGATGATGACGAGGACATTGTTGAGCTTTTGACTTATAACCTTGAAAAAGAGGGCTATAAAGTCGTATCTGCCAACAATGGACAAGAAGCAATAGAAAAAGCTGAAGACTTTTCGCCAGAGTTAATCCTCATGGATATCATGATGCCAGTTTTGGACGGTATAGAAGCAGGTCGTAGAATTAAGTCAAACGATAAACTTAAATCTATTCATATCATTTACCTCACTGCAAGAGCCGAAGAATTCTCAGAAATCGCCGCTTTTGATGCTGGAGCAGATGATTTCTTGACAAAGCCCATAAAACCAAGGGCCCTCATGAGTAGGATCAACGCTTTTTTCCGTAGAGAAGAGCTCAAGGCTGCCACCGATGAAATCATGAATATTGGCGGCCTAACTATTAACAGGGAAAACTATTCGGTTACTAAACCAGACGGAAGCGTAATCGTATTACCGAAAAAAGAATTTGAAATCCTCTTCTATCTCGCTCTCAAGCCTAACAAAGTGCAGTCTAGAGAGAAATTACTTCGCAAAATATGGGGCAAAGATGTGTACGTAGTTGAGCGTACTGTAGATGTACACATTAGAAAAGTAAGAGAGAAAATAGGAGACGAATATATCAAAACGCTCAAAGGAGTTGGATATATGTTTCCATTTGAGAGTTGAATCATTTTGATCAAAGCAAGTATTTGATCAATTTTGCCAAATGTTTCTATCACCACGTTGGATCGCTTTATTCTTGGCCATTGTGATCACGCTTTTTGCGGTGGTATTCCTGAGCTTTGTACCTGACATAGGCCCAGTTGCACTTATTGTCTCTGGTATAAGTACCTTCTTTGTAACTTTCTTTTCTGCTTTTTATACCATTGACATATTGGTTTTTAAAGAAGTCAACACCATATATCAAAATATCCAAAAACTAAAGATTAAGGATTTCGATATTTCTAAAAAGAGCTTACTCAATAGTGTCAACCCACTGAAGAACCTTAATTTGGAAATTTCTAAGTACGTTTCTCAAAAACAAGAAGAGATCAACGAACTCAAAAGAAACGAAACTTTCCGAAGAGAATTCTTGGCAGATGTAAGCCACGAACTTAAAACTCCGATTTTTGCAGCACAAGGTTTTATACATACACTACTAGATGGAGCAAAGGATGACCCCGAGGTCTCTACTCGCTTTTTGAAAAAAGCAGGAAAAAGTCTTGATGGCTTGGATGCTTTGGTCAGCGACTTGGTCACACTCACCCAAGTAGAAAGTGGCGATATGAAAATGCAATTCTTGATCGTTGACCTTGTTTTAATCACAAAAGACATCATTGACCAACTAGAAGGAAAAGCCAAAAAGAGAGGAGTAAAAATAAAACTTAGGCCAAAAGGAATTTCAAAATGTCACGTTGTAGCCGATCCACAGCGAATATGGCAAGTGATGACAAACTTTATTGACAATGCAATTAAATATGGGAAAGAGGGTGGCATTGTCATTATTGAGTTTGATGAATCTAAGAAAAAAGTACAAGTAACTATAGAAGATGATGGTCCCGGCATTCCAAAAGAAGACCTCAACAGAATATTTGAGCGTTTTTACCGAGTTGATAAGAGCCGCTCTCGTGAAACAGGTGGTACAGGACTAGGTTTGGCCATTGTAAAACACATTCTTAATGCACACAACTCCACGATTTCGGTTTCTTCAAAAATTGATAGTGGAACACGCTTTTCTTTCAGTTTGTTGAAAGGAGATCGACAAGACGATATATGAATCTAGAAAAATTCAAAAAAGCCCCAAAGAACCTGACTTTCAAAGACCTTATAATCTTTGAAAACGATAATTTCATTGCGATTAACAAGCCGCCATTCATTTCCTCACTTGATGAGCGAACAGAAGATAAAACTGCAAGTATCATCCGACTTGCAAAAGAGGAGTTCGAAGACATTCAACTCTGTCATAGGTTAGACAAAGAGACCTCTGGAGTTCTTATTTTGGCAAAAAATCCTGAAGCGTACAGGCACATGGCTATTCAGTTTGAGCAACGAGAAGTTACTAAAACCTACCATGCTGTG
Source organism: Spirosomataceae bacterium TFI 002 (assembly GCA_900230115.1). Lineage (NCBI taxonomy): Bacteria > Pseudomonadati > Bacteroidota > Cytophagia > Cytophagales > Spirosomataceae > Spirosomataceae bacterium TFI 002. The sequence continues at coordinate 3,280,902 of LT907983.1, read as the reverse complement.
GCAAATGGGCAACATAATTTAGATAGTATTTCTGTTTTTCTTCCTATTGCTATCAATAAGGGCTCTACTCAAGTTAGGATTGACAAAAGAAAAGGTAAAATAGCCGAAACGATCTTCTTTACAGAAAAAGTCTATGGTCATCACACCTTAATTCGATGCCATCCAATTTCAGGAAGAATGCACCAAATCAGGGTTCACCTTATGTGCCTAGAAGCACCCATTGTTTGTGATCCCACTTATGGTGGTGCCGATATTTTTCTTTCCAAAATTAAAAGGAACTTCAACCTTAAAGAAAATGATGATGAATTACCACTTATCAAGAGGGTAGCTCTACATGCTTACGAAATTCAATTCAAGGACTTGAATGGTGAGGTTTTAAAAATCACAGCTCCCTATCCCAAAGACTTCGATGTGTTGATCAAGCAATTGGACAAATACTCAAGCTAAGTCTGCAATAGCCATTTCGGCAGCTAATCTTCCTGATTTCAAAGCTCCATTTATACTAGGATATAGAGTGTGATCACCACATACTATTTGTCCAACAGTATTTTTGTGTACGCCTTTCATTTCTCCATCATAGAAGCTCAATGCTTCTGGTATATGATATACTTTTAAAAACTTCAAGCCTTCCAGTTGATTTTCAAAAAGTATTGATAACTCAATTTCCACATTCTTTGCTGCTAACTTTTCATCATAACTTACCGTCACAGAAAGCAAATCTTTTCCTTTGGGAGCGTAAGTGGGCTGAATTCTATTCAAAAAACATACATGCCGAATCAAACCTCCTGTAGGGTTGAGGTGCAAATATGAAGTATTCTGAAATGAAACAGTATCACATGAAAAGTAAAAGCAAGAAGTCTTATTGTAAGTAGGTTGCTTTTTTACCGACAATGCTGATTCATTTACCGCAACTATTGTAGACAAGTAATCACCCGTATTTTCCAAATCTACTTTTGTATTGAGATGAATTGAACTGGTAGGTAATAGCTTTACCATTGCTTTTACAATCGCCTCCATTCCACCAGAAGGTAATGTAGCATCACCTTCATTAAACTTTTTGAACAAATACAAAAAAAGTCTAGAAGAAGTCTTCAGTTCAAAATCCAGAAAAACGCCTCCAAAGAAAGGTTTGAAGAAATTAGAAATCATTCCATTTGAGAAACCATATTTTCTTAAGAAATCTAGCGTTGATAAATTTTCTTCTTTTTGAATATCTTCCTGACTAAGCCTTGAAACCTCTCTACTCAATCTAAATACCAGATATTTATCTTTCAAATTCCCAATTCCCGATAAAAGCGTTGGAAATGCATCAGACAGTTTTTTCAATGGATTGCCAAATTTCGCCCAAGTCTCACCGTTATTAATCATAGCACCAGAAGCAGCTTTAGCTAAATCAAGTTTTTCGAAGTCTATAAGTGCCAAAGCCTCGTCATAAGAATTTAAGAACACTTGGAAACCTTTATCCAGTTTAAAACCTTCTACTAACTCAGTTGACACTCGGCCACCGAGCTTATTTGAAGCTTCATAAATGTCAAAACCGATTGATTGTTTTTGCAAATATATTGCTGCAGAAAGACCAGATAACCCACCTCCAATGATTGCAACTTTCTTTTTTGTACCCATAGCCCTTTTGATAATTCAATATTTAACGCCTATTTTGTAAGTCAACGATAATTAAGCTCTCAACAAATTAAAATCAATAAAGTTTTATGACCCATAAAGTTAAAAAGGAAGATGAGTTTAGCTTCATCGATGAAGGATCTGGGCCAGTATTATTAGTTCTTCACGGTTTGTTCGGTGCATTAAGCAACTTCAATGAGGTTGTGGAAGGTTTTAAGAGTCAATATAGAGTACTTATTCCTGTAATGCCTATATACGATATGCCTATGCGTCAAGCCAGTTTAGAGGGGCTACTGGGTTTTATTGAAAGGTTTGTAGCATTTAAAAAACTTGAAGACTTAACGCTCCTTGGGAACTCCCTTGGAGGACATGTGGGCCTAATGTATACACTAGCTCACCAAGAAAATGTTAAAACATTGGTTTTGACTGGGAGTTCTGGGCTTTTTGAAAATACAATGGGTGGCTCGTTTCCCAAAAGAGGAAGCTACGATTATATCAAAGAACGTGTTGCATATACATTCTATGACCCAGAAACTGCGACTAAGGAGCTAATTGACGAGGTATTTGAAATAACAAGTAGTATTCCAAAATGTATGAACATTGTTCAGATTGCTAAATCTGCTCAACGTAACAACATGGCAGATGACCTTCCTAAGATTAAGGTTCCTACTTGCCTTATATGGGGTCTTAATGATACTATCACTCCGCCTCAAGTTGGTCATGAATTTAATAGACTAATGCCCAATTCAGAGTTATTCTTTATTGACAAGTGTTGTCATGCTCCTATGATGGAGCGTCCGGGCCCATTTAATGCAATTTTGGAGAGATATTTGAACAGCATTGATAAAAAGCTTGTTGTACAAGCATAAAACAAAGTAGAAATGCTTGCCACTGAACTTATCAACTACGAGATTCCTAGCCTTAAACTCAGCGATGATGTGGGCCATGCTTTGGAATTAATGCATGAGTTCAAGGCTAATGTTTTGGCAGTTGTAGATCAAAAAACATTCTTGGGCACTCTCGAAGAAGATTTCCTCATGAATTTTGATGAAAAAACTGCTCTCAAAGATTTACCATTAAAAAATCCAGAATTTAGTATTGCCGAAGATGTTTCGCTTATCCAAGTGGTAGATTACCTTTTGGAGAAAGAAATAAGCTTAGTTCCTGTTATTGACGACAAGGTCGAGTTTGTGGGAAGCATATATTCAAATGATGCAAATGCTTCACTTGCCACTACGCTTTACAGTGGAAAAGGATCAGTAATTGAACTAAAACTTGGGCTAAAAGACTACAGCTTAGCCGAAATAAGTAGAATAGTAGAAAACGAAGGAATTAGCATTCAAAAACTTTTTGTCTCTAAAGACACAGGAACAGAAGAAGACGGATTCTCGATTTACATCAAATTTAACAAGCAAGACATTGGCAGTGCCATTAGTAGTTTGAAGCGATTTGGTTATAAAATAAATACCTTCGCTCCAGAATCAGCAGTAAATGAGCTTGAGAAAGATCGTTACGAAATGTTGATGAAATATTTGAATGTATAGTCGTCTCACACAAATTCCCGTACTTTTGCAATAGTAAATCTATTTGCATGAAAATCGCAATTCACGGTAGGGAGTTTAAAGCAGAATCAAAATCTCTTGTTCAAGAAGTCTTTGATGAACTAGTTAAGAGGGAAATTGATTTTTCGATCTCCAAATCCTTTCGAAACATATTAGCACAAGCTGATATCAAACTTGAAAATCAGAAAACTTATATCAAAACCATAGAAACAGCAGACTGCGAAGTCATGCTTAGTCTGGGAGGTGATGGTACTTTTCTTGAAACAGTGGCCCATGTTGGAGCTACAGAAATCCCAATTCTGGGAATAAATTTTGGTAGACTTGGATTTCTCACTGCTGTGCAACCTTCTCAAATAAAGGAAACAGTAGCAAATTTACAATCTCATAACTACACTTTAGATGAGCGAACTCTCCTCCACGCAGATTCTGAAATGAAACTTTTTGAAAAAGGCACGAACTTTGCACTAAATGAAATAGCAATTTCGAAGACCGATACTTCTTCGATGATTATAATTCATGCCTACATAAATGGAGAGTTTTTAAACTCATACTGGGCAGACGGATTGATGGTAGCAACCGCAACAGGATCAACTGGCTATTCGCTTAGTTGTGGAGGTCCGCTGGTTATGCCACATTCTGATAACTTTATAATCACACCAATTTGTCCTCATAATTTATTTGTGAGACCAATGGTAGTATCAAACACAAGCGTTATTTCACTCAAAGTAGAGAGTAGAAGTAATAATTACCTGGTTTCAATGGACTCTAGGGCAAAGATAATTGGCGATGTTGACAGCGAAATCACAATACAAAAAGAAGATTTCAAAGCTAGGATGGTCATTATGGAAGGTTCCAATTTTTTAGGAACACTCCGCGAAAAACTAGGGTGGGGAAAAGATGTAAGGAATAGAACAACAATACCTTCATCAGAATAAGCATTGTGATCTGTCAACAATAAAAAAAACATTGTTAACGTTCAGTTAATAGCTCTTGAGCATGAATAAATTTGTAATGAGGAAAACTAGAAATTCAATCGTTTTGACCGCCATAGTTGCAATGTGCCTTGCACAAGCATCAGCATTTGCTCAAGGGGGACTTTTCAGCCCACAAAAAGTGGTAAATCAATACACTACTGTTGGAATTGGAGGAGGGTCATCTCACTATTTTGGAGATTTGGCTCCTTATCGTTTTTTTTATCACAGTTTGTACAAAAACGTACGCTGGAACGGAACAATAAATTACACAAGATATTTTACGCCTCAAGCAGCAGCTAGGGTTCAGTTCACTTGGGCTCGAATTTTAGGAGACGATTACACATTCGCTCAAGCTGAACCAGAGGTTTTATGGCGAAACTATGTAAGAAACTTACATTTCCGAAATGATATAAAAGAGTTTACCATTTCTGGGGTATTCAACATCTTACCTCAGTACTCAAAAGGACCTAGAGGTAGAAAAACCTTTATGCCATATGTAAGTATTGGTGCTGGTTTTATTGCACATAACCCAATGGCATACCTTCCTAGTGAATTAGCAGTTGGAGAAAAAAAGAAAGACAATTGGATTGCATTGCGTGACCTTAAGACTGTTGGGCAAGGACTTCCATCTAATCCTGACAAACCATATTCTTTGGTACAAGCTGTGATTCCTGTTGGATTTGGAATCAGGTATAAAATCAATGATAAGTGGGACTTTACCATAGAAGGTGGCTTAAGAATTTCGCCTTCCGATTATTTGGATGATGTAGGAAACGACCAATATGCTGATCCAAATGAATTATCAAGGAATTTTGGACCTACAAGTGCGGCACTTGCTCAGCGTTCGACAGAAGTATTTTCAAGAACAGGTGAAAATAGAATCCCAATCTTATCTCAAATCGCAAGTGATGCAAGTAAGGTTAATGGCATTAGTACGAACCCATTAGACAGAAATCTTTTCGCTAGTGTTGAAGGGTTTAGTGCGGCAGACGACAATGGAAAAAGAAGAGGATCATCTGGTAGACCTGATAGTTACTTCCTTACTCAATTCACTATAAGCTACATCATAAGCAACAAGATTCAGTGTCCAGTAATTAAGTAGTATCTTTGTAAAAAAAGTATACCAAGTGAAGGTCGTTCAACTACCTGGATCACTATCTCGTGATGGTGGTGGAGTTTTTCAAGTTGCTCTTAATCATGCTCTGCAAATTCAAAGTTCGCAGGATTACAGCATTGAAGTAATTGGAAAAGAAGACAAGCATTTAAAAGATGATGAACACAGATGGAGTGGTATTCCTTGTACCGCTTTACAGCAATCTATTCCTATCATCCATCAAATTGCTGGGCTAGAAAAAGCCATTTTAAAAAGCAAGCCAAGCATAATGCATTCGCACATGCTATGGACATCACAATCAAGAACTATACTTAAAGTCTCAAATTATTTAAGAATCCCCTATGTGGTTAGTCCACATGGCATGCTAGATCCATGGACGATTGACTTTAAGAAAAGAATTGCATTAGCGACTTTCGAACGTAAATCATTGGAAAACGCTGCATGCATCCATGCTCTCAACTTAAGTGAATATGAGACCATTCGAAAATTAGGTTTCAAAAACCCTATTGCAATTATTCCAAATGGTATTAATCTTGGACAAAATCAAATATTCCCAACTAAGAATAAAGCAAAGAAAACACTTCTTTTTTTAAGTAGAATAGATCCCAAAAAAGGTTTAGAGCCACTAATAAAAGCTATCAGTCTTATTAAGGCTCAGTTTGAGCCAATTTACGAATTGGTTATTCATGGTTGGGGAGAAAAATCCTATCAAGAAAAAATTGAAAGACAAATTGTTTCTTTGGGTTTAGAAAACTGTGTTTTCATAAAAAAAGCAGTATTTGAAACTGAAAAGGATAAAGTATTTCAAAACTGCGATGCATTTATTCTTCCCTCATACAGCGAAGGCTTCCCAATGGTAATTTTAGAAGCATGGGCTCACTCAAAACCAGTACTAATGACAACTGCATGCAACATACCAGAAGGTTTTATTCAAAAAGCAGCCATTAAAATAGAAACTGATCCAGAAGTTCTAAGTAAAGAACTCCTATCATTTATCTCGAAAAGTAACGAAGAACTTGAGCAGATAGGAATAGAAGGTTATGAACTCGTGAAAAATAACTTCACTTGGCCAAAAATTGGACAAAAGTTATTTCAAATGTATGACTGGATTTTAAAATCAAGTAAAAAACCTGACTTTATTATGCTAAAATGAGCATAATTTGCGTTTTGATACCACAATCCATAATTGTATTATCTTTGCACCACCAAAAACACCAAAATTGAAGTCCATAGGTAAAATAACGTATCCATTTCTAATTATTTTGTGCATTGCAACATTAGATGCAAGTGCTCAAAAATTAGAAATAGGTGGAAGTGCAGGACTTCTTCAATATAAAGGTGACCTGCAACCACGTTATAATCCTTTTTCTGGTCGACCAGCTGGAGGCGGTTTTGTGAGGTATAATATTATACCCGCCCTATCCATCAAAGGACAAGGCATATTTGGTTTTGTTGGCGGAAAAGACAAAAGAGTACAAGCACCCCAACATAGAGCACGAGGATATGAATTCTCTTCCCAACTATTAGAATATGGCGGACAAATAGAATATAACTTTCTAGATTTTAGATCATCTAGAAATCTGAGAAAGTCTGAAGGAAGTCCGTACCTATTTGTTGGCTACAATTCATGGACTTTACTAAATAGAAAGAATAACTCACTTGATATCTCAGCACCTGGTGGTATTTATACTTACAGTGATGAAACCACCAAACCCTACTCAGACAACTCAATTGTTTTTGGATTGGGATATAAAAAAGTTTGGAAGAGTAATTGGAATATCGGAGCCGAGTTTGGGGCTAGAAAGTTAAGCATGGATACATTTGACAGCTTTGGTTATATAAAAAAAGATGACGACGGCACCCTAGGATCAAATAAGACTGTATCTGCTTCAGGTAATTTACCATTGGCCAAGTTTAACGTTCCTAATACACATTTATATGACATGTATTTTTACCTAAATTTCTCAGTAAGCTATGTGTTTTATAAGGTTCACTGCCCTAATCCACGTTAACAATTCTTAAAGCCTTTTTTATCCCTTTTTATTTAGCTACTTTTGCAGTCATTTTATACTTATATCAAAGCTAAAACAACCTATTGGCACAATAATAATAGTGGAGGAAGAAAAAATAGATAAAGGCAATCTACCCCGTCATATCGCCGTTATAATGGACGGAAATGGAAGATGGGCAAAGGAGCGTGGTGCCATGCGAATCTTTGGTCACCATCATGGTATTAAAGCTGTAAAAGAAACCGTAGAAGGTTGTGGTGAACTTGGAATAGGCTTTCTTACGCTTTACACGTTTTCAACAGAAAACTGGGATAGACCCAAAATGGAAGTTGATGGTATCATGAAGTTACTGATAAAAACTATCAAAGCTGAAGTTCCTGACTTACAAAAAAACAATGTCCGATTGAAGGCAATAGGTGATATAGACTCATTACCTTCTAAGACAAAAAATCAATTGTTAGAAGCAATTGATCAAACAAAAGGCAACACTGGGTTAACGCTCAACTTGGCACTTAGTTACAGTGGCAAGTGGGATATTATTCAAGCAGTGAAAGCCATAGCAGCGAAAGCTGTTAATAAAGAAATAGCAGTTAAAGATATCACTGAGCAATACTTTGGTCAATTTCTGGCAACAGACGATAGCCCAGATGTAGACCTTATGATACGTACAGGTGGGGATCATAGAATTAGCAATTATTTATTATGGCAATCGGCATATGCCGAATTGCTATTTTTAGATGATATCTATTGGCCCGAATTCAGGAAAGAAAATTTATTTCATGCCGTACAAGTGTACCAAACTCGCGAAAGGAGATTTGGAAAAACGGGCGATCAAATCAAGACAAAACAATAAGCATTTATGCTTCAAAAAATCAAAATCACACTTTTCTTATCTTTACTATTAAGTATATCTTCTGCTACTTTTGGGCAGTTTAAGATAGGTATTGGAGGAACAAACAAAGCTCAAACAGAAAATAATTCTGATGAATTGGATTATGACAATCCTAAGAGCTACACAATTGGAGGAATTGAGGTCACTGGAGTTCGATTCCTAGATCCAAATACACTTATTTCCGTTTCTGGACTGAGTGTTAATGATCAAATTAAAATCCCTGGAGAAGCAATTAGCTCCGCTCTAAGGAGACTGATGGATCAAGGAATTATTGAAGATGTTGAGATCAACATCTTAAAAATAGAAGGCAACAAAGTTTTTCTTGAAATCGCACTTAAGGAGCGACCAAGATTGAACAAAATGGAGCTTAAAGGCATCAAGAAAACTGAAAAAGAAACCTTGATGGAAGATATTGAGACCAATAGAGGAAAGGTTATCACCGAATCTTTGGTCAAAAACATCCAGCTTTCTATTAAAAAGCACTATATCAAAAAAGGCTTTTTGAACACTGCTGTTCAAGTTCAGCAAATTGATGATACCTTGAGGCTTAACAATGCTACTTTAGTTTTCAATATTGACAAGAAAAACAAAGTTAAGATTGACAAAATCACGGTAACTGGAATTGAAGAAGTTCCACTTTGGAAAGCATTGTCAAAAATGAAAGGCACCAAAGAAAGAGCTCCATTGCGTGTTTTCACTCCCTCAAAATACATTCCAAGTAAGTTTAAAGAAGATAAAGTTGCTCTCGTCTCTTTTTTAAATAAAAGAGGCTATAGAAATGCACAAGTTGTTAATGATTCTATTGTCTATAAAGATAATGGTAACATCGACTTATATATGGACATCAATGAGGGAAGTAGATTTTACTATAGAAACATAACGTGGACCGGAAATTACCTTCATGCGTCCGATACCTTAGCTCTAATTTTAGGTATTAAGAAAGGTGATTTATATAATCCCGAAGAACTTGACAAGAAAATTAATGGAATTCCACGTAACGATGTCAGCTCATTCTACATGGACGACGGTTACTTATATTTTAGCTGTAACCCTATTGAAATCGCAATAGAAGGAGATTCTATTGATGTTGAGATGAGAATTAATGAAGGAAAACAAGCTATCATTAATAAGATCATACTTAACGGGAATACCAAAACATCTGATCACGTGGTGATGAGAGAAATCCTAACTAAGCCTGGTCAAAAATTCAGTAAAACGGATTTGATTGAAACAACTCAAATGCTTTCGAAACTTGGTTATTTTGATCCTCAAACAATTGAACCAAGACCAGTTCCACAAGCTGACGGTACTGTTGACATTGAATATAATGTAGAAGAAAAAAGTAATGACCAAATTGAGCTTTCTGGAGGTTGGGGCGGTCTACAAGGATTTGTAGGAACATTCGGAATTGTCTTTAACAATTTTGCAATCAGAAAAATAGCAAAACTGAAGGAATACAAGCCACTCCCTAAAGGTGACGGTCAAAAATTTGCAATTCGTTTTCAAGCCAATGGAGGATTTCAAAACTATAGTGTTTCATTCACAGAGCCTTGGTTAGGTGGCAGAAAGCCAAACTCATTCTCAGTTAGCCTTTTCCACTCGGTTCAGGATTATAGCAAAATTGCCGAGAGATATGAAAAGCTATACGGTAACTCAGGTGGTTTTAGCCCATTTGGGGGCATTAGTGGTGGACTAGGATTCGGTGGCTCCGCATATCAAGGATTCTTCCGTAACACTGGAGCATCTGTAACATACGGAAAAAGATTAAACTGGCCAGATAGAAACTTCCAATTGAGTAGTACCCTAGCTTACCAATTCTATGATGTTGAAAACAGTTTCCTTCTTAGAAACTTCCAAAACGGACAAGCAAACGACATTTCATTGAATGTTAATATTTCGAGATATAGTTTAGACAACCCACAATTTACGAGATCTGGATCGTCCTTCTCATTGACTGGAACTTTCAACCCTCCATACTCACTTCTAGGTGGAAACAAATCTGCCGGAGAAAAACTATGGATAGAAGGTCACAAATGGATGTTTGACGCCGATTGGTACACGCCTGTTGTAGGTAAGTTAGTACTTAGAGCAAAAGCAAATATGGGCTTTATTGGTAGATACAATAGCGACATTGGGTATAGTCCATTTGGTAGATATGTAATAGGTGGAGCAGGTATGGGTCTCCAAAACAATAATGCTATTGGAGTTGAACTCATTGGACTTAGAGGTTACGACGAAGGAGTTGTTTACCAACCTACCCTAGCAGAAAGGTCTGATGAAATTGGACAATCAACCTCAAACCTATCATATAGTAGACAGGGTGGTATTATTTACAATAAATACACCATGGAGCTACGTTATCCTATTTCACTTAATCAATCCGCAACTATTTATGCACTTACATTCTTAGAGGCAGGAAATAGCTGGGGAAGCTATAAAGATTTTAACCCATTCCAGTTGAGAAGATCTGCAGGTGTTGGTGTTAGAGTTATGATGGCTGCCTTTGGTTTATTAGGTTTTGATTATGGTAAAGGTTTTGATCCTATCCCAGGTGTTCCATCACAAGGTTTAAAATCATTTACCTTTAGTATTGGACAGCAAATAAGGTAATTGCTGTTAAGCAGTTGTTAAATGAAACACACGACATAGACTTTTCATAAAATGTTGAGTCTAACAAGTGTAATTGAAAAAATACCAGTAGATAAAAATATTTTTCTATTACTTGAGCTGAAATGAAAAGAGCATTTTTTTTAATAGTTTTGTCGCTGATATCCTCAGCAAGTTTTGCACAAAAATTTGGATTCACAGATAGTGAATACATTTTGAGTAAAATGCCAGCATACAAAGAAGCCATGGAAACGATGAATAAATATTCGGATCAATGGGTGAAGGACATAAAAGATAAATACGATGAACTCGAAAAGATGAACATCGCATATCAGCAAGAAGAAATTCTTTTAACTGAAGAAATGAAGCAAAAGAGAATTGCTGAGTTAAAAAGAAAAGAGAACGAAGTCAAAAACTTAAACAATGAGGTATTTGGCTTAAATGGGCAGCTTTTTTTGAAGAAAAAAGAAATCCTAAAGCCTCTCATGGATGAGTTTTACAATGCTGCCGAAAAAGTAGCTAGACAAAAGAAACTTGCTATTATATTTGACAAAGCGTCAGACATTAGCATGATTTACACCGATCCGCGTCATGATTACACGGATTACATAATGGAAGAACTAGGATTAGTTGAAAAAAAATAAATACGTACCAAATTAAAATCAAATATTTACCGAAATGAAAATTAAATTATTAGTAACCCTTATTGCAGTCGGCTTACTTTCTACATTCAGCATCAATGCTCAAACTGTAAAAGTTGGCTACACTAACATAGATTTCATTCTTAGCTCAATTCCAGACTCAAAGGATGTACAAACTAAGCTATCTACAGAGAAAGCTCAGTACGACAAGCTTATACAAGAGAAAATTGCTGGATTTCAAAAAGACTACGAAGATTTTCAAAAATTAATGCAAGCTGGAACAGTATCAGCTGTAATTCGTCAAGACAAAGAGAAAAGCTTACAAAATAAGCAAAATGAAATTCAAGAATTTCAACAAAACTCTGAGACTGCATTGCAAGCTAAATACCAGCAATTACTTTCTCCAGTAATGGACAAAATTCAAAAAGCAATTGACGAAGTAGCGAAAGCAAACGGATATACTTACGTTTTCAACTCTGATGCAGGTGCAGGAACAACTCCTATCGTATTAGTAGCCCCAGAGCAAGACAACATTACAACTTTAGTTTTGAAGCAAATGGGCGTAGAAGTTCCAGCTGAAAACTAAAATTCAAGCAAAATTATTTTGAAAGCCCTTCTGGTTCTACCTTAAGGGCTTTTTTTTGTCTATCCCAGTAAGCATGTAGGCATACACTCAAAAGAATTAATGCCGACCCAAAGTAAAACCCTACCGACATATGCTCTGTTTCTCCAAAAAACAATAGTGCTAATCCAATTCCGTAGATTGGCTCCATATTTAGGCTTAAGTTAACTGTAAAGGCACTGAACCTTCTTAATAAGGTTACTATCGCAATGTGTGGAAACACTGTACAAATCGTACCTAAGATGAAAAGCCACATCCACCCTACAGAAGTAGGAAAGGTTGAATCAATCTCGATCCAGTCCAAAGCCAAAAAGAATGGATAGCAAACTAACAAACAAAAAGCAGCAGCAAGCAACTGATAAAAGTTTATGAGCCTAGAAGGTAATTTATGAGTCATAATAACATTGGACGTTGAATAAACCGCAACAAGAAGGGCACCCAAAAGGCCAACAAGTATTCCTAAGTAATATTGAGATTCAAAGTTGAAGATTAAGATAATACCTAAAATGGCTAGGCCGCCTAATATTACTTCCCTCCGACTGATCCTTTTTCCAGTTCCCAATGGCTCTACTATACTCGTAAAAAAAGAGGTAGTACTGAAAGTGACTAAACTCACCGAAATAGTCGCCAACCTTGCTGAACCGAAAAAACAGACCCAATGAAAAGCGAGAATTACACCAGCTAAACAAAGCTTAACAAGTAGACCACTTGGTACCCGAAAAGATTCTTTCTTAATAAATAATATCAAAGCAATTGCTGAAGAGGCTATGGCTGTACGAAAGAATACTAAAGCTACTGGATTGATTTCAATGAACCTTCCCAGTATCGCAGTAAATCCTAATATTACTACTAAGAAATGTAGAAAAAGGTAATCCTTGAGAGTAGAGTTCATAAAAAAAAACCTGTTGATCATTCTCAACAGGTTCAATATTACTTAATTTTTCCAGTAATCGACTTTACGATGCCTTCAATTTTTCCTCCATTCTCATCCGAATTTTTTTTTTACGGCTTTCCTCTCTTTTCAAAAGGATTTTTTGTTTCATGCCAATCCACTTTTCATATATTTTGGATTCCTTGACAAATTCCCACTTAGGCTCTTCCTTTTTTACCTTTTTTGCTGTAGGGTCATACTTCATTCCCGTGCAAAGGCAATGAGCCCTATTGGTTCTTGTGAGTACATCAAAGTTCACACAAGTAGAACACCCCTTCCAGAACGCTTCGTCTTGAGGTAACTCACTAAAAGCTACAGGATGATAACCAAGCTCTGAATTAATCTTCATGACAGCCATACTAGTAGTCAATCCAATAATCTTTGCATCAGGATACTTATGCCTCGAAAGATTAAAAGCTTTGGATTTTATATTAGTTGCAATGCCACTTTTCCTGTATTCAGGTTGAACAATAAGTCCTGAGTTTGCCACGAATTTACCGTGCTCCCAAGTCTCAATGTAACAAAACCCAACCCAGTCGCCAGTTTTAGTCGTTGCTATAACTGCCTTCCCCTCCTGCATCTTTTTAATGATGTATTCCGGGCTTCGTTTGGCTATACCCGTTCCACGTGCCTTAGCACTTTCGAGCATTTCGTTGCAGATGTCCTCTACCCATTTCTCATGCTCGCTAGAAGCAATTTGAATGATAAAATCACCTGTGATAGTTTTTTCTAGTGTATTCATCGTCATTTATGAGGTAAGTCCTCTAGCGGAGACGCTGTATCCTTTTGAAGTTTAATGATTGATTTATTGATGCGTATTTAATACTTCACCTTTCAAGGTGTTGTATCCTAGCAGGTCCTTGCGGACCACATTCGTCGGAATGGCGATATTTGTAGATAAAATTGCATCTTTCTAAATAAGACAGTACAAATATAGAACTATTAAAAACTGAAATACAACTTTTAAAACGTTTTAATAAGGATTTAACAAAACGTTAATCACTTGAAAACAAATATCAGCCTATAATTTGACGATCATGGTACTATCTTCTATTGTCATCGTTTTCAAGCATACTTAAGTAACTCAAGTATCTGCTTTCAGCTATTTTGCCTTCTCCTACTGCATCCTTTATTGCACACTTAGGCTCATTCACATGAATACAATTGTTGAACTTACACTCCCCCATCAAATCACGTATCTCTGGAAAATAATGACCAATCTCTGTTTGAACCATATCCATCAACCCAAGCTCCTTGATTCCTGGTGTATCAATAATGGTGGTTTCTTCATTGACATTAAACATTTCAGCAAATGTAGTGGTGTGAACACCTTTATTAGCAAAGCTCGAAATCTCAGAAGTGGCTAAATCCAAATCAGGAATTATGGTATTGATCAGCTGTGACTTTCCAACTCCAGAGTGTCCAGTTACTAAAGACAACTTACCCTCTAATACTTCATGAACTTTATCGATATTTATTTTGTGCAAAGCCGATATAGGTAAGCATTTATATCCTAGCTCTTCATAAAGGTCCATTAACAATTCTAACTCCTCTTCATCCTCTGACTCCAATAGGTCAATTTTATTGAAAAGTATCAATGCAGGAATTCGAAAAGACTCTGCTGTAACTAAAAAACGATCTATAAAACCAAGAGAGGTTTTAGGGTAGTTTACTGTGGCTATCAAAATTGCCTGATCTAAGTTGCTAGCGATTAGGTGTCCGTGAGCAGTTTTATGCACACTCTGACGAATGATATAGTTTTTACGTGGCTGTATATCGAATATTACCCCGTTTTTTTCTTCTGTATCTTCTAATTTAAAATAGACAACATCTCCAACCGCAATAGGATTGGTAACCTTCAGACCTTTAATCTTGAACTTTCCTTTTAACCTACATGGTATAGTTTCACCAGCCGAAGTTTTCACCTCATACCATGACCCTGTAGACCTTCTTACGATTCCTTCTAAATGGGACATAATGCGTGATAGCTTAAAAAAAACTTAAAATTTTTGACCGTTTAATAAAATTTGATCCTTTTTTCATTTTCATTACAACTATTGGTATCAAAAATGACTCCATATTATCACTAGGCTATCTTTTCGGCCGTTTCTTACCCAGTTTATTAATTTAAGATTTTTTTAAGCTCGTGGCGAAACAAAAGGTTTTTAAAAGTAGTTTAGCCATTCACTCACACATAAATAATACAATCATGAAAAAAAGTCTTTTAGTAGGTTTAGCTGCATTAGCAGTAGGAGCAGTAGTAGTAAGTCTTGGAGGTAAAAAAACTAAACCAATTTCAAACTTCTATCCTGGCTCTATGACCAAATAAGGTTTTTAACTCAATATGGGTTTTAAAGCCTCTTCATTTTCTTTCAACCATTCGGTTATCTCTTCTACGATAGTCTCAATACTAATTTGAGGTTTCCATCCAGTAGTAGCAGTTACTTTTGTGTTGTCTGTTACATAAAGCTTAATATCCGCTGGTCTATTCTCTAGTACTTTCTCTATTGGAATAGTTTTGCCTGTTACTCTTTGACATATTTTCGTTAATTCCTGCAAAGAAGTACTAACCTCTACACCTCCACCTACGTTAAAGGTTTCTCCATTTATTTTATCAATATTGTGTAACTGCCAATCGATCAAGCGATAGAGGTCTTTTACATGAAGCATGTCTCTAGTTTGCTTTCCGCTTCCCTCATAACCAATAAAAGATAGTTGCTTTTCAAAATAGTGTTTCGCTATCCATAAAACCATTACGCCTTGATCTACCTTTCCCATTTGCCATGGGCCAGTTAAAACTCCACATCTGTTCACAATGGTTTTAAGACCATAGAATTCATTATACTCTTGAATAATAAGCTCAGATGCTAATTTGGTTGTTCCGTATAAAGAACGAGCTCCATCTAGTGGAAAATCTTCTGCAATACCTTTTGAACTTACTCCTTTGGTAGTTTGATTATCCGAAAGAGCGAAACGATTTTCTTTCTCTTCGAAATTCAGTGTCTCTATCGTTTTGATAGGATAAATCCTACTTGTAGAAAGGAATATAAAATTAGCCATGTGCTTACGAGCATAGTTCAGGCAATTTACTGTTCCAAAGAGATTGGTGTTGATTAAGTAATCTGGAGTTCCATCTAGCCCTGCAAGAACAGATGGCTCCGCAGAAGCTTCTATCACGGAGTCCACAGCTGGAAGAGCATCAAAATCCTCTTTACTTCTGATATCACCATGAACAAACTCTATTCCCGCTTTTCCTAAGCGAGCCACATTGAGTTCTGATCCTTTTCTTTTGAGATTATCCAAGCAAATAATGTGATAGCTTGGGTAGTTGGCTTTTAGTTCTAGAGCAAGTGCTGAGCCTACAAATCCAGCACCACCAGTAATCAATATTTTATGAGACATTAATCGTATTTTTCAATTTGATGCAATTTAGCCCTTTTTCGTTCTTGAGACCAAACTAATAGTTAAGTCCAATCACTCAGCCCAAGGAATCTCTTTCAGATTGACATTTTCAACAGGTTTGATTACAAGAGGCACTTTTTCAACTTTGATAGCACTACTATCAAGTCCAAACCATTTATCCTCGGATGTGGTAAATTGCTTGATGAAGAAATAAGCCTTCATAACTACATTCTCAAAAGCCGGCAGTTCATTATCAAAGGATAAAAACTTCTCAAGCACTACAAATCTAAAGTCACCAATTACATTGTGTTTATTGAGCGATTCATATCGGCTACGAATATCTACTTCCCCATTTTTCACCATCTCTTCCAACACATGACGGAAGTAAAGATTTATTTTTTGAGGTACCCTAAAGCCTAGCCTAAAGTTGACTTTATAAACATCATCTTGAGCACATTGCTTCACTTTGTATTCAAATGTATAAGGTTCATCAGTACTTTCCACGTGCACAAACCAATACACATCGGCACGTTTCGGTCTTTTTTGGAAAATTGAATAGATGATTTTGGTCTCTACATCACTTGCTCGAGAAGCATTCGTCATAAAAACCAAATGAGTTGCATACTTAGGTACAGTTATATCTTTACTCAGCTCTTTCAGCGAATCTAAATATTTATCCAACTTCTCATAGGCTGTCAAGCGTTGCTTAATTTCCGATGCTTTCAACCAAATATACATCACTAGCCCCATCACCGCACTAATAAGTACCGATACCCAACCACCATTGGGGAACTTCTCCAAATTGGCAAAAAGGAAGGCACCTTCTAATAAAACATATGTAACCAAAAATGTCAAAATTAGCCATTTCTTGCTTCTATGGGTGAGCATAAAGTAAGAAATCAAGATGGTATCCATGAGCATGGTCACCGTAATAGCAAGACCATATGCAGCTTCCATGTTCTCCGACCTTTTGAAATAGAAAACAACACCTAAGCATCCTAGATAGAGCAAAAGATTAACGCTTGGCACATAGATCTGTCCACGTTCATTTGATGGAAAACGAATTTTAACTTTAGGCCAAAAATTTAATCTTATCGCTGAAGAAATCAAAGTAAACGACCCACTGATCATCGCCTGACTGGCAATAATTGTTGCGAATGTTGCAATCACAATCCCCGGCAGTAAAAACCAATCTGGCATTAGTTCAAAAAAAGGTTTAATTGAGCCTAACTTCCCCCCTTCCATTGTCATCAGAAATGCTGCCTGACCAAAATAATTGAACAACAAACAGCTTTTTACAAAAATCCAACTCATGCGAATATTACCCCGTCCACAATGTCCTAGGTCAGAATATAATGCCTCCGCTCCTGTTGTACACAAGAAAACTGCACCAAGTAACCAAAACCCCTTGGGGTATTCTGCTAAAAGTGAATAAGCATAATACGGATTGATTGCCTTTATAACTTCAGGGAACTGAAAAATGCTCACTACACCTAAAATTCCTAATGTAGAGAACCAAATTAACATAATTGGCCCAAATGCGTAACCTACTTTTTTTGTCCCAAAAACCTGAATAAGGAACAAACCAGTCAAAATTGCAACTACAATAGGCAAGGTTTGAATATGTGGATACAAAATTTCAAGACCTTCTATAGCGGCTGAAACCGAAATTGGTGGGGCAATGATTCCATCAGCAAGCAATGCGGCACCACCTATCATAGTTGGTATTGTTAACCAGCGGGCATGTCGCTTTACCAATGCAAAAAGAGCCAAAGTCCCTCCTTCTCCGTTATTATCTGCTCTAAGCATCAAGATTACATACTTGATAGTTGTTTGCAAGGTAAGCGTCCAAAAAACACAAGAAACAGCTCCTAAAACCAGTTGTTCCGTGATCGACTTTTCGCCAATGATTGCTTTCATAACATACAATGGAGATGTACCAATATCTCCATAGATAATGCCCATGGCGACAAGTAAACCGGCAACGGTGACCTTGTCTAAATTACTTTTTTCTTGCATTGATGTGATTTGACAGCCAAATGACCTTCAGATGAGAGCTCAAAATTGTAAAAATAATTCTATTTGATAAATTATTTGAATGATAAGTATTTTTCAACTCTCGTGCCAAATCGCTTTATTTGTAAAACTCATCACAGAAACCTAACCGAATATGAACTTTGAAACTATCCATTACAACGCCGAGGACGGTATTTGCCAAATAACACTAAATCGTCCAAAAGTTTTTAATGCTCTCAACAAAACTCTCATCAACGAAATTACAACAGCAATAACTACTGCGGGAAATGATGAAAAAGTGAGAGTGGTTATAATTACAGGAGGCGGGGATAAGGCTTTTTGTTCAGGAGCAGACCTCAAAGACGGAATGAGTGGTGAGTTTCGCCCACTAGGAGAGACACTAAGAGAGAATTATAATCCTATGATACTTGCCATGCGTGGCATGAGAAAACCAATTATTTGTAAAATGAATGGCGTTGCTGCTGGAGCAGGTATGTCACTTGCACTTGCTTGCGATATCATCATTGCAGATAAAAACGCTTACATGTCTGAGCTTTTTGTAGGTATTGGTCTTATGCCAGACGCTGGCTCTATGTACTTTTTACCAAGAATTGTGGGAATGCAAAAAACTTTTGAGCTATGTAGTACTGGCCGCAAAGTATACATGGAAGAAGCTTTACAACTTGGCTTAGTAAGTAAAGCTGTGCCAACCGAGCAATTGGATGATGCAGTAATGCAACTGGCTAACTTTTACAAAACCGCTCCTACACAATCTATAGGTTGGATGAAGCAAGTGCTTAACCAAACTTACAATAGCAGCCTTGAACAAGTTCTAGAACTAGAAGCTGTGGCACAAACAGCTTGTGGCTTTACAAATGATTTTGGTGAAGGAGTAATGGCATTTATTCAAAAGAGAGAGCCTGATTTTAAGGGAAAGTGATTTTTTAGTTCTCAGTTGGCAGTTTTCTGCGGTCAGTTTTCATTACGATAAACTCAGTGCAAGAAATAAAACCTTTCGATTTTTAGTTTTTAATCTTGAATTTCGGTGAAATACCAAAAAGAGGGTGATTCTTGATTTTTCAAATTATCAATTGCTTCCGACTCAAAGATTTCAAGTAATTCTTCCTTATTTAATGCGTCTTTTTTCTCATTGGAAACTCCAATAATTGTATAGTTTATTAGATTTTCTAATCTAAAAATTGACCTGGAGCTATCTATTGGCAATACTGCTCCATTAAATGTGAGTAGGTATTTCCCTCCATTATAGTTAAATCTAAACTTATCTTGAACCGATATCAGGGAATCAACATTAGTAGCTCCTAACCTAGCATTCATTCGTTGTTTGAATATAAACTCTTTGGAATATGGCAAAACATAGCTTTCACTAAATTCCCAATTCGGTTCCACGACTATTCGCGGCTGAGAAGTCGCAAAAAACGAAAAAAGAGCCAATGAAGAAACCCCAACTTTTAGACCGACCTTCAATTGAGAGATACCTTCTTTACTTTTTTGAAATAGGAGAAAAGAAACAGGAAGAATGGTCAAAGCAAATATATCCGAAAGGTCTAGAACTCTATAAAAACTTGCTCCTATAGTCTCATTCAATAAATTGATAATAGACGTTGAAGCATCCAACTTCCAAAAGACAAAAAACAAAGCCGTTGCGAAATAAATGGGCTTTGCCATCTTTGGAAAAAACAAACTCCAAAACCAAGGAAAGATCAAAAGCCCTGCAAAATCAGATAGTTTACCAGTAAAAGCATTGTGAAACGTGGTTTTGAAATAAAAGTCATTCAAAAGCAGTATGGTCAATGCAACTAGAAAGAATAGTATGGCTTGGTTAGTCGAGACTTTTCTCATATTAACTCAACGCATTTATAATTAACAAATTACACCTCCAACATTAACTCTTCAGGATGTTGAATGATGTACTTATAGTATTTAAATAGTTTACCAGCATGCGAAGCGTCCACCATTCTATGGTCAAGAGCTGCCGAGGCATTGATTACTTTTCGGATTTTGACTTCGTCATTAATGACCAAGGCTTTCTTTTTAACACTACCAAGGATCAAAACAAAAGAAATATTGCCTACTGGCAAGAGAGCAGGATAACCTTCATCTAGCCCCAGTGTTCCAATGTTGGAAACTATGTACGAGCCAAACTTATTGGCATCTAAGCCCATAGACGGCCAGTTTACACCCCAGTCTATAATTAGTTTTCGAACCAAAGCATATACCCAAGAACGCAACGGCCATGGGATTTTCGCCAAAGTCTCTTTGGTTTGCATGGTGGCATTTTCACTCCCATTGCGATAAGTGTTGATAGCAGTTTGTAATTTCTCAGTAAAATCGGGCAAACTAATCGTATCTGTACGCTCTACATGGACGGATGTCATCTCTCCATTGGGCAACATTAAACTCACCGATGCATCTATGGAATTGTGTTTCACCACTTTTCCTCGCTTAATATATGTATTGAGCTCAGGAACTACATTTTTGACCGCCCTACCAGTAGCAACAGTAAAGAAATTGGTCAAAGTAACCTTTACTCCTTCCCTCCTTTTAGCCTGAATCCATTCATCTAAGTCAGTAATATCCAATTCCACGGTACCAAAGATTTTACTATCCCTTGGTTTTTCATAAATGGTGGAAGCTGTTAGTCTCCAGTTGCTGTTCAAATTGTGGTTTACTGACATTTTGATAGTTAAGGGTCAAGCTTTTCGACTAATAAGTGACTGAATGTCAGTACCATACATCACAAAAAGCATTAATTCGGTCAATATTTCCGAAAAATACAAAACGCATGGTTTTTGATCAACCTTTTGTAAATCTTAAAAAGCTATGACATTAAACGAATATACTATTAAATCGCAGGAGGCAATTCAGAAAGCAGTTCAAATTGCCCAGGCCAAACAACAGCAAACTGTTGAAACTGCACATTTGCTTAAAGCCCTTTTGGAAGAAGACCCTAATACGAGTTCATACCTCAGCAAAAAACTAAACGTGAGCGAAGTGGTACTGAACAATAAGCTGAACGAACTGATTGATACTTATCCAAAAGTTAGCGGAGGACAGCCATATTTAGGCAACGACCTTAACAAGGCAATGAACGCAGCCAAGGAGAAAATGAAGAACTTTGGTGACGAGTTTGTAAGTGTCGAGCTATTGCTCATAGGACTTGCAGCAGGAAATGATAAAACGGCCAAACTCATGAAAGAACTTGGTTTAAATGAAAAGGAACTTGAAAAAGCAATTAAAGAATTGAGAGGAAAAAATAATCCAGTGAAAGATCAAAACGCAGAAAATAAATATCAGGCACTCTCACGCTATAGCGTCAACCTTAATGAGCAAGCTCAAAAAGGAAAAATTGATCCCGTAATAGGTCGTGATGAGGAAATACGAAGGGTTCTTCAGATTTTATCTCGTAGAACTAAGAACAACCCCTTGCTCCTTGGAGAACCAGGAGTAGGTAAAACCGCCATTGTAGAAGGACTCGCTCAAAGAATTGTACAGGGTGATGTACCTGAAAACCTAAAGTCAAAAACCATAATATCTTTAGACATGGGTTTGCTGGTTGCAGGTGCAAAATACAAAGGAGAATTTGAAGAACGACTAAAAGCCGTAATCAAAGAGGTGACCGATAGCGAGGGAGAAATCGTCCTATTTATCGACGAGATCCATACACTTGTAGGGGCAGGTGGTGGAGAAGGTGCCATGGATGCTGCAAACTTACTCAAGCCAGCTTTGGCAAGAGGAGAACTTCATGCCATAGGTGCAACTACACTGAAAGAGTATCAAAAGCACATAGAGAAAGACAAAGCTCTCGAAAGACGTTTTCAAGCGGTTATTGTAGATGAGCCTGATGTGGCAAATGCCATTTCTATCCTACGTGGAATCAAGGAGAAATATGAGGTTCATCATGGAGTTCGTATCCAAGACGATGCGGTAATTGCAGCGGTAGAACTCTCGAACAGATACATTTCTGAGCGTTTTTTACCAGACAAAGCTATTGATCTCATGGACGAGGCTGCTTCCAAACTACGCCTAGAAATGGACAGCATGCCAGAGGAAATGGACGAGCTTAGACGCAGAATAATGCAGCTTGAGATTGAGCGTGAGGCAATTCGCAGAGAAAACGATAAAGGAAAAGAAGCTATACTTTCGAAAGAATTGGCTGAACTGAATGAAACATACAATGAACTCAAAGCCAAATGGGAAAATGAGAAAGGCGTTGTCAATGAAATAAGGTCTTTAAAAGAATCTATAGATCAATTAAAGTTTGAAGCAGAGCAGCTAGAACGCAGTGGAGATTTCGGTAAAGTTGCCGAAATACGCTACGGAAAGCTTCCTGAGGCAGAAAACAGACTAAAGGTTTTGGCTCAAAAAGACGAAACCAAAATAGAAGGAGACGCCTTGATCAACGAAGAAGTAACGTCTGAAGACATTGCCGAAGTAGTAGCAAAATGGACTGGTATTCCAGTCTCTAAAATGCTACAAAGTGATAGAGAGAAGCTTCTCCACCTTGAAGATGAACTCAAAAAGCGTGTTGCTGGACAAGAAGAAGCCATTGAATTGGTTGCCGATGCAGTTCGTAGATCAAGAGCAGGAATGCAAGATCCAAAGAAACCAATTGGTAGTTTCCTATTCCTAGGAAGCACAGGAGTAGGTAAAACGGAACTGGCAAGAACACTGGCTCAATACTTATTCAATGACGACTCCGCCATGGTGCGAATAGACATGAGTGAATACCAAGAACGCCATGCCGTGAGTAGGCTCGTAGGAGCTCCTCCAGGGTATGTGGGTTACGATGAAGGTGGACAATTGACCGAAGCGGTTCGAAGAAAGCCTTACTCTGTGATCCTTTTGGATGAGATCGAAAAAGCCCATCCAGATGTGTGGAACGTACTATTGCAAGTGCTCGACGATGGCCGACTTACTGATAATAAAGGTAGAGTTGCCAATTTCAAAAACACGATCATCATCATGACTTCAAACATTGGTGGCAGTATCATTCAAGAAAAATATCAGAAAGCAGAAGGCGACGAAAAAGGTTGGGATTTGTATTACAAGGAAGAAGCCAAAAACGAAATCATGGCATTATTAAAAACTTCTGTAAGACCCGAGTTTTTAAATAGAATTGATGAAATTGTACTCTTCGATCCATTGAGCAAGTCAAATATTCGTCAGATTGTGAGTATCCAGTTTGGAGAAATCCAGAAACTCTTGAAAGAGCAAGGAATTACAATTGAAGCAAATGACGAAGTACTTGACTATCTCGGAGACCAAGGATTTGACATCGCTTTTGGAGCCAGACCGCTCAAAAGAGTGATCCAAAGAAAGGTTATGAATGAGCTTTCAAAAATGATTCTTGCAGGCACTGTCGACAAAGACGCAGTGATCTTAATGGAAATGGATTCTGAAGGTCAAATCAAGTTTGAAAATGTAAAGTTGGAAACAGCTTAATAGCAATCGGCTGTCAGCGATCGAGTATCGGCTTTCGGAAACTTTCTGGAAGCTTGAAGCCCAAGCTTGAATATTTCATATTCTAAAAAAATGCCCTTCGGGGCTTTTTTTATGTGCTCTAAATACTATTTGAAACAGTTTTCTCTAAAAAAGCTGAATATACAATTAGAATCCTATCAAAAGCTGATCGCCGAAAGCTTAAAGCCAAGAACTCATAGTTGAACGCTAAACTCTTGGATCGCCAGCTAAAATAGCATATTGATAATTATCTGACCAACCAGACTTTAAGGGTAACATCTCTCTACCAATTCCTTCTCTTTGCATTCCGACTTTTTCAAGCACTTTTATAGAGCCAGTGTTATTTACGGCACATCCTGCTTGAATTCTGTGTAAGTCTAGCTTTTTGAAACCAAAATCAATCATTGCCTTCAAGACTTCAGAGGCGATACCTTTATTCCAATATTTGGAGTGGATCTTATACCAAACCTCTCCTCTTCTATATTTTTTGTCCCAAAGCTTAAAACCGAACAAACCTAAGAATGCATTATCGGTATTGTTTTGAATGGCAAAAGTATAATTCTTGATTTCCTCTTTTTCGTTTTCTGCAATCCAGCCTTCTATAATGGTTTTCGTTTCTACTATGTCTTTCGGAATACCTAAGGTGTTGTATTCATCGGTTTCGGGCAAAGAATGTAATTCATGAATTGGGACTAAGTCAGCTAATTCAATTAATCTTAGTTTTGTTCTTTCCGTTAAAATTTCGACTTGATTCATATTTATTAAGTTAAACCACGAACTCGTCTCAAATAATTTGAACCACGAAGTCTCAAAGACACAAAGTTCTTATACTTTCACTTCAAAGACGGTAAAATGAACAGTTCTTAAATAGAACAATGTAGGAACTGCCAAGCAGTCCTGAGCAAAGCCGATGGACTTCCCTTCTTCCTACCTTCTGCTTCCTACTTAATAAACCACTAAATCTCCTGCATATCTACCAATCTTCGGTAAACACCATCAGTTTTAGCAAAAAGAGTTTCATGATCACCTCTTTCTACAACTTGCCCATTATTAATCACTAAAATTTCATCGGCATGCTGAATCGTACTCAATCTGTGAGCAATAATTAATGAAGTTCTGTCTTGCATGAGATGCATGATTGCTTCTTGCACCAACTTTTCGGATTCCGTATCGAGTGCAGAAGTTGCCTCGTCCAAAATCAAAATAGGAGGATTTTGCAATACAGCTCTTGCGATAGAAACACGCTGCCTTTGCCCTCCAGAAAGTCTAGTTCCACGATCTCCAATAATAGTATCGTAACCATCGGCCTGAGCCATGATGAAGTCATGAGCGTTTGCAATTTTTGCAGCATTTATGATCGTTTCCTCAGTTTCATTTCGCCCAAAATCAATATTTGCTCGAATGCTATCATTGATCATAAAAGCCTCTTGACTAACCAATCCCATTTGTTGACGGAGCGAGGATTGAGAAACAGTTTTAACATTAACACCATCTATTAAAATCTCGCCTTTGGTAGGATCAAAAAAGCGAGGAAGCAAATCGGCAATGGTAGACTTACCTCCACCAGAAGTTCCCACAAGTGCGATGGTTTTTCCTTTCTTTAATTCAAAACTTACGCCCTGCAACACAGGTGTATCTTTTTCATATTCAAAAAAGACGTTGTTATATTTTATGCTTTTATAAAAACTTGAGATTTCAATTGCATTAGGCTTGTCTTGGATTACTTCTTCTGCATCTAGCATTTCAAGGATTCTTTGGCCAGAGGCTATACCTCGTTGTGAAGCACTGAAGGCCTGAGCAATGTCTTTTGCTGGCCTTACCACTTGAGAAAAAAGTGCAATATACGCCATGAAAGTAGATGCATCTAGCTCACTATTGTCAGATAAAATCAGGCTACCACCATATAATAATAGACTGGCCACCATACTTACACCTATCACTTCTGAGAATGGATTTGCCAACTCTCGGCGAGCTGCATAAGAGAAAATAGATTTTTTATAGCCTTGATTTTCTTCCAAAAACCTGTTGCTAAAAAAACGCTCGGCTACAAATGCTTTTACAACTTGCATGCCGCCAAAGGCCTCGTCCATTATACTTAGTAAATTACTCAATCGCTGTTGACCTTGTCCAGCATCGTGACGCAACCTTTTTAAAATAATACCTAAAAAAGCCCCAGTAATTGGAATCACGACCAAAGCAAAAAAAGTAAGTTTTACCGAAATCATGAAAAGGGCAACTAAGTAGCCTATTAAGAGCAAGAGCTCTTTAATCCCTGCAGAGAAAGTATTTGCAATGCTATTTTCTACCTCCTGTACATCGGTTGTTATTCTTGAAATAAGGTTTCCTTTGCGTTCATTATTAAAGAAACCGAGGTGCATTTTAATCGATTTCTCAAAAATTGCCTGACGTAAATTTGCTACCATATTTACTTTGAAACCCTCCATTAGGCGAAGAGAAAGATATCGAAAAACATTACCGATAAGAATACCCAGAACCAAAACCACACAAACAAACTGAAGTGCTCCTATTTTACCATTTTCGGTAAGAAATGTTGCTAAATAATAGTTGAAATACTCCAGTACATTAAAGCCAGCTGGCTTTATTAGCATTTGGGTAATTGCCCCCTCTCCTACTTTTCCAAATAGAATATCCAAAATCGGTTTCAGTAAAACCAAATTTAAGGTTCCAAAAATCGCCGCAATAAGTGAAGTAAAAACGAAAGGAATGACAAACTTTTTAAGATCGCCAGCAAATGAAAGTAGCTTAAAATAAGTCTGCATTTGTGCTTAAACAATAATGAAAAACAAAGATCGTAATTTATTTAGGATTCGCTCCCAAGGTTTAGAAACTCAAATATCAAAACTGTATTTTTAAATTATTTTAATAAATAAAAAAATAGGGTTCATAAATACCTTTACATTTCTTAACTTGGGGCACCAAAATCTTAATTATAAACTATGAACAAAAAGCTATTGGCAATTTTGCTAACATGCGTCATTTCGTCTAGCATGGCACAAGAAATGATTCCGCTTAACTCACTTGACGCTTTTACTGGCGGTGGCGGCAATTGGACTATCGTGGGTGATGCTTCTGCGAGTATTATAAAGAAAAACGAACTTTCTACTACACCCGGACAAGGGGTTTTAGCTTGTACTCATGAGCAAGGAAAATATGGAACACAATACGAATTAATAAGTAAATTCGAACACGGAGATTTAGATATCTCATTTGATTTTATGATGGCTAAAGAGTCTAATTCTGGTGTTTACCTTCAAGGTAGATATGAAATTCAGCTGCTCGACAGCTGGGGCTCTCCATCTCCTAAATATTATGACTGCGGTGGAATTTATGAGCGATGGGACGATACAAAACCTAAAGGAATGGAAGGCTACGAAGGAACTGCTCCAAGAGTAAATGCAGCAAAAGCACCTGGACTTTGGCAACATATGGAAATCTCGTTTCAAGCCCCAAGATTTGACAAAGCAGGAAAAAAAACGTCAAATGCTAAGATTCTTGTAATCAAACTCAATGGTATCGTGCTTCATGAAAACGTTGAGCTTTCTGGTATCACAAGAGGAGGATTCGCCAAAGAAGTTGCAAAAGGCCCTTTAAGACTTCAAGGAGATCATGGATCTTTAGCTTTTAGAAACATACAAGTTTCTAACTTTGATAAGCCAGCTGCTCAAGTTTCAAATATTAACTATGCTGTTAACTACAACTCTTATGACCCAAATGTTGATCCATTTGCACTCGCTCCGGACGAAAAAGGAAAAATAGAGAGTATGACTTGGGAGTTTTTGAAACAAAACAACAATTTCGCTTATATCATGACTGCGGATTTAATGGCTCCTAGCGACGGAGAGTATACATTCACGCTTTACTCTGCTTCAAATAACCTATTAAGTATTGATGGCAAAGAGGTAATTCCAAACAAATATACTGGTTCTAATGATGGCCGCAAAGGCAAGGTAACCCTAACCAAAGGGACTCATAAGCTGACTTTTTCTAATGCAAAGTACGATGGTTGGATGCAGCCAACTCTAGGCTTATTTGTTGCAGGTCCAGGGTTTAGAGACACAGCATTGAGCAGCCCAACAGCAATGATAGGAAACAAAATGACCGATCCAATTCTCGTTCATGCGACCAACAATACAGTATTGAGAAGCTTCATGGACATCCAAAAGCCAGAAGTTGGAAAGTTTCGTGTGGTACACGCAGCTTCAGTAGGAAGCCCAAGTGGAAGACATTATACTTATGACTTAGACAAAGGAGCGATAATTCAAGTTTGGAGAGGAGGCTTCTTAGATGCAACCCCAATGTGGAACGATCGTGGAGATGGCTCTTCAAGACCTACTGGATCAGTTGTCTTACTGAACAATGATTTACTTTTTTCTAAATCATCTGTTAATCCATGGCCAAATGACACATCTGGAACAGGATATAAGCCTAAGGGTTACACTTTAGATGCGAATGACGTTCCAACTTTCCACTATCAAATACATGGAGCAAAAGTAAGCGACAATACTTCAGTTATTGAAGACAAATATTTCACACGAACATTGAAAATTGAGAACAATCCAGGTTTGTTTGCTAGACTGGCTACCGGTTCTAAAATTGAGCAGGTATCTCCAGGGCTCTATGCAGTAGATGACAAAAACTACTACATTCAACTCAATTCGGATTCTTCTGTGCTGATTAGAAAACTCAGCAACTCTCAGGAACTAGTGATTCCAATACCTGGCGACCAATTCTCTTATTCAATCATTTATTAATATGAAAGGCACAATGAAAACCTTTAAATATATAGTTACACCAATCCTATTTCTTTTTGCCTTTGGCGTATTGGCACAAGAATCGCCAAAAGAAGAAGACTTTTACAGAATCATAACTCCACCAGTTCCTGAGAACATTCTTTTGGAAGTAGGAGGATTAAAAACACTCCCAAATGGAAATTTGGCAATCTCTACAAGAAGAGGAGATGTTTGGATTTTGGAAAACCCAACTAGTAGAAACCCTTACTTCAAAAAATTCGCAAGTGGACTACACGAAATATTAGGCCTTGAGTATTTTGAAGGAGCTTTGTACTGTGCTCAGCGTGGAGAACTTACCAAACTTGAAGATACTGATGGTGACGGCAAAGCTGATGTTTACGAGACTGTACATGCTTGGCCAGTATCTGGGCATTATCACGAATATTCTTTTGGACCAAAAATAGCTCCCGATGGAGGTATGTTCGTATCGGGCAATGTTGCCTTTGGCGATGAAGAATGGTGGAGAGGAGAAAGCAGAGTTCCTACTAGAGGATGGATTTTCAAAATCATGCCTGATGGTATGCGAAAAATGTGGGCAACAGGTGTTCGCTCCCCTGCTGGCCTAGGTATGATAGATGGTGAATTGTTTTACACAGACAACCAAGGTGACTGGATGGGAACTGGTGGTATTTGGCACGTAAAAGAAGGTGCATTCATGGGACATCCAGCCGGATTAAAGTGGAATGAGCCTGGCTATTCCAAAGTAAAACTAACAGAAGAACAGTTTTATGCAGAAAGAGATGTTGATCGCAAGAGAAACGACATGGGAAGGATTATAAAACCCGAAAACAATGCTGCAGAAGAAGGAGTAGCACTATATGAACTTAAAGAAAAGTACCCTCAAGTTCAAACTCCATTGGTTTGGCTACCTTATGGAATTCAAGGAGTTTCTACTTCTGAACTTGTAAGAGACGATACCCAAGGTGCTTTTGGTCCCTTTGCAGGTCAAGTATTTGTTGGAGATCAAGGTCAATCAAAGATCATGAGAGTATTCATGGAAAAAGTAAAAGGCGAATGGCAAGGAGCTTCTATTGATTTCAGAAGCAACTTTCAGTCAGGTGTAATGCGAATGGATTGGGCCAAAGACGGATCACTTTTCGTGGGTGAAACAAATAGAGGATGGGGATCAGCAGGAGATGCCAATCAAGGATTACAAAGGTTAGCATGGAACGGGAAACTTCCATTTGAGATGCTTGCCGTGCGTGCAATGCCCGATGGTTTCGAAATTGAATTTACTATGCCAGTAGATGCTAAATCTGCCGAAGACTTAGCTTCATATTCTATATCAAGCTTTATATACAAGCATCATGCAGTATATGGTTCTCCTCCTGTAAAGAGAGAAGAACTGAAAATAAAAGGGCTAAAATTATCGTCTGATCGCAAAAAGGTAAGATTAGTTGTTGAAGGACTTAGACCATATTTTGTCCACGAAATCAACTTAGATGGAGTGAGAGCATCTACAAACTATTGGTCATTGGTTCACCCTACGGCCTACTATACACTTAATAATATTCCTGCAGGAGCCAAACTTACTAGCAGCGAAATAAAAAGTACCGACTCTGGAAATGCGAAAGCTAGTTCAGCAATTGCTACTACCAAAGCTCCTACGAGCCCAGATGGGCCAAGTGCAAAGCCAACATTTGCGAGTGTAAAAAATATCTTGCAAAAGAATACCTGCTTGGCTTGTCACACTCAAGATAAGAAGGTGATAGGTCCAGCTTTTAAAGACATAGCAAAAAGAAACTATAGTGATCAGCGAATTGTGGATTTGATCTACAAACCAGAGCCTCAAAACTGGCCTGGATATGCAACCCCAATGGCTGCTATGCCGCAAGTTCCAAAAAGCGATGCACTTAAAATTGCAGCTTATATTAACTCGCTGAGATAGAAGGAATATACCAATTATAAGGGACGTCCAAAACTATTAGTTTTGGACGTTTTTTTTGTTGTAATCACGTTACACTTCATCTTTTGTGATTAAATTGTACAAAAAAGCCCCTTCCATGAAACGATCTATTATTCTACTTTGCTTTGTTGCTCTAGCTTGCCAAAAGACTCCCAATTCAATTTCTTCTAACAATACTGACCTTAGTCCTGAGCTATTGAAAGCACTTTCAGATTTTGAAATTATGGACGGCTTTAAAATTGAACTCGTAGCCTCTGAGCCTCTCATTTGTGACCCTGTAGCCATGGAAATTGATGAAGATGGTAACTTCTATGTAGCAGAAATGCCAGGCTACCCAATGGACTTAAGCAAAACTGGAAAAATCAAACGTTTGATAGACACCAATGGCGATGGTTTCCCCGACAAAAGCGAGGTTTTTGCAGATAGCCTAACACTACCTATGGGAATTATGAAATGGGAAGACGGCTTATTAGTTGCAGACGCTCCTGATGTTCTTTTTATAAGCGATAAAAACAAAGATGGTAAGGCTGATCGTAAAGAAGCAATGCTTACTGGTTTTTCGCTCTCCAACCCACAACATAATATGAATACGCCAAAATTTGGTGTGGATAATTGGATATACGTAGCTCATTCAGGGGCTATTAATTCTTTTTCTTATGAGCATGTATTTGGTGACAAAGGCTCTGATGTGCGATTTCCTAATAATCCTAAAGCATCAAAACTGAATGACAATGCCGACGGTAGAAGTGTGCGTTTCAAGCCTGAAACCTTCGAAATAGAATCACTTTCTGGTGAATCTCAATATGGTCACACCACCGATCCTTGGGGGCATAGATTTTATACCGACAATGCCAATCATTTATTTTATGAAGCAATGGACGCCCGATATCTTGACAAAAACCGAAATCTAGTTTTAGCAGAGGCCATGGAAAAGTTCTCAGACCATGGAAACGCTTGCGAGGTTTTCCCTATCACCGAAAACCCAAACCACCAACTCTTGACAGATGTGGGTATTGTAACTTCAAGTTGCGGGATAACTTGGTACGACGGAGGAGCTTTTGGACCAAACTTTAATAATGTAACATTTGTAGGCGAACCAGTTCATAACCTTGTACATGCTGATGTCATTCAACCCAAAGGAGCGTCGTTCACAGGTAAAAGGTTGTTAGAAAACAAAGAATTCTTGGCGAGTAAAGACCCATGGTTTAGGCCTGTGAATTTCTATGTGGGGCCAGACGGAGCACTTTATGTAATTGACTACTACAGACAAATAGTTGAACACCCTGAATGGATGAGCGAAGAAGTAAACGAAAGTGGAGCATTATATAATGGAACAAATAAAGGCAGAATTTACAGAATAACTCCAACAAGCGGGATTGCGATGGATTGGCTTAACAAGCTGAATCTTTCCTCCAAAACCTCCTCAGAACTAGTTGATTTACTCAGTAACAATAATGGCTGGTATAGAAGAACTGCTCAGCGATTACTATTTCAACGGAAGGACATCTCTGTGGCGGAAAAACTTAAGCAATCCCTTCAAGGACAAAATGATCTAGCCAAAATACCTGCATTATGGCTTTTACAAGATTGGGGAAAACTAAATGCAGAAGACCTCACAGCTTCACTTAATAGCAAGGAAAGTGGGATAAAAGAAAACGCGTTACAACTCATTGATCGTAATTTAGACTTTCTAAAAAATAAGGATCTACTTTCAAAAGTAAAAATATTAGCTCAGGACGAAAACCCAAAAGTGAGGCATCAATGGCTATGTTCATCCGCATTTTTCGACTTTGAAGGAAAAGAGGATCTTCAACTATCTATTGCCATTAAAGACATGAATGACCAATGGACTGGAATGGCTGCTATTGTAGCCTTTGAAGGCAAAGAGTTCGAACTTTTTGATGCTATTACAAATGCAATAGGAACTGAAAATGAGCAAAAAAATGACTTTATAAACCACCTAGCATCTACATTGGCAAAAAAAGCTGATAGTAGATTTTTACAAAAATGTGTAGATGGTCAGCAAGAAAACGACTGGTGGCAAGCAGCAGCAATTGGCGGCTTGGCAGACTATTGGAAATATCGTAAAGTAGGCTTTGCAATCAACGAGAAGTTAAAACAGGAATTGTTCACTTCCTTTCTTAGCTCCCCTTCGCATCCTTATAGAGTGAGTGTGGCAAACCTTTTTCAAAAAATAGACTTACCAACTCAAGGAAAGCCCGCAGCAGAACTAAGAAAAAGATTTCTGTTATCTAGCAATGTAAGTTTTAAAGAAGATGCTCTTGCTCTTTTATCCACTTCTCGCGAATCTGAAATTCAAGTATTCATTATTGACCTAGCATCTAAAAGTGAAATTGCACAAGATCAACTCGCAGCTTTAAAAGTTTTACCATCAAAGTTAAGTTCGATAGAGTTGGCTAAAATAAGCACCACTTTTAGCCGCATGAGTAAGGCATCAAAAAGTGAATGGGTTTCATATTTAACTAGAAACAAAAAGTCGCTTCTTCATCTAATTGCCGAGGTAAAAAAAGGAAACATTAGCCAATCAGACCTACAATGGCCACAAATTGTGGAAATGATGAACAACGATGAGGAAGATGTCCGAACTGCGGCCAGAGAGGTATTTGCAGTAAATGAAGATAGAAAAGCTATTTTACAAAACTACCTTGTAGCTGCCGACTTAAAAGGAGATGCAAAAAAGGGACGTGAAATTTTTCAAAGCAACTGCTCCATTTGTCACATGATGCCCCAGATCACCAACGCAGTGGATTTTGGGCCAGACCTTTCGACCTTAAAAAGTAGAAACCAAAACTCTATAATTACAGAAATCATCAACCCTAACAACTCTATAGCCGACAAATATGCTCAATGGGAAATTACATTACAGAAAGGAGAGCTATTGACTGGGATTATTACTGCTGAAAATGATCAAACAATTTCACTAAAACAAATGGGTGGGCATACTCAAACCATTGATAAAGAAAGCATTAAAAGCAAAACCCCCTCTAAGTCATCTGCGATGCCAGATGGCCTGGAAGCAAACATTAGTGTGAATGATATGGCGGATTTAGTTGCTTTTATTAAAGGCAATTGACATTTATTCGTACTTTTCAATTCTAAAAACCTAATCGATGAAATTAACAATTCTATTTCTTCTCATATCCATGTTTACTTTCGCTCAAGACTCTAAAGTTTATGAACTTAGAATTTACCATTGCCATCCAGATAGACTAGAAGCTCTCAAAACTAGATTCCACGATCATACTACGAGGATTTTTGAAAAACACGGAATGGAAAACGTAGGCTATTGGATTCCTACAGCAGAAGGCAACAACGACTTAGTTTATATTTTAGGTTATCCTTCTATGGAAGCCCGAAATGAGAGCTGGAAAGCTTTTGGATCTGACCCTGAATGGAAAAAGGTTGCTGAAGAATCGCAAATAGATGGAAAGATTGTAGCAAGTGTAGAGAGTACATTCTTGAAGTTAGAGCCCGAATTAACAAAGAAAATCGCCTCCAAGACCATTAGTCCTGACCGATTATTTGAGTTAAGAACCTATTATTGTTTTCCCGATAGGTTCCCAAATATTGTTGCAAGATTTAGAGACCATACTAGAAAGCTTTTTAAAAATGCAGGAATGACAAACATTGCATATTGGAGCACAATAGAAAAAGGTGAAGAGCAATCAAAATTGGTATATATTATTGCTCACAAGAACGAGGATGCTGCAAAAGTGAGCTGGGATACCTTCCGAGCCGACCCAAAATGGATTGCTGCTAAAACAGCTTCAGAAGAGTCTGGAAAAATAGTGGAAAAAGTCACATCTACTTATATGAAACCTTTGAGCTTTTCAAAGATTAAGTAATTGCACCTTCGTCATAGAGTTCAATCCTAATTTGTAGATATTTACAAATTTTCAAGAAACAAAAAGAACTAATTGTGTAACAAATAGTATTACATCTGTAACACGTTAAAACTTTACACAAATGGCAAATATTAAAAAGGCTTATATAGCTGGTGGTTGTTTCTGGGGAATGGAAGATCTCTTCAGAATAAGGAAAGGAATTTTAGAAACAGAAGTAGGATATATAGGAGGTCAAAATGATAACCCGACCTATCGCAACCACCCAGGCCATGCTGAAGGAATCGAACTAACATACGATGCTGATCAAACAAATTTTAACGAAATACTCGATTATTTCTTTAGAATACACAACCCAACCACGGTGGACCAGCAAGGAAACGACATGGGAAGTAGTTACCGCTCTGCTATTTTCTTTCAAAATGAAGAAGAAAGATTAGCTTCAGAAGCATTCATAAAAATAGTAGAAGAGTCAAAAAGATGGGATGGTAAAGTAGTCACTACCCTAGAGCCATACTCCACATTTTGGCCAGCAGAACCAGAACATCAAGATTATTTGGTAAGAAACCCAAATGGATACACTTGCCATTTTGAACGATTTGGAGCTTTTTAGAAGCTATTGTTAATTGAAGTAATATATATCGCTGGAATTGATTTCCACGGATTTTCTCTTTAAAACCATAATTCGTGTATCTGGAAGCTCAATCACCGGGAACAGTTATACCGATTATGGTTTCGACGGTTTTCTTTCTTGAAAATAGTATTCTAAATAACTGAAGCATAATCACCGATAATAATACCAAAGATAAACGCTATAAAAATTGACTGAGATTCCAGACAATCCTCCACTACTTTAAAATGCAAAAGTCGTCGAAGGCAACGTCGTGCGATTTCGACAACGATGATCTCTGAAAGATAACATTTTCATGTCTTGAAGCTCAATCACCAATAATAATACTAAAGAGAAACGCTAAAAAAGTTGACTGAGATTCCATATAATCCTCCACTACTTTAAAATGAAAAAGTCGTCGAAGGCAACGTCATGCGATTTCGACAACGATAATCTTTGGTAGACAACATTTTCATGTCTTGAAGCTCAATCACAAATATCAATACTAATGCGAAACGCTAAAAAAGTTGACTGAGGTTCCAGACAATCCTCCACTACTTTAAAATGCAAATGTCGTTGAAGGCAACGTAGCAAAGTGCTTTTAACAAAACCGTTTACTATCAACGCTTTCACACTCAAACCCCAACTAACTTTGGGCACTCCAATTGTTTCTTGGGATTTTGTTTGAATTTCTTATCACGCTTTAAATTAATATTGAAGGCGTGGATATAGGCCATTCTTAGATACCCTCCCTTTTCCACATAACTATTACCCGTATCCCAACCCGCCCCTAGCTCAAGCCAATTCTGCTTAGACAGTATATACCCCACTCCAGCAGTTCCACAGTTTATTAGTTTATTGCGAAAAAAGGTTGGCACTACAGAATAGTAACTTAGATGGCTGTCAAGAAACAAATAAAAAGTTTTAGGTAAGTAACGTTTAAAGTATGTTGCTTTTAAACCTAAGCCAATGCTATTGTTAGATTTAAAATTACGCTCTCCAATTCCATAAGTTAATAACTCAAACTTGTCCTTATAACTAACCAATTTTACTCCAAAAACAATTTGAAGTGGTTTTGGCAGGCTTAGTTGATTCGGATAAACCCTTCCCCCAAAACCAATAAAAGCGTTGTAACTCTTTTGAGTAAACGCTGGAAGCGACAAAAATAAGAATAGCGTT
Source organism: Spirosomataceae bacterium TFI 002 (assembly GCA_900230115.1). Lineage (NCBI taxonomy): Bacteria > Pseudomonadati > Bacteroidota > Cytophagia > Cytophagales > Spirosomataceae > Spirosomataceae bacterium TFI 002. Next base: position 3,244,662 of record LT907983.1, on the reverse strand, counting down.
ATAGTTTTGATGGTTGTCCTGATTTGATAAAACCCAAAACGACCAATCGCCTTTTTTTATTATTCCAAAAAACAAAACAGCCGATCTCATTTAAGAAATCGGCTGTAAAGAATGATAAAATAGTATGTTTTAAACCATACCCAATCTTACGGTATTCGTTCTATTGTCTTCCATTAGTGGTAAGCTTAACGTATTGACAAACTTGTCGCCTTCTACTAGTTTACCTTCTTTGATCAAATATTCTTTGATTGCTTCTACAGCACCCTCGCCATCAGCTCCAGGAACTTTAGCAAGATCTATTACCTCCACACCCCAATAAAGGCTCAACTGAGTTTTTAATCTCTCATTTGCAGTGAAAATATAAATATCAGCTTTAGGTCTGTGATGTGATAGCCTTACAGCTGTATAACCCGAAGAAGTTATACCTATTATTGCTTTCACATGTAAATCCCTAGCCAAGCGACATCCTACTACAATAACATTGTCGTTGTCTTTGTCAACTGATTCGTAATCATCTTTTGTAACTCTTGTGTGATGTCTGTAATAGATCTCATTTTCTTGAGCCATTACTTCTACTTCTCTCACAGTTTTTGCCATTGTCTCTACAGCAAGAATTGGATATTTACCTGCAGCACTTTCACCAGATAGCATTACCGCATCAGCTCCATCCCACACAGCATTGGCAACATCACCTATCTCCGCACGAGTTGCTCTTGGGTTGTCTACCATGCTCTCAAGCATTTGTGTAGCAACGATAACAGGTTTTGCGGCAAGGTTACATTTCCTTACAAGCTCTTTTTGCATCCAAGGCACTTGCTCACCTGGCACTTCCACACCGAGGTCTCCACGTGCCACCATTACAGCATCTGTTGCTTCTATGATAGAATCCATATTCACAATAGCTTCTGGCTTTTCCAGTTTGGCGACAACCTTTGCTTTTGAACCCTTACTTATGATATAATCTTTTATTCTAGTGATTTCTGCTGCAGTTCTAACAAACGAAAGTGCAATCCAATCCACATCCATTTGAAGACCAAAGTCTAAATCTCTCCAATCCTTTTCCGTTACAGAAGGTTGAGAAATATTAGTATTTGGAAGGTTGACACCTTTCTTTTGTTTCAAAAGCCCACCGTATACTACTTCGGTAATAACTTCTTCATTTTCGATATCGACAGCTACTACCTTTACTTCAAGTTTTCCGTCGTCCATAAGGATTCGCTCCCCTACTTTCACATCTTGGAACATTCCTTTGTATGGAGTGCTCACTCTTTCAGCATTACCGATAACATCTTTATTAGTAAAAATAAACTTATTACCTTCTACTAATTCGACACCAGCATTACCGCCTTCCATTTGACCTACACGGATTTTGGGTCCTTGCAAATCTTGCAAAATAGCACACTGAAATCCGTGCTCTGCATTTATCTTACGAACTCTATCAATTCTTACTTTGTGCTCTTGATGATCTCCGTGTGAAAAATTCATTCTAAACACATTCACACCTGCTTTGGCAAGTGCCAAAAGCATTTCTTCGCTTTCTGAAGCAGGACCAACTGTCGCTACTATTTTAGTTTTTTTATACATCAATGGATACTTTTTTGTTCGTCTTTGGCTTAAACTAGCTCGTAAAAATAGAAACATTCCTTTAGACTAAAAGAATATTATTTCAGATACTTGATCTCTACATGGCATATTATCCTTATTTGCCTTGTGACCAATGTAAAAAAGCTTCTGATAATGTAATATTGTAATAGAAAATAAACAAAGCTGGAGCGATGAGTCATAAAATTCAAATATTCGATACCACATTAAGAGATGGAGAGCAAGTACCAGGATGTCAACTAAACATTGACGAAAAAGTAATGATTGCTCAAAAACTCGACGAACTCGGAGTTGATGTGATAGAAGCGGGTTTTCCAGTATCTAGCCCAGGTGATTTTAAGTCAGTTGTTGCGGTTGCTGCAGTTATTAAAAACGCCACCGTATGCGGCCTCACAAGAGCAGTACAAAATGACATTGATGTTGCAGCCGAAGCACTAAAAGGTGCAAAACGACCTAGAATCCATACGGGTATAGGCTCTTCAGATATTCATATCAAATACAAATTCAATAGTAATAGGGACGAAATTCTAGAAAGAGCGATACAAGCAGTAAAATATGCTAAAAAGTTTGTAGAGGACGTAGAGTTTTATGCTGAAGATGCTGGAAGAGCTGACCTAGAGTTTTTGGCAAGGCTGAGCGAGGCTGTAATTAAAGCCGGAGCAACTGTTGTAAACATACCAGACACAACTGGGTACTTGTTACCTACAACGATGTTTGATCGTGTAAATTACTTGATGAACAACGTCCCCAACATCGACAAAGCAATATTTTCGATGCATAACCATAATGACCTTGGTATGGCTACAGCAAATACAATTGCTGGTGTACAAGCTGGTGCTAGGCAAGTGGAGGTTACCATGAATGGTATAGGAGAAAGAGCAGGGAATACGTCCCTTGAAGAAGTTGTTATGACCCTTAAAGTTCACAAAGAGCTTGACTGCTACACCAATATAAGAACTGAAATGTTAAACCCACTAAGCAGAATCGTTGCCGAAACAATGAGAATGCCAGTTCAGGCAAACAAAGCTATTGTGGGTAGAAATGCATTTGCACATTCTTCAGGGATTCACCAAGATGGATTCTTGAAACATAGTGAAAACTATGAGATCATGACTCCTCAAGAAGTTGGACTTCATAAGTCTGACATTGTTCTTACAGCCAGAAGTGGACGCCATGCACTTAAGCATAGGTTACAAAAATTGGGTTTTGAACTAGATAAAGAAACGATTGACTTTACCTACGATAAATTCTTAGAACTTGCAGATCGCATCAAAGAAGTCAACGATAAAGACTTATCTGTTTTGATGAAAGAAATGCAAATTGGAATATAAAAGTACAATGGGGTTGATTGAATGTCTTATATGAAAGCCACAAGCTATCCATCAAAAAAACTAAAGTTGTCCCCAATCAATTGAGAACAACTTTAGTGAGTAAATTAACCTTACGATTTTTTCAATAATGCTCTATCCAAGTGCACATATCCACCATCTACATGGATAATTTGACCTGTCGTGTGACTAGAGCGTTTTGATAGTAAGAAAACTACCATATTTCCAATTTCCTCAACAGTTGTCATTCTGTTTTCGAGAGGAATTCTATTTTTAATTTCTTCTAAAGTTTCTTCTGGGTTTGGTAAAGTTTTAATCCAATTTTCATACATCGGTGTCCAACTCTCAGCCACTACAACTGCATTAACCCTAATGCTATAAGGTAACAATTCCACCGCCCATTCTCTGGTAAGTGCATTTCTTCCTCCATTGGCAGCTGCATAACCCGATGTACCACCTTGACCAGTTTCTGCTGTTTTGGAAGTTATATTCACAATACTACCTTTGCTCTTTTTCAACTCAGGCAATGCATGTTGTGCCATGAGGTAATAATGAGTTAAGTTATTATGAATTGACTGCATAAATCCTTCGTAGGTACCGTTTTCAAGACTTACACCGTCATTAAGACCAGCGTTGTTTACAAGACCATTTATTTTACCAAAGTGACTAACAACTTCGTCAACAGCCCTTTTACACTCTTCTGGCTTGGATAACTCTGCAACTACATGAATTCCATAACCACCAGCAGCATTTAGCTTTTCCAATGCCAATAGGTTATCTTTTTCACTGCGGCCAACTATGACAGGGAACGCACCTTCAAGGGCCAACTGAGAGACTATGCCTTCTCCTATCCCTTTAGCACCACCAGTTACAATTATTACTTTTTCGTTCAGATTAAGATTCATGCAATTTATTAGGTCAATTCTATTACTTCTTCATTTCACCATCCATCTTCCTCCAAATGCCTAAAGGATTAGCATCCTTCAATTCATCTGGCAAAAGGCTATCAGGGAAACTTTGGAAACATACTGGACGAGTAAATCTTGTTATTGCTTGAGTTCCCACAGACGTGCTGCGACTATCTGTAGTAGATGGATAAGGTCCACCATGAATCATTGCATGAGACACTTCTACTCCAGTAGGGAATCCATTAATCACCAGTCTTCCAACTTTTTGTTCCAAAATCTCAAGTAGGTCGGCATATTCAGTTAGCTCTTCGTCACTGCCATGAACCGTAGCTGTTAAATGACCACCAAGATTTCTCGCTATTTCAAGCATTTCATCTTTGTTGTTGCCTTCAACAACTAAACTTGTTGGACCAAAAACCTCTTCATCTAGTTGAGGATTGTCTACATATGTTCTGTAATCTGCGAAAAGCAAAGTTGGCTGAACTGCTGTGTTACCTTCAGGTTTCACTCCACGTCCTATCACTTCAGTAAATTGTTCGGCATGGGCAACACCCTTAAGATACGCTTCTTGAATTTTGGGAGTGAGCATTACACCACCAGTCATTGATTTGGACTTCTCTTTTAACAGATCCATAAAGCTGGCGTCCTTTTGAATCATCATGATTCCCGGGTTTGTACAAAACTGACCTACACCCATTGTTACCGAGTTTAAATAGTTCTGTGCAATTTCTTCGCCTTTCTCTTGTAATGTTTTTGGCAAAACAAATACTGGATTCGTGCTTCCCATTTCTGCATATACAGGAATAGGTTCTGGTCTAGCCATTGCCGCATCAAAGATAGACTTACCGCCTTTGAAAGAACCTGTAAACCCAACTGCCTTGATATCGTGGTGAACCACTAACTCTTGACCAACCTCAATACCATCATCAAATAGCAAACTAAAAACACCATCCGGCATTCCCGTTTCTCTTGCTGCTTTCTGTATTGCTAAGCCTACAAGTTCCGACGTACCCAAATGGGCAGGGTGACCTTTAAACACAACTGGACAACCAGCAGCCAAAGCAGAAGTAGTATCTCCACCAGCAACTGAAAAAGCAAGGGGAAAATTACTCGCACCAAAAACCGCCACAGGCCCAAGCGGACGCTCCATAGATCTCAAGTCAACTCTCGGTAAAGGCTGTCTTTCTGGCATAGCAGGATCAATCGTTGCATTTACCCAACTTCCATCTTTTAATAAACTTGCAAAAAGCCTCAATTGTCCACAAGTCCTACCTCGTTCGCCTTGAGCTCGACCCGTTGGCAGACCAGTTTCTGCTGTATATCTTTCTATTAGTTCATCTCCCAGAGCTTCTATCTCAGCTGCTATTTGTTCCAAAAAGTTTGCCTTTTCTTTACCCGATTTCTTTCGATAAACCTCGAAGGCATTCTTTGCTACATTTACCGCCAACTCTAGCTCGTCGGATGTTGCTTTATAAAATAATGGGCCTAGTACATCTCCATTTGCAGGGTTTACTGCCTGAATCGCTACTGTACCTTCCGATGAGCTCGAAAACCCGATGATATTACTTCCAGTTATTTTCATTTCGTTTTTACGGTATTCGTAAGTTTTCCTATTCCTTCAATATAAATATTCACAATGTCATTTACAGCTAATGTAAACTCATCTGGTGGGATAATCCCCGTTCCTGTCATTAAAAAACAACCATTTGGAAAAGAACATTCCGCAAAAAGATAATCTACCAATTCCTTGTGACCACGCTTCATTTGGTTGATTTCGATACTTTGCTTAAACACAACAGAACTACCTCTCACTATCTCTAAGGTAATCTCTGTGCTTGGGTCTATTGGTTCATCAGGAACTAAGATACATGGGCCTAATGCAGCACTTTTGTCATATGTTTTCGCTTGAGGAAGATACAATGGATTTTCGCCCTCTATATCTCGAGAACTCATGTCGTTACCAATAGTATACCCTTGAATTTGACCTTTAGAATTGGTAAAAAGAGTTAACTCAGGCTCCGGCACATTCCATTTAGAATCTTTTCTTATTCTTACATCATCTCCATGACCAACAACTCTCGTGGCTGTTGCCTTAAAAAAAAGTTCAGGTCTAGCAGCATCATAGACTCTATCGTAAAAATCACCTCCTCCTGAATCTTTCGACTCTTCCATTCTGGCATTTTTGCTTCGCATATAAGTCACCCCAGAGGCCCAAACCTCTTGATTCTGGATAGGTGCTTCTAGAAAGTCTAAAATCAATGACCTGTTATCAATATCAGAAGTAAGCTTCTGAATCTCTCTTTGTAATTCAAAATTTAGATTTTCACGATTAATAAACTCATCCCAACTTTTATGTTTTGATAAGTAAAATTCGTTTTCATTGGCAATTACAAAGCCCTTACTAGTTTTATATATTTTCATTTCTTAGTTATTCTAACGACCAAAAGTAAAAATAACAGTACTTAGTCAAACACAATCCTAATCTTTGTTGTTTATTTCGCACAATGGTAAATTTAACTCCTAATCCCCGTATTATTGTTCCACTTGTAAATGAATTGGACGAAATTATTGGTTCAGGTGAAAAAATGGATGTTCACCTCAAAGGCCTACGTCACAGAGCATTTTCCGTTTTAATTTTCAATAATAAAGGTGAAATGCTGATTCATCAGAGAGCTTTACATAAATATCACTCACCTGGCTTATGGACAAATGCTTGCTGTGGGCACCCATACATAGGAGAAGAAATGAAAACTGCCGCAGAAAGAAGGTTAACTGAAGAGATGGGGATTAGCTGTTCTCTCACATACGATTTTACGTTTGCCTACGAAGCAAAATTTGCTAATGGATTGATTGAAAATGAAATTGATCATGTTTATCTCGGAACCTTCGATGACACTTTCGAAGTAAACCCTGCAGAAGTCGCTGCCTACAAATGGGTTAACACGGATGATATAAAAAAAGAAATTCTTTCTCAGCCAGAAAACTTTACCTTTTGGTTTCGCGAAATAATGAATAAAATTTAATCTATTTCCTTGATAGGAGTATATCGCATAACCCTCCACCTTTCATTCGAAAATAAGATTTCATGAGGAAAATCAAGTGGTGAATCTTCAGTTCTAATAACAGACAAAAAGGTATTTTCTTTGGAGAGCTTTTCTACATTTTGAGGATAAGGAACTACATCATAATACAATTTCCCTAACATAACAAAAGGCCCAAAGTCAAACACTTGAGCGTGCTGTTCAAGCTTCCAGTTAGATTTGTGAAAAAGTGCTGGATCAAAATTCGCGTAATAAGCAGCATAAACATAATTAAAAATCAAGTTACCCGTCACAGCTATTTTTTCACCTTCTTTTTCGAGTATAAGTGATTCTTTTAAAGCTTCTTCAAAACCTTCTTCAAAAAACTCATGTGAGTAAGCTGGAAAGGTAAAAAAATAAGATTTATAAAAAGTAAGGCTCTGAAAAGCGATCATCACAGCCAATATCCCTAGAATAACATTCCTACGAAACGAGTGAAACTCACGAATGGTAAAGTATATCCCAATAGGAATTATTAATGAAATCGCTGTTTGCAAAGTTGCAGTCCTATTCAAGTTACTTATAAATAGAAAAGGAACTATACTAGATGCAATTGCCCAAAACAGTATTAGTTTGGATTTTCTATTCTTTTCAAAAAGCAAATACAAAAATCCTGGTATTGCCATAAAGAGCACATAATGACTTACTTTCCCAGTAATGATATTATAGCCTCTTCCATCATCAAAACCGTTTTTCAAAAAATCCAAGTTGCTTAAAAACATTGCCTTAATATCTCCAAAACTTGATGGCAACACTGCTCTATCATCTAGCATTTGCGGAATACTAAAGGGCAAATACGCCTCAAAAAAGAGATCATGTTTAAGAATATTATTTTTCAATATGAAAAGCAAAAAAGGCAACGTAAGCACGATTAAAACTCCTAAAGCATAAGCAAAAAGCTTCTTTTGTGCCCATATTTCCTTCCAAAACAAAATCACGAATCCAATAAAAAAGAAAGGAACAATAAACAATGTGATCGCTGAACAATAGAACAAGAAAGCGATTGGAGCAAAAGCAAAAATAATTTTACGTTTTGAGTTTTTTGACCCATCAAAATCCTTGGAATGCTCAATACCAACTAACAATGCTAAGATACTCCAAAGGATAAAAAATGGAATGATATTACCTTCAAATGCCCATCGCGATTGCATGAAATGCCAAGGCTCAAAAAGAAAAAACAGAGCACAGAAAAGTGCTAAAAGCTGATTGGCATAGATTTTCATTATGAGCTTATAACTCAACAAAATAGTACCAAGCCCTAAAATCAAACTCAAAAATCGAATTGCAAAATCAGTATTTCCAAATAGCCATACGAATGGCATGGATAAGTAAGCATACAAGGTATTCTGACCACTCCCCCATGAGATAAAGTACACCGGCCAAGAGATCCCCCAGCGATCTGCTCCAGTTTTTATCAGCGAAAGAGTCTCGTAAGCAATGGATGCTTCGTCTTGCTGCAATCCATTAGGAATATCTCCAAAATACAAAATCCTAAGTATGACACCTACGACAAATAGAAGGCCTATAAGTATAAATTTAGATTTTGAGTATTGCATTTTGAGTATTGCCATTAAACAGAAAAGTCCAAACCATGAAAGTTTGAACTTTGATCTGCGAATATACTAATGATATTTATAAACTTGGCTTACGCCTCACTTGAAGCTAAACTTGCTCCTAAATATTCTCTATTTAATCTTGCGATATTTTCCAAAGAAATTTCTTTTGGACATTCTGCATAACAAGCACCTGTGTTTGTACATGATCCAAAACCTTCTGCATCCATTTGAGCCACCATATGTTTTGCACGCTCTTGACGCTCCGGCTCTCCTTGTGGCAAAAGAGCCAATTGAGAAACTTTGGCAGATACAAAAAGCATTGCAGAAGCATTTTTACAAGCAGCAACACAGGCTCCACAACCAATACAAGCTGCCGCCATAAATGCTTTATCAGCATCTTCCTTAGGAATAGGAAGCGAGTTTGCATCTTGTGCATTTCCTGTATTAACAGAAATATAACCACCAGCAGCAATTATGTTGTCAAATGCTTTTCTGTCTACAGCTAAGTCTTTAACTATTGGGAAAGCAGTTGATCTCCAAGGTTCTACTACAATGGTATCTCCGTCATTAAAACTCCTCATGTGAAGCTGACAAGTTGTAACACCTTTAAGAGGCCCATGAGGTTGACCATTGATATACATAGAACACATTCCACATATACCCTCTCTGCAATCGTGATCGAAAGCAATAGGCTCTTTGTTGTCAGAAATAAGTTGCTCATTCAAAACATCGAACATTTCTAGGAAAGACATATCGGCCGATACACCTCCTACTTCGTGAGTTTCAAAGTAACCTTTTGTATTGTTATTTTTTTGTCTCCACACTTTGAGTGTGATATTCATATTACCTTCCATAGTTCAATTTTCTAATTTATAAGTTCAAACCAGGTTTACTTATAACTTCTTTGAGCAATTTTGATGTTTTCGTATTCTAGAGGCTCTTTGTTGAGTAACCAGTTGCTTTCGCCTGCATATTCCCAGGCAGCTACATACATGTAGTTCTCGTCATCTCTTTTAGCTTCTCCTTCTGGAGTTTGGTGTTCTTCTCTGAAGTGACCTCCACAAGACTCTTCCCTGTTCAATGCGTCAACACACATTAACTCGCCTAGCTCAATAAAGTCAGCAACACGTCCTGCTTTATCTAACTCAGGGTTGAAACCATCTGCATCTCCAAGGATTCTTAAATCACTCCAAAACTCTTTTTTAAGCTCTTGAATTTCAGCAATTGCTTCTTTCAAATGAGGAGCATTTCTTGCCATCCCACACTTATTCCACATGATCAATCCTAACCTTTTGTGGAAAGACTCTGGTGACTTTGTTCCTTTTATGCTCATCAACTTATCTGTACGCTCTTGTACAGCCTTCTCAGCTTCAACAAAAGCAGGATGATCGGTTGAGATCGCTCCAGTTCTAATTTCACCTGCTAAATAAGATCCAATGGTGTATGGCAACACAAAATATCCATCAGCAAGTCCTTGCATTAGGGCAGAAGCTCCAAGTCTGTTTGCACCGTGATCAGAGAAATTAGCTTCTCCAGCAGCATACAAGCCAGGAACATTAGTCATTAAGTTATAATCTACCCAAAGACCACCCATAGTGTAATGAACAGCAGGATATATTCTCATTGGGACTTGATAAGGATCTTCCCCAGTGATCTGCTTATACATTTCAAAAAGGTTACCATATTTCTCTTTCACAACAGCTCTACCCATTGTGATGATATCCTCATGTGATGGGTTTTGAAGGTTTTGCTTATTAGCTTCTGTCTTTCCGTATCTTTCAAAGGCAGCTTCAAAATCTAAATAAACGGCCATCTTAGAAGCCCCAACACCATAACCTGCATCACAACGCTCTTTTGCAGCACGAGATGCTACATCACGCGGAACCAAGTTACCAAATGCAGGGTATCTTCTTTCAAGGTAATAATCTCTTTCCTCTTCAGGAATATCTATCGCTTTTCTTGTATCGTTCTTTGCTTTTGGAACCCATATTCTTCCGTCGTTTCTCAATGACTCAGACATCAATGTCAATTTCGATTGATGATCTCCAGAAACCGGAATACAAGTTGGGTGAATTTGAGTAAAACAAGGGTTTGCCATTGCAGCACCTTGCTTGTGAGCTTTCCAGGCTGCAGTTACATTAGAGCCCATTGCGTTGGTAGAAAGATAAAATACGTTTCCGTAACCTCCTGATGCCAAAACAACTGCATGTCCAAAGTGCCTTTCCAATTCACCTGTTACCAAGTTTTTGGCAATAATACCTCTCGCTTTGCCATCAATTTTGACCACCTCAAGCATTTCATGTCTTGTGTACATCTCTACTGTACCCATTCCAACTTGACGTTCTAATGCCGAATAAGCCCCAAGCAACAATTGTTGACCTGTCTGACCAGCAGCATAAAAAGTTCTTTGTACTTGAACACCTCCAAAAGATCTATTGGAAAGCATTCCTCCGTACTCGCGAGCAAAAGGAACACCTTGTGCAACACATTGATCTATAATATTGGCAGAAACCTCTGCTAACCTGTGAACATTACCCTCTCTTGAGCGGTAATCTCCACCTTTAATGGTGTCGTAAAACAAACGATAGACTGAGTCTCCATCATTTTGATAATTTTTCGCAGCATTTATACCTCCTTGAGCTGCAATCGAGTGTGCCCTTCTTGGAGAATCTTGAAAACAAAACGCTTTCACCTTGTAGCCCAATTCTGCCAAAGTTGCAGCAGCAGACGCACCTGCAAGACCAGTACCCACTACAATTACTTCAATACTTCTCTTGTTAGCTGGGTTTACAAGAGGAACTGTAGACCTATAAGTAGTCCATTTCTTGTCGATGGGACCCTGAGGTACTTTAGATTCCAATTTCAATGTTCCTTCTGCCATATCTATAGTATACTTTATTACTTAATTAAAAAATAGAGCGGTAACACCGCAAATCCAGCTGGTATTAGAATTGCAAAAATCCAAATACCAACATTCTTAATAAAAGGCGAATATTTTGGATGGTTAATTCCCAATGTCTGAAAACCACTTTGAAATCCATGAGCAAGGTGATATCCCATTGCTATCATAGCCAACACATAGAAAATTGAAATTAACGGATTCTTAAATGCTTCAGCAACCTCAGTGTAAAGATCTTTCACTATCGTGGTTTTGCTCAAGTTTGATTGATCATAAGACTCAACCATCTTTGACTCTTGTACATACCCAGCTTCCATTGGAGTTGACTCAATAGCACCAGAATTCAAGTTTTCCGTGTATGACACATAAGGCATATGTCCGAATTTGTACTCAGCCCAAAAATCTGCCATATGAACAGCAATGTAAACCAAAACAATAGTACCCAAAACAGCCATGTTTCTACTAGCCAAAGTAGATGACTGATTAACCTTGGCATATCCCACAGGTCTAGCCTTTTTGTTCTGCCAAGTAATGTAAAGCCCCCAAAATGCATGAAAAAGAATACTTGCATACAAAAGGTATGAAGTAGTTTTGATCAATGGGTTGCTAGTCATAAACACTGCGTAAGTGTTGAATGCATAACCGCCATCATCCTTGAGCAATTGCAAGTTTCCGATGAGGTGAATGATCAAAAAAGTACATAAAAATAAACCTGTTAAGGCCATCAGCACTTTCTTTCCAATCGAGCTTGTTAATGTTTTGGTCAACCAAGACATATATTTCCGTTTTAAAATTTGGTTTGTAAAATTTTATCAACCTTTGAAAAGTCCTTTTTTAGACCCTTCAAAAAATCAACCAAAAGTAAGCACCAAACCGTTCTAAATCAAAATTAAAGCGTTTTTTTTAGATTTATAAAAGTTAGTTTAATCCAAAATAAAACCAGTTTGAGCAATAGCACACTGCTAAAAAGATATTTACTTAAACCATGTATGCCGTTTTCTCGTTTCGATATTATTAATTACTCATATATTAACTTGTGGAAAGTTTTTGTTTTTGAAATACATGATTTTTTACATCTTTAGCGAGTGAAATATATGATTTTAAGAATATGTACCCATCTTTAAGCGTTATTTCTCGTACTGACTATAAACCTTACTGAATTGAAAAAAATACTTTTATTGGTGATTTCTCTGTTTTTGTGTGCTTATAATGTTAGTGCTACACACTTGCGTGCAGGAGAAATTACGGCAACAAGGATATCATCTACCTCATTAACATACAAAGTTACTGTCACAACATATACTGACGAACTAAACGGAAAAAGTGCGAATGATGCCCAAGAGAACGTTGTGATATTCTTTGGACTAAGAAGCAATAGTAATACATCTTACGAGGTATCTCGAAAGTCAAAAGTATTTATTAGCTCTACCACTGTTCAAAACATATATGACACTGTTTTTACTTTTCCCGCTCCAGGAATATACACCCTCTCCTGTGGTATTCCCAATAGAAATGAAGGCACCATAAACCTGCCACAACCCTCAGATAAAATTACATTCTTTATTCAAACAACTATTGTAATTAACTCACAAATTGGCCTAAACAGCACTCCAGTTTTGCTGAATATCCCAGTGGACTCCGCAGCAATTGGCTCAAGGTTTATTCACAACCCAGGGGCGTTTGACTTAGATGGTGATAGCTTGGCATATAGATTAACTACTCCAAGGCAAACAAGAACGGAAGGTGATGGTATAGGAGTTTTTATAGAAGGGTACAAGTCACCAACTACGCTTGGAGATGCACCTATTTTAAATGAACAAGAAAATGGAGAAGCCATTTTTAGAATTGACGCGAGAACAGGAGACCTCACTTGGGATGCCCCTCGAAAAATAGGGCAATACAATGTCGCTTTCGTAGTAGAAGAGTGGCGAAAAGCACCGGATGGAAGCTTTATAAAAATAGGCGAAATAGTACGTGATATGCAGATTATTGTCGTTGAAACCGATAATATTCGACCCGAAATCACTGTTCCTCCTGACTTGTGCGTAGAAGCTGGAGAGCTTATAAAGTTTGAAGTAATAGGAACCGATGAGGATATTGACCAAAAATTAAAAATTACAACTTCTGGCGGAATCTATAATATCAATGCCGCGGGTAAATTCGAGCAGTTTATTCCTAATGACGCTGCGACATTTACTTCTACCTCGACCGTTTCTCCTGTAAAAGGACAATTCCAATGGCAAACCAACTGTGCACATGTACGTGAGCAGTCATATGATGTTCTTTTCAAAGTTGAAGATTTCCCGGGACGATTTCTAACTCAACTTACGGACATTAAAACAATGAAAATTAATGTCAACCCAGCTCGACCTATTGGTTTATTTGGAGTTGCATCAGATGAAGGGGTGTCGTTAACTTGGCGTCCGTACCTTAATTGTAGCCGTGGAGGCGTAATTGAAGTTTATCGCAAAGAAGGTTGTAGCGGCCTTAATCCAGCTGTATGTGCTCAGGGCATGCCTGACTCATGGAACTATAAGAAAATTGGTGAAGTCGCTTTAGGAGATACAAGTTTTGTTGACAAAAATGCTGTAAAAGGAGTTATCTACAGCTATCGATTAGTGTCGGATATTGAAGTTTCAGATTTCAACAATATGCAAAGTTCTCCATCAATTGAGTTTTGTATTGGAAGTGAGTTGCCAAAAAGTGTTCCAGTTATCACCAAGGTTTCTGTTAAAGAAACAAACTTAACAAGCGGTAAAATAGATGTAACTTGGACAAGACCTCTAGGATTCCAATTATCTGATTTTGCAGGTCCTTATTCCTATCAACTTTCCCGCACGACTGGACTTGGCGGTGAGAATTTTGAAATAATTGCCAATATCACTACCGACTTAAGTGCTGCAGCCCCAGATACAATCTTTAACGACATCAATCTTAATACAACTGACTTAGTTTATAAATACAAAGTTGCATTCTTTGTAGAGGGAGGCACTCTGTTAGGAGAAGCACCGGCAGCGAGTTCAGTGAGATTAAGTGCAACTCCAGACGACAAATCGGTAAGATTATTTTGGGAAGCGAATGTCCCATGGAACAATGACAATCAAACCCACTTTATTTACAGAGAAGACAAAGCTAATCCAGGAATATTTAATATGATTGCCGAGCAAACTGTTGGGGCATCAAATACCTATGATTATTTAGACACAGGGGCAGATAACAAGCAACAAGACGGAGATATATCACTGAATATTCAAAACAACATAGAATATTGCTACAGAATAGAGACTGTAGGTATTTACGACAAAATAGATCCAAAATTTGGAATTGGTCTATTGCCTAACTTATCTCAAGAAGTATGTGCTACACCTGCAGATCGCACACCACCATGTCCACCAATTCTTTCATTGGAAAATAATGGATGTGAAGGTTTAACTCAGGAAGATTTTTGTAATGCCAACACATTCACTAACAAGCTTTCGTGGACAAACCCAGTGTCGTCAAATGGTCAAAATTGCAGAACAGACATTGTAAGGTACAATGTTTACTACTCAAGATTCCAAGATGGAACCATGAATCAAATTGCAGTCTCGCAACCCGGAAGCGTCAGAAATTATGACCATCGCAAAAACTCAAGTGAGGGTTTTGCAGGTTGCTATACTGTTTCTGCTGTATCTAGTTTGGGAGTAGAGAGCTCTAAAAGTAACATGGTATGTGCCGATAACTGTGAGCTAATTAGCTTTCCAAATGTTTTCTCACCAAACGGTGACGGAAAGAATGACACGTTCCAGCCAATGAATTGTCCTGCATTTGTAAAGGAAATATCTTACAAAATATATGACCGCAACGGCTTACTTATAGCTGAAGGAATTGGAAATGAACTCAACTGGGACGGAAGAAAAACTGATGGCAAAATAGTTGCGGCGGGAACATATTTCTACGAAATCAGTGTAAGCTTTGTAAGACTTGAAGAAAACTCAAGCAAAACAATCTTCAAAGGCTGGGTTGAGGTAATTAGATAAAACTAAATAGTAGACACTAAAAAAGGTCGATGGAATACCATCGACCTTTTTTTTATATATCAAGCAATCGCTTACTTAGTTTTTAATTCAAAAACTCATAAATACCAGCAACTCCTTGTCCACCACCTACACAGGCAGTTACCATTCCGTACTTCTGCTTGCGGAGTCGCATCTCATTGAATAATTGGATTGACAACCTTGCTCCTGTACTTCCTAGAGCGTGTCCAAGGGCAATTGCTCCACCATTGGGATTTAACTTACCAGGATCAATACCTAACTCTTGAACAACAGCTAATGCCTGAGCAGCAAATGCTTCGTTCAATTCAATTTGATCTATTTGATTAAGCGACAAGCCCGCTTGAGCGAGTGCTTTAGGTGCAGCAAAAACTGGCCCTATTCCCATTAGTTTAGGCTCACAACCTGCCACTGCATATGACATCATTCTTGCTACTGGCTCTAGATTCAATTCTTTCATCATCTTCTCTGACATCACGATAACAAATGCCGACCCATCAGAAGTTTGAGAACTATTACCAGCTGTTACAGATCCACCTGCCGAGAAAACAGCTCTTAGCTTAGAAAGAGCTTCGATACTAGTTCCTGCCCTTGGTCCTTCGTCTTTACTCACCACATACTCTTTGGTTTTCTTTTTACCTGAGTTTTGATCAAAATAAGTCTCTTTTACGGTAATAGGCACAATTTGGCTATCGAATTTACCTTCTGCTTGAGCAGACAAAGCTTTCATATGTGAACCATAAGAAAACTCATCTTGAGCCTCACGAGAAATTTTATACTTTTTAGCAACTTCCTCCGCTGTTAAACCCATTCCTACGTAGTAGTCAGGATTATTAGAGGCAATGTCATAATTCAATGCAGTTTTAAAACCCGTGGTTGGAACCATGGACATTGACTCAGTACCACCAGCAATAATACAATCGGCCATTCCAGCATTAATCTTCGCTGAAGCCATTGCAATTGCCTCAATACCTGATCCACAATATCTATTTATGGTAACACCTGGCACTACTTTACCTAAAGCCAAAAGCGAAATATATCTCGCCATTTGCATTCCTTGCTCTGCTTCAGGTACTGCATTTCCTACAATTACATCATCAACTCTTGACGGGTCAAGAGCAGGCACTTTTGACATTAAGTACTTTATATTTTCAGCAGCGAGGTCGTCTGGTCTTGTGAACCTAAACACTCCTTTTGGAGCTTTACCTACTGCTGTTCTGTATCCATCTATAATATATGCGTTCATTTTATTAATTTTTAATGTTTTGAAAAAAGTGATTCTTGAGACTTCAATTAATTTCTTGGTGGTTTTCCACCAGTCAATAATCCTTGCATACGCTCAAGTGTTTTTCTTTCACCACACAATGACAAGAATGCTTCTCTTTCAAGATCCAATAAGTAATCTTCGGAAACCATTTGAGGATAACTCAAATCTCCACCTGAAATCACATAGGCTAGCTTATCTGCAATGAGTGCGTCATGGTCTGAAATGTAATTGGCCATTCTCATTGATTTGATACCTGCTTTGAACAAAGCAATACCTGTTTTTCCTTGCACTTTGATGTCGTTCCTAGGCGATGGCTGTGTATATCCATTTTCAGCCAATTCAATAGCTGCCTGCTTCGCTTCGGCTATTAATCTTGATCTATTTAATACAATTTGATCTCTTCCTTTGATCAAATAATTCATTTCCATTGCCTCTTGAGCTGAGCTAGAAACCTTTGCTTGAGCAATGTTCATAAATGCACTTTGCAAAATATTCAACTCGGCATCACCGGGTTGATATAGATCAGAGCAACGCAACGCTAACTCCTTAGTTCCACCACCTGCAGGAATTAGACCTACACCCACTTCTACAAGTCCCATGTAAGTCTCAGCCGCTGCCACAACCTTATCAGCATGTAGATTTAACTCTGTTCCTCCACCAAGAGCTAGCGAGTGTGCTGCTGTCACTACTGGGAAGGGAGAATATCTCGCTTTCATCATTGTTTGCTGAAAATGTGCAATCATCATATCTACTTCATCAAACTCTTGTTCAATAGCATACATAAACAGCATTGCAAGATTTGCCCCCGCAGAGAAAGCCTCTTGGCTGTCATTTCCTACGACTAAACCTCTAAAGTCCTTTTCAGTAATTTGATAGCCTTTATTGAGACCTTCCATTACTTCTTGTCCAAATGTGTTCATTTTGGACCTAAACTCTACAAGAGCAATTCCATCTCCAATATCGAAAATGCTACATCCAGCATTTTTCCAAATCTCTTTTGTTCCACGAATATTATCAAGAATAATGAATGACTCTGTTCCTGGAATTACTGTATAAGACTTCGTACTTAGGTTATAAAACAGTTTCTTACCGTTTTCAATTTTGTAGAAACTTTCATTTCCAGAAGCCAACATGTCATAAACCCATTGAGCAGGCTTATTACCTACTTCCTCTGCTATTTTTACAAATTCTTTTACTCCAACTGCATCTGCAGTTTCGAATAAACCAACTTGCCAGCCAAAACCAGCTTTGATAGCATCGTCTATTCTATATAACTCGTCTGCAATTTCGGGAATTCGGAAAGAAGCATACTTGAATCCATCTGTGAGTGTTCTTCTATAAAACTCTCCAGCATTATCCTTTCCATTCATCAAGACAGAGAATCGGTCCTTTACATTGTCAATGCTCTTAGTAGCATTTAATGTTTCAAATTTCACCTTTTCCGTAGGCTTGTATTCCAATGTCTTAAAATCCAAAGCAAGAATCAATCTGTTACCTTTCTCATCTTTAGATTTTTTATAAAAACCTTGACCCGTTTTATCACCGAGCCATTTATTTTCCATCAACTTGGCCATGATGGTAGGGAGCTCAAATGCATCTACAGATTCATCATTTTTTAAAGTAGCCTTCAGGTTGTTGCATACGTTTACTGTTGTATCCAATCCTACCACATCTGACAAACGGAAAGTCCCAGATTTTGGCCTTCCTACTACTGGACCGGTTAACTTATCAACCTCCTCAACAGTTAGTCCCATTTCTTCAGCAACGCGAATGGTTTGTACCATTGCATATATACCAAGTCTATTAGCAATAAAAGCTGGCGTATCTTTGCATAATACGGTTTGCTTTCCTAGGAACAGATCTCCGTAGCTCATCATGAAGTCAATGACCGATTTATCTGTTTTGGCAGTTGGAATAATCTCCAATAACCTTAAATAGCGTGGTGGGTTAAAAAAGTGCGTTCCACAAAAGTGCTTCTGAAAGTCTTCTGACCTTCCTTCTGCCATTAAATGGATTGGAATACCTGAAGTATTGGATGAAACCAAAGTCCCAGCCTTACGATGCTGCTCTACTTTATCGTATATGATTTTTTTAATATCTAATCGCTCTACTACCACTTCAATGATCCAATCCACATCAGCAACTTTCACCATGTCATCGTCAAAGTTTCCGAGTGTAACATTGCTTATTGCTTTCTTATCATATACTGGAGCGGGAGAAGCTTTGCAAGCAACAGTAAAAAGCTCAGTAACGATTCTGTTTCTTACATAAGGAGAATTCAGATCCAAGCCTTTTGCCTTTTCAGCGTCTGTCAGTTCACGAGGAACCATATCTAGCAATACAACCCTACAGCCAATGTTGGCAAAATGCAAGGCAATTCTACTACCCATAATTCCAGCTCCAAGTACAGCAACTTTATTAATTTTTCTATTCATGTGAAGTTTTAAAAAATGATGATCAAATCAAGTAATATATATCACCCCTGTCCGAAGAAAAGGATGTTAAAAATGACACTACTAATATACAAATTACATAACACAAACTCGAGCAATATCGTATAGAATGACACCTTAATTAGTATGCAAGCATACCGTTTTACAAATCTAAAACCTTTCGCAATGTTATGCAAGCATACTAATAAAAAGATTATAGAGCCCAAACATTGTACTATTCTAAGATTTAGGCTAATAATTAATCCTTTCTTGTTTCTTTTTGCAATACTGTTGCATTTAGCCTTATATTTGTATTCGTTTTATTCCAAGGTATGAGACAAATAAGAATCAAGAGTTTTCAATTTTTAAGTTCACTGGGTTTTAGCCTATCCATGCTATGTGCAATTCACTGTTTAGCTATGCCATTCATAATTGCCTTTGCTCCATTGTTAGGATCTTTTCTTAGCCACAAAGCAGAAGCCTATATTTTGGTAATATCAGCTGCACTAGCTATATACGTTTTTATATCCAACCTACAACAACACGGTAATTTTTGGCCTTTAATTCTATTGATGCTTTCAGTAGGTTCTAGTTTTGCAGGATTAGTTCTTTTCCATGATAGATGGGAGATACCCTTAATGTCTTTTGGTGGCTTATCTATGGCATCGGCCTACTACATCAACTGGAAAGCTCAAAAGAAATCTTGCCCGACAGCTATGTCATAAAATCGTAATAGAAAGCTAGTGGGTCTGGATATTTAAAATTATAAACAAGTTCCTTTTGCAAAAGACCTGTTGAAATAATCTTCCCTCTTTTTACATCGGGTTCAAAATGAGGAATATCTCTTTTGGCCTTTGTAGCACACTTTATGATCACTTCTTTTCTACTAGGGTGCATTGGAGCACAGAGATTGATTGCTCCATTAATGCTCTCATTTGTGATAAATTTTGTGAGTATTTCTACTAAATCATCTCGATGAATATAGTTTACACCGCTCTCTCCATTGCTAACCTCACTATCGGCGTTATAATACTTACACGGAAATCTGTCATATCCCATTAGGCCGCCGCACCTTGCACTTATGAATTGCTTATTCTTTGCATGACATAATTCAGCTAGTTTTTGCTCAACCAAAAAGTGAATATTAGTTTTGTCTGCGTCTTTTTCAATATAAAGTCCTCCCACATTAGGATAGAGTGAAGTGGTCGATATATGAATCAGTTTTTTAAATTCTGAATTTTCCAATAGGTCAAGAAAGCTATTCACTTTTTCCCAATAATCTGAAGGTTCTCCTCTCTTTAAACCAGGCGGTATATTAAAAAAAAGAGTTTCACTATTAAACAAATCATTAATAGCTAAGCCTTCATCAGCCGGCAAATTCAGCAAATAAGCTTTTATCCCCAAACTAGTTAAGTCGTCGAGTTTATTACTATTGGTGGTACTTCCAGCTACATTATATCCTATCTCTAATAGTCTTGTAGCCAAAGGCAACCCTAACCAACCACAACCAATTACCGAAACAGTTTTATCCACTTTTATAAATTATTTGTTTGAATAACACCTTCACAATACTTTTTGATTCCAAATAAGTGCTTTTACCCTTAATCATTTAAAGGTTAGCTAGGAATAAATAGCACAAGTGCTAATTTTGCAATTTCTAACTAACAGGTAGTTTACTGAATCGTAAGTATTTAAAAGAAACTACTCTTCTTCGAAAAATAAAAACATCAACTTGGGCACAGAAAAACCATTTGTTATTGGAATAACCGGAGGTTCGGCATCCGGAAAAACGCTTTTTTTAAAAAGCCTTTTGAATAAGTTTTCGGAGGAAGAAATAACTCTTATTTCCCAAGACAATTATTATAAAGATAGGTCAGAAATGCCTGTAGATAAAAATGGCTACTACAACTTTGACCTACCTGAGTGCATTGACTTTCAATTATACTCGGAGCATATTCAGGCTCTTATTGATGGCAAAACAGTTATTCATAAAGAGTATCAGTTTGACAATAGTGAAAGCAGAAAAGACCTTCCTGAGGTAATGCTAACTCACAAACCAAGTAAAATAATTGTTGTAGAAGGGCTTTTTGTTTTCTACAAAAAGAAAGTTTCAAAACTTCTTGATCTCAAAATTTTTGTGGATGCAAAAGAGCATATTAAACTGAAGCGTCGCATAGATAGAGATAAAAACGAGCGTGGCTCTGACCTCGAAGACGTTTTATATCGCTGGGAAAAACATGTTGCCCCCACTTTTGACAAATACATAAACCCTACCAAGCACAAAGCGGACATTATTGTAAATAATCACAAGCACTTTAAAAATGCTTTGGAAATAATGTCAGTCTATATAGAATCTAAACTAAAGGCGTAAAAAAAGAGGTGATACAATCACCTCCCTTTTTATCGATCCTTATATAAACTGTATTAAAAGTCTTCGTCCAATGTAAAGGACATTTTATCTCTGTCAGAATTAACTCCAGCTTTTTGATACTCCCCTACTCTTTTCTCAAAGAAGTTAGTTTTTCCTTGAAGTGAAATCATATCCATGAAATCGAATGGGTTGGTTGCATTATATACCTTTTTCAATTCTAATGATTCTAAAAGGTGATCCGCTACAAACTCAATGTACTGACACATCAATTCAGCATTCATTCCTATAAGTGAAACAGGTAAAGAGTCTGTTACGAATTCCTTCTCAATCTCCACAGCGTCAGTTATAATCTTATATAATTGATCTTCAGGCAATTTGTTTTTGATGTGGCTTGTATACAACATACATGCAAAATCTCTGTGTAGGCCTTCGTCTCTTGAAATTAGTTCATTAGAAAAAGCTAGACCTGGCATCAAACCTCTTTTCTTTAACCAATATATAGAACAAAAAGAACCTGAAAAGAAAATTCCTTCCACAGCAGCGAACGCAATCAATCGCTCCACAAAATTTCCATTATCAATCCACCTCATTGCCCATTCGGCTTTTTTAGCTACACATGGAATGTGCTCAACTGCATTTAGCAATTTATCACGTTCATTAGGCTCTTTAATGTACGTGTCTATTAATAATGAATACACTTCTGCATGGATATTTTCAATTGCAATTTGAAAACCATAAAAGCATTTAGCTTCTGCATATTGTACATTACTGAGAAAGTCAACAGCAAGATTCTCATTCACTATACCATCTGATGCAGCGAAAAACGCTAACACATGAGATATAAAATGCCTTTCACCATCATTTAAGCCAGCCCAATCAATAAGGTCTTGAGACAAATCCAATTCTTCAGCTGTCCAAAACGATGCCTCTGCGTTTTTATAATAAGCCCATATATCGTCATGCTGAATAGGGAAGATTACAAATCTGTTTGGGTCTTCAATAAGTAGGGGTTCGGTTTTTTTTAATTCTTCGGCAGTCATTGCGTGTTACTAATTTAGGCAAGCTATTATGCTCTTTTGTTATAGATTCTTTCAATTCAAAAATACAAACTTATGACAAGTATTCAAGGGAAACTCGTGATCTTCTTTTCTTCATTCCTAACCAGGCTCATGTAAAAAAGCCCTGTGCTATTATTTCGATTTTAATAACTATTTTTGAACCAGTAGATCAAATTAATGTTTGACTTAGATTAAAATATTAACTTTAAATATGTCTCCTCTTTTAATTGAATCTTAAAAAACCACAATATGAATAGGTCTGGACTTAAAATGCGTTTGATCATTGGGGTAGTTATGGCAATAATTGCCATGATTAGCTATTATGGCAAAACACAAGAAAACCCTTTGACAGGTGAAAGTCAACAGGTTGGAATGACTCCACAAGAAGAAGTCTCTCTGGGGCTTCAATCTGCACCTCAAATGGCAAATGAATATGGTGGCCTTTATCCAGACAATGAAGTTCAACAGCAAATTAAAAGTGTTGGAAACAAATTGGTAATGGCTTTTAATCAGGAATTATCAGCTCGCGGCTTACAAAATCCATACAGATTTGACTTTCATGTATTGAGAGATCCCAAAACAGTAAATGCGTTCGCACTTCCAGGCGGTCAAATTTTCATTACAGCTGGACTCCTTAGTAGACTTGAAACGGAAGATCAGCTTGCAGGAGTCCTAGGGCACGAAGTTGGACATGTGGTTCATAGGCATTCTGCTCAACAAATGGCAAAAGGTGAGTTCTACCAAGGGCTTGCAGGTGCAGCTACGGCAGCAAGTGGTAGCTATGGCGGGGCACAAATTGCTAACTACGTTGCACAAATAAAAATGATGAAGTTTGGCAGAGATGACGAATTACAATCAGACGAATACGGAGTTCAATACATGATCAAAGCAGGCTATGATCCCAACGCCCTAATAGGAGTCATGAAAATATTAGCAGAAGCGGGTGGCGGAGAAATGGATAGAGACGAATTCATGAGTACTCACCCAAGCCCTTCAAATAGAATAGAGAAAATAAATCAACATATTCAAACCTATTCTAAGTAATTGCTATTTTTTCTCTTTTGGAAAGTAATGAGTAAAATCTATAAACTAGTAGAATTGCTGCAATACTGAGTCCTATTAATAAACCATACCAAATCCCCTCAGCTTCTAAACCAAGCTTAAAGGCTAGAAAGTAACCTACGGGTAATGATATAACCCAATAGGCAATAAATGTAAGCAAAGCTGGCACTTTTACATCTGTAAGACCACGCAAGCAGCCAAGTGCCACAGCCTGAACCCCATCAGATACCTGAAAGAAAGCTGCAACAATCAACAACCTTATTGCAAAGTTTTGTACTTCTAAATCATCAATATAAAGTGAGACAAGTTGACTTTTGAAAATAATGATACCAACTGCCGAAATGAGCATCATTATAAAAACCAAAAGAAAAGATACCGAACCTACAATTCTTGTATCTAGAGCATTAGTCTTGATTAATGAATTCCCAACTCGAATCCCTGCAGCATATGCTACGCCCGTTGCCATCATATACATAACTGCAGCGATATTAACTGCAATCTGATGTGCGGCAAGTGCAGTACTACTTATCCAACCCATCATGATCACCGCAAAAGCAAAGGCTCCTATTTCGAAAAACACTTGAACCCCAGCATAAAGAATCATTTTAAGTTGAAAAATAATTCTATCACTGTGAAGACGAATATTTGCAAATACTCCTCCAGTCAACTCCCTTCTAATATTTAATGGAATAAAATAGTAGATCAACACCAACATTAATACCCTTGTCAGGATAGTTGCAATACCCGCTCCATCCAAATCCAATCCTTTAACATTTCCAACGCCAGTTATTAGAAAATAGTTGAGAACACCATTTGCTCCAAGACCTATAAAGGTAATCCACATGCTTACACCCGCCTTATTTGTACTATCTAGCAATTGCTTAAATACAAGAAACATAAACATTGGAATATTGGAGACCGTAATTAATAAGAAGTAAGATTTCGCAGGCTTTTCTAAAAAAACAGGTTGGTCAAATATTCCAAAAACAAAATATACCAAAACGCTAAACAGCGTTAAAAAGACACTGAGTATAATTACAGCTTCAAAACTAATTTGCAAAGTCAAAACCTTCTCTTTCCCTTCTCTTTGAGCAAATAAGGGTGCAACTACAGGAATACCTCCAAAAGCCAAAGAACCAATCAAATACGAAAGAGCATTCCCTAAACTAGCAGCAGCCAGTGCATTTTTGTCAATCAACTGCCCAATCATGATATTATCGAGCACACCCATTAAAATTACCCCTAACTGACCCACTATTATTGGCAAAGCCAACCTGCTCAAAGTTTTAAACTCCTTAATGTATTTTAATGTAAGCATCTATACTTGTATCTTGGAATCAATTTTAAAATAAACCACATGAAACCAATTATTATAGTTCTTTTGCTCAGCGTCTACTTTCTATCATGCAAATCTAACCTAAAGGAAGCTCAAAACATGCCTTTTGAAGGAAATTGGGTGCTAAAAGAAGTCATTGAAAACACACAGACCTATCAATCAATAAGTAAAGCCAAAGAGCTTTCTGACTTTTATGCGTCGGAGCTTGTGTTTGATGAATCTGGTGACTCCGTTTCTGTATATAATGGGCAAGAAGGGTATGTAAGGCTTCCAATCAATAAAACTGAAGAACAATATTCTTTTCAAATTAGAGGCACTAAGGCTTCTCCAATACTGTTCAACTCCACGGATAGTACACTATTCTTTGCCGACAGCACCTTAAATCGAGTTTATCGATTCTCAAAAGCCGATATTGCTTACTTAGACACGACGTTTGCGGAATCTGTTGCCTTTCCTGGCTATATCAACAATGCAATGATTGAAGGCAAGTGGCAAAGAGGCCCAGAAAAAGTTGTAACCTTCGGTAGATTTGGAGAAGTTTTAAATTGGGATGAGTATAAATCATTCGAAATTGTTGTCAATGGAGAATATGGATCTAACATAGACGGTGATTTAATTATTCTCAGGACAAGCGATAAAGTTCAGCTCTTTGGTTTTAAGAGATCCCAAGACTCAGTTCGGTTCTATGATCTAATTTCCTTAGGGGCAAACAAGGGCTTTAAAAATGGCAAATTGCTTCACGAGTTTACGCTGTAACAAGTTCCATTATGGTAATTTCTGGCAAAATCCCTACCCTACCGGGATAACCGATAAACCCATAGCCTCTATTAACGTATAGGTGCTGATCCTGCTGCGAATACAAACCAGCCCATTCTTTATACCTTAACTGGACGGGACTCCACTTAAAGCTGCCCAATTCGACTCCATACTGCATCCCATGCGTATGACCAGCAAAAGCTATGTCAATTTGAGTTTTGCCCAGTACTTGCTCTCTCCAATGGCTTGGGTCATGAGAAAGAAGCAATTTTACTGGAAAATTATCCGTATTCGTTATCGCTTTTTCAAGATTACCATACTTGGCAAAGCCACCCGCACCCCAATTCTGAATACCTAGTATTCCTATTTCTTCATTATCAACTTTGATAGATCGATGCTCATCCAAAAGCAAATCCCAGCCCATTAGTCGATGAGCCTCTTTTAGGTTGTTGAGGTTATCTATTTTTTCCTTGGCACTAGCCCATTGGTAATAGTCGCCATAATCGTGATTTCCTAAAGTTGAATAAACACCCAATGGGGCTTTAATTCTTTTGAAGGTGTCAAAATAATCTCTAAACTCTTCGCTTTTATTGTTAACCAAGTCCCCAGTAAAAAAGGCAATGTCTGGCTTTTCATTAAGAAGAAGATCAACACCTCCATTTACCGCAGTTTTATTGTAAAAACTACCAGAATGAACATCTGAGATTTGAGCAATTCTAATTCCGTTAAACTTTGATGGAAGATTCTTGAGAGCAACTTTAACTCGCTTCACTCTATAATCATGAGCACCAGAAAGTATACCGAAAGTCATTACTCCCACATGTGCCGCACCCATAGTCAAAGCTGTTTTGGTAATAAACTCCGACCTTGTTATCGTTGGTGACTCTGAACTATCACTAAGAGTAGTTTCTTTGCCGATTCCCTGAATTTTCGCATACAACCACTCAATACCCCTACCCACTTCACCTATTAGCAAAACAATTGTCGCAATGAGTTTAGATATATAAATAATAAATACGAACGAGGCTAAAAAGTTACGCCACATAGGATTGATCCTACCTGGGAAAAGAAAAAATGCAATTGCAATAATTGAAATACTAATTATTGGAATAGACCAATAAACATATGAAATAACTCTGTTTGTATTTTCACTTAAAGCTTTGCTCACTTGCTTTATTGCTTCAAAAACAAAAAAATCAATGGCAAGAAAAAGACCAACAAATACTAGAACCCAAATGATACGTTGCAAAATTGTATATTAATTGTAGTCTGACAACTTGATATTTCATGATTTAGTTCTAAGTAGTATAAAACAAAAGAGGCCGTCAATGAATGACGACCTCTTTTATTATTATATGAATGAAAGGAATTACTTATCCCACCACACTCTACCATCTAAATCATCTTTACCACCCATTTTGCTAATTGCAGCAGTATAGTTGGCACCGTTAAGGTCACGCTCAGTTGTAGTGTACCCTTCACGTCTTGGCAATAAGCCACTTGGATTCAAGTTGTTTGCAGGAGGACTTAAAACTGGGTATCCAGTTCTTCTCCATTCTGCCCAAGCCTCATACCCAATTCCAAATAAAGCGATCCATCTTTGATCCCCAATTTGTTGCATTGCAGTAGATGCGTTAAACTTAACACCATCTTTTGCCAAATATGCATCAGCTCCAGCTCCAACACCATACTGGTCAAGGCTAGCCTTAACACCTGCATTGTAGTGAGTTTCTGCATCTGTCATCCATCCTAAAACAGCAGCTTCAGCCATTGCAAGGTGCATTTGAGCAGCAGTAACCATGTAACCTGGAGAATCTTGTTGTCTCATTGCAAGACCTAAGAAAGAAACATCACTGTTTGAAATAGAACCTGCTTGGCTTTCATCAAGACCATATGGCATTCCAACATAATCTTGCTTCAACAATGCGATATCAGCAAAAACTGGTAAACGTGGATCGCTAGTAGCTTTCAATTTGTTTACGAATATTTCACTAACTGTATAATCTCTACGAGTTTCAAAACGATCTTGCCATGGGTTATCATTAGTATCCTCTTCTAAGAAAGGATAAACAATGTTATCAGCATTCGTTGTAATCACACCACTAGCGATAGCAGCATTGAATTCACTTTGTGCAAGAGCGGCATCAGCCTTTGACATTCTCAAAGCCATAAGGGCTCTTAAAGAGTTTGCGAAAGTCTTCCACTTACCCATGTCTCCACCATTAATGAAGTCACCTTCTACACTAGGACCATTATCAATTTGAGCAGCAGCTTCTTTAAGCTCCTTGATCAAATCTTTGTAAATCACCTCCTGAGAGTCAAATACAGGCTGAAAGTTCTCAGATCCTTGCAAAGCTTGAGAATAAGGAATATCGCCCCAACGGTCAGTAATGTGCTGAAATATGAAGGCTTTCAAAATTCTTGCTACAGCAATTTGATTATTGTTTGAACCATACTTTGCAACATCACCTTTAGTTGCTTCGTCTGTATTCAATTCGATAATCTTATTTAAGTTCACCAATGGACCAGTATAAAATCCATTGTAACTCCATTGTATTGTCTGATATCTATCAGCTGAGGTATATTGCTTATTCGCCATTTGCTGAACGTACAAGCATCCTTGCGTGTCAGTAAAAATCGACTGCACACCTCTTTCAGCACCAGTTAATAGCGAAGACGCTATAGGATTTGACGGGCTGTTTGGGTTGACATTTAAGTCACCAAAATCGCTAGGATCACAAGCCGTTAAACCAGCCGTTATTGCTAATCCTAGAAATAGTTTTTTTATATTTTTCATTTTTAAATTTCTTTTAGAATTAAACAAATTATAGTCCCAATTTCACGTTAAAACCAAATGATCTTGCAGCTGGAAGCTGTCCACCTTCTGACCAAATGCTCTCAAGCTCTGATGGGTCAAGACCTACTACTGGTTGTCTCAAAATCAAGACATTACTTGCAACAGCTCCTACGTAAATGCTTCTGAATGGAAGTACGTTTTCATATACATTCTTAGGTAAAGTATACCCAAGTGCAACTTCTCTTAATTTCGCATAGCTAGCATCATATAACCATCTCTCATGTAATCTAAATAGAGACTTGAAATAAGTTGTAGCTGGAATATAATTTGTATTTACAGTTCCATCAGCCAAAACTCCTTCTGCAAGGAATCCGCCACCGTCAGCAACTGGATCTCTCATAGGGTTTCCTTTGGCATTTGCTCCTACAGTCTCAGCACCAAGGCCAGAGTATGCATTAAACATTCTTGTTACAGAATATACTTTTCCACCTTTCTGGAAGTCAATGTTAAAGTTTAAGCTTACGTTTTTGTAAGTCAATGTGTTGATTACACCACCAGTGAAATCTGGAAGAATAGAACCAAGGTTAACATTAGCATCAACTAAGTATTTTCCATCAGCACCAACAACTTTATTTCCGTTAGCATCTCTCTTGTATCCGTTTCCAATAAGTGTTCCAAATGCCTCACCTACTTTGGCGTTAACAGATGGTCCAAATGCCGTAGATGAACCTGAAACCTGAGTTCCAATTCCATAAGTAGCGAAAGTTGGAAGTACATAGTTATCAATTCCTTCAGCTAATTCGTTTACGATTGTAGTCGCTTTAGCAATATTGAAGTTAATCTCCCAGTTGAAGTTATCATTTTTGATTGGGTTGATATTCATCGCTAACTCAATACCTTGGTTTTGGATGTTACCAGCGTTAACCAATGCAGTAGAATAACCACTAGATGATGGTACAGACAATGGAAGAATTTGATTTGTGTTCTCTCTGTTATAGTAAGTGAAATCAAATCCAATTTTGTCTCTTAGGAATCTCAATTCAAAACCTAAGTCATATGAGCTAGAAAGCGTTGGCTTCAAAGCAGTGTTAGGCAATTGACTTGGCAAGCTCATTACTGTGTAACTTCCTACAGGTCCTGCACTGTAAACAGGGTAGATTTGGTATGGATTAGTATCACTACCAATAGATGCCCATGAAGCTTTCAACTTACCGAAAGAAAGGATATTTTCAGACTTGATAAAGTCAGAGAATACAAAACTACCAGCAATAGAAGGATATAGGTAAGAATTGTTTTCAACTGGAAGAGTTGAAGACCAGTCATTTCTCAAAGTTCCATCAATAAACAAGAATCCTTTGTAACCAACAGATGCTATACCGTATACACTTCGAACCATTTTGTTTCGAATTCTGTACTGCACGTTAGGCTGATCTTTACTTGAAGAAATCTGATAGAATCCAGGAATAGAAAGTCCACCTACAGTACTTTGAGATGTAAATATTGCTTTCTCATCTCTAATGTTACCACCAGCACTTAAATCAAGAGTAATATCTCCAAATCTTTCGTTATAGTTAGCAAGAACTTCGTAGTTCATTTCTGTTGACTTAGCATCAGAAGTGTAATAAGCGTCTTGGTTCAAACCACCAGATGCAATATTGAATGAGTTATCAAAGAAACGAGAACTGTTTCTTACCCATCCTTGTACGTTAAACTTATCAGTGATATTATACTTCAAGCTAATATCTCCATAAATTCTATCTTGATTGTGATCATAGATATTTTCGTTCACATCATAGTATGGATTATCCCAATACAATGGAGTTGTATTTTCTGGACCAGAAATATTCCAAGAATTGAAAGTTCCATCAGAGTTTTTGTACTCTTTAAGAACACTCATATCCAATTGACGTTGGAACCATTGGTTAAAGCTACCAGTCAAACCTTGAGCATAACCTTCAAGTGGACGACCTTGCTGATCTTCACGCATGTAGTTAAAGTTAGCACTTGCTTCCAATTTCTTAGATAATTGGTAAGTACTATTCAAAGTCACAAAGTTTCTCTTCAATTCTGTGTTTGGCACAGGAAGAGTTCTATTAATGTTAGTGTAAGACAAACGGATAGTTCCATTTTCGCTTCCACCACCAATTGTAATGTTATTGTTAAGATCAACACCAGTTTGGAAGAAATCTTTTACGTTATCTGGTTGTGGAGATAAAGTAGTTTGCTTTCCAAAGTCCGGGTGAGAAGGGAACCATGAGTAGTATGGACGATATTGTCTTCCATCAATTTTTGGCCCCCAGCTTTCATCTGCATAATATTCTAGAATGTTTTGACCATCAAAACTTGCCCATTCTGCAGGGTGTATAGCAGAGTTATAAGCAAAAGTTGGCATTTCTTGGTCATATCCACCAGCATACTCATTTTGGTATGGAGGTAAGTTATAAACATTAGAGAAAGTAGTTGCAGAGTTAATGTCAACCTGAATTGAGCCTTTCTTAGCTCTTTTTGTAGTCAAAACGATTACTCCTTCAGAAGCTCTTTGACCGTAAATTGCAGTTGCTGCAGCACCTTTCAATACAGAAATAGACTCAACGTTGTCCATGTTTACCGCATTCAATTCTACTGGAGTACCATCCAATACATACAAAGGGCTACCATAGATCGAAAGACCTGAAGCACCTCTAATTTGAAGGTTTGGCTCACGGAATGAAGTAGATGGAGCTCCTTGAAGCTTCACACCAGCAATCTTTCCAGATAAAGCACTAGCTACGTTAGTTTGCTTAACAAAAGTCAACTTATCGCTTCCAATTGTTTGCATTGCAGTACCTACCGCTTTCTCTTCTTTTACTCGACCAAGACCAGTAACCACAACCTCTTGTAGTACTCTAGTGTCAGCAGCCATAGAAACATTTACTGTTGTGCTATTGCCAACAGTAACTTCCTGAAGAGTGAATCCAATAAAACTAAATTGTAAAGTGGCACCTTTCGCTGCCTTGATGCTATACTTTCCAGACGCATCAGTCTGAGTACCTACACTGGTACCTTGCACACGCACACTAACTCCAGGGATTTCCGAACCATCGTCGGCAGAAGTTACTGTTCCTGAGATTGTTCCTTGAGCGAAAACAAATCCCACACATCCTATCAATAGGAATGTTAGTAGAAATTTCTTCATACAGTTTGTTATTAAGGTGTTAAATTGTTGTAAAAAAACAAATTTACTTTTTGAGATAGACTTTTGCCTGATATTCTCGGAAAAATTCCAAAAATATTAGAATAATACAACACAAAGTAAATAATATCTAATAGTATGCATGCATACTAAAGAGCCATTTAATTCTATACTTTAGAAAATAGCAATACAATAGCCCCACTTCAAATGAAATTTATATCTCAAAATTTGGGCAAATATCACTTTAGAAAAATTTTAATTTCCCAAAAATAAATTACGTCTTTTGCTTTTGTATTATCGAATTAGACCATCCAACAAAGTGTCCATATTATTTTTTTGTAAAATTTAACAATTGGACCACCCTATTTTTACATACCCAAATAAAAGATACCCGAACCATATCAGCCTTCTAAACCAATTCCGCATTGTACCTAAATTCATTTGTTTTATTTAATGAAACTCAAGGAGCTACAAAACACCTCACTTAATACCTTTTTATTTCAACCAATAATTCTGACTCAAAGTAAAGAGAACTCACTCGAAAATATAACTTTGGGTTGAAGCCAAATAAAAACGGTTTGCCATTTTTTTTGGCAAACCGTTTAGAAACCACCTCATACGAAGTGTATTTTATTAAAACTTATCAGCTCAAGTTAATTTATCTAGAACCTTTGTAAGTAAATACTTCTTCAAAAGTCCTTCCTCCATTTCCTTGTTTCCAGAAAACGGTCATGACTTTATTTACAGGATCCCATTTACTTCTTGTATCTTGAGGAGTTTGAACTCCTAAAGAAGGACAAGTTACAGTAACTTGGTTTGTCTCCGGATCAACTGTATAAGTTACCTCATTAGAATAAGTACCTAACAACCCTGGAAGCAACTTAACTGTAGTTCCGTTTAATGTCACCAAAGTTAAAGTTTTAGTAGCATTCGGAACCAATGACGTATTAGCCGAAGTAGTGTAAGTATACACACCATCATAAGGGTTCTTTGGAATTACATTAATTAAAATGGTTTCAAAGTTCCCACTAATTACACCACTAGATGCACTTACAATTTGAAGTGGTAAAACATAAGACTTATCAAAAGGCAGCTTACTTGACTTTATTTTTAAATCCACAACAGCAGTTCTCTGCCCTTTCAAGATTGTAACTTGAGT
This sequence comes from Spirosomataceae bacterium TFI 002, assembly GCA_900230115.1. NCBI lineage: Bacteria > Pseudomonadati > Bacteroidota > Cytophagia > Cytophagales > Spirosomataceae > Spirosomataceae bacterium TFI 002. Next base: position 3,211,845 of record LT907983.1, on the reverse strand, counting down.
AGGAATAGTATACAAATCTGGTGGTAGAAGATCAAAATGAGCTCCTTGTTCTTCATTATACTGTGTAATTGCCGCTTGATTTATTGCAAGGTCAATTTTAATATCCTGAGGAGCAACATTGGCTCCAGAGTAACTAACTGTAACAGGATAATCTACCTCATCTGCAAAATCAAAAGCAGCAGCATATAAAGAATAAGTACTACCTGATGGGGAAGCAAAAAGTGCTGGGTTCTTAAATTCGATTACGTTTATCGAATTCTTTGGATCCAATGTAAGTTCATCATCCAAACAAGATGTTGCAACCAAAGCAAGAACCAAAAATGCGAATATATTTAAAATATTTTTCATAGATATTATTAATTTTTATCCCAGAATATTTTGTCTGAAAATTGATCAATTGCTTTATAATTAGATGAGTTATACGACTGCTCCGAAGATGGATAAAGCACTCGTGTTGGTAGCTTATCTGGCCTTGTTGAGTTAGAAAGCAAAGCTGCCATGTTCTCATACGCAGTTCCCTTTGGATCTGTTTTCGGAAAACCAGTTCTCCTATACTCATTCCAACTTTCATCCGAATTAATCATGTTAAGAGCGATATACTTTTGAGTAATAATCGCTTCCAACTGTTCCGTTTGTCCATTTGCAGCACTGATATTCACCAAGTACTTACCCTCGTTTGCTAATTTATATGCCTCAAAATCTGCATTTACATCCTTATCTGGCGATAATACATTCGTAACATCTTTGTACAGATAGGTATATGACGCCTTGATACCTGCATTAAAATCAGCTGCAAAGTCACCATCAGTTAAAATCCCTCTTAGTCTTGCTTCTGACTGCAAGAACAATGATTCGGCATGAAGCATAAGAACTTGACCTTGAGAAGGTCCTTTCAATACTCCCAATGCATTAGAAATACTTGAAGATGAGCTATAAGTTCCAGTATACCAAGTTGGATAGTTGGTAATAATAGCTGGATTGTCTACTTCGTTTCCAAGTTGATTAACTGGAGTTGCAGTACCACCAACGCTAAAGCTTTTGAAAATTACGCCTCCTCTACCAGCATCAGCCAACTTATTTCCGTCATAAAAACCAAAACTAAATTTTGTTGGAATTCGAGATGAGTTTGATAAAGTACCTGTAGTAGTGTATCCCCAAGTTGCCCATAATGGATTTGGCTTATCTTTTACATAACCAGGATTCACAATTGCGTCAGTATTTAAGAAACCAATTGAGGAATCTATTCCAGTCAAAGCTCCATCGGTTCTCAAGGACATTCTCAACCTCAACGTATTTGCGAATCTTTTCCAAGACGTCATGTTTCCTGCAAAAAGCGGATCAGAAGAACCGTTTAGGCTAAGAGGAAATTTTGCATTATCAATCAACTTAATCGCATTATCCAAGTTCGCGAATAAGCTAGCATAAATGGTACTTGCATCATCGTACTTAGGAATCAAAGTCTCATCACTGCTAAGTGCCTCAGAATAAGGAACATCATTAAAAGTATCGACCAACCTTTGATAGCCTGCAGCCATTAATATGGTGGCAGCAGCATTGTAATAGGCTAACTCATCTTTTCCTTCAGTTTCTTTAATTACATAATTAAGATCTTGAAGGTTGTCATATGAATTTACCCATAGTCCGTTGTAGTTGGCAGGTACTAAGTTGTAATTAAACAAGTTCCCAAATCCAGAGAACCCTCCAGCATTAGCAATATATCCACCAAAGTGACCACCGTAAGCATTAAACTGATTAGATATGTTAGCAAATCCAACAATTGCTTGTGGCAAAACCAAGTCTGGTGTTGCACTTGTTGCCGAGTTAGGATTGGTGTTGATATCTAAATAATCTTGACATGATGTGCTCAGCAATAGAAAAAAGCTAAGTACACCTAAAATTTTATATTTATTCATTTTCGATCAAATTAAAAAGTTAATGATAAAGTCACCCCGTAATACCTTGCTGGAGGAGTTTGATTTAAGTTGGTAAATCCAACAGCATTGTTACCTGATCCATTCGCACTATACTCAGGATCTGTGTAAAGGTTTGAGTCTGGCGTCCATATAAATAGGTTTCTACCTTGCACACTAATAGATGCCTGATTCAAAAACTTCATTTTTGTAATGATATCAGAAGGTAAATTATAAGACAAAGAAGCTTCTCTTATTTTCCAGAAGGCAGAGGAGTTAGCATAATTTTCTCCAATATCTCTGTTTCTTGTACCATCTGTCCAGAAATCTGCTCCACCAGTCCTTGTCGTAATATTTGTATTCTCAACATAGTTTCCTTCTGAATTTAGATACGAAGAATTTGGAATTACGAAACGATCGCGGTTATACCAAGTTGTTCTTATACCTGCACCTGAGAAGTCATACCCAGTTGTAACGGCATTATAGATGTAAGCTCCAGTTCTATATTCAAACAAAGTATAGAATTTAAAACCTTTGTATCCAATTCTAGTATTTACACCAAAGATTTGAGGTGAATTTGTTACACCTTTATCATAAAATGTTCCATCAGTTGAAGGAAATCCTGTTTTTGCATCTACAATAATTCTTCCTTGTGGATCTCTGTTATACTGAGTAACCTGTAATAAAGGGAAAGGTGATCCTACTTTTGCTAAAATCCTTGACGCTGTCCCAGAGCTAGAAAGCACAAGCTCATCTGACTGATCTGACAAAGAAATTACTTCATTTCTGTTAACGGTATAATTCATACCAATTCCAATTTCAACACCATTCTGAACTCTGATAGGAGTTAAATCTATGATTGCCTCCAATCCTTTGTTTTGTACTTCTCCAACATTAGTTAATAAATTACTATATCCAGCAGAAGAAGAAACTGCAACAGAAATTGTTTGATCCACTGTATTTGTTTGATACAATGTCAATCCTCCACTAATTCTCCATGGTCTCAACTCAAAATCTAAACCAGCTTCTAACCCAGTTGTGATCTCAGGGTTAATTTTTGAAGAAACCAATGTATTATTTTGAGTAAATCCAGGCCCAGTTGCATATGGATAACCATAAGCCTGAGAGAATGTAGAGTTAAGAGCATAAGGCCCGATATTAACTTGACCTACTTTTGAATATCCACCTCTTAGTTTTAAAGTTTCAAGAACGTCGACATCTCTCAAAACTGGCAATGCATCTGTTGCAATAAATGAGAAGTCAGCAGATGGGTAGAAGAAGGATCTATTTTCGGCAGCAAGTACAGATCTCCAGTCATTTCTTCCTGTAACATTTAAATACAAGAAATCTTTATACCCCAACTGAGCTTTTCCGAAAAGTCCAATTTGTCTTTCTAAAGAACTTCCTTCTCCAGCTCCAGGATTATTCAAACTGTTAGAGATGTTATACAACCCATCAATTACCAAGCCATTGGCAGAGACACCCAAGTTCTTACTTGCGTTCTCTCTTAAAGTTAATCCACCAACAATACTATATGTGAAGTCTTCAGAAACACGACCTTTATATTCGGCTATGAAATCATTAACTAACTGAAAAGTATAGCCACTAAAGTCATCTACACTTCCCGCGATATCAGTTTTAGATCCTCCTGAAATGCTTTTGGTATAATCAGAAAATATAAATTTGCCGTAAGTATTTTTCCCAGAATAGTTCCTAGTTGTAATACCCGTCCTTGCTATGAAAGTTAAAGGATCAATTGGATTCCACTTTAACTCTACGTTACCTTGCAAGTAGTCATTTCTTGAAATAGATCTACTGTTTTCCAAAGTAAAGTATGGGTTGTCATAGTACTCATTGTAATACCCATTTGGATTAGCAAATGGATCATTTCTCCAATCCTTATATTTAGTAACATCAACTTGAGAAGGAGACATTAATAAGTTCTCGTAAGCTGTACCAGTTTGAGCACTTCTGTCATATCTATTTGCGATAAAGTTAGTATTGAAAGTAGCAACTAAATTCTTGTTGATATTTCTAGTACTATTTGCCCTAATACTATATCGCTTGTACCCTTCGAAAGGAACGGTAGACTTTTGGTCAAAGAACTGACCAGACATATAAAATGTACCAGTTTCATTACCTGAATTTAAACTAATGTCAGTTTGATTCGCAACACCAGTTTCCCAGAAATCATATCTAGAGTTCTTAGGAGAATAATCAACCGTTTGAATAGAACCATCTTGAAGGGGCTTTCCTATTTGAACCAATGAACCATCCAATGCTGGGCCGTATTGCTGATTTTCATAAGGAGTGTAAGTAGGAACATCATCTGGAGTTGTTCCAGAACCAAAACGACTTTGAATTTGTGGAAGGTAACTCACATCTTCTAATGTAGTGGTGTGTGAAACCTTAAACTCTGACTTTCCTGACTGACCTTTTTTGGTAGTAACAATTAAGGCACCATTTGATGCATCAGATCCATAAAGAGCGGCAGCACCTGCACCATTCAATACTTGAATATCTTGAATGTCTTCTGGATTAATGTTTCCCAAAATATCTGAAGTGGAAATCATGTTGTCAATTACAATAAGAGCCTGATTGTTCCCAGTCAATGAACGGTTACCTCTAAGGATTATACGATAGCTTGGATTTACACCTCCACTAACACCACTAACCAACAGCCCCGGCACTTTACCAGACAGACCAGCAGCAATGTTGGAAGATTTTCCTTGGGTAATTTCCTTTGCTCTTATAGTAGTTGCTTGGTTTCCAAGCTCCCTTCTTTGAGCTGTTAACCCACCAGCCGTGACCACAATTTCATTCAATGTCATGTCGTCACTAACAAGAGAAACATTGATTGTGCTTTGGTTTCCTACAAAAACCTTCTGGCTAACCATTCCTACAAATGAAAACAATAATGTACTTCCTTTGGTCGAAGTAATCTTGTAATTCCCTTGGGCATCTGACATCGTACCCTTTGTAGTTCCATTTTCGGAAACAGAAACACCCGGTAGCCCAGTGCCATCATCTGCAGCGGTTACTTTACCTCTAATCTCAATGGTTTGCCCAAAAGCAAAAATGCTCAGTAAGGACAACACCATAACTAATAAAATTTTATTCATACAGTTTGTTATTAAGGTGTAAATAGATAAAAAAAATAATAATAAATCTCCGTAGCAGAAGATTAAAATTATTACCCATTAAAATTCCAAAAATGTTAGAATAATACCAAACAATACGAATAATATCTAAAAGACTTAATCTATCTTAATATTTATACGATCGTATATTGAAAAGCTGAAAACATAGGAACGTCAAAATAAAATGGAGGTTTTTACTCCAATTCTCAATATAGCTAATACCACATTAAAGCAATATGCAGAATATCCTAGCTGAATTTTGAAATATCACATCTAAGAATTCTTATATCCCAAAAATCACTTTGGGGCTTGCCCAATCAGTATTTTTTCGAGGACACTGGGAAGAAAACGTTTAAGATACACCCCGAATACCTCTTTACCTCCCATGTATACTTCTGTCTTGTTTTTCTCTACTGCCTTAACAATTTGAGAAGCACATTTCTGCACAGATAAACCCTGCTCTTGGTTGGTATCCATTTTACCATGCTTTTGACCATCGGGAGCCAAGGCATTCTTACTGATATCCGTATTAATATAGCCGGGACAAATAATGGTTACCTTAATATTATATTTAAAAACCTCAGTTCTTAGGCTGTCATAAAATCCATGAAGAGCATGCTTAGATGCACAGTAACCTGATCTCATTGGACTTCCAAATTTTCCAGAAAGACTACTTGTCACCATAAAATGTCCTGACTTAGCAGCAATCATATCACTGAGGACAATTTTGGTAAGCTTTACAGGAGCCCAGTAATTCACATCCATGAGCTCATGGTAAACTTGATCCGTACTTTCAATAACAGATCCTCGTTGCGAGATACCAGCATTATTGAATAGAATGTCAACCTTACCAAACTTTCGTTTAACAGTATCGTAAGCAGACTCAAAAGAAGACAAGTCTTTCATATCCATTGGGAGTACAAGCACATCTTCCTCCGATAAAGCCAGACTAGATTTCAGCTCTTCTAACTTATCCTTTCTTCTTGCAGAAAGAACAAGCCTAGCTCCTTTCAATGCCATTTGCTCCGCCGTTGCCTTCCCTATTCCGGCAGAGGCACCAGTAATCCAGACAACTTTGTCCTTTATTTGAGTCATAATATTAAACTAAAACAGCATTTCCGCTTAATACATCTTGCTCTACATGCTTGTATTTAACGTCTTTCTTAACTGTACCATCTTTATACTGGACTGAAACCTTGTCATTTCTACTTGCAAGCTTGGTTGCTTTTGCTGGAGCAGGTACTGCAGACGCTCCACCACTATCACCATCAGTTCTATTGGTACTAAGTTTTGGCTTATCATTCTTTGGAGGTGCAACTTGCTGAAAACGCATTTCTACTATGTTCGCTTTCATTAAGAATGAAATCATATCAGCATTTACTCTTGCAAGGAAGGATTGAAACAATTCAACAGCTTCAAATTTATAGATCAAAAGAGGGTCTTTTTGCTCATAAGAAGCATTTTGAACCGATTGCTTCAAATCATCCATATCCCTAAGATGCTCTTTCCACTCTTGATCAATTACTGATAGAGAGATATTCTTCTCCATCTCAGTAATGAGTTCTCGCCCTTTAGTATCTATGGTTTTTTGGATGTCGGCAAAAATGGCGATGTTTTTATTTCCATCTCCTACTACGGCCAAAAATGGCTCATCAATCAATGCTTGGCGATCTAATTTAACTTTTTCCAATACAGGTAAAGTATTAGATGCAATTAGCTCGTTCTTTCTGTTATACTGGATTTGAGCTAAATCAAAAAGCTGGTGAGTAACATCAGAACCTTTTGCTTCAAATTCATTTCTTTCAATCTCAGGCTTGAATCCAAGTCGCTGCATGCAACGGATTTCGAACTCATCGTAGTTACCTTGAGTTGAATTCACTATATCTCTACATGAATCAAAAAGGATATTCGCAATATCTAGAGAAAGTCTATCTCCAAAAAGAGCATTCTTACGTCGCTTATAAATAGTATCACGCTGAACATTCATGACATCATCGTACTCGATGAGTCTCTTTCTTGTTCCAAAGTTATTTTCTTCTACTTTTCTTTGTGCTCGTTCGATAGAACTAGAAATCATAGAATGCTGAATCACTTCGCCTTCTTCCATTCCCATTTTATCCATCACCTTTGCAATTCTATCTGAACCGAAAAGTCGCATCAAGTTATCTTCCAAAGAAACAAAGAATTGTGACGCTCCTGGATCTCCTTGACGACCAGCACGACCACGAAGCTGACGGTCAACACGTCGAGATTCATGACGCTCAGTACCTATAATTGCCAAACCTCCAGAGCTTTTACTTTCAGGAGAAAGCTTGATATCTGTTCCTCTACCGGCCATGTTCGTAGCAATAGTAACCGTTCCAGACTTTCCTGCCTCAGCTACAATATCAGCCTCTCGAGCATGTTGTTTCGCATTCAATACATTGTGAGGAATTTTTCTTAACGTGAGCATACGGCTAATAATTTCCGAATTTTCCACACTAGTGGTTCCCACAAGAACTGGTCTACCTTCGTTTACCATTTCGGTAATTTCATCGGCAACAGCATTGTACTTCTCACGAACAGTCTTATAAATTTTATCTTCGCGATCGTCTCTAACAATAGGTCTATTGGTTGGGATTGAGATCACATCCAATTTGTATATTTTCCAAAACTCACCTGCCTCAGTCTCTGCAGTACCAGTCATACCTGCAAGCTTGTGATACATCCTGAAATAGTTTTGGAGTGTAATAGTTGCGTATGTTTGAGTAGAGTCTTCAACTTTTACATTCTCTTTCGCTTCTACCGCTTGGTGAAGTCCATCAGACCAACGACGACCATCCATTACACGACCTGTTTGCTCATCAACAATCTTAACCTTACCATCCATTAAGACATAATCCACATCTTTTTCAAAAAGTGAATAGGCTTTCAGCAATTGGTTAACAGCATGAATTCGCTCAGCTTTAGTACTGTAATCTCTTATAAGCTCATCTTTCTTAATTACTTTATCTTTCTCGCTAAGCTCTGTGCTTTTCTCGATATCATCAATCATGATTGATATCTCTGGCATAATGAAAAACTGAGGATCTTCATCTTGACCAGTAAGGAAGTCAATTCCCTTATCTGTCAATTCTATACCATTATTTTTCTCATCTATCGTAAAATACAAAGGCTCATCAGCCGTAGGCATGAGCTTGTTATTTTCTGCAATGTAAGTTGCTTCAGTTTCGAGCAAGGTTTTTTTCATCCCAGGCTCCGACAAGAACTTAATCAATGGCTTACTCTTTGGTAAACCTCTATGGGCTCTAAATAAAGGCAAACCACCTTCTGCCTTATTTCCTTCCTTCAAATATTTTTTAGCTTCGTTCAGGTAACCATTCACCAAGACTTTTTGAGCTTCTACCAGCATAGAAATTCTTGGTTTGAGAGAGTTGTACAAAACCTCGTCACCCTTTTTGGCCATTGGTCCACTAATGATAAGTGGTGTACGAGCGTCATCGATCAAAACCGAATCGACCTCATCAATCATTGCGAAGTGGTGATTTCTTTGAACCAGCTCTTTTGGATCGTTTACCATATTATCTCTTAGGTAATCGAATCCGAATTCATTGTTTGTTCCGTAACAAATTCCAGCGTTGTAAGCTTTTCTTCTTGCCTCAGAGTTTGCTGGGTATTTATCTATACAGTCACAAGTGATTCCGTGAAACTCAAATATTGGAGCCATCCATTCGGAGTCTCTTTTTGCCAAATAGTCGTTAACTGTAACAATATGAACTCCTTTACCAGCCAGTGCATTTAAGAAAGCTGGAAAAGTTGCCACCAACGTCTTTCCTTCACCAGTTTGCATCTCTGCAATGTTTCCTTTGTGAAGAGCAGCACCACCGATGATTTGAACATCGTAATGCAACATATCCCACCGAAGCAAATTTCCTGCTGCTTCCCATTCACTATTCCAAATTGCATTATCGCCTTCAATTGTAATATTGCCTTTAGTCATAGCAAGCTCACGATCAAGGTGCGAAGCGTTTACTGTGATATTGTCATTTTCCTTGAACCTGCGTGCTGTCTCTTTTATAACCGCAAACGCTCTTGGCAATATATCGAGCAAAATAACTTCTAACTCTTCATTGTATTTCAATTTAAGAGCATCTACTTGCTTGTATAGGTCTTCTTTTTGATCAATACTTAATTCCGCATTTTCACTCGCTTCCTTGTTTAGGCTATCAATTTCATCCTGAATATGCTTTAGTCCAGCTTGAATTTCATCCTTTAACTCTTGACTTTTATATCTAAAATCATCGTTGTTAAGAGATTGCAGTTTGGCATACTCTGCATTGGTTGCATCTACGTAAGGGGAAAGGCTTTTTACGTCCCTATCCGATTTGGTTCCGAAAACCTTTGAAATGCTTTTAGTTAAAAAATTGAACATTATATATTGTAATGATTGTGTTATCTAAATTGAAATGAACTGCAAATTTACTGAAATCCAAACTTGATCAAACAAGAATAGTGCGGATATAAGTTTTTGTGGCTTAAATGGTCAGAATGGCAGCCTAACGGAGTTTTTCTGCCACATCGACAAGGTTTTATTTAAAAAGAACTGGTTTTTGACCAACACTTTCGAGCAATGGCTTCAAAACTTGGACAGCATTTTCGCTAGCTTGATTTAAAATATTTGCCTTAAGAGCACTTTCTTTAATCTGCTTCTCCGCTGATTTATATGCTTCCTCAAAAAGCAGTTTCTCGTTCATAAATGCATAAGACGCATCATAAATATATGTCTTAGAATGGTCAATTTTATAGGAACAAAGCTCCGCTTGAGGTAAAGTAATGTAAATAGTGTCTCGCTCAGTGACAATATCCTCAGATTTAATTTTTGTCAAATCAAGACAACCTGTTGCTTCTCCGTAAACAATGATCAGTGCTTTGGGGTCGGGCAAATAGTCACGCGATAGCTTCTGTTCTACAATATCTTTAAAGTAAAAAGTCACTGTTTCAAGCTTTCCTAAGGCCTTTGTCTTTTCTAAAACAAGATTATGAATGGTTTCTGTGGACTTCACTTTAAACGGATTTGAGAATCCATTTTTCAGTGTTAGAAATAATAGAACTGCAAGAAATAATGCAATTACAAAGAGGATAAAGGTGTTGAATAATTTACTCATCTAAGAAAAACACAAATTGTTATCGTTAAAAAAACTAATACTATTAATTTTGCGTTCAAGTTTTAATCAATTAAGAAACCATAAGCAGAGTTGACTTTAGCTCCAATGCAAAAACTCAATTCAATAAAAATATGAAACTTCTACCTATAGAACGTAGAACAGGACTAACTAGGGAAGAATTCATTGAGAATTATTTGAAGCCTAAAAAGCCGGTAATTTTCACTGACTTAGTAAAGGACTGGCCAGCCGCACAAAAGTGGACCTTTGATTGGCTAAAAGAAAATCATGGTGACTTAGAAGTGCCGTTGATAGACAAGAACTATCATGATCCAAAAAAATACTTCCAAATAGCCAAAACGATGAAATTTGGTGAGTATTTAGACCTTATTCAAGGAGGACCTGTTGATCTTCGTATATTCTTATTCGATATTTTCAAGAAAAGGCCTGAGCTCGCCAATGACATTAGTTATCCTACCATTATGGATGGCTTTATTAAAAGCTACAAGTTTGTTTTCTTTGGAGGGCAAGACTCTGTGACTAGCTTACACTACGACATGGATTGTTCGAATGTATTTTTGACGCAGTTTCAAACCCGCAAGAAAATCATCCTTTTCTCTCCAGAAGAAAGCAAAAAGCTTTATCAGCACCCTTATACGGTAATGAGTCATTTTGACCCTGAGAATCCTGATTTCGAAAAATTCCCTGCGGCTAGAAACCTCACTGGATACGAGGCGATTTTTGAACATGGTGAAACGGCATTCATCCCAAGTCTTTGGTGGCACCATATCCGCTATGTAGATGGAGGATTTAGCTTAGCACTAAGAGCAAATGACTCCGCTTTCACTTTCCTTAAGGGTGGTTTTAATCTTGCCCGTCACCAAGTTGTGGACAGAGGAATGACCAAAATCCTTGGAGAAAAGTGGAAAAACTGGAAAGAAGAAACAGCTGCAAAGAGAGCTTTGGAGTCAGCTTAAAGAAGATTGAACATACAAGTGCCCTTACGATTTCAAAACCGTAAGGGCTTTTTAATTTAAGTCAACCAAAAATTATTTCCTCCTAAATCAATTTATCCTATACCAAGAACCCACGTTTACAATCATCACACTTTCATTGGGAGGAACGATGGAAGAAACCAATCCATTTACACTGGGTGAAAGTGTTAGATTATTGCTTGAGGAATTAATGATAATATAATGTCGTCCCTGTTCGCTAATTGGAAAAGAATTATTTGGCAGTGTAAAAGTAGAGGCAGCTGCTGAATTGTGTAAAACTACTAAGTGATCAGTATCTGTTAAAGTATAATTCCCAAATTGAAAATTGGGCACCGAACCCACTGAGCCAGAAAAATTTAAATCGCTATTATGTTTATAAAAATCTCTCCCAAGAACGAGTGACTTCTTATTATCGGTCACAAAGTTAAGTTGAACAATGTTGCTAAAACCAGTACCATACAATCCGGTGCCGAACTCCCCCACAATCCGAGTTTGACTATTTCCGAATTCAAAGGCTTGTTTCTTTTGTAGAAAATAATTTTTTGTGTTTGGCCACAAACTTGACCAGGAATTTCCGATACCAACGTCAACTGTATTCTCACATTGATTATAATATATCCTGCCCGTAGATGGACTAATACCGGTAATTGTACTAGTTGGCTGACTAGCAAGGTCAATGAAATAAGGCATGACTGTACTTGTAGAGTAATTTATTACACCAACCTGCCCTGAGATATTGTAAGTTACTGCGGAATACAAATTTGTAGCTGAAGGAGGAGTGCCATTGGGGTAGTTTTGCCATTGAACACCGGAATATAAAGGATTAGAGGGATAAACATACCATTGGGCTGATGCTGGCGGATTTTCACTACAAAATGGATCAACAGTTCTTGCAAGAACATAATGGTTAGCACTATTTGTAATTCCTATTCCTGTTGTTATTCTGTACCAATATTGATCAATTCTTAAGAAAGTTTCATTACCTCCCAGACCTGAATACGAATCGTAGCTAAACGCATTTGTACTTGGATCAGAGATTGCTCCTCCACCGCCTCCCGCATATGTATTTCCTTGAAAAACTATATTTGCGTTTGCGACCAAACACAAAAAAGAAATTGCCAAAGTTTGAATTATCTTAATCATAATATTTTAATTTTTTCTTCATCAAAATTACTATGAACAAGTTTCACTTAAAATCCCTAAAACTAGGGAGCTCTAAACTAAAAAAGCCCCCAAACTGGGGGCTTTTCCTATGATATATTTTCGATTATGCATCAAATATACTGATTCAAGATCATCTCATAAAGCTCCTGCTTACCACTAATTTGAGCTGGTTCTGCAGTTGCTCTACCAATTTTTGCAAGATCTTCTAGACTCATTTCTCCGTTGGCGAACTTCTGACCATTTCCACTATCGAAAGAAGCGTAACGATCAGCACGCATCTTCTTATATGGAGACTTTTCAAGAATGTCATAAGCTACAATCAATGCTCTTGCAAATACATCCATTCCACCAATGTGTGCGATGAAGATATCTTCTAAGTCAGTTGAATTTCTTCTTGTTTTAGCATCAAAGTTTATTCCACCAGTCTTAAAACCACCTGCTTCTACTATGATAAGCATGGCTTCGGTGAGTTCGTAAATATCAACTGGAAATTGATCTGTATCCCATCCGTTTTGGTAATCACCACGATTAGCATCTATTGATCCTAACATTCCTGCATCAGCAGCCATTTGTAGCTCGTGAGAGAATGTATGCCCTGCCAATGTTGCGTGATTTACTTCAATATTCATTGAGAAATCCTTCTCAAGACCATGCTCACGTAGGAATCCTATAACTGTTTGTGTATCAAAATCATACTGATGCTTTGATGGCTCAGCTGGCTTTGGCTCAATGTAAAAAGAACCTTCAAAGCCATTTTTTCGAGCATAATCGCGAGCCATACCTAGGAAACGACCCATGTTTGCAAGTTCTTTCTTTGGCAAAGTGTTAAGTAAGCTCATGTAGCCTTCTCTACCTCCCCAAAAAGTATATCCATCTCCACCAAGTTCAATTGTTGCATCGATACAATTCTGTATTTGAACCGAAGCACGAGCTACAACATCAAAGTTTGGATTTGTACTAGCTCCATTCATGTAACGAGGATTCGAAAACAAATTGGCAGTTCCCCAAAGCAACTTCACATTCGAAGCTTTTTGTTTCGCTTTTGCGTAATCTACCATCGTACGCATGTTGCTCTCGTATTCCTTTACAGAATCACCCTCTGGAGACATATCCGCATCGTGAAAGCACCAATAGTCTGTTCCAAGTTTTGTGAAAAACTCAAATGCAGCATCCATTTTATCTTTTGCTCCACCAATGTTGTTGCCTTTAGCGTCCCAAGGAAAATTCTTTGTTCCAGGGCCGAATGGATCACCACCCGTTCCACAGAAAGTATGCCAGTAAGAAACTGCAAACTTCAAATGATCACGCATGGTTTTACCAGCAATGACACGGTCAGCATCGTACCACTTGAAAGCCATTGGGTTATCCGACTCTCTGCCTTCGAATTTAATTTGTTCTTTGATAAAAGGGAAGTATTCCTTATCTCCCAATGTTACATTCAGCTTGCTCATGTTATAGATAATTTTAGGTAAAAAACTTTTTATGTGTCAAATATACATTTAATAATTTATACATTCTCAAAAGAACGAAAAAATGGTTCTTGTTTTGACTATTCTGATTCAATTTACAAATGTTTAGATTAAGAACTCAAGCCATCATTCTTAACGTACAATCATCCTTCATTTTATTTAATAAATCAATTCACACCAAATTAAGGCAATTGCAGAAAATATAATTCTGATATATTAACATAAAAAAAATGGTGCCCAACTTGAATTGAACACCATTTTATTTAAACATACTATAAATCAATAGCCTGGATTTTGCTGAGCTTTCAACGTTGGGTTATTGTTTATTTCTTCAATTGGCAAAGGCCATATAAACTTAAAGCTACTGTACGGCAACGCAGCCAACATTGTGAAAGTTGTTGTTGGGTCATTAGTATATAAATTAGTAAAGGTTAGCGTCCTACTTGCTTTAGCCGGAACTCCACCAGGCCCAAAAGTTGCATCAGTACCTAGCCTGTGAATGTCTAACCAACGCATACCTTCAGCTAAGAACTCTATTCTTCGTTCGTTCAAAATCGCTCTAACTAGCTCAGCATTTGAAGCAAAGCTAGCTTCAGTATAACGAGCAGGAGAACCTTCAGGCAAAGCACGATTTCTTACTGCATTCAGCAAACTAAGAGCACGAGCATCAACACCTGTAGAAGTACGTGCTATTGCTTCAGCAGCATTTAAAACCACCTCAGCATAACGTATAATTGGCGAATTATCTGTTCTTGCTGTAGCATCAGCATATTTTTTTGTAAAATATGCTCCACGACCCGGTGAAGTGGCTCCATCTTGTGTAACCATTTGGGCAGATTTACGGAAATCGTCGGCAGCGAAAAACGGTTGATTCCAAATCAATGGACTAATCCCTACAATACCTCTTCCGCCAACTACAGATGCGGAGTACATAGTAGGAGCAGCTCCATTTACACCAGCGTTATCAACGTCATTATTTTCCATTGATAAAATCGACTCTGTATTTGTTTTATTTGCACTTCCAAAAGCCCCCATCGGGGTTGCTGTCAGCTGATAACCACCAATTGGGCTCTGTAACGTACCAGAAGAAGGTAACAGCTTATTAGCCTCAGTAATAACGCCTGACCAGTTGCCTTGATGCAACTTTACTCTTGTTTTTAAGGCAATTGCAGCACCCTTTGTAGCTCGAGTGATTCCATTGACTGCTCTAGTAGCAGGAAGGTTGGCTTCTGCAAAATCAAGGTCTTCCAATAACTTTGTATAACATTCAGCTACAGTATTTCTTGGCTGAACTCCAGCTTCATCAGCCGTTAAACCGGTACTAGTACCTACTGGCTCTGTACGGTAAATTATACCTCCATTTGCAGCATTAGGATTATCACCAAATGGACGAGCAAAATTCACTACTAGGTAAAAGTGACCCAAAGCACGTAATAATCTCAACTCCGCCTCATAGCTATTTTTAATCTCTGCTGTGAGGGCACCTTCTGTTGGAGCTTTTCTAATACCGTCAATTGCCACGTTGGCACGGTTTATCATTGCGTAACTAGTTTGCCAAAAGAAACCATTATTAGGAGTAGTGGCATCATAAGTACCGTCATAGGTAATACCGTAAAACGCCGCAACACTCACCATATCCTCACCTCGGCAATCACCTTGTTGCAAATGTGCAGCACCAAATGGGTACCCACGAATAACACCTCCGTTAAGCCCTCCAGCATAAAAACCGGATTGAGCCCCGTCATAAACTCCTGCAACAACAAGCTCTATACGCTCTGGCGTTTGAAATGCTGTTGACTCAGAAAGGGCGTCTATTGGAGCAAGATCTGTCACGTTGCATGAGAAAGCACTGACAACCAAGCCCACAATCGCTAATTTACTATATTTTGATATTTTCATTTTAATTTATGAATTAATATTGTCGATAGATTACAGTCCTACAGAAAGACCAAAAGTGAAGGCTCTAAACTGAGGGTTTGTGTTATAGTCAAGTCCAAAAGTTTGGTTAACGTTTCCGTTCGCGTTCAACTCAGGATCTAATCCGGTGTATTTTGTAAAAGTTAATGCATTTTGTAAAGAAGCATAAGCACGCACACTTCTGATACCTGTCTTAGTATTTTCAAAAATTGACTTAGGCAGAGAGTACCCCAAAACGATGTTTTGTATTCGAACAAAATCTCCATTTTCAACAAAACGGCTATTAGTAGCACCATTCAAATTGATAACATTTCCATTATTCAATACCATTTTTGGCACATCTGTTATTTGTCCAACTTCGGTCCATCTATTCAATATTTCAGCACCATTATTGTTGAAATCCTGATTTAAAAGAGTTTCTTGGCGAGTTACGTTCATGATCTTATTTCCTCCTGAAAAGCGAGTAAATATCTCCAAGTCAATTCCCTTATATGCAAACGTATTTGTAAAGCCGCCGAAATAAGTTGGATTTGTATTACCAAGAACTCTACGATCTCCACCATCCTCTACATCGGCTGATAGTAAAGAAGCACCTTGAGTATCAGTCGTAACTGTTGGATTCTCCGAATTATAGAAAGAGTATGCACCAGTGTTTACGTTTCTTTGAACAATACGTCCATCGCCTTTTTCAAATAATGGAAAACCATTGGCAGGATTCACTCCAGCTGACTGAAATCCATATAAAGATGCAACTGGATCACCTACTCTAATGATATGATAAGGTCCAGCAAAAATTGGTTGATCTGTACCATCTGTTCCTTTATTTAGACCAGTTACCATGTTCTCTTGCGTGGAGAAGTTCAGACCTGTATTCCATGAGAAATTTGGTTTACTCACTGCTTCATAAGAAAGGCTAAACTCTAAACCTTTATTGTAAAGAGAGCCTACATTTTTAGAAATAGAATTGTTTGGAATACCCAATGAAGGAGCCGTAGGGGCATTTAAAATCAAATCTGAAACGTCATTTCTATAATATTCTGCAGTAAATAAGATTCTGTTTTGAAGAAAACCTAAATCAATACCGAAGTTTGTTTGTGTACTTGACTCCCATTTCAAACCAGAGTTACCAGCTTGTGTAAAACCAACACCATTTTGTGAGCCATATTGAGCAGCACCAAACAATCCTAAGTAAGGAAAATCACCGATAGAAACATTTCCTACTTGTGCGTAACTCGCCCTAAGCTTCATATCGCTTATTAAGTTTGAAAGTGCCGACTCCTGGAAAAATTTCTCGTTAGACACGCGGTAAGCAAGTGACCCACCAAAGAAATTACCTCTTCTACTTGCAGCGGGTAGATCAGAAAGTCCGTCATTACGACCTGAGAAAGTTACAAAATACTTATTATCATAATCATACTGAATACGACCAAAGTATGAATCAAAGCCTGAGTTTACACCTCCACCAAAAACAGTTGGTACAGAGAAGCTTCCTGAAATGATATTCTCTTCTTGAAAAAATCTATCTGAAAAGTTAGCAGCTCCTGCTGTGAAAGACGAAACATTTTGTTGCTGATATTCTAAACCAGCAGTTGCATTGATAGAGCTCTTTCCGAAGCTCCCCAAATAGTTTGCTGTATTCTGCCAGTTCCATCTTGTAACGTTTCTAGATGTACGGTTCATTGTTCCATTGGAGCCACGACCATCCCCATGTCTAGGATCAGTAGAAGAAAAAGTACGAAGGTCAGTATAATCTATTCCAATCATTGACTTTAAAATCAAGCCATCGAAAGGAGTGACTTGAATATAATTCGTAGACAAAGCACGTCCAATTTGATTGTTAAAGACATTGTTTGCCAATACAAATGCAATATTGGTATAGTTGTTATCAATGTTTCGCAAATTCGCACCTTGGCCCAAGACCGCATTATCAGGGGATATGTTAAAGCCAGTTGGGTGAGTATCGCTGTAAATTGGAACGTTTGGAAACATTCTTGCAGCTCCAGTTAAGTTACCAGAAAGTGCATTTGAACCTGAATTTAGTCCATCATTCTCAGTTCTAGCAATCTGCATTTTTGTACCTATAGAAACATATTTATTAAATGAATGATCAAGATTTGAAGTAAAATTGTAACGAGTTTGCCCATTTGACACTACCGCACCATCTTGCTTATTGTAACCCAAAGAAAAATAGTAGTTTGTTTTTTCTAAACCACCTGAGAAACTTACATTGTAATTTTGAGCAACACCTTGTGTCAAAATTACATCTTGCCAATCAGTATTTGTTCTATTAGCATCGAGAACTGCTGGAGCAGTCGCTCCACCTGCATTCTTAACTTTTTCATTTGCAATCTCAACAAACTGCTCAGCATTTAGAAGATTAAACCTATTGACCGGGTTTGTAACGCCGTACTGAACGTCAAAATTCACTTTCATTGGCTGATTCTTCTTCCCTTTCTTTGTGGTAATTAAAATCACGCCATTGGTAGCTCGTGAACCATAAATAGCCGTTGCAGCACCATCTTTCAAAATTTCGATAGACTCAATATCAGTTGGATTGATATCTCCGAGAGGATTTGATGGAACGTTTGCTCCTGCCTGATTACCATCTAAAGCTGGAACTCCGTCAATTACAAAAAGAGGTGAACCTCCAGAAGTAATAGAGTTGGTGCCCCTAATTCTTATGCGAGGTGCCTGTCCTACAATTCCGCTTCCCACATTCACTTGAACACCAGCTGCTCGACCTGCCAATTGCTGGTCAAAACTTGGAGTAACAAGATTAGCAATATCCTTACCATTCACACTTGTGATAGAAGATGTTAACTTTGACTTCTGCTGAACACCGTATCCAATTACCACCATTTCTTCCAAAACGTTGTCATCCATTTCAAGTACCACATTAATGATACGCTGATTCCCAACAACTCTTTCTTGTGCTTTCATTCCAATAAAAGAAACCACTAGGGTTTCAGTAGACTCGGCTTCAATGGAAAAGTTTCCTTCCGAATCTGTTTGAGTTCCCTTTGATGAATTCTTTATTTGAACAGAAACGCCTGGCAAAACAACACCATCTTCGGCGGATGAGACCTTACCTGTTATTTTCCTTGATTGAGCTGTTAGCTCCAAAGTGGAGAACACCAGAAAAACCCCAAAAAATAGGAGCAAATTTTTCTTCATAAATTAATAGTTAATTGTTTGTTAATTTTTAAAAAAGCTCACAAAGAAAATTGGAGAAAATGGAATTAACAAGAACTCATAATTATTAATTTTATTTACTATATATCAGTCACTTACACCCGTTGTTCACATGAAATAAAGGCAACATACTTTTGTTAAATGGCAACATAAAAAAGCACATTTTCCTTCTATCAGCAAAGCTACAATTCTTTATATAATCCTATTTTAGGCAGAAGTAATAAAACAGAATAACTTATAGGTTTGTACTTTAAAAGAAGAGATGAATCAAGATAATATTTTGCCTATTCCTTTGGTGGTATCCCGAAAAGACTGAAATGCAAATAAGCGTGAAAGTGACAAAAACAGATCAGAAAAAGGATTAAATACAAATTGTGTATTTGTCCATTTTCAATCCTTTGTTCTACTATTTACCGTGAAATGGGCTTCCTATATTACAAATATTAAGGAAATGCTAGCCCTACAACTGAACCAATACATGACCTAAAAAGCTGTCTTAATTTAGAAATGAGAGCAATAGAATGATTTTAGTGACATAAAAAATTCACTATTCCTTAAAATTGATGTTAAGTTTTGATAAATGTTTGAGCGATTGCAAGAAACTAAGAGTTAATAACTTCCCCAATCTCTAAATCCTTATTCCTAAGGTCAAGTCCACCTTCTAAGACAGACTTGAGGTTGGTAAGATAAAAAGTCCAACCTGTGAGGCAGCCTACATGAAAACTACTTTTACCTTCATCATCAGTTGGAATTTCACTTTGAGTTAGACTTACAATTACTTGATCCTTTAGCTCTTCAAAAGTCACGAAAACAACCATATCGGTTTTCCCATTTTGGTCAAAAGAAAAAGCAAAACACTTATTAGTTTCCACATAAAGCACCCTTCCGTTTTCATAAACGTCGTCACTCCATCCATGCCATTTCCAGTGATACTCATCCCCTTCTAGGGCATCCTCCTCCTCAATGAGCTGATCTCCAAATCGATTAAAAATTGCTTCACGCAAAAACCACGACTCAAGTCCTTTCTGCGTAGAAAACGATTGGTAAACATCATCTAAGTTGGCTTTAACAGCAATTCTCTTTGTAAAACTACTCCAGTCAAAGGGTATTTTTTCTTTTTTGGGATCCATTTATAACATAAATAAAGTTGCAGCTAAACCACCTACGATTGGACCTAAAACTGGAACCCAAGCATATTTCCAATCACTATCACCTTTGCCAGCAATAGGCAAAAAAGTATGTGCAATACGAGGAGCTAAATCCCTCGCAGGGTTGATAGCATAACCGGTGGTACCTCCTAGTGCAAGACCAATTACCCAAACTAAAGCTCCAACTAAAAATGGCTTAAGACCAGAATCTGTTTGAGCATAAATTGAGATTGCTCCAATCACCAAAATAAAAGTACCTACTGCTTCACCGAAGAAGTTTGACCAAGTGTGTCTTATTGCTGGGCCAGTTGCAAAAATAGCAAGTTTCGCCCCTTTGTCTTCTGTTACTACCCAGTGAGGATAATAAAACAGCCAATTGACAGTAGCTCCTAAAAAGGCACCAATAAACTGTGCTAATATAAAAGTAGCCGCTTGAGACCAATTTCCTGAATCATAAGCAAACGCTATTGTAAAAGCCGGGTTTAAGTGAGCATCAATGCTACCAAATTTTTGAGCAACAAAAATACCCATGGTCACGGCAAGCCCCCAGGCCGTTGTAATGCCAATCCAACCGGAATCACTACTCTTGGTTCCTGTCAATAGAACGTTGGCGACTACGCCTTGGCCCAATAAAATAAGCACAAACGTGCCCATTAATTCTCCTAAAAATGTTGAAGCTTCCATTATCTGTTCAGGTTGTAGGGTTGATTTAGCAAGCAATTTAGTAATTTTGTCACTTAATAAAAGAGCAATGACATTGAATTCCCTCACAGCCATCTCTCCAGTGGATGGACGATACCGACGACACACAGAATCTTACGCACCGTACTTTTCTGAATTTGGACTTATCAAATACAGAGTACTCGTAGAAATTGAGTATTTTATTGCTCTGTGCGAATTACCATTGCCTCAGCTAAAAGGCATCGATAGTGGCCTATTTCCTGCCATGAGAAGCATATATGAAAACTTCTCGGAGGAGAACGCTCTTGAAATTAAAGACACAGAGAAGGTAACCAACCATGACGTAAAAGCGGTTGAGTATTTTATCAAAAAAAGGTTTGAAGAATTAGGGGTTGGAGAATCACAAGAGTTCGTACACTTTGGTCTTACCTCTCAGGATATAAACAATACTGCTATTCCACTTTCGCTTAAGGATGCGAGTGAGGCTATTCTGTTTCCTGAAATAGAAAATATCATTTCGCTTTTAGCTAAGATGGCTAAAAGCTGGGAAAGCGTTTCTATGCTTGCCAAAACTCATGGCCAACCTGCATCCCCTACCCGATTGGGAAAGGAAATGGAAGTTTTTGTAGAGCGAATTGAAAAACAATTTTCTCAATTGAAAGCTATTCCATTTTCAGCAAAGTTTGGTGGTGCAACTGGAAATTTCAATGCTCATCATGTCGCATTCCCATCGTATAATTGGGTGGATTTTGGAAACAAATTTGTTGACAAAACGCTTGGACTTTATCGTAGCCAAAAAACAACTCAAATTGAGCATTACGACAACATTGCTGCCTATTCAGATGCCTTGAAGCGTATTTCTACGATATTGATTGATTTTTCACGTGATATTTGGACATATGTCATGATGGAATACTTCAAGCAAAAAATCAAAGCTGGCGAAATCGGTTCTTCCGCTATGCCACATAAAGTGAACCCAATTGATTTTGAAAATGCAGAAGGAAACCTAGGAATTGCAATTGCTCTATTGGAGCACTTCTCTGCAAAACTTCCTATATCAAGGCTACAAAGAGATTTAACTGATAGTACAGTTTTACGAAATATTGGCGTTCCTATTTCTCATATTCAAATTGCCTTGAAGTCATTGGAAAAAGGAATCAACAAGTTGGAGCTGAACCAGGCTGCAATTGATCGTGACCTAGAAAATAATTGGGCGGTTGTTGCAGAAGCAATTCAAACCGTATTGCGAAGAGAAGGCTATCCAAAACCTTATGAAGCTTTGAAAGAACTGACTCGTAAAAACACTAAAATCACAGAGTCTTCTATCAAGGAATTTATTGAGACCTTGAATGTTTCAGAAGCTATAAAAGTAGAATTGAGGGTAATTACTCCTTTCACTTTTACGGGAGTTTAATTAAAAAACTTACTATTAAGTTCAAGTTTAAACCTAGCAAGATTGCTGCGAGCAGTATCGCTTTTTTAATTGTCAATGCAAACCGGTCTTTGAGGAACATTAGCAGTGCTATGTTTCCAATAATAACGCCTGTAAGATACATGTAAAGTAAGTGACCATTTTCCGTATTCCCGTTGATTGCAATAGCATAAGAAAGGCCTAAAACTGCAAAGGAAATCAAGGCAGACACTAAAACTATCAGTAATAGATTTTTCCCAAAAAGTGGTGTGTCATAATATATCCAAGCATTTTTTTGCCCCATTTGAGCAACAAAAATTGGTATAATAAAAATACTCGCACCAATCGTCATCAAGGCTACCTTGAACAAACTCACTTGCCAAGGTGCATTACCAAACGATCCTCCAATAGAAAGGATTGTTTGCGGTTCTACCTCTACAGCGAGTGCAAAGCCACTTGTACTGAATCCAGCTAAAATTGGTAAAAGCAATGTGGGGAGGCTGACCTCTTTGGATAAAACTATCCAAAGTAATCCTCCTAATACTAACACAGCAGTTGTTGTAATTGAAGCTGAGCTATCAACAAAACCGATTAAGAATAAACCCACTACCAAGCTCAAAATGAATAGCAAAACTGCATCGATAGATGTGTTTTTACGAATTGAATTTGCTAATAAAAACAAACCAATTCCTCCAAAAAGGCTAGGAATTAAAACTGACTTTATAGTCCTTGGCGACAAAGATATGAACAGCTCTACAGGTTCATTGACTAGAAAAAATGCACCTGCAGGAATAAAAATCAATAAAGTGCATACAAAAAACAGCAACCAAGTATTAAAAAACTGGAAGTCCTTCAAGCCATTGAGGTAACTCAATGAGGAACCAAGCACTATCCCGAGGATAAGCGTAATTAGAAAAGCAGCAATCATAAATCAATTAAAGTAAAAACTACCTCAGCTCTATATTCTTCTACAGGAATAAGCACACTAAATCCAGAAATTCGATACTGAATCGGAATATTAGAATAAAATCCACTTCCATTAAAAAAGTTTACAATATTATTGTTCAATTGCTGATAACCACCTCCACCATTGATACTCGAAAAGAAAGAGCCATTACCATTTCCTGATCTTCTAATTTCAAGCTTTAACCTACTGTCCCAATTAATATCACTCTTTCGTACATCAACTCGCCAATTCCCAAAGTATACATCAAAAAAACTTCCGCTTCGTTGAAGATTAATTAATGTCTGATTGGCTGAGCTTTGTAATGCATAAGTGCTAGGGTAATCCAAACCCGCCTCAGAAATTTGACCTGAAGCGATAGTTGGACTCCATGAGCCAGTAGAACTAAGTACTTGTGAATTTCCATCGAGAGAAATAAAGAAAAATAACGCTATGTAAAAGAGTGTTTTCAAATATCTAAAATTGTGAATGATACGGTTACAGTTTGGGAATCATCGACATCCAACTTACTAACATCAGTAATGTCTAACTTATAAGATATTGCATGCCCCCTATTTGCACCATTTCCGGTATAAGCACCACCAATATTATTTATTAAAAGTTTTGGTGAATTAGAAAGAGGAACGGTTCCTGACCCAAGTCCTAAAACTCCTTCACCACCTGAGCTATTAGCAGCTGTAATTGACAATGTAGTTCCTTTGGGCACTGATCCTGAAGTCAACTGCACATAAATCCCTCTTCTTTGAGACTTTTGCGTCGCAGATGAATAGTTAATCCACTTCACGTTATTTAATGAATTTACCAGGTCAAACTGCCCAGCTTCGGTTGGTGTTTTTATTGTAAATGTTATTGTCGAATTATCAGGCTCAATATCCATAAGAGCAACTTGAGGCATTGAAACAGAAACCTCCTCTTTACTAGACTGCGACATACCTTTTAAAGTTGCCATAGCAAGCAATAGAACCATCAATAAAATAGGTTTCAAGTATAATAGATATGTTTTTTCGTCAAATATCATTTCCCTTTAGAGTCCGATAAAATTATGGTTTCTTTCTGAAATTGAATTTTTCTTTTCTTTGGCTCAAGTAAAAACGTGAATAAAGCTTCTTTTCCTTGCTCTACAATAAGCTTGGCAGAAGGATTTTCAATTTTATATTTTTTACCCAAATCAACTGACTTAATTCTAATATCGTAATCCCCTTCTTCTATTTCCGAAAATACGAATTCACCAAACTTATTAGTTGAAGTTAATCTTGAGAAATCTTTATTAAAAATCTCCACGATAATATTAGGCAGATATTCAGTTGCGTCCTCTTCTTTATCATATGCAATAACCTTGCCCTGCACACTGCCAGACTTTACGACCTTGAGGTTCATACCCGCTGTTGTATTTGCCTCTACATTGACAAACAATGGACCATCTCCACTTACAATGTTTCCAAAATCCAAACTTGACTTGTTTACACCTACCATGTATCTACCTGGTTCTAGGTCATAAAAAGCAAACTTCCCAGTACTATCTGTCATCACCTTTTCTCCATTAAGATTGAGCACAACTCCTGATTTCTGAATACCTAACACTCTACCATTCAGGTGGCCTAGATTTTTCTTCTTTTTCAAAGGTGCATTGATATGTAAAGTATATTTAAGCGAAACAAAAAGATTCTTTTCCGCAACTGGTTGAGGCGTAAAAGCATAACTACTCACAATACTAAACTCATGCTGTTTTACACGATAGCTAGTAGAAAAGTCAAAGAAACTTTGATTTTGAAACAGCTCATCGGGTGCATAGCTATTTCGGTAAAACAAACTCATATCTAGGTTATTCTTTAGGCTCACATTAGATTGCACACCATAGAATAGAAACTTAGACTGGTTGGTTGTGGTAGAAAAACGAGTGGTTTCAAGATATTCTCCAAATCCACCAATGTTTATATTATTGACAGGCTTGTATATTAGATTAAGCTTATTCCTAATCTGATTAGTTTTTTTACGCTCATCTGCGACTTCAAGAAGGTTTTCAACTTTACCAAAATCACCATCGAAACGGATCGAAAATTTAGAAAAGTCGCCACGATAGAAATAGCGAAACAAATCCTCCTTGTAGTGGTATTTTTTCACCTCCATTCTATCCTCTCTACCACCTTTGTTCACATTCACTCTAAAAGTGTGCTTACTCGAAGGTTTAAATGCAAGTTCCACACCATTATTATGAGAATATGGAGCTACTAGATAGTAGAAGGTATCTAAACTTGGATTGATCTGCGAAAGACTCTGAAAGGCCGAAACCTGAAGCTTAGGGGCAAGCTTGTATGATATATCGTTGTAGGCAAAGATGCTGTTATTGTAGTAGCCATGAAACTCTTTTCCTGCATAAATAAAATTAGATGAAACCTTGAGCTTATCTAAATTGAGATAAAAATTATTAAAAACTCCAGTCGAAACTTTATTATTAGTCACAGATAGCGAAGCTTCGCTTTCAAGTTGAAGTTTCTGCTTATTGATTGCTAAACCAGCACTTGCAAAATTAGTGGACAACCATTGACTATTATAATTATGTTTTTTATTGAATACATTGAGTTTCAATATCTTTTCACCGTCTATTCTATATTCTGATTTTATACCAGCTCCACTTTTAATATCATTAAAAAAACGAGGTCTTTCATAAATCGCTGATACGTCCCATTTCCCAATCTTTTTGCCTATTTCTATTCCTTTGGCAAACCTATTGGCTTCAATAAGCTGTGAAACATTAAAACTATTACCTCCAACTGCAATTCT
Source organism: Spirosomataceae bacterium TFI 002 (assembly GCA_900230115.1). NCBI lineage: Bacteria > Pseudomonadati > Bacteroidota > Cytophagia > Cytophagales > Spirosomataceae > Spirosomataceae bacterium TFI 002. Next base: position 3,185,932 of record LT907983.1, on the reverse strand, counting down.
TCCTATATCACTTTTATAGGACACAAAATACTGGTCGATATTCCCGAACCTAGGTAAGTTGAATCGATCAGGCCCTTTAGCTATAAAAGTTAGCTCATGTTTCTTGTTAAGGTCCAAGAATCCACGACCACGAATATCGAATTGAAAAGCACTTACCTTTTCTAGACTCGACCATAAACTATTGGACAAAATTCCAACTTGTATTGGAAATCTGTGATAGGGATCTGACTTTTTGGTATTTGTGGTTAAATAAGGAACCGAAAAAGTTAAGCCAAATGGTTTTAATTCATTGCGTATACTTGCTCCTAAGTCAAAAGAGACCTTGGTTATACTTCCCAAGCCAATGGGTAAGTTATATGCTACAACAACCTGTCTACTTTGCCCTGCGAGTAATACAATATCTGCATCACCAACGATTTTACCTCCGCTAGACAAAAGCACTTTCTCTTCAGTATTTCCATTATTTCTTACCAAATATTTTATACTTTCAACTGGCTTTTCTTCCACGAATGTGGGCCTTTCTAGGGCAATTACTTCAATTGACCGTACTTCTTTCACGGTAGTTTCAATTTGAAAAGTACTCACTACTTCACCCTTTTCTTTCAAAAGAATATAGATTACATGATTCCCAGACTTTGCCCTATCCGATACCTGAAATGTAAAAAATGGCTCTTTGTGCTCCCCTAGCAAAAGGTTGTCTATTGTTGTAGCAGTAAGCAACTTCCATCCTTCGGGAAGTTTTATTTCGAGATCAGTTTCTGAGAAATCTCTATTGGTACCAATGATGTTATAGAAGATTGCTTTTTTGTCACTCGGTAGAAATTTTAGTGATTTCTCGATCTCATTGGACAAAAATAGCTCTTGAGCCTTAGCGTACTTTACACCAATGCTTAAGGTAATTAATAGTATTATTTGAAGGAAACTCTTCAATACATTTAAATTTCTAAGTCAATATTTAGACCAATTGTACTTTCCAAATATTCGGCAAAAAGGACCGCTTTATACTTCCCTTCACTTAAATCATGGATTGGCACTTGAAATTTTTGACAATTCTGTGGATATATTTTTTTACTTATTACATTCAGGTCTCTCACTTTTTCACCTTTCGAATTAAAAATCTGAATCTCGACTTTAGGTAAAGCGATGAATTTCCCTGAGTTTTCGAGGCTAGCCTCTAGGACACTGTTTTGATCTAAATCTTTTCCCAATTTCACTTGCGTAAAATTCATTTCTGGATCCTCTTGGTTACCAATGTTTGAGATTATTTGGATACCATATCTAATTTTAGAACCTACTGCAAAACCACCATCTGTTACTGTTTCCGAAATTGGCTTTACTACCTCCACCATAAGCAGAGACCACAAAGTCCCATTTTCAAGATCAGATTTAGATAAATCAACCTTGTATACAAGCTCATATTCCTCGCCTGGAGTTAAAGTAGCTTCCGTTACACTAGTTGTAAGAAAAGGTGCCAATGAACTCGGGTTTTCACCAGATTCTTTGTAGAAAACCTCGCCATCGCAATTGGTGGTCAAGTCATTCAAATAACACCTGAAACTCTCACTTCTGTTTCCTGTGTTTTTTAAGATAATAACACCTTCTTTATATCCTTTGGAGGGGATATTCTGAATAACGGTAAGTCCACTACTAACTACTATTGTTCCCCTAACAGGAAAGCTCAGCAATAATGAGATAAAGATGAAGGCAAAAATATTTTTCATAGGAGCACAAAAAATGCCCTTCCTAAACCCAATAAGAGTGAAGAAAGGGCAATTATTAAGAATTTAAATTAATTATCTGTCAATGTATAAGTCACCTCAACAGTTCCAGACTGATCAAAGTCTAGGTCTCCGTACTTAGCATTGTCTAACTTAACCAAATAGCTCAAGTTATGCCCTTTGTTAGGACCAGTTCCTGTATAGCAACTTCCTACTCCAGTAATGATTTTTTGAGCAGCACTTGTAAGTACTAATGTTCCTGCTGGCGTACCAAATGTTCCAGCACCTTCACCTGCGTCTTTTTCCGCGGCAACTTCTAAAGTTAATCCACTAGGAACTATTCCACTTGTGATTTGAACAGTTACGTCTCTCGCTTTTTCAGTTTTAGAACCTACTATCGAAGAGTAATTTAACCATAGGTCTTTGTTTGGTGTTTCTCCAAAACTAACTGCTAAACCTGCCTCAGTTGGGGCTTTTCCTTCAAATGTTATAGTCCTCTCTGCCTTTGTCTCGATATCTAAAAGTGCAACTTCTGGAATTTTAATGTCGATATTATGCTTGTCTTTGTTTGTGTCTTGTGCTATTGCAGATACTGAACAGATTGTAAGTCCCGCAACGATTGCTTTCAAAAAATTTGATTTTTTCATTTTGTAATTAATTGTTTGTATAGATTTTAACTCAACACATAAAATGCAGCAAAACTTATGCCAAGGAGTGCCATTTTTGCAAAAATGTTACCGCTCAATAAAATAATTGCTGATTTAGCGGTATCATTCTATTTTTTCAAAGAAAATTAGACTAAGTGCCAAAAAGAAAGCCATGACTCGAATGAATCATGGCTTTCTTAATCTATTTGGCTTTAAAATTTAAGCCAATTCAACTTCAGTTTTTTCTATTTCCAAAACTTGGTTTTCGTCTACAATTCCAAAAAACTTCTCTTTTACTCTCTCTGAAATATAATAGAGACAAGGTACAACTACCAAAGTAAGTACAGTAGAAAGAATCAATCCGTATATAATTGTCCAAGCTAGAATGTTCCAAAAGACAGCACTGTCTCCACCTATGTTTACAACCCAATTGAGATCAATAAATAAGGCACCAAAATCAAATGCCAAACCAAATGCCAATGGTATCATACCCAATATGGTAGATGCTGCCGTAAGCAATACTGGTGTAAGGCGAGTAGCCCCACCTTCTATAATGGCGTCACGAAGAGGCATACCTCTTTTTCGTAATTCATCAATGAACTCAATGAGTAAGATTCCATTCTTTACAACAATACCTGCAAGGGCAATAATACCTACCCCAGACATGATCACAGAGAAAGTTTTACCAGTTATCATAAACCCTAATAACACACCAATCAAACTCAAAACGATCGTAAAGAATATAATTAATGGCTTAACAATAGAATTAAATTGAGCTGCTAAAATCAAATAGATCATCGCAATTGCGATTAAAAATGCTGATCCTAAGAATGCCGCCGCTTCAGCTTGCTCTTCTTGTTCTCCACCCTGACGTAGCGTATAACCTGAAGGGAGTTTCATATTACTAGTTGCTCTCAAGATTTCTTGATTGATCTCATTGGCATTAAAACCAGGAACAACATCAGAACTTAAAGTAATAATACGCTCTGCATCCTTTCTATTAATTTGACTAAAGGTAGTGCTGTAGCTGATATCTGCAATAGATGCAAGAGGTACATTACGTAAAACCCCACCCATATTCATATCACGATAGGTGATATTCATACTTAACAATCGCTCTATTTTGTTACGATCATCTTGCATCAAACGAAGCTGAATAGGATATTCATCATCGTTGTCTCTAAACTTGGATATCTCTAATCCAAAAAGAGCGGTACGCAATGCCATAGCCACCTGAGCAGTGGATATACCTTCGCGAGAAGCCTTTTCTCTATCCACATCAATGATAATCTCTGGCTTATTGGTTACAAGGTCAGACTTAAGTTCATCAATACCTTTTATCCCGGCAGTTTCAATCTTCGCCCTTACAGCATTCTCAATATTTCTTAATTCATCAAAGTCTTCACCTACAATCTCAAGCGTAATAGGCTTACCTGTAGGTGGGCCATTACTTTCTCTTTCTACTGAGATTTCAGTACCAGGAATTCCTTTAACACCGTCTCTTATTTTGGTCAAAAGTTCTTGTGAAGAAACATCTCCTCGATGTTCTTTACTTATAAAAGCAATTGTAACCTTAGATTTATGTGGTGTTGCTGAGCGATCAGGATTCATAGGATCACCAGCATTTTTACCCACATTAGAAATTACTGAGTTCACAGCTTCCATGGCATTGTTCTCTTCCAATACCTTAAACACCCTTCTTTCAATTTCCTTAGTTACTTCATTCGTTTTATTGGCATCAGTACCAATAGGCATCACATTATACACATATACATAATCTGGCTCACCCGACGGGAAAAAGATAACTTCGGGCTTGACAATACCAAGTGTAATGATGGTAACGACCAAAAGGCCAAGTGCTCCAAACACAACTCCTACCGGTCTCCAACCTTTGATTACAAAAGTGATCAAGCTCCTATAGCCTCTCATAAGCTTAGGTAAAAACTGCTCTTGAAAAGGTATAATCATTTTTGGAGTTAGTATGTAATGATTAAATACATAAAGTATCATGATCAACACCACCAAGTTTGCAAAACCAAACATCCCATCGCTTGATGCAAGGAATGATATAAGGTAGGAAGCAAAAGCAACTGCACCTAGTATAATAAGTGGACGCTTAAGTGAAGAAAAGCTTTGGTCCAAATTAGATTCATCATCACTTCGCCTCATGAAAGTGATGGCAAAAATTGGGTTCATCACATATGACACAATCAATGACGCAAAAAGCGTAAAAATCAATGTGTAGGGAAGGTATTTCATAAACTCTCCTACAATTCCTGGCCAAAATATAAGTGGGAAGAATGGAGCAATGGTAGTAAGTGTTCCTGCAAAAACCGGAATAAACACCTCTGAAGCTGCTAAACGAACTGCCTCTTTGATACTAAGATTTTTATGCTGGTTAAAAATCCTGTGCGAGTTTTCTATTACCACAATGGCATCATCTACTACAATACCAAGCCCAAGCAAGAATGCAAACAATACGATGGTATTCAGTGTAAAACCCATCAACATTAATGGATAAAATGCCAACAGTGCTGACAAAGGAACAGAAAGACCCACAAAAATGGCATCACGAACACCCATGAAAAACATCAATACTAATACCACGAAAATAAATCCCATCACAACTGTGTTGATCAAGTCATTTATATCGCCTTTAGTCCTTTCTGATGAATCTGCCGTAATTTTCACCTCTAAGCCATCTGGCAAACTAGTTTTTTCTAATTTATCAAGAATGACCTCAATCTTATCAGATGCAATTACCAAGTTTTCACCCCCACGCTTAATTACGTTCAATGTTACAACAGGCTTATTGTCTAACCTTGCAAAATCTTGTCGCTCGGCATTGGAATCCACCACTTCGGCAATTTCAGATAGACGAGCAGTTGCTCCTTGCCCAGAACGAATGATCACATTCCTCAACTGATCTATCGTTTTGAATTCACCTTTCACTCTCAAGGTTCTTCTTACATCACCTACATTTAATTCTCCACCTGAGATATTTACGTTCTCATTTTGAACTGCAGATTGGATGTCATAAAACGCAATACCATAAGCTTGCATTTTCTGCAAGTCCAAGTTGATTTGTATTTCCCTATCTAGAGCACCCACGATATCAACTCTTGTAATCTCTGGAAGAGCTTCAATTTCGTCTTGAACTATTTCCGCATAACTTTTCAGTTTATCCACTGGGAAATTTCCAGCCAAGTTGATGTTCATGATCGGAAACTCCGAAAAGTTCACTTCTAAGGCAGTAGGGTCTTGAGTTAAATCTGTTGGAAGATCTCTTCGAGCTTTGTCTATTGCACTTTTAACTCTTTCTTTTGCGATCTCTACATTTACATCGGTTTCAAATTCCACAAGAATTACAGAAACGTCCTGCAATGCATTTGACTTGATTCGCTTTACGCCTTTTTCAGCCTTTATTTGTTTTTCTAAAGGCTTATTGATCAAGTTTTCTATATCCGCTGGTGCTGTACCTGCATACACCGTGTTGACATATATTTGAGGAACTACAATCTCCGGAAACTGCTCCTTTGGTAGGCTGTTAAAAATTCCATAGCCAGCAACAGTCAGAAGAAAAGTGACCAAATAAACCGTAGTTCGGTTATTGGCCAAGGCTCCTATGAGGTTATAAATTACCCCTTTCCCTTCCGGAAGCTTCTGAGGTTCTAAATTATTTATTGACATAATATTTTAAAATCTTGATTAGTCTTCTTAGAATTCTATGATTGTGCCATCTACCAAATCTTGGTAGCCATCTGTGATTATTACATCACCACTGCTTAAACCAGAAACAATTTCGATATTGCCATCATAGCTAAGACCTGTACTTACCTCTCTTGATCTAGCTACATTTTTCCCATTTTCCTGTATGGCAACATATACAATGTCACCAATATCAGTTCTTTGAATAAGGTTTCTAGGAATAACTATTACTTCGCTTTTTGACTGATCATTTATTTCAACTATTGCAGTCAAGTTTGGCTTTAGTTGTGAGTCTACCCTAGGAATGGTGGCTTCTGCAGTAAATGTTCTTGTTACGGGATTTACTGTCTGGCTCACAAAACGAAGCTTTGTATTAACTTCTTTATCCAAATCTGGAAAACGAACTTTCACGATATCACCTTTCTTAATGGTTCCAGCATAAGTATCTGGAATATTGGCAACTACTTTCAACTCATTGAAGTTTACAACACGAAGTATTCCCAAACCAGGAGATGCCATTTCTCCAACCTTCATTCTAACTTCGTCAACGTAACCATCTATTGGAGACTTCACCACATTCATGGCATCTTGCGACTTCAAAGTCTGAATTCTTTTCTCCAAACTTTCCACTTGCGTTTTAGCTTGTATATACTGAATCTCTGTACCAATTTTTTGATCCCATAATGAAGATTGCTTATCAAACAGAATTTTGGCAGTCGACAATTGAATTTCAATTTCTTGAATACTATTTCTCAAGATTGAGTTATCAATCGTAGCAACAACCTGCCCTTTTTTGACATAGTCACCTTCACGAACTTTCACACTTGTAAGTGCTCCACCCATTTGAGGAGTTACAAAAACATTGTTCTCTGCTTCTAATCTACCACTCGCTTCTACAAAGTGTTGGAAGTTTGAAGCAACTAATGGCATCGCTTTTACATTTACGATTTTGATGTCATTGTTAGGCTCTAATACTCCCAATTCGTCTTGAATATTCTTAATTTTTTCTGCGATAGAAGCTTGCTCGGTTTGCAATTCGGCAAGTTTCGCCTTTTTACCTTCTAAAGAATTGTCATCTTTAGAGCCGCAAGCTGTTACAAAAAGGGCAACAATAAGTGCCAGTGCTGCTACGTATTTATTTTTCATTGATGTGTTTTTGAATTTCTATTTTTCTGATTAGTCTATTATTAGTTTCCCTTGAGCCTTGTCTAAGTCTACTTTTGCAACCAATACATCGTAAAGTGCTGCTAAGTAATTAGTTTGGGCTTGCTTCAGGTCGTTTTCAGCATTAACTATCTCTAGGTTACTGCCAACACCTTCTTTGTATTTTATTTGAGTAACACGAACAACCTCTTCAGCTAGAGCAAAATTTCTTTTTTGTATCTCTAAGCTCTCAAGGCCATTTTTCATATTGATAATTGCCATGTTATTTTGCAACTCAAATGACTCCTTAAGCATCTCAACCCCATTGTCTATTTTCATCAAATTGAGTTGCTCTCTTTCAATTTTTGTACGCTTAGCACCACTGTCAAAAATCGGAATATTCATACCAATAGAAACGGCAGAACTTGGAAACCATCTTTCAAATGGATTGAAGACAGGGTTACCATGGGAGGCACCTAAACTCCCCGTAAAATACACGTTTGGCAAGTAGCTCTTTTGATACCTTTCTATGTTCAATTCAGTTAAGCGACGTTGTGTTCCTATCAAATTAAATTCAATTCTATCCTCTGGATTGATTTCTTCTTTTTCTATTGCCAACATGGCTTCTATATCAACACTATTTAATTTATCCGTAAGGAAAATTGGTTGATTTTGCTTGTACTGCATTTGGAACTTCAACAGCGAATAAGAAACATCAATTAAGTTTTTTACTTTTTGAGCCTCAGTAATCAAGTTATTACGCTGAACCTCTAAACGATCAATATCAATCTTCTCTACGAAACCCTGCTTGTACAACTCAGTGGTTGTATAAATAACTGAATCTAACCGTTGAATGTTGAGATCAACAAGACCACTTCTCTCCTGAGCAACTAGCACAGAATAGTAAGCTTTCTGCACATTTTCAGAAACTGTAACCTTTGATTGAGTCAAAGTTTGATCTGCCAAAAGTCTGTAAGTGTCCGCAGCTCTTAGGCCTACTAGCCAGGTAGCATCATAAACCAACTGGTTCAAACCTATTCCAGCCTGCCCGCCCCATGGCACACCAAACTTAACCTTTGCAATGGCACCTTCCGGAGCAGTAGGATCAAAAGTGTTTGCTGGTAAAATTGAGGTAGGAACAATGAGGTTCGCCGTAAACTGGAAACTTCCATTGATCTGCGGTAAACCCGTTTGCTTAATCTCGGTAATTTGTTTTTCGGCATCTAATTTACCGACTTGTGCATTTTTTACATCCGCATGGTTTTTAAGGGCATATTCCACAGCTTCTTTAACAGTGAAAGTTTGTTGCGAAAATGCCTTCAATCCAAAAGCTAAACATAAAATCAGCGTTGCTTTTATTCTCATTTGTATTATTTGTTAAAAACTTGATTGCCTAATTCCCCTTCTTTATCACTTTTATACGACTCATATAGTTTGAGTCCTTTTTCTGTAACTATTCCTCTGATGAAGTGATCCAAAAATGCACGGTTCACTTCAGTCACATTAAAACTTCTTGCTGGAAAGAAATCCTGATTCAAACCCATCTCAACACTCTCAAGTCTCATTCTTGATAAAATTGAAATATTTAAATCGGGCCTATATAAACCTTGTGCAATTCCGTCATTAAGATTTCTTTCAATGTCTACTAAAAAGTCAGATTTGCTTTCCGAAAATACTTTCCATGCTTTGGGGTGGTATTTTTCCAAATCCACTAATAAAGTAGGATTGATATTAATCATGACTTCATTCATCAGTTCTGAAGCCTGAATTATTTCATGAATAGGGTTTTTACTATTAGCATAACATTCATCTGCTCTTGCCCTTTCGGCATCCATAGAACATTTCACTATCGCCATTACCAACTCGTCCTTATCCTTAAAGTGTTGGTAAATGGTTTTTTTTGAAATACCCAACTCCGACGCCAATTGATCTAGCGGGACACTCCTTATTCCGTACTTGAAAAAGGTTTCACTACCAGCCTGAATAATTCGATCTATCATTTCCACATGCAAAGAAACCAAGGAAACTTGAAAGATGTTCAAAGTTTCTGTAATTTTTTTAAGAATTTAATTTAAGGCACTCAACCTCTATTTACTATTGACCTATGTCAATTCCAAGCATCTCATTACACAACAGCTTTAATTAAAGCCATGTACAACACTAAATATTAAATGTATATACACCTACCTCAATTGTTTCAATTTTAGATAATATTGTACTTTTCCTTTATTAACACAAATGAACTAAATTAAGCTATTCTCTTTTTCTGTTTTTTTGGCAACCAAAAAGAATAGAGATACCTTTGGACAATCAATTGAGATAAAGCCTAAAAATGAGTCTTTACAAAACCATAGTATTCCCAATTCTAAAAAAGTTTGATGCAGAGAAAGTCCATTATTGGAGCACTGGCATGCTTCAGTTTGCTTGCAAAATTCCGGGAGTATCTAGTCTACTCAGAAATGCGTTTACTTTGGAAGACCCACGTTTAGAAAAAACGCTTTTCGGAATAAAATTCAAAAATCCAGTGGGACTTGCCGCAGGGTTTGACAAAAATGCCCTTTGGATTGATGAATTAGAAAACCTTGGATTCGGATTTATAGAAATAGGGACGCTTACTCCTAAAGCTCAAGATGGTAACCCAAAACCTAGACTATTTAGATTGCCAGAAGATGGTGGAATAATTAACCGAATGGGTTTTAATAATGGTGGTGTAGAACTCGCCATTCAATCTTTAAGAAAAAGAAAATCCAAAGTTATAGTTGGTGGAAATATTGGCAAAAACAAAGTTACACCAAATGAAAACGCAACAGAAGACTACATCATCGCTTTCAATGCCCTATTCGACTATGTAGACTATTTTGTAGTAAATGTAAGCTCACCCAATACTCCCGGACTGAGAGAATTGCAAGACAAAGAGCCATTGACTAAACTGTTAAGCACATTGAAAAATATCAACGTCAAGAAAGATAGTCCTAAACCAATTTTACTAAAAATTGCCCCAGACCTTAGCAATGAGCAACTAGATGATATTGTACAGATAGTGGCTGATACCAAAATTGAAGGTATCATTGCTACAAATACAACTATTGAGCGAGGCGGACTTCAAACTTCAAATGCTGTAGTGGAAAAAATGGGTGCTGGTGGATTAAGTGGTTCACCACTAAAAGATAGGTCAACAGCAGTAATTGCGTATCTTCATAAGAAGTCTAATGGCAGTTTCCCTATTATAGGTGTGGGAGGTATTCGAAATGGTGCAGATGTTAAAGAAAAACTGGCAGCCGGTGCAAGCCTTGTACAGGTTTACAGTGGCTTTATTTATGAAGGTCCAGCAATGGTAAAGAACATTTGTGAAGAATTACTCGAACCGAAAGCCTAATCCAAAAGTTGATACAAGAAATAAATAGTAAACCATGAGTAGTGTAGTTCCGTATTCAGAAAAAAGTAGCAGCAAGAAAGAACAAGTATCTGAGATGTTTGACAACATTTCGCCTAAATACGACTTTCTAAATAGGTTGCTAAGTGGTGGAATTGATAGAATTTGGCGTAAAAAGGCAATTGCTTTGCTTAAAAATGAGCAGCCAAAATATATACTTGACATCGCTTCAGGAACAGGAGACTTAGCCATAGAGGCAAACAAACAACTCAACCCCGACAAGATCATTGGTGTTGACATCTCAGAAGGAATGTTGAGTTTCGGTAGAGAGAAAATGAAAAAATTGGGTCTCGACCATAAGATAGAAATGAGAATGGGCGACTCGGAGAAACTGCTCTTTGACGACAATACATTTGACGCTGTGATCGTTTCCTTTGGGGTAAGAAACTACGAAAACCTACTTGCAGGACTCACAGACATGTGCAGAGTTACAAAAAGTGGTGGTACTTGCATGGTTTTAGAATTCTCAAGCCCAACTAAGTTTCCATTTAAGCAGCTGTATTGGTTCTACTCCACTAAGATCCTTCCAATTATTGGCAAGATTATTTCAAGAGATAGTTCAGCATATAGTTATTTACCAGAATCAGTAAAAGCTTTTCCTGATGGGCAAAAGTTTTTGAATATCTTTGAAGAAGCGGGTTTCAAAGATACTAAAGCAATACCGCTTACATTTGGAGTATGCTCAATATACCTAGGCAAAAAGCTTTAATCATAATCGTGTTCTTTGCAGCATGTGCAACTGCATTGGCTCAAAGAGACAGCAAACAAAAATTTCAGGCTGACTACGATGCCAAGAAAGTTCGTTTTGGGTATTTTCTAGGGGTAACCGCAACAAATTACGGTGTTCGTTACAACAACTATTTTCTTACTCCAGCCAATACCAAATATTTTTCGGTCAACTCTCCAAAGACTTTTGGTTTAAAAATGGGTGGACTCATCAATTTCAACATGAATTCTCAGTTTGACTTTAGGATACTGCCTACCGTGGCAATCTATGCGAGGTCCCTAGATATAAACAATGGTGAAGAGGAAATAAAGCAAAATGACAAAGCGTGGTTTGAACTACCTTTCTTACTTAAATACAAAAGCCTAAGAAGAGGAAATTACAGAATGTACATGTTTGCAGGACCAAGATTTAGCTTTGAAACCAACGCATTGAATCTTGCACAAAAATCTAAACTTAATAACCTTTACACTACTAGAACAAGTGATTTAAGTATTGAGTATGGAGCCGGGCTCGAAGTTTTCCAACGATTTTTCAAGCTAGCACCAGAGATTACATTCAATCATGGGCTTTCAAATCTTATTGACCCATCTTCTTTGAATACTACAACGGCACTTGGCGTCATCCAGAAGCTAAACACACATACCGTTACTGTTAGTATACTTTTCGAATAAGTTTAGAAATTACCGCTCCACTAGATTCGTATTTACCAAATTCATCTGGCATAGATCCTGACGCCATACTGACTTTTTCATTTCGAAAAGCCATTTCTGATTCCTCCCAAACTTTACCGGTAGAGTGAACTGCCGAGAGCCCCGCTTTTACAAACTCACTTACATTCGAAACATTCACACCTGCTCCTGCCATAATCTGAATTCTGCCAGCCGCTTTTTGATTAAGGAGCTTCAGCTCACCCAAGCCCTCCATTGCAGAGTTTGCCCCTCCGGAAGTTAAAATTCGTTCAAAGCCCAAGCTAATAATCTGCTCTAAAGCAGCATTTCTGTCTTTACACACATCAAATGCTCTGTGAAATGTAAGCGGATAGGGAGCACACCATTCTACCACTTTTTGGCACAATTCTATATATATGCTTCCATCTGGATTCAATGCACCAAACACAAAACCACTTGGCTCCAACTTTTTAATTTCTTCAATGTCGGCCTTAATAACTTTTTGTTCATGAATGTTATAACAAAAATCACCACCCCGCGGACGTATCATTATAAAAACCGGAACGGTAACTTCTCTTAAAACTTCCTTGACAAGTCCCTGAGATGGTGTTGTACCTCCTTCCAAAAAACCACCACATAACTCTATCCTACTAGCACCATTTTGATCCGCTTCTATTGAAGATTGTAGCGAAAATGAACAAATCTCAACTTCTATCATTATTTTTTTTGAATATTATAGCTCTGAATATCAAGCACTTAATGGAAATAAAAATAAATCAGTGAAAGTACTTGCACTTTTTCCATAAAATTACGTTTATCTATCAAAAGTTTTAATACTTTTGCAGCCAAATTCAGGATTTAATTAAACAACGAATATACTATGTACTGGACTTTAGAATTAGTTTCTTATCTCGAGGATGCTCCTTGGCCAGCAAGCAAAGATGAATTGATAGATTTTTCAATTCGCTCTGGTGCACCAAATGAAGTAATGGAGAATCTATCGGAACTAGAAGACGATGGACAGCCCTTCGAAAACATCGAAGAAATATGGCCCGACTATCCAACAAAAGACGATTTCTTCTTCAACGAAGACGAATATTAAGCTAATTCCTATTCGATATCTAAAGCCTTTGCTTTCGCAAAGGCTTTTTTGTTTTTAGCCCAGCTCAGTTTTAAACTGACTCCAAAGAAGTTCCTTTGGTTTCTGGCATAATTCTCCAAACCCAAATGAGCTGAACCAACATCATTACTGCGAAAAAGGCAAAAGTGAAACCACCTCCAAATGTCTCTGCCACAAATGGGAAGGTAAAAGATATACCCGCTGCAAGAATCCAATGGGTAAAACTTCCTAATGCTTGCCCATAAGCACGTACTTCGTTAGGAAATACTTCTGATATAAATACCCAAATAACGGCACCTTGCGACATTGCAAAAAAGGCAATGAATAAGAAAAGTAAAATTGGCACTGTCATACCACCAAGTTCGTCGATATAAAATGCCCTAGACACAAGTCCGAGTGCAATAATCAAACCTACTGAACCTATTAGCATGAGAGATCGTCTACCAAACTTATCAATAAGCGAAAGACCCAGCAAAGTTGAAAGTAAGTTGATCAATCCGATTCCTGCCGAGGAAAGTAAAGACGCATCAGCTCCTAAACCCGCCATTTCGAATATTCGAGGTGCGTAATAGATAATTGCATTTATTCCCGACACTTGATTAAACACTGCGATCATAACTGCCAATCCAACTGGCTTGCTATACTTTGATTGAAAAAGGTCAGTAAAACTCTTCTTTGCAGTGTCAGTTCCTTTGGCAAGTATGGATGAAATGACACTCTCCGCTTCATTAGCATCCACAACAGAAAGTATTTCGCGTGCTTTATCTACAGCATTTTTCTTAATAATAAGCCAACGAGGACTCTCCGGTATAAAAAACAAAATAGCTATGAATATTGCAGCGGGAAATGCCTCTACACCCAGCATCCATCTCCAACTATTCACGCCGTCATTTCCTATCAGATAATTTGACAAGTATGCGATTAGAATACCAAAAACAATGTTAAACTGGAACAAAGCTACCAATCGACCACGCTTACTTGGCGGTGCAATTTCAGATATATACATAGGTGCAACAACAGACGAAATACCTACTCCAAAACCTCCTATGAATCGAAAAGCTAAGAAAGAATACCAATCCCAAGCCATTGCGGATCCAAATGCAGACACAAAATAAAGTACTGCTACTATAAATAAACTAGCTTTTCTACCATACTTATCTGCGGGTATTCCACCATAGATAGAACCTATCACAGTCCCTATCAAGGCGATTGAAACTGTAAGGCCATGTTCAAAAACGCTGGAGCCAAAAAGCGACTGAAGGGTTTGTTCACATCCTGATATTACGGCTGTATCAAATCCAAATAAAAAGCCACCAAGAGCAGCAGCTATTGACCAAAAGAAAACTTTTGTAGAATTATTCATAGAGTTATAGGTTCTACCCCTAATCATAGGCTCGGGGTATGGGTTAGGCTGTAAAGCTAATTAAATTTAAGTATTGCTCTTAATACTTCTCTTTTTCGAGGAGGCCCTTGATGCTTTTCCACATCAAAACCAGCAGCCCTCAAGTTTCGTTGGACAAAACTTTTAGAACAATAGGTTGTCAAAATTCCCTCTGGCTCGAGCAGTGAAGCTATTTTCTCAAAAACTTCTACCGTCCACATTTCAGGTTGAGAAGAAGGAGCGAAAGCATCAAAATAAACCAAATTGTATTTTTCAGTAGACTTAAAATCTAAAATCTCAGTATGTACTTTTTTGAAATTGAAATTATTGTCAAGTTTTTGACTTTGATCCCAAGGCAGCTTGTGTAGAAATGAAACATCAAAATTTAACTCTTTTGATTCACTAAGCGTTATAGGATACGCTTCCACTCCGGTATAAGAAACGGCAGTTTCCAAACCATCGACCAAACTCAGCTCTTTTATTTTTTCATGAGTTAATAAAGCATTAAAGCCTGTTCCAAAGCCTACTTCTAAAATCCTTACATTATCAAACCGATGCAATGCAGAAAGCAAACCAAGTTCTAAGTAGACTCTCTCAGCCTCCCATTTTGCTCCAAAACGCGAATGATAATATTGATCAAAACGTGGTGAATAAAGCGTAGACGTTCCGTCTTCTGTAAATTTTAATGTATTATGCATAAAAACTAACAATATGACGTGCAATTTGAAACCGTATTACAACGTCCCTTGTTAAATGGCTAAATCTAAAAATTAAATCTTTTAAGTGAAACCCAATTGTACCCAAATTCCGCTATCAAGCACTGGAGCTTTTCCAAAATTACTTTTGGATTATTTACAAAAAGAAACTTCACTTGAAAAGTTTTACAATGTCTATCCCGACATTGCTGGCTTTAAACAAGTTATTGAGAACAGAAAATTCACTTCAGAAAAACGTGAAGTACTTGTTAGTGAGCTCTCTAAGCAATACGAAGGAATTGAAAACCCTCCATTTATTGAGCAATTAAAAGACGAAAAGACCTTTACAATTACTACTGGGCACCAACTCAATATTTTCACTGGGCCATTGTATATCGTCTACAAGATAGTAACAGTTATCAATCTTTGTAAAGCACTCAAGGAAGCTTATCCGAGCTATAACTTCGTGCCTGTTTACTGGATGGCAACAGAAGACCATGACTTAGAAGAAATTCAAAGCTTCCGGCTTTTCGAAGAAAAACATACTTGGAATACCGATCAAAAAGGAGCTGTTGGTAGAATGAAAACCGATGGACTTGCCGAAATGGCATCGAAGTTTGGTAAAAAAGCAACCATATTTAAAGAAGCCTACTCAAGTTCGAAAACATTGGGTGATGCAGTTCGAAAGTATATGCACGAGCTATTTGGATCCTACGGCCTAGTAACTATAGACGCAGATACAAGAGCATTCAAAAGCTTATTCACATCAGTGATAAAAGATGATTTAATAAATCATAATGCATTTATTAAGGCTGAAGAAAACACCAAATCCATTGCAGGACTTGGATACAAAACCACCATTCAGGCTAGAGAAATAAACTTCTTTTATTTGGAAGAAGGCTCAAGAGAGCGAATAGAGAAGGATGAGTCAGGATACAAAATAGTTGATACTGACAAAAGGTTTTCGAAAGAAGAGCTTTTCCAATTAGTTGATAATGAGCCCGAAAAATTCAGCCCAAATGTGGTTTTACGCCCATTGTATGAAGAGGTAATTTTACCAAACCTAGCCTATATTGGCGGACCAAGTGAAGTACCATATTGGCTTCAACTCAAAGGTGTGTTCGACCATTTCGATGTAGACTTCCCTGCTTTAATTCCGAGAAACTTTGCACTAGTATTGAGTAATCGCAATCAAGAGTTTCAACAGAAAATTGGCTTAAGTGACAAAGAGTTATTCTTGACAGAGCATGAACAACAACAATTGTGGGTTAGAAATAACTCTCAAAAACCAATAGTACTCTCTGACGAAAAAGAAAAGATAGCATCAATTTTTGAAGACCTTAAATCCTTATCTACTTCCATAGACGTCACTCTTGGCTCTACTAGTGATGCTTTTGAGACCAAAACACTCAACCTTATTGACAGCCTAGAAAAGAAAATATTACGGGCAGAAAAGAAAAATCACGGTGAAAAAATGGGGCAAATAAGTAAGCTAAAAGCTAATTTATTTCCAGGAGGAGGATTGCAAGAACGCAAAGACAACTTGATTGAGTTTTTGTCCGAAAATCCAGATTTCATTGTCGACTTAGTCGAAAGGTTTGCCCCCTTGAGCTATAAGTTTAATATTTTGCGTGATTAATTGCTTTTTGCAACCCATCACTTCGGCAAACTGCTCAAGGCAGACAAAATCTCAAAAACACAAAATTTTTTATTTATAAACCATCGAAACTCTCTTCTGAACCTGCCCTTAGCAAGGCAAAAGGTTCTCCCTACTCCCTAATTTAAAAACTCTCAACCTCACTCATCGCCAATCCCACACTACAATGTCCCATGGTTCGCCAGCATCAGGTTCATCGAAGCGGTGAATAACTTCAAAACCTGCCTTGATGTGCCCTTTTATTGATCTTTGGTTGTCATAGTAAATATCGGTCATTGCGAGGTCGTACGTGTCTTTATATGCCTCCTTGTAAGCTGCATACATTTTACCCAAAATACCCTTACCGGAGTAGTTTCTATCTACACATACTTGACCCACAGAAACGTAGTTGATGTCTCCTAAGCGTTGCCCTTTGTATATCAATTCATGAAAAATTGGAAAAATACCAGCCCCTTCTTTCATCAAGTGGTTTTTGGATCTGTCAAATAACAAACAGTAGCCAACAACCTTTTCTCCATCTTTTGCAATGATATGGTGATGCCCAGCAGCCATTTCTTTTATAAACTCAAAACTATACTCCAAGGTTACAAAGCCATACTGCTCCATCTCTTTTGTACTTAGGTTCTTTCTTAAATTTGCCTGCTGCAAATCAACTATACCTTGAATTTCTTTATCGCTAATAGCTTTTACTATTTCAATATTCATTTCGCAAAAAAAAATCATTTTGACCCTGAAAAGCTATCCAATATTTCCTTTAGAGCAGGAATTCTTTCTTTCTCTGGCAGGCTTTTTAGCATTTTCATGCTTTTCATAGCAGCAGTAAGTAAACCGACTTCGGCATTTTCAACTTTTGAAATAAGCTTTGACAAAACCTCTTCTCTAGAATCTTTTGTGAAAATTTCATTGATCAATCCAGAACTAAGAGCCTCTTGAGTATCAATTTTTTGACCTGTCAAAGCGTATTGCATTGCTTTTCTTTCACCAACAATCGAAGGCAATTTTTCCATTACTTGAAACGGGAAAAGCCCTATTTCAATCTCTGGTAAACTAAACCATACATCCTCTCTGGCAAGCACTAGTGTACTTTCATTAATTATCAGGAAACCTCCAGCGATTACAGGACCTTCGCAAACTGCTACTAATGGCTTATCTAATTGCCTCAAAGCCAAAGACATTGTTATGCCTTCTGAAGCAAACTTTTGAGGAATTTCCTCTTTTGATTCTCCCCTAAAAATTTTGAGATCCATTCCAGCACAAAACACTGGACCCAAAGCCTGAAGTACGACAACTTTTACACCTTCATCCTCATTAACTCCTTGCATTACATATGCCAGTTCGTTGATCATTAAAGGGGTGAAAGCGTTTCTTTTGTTTGCTCTATTCAAAGTAACATACAGTCTACTTTCCACCAGTACCAATAACAAGTAAGTATAGTCCACCGACTTGTAATCCGTCGTATTTTTAAAATATTTATCCATGTTTAATCAATTCTTGAAAAGCCAATACAAGCTCATTTATTCGGTTTTGCTCTTCGCCTTTCCATGCTAATAATCCTTCGGTTGGAATATTTCCCACCAGGTCATCATCAGCCATTGGGCAACCTCCAAATCCATTCATTGCTCCGTCGAAATGTCGACAACCGGCATCGTAAGCAACGGATACCTTTTCTTTCCACCTCCCTGGCAAGGCATGAAAATGTGCACTAAAAGTTACTACAGGAAATTGTTTTATCAGGGTTTCAAAAAGCGATTCAATATCTTTTCCTTTTGCAACGCCAACAGTATCAGATAGGGCGATTTCTGTTATACCAATCTTTATTAATTTCTCTACCCAATATGTTACGATTTCTGTATTCCAGCTTTCATCGTAAGGATTTCCAAAGGCCATAGATATATATACCCTAAGCACTTTGTTGTTATCATTGGCAATTTTATAAATCCTTTCAACTTTTTCTAAGGCTTCTTCTCTACCTGTTCCAGCGTTACGCTTTTGAAACTCTTCAGATATAGAAAATGGAAAACCAAGGACATCCACTATTGGAAATGTAGCGGCCTCACTTGCTCCCCTTTCATTTGCTATTATTGCTAGAAGCTTTGTTTCGTTGTCTGGCACTTTCAATTGTGCAAGTACTTCCGCAGTATCTGCCATTTGTGGCACCGCTTTATGCGAAACAAAACTCCCAAAGTCTACAGAATGAAACATACCTGAATCAAGTGCTAACTGGATGTACTTCGCCTTTTCGTTTACCGAAATATGGCCTTTTAACCCTTGAATAGCATCTCTGGGACAATCCGTGATTTTCACTTTAAGCATATCCTTATTTTAGCAATTCTTTCGCAATTACGACCTTTTGAATATTAGAAGTACCCTCTCCAATAGTACAAAGCATAGAGTCTCTATAGAACTTTTCGGCTGGATACTCTTTCGAATAACCATATCCTCCAAATAATTGAACTGCTTTTGTACTTACTCTCACTGAAGTCTCTGAAGCGTAAAGCTTAGCCATCGCAGATTCTCTAGAAATTCTTTTTCCCTCACCTTTTAATCGAGCAGCATTTCTTATCAGCATTTCGGAGGCTTCTATTTCAGTAGCCATATCTGCCAAGTCAAAACGAACAGCTTGAAAATTGGAAATCGTTTTACCAAACTGCGAGCGTTCTTTGGAATAAGCCAAAGCACAATTAAAAGCCCCTCTTGCAATTCCTAAAGACAAGGCCGCAATTGAGATTCTACCGCCTTCAAGCAGTTTCAAAGCTTGAATAAAGCCCTCTCCTTTTTTGCCTATCAACTGAGATTTATGAACCCTGCAATTGTCGAAGAAAAGACAAGCAGTTTCGGATGCTCTCATTCCCAATTTATTCTCTTTTTTACCAGAAGAAAAACCCTCCATTCCTTTTTCGATAATGAAAGCACTCATTCCGTGGCTATCACCTTTTTCACCAGTTCGCACCATAAGAACTGTCACATCCCCACTGATCGCATGGGTAATGAAGTTTTTGGACCCATTGATGATGTAATAATCTCCATCTTCTTTTGCAGTAGTCATCATTCCACCGGCATCTGAACCAGAGCCAGTTTCTGTGAGACCCCAAGCTCCAAGCCACTCAGCCGAAGCCAATTTTGGAAGGTATTTCTTTTTTTGTTCTTCATTCGCAAAGCTAAGGATGTGGTTAGTACATAATGAGTTGTGTGCCGCAACCGAAAGCCCAATACTCCCGCAAACTTGTGAAATTTCATCTACGATACTTACATACTCTTGATAGCCAAGGCCTGATCCACCGTATTCTTCAGGTACTAGAACACCCATAAAGCCCATTGCACCCATTTTCTTGAAAACCTCTATAGGAAAGTGTTGCTCTTCGTCCCACTTCATTACATAGGGCCTTATTTCTTTATCAGCAAAATCTCGTGCACTTTGCTGGATCAAATCTTGGTCTGATTCATTTGTTTCTACCGTATTCATATTTATATTGTAATGTTTGTTGATGATGATAATTTAAACAAATCTTCGCTCTTTTTCAATACATTTGAAAATATCGAAATGTCGCTCAATTTCCTTTGATGTAATTAACGAATTCCTAACTGAAAAAGCTTATAAAAAGATAAATATGCAATCACTACTTCAAGAACTAAAAGAAAAAAATGAGGCCATTCGTTTAGGCGGAGGTCTCGATAAAATTGCGAAACAAAAATCCAAAGGAAAAATGATCGCAATGGAGCGTATTGAATTCCTTTTGGACAATGATAAAGAGTTCATAGAGATCGGAATTTTTGCCGCTGACGGAATGTATGAAGAAGAAGGTGGCTGCCCAAATGGCGGCGTTGTATGCGTCATGGGTTACGTTTCCGGCAGATTGTGCGTCATTGTAAGTAATGACGCCACCGTGAAAGCAGGAGCATGGTTTCCTATCACAGGCAAAAAGTGCCTTAGAGCCCAAGAAATTGCCATGGAAAACAGAATTCCAATAATTTATTTGGTGGACTCAGCTGGAATTTACTTGCCTTTACAATCAGATATCTTTGCGGATAAAGAGCACTTTGGTAGAGCTTTTAGAAACAATGCT
Organism: Spirosomataceae bacterium TFI 002; assembly: GCA_900230115.1. Lineage (NCBI taxonomy): Bacteria > Pseudomonadati > Bacteroidota > Cytophagia > Cytophagales > Spirosomataceae > Spirosomataceae bacterium TFI 002. The sequence goes on along the minus strand of LT907983.1, from coordinate 3,164,971 downwards.
CACCTCTCTGCAATGGGTGTTCCACAAATTTCTGCCATCATGGGAAGTTGTGTAGCAGGAGGAGCTTATTTACCTATCATGTCGGATTATGCATTGATAGTAGAAGGAACAGGTTCTGTTTTTCTTGCTGGTCCGTACTTGGTTAAATCCTCTATTGGCGAAGAAGTAGATGCGGAAACGCTAGGTGGTGCATTTTCTCAATCAGCCATATCGGGAGTAACAGATAATATCTATAAAGATGATGCCTCATGCTTAGAAGCCATCAAATCTATTATGGACAAAATGGGGCATTTCGATAAAGCAGGTTTCAATAGAAAAGAAGCTTTTAAACCCGCCAAGGTGGAAAAGGATATTTACGATATTCTCCCTACTGACAAAACTCGACCATATGATATGCTTGAAATCATTGAGAGACTGGTGGACGAGTCAAAATTTGAGCAATACAAAGCCGAATACGGTAAAACATTGCTTTGTGGCCTTGCAAGGATTGATGGTTGGTCTGTAGGAATTGTGGCAAACCAACGACTAGTAGTAAAAGCTAACAAACCGGGTAAATCAAAAGAACTGCAAGTCGGTGGCGTGATATACAGTGACTCAGCAGATAAAGCTGCTAGGTTTATCATGAACTGTAACCAGCAAAAAATTCCACTAATTTTCCTCCAAGATGTTACAGGATTTATGGTGGGTAGCCGAAGCGAGCAAGGCGGAATTATAAAAGATGGTGCAAAACTAGTCTCTGCAATGGCAAATTCTATTGTTCCAAAGTTTACTTTCATAGTAGGTAACAGTTACGGAGCTGGAAATTATGCTATGTGTGGAAAAGCATACGATCCAAGACTAATTTACTCTTGGCCCGGTTCCAAAATGGCGGTGATGAGCGGAAGTACAGCAACACAAACTCTCTTCCAAATTGAACAAGCGAATAAAAGCAAAGATGGTAGAGATTTAGAGACCATTGAGCAAAACTACAATGACCAAATGAGCCCTTATTACGCCGCCGCAAGACTATGGACCGATGGCGTCATAGATCCATTAAAGACAAGAAAAATAATCTCCATGGGAATAGAAGCTGCAAACCATGCTCCTGTAACTAAAGATTATAAAGTAGGGGTGATTCAGACGTAGTAGCAAATCTGTTTTATAAACTCACCTTTGCCACATAAAAAAAGCCCTTTTCCATTACAGAAAAGGGCTTTTCAATGTTATATATCTTAATATCAATAACGATACATCTCAGGCTTAAATGGACCTTCTGGCGTAACGCCAATGTATTCCGCTTGGTCAGCAGAAAGCACATCCAACTTCGCACCTACGTGGGCAAGGTGGAAAGCTGCTACTTTTTCGTCCAAGATTTTAGGAAGAACATATACTTTGTTTTCGTAAGCAGCCGTATTGTTCCACAGTTCTAGCTGAGCTAAAGTTTGGTTTGCAAAAGAACAAGACATTACGAATGATGGGTGCCCCATTGCACAACCTAAGTTCACCAAACGACCTTCTGCCAATACGATGATATCTTTTCCATCAATAGTGTACATGTCAACCTGTGGCTTGATTTCAGACTTAGTATCGCCGTAGTTTTTGTTCAACCACGCCATGTCGATCTCATTGTCAAAGTGTCCAATGTTACATACAATCGCCTTATCTCTCATTGCCTTGAAATGCTCAGGACGAATGATCTTGTAATTTCCTGTTGCAGTTACAAAAATCTGTGCTCTTTTTACAGCCTCACTCATTGGTACCACTTCGTAACCGTCCATTGCAGCTTGTAATGCACATATTGGATCAATTTCTGTCACCATTACTCTACATCCAGCACCACGAAGAGACTCCGCAGAGCCTTTTCCTACATCACCGTAACCTGCAACCACAGCAACTTTACCAGCTAGCATAAGGTCAGTAGCACGACGGATCGCATCCACTAGAGACTCACGACAGCCATACTTGTTGTCAAACTTAGACTTTGTTACAGAATCATTCACGTTGATAGCTGGCATAACTAGTGTCCCTTTTTTCATACGCTCATACAAACGGTGAACACCAGTAGTTGTTTCTTCCGAAAGGCCTTTGATACCTGCAACATACTGAGGAAATTCATCCAAAACCATGTTTGTCAAGTCACCACCGTCATCCAAAATAAGGTTCAATGGCTTTTGCTCCTCTCCAAATAAAAGCGTTTGCTCAATACACCAGTTAAACTCCTCTTCTGTCAATCCTTTCCAAGCATACACTTGAATTCCAGCTGCTGCGATTGCTGCTGCTGCATGATCCTGAGTTGAGAAAATATTACAAGAAGACCAAGTTACCTCAGCTCCAAGCTCTACTAAAGTTTCGATCAAAACTGCAGTTTGGATTGTCATGTGAAGACATCCAGCTATTCTTGCACCTTTTAGAGGCTTAGATGGACCATATTCTTTTCTGATTTCCATCAAACCTGGCATTTCTGCTTCGGCCAATGTAATTTCTTTACGACCCCAATCTGCAAGAGAGATGTCTTTTACCTTGTAAGGAATGTACGTTTGTGTTGCTGTTGACATATAAAAGTTATTTTATCTACTAAATTGACGTTTAGATATATAAATTCTCTAAAACGATGCCAAAATTACAATATAATATCTACAAATTAAAGATTTTGCAATAAATCTCTCTTTATTGAAGTCATTTTTTATTGGCTATTATTATTTTTCAAGCATTTTGGGTTTAATTTCACAATCAAAGTCAATTGATTATGCAAAACATTACTTTCTTTAGCTTAAAGAAAAACATGGATTCAATCTTTGATCGGATTAATAAAACAGATGAACCTATTCTCATTTCTAGGGAGAAAGGTAGAGAAGTGGTTATTTTATAAAAAAAGAATTTGGCAGTATGGAAGAAACGCTTCACCTACTGAAGAGTCCAAAAAATGCTCAGTGGTTGTTGGAATCTATCGAACAGCTAAATGCGAATTTAAAATTCAATTAAGTAGATTCAATAGTTGTAAAATAGTGGCTGAAGTGGTGACTCAAAACTCAAACAAAAGGCACTACTGTCTCCAGCGACGTTCCACGAGAACCTTTGATTAAAACCTCATAGCTCGAAAAGTCAAAATCAGCAGTCCAATTGTGGATGGAAAATTTATCGGTAAAGTAGTAAGCCTTAGGTAAATGTAGCAAAGCTGCTTTCATATTTTCGCCGTAAAGTACAACAGTATCAAAATTGAAAGATGCGACCAATTTCCCTAGTGCTGCGTGTTCTTTTTCAGCATCCACTCCGAGTTCAAACATATCACCTAAAAAAACAGCTTTCTTTCTATTAGTTTTTAAGCCTGCAAAATTCTTAATAGAAGCCTCCATAGAGCTTGGATTAGCATTGTAGGCATCCAAATGCAATGTCAAATTCTCTTTTTGTACCAACTGAGATCGATTATTACTCGACTCGTAAGCTGCAAGTGCCTCCGCAGCATCTTTTGCTGGCACATTGAAAAATACGCCAATCGCAAATGCTGTTTGCATATTGTCAAAATTATAAGCTCCTGATAAGTTTGTTGCATATTTAGTTTGCTCCCTATCTAGGCTTTCTGGTAATATAAAATCTATCCGAGGACTTGTGGCTTTGCATTCGAGGGCTCTTTTATCTGCACCGTAACGAATGGTGAGCAGCAGTTCTTTTTCTTTTGCCAATTCTACCAAAATAGCATCCTTTTCATTGAGGAATACATAGCCATTACTTTCTTTTAAAAAGTCAAAAAGCTCGCCTTTCCCTTTTCTAATTCCCTCTACTCCTCCAAAACCCTCCAAATGTGCTTTTCCAATATTCGTTATGAAACCATGCGTAGGTTCACAAATATTGCTAAGCATCTCAATTTCCTTTTGGTGATTCGCACCCATTTCTATGATTGCCATTTCGGTATCGGCAGTCATTTCGAGTAAAGTAAGTGGTACTCCAATGTGGTTATTCAAATTACCTTTGGTCGCATGAACTTTGTATTTCTGTCCCAAAACAGCAGCCAAAAGCTCTTTATTAGTGGTTTTCCCATTGGAGCCAGTTAATCCAATCACTGGAATAGTAAAAGACCTTCTATGTTCCCTTGCTAATTGCTGAAGAGTAGCTAGCACGTCCTCCACCAAAACAAAACGCTCATCTTGAGCATATTCTTTCTCATCTATTATTGCCAAAGAAGCTCCTTGCTCTATGGCTTTTGCAGCGAATTCATTCGCATTAAAATTATCTCCCTTTAATGCAAAAAAGATACAATTTGCTGTGATTTTGCGAGTGTCGGTACATACACCCGATGATTTAAGAAAATGCTGGTAAAGTGTTTCGATTGTCATGAATAAGGTTTGAAATGCTTCGCAAATTTCGGAGAAAATATGATACTTTTAGGTAGAATTAATAAAACATCATAGAAGAGACCTCAACATATCAATTAAGCGTTCCTTTTGGAGCTGGTTTTTTGGAGCTTCATTCCAATGAAGAAGCTATCACTGATTTGAAATTCAAAGGCGAAGCTGGTTTAGATAGTGCAGCACCTCCGCAAGAATTACTCAAAGCCAAAAAGCAACTAGAAGAATACCTATTAGGAAAAAGGCTTGAATTTGATCTTAAACTAGAGCCCAAAGGCACCGAATTTCAACAAAAAGTGTGGGCAGAGTTGCAAAACATTCCTTTCGGCAAAACGATTTCTTATCAAGAATTGGCTAATAAACTGGGTGATCCCAAAGTGATACGAGCAGCAGCAAGTGCAAATGGCAAGAATCCAATAGGATTGATTATTCCGTGTCACAGAGTGATTGGTCAAAACGGCAAACTTGTGGGATTCTCAGGTGGGCTTTCTCGCAAAAAGTGGCTACTCGATCATGAAAACAAACATGCCAATGGTGTATTGACATTGTTTTAACAGCTAATGCTTTTTTTTGAACCACAAAGACTCAAAGGCACAAAATTTTTTTTTAACTATTGTGCCATTGACTTCAATCTGGTCGTCGGACATGAGCAAGGTCGAAATTTGGTTACTTCGTGGCTAGAGAATAGCAAAATCCAGCTCTTTCGCGATTTCACTTGAAGAAAAGAAAACTGGCTGCGAACTCGTATCACCTCCACAATACATTTGAGAAATGATGCCATCCCACTGAATAAAGCCATCTTTTACGAAAGCTTGCTTAAATGTTGACTCCTCCAGAATTTTCCAATACTCACTTTCAGGCGACTTGATGATATTTTTTAGGTATTGTTCCACATCCCACTCGACTGTATAGCCATTACTCCACTTTATATGAAGTTTGGGAAATTCGAATTTCGTGATTTCTTCTATCTGCAGTTTCATAATTATTTGTGTTAATTTGTATAAAACAATAGACCCATGGCAATTAATTCCACAAGGAAATTCACATTCTACATTACCGCATTTTTAATAATTAGCTTAACAGGCTGTAAAACTGACACAATCAATATTGAAGAGAAGCCAGCTCAAGATGCTGCTGAAGCAGTCGATAGGCTAATTACCGCAGGAAAATGGCAAATAAAAGAGGGCTTTATCAATGAAATCAAAGTGATTGAAGATGGTAAATCGCTTACCAAGGAAGTTGACTTTGAAATTGCTGATCAAATCACATGGATACAATTCAAGGAAACTGGTGAAGTAGAAATGTATTTTGGGGAAAAAGACCAATCTCTTACGATGAACTATGAAATCTCAAAAGACGGACAAAGCATTCGTATTTTTCAAAAGTTCGCCATCCAAGACTTTCTCAAAAGAGAAAACTGGATAATCACTGCTGGCTCTGTCTACAGTGATCGCTTTGAAATGTCCTTTAGCGATAAAATCTCGGGCATTGATGTAGTAACTCGGTTGGTGATGGTTGTTATTTGAGGTTACAATGGTCTTTCAAAGCAATTATTTATCATGCTTTTTGCTCATTCTTACCAATTCTTTACGATTTACTGCGGCTAGAAGCCGCAATTCACTCGTACAAAGGCAGGGCCTTCGCACAGCTGGGGTTTAAATTAGATATAAACACATATCAAACTTACATTTGGACAGAATCAATAAATACTGTAAAACAAAAAATCAAACTAAATGAGGAGTTTTATAAAAACCAAATACATCAATACTAAACCAATGATTCCTTTATTATTTGTTTTAGTTACAACTTTTTCCTGTTACCCAAGCGAAGATGAAATATTAGGATGCTATGTATCTATTAACTTTAAGAACAACAAAGATACAATTTGTTTAAATTCTGATTATAGTTATAACCGTAGAATTTATATTGGTAAAGAGTTAATTTTCGACGATAGTAATACTTGGTCTTATGAAAGCAATCATATCAATTTTGATAATTTTTTCTTTAATTTCGATGCAAACTTGCTGAAGTTTCCAGATATAACTGAGGAAAATAAAGGTGGTTGTCAAACTATTATTGAAGGTTCAAGTAAAAATAGATACTTCTGCACAGGTCACTATGTTGGGGAGTATTGTTATAAAAAAGTTAATTGAAACCACTAATTCAATCCGAAGATAGGCCGCTTCCATGCTTTGGACCCTGTGTTCGAAGTTGCTCCTGATATCAATCCATATAGTTTTGACTTTAATAATCCTGTAAACTTTAATGACCCTAGTGGTTGAAAAGGCCCATCCCAAGCATTCGATAACTCTAAAATCTCCTCAATCCTCCCAGTCAAAACTTCTCTCTATGGCTTTTTTCCAGCCTTTGTAGTTTGATGCTCTCAGCTCCTCGGGCATGTTGGCTTCCCATTGCTTGTCTATTCCCCAGTTTTGAAGTAGGTCTTCTTTATTTTTCCAGTAACCTACGGCAAGTCCGGCGGCGTATGCAGCTCCAAGGGCTGTGGTTTCTATCATTTTGGGTCTTATTACTGGTACATCAAGCATGTCGCTTTGGAACTGCATTAGCATTTCGTTTACTGTCATTCCACCATCTACACGCAATGATTTTATCTCAATTCCGCTGTCTTTTTCCATTGCTTCTAGCACATCTTTGGTTTGGTAAGCAGTAGCTTCCAAAGTTGCTCTTGCAATGTGTCCCTTGTTGACATAACGAGTCAAGCCAGCAATTACACCACGAGCGGAGTTTTTCCAATAGGGTGCATACAATCCTGAGAAAGCTGGCACAAAATAAGCTCCTCCATTGTCTTCTACAGTTTCAGCTAGTGTTTGCACTTCTGTACTATCTTTTATAATCCCAAGATTGTCTCTTAACCATTGGACCAAAGCCCCAGCAATAGCAACCGAACCTTCCAAAGCATAATGAACAGGTTCTCCTTCAAATTGATAAGCAACAGTGGTAAGCAAACCAAACTTAGATGGAATCGCCTCCGTACCGGTATTCATCAGCATGAAGCAACCTGTACCATAAGTATTTTTGGCAGTACCTGGTTGAAAGCAAGTTTGTCCAACCAAAGCAGCTTGTTGATCTCCAAGAATTCCAGCAAGTGGTACTCCTTCCATGGCTTCTGAAACAATGTTTCCGTATACCTTGCTACTTGGTTCTATCTTAGGCAACATTGCTTTTGGGATTCCCCAGCTAGTCAAAATTTCATCTTCCCACTCCATGGTATTGATATTCATGAGTTGGGTTCTTGAGGCATTAGTAACGTCAGTAAGGTGCTTTCCACCATTTACACCGCCAGTAAGGTGCCAAACCACGTAGGTGTCCATATTTCCAAAAAGTGCATCACCTTTCTCGGCATCTGCTCTTACACCTTCTACATTGTCAAGAATCCATTTGGCTTTGAGTCCACTGAAATACGTAGCAAGTGGTAAACCTGTTTTTTCTTTAAACCAATCACTTCCTACCGATTTTTCAAGTTCGTCTACCGTTTTACCTACTCGAGTATCTTGCCAAACGATAGCATTGTAATATGGTTTTCCTGTTTTTTTGTTCCAAACTACTGTTGTCTCTCGTTGATTGGTGATACCACATGCTGCGATTTGCTTCACTCCAATAGATCCATTTATACGAGCTTGGGCAACCACTTCAAGCGTGTTCTTCCATATCTCTTCGGGATTATGTTCTACCCAACCTGGTTTTGGAAAAATCTGTTCGTGTTCTTTCTGATGAATAGATACAATGTTGCCACCTTTATCAAAAATGATACATCTTGTACTTGTGGTGCCTTGGTCGATAGAGGCTATATAATTCATAAAGCTTTGTTTTAATTGTCAAATAGCAATATAATAAAATCATTTTGTACTATTTTGTTTTTTTAATTTCGACGAACAGACTAGTTTAGAGAGATCAAACCCTTACCCTCAATGCTCAAAAAAACGCCGATAATACCTTTCATCCTGACAACCAGCCTTTTCGCTCTCTGGGGATTTGCAAATGACATTACAAACCCTTTGGTAAAAGCCTTTGGAACAATTTTTAACCAAAGTCAAACCATCAGTACTTTCGTACAAGTTGCATTTTATGGTGGTTATTGTTTGATGGCAATTCCAGCGGCAATTTTTATAAAAAAGTATACATACAAAAAAGGCCTCCTTATTGGTTTAGCATTATACGGACTAGGCTGTCTGGCTTTTATCCCAGCTGCTCAGTTTGGGCTTTTTCAATCTTTTTTGATCGCCTATTTTGTCATGACATGTGGTTTAAGTTTCTTGGAAACAAGTGCGAATCCATATATTCTTGCCATGGGTGAGGAGGAGACAAGTACTCAGCGACTAAACCTTGCTCAGGCTTTCAACCCTTTGGGGTCAATCACGGGTGCATTTATTGCAACGAACTTCATTTTGGGCAAAATGAATAAAATGAGTTCTACCGATAGAGCACAATTACCCACTGAAGAATTTAATGCCATAAAAATGGCAGATTTAGAAATCGTGAAAGGTCCCTATGTCATCATTGGGCTTGTTCTTATTGTGATGTTCATCATTTTCTTGATTTACAAAATGCCAGAATATAAGCCAGCAGATAATAGCAAGGGCTTAGACCTAAAAGGCACTTTCAATCGACTTTTCAAAAACCCAAGATATAGAGAGGGCGTCATTGCTCAAGCATTCTATGTAGGTGCACAAATTGCCATGTGGACATTTATAGTTCAATATGGTACAAAAGTTTACATGGATATGGGTATGATTGAAGCCGACGCGGCAGAGAAATCATCAGGCATGCAAATTATCGCTTTGGTACTTTTTGCAGGAAGTAGATTTATTACCACTTTCTTAATGAAATACATGAAGCCAGGACTTTTGCTAATGATCATGGCTATAGCTGCCATTGTATTCTTAATTCCAGTACTTTTTGTGGGTGGTGAATTAGGAATGTACGCCATTATCGCCGTTTCTGCGTGTATGTCACTTATGTTCCCTACCATTTATGGTATTGCACTTAAGGGCGTGGGAGATGACGCCAAACTAGGTGCTGCGGGTCTTGTAGCGGCGATTGGTGGAGGAGCATTATTGCCTCTTGCCCAAGCGACAATTATTGACAGTGGTTCGGTTAATTTTTCTTTCATCGTTCCACTTGTTTGCTTTATCGTTATTGTAATTTATGGAAGAAGGGCTTACACTACTTTTGAGTAGACTCATTTCGGATATTTCAACTCAAAGACATGTCCTTGTAAGGATAAAATAATGCTCGAAAGTATCTCGGCTACTGTAGGGAAGAGTTATCAGTGAGAAAGATACCATAAGCCTAGAAAATTGGCAGAAAGTCAAAACAATCTAAATTTACATCTAGTTTTAGATCAAAAGTAGGTATAGATAGATATGGCTGAAGCAAAAATTGAAATCGTAGATGCACTGAGATCCACCGCTAAAAAGATGCAAGCTGGCAAACCGTACATGTGGGGACACATGGGTAGTTGCAATTGTGGCAACTTGGCTCAGGAGGTTACCAATATGTCAAAAGCACAAATTCATAACTATGCCTTACAAGGTTCAGGAGATTGGAGTGAGCAACTGAACGACTATTGCGAAACTAGTGCAATGCCAATGGACCTGTTGATTTTCGAACTGCTTTCTTTCGGTTTTTCCGTTCAAGACCTCAGAAACTTGGAGTATCTTAGCGACGAAGAAGTATTAAATAGACTTCCTGTAGAAAAGAGACATCTCCGTCGCAATGTGAGACATGATGTTGTCGTTTATTTAAACGAATGGGCGAACATGTTGGAAGAACGCTTGCTTTATAGCATAGAGTTACCCGACTTTTTGCCACAAAAACCGCAAATCAATGTTAAAACCACTTAAGATATTCCTTTTAATTTTTCCATTCATTCTTTCAGCATCTTATGCACAAATAACTACTCCTCCACCAGACGATGAGGAAATTCCACAAGAGCCTGAATATACCTTCGAAAAACCTAAGTCTGCACTTTCTGAGAAATTGCACTATGGCGGGAATATTTGGCTTGGTTTCTTCGGAGCATTCTACATAGACGCTTCGCCTATGGCAGGTATTGAAGTTACAGATGCTGGAACTGTAGTTGGACTGGGAGCTTCTTTCATTTATCAAGGAGGTTTTCAACAAAGTGGCTCTTTTGCAGCTGGTCCAAGATTTTTTGTAAGACAACCTGTATGGAGAACTATTTTCGTTCACGCTGAGTATGAACTTATGAATGCTGACGAAGAAAGATTCTATGGTTTTGACCCTACAGTGAATAGAGCACCTGGAGTTGAGTCTCAAAGAAAATGGGGAGGTTCACCACTTATTGGAGCTGGTTTTTACCAAAATAGAGATAGACAACAAAAAGGGAGCTTTATATCTGTGATGTACAATTTGGGATATAGCTATAACCAAGGATTCATTTCCCCACAAGGGTTAGGAGGAAACAGCTCTCCCTTCGTACTTAGGTATGGCTTTTTCTTCTAAAAGCTTAATTCCAGTATAGGTATTATTAATTTGTCTGATTTACGCTTGTAGTTTTATAAGATATAGGTATTATTAATTTGTCTGATTTACGCTTGTAGTTTTATAAGATAATGGTCCTATTACCGTGGATAAAAACCCGGTCATCAAAAACTAACTTCAAGGCATTGGTAAGAACCAACTTCTCAGTTTCCTTACCTTCGCGAGCCATATCTTTTGCAGAATACCTATGGCTAACCTTTTTTACATTTTGAGCAATTATAGGTCCTTCGTCTAAGTTATTATTAACGAAGTGAGCTGTTGCTCCTATGATCTTAACCCCTCGCTCATACGCCTGACCGTAAGGATTTGCTCCTATAAATGCAGGTAAAAAAGAGTGGTGAATGTTTACTATTTTGTTAGCATAAGCAGCCACAAAGCTCGGCGTAAGAATACGCATGTATTTTGCCAGTACTAAATACTCAGGTTTATATTGACTTACGGTCTTTAGAATTGCAGCCTCGTGCTCTTCTCTAGACAAATCTACATGACTTACACAGTGAAATGGAATATTAAATTTCTCAACATATGGCTGTAGAATATTATAGTTGCTTACAACAGCCAAAATATTAGCTTCCAATTCTTGAAAATGAAATCTTGTGATCAAGTCAGAAAGGCAATGATGCTCTTTGGTACAAAGTATCACTACATCTTTCTTCTTTTTGGCAGAAAGCCTAAACTGAATAGCCTCATTGGGCACCTTAACTCTAAGGTCCGCCAATATTTTATTCGCATCTAGTTTCTCAATGCCTTCAAAAAGAGTTCGCATAAAGAAATGACCATCTGGACTTACATACTCATCTTGACGAATGATGTTACAAGAGTTATCATATAGCACTTTTGTAACAAAGAAAATTAGCCCTTTTGCATCAGGACCTTCCATGAGTAAAACGTGATTGATCATCTTATCTTCCATGACTGATATTTTATCAAGAACCGTGCTTAGTAAGCAATTTTACGATTCCTAGGTCTATTTTTTCCTAAAAAGTACTGTGATAGCTACACCTTCAAATCCAAAATTCTTTCTTATTTGATTCTTCAAGAAACGCTCATATGATTCTCTCAAGTACTGAGGTAAATTACAGAAGAACACAAAAGTAGGAGAAGGCGTAGGAAGCTGAATAATGTATTTGATTTTGATATGCTTCCCTTTCAATGCTGGAGGTGGAGTCCTTTCGATTATCGGCAATAAAATGTCATTTATTCTCGCCGTGTTGATTTTCTCACTACGGTTTGCATATACTTCCATCGCTTTTTCAATCACTTGAAAAATACGCTGCTTATTTAGTGCCGAAGCAAAAATAACAGGCATATAATTCATAGGAGCTAGTTTTTCTAAGATCTCCTTTTCCATTGCAACGGAAGTTTTAGAGTCTTTTTCTACTAAGTCCCACTTATTCATCATGACTACAATACCTTTTTTAGCATTGTGTGCCTGAGCAATAATATGTACATCCTGAGCTTCCATACCTTTTTCGGCATCAAGCAAGACAACACATACATCTGAATTTTCCAAAGCCTTGATAGAACGAAGGACTGAATAAAACTCTATACTCTCTTGTACTTTGGCTTTTTTACGAATACCAGCGGTATCGGTAAGGATAAAGTCATTTCCATATAACTTATAACGCGTATCTATACTATCACGGGTTGTTCCTGCTTCGTCAGTTACGATGCTGCGATCTTTACCCAAAAGTGCATTCAAAAAAGATGACTTCCCTGCGTTTGGTCTACCCAAAATCGCAATTCTAGGAATTCCTTGATCTGGATTTTCTATACCATCATCTTCAAAGTGTTTCACAACTTCGTCGAGCAATTCTCCTGTTCCTGAGCCATCAATGGCCGAAATAGGAAAAACATCTCCAAGACCCAAAGCATAAAACTCAGCAGAAACTAAATTCTGACGCTCAAAAGTTTCCGCTTTATTGGCTGCAAGAATTACTGGCTTACTTGATCTACGAAGCACATTGGCAAAGTCTTTATCTAAGTCAGTGAGTCCACTCATGGTTTCTACCACAAAGATTACGACATCTGCTTCTTCCAATGCAATTTCAACCTGCTCTCTAATCGCAGCTTCAAATTTATCCTCTGAACCGACAATGTAACCACCAGTATCAATTACCGAGAAATACTTCTCCGTCCACACTGATTGGCCATAGTGCCTATCGCGTGTAACACCTGACTCATTATCAGTAATTGCTACCCTTTGCTCAATCAATCGATTGAAAAGAGTTGATTTTCCTACATTTGGTCGGCCTACAATTGCGACTATATTTGACATGATATTTTCTAACGTTTAAACCCTTTTTCAAAAGGGCTGCAAAGATAAGTATTTTAACTCCAGCCTTTTGAATAAACCTTAAAATAGCAAAAACAATTCTTGGTATGAGATTAAAACAATTGCCAAAATGGCAAAAACCAATCCTGCTTTGTTCAAGTTATTAAGCTTTTCCTTAAAAATGAGCCAAGCAATAAAGCTCGAAAGTAGTATAACACCCACATTATAAAGTGGATAAACATACGCTCCACTATTCCCAAACGAGGTCAAAGCCAAAATTATCCAATAGAAAGAAAGGAAGTTGGGTACTCCAAGCGAAATACTTGCAAGGAGATTTTTAACCTCTATCTTCTCTTTATTCTTGAAATACCTAACTATTGCGAGCAAATACCCTGTAATCATTGCCCCAAAAACCATTACCAAAGTAACTGGAATAGTAAGTTCTGGATTGGGAATAAAATTAATATTGAGGTAGTTAATTGCTGCATTTGTAAGCCCATACATTATAAAAACTGCAATAGGCAGATAAATTGCAGACTTGTCCTTCGCAGCTTTTTCTTTCTTTATTGCACTCAAAGCCACCGCAATGATTGCCAAAATCAAACCTAAGTAATTAAGCCAATCGAATACCTTTCCTTGTGTATTGAGCAAAAACAAACTCACCAAGACCGGAATCACCAGTGACACATTATTGGCAAGTGAAGTTACTGTGATGCCCATTTTTTGAGTTGATTGACCGCTCAATATAAATGTTACAACAAAACCAACTCCCAATAACAGACAGTACCAAGTCCAGTTTTGCCCAAAATCTAATTGAAAAGATTGCCCAGCTGGCATTAATGCCATTCCAGTTGCGAAACATACCGTATAATTGAAGGCAATGGCTTGATAGGTATTAATCTCAAATCGTGGAAATACACGAAAATTAACCAAAAGCAAAGCCGAACAACAAATGCTAAGGATGAGGTAAATCATGGTTTAATACCCAAACTTTTTCAGTTTGTCTTTTTTAAGCCTCCAGTCTGGTTCTACTTTGATATAGGTTTGTAAAAAAACTTTTTTGCCGAAAAACTCTTCCATTTTAATTCGGCCATCAGTTCCTACTTTCTTTATTCTTTCTCCCTTGTGACCTAGCAAAATTGCTCTCTGAGTAGCTCGTTCTACATAAATCTCAGCATAGATATGAATAATCTTCTCTTCTTCTTTAAATTCCGTTATCACGACTTCGCAAGCATACGGAATCTCTTTTTTATAATTCTCAAGAATTTTTTCTCTGATGATCTCAGCTGCAAAGAATCGCTCAGGCTTATCTGTAAGCTCATCTTTGGGAAAGTATGGTGGATGCACAGGAAGTAACTGAATAATATTAACCAATACTTCCAAAACGCCTTTTCCGTGCAATGCAGAAACAGTCAATACTTCTCTTGCATTTAGAATGGTGTTCCAGTGTGCAATTTTCTCATCTATCTGCTCCTGAGTAGCTAAATCAATCTTATTGATAATCAGGATGACTGGTGCTTCACTTTTTCCGAGCTTTTGAATTACGTCTTCTTCATCGTATTTCTCAAAAATATCGGTAACAAAAAGTACCACATCTGCATCTTCTAGCGAGCCATGAACAAATTCCATCATGCTATTATGGAGTTCGTACTGAGGTTTTATAATCCCAGGAGTGTCACTATATACAATTTGAAACTCTTGATTTTCCATTTCACCGTTCACTATACCCATGATTCGGTGTCGGGTTGTTTGTGCCTTGGAAGTGATTATAGATAGTTTTTCACCTACCAACTCATTCATGAGCGTGGATTTCCCCACATTTGGCTTACCTACAATACTTATAAAACCAGCTTTGTGATTGTCTTGCATGTTGCAAAGATAAAGCTAAAAACTTGATCCTAATAAATAGCTAAAGTATATCGACCGCATTATTTTATAAATATTATTACTGCATGTTTTGCTATTGCAAAAAAAACTCCTACTTTTGCAATCCCATATCGCGGGATGGAGCAGTTGGCAGCTCGTTGGGCTCATAACCCAAAGGTCGTAGGTTCGAGTCCTACTCCCGCTACAAAAGGAGAGAATCGCAAGATTTTCTCCTTTCTTTTTTTACGACCAATTAGGTTCATAACTCAAAGGACGTAGGTGCGAGCGGTCGGCGTCCCGATCCTACTCCCGCTACAAAAGGAGAGAATCGCAAGGTTTTCTCCTTTCTTTTTTTACGACCAATTGGGTTCAAAACTCAAAGAACGTAGGTGTGAGCGGTCGGCGGTCAGACCCTACTTCCGTAACTAAAGGAGATCGAAAGATCTTTTTTTTGTGCTTGTTGTGCTAATTTATGAAAAGACGTAGATTCGACTTCATCACCGGCACACACAGTATTTATCACCACCTCAAAAAAAATGAAGGCACAAAGAATTAAAGTTAAGTCATAAACACTTTCCAACTCCATTTTCAAGTAAACCTTCAATAATTTGAATATTTAGACCGCTGTAAAAGTCTTTAATACTTCAACATCTCACTCAAATGATGTAAATAGGTGGTTTCTTTTTTGTTAAACCCGTGAAATGATTCAGCAATATTCTCTGCAGTATCATAAATTAGCTGTCTGTTCTTTTCAGTGAAAAGTTTAGGATGCTCTTGCATATATTCGCCAAACTCTTTGAGCGTATTTCCCTCATGCCAATCATTTTCATGTAGCCAACTAAAAACTATTTCAATCTGATAAGCAGAGTCCGTATCAAATTCATCAAAAGTACTTTCCAAAGGCAACCAATATTCTTTAACAATAGAATCGAGTTTCTTTATTTCGTCTAACCTTACAGCACCGTCAGCATCAGCAATTCCATAAAATATTCGTCCTAGTTGCTGGTAAAAGCTCAACATTGTTTCATTTGAAGGTGTCATGATCTATTTCTTTTTATGTAAATCTAATCAAGTCTATTGATTTAGAATCTAAGCAAGCTCAGAAAGAATGCTGTTTTTAATCATATCGAAAGATTAAATCATGGCAAGGATATGCCCATTCTTAAAGTAAATTAAATAGGTTTAGCAAAAGCAGACTAGAGAAAAGATCAAAATGCGAAAATCTTAATTCCAAAGTCAGACAGTATTAAACTAAGACCATGTATCCATTCCAATAAATGGAATGACGATGCTTTTCGCTACTCGCTAAATTTTCCGTATTTTTGCAGCCCGAAAGGAAAAAGAATTAAAATTTAGAATTAATGACTAGCGACGCTTTAAAAGATTTAAGAAACCGTGTAAACGCCCTACGGGGTTATCTTTGACTACGAAAGTAGAAAAGGTAAACTAGAAGATTTTCAGGGCCAACAGGCTCAGCCCGAATTTTGGGAGGATAGTGAACTTGCTCAGCGAGTAATGAAAGAGATCCAGACGCTCAAAGGCTGGACAGCATCCTATGAGGAAGCAGAAACCTCTATCGAAGACCTTGAGACGCTCTATGAGTTCCATGAAATGGGAGAAGTAGAAGACGAAGAAATCGACAAAGAAGCTGCGAAAACCCTTGAAATAATTGAGAAGCTTGAGCTAAAGAAAATGCTCTCAGGCGAAGAGGATCAATTCTCCGCAATAATAGAAATAAACTCTGGTGCCGGCGGTACGGAGAGTCAAGACTGGGCAAGTATGCTTTACCGCATGTACCTCATGTGGGCTCAGAAAAACGGATACTCAGTTACTCAAATAGACTGGACGGATGGTGACGGGGCTGGTATAAAATCCGCTTCTATGAAAATAGAAGGCGAGATGGCTTATGGCTACCTAAAGTCGGAAAATGGAGTACATAGACTGGTTCGAATTTCGCCTTTCGATGCGAATAAGAAACGTCATACGTCATTTGCTTCGGTGTACGCCTACCCTTTGGTAGACAATACGATTGAAATTGAGATTTCTCCTGGGGATATTGAATTCCAAACATCTCGCTCAGGTGGTGCAGGTGGACAAAATGTAAACAAGGTAGAAACCAAGGTACAACTTACACACAAGCCATCTGGAATTGTGATTGTATGTTCTATAGAAAGAAGTCAGCTTGCCAATAAAGAGCATGCGATGAACATGCTGAGGTCAAAGCTTTATCAAATAGAGGTTGACAAGCGAAATGAAGCAAGAAGCGACATAGAAGCTTCCAAAAAGAATATCGAGTGGGGTTCTCAAATCCGTAACTACGTTTTCCACCCATACAAATTGGTAAAAGATGCCCGTACAGGACACGAGACAAGTGATGTACAAGGTGTAATGGATGGCGAACTCAATGACTTCATCAAGGCTTACTTGATGATGGACTAAGCAAAAAAAGGAGGATATTGAAATTCAACATCCTCCTTTTTTATATTATCTATCTCTTTTAGATTTCCGCTACACTGCAATTGCTTTAAAGAACTTACTGGTATAAGCAAAGCTATCAGCACGTACTTTCCATTTATTGATAAGGTCAGTGTATTTTGTAGCTGTATTATTGAAAACAATGGTATCGCTTTTAAGAACACCTTCTTCTACAGCCTTTTTGAGTTGAAATACTGAAACAGTCTTAATCTCTTTGTTTTCAAAATATGCAAGAGAACGATCAAAGAAATTGATGCCATACTCTTCTCCCAATTGCTTTAACCAATGTGTAGAAGCATCAATGGAACAGCCGCTCGCTTGAGCTACATTTTCGTCCAATGCAATAACAACAAATCGGTCATATTCAATCTTGAAAGAAGCACTCAAAGGTGTGCCATGTGCTCCCCAGCCTTCAATCTCACTTTTGATGAAGTAGGACGCTTTATTTGACTCATTTGCCGTGAGTTTACGGTCTGCTTGATAAATCCAAATTCTTGAATTGATCGGCATTTTTTCAAAATCGATGAACATAGGTTCTGTGGTTTAAGATTTACTCTCTCAGGTCGAATTCCTAAATATAAGAACACTAAATTACCAAAAAAGTTGTAAGCGGGACTTAAAAAATCACTCTAAATCTTTTAGCAAAAGTTCTGCCAAATCATAGATTTTAACCTCGTGTTCTCTCTCTTTATTTTTTACGCCGTCGCTCATCATTGTCATACAAAATGGACAACCAACTGCAATGGTTTGAGCACCAGTATCTAAAGCTTCTTCAATCCTTTCTATATTGATATCTTTTTTCCCAGCCTCAGGTTCTTTGAACATTTGTGCACCTCCAGCACCACAACACAAACCTTTGGTTTTGCATCGCTTCATTTCTATGAGTTCAGCATCCAAGGCTTTGATAACATCACGCGGAGCTTCGTATACATCATTAGCTCTACCCAAGTAACAAGAATCGTGAAAAGTTATCTTCTGTCCTTTGAAACTCCCTCCCCCTACCGAAAGGCGACCATCATTTATCAACTGCTGTAGAAACTGGGAGTGATGAATAACCTCGTACTCTCCACCTAACTCCGGGTATTCATTTTTAAGTGTATTGAAACAATGCGGACAAGCAGTGACAATTTTTTGAACACCGTAACCATTCAATACTTGTATGTTCTGCTGTGCGAGCATTTGAAAAGTAAATTCGTTCCCTGCTCTACGTGCAGGATCGCCTGTACAAGCTTCCTCAGTACCAAGAACCGCAAAGTTGATTTTCAGTTTATTGAGAATTTTCACAAACGCAATGGTCACTTTTTTATACCTATCATCAAATGATCCGGCACAGCCAACCCAAAAAAGAATTTCTGGTTGCTCTCCTTTTGCAGCCATTTCGGCCATTGTTGGTACTTGGTAAGTTTCTGTCATGCTTGAATTTATCCTTTCTCAAAAATAGTATGCTTGCATAATAATAGCAATATTCTTCCAAGATATTTTGGCTTTAAGTTTTTACCAAAGGCTCCGCTGTCAAAAAGCCTTACCTCATTAAAAATTAATCATGAAAGCAATCCAAATTAAGGGCAAAAACTCAAATTGATTAATTTATTTTTTGATTGAGCGGTCAATTTTTTAGCTCACCTTCAACTTAGGGTTTAAAAAAAACAAGACTTTGTCAATATAGGCTAGATTTGCAGCCTAATTCCGAATACTACTATTTTGAGAAAAGTAATTATTTTCCTTCTCCTTTCCATTTCACATGTATATTCTCAAGGATTCGACTTTCGATTCTACTCTTCGGAAGACGGATTACCAACCACTGATATTAGAGATTTAAATATTGACAAAAAGGGCTTCATATGGTTTAATCTCAACGGCCTTTATAGATTCGACGGCAATAAGTTTTTAGGAGATCAACAAACAGCGAATTCAATCTTTGGCAAATTGGACAAAGAGTCCAAGCTGGTGCTTTTTGAAAACCAAGCATACTTAATTAAAGATCGTTACTTAAACATACTAAATACAGTCACAGGAGTTACGAGTAGATTTTCACTCGATAAGATAAACGTTCAAAATTTCAAGGTTGATTATCAAGGTTTAAATAGTGATTCAAAAGGTAATATCTACGTCACGACATCCAATTTGAACCATCACAAGGCTCGTCTTTATAGGTTCACTGGAAATGACTATGTTTTCATCCATGAATTTGAAGACTTTAGTGCCAACAAGTTAGATTTGAAATTTGATTATGAGGTTGACAGCAAAGGAAATATCTATTATAATAACATAGATAAAAAATCAGTAACCTACTTCAATCCCTCAACCAAGGAAAAGAAAAGTTTCTCAACAGCCGACCTTGTATTTTTCAGCTTCATTGCTAGATCGAATGAGCAAATGTATTGGGTATGCAATAATCTAGTTTTTGAAATCGGGCGAGATGGACTAATTCCCTCAAAGGTTAATGAACACTTAGATAAGATTTCTGCAAATCTTATAAGAAGCATTTTAGTACAAGAGAACGGGGACATTTGGCTTTCTGGAGGAGAAAGAGAATTGCTTTTTTTCAACAACCAAAAGAATACCTTAACAAGCTATAAATCTGCTGTATACAACCATGTTTCCGGAATTGTTGACTTATTGCAATTGGTCAGTGACCGAGGTGGTAATATATGGATACAGACTTACCGGGGTTTGCTAAAAATCACCCCCAAACTAAACTTTTTCGATTCTTACTTTAAAGATCAAAAACCAATTTGTAACGGGGATTGTAGCTTCAGAGGCTTTACAGAAGACCCAGAGGGTAATATATATGCAGGTTTCTACAATAACATAGCAACGATTTCACCAACTGGCGAAACGAATAATACATTAACTCCTAATTTAGTAAGGTCTCACTTTGACATTCTTTATAGCAACAATCAAATGTTACTTGAGAATGCTGATATTCTAGATTTAAAAACAAAAAGAGCACACAACATATTCAAAACTAGCATTCACTCAAGTGATCTAGGGATTTATACCAGCGATACAAAAGGAAATATTTGGTATGCAAATGTTCGGGATTTCTACCAAGTCGACGTTAAGAATAAAAAACTCGATAAGCAATGGGTATACTCAGGTGATGATTTCAAGATTGAAGACATTAAGTATGACAAAACCCGAAACCTTGTTTGGATTGCGACCGGAACGAGTCTTTTCAAATACTCTGTTTCAACCAAAAGAGTGGAAGAGGTAAATCCTCAACTTTTCAGGAATAATAAACTAAATATTAAAAGTCTTGAATTGGATAGAGGTGAAATCTTGTGGCTAGCTACAGATGAAGGTTTAGTTAAATATGACCTTCTCAAAGGGACTTACAAAATTTACACGACGAAAGATGGCCTCTGCAGTAATTTTACAATTGGTATTCTTTCCGAAGCCGATTCGTGTCTTTGGATAAGTACAAATAATGGGTTGACAAGGTTTAGTAAAAGCAATGAGCGATTTATAAACTTCTTTGAAGAAGAAGGAATAGCGAAAAACGAGTTTAACCGCAGGTCTTTTTATAAAGCCAAAAACGGCAAAATGTTCTTTGGAGGCGTAAAAGGAGTAACAAGCTTTTTCCCTAAAGAAGTAATGGAAAAGTATCAAACTTCGCAAAAACTTAAGACAGTAAATCTTGCCTCTTATTCATATTACGACTCTCACAAAGACAGTACATTTTCAAATTACTTTGTGTCCGATGTTCAAAGTTTCGAAATGGAGAGTTACTTCAACAACTACACTTTCACTTTTTCGACATTAGACTTTCGTGAGGAGAACTCTTTGAGATACAGATACATGCTGGAGGGCTTTGACAATTCTTGGTCAGAACCTCAGAAAAATGCAAGTATTACTTTCAACTCCCTCCCTGCTGGCAATTATACCCTTCGTATAAAAGCAATAGACATTAACAACAGAGCTTTAAGCAGTGATTTAATATTATCCATAAAAATTTACCCTCCTTGGTACTGGTCATGGTGGGCAATTTTGATTTATATAGCAATAGGTCTTTTACTCTTGGCTTACTTGTTCAAGTATTTTAAAAAGAACCTAGAAAATAAACAAGCGACTGTATTAAAACTGAAAGAAGCAGAACAAGCCAAAGTCCTCGAAAATTTTAAATCTCGCTTTTTTACCAATATTACCCATGAATTCAGAACGCCACTTACTGTTATCTTGGGTATGGCAGATAACTTAAAAGCCAACCTTAGATCTGAGGACCAGCATACATTAAGCCTTCTAGAAGCCAATAGTCAGAAACTCCTCTTATTTGTAAATCAACTTTTGGACCTCTCTAAATTAGAAAATGCTTCTTACGAAATCGCTTTAATCCAAGGGGACATTGTCAAGCACTCTAAAGAAGTTTTAGAAAGCTTCGCGTATCATTTGGCTAACTCATCAAAGAAGCGATTCGCATTTGAAAGTAGTAGCAATGAGCTCATAATGGATTTTGATAGAGATATCATTCAAAAAGCACTCATTAACCTTGTGGGAAATGCTTTTAAATTTACCCAAGAAGGAGATGAAATAACTGTAAAGCTTAAACAAAAAGAAAACTTTCTGCTCATTACTATAAGCGATACAGGGACTGGAATTAATACTGATAAAATTCCATTCATTTTCGACAGGTTTTACCAAGCTGGAAAAAACGAAAATGTACGCCCTTCCAGAGTAGGTTCTGGTGTAGGTCTTGCTCATACACAAGAATTGATAACACTACTTAATGGAACCATCGAAGTAAAAAGCTCGATAGGAAAGGGAACTTCATTTATAATAAAATTACCAATTCAAAACAATGCATCCTTTGTCAAAAAAGGATTTATTAGCCCCCAAATAAAACCAGCTCAAGAAATTGCTAAATCAACTTTTGAAGTTTTTGAAGAAGACAGCCAAAAGAAAAATCTCCTAATTGTGGAAGACGACGCAGACTTGGCTCAATACTTAACGAGTATTCTAAATCCAATATATAATATACAAGTTGCTAGAAACGGCCAAGAGGGAGTAAACTTAGCATTGGCAAACATTCCAGACCTTATTATTAGTGATGTCATGATGCCTATAAAAGATGGGTTTGAATTGTGCGACGAACTGAAAAACAATATTCTAACCAGCCATATTCCACTTACCTTGCTTACTGCTAAATCGTCTTCTGCTTCTCGTCTTGAAGGCTTGAGGTATGGAGCAAACGCTTACCTCTCTAAGCCATTTGTAAAAGAAGAGCTTTTATTGGTTCAGCAAAACCTGCTTAACCTACGGACAGAAAACAAAGAAAAGTACAACAATGAAACCATTGTTATTGAAAACGAAGTAGATCAAAAATTCCTAAAAGATTTAAAAGAAGTCGTATCGGAAAACTTAGCGAACGATTCTTTTGGCCAAAAAGAACTAGGAGAAAAAATAGGCATGAGTCACTCTCAACTTTACAGAAAACTCAATGGCTTGCTTGACACCACACCAGGAAATTATATTAAAACCGAAAGGCTTAAACTAGCTGCTAACCTTTTACAAACAACTTCAAAAAACATATCTGAAATTGCTTTTGAGGTTGGTTTCTCTGATGCTGCCTACTTTACAAAAACTTTTAAACAAGAATATAAGAAATCACCATCGGCTTTTAGAAAGCTAGCCCAAAGCAACGAATAAAGCCATCAGAGGTAGATTTGGGAATATTTTCCAAGAATTTGGGAAAGGAGTACAAGTGTAACAATCGCGAATTCTGGACATTTGCATAAGCAAATAACCATGAAAAAATTAATATGAATAAGCGTAAATCACTTCACCTCGGGAGCAGAACTTTTTTAGATGCACACGAAATAGTATTTCTTTATAGCCATGGAAATTACACTAAAGTGCACATGCCCTCTGGTGAAGTAATTACGGTCTCTACCACTCTTGGAATCATAGGGACGCGATTACCCGACGAAAAATTTGTAAGAGTACACAGGTCATGTATAATCAATCTAGATTATATGGCAGACCTTAATACCACAAACATTGTATTATCCAATTCTGTAAAAATTAATATTAGCAGAAGAAAACGCACTGAGGTAAAGCTAAAAATCAAAAATGCTATTAAGCCTAAAAAAAGACTCACTAAGGCTTCTAGCAAATCAAAACTAGTGGAAACCAAGACAGCAATAAGTGCTTAAGAAGTTTTAATGGCCTTTTACAATGTGCCAAAAATGGATAAGAGTTCTTCCTTATCATCGAAATGATGCTTTACACCATTAATTTCTTGATAGTCCTCGTGTCCCTTGCCAGCAATAAGAATAATGTCGCCAGGTTGAGCAAACATCACTGCTGTACGAATTGCTTCACGCCTATCAGCTATTGAAAGCACTTTCCTTTGCTTGGTAATGGGAACACCAGCATGCATTTCTTTCAAAATCTCGGCTGGGTCTTCATTTCGAGGGTTGTCACTTGTAAAAATTGCTTTGGTGCTTAACTCACTCGCGATTTTCGCCATTTGAGGTCGCTTACCTTTATCTCTGTTACCTCCACAACCTACAACGGTTATTATTTGCCCTGTTTCTTCGTGCAAGTCAACAATAGTTTCTAGTACGTTCTTGAGGGCATCTGGAGTGTGAGCGTAGTCCACGATTCCAACAATACCATCTTTAGATATCACTTGCTCAAATCGACCTGCTGGTGGCTTTATCAAAGAAAGTTGTGTCAAAACCTCCTCCTCATTTTCGCCTAAAAGAATCGCTGCTCCATATACCGCTAAAAGATTATAAGCATTGAACCGCCCTATAAGCTTAAACCAAACCTCCGCACCATTTATTTCCATTTGTAGGCCAAATAGTCCACAGTCTTGTATTTTACCTTTGAAAGTCCCAATGCCTCTTAGCGTATAAGAAGACTTATTAGCTTTCGAGTTTTGAAGCATTACTTTGCCATTCTTATCATCGGCATTGGTAAGTGCAAAAGCAGTTTTGGGCAAATGATCAAAAAAACCTTTTTTAGCTTTGATATACTCGTCAAATGTCTTGTGAAAATCTAAATGGTCTTGCGTGATATTTGTGAATATCCCACCTATAAAACTCAATCCTGCAATTCGCTCCATAACAACGGCATGAGAGCTAACTTCCATAAATACATGCGTGCAACCTCGCTTGAGCATTACTGCAAGCAACTTATTAATCTCAACTGAGTCTGGAGTAGTATGTGTTGAAGGAATTATTTCATCTTCTATTTGATTTGCTACAGTAGATAACAAACCGCATTGATAGCCCAAGTTTCTGAACAGGCCAAAAAGCATAGAAGCAATGGATGTTTTTCCGTTTGTACCCGTTACACCTACCAAGCTCAACTTAGAAGATGGGTTACCATAAAAATTAGAAGCAGATATACCCATCGCTTTGGCTGAGTTATCTACTTGAACATAAGTCACCCCTTCTTTTAAATCAGCAGGTAATACCTCACATAGAATAGCTTTACAGCCTTTCTCCAAAACCCCTTCTATAAAAGTATGACCATCTACTTGAGTACCAGGTATTGCTACAAAAAGAGAATCCTGATCTACTTTCCGACTATCAAATTGAATATTATTAATCTCAAAATCAGTTTTACCAGAAACAGCTTTGAGGGAAACGGTGTAAAGTATATCGCTAAGTAGCATTAAATATGAGGCCTTGTTTTTAGTTATAAGATAAAGCGTATTGAAGTATTGCCAAAAGGAGACCATAGGTCATCCGAGTTCTAGAAATACAAGTTCAAAGTTATTAAAATAGTATCGATTTTTCTTTCTTACAACTGTCAATCAATTCGCCTTAGACCGAAAACCATTCTTCTCTTTCATGTAAATAATCCCTACCACTACTACTATGATAATGGTGTGAAACAAGATAGAAACAGCCATTGACTCAAATTTTAAGAAATAGGTAATCCCTATTGCCACAGCACCCAAAAGCAGATAGTTTACTATTCTTTTAAGTTCATAGGGTACAGGATAATGCTTTTGTCCTAAATAATAACAGGCAGCAGTCATCAAGAATGAGCTGATTGCAAAAGTTATGGCACATCCAATGTAACCATAGATTGGAATCAAAATAATGTTTAAAACGATGGTAAGAGACATCCCTCCTAATGTAATGTAAGTTCCTATTTTCGTGCGATCCGTTAATTTATACCAAATAGAAATATTGCCGTAAACACCAATGAACAGATTTGCTAAAAGTAGAATAGGCACGATCACAACTCCTGACCTATAACTCTCTCCTAAAAGCAGCTTGATCCAATCCAAGTTGATAGATACAAAAACCCAAAGGACGATACAGGCGATTGTGAACCATTTAGTGCTCAAGCCTATCATGTACGGTGAATTTTTGTCCCCCATTTTGGAAAAGAAAAATGGGTCCGCAGCATATCTATAAGCCTGTACCACCAATGTCATGAAAATTGACAGCTTGTAGCATTGAGCATAAATGGAGAAAGCATCGTCGGTTGTAAGTCCGGGGTAAAAACCATCAGGTAGTAATGAACGGAACATCAACCTATCCGCTGTAAGGTTGATCGTACCAGCCAGTCCTAAAATCAAAAGGGGATATGCATAATTGATTACTGGCTTAAGTTTCTCCCAATTGAAGGTGAACTTGAAATTCGCATACTCTTTCCATAATAAAAGCAATGTAATTACACTCGCCACATAATTTGCCCAAATGATGTAATCTGGACCAATGGCTGGATTGTAGAAGTACTCAGCAAATGGTTTCCAATCGGGCAGAATAAAGCCTTGCAAAATGTAATTGCAAAACATGAGATAAAAGGCATTGAGCCCAATATTTATAAAAATGCTAATGAGTTTAATGCTAACAAATTTCTTAGCCCTATTCTGTGCTCTCAGTTTCACAAAAGCTATGGCTGTAACAGCATCAGTCAGAATAATTATTGCCAGCCAATAGATTAACCGCTCTTTACCGGGATATCCCAACTCCTCAATTATAGGCGAAGCACCTAAAATAATCAAGGTTGAAAGTGTACCTCCTAGCAATAAAATGAAAGTCAATATGATATTGAAGTAGTCGTTTCTATGCTCTTTTTTTGAAGCAAAGCGAAAGAACGCAGTCTCCATTCCAAATGTATAAATGACATTGAGTGGAATCACATATGTATAAAGTAAGGCATTGTCCGAAAGAAGTTTCGGTTGTTCAAAAATTCTCGTATGCACGATTACAAGTAACCAATTGAGCAGCCTACCCACAATGCTACTTAAGCCATAAAGTACGGTATCACCTGCTAGTTTTTTGAATAAACTCATTTATAAATTAGAGTGAAATAAAGTGCAATGATACATGAAATATATCTTTAGAGCATGATTCTCGCCAATATTGCAAGCAATCAAAAGGTATTAACTATGTCTAAATGTCAAATTTGACCCAATTATTTTTAACTTTAGTATTGATTCAATTTTTTTAGTGATGAACCATAAGATTTGGAAGCTTCTTTTTTCGGTATTTGCTGCGGGCTTAATCTATTCATGTACTCCGTCAGACGAAGTGACTCCAAGCTTTGTATATGACCTAAGTTCGTTTAGTTTTAATCAAAACAAATACAACTTAGACAAAGGCTTTATTATCAATTATGGGAAAGACAACCCTGTAAATGGCAACAATATTAATTTGAACCTCATTTCGGGTGGAATCAGTATTTATGACAAAAGTGGAATCATTGACTCTGCCCGCGGATTTGGACATTTATTGTTTTTTGAGATGTACTCATATAGCAATACTGAACTATTGACGGGAAGATATAATTTTGATCACAATTACAACCGAAAACCATTCACTTTTGACTCAGGAAGAGGCTTTTTAAATATGGACCTACCTGATCAGTCCTCTCAAGCATTTCAAATTTCGCAAGGAACAATGGATGTTATAAATACGGGTCAGGGTAATTATGAAATAAAATTTGATTGTAAGAATTACCAGGGAGAGCAAGTAAAAGGAGCGTATAAAGGGAAGCTCAAATACTACAACTACAGTTATTGAAATAGCGTAATTGCTTATTCAGGAGGTAGGGAAAAACCAATGTTATAATCTACCCAACCAGCTTGGTCACAATTATATACTTTGAGCTCCTTATTTCGAAGGTCGTTGAAATTCAAATAAGTTTGAACCTTGGCCAAGGTGGCTTGATCAAAGCTTTTAAAACGATCAATCTCCAGTCTTTTTTTAGTTTTTCCGGCAACCACAAAAATACCTAGTACTTCTATATTGGGCTCATTGGTACATGATAAGTTTCCACCTATTTGAGCTGGAATTTTATCAAAAAGACCACCTCCAATAGTGCGTTGTTCTTCCTGTCTTTTCCAATATTCCGAAATTTCCTTTGAGACATTGTAAGCCTCTACTTGTACAACCCATTTTGTAAAGTCAAAAGCATTGATTCTTGGAAAAGTAAGAGGGAGCTCTTGCCCATCTACCAAAAAATCACTTAGCAATTCTGGTTGAGTATTTAACGGAGCTTGCCAACATTTGCTATAACATGCTGGAGGACTTGCTGGTGGTGGCGGTGGCTCTGGACAGGTTGTAATAAACTCAATGAAGTCCTGTTTTTTTACAAAATAAAAATCCTTTGTGCCCTTTTTATCAATAATGCTAGCCTTTACGTCAAAGTACATATCTTCTACTTTTTCGGCATTGACAAAAGTGTAGTCAAATCCTTTCAATTCAGGTGGAGGTAGTAACTCTTGAAAATCAGATTGTATGCTATAGCCCTCTACCGTTTTAACAGATAATTGATAAAATTGATTAACCACCCCTTTAAAACCCATTGGGGTTTTATATAAACCTTGCCCAAATGCTTCTAAGGCTACCGTTTTCCCATCTTTATCAATGACTTCAACTTCGGCACCATCTACTGGTTTTCCGATATATTTTGTAATGTCATACGGATCGTAATCAATCAAATAGTTGATGCGAAAAGCATGAGGTCCCGGCAGGTTGGTTATTTCTCCATAAATTACAAATGAGTTATTGAGGTTTTTTGCTTTGTAGTTTGTAATCTCAGTTTCGCAAGAAATCAAACCCAACAAAATCACAAAGAGGATCTTTTTCATCAGAATTTGAAATTATAGGTTAGCGATGGTATTGCTGCTGCAAGAACAGACAACTTAAAAGTACGGGCTTGGTTTCGTAAACCAGTGGCCGACCTAAAGTAAATCGAATAAGTATTTTGACGACCCAAGACATTGTAAATAGAGAAATTCCAACTGCTATTGAATTTTGAGTTAGGTTTTGGGTCCAAAGTAAACCCGATATCGAGTCTTATGTAGTCTGGAATTCTTTCCGCATTCCGTAGTGTAAAACTTGGCACTGAGTAACCGTCTAAAATTTCAGTAACTGTACTTCTTTGAACAAACTTTATAGTTTGACCTCTAAAATCGTAAGAAGCTACATCGTACCCGTCACGAGGTATTAAGCCAGAAGACTCTAAATAGTTAAAGACATCATTGTAAGCGTAGAGTTTATACCGGCCATTGGGAAAAGTTATAGGTCGTCCAGTATTATAAGTAAAGTTAGCATTGAAGGTAATTCGCTTATTCAAACGGTCATTTAGCACAACCTTAAAGTTATGCGGACTATCGAAGTTTGAGGGAAATTGAATTCCAAAATTTGCACCTATTTGTTCGTTAGTGGCAGAAATAGTCCGAAAACTCCTAGCATAAGTATAAGAAAGCCATCCTGTCAAATTTATGCCACGTACTTTTTTTACAAAAAACTCTGCCCCATAGGCTTTCCCATTCCCAACTAATAACTGAGTCTCCACTGTAGGATTTAAATACAAAGAAGCCCCATCCACATAGTCAATCACATTTTGAAGTTTTTTGTAATAGACCTCCACTGAAGTTTCGTACATATTCCCTCCCAAGTTTTTGAAAAAACCAACCGAAAATTGGTCTACTATCTGCTGTGGTAACTGTTCGTTACTGTTTTTCCATATATCAGCAGGTGAAATTGCCATCGTATTGGATAATAAATGCATGAACTGTTGCATACGATTATACCCAAATTTCACGGCAAAGCCGCTATCCAATTGCATTGATAAAGACAGCCTAGGCTCAAATCCGTTGTAAGTTTGAATCACTTCGTTTTTAGCATAGCTCAAGGTATCCTTTATCGTTTCTTCACTTCTAGGTGTGTCACTTAAGTAACTATACCTATCGCTCGGTCCTACAAGCTGATACACAACATATCGCAAGCCTGCGTCTACATTTAGCTTTTTGCCAACCTTTTGTGACACCCCAATATATCCGGCAAAATCTCTACTTTGCTCAATGGGCATCTCATAGGTCTGAATTATTGATGCTGATGCATCAGGGCTTAAAGTTCCTGCATCATTGGCATAAAAATTAACTTCAAGACCAAAGTCTATAAACCTATTTTCTTTTAAGGAAATATTGAGCTCTTCTTTAAATGATTTTTGAATAATTGATGGCCTCCAATTGTACTCATAGCCTGACTTTAAACCAGCAATCCCATATTTATAGTTGCTTTGCAAAGCAGTGAAATTGTGAGAAATACCATTTTTCAATAGTGCATTATGTTTCAAATAAACACTTTGGGTATCCCAATAATACAAGGTATCCTGTCCTAACTTAAAAGCGTCATGGCTAGCATATACCCCAATGGATAACTGCTGACTTTTACCTAAATTTTGAGTGACTTTGGCATTTAGATCATAAAAATTAGCCTTACTTTTCTTTAATGCTGGATTATCGAAATATTTGAGATAAAAATCCGAAATGGATCCTCTAGCACCTACAATGATTGACGTTTTTCCTTTAAAAATGGGACCTTCTAAAAGTATCTTACTTGAAATGGGGCCCAAACCACCTTGAATCTGCCATTTTTCAAAACTACCCGACTTTAGTCGTACGTCTAAAACAGATGAAGTACGACCTCCAAACCTAGAAGGAATGCCACCTTTGTACAAGCTAATATCCTGCACCATATCTGCATTGAAACTGGTAAAGAAACCAAACAAATGAGAAGTGTTGTAAAGCGGAATTCCGTCAAGTAGCACTAGGTTTTGGTCTACGTTTCCACCCCTAACATTAAAGCCTGCTGCTCCTTCTCCCACTGTAGAAACACCTGGTAGCATCATGATACTTCTTATGACGTCCGCTTCACCCATGAGAGTTGGAAGTTTTTTGAGTGTTTTCCCACTCATTTTCTCAACACCCATAATGGCACGTTTTACATTGGCATCTGACTTTTCTGCTGTAATTACTACTTCGTCAAGCAGCTTTTCTTTTTTTTCTAATTCAATGATTATTTCGGTGCTTTGGTCCAAATCTATACTTACAATTTTCAGCTTGTTATCCACTGACCTAACAGTGATTTTGAAAACTTTACTTTGTAGAGAAGCTGAAAACATCCCTAGTGAATCACTGATTGTTGCAAAATTGCTTCCTGAGAAATATATGGATGCACCCTCAATAGGTTCTTTATCAGTTATCGCTATTACCTTGCCTTTAATAAAAAAATTGCTCGCTTGGGCCATTAGATCTGTTGGTTTTGACAAACCAAAAAAGGTAATGATAAGAAGTAAAACGAATCTTGGGTTAGTCATAAACTATTTGATTGTCATATTTCTTAAGATTACGAGCCCACTCCCCTGTTTCCAAGCCTGATCAAATCCAGCTGGAAATTTCGCCACGGGGTGACTTCCTAACACTAAGTCAATATCTCCATCATTGTCTAGGTCACCTGCATCCATTACAGCCCAGCGACCTAAGTGATTTATAGGTAGCGTTTTTTGGATAAAGTTACCTTTCTGGTTTTCGAAATAAATAAAACCTTCTTCTGCCCTATTATTAACATCGGGAAATAGAGCTATTGAAACCATGTCCACATCTCCATCATTGTCAAAATCTCCTGAGATTACTTTTGTGGCACCATTCTGAGCGAAAAATTGTGATTGCTCAAACTTAAAGTTTCCTTTATTAAGGAAAACATACACTCCATGATAGGGCTTCAAAACTGTCGTAAAGTCAGCATTATCCCCAGCAGTGTAAATAATATCAAATTCCCCATCATCATTTATATCAGCGATATCAAATGAGCTCGAACCATAAATAGAAGGAAAGCGAAGTAGCTGCTTTTCCTCAAAAACAAGCCCTCCCTTATTTATATACAAGATTATCCTTTCGTCTCCTTGAGCACAAAGTGATAAAATATCTGGCTTCCCATCATTATTAAAATCCTTTACTATGGTCTTCGTAGCCCCTGTTTGAGGGTTTATTACTTTCTTTTCGTACTTCCCAGTTTTATCTTTTTTCCATACGCTTAAACCACCTTCTTTAAAACCAAACTCATTACATATCAGCTCTTCATCTGGTTCTTCGTCTATGTTTCGTGAAAGTATTTCAATGGGTCTATTTAGCTCTGTCAAGGTTTTGCTTAAACTTCCATTCAGTTTTAACCATTCTGCCGACCCATTTACCAATGGATTTGCTTGCGTGGTATAACCAATATAGGTAAGCAGATAGTCATTATTGGGAGTGATATCAACATAGGCCAAAGCATCTTTGTCTTTAAATGATTTTATTGCTTTACCTTTTGAGTCTGTAATCCAAATTACCCGATTAGCTTGATCTCCAGCAATTATCTTTTGCGACTTTTCATCTATTCTAATTGCAGTGTAATTCGGTATTTGACTTGAATCTAACTTCACTTCAAGCTTTTCTATTTTGAACAGCTTATCTAAAGTCGCTAATTTGGTATAAGGCGGATGTTCCAATTTTTCAGGAGCACTTGAAATGTAATAAGCTTTTATTTTTTCAAAATCCTTTTGCGAAATCAGAGCGTCTTTAGGTTTTAAAAGCGTGTAGTCCTTTAGCTCCTTTGGCAAGTTTGATATTTCTCTATCGAGGCCCATCAAGATTCCCATATATGGAAGTGTACTCAATTGCCAAACATTTTTTGGAAGTAAACTTGGCTCTGGAAAAAGGTGGCAGCTGCTACAATAGCTTTTGGCCAATTCCTCCCCCTCTCTATTTGTACACCCAAGAAGTATTACTTCTAAACTGAGGGTAATAGAAAATGCCAAAAGGACGATAGCTCTAAATTTCATTATTCTATTTTTTTGAAAAACTGAAGGCTATCATTGTTTCTAGCTACTATATAGATTTTGCCTGACTTAAGCTCTAAGGTTTTAATATCTCTCACATCGCCTTTCAGCAACATAGCATTATCAGTAGGAACAGAAGCCTTAAAGCCACCTTTGCCATCTCCCATAAGTATCAACCCAAAGAAACTATCATAGCGAGCTTGATATAAACTTGCACCGTCAAAATTACCTCCCACAAGCACGTCGAGATTTCCGTCGTTATTGACATCTTCAGTACGAAGGACCATAATTTTAGAAACTTGTGCTAAACTTGGTAACTCCTTCGGTTCAAAAACACCTTTTCCATTATTCTCCAAGTACATGGATTCGTAAGTATTTACAAGCCTTTCCTCTGCATCATCTAGCTCATTGTTTTTGAAAATCTCCTCAATTGTTTTGCCCGCAAAATCCTTGTACTCTACAAAATTCTTGTTAATGACACCCGGCATTTGTTTGCCCATTTCATCTTTTGAGTTGGCAGGATACCATTTCTTGCCCCTATTGTAAGCTATTACCTGGTCTTTACTATCATTGCCATCAATATCCTTGATCCACATTTTAAGCATTCCACCATTTTCTTTCCTAAACTTTGAATTGGTTCCTAAATTACCAACCATAAGGTCAATGTCACCGTCTTTGTCGAAGTCACCAGCACACATTCCATTCCAAAAACCAGTAAATTCTCCGATCCCATTATCGCTGAGAATCAACTTATTTTTAGCATTTTTAAAGGTCTTTATTGCCATCCAGTCACCAGCAATTGTTAAATCCTCCAATCCATCGCCATCAATATCTGCCCAAATGGCGTCGGTAACCATACCAGCTCCTCTAAGCTGAGGTGCTTTTTCTTCAGTTACATCTATAAAAATACCTTTCCCTTTATTTTCGAGAAGGTAAGACTTTGGAGACTTTCCATATTGATAAGCAACCACTCTACCTCCTACAAACAAATCTATATCTCCATCTTTATCAAAATCACAAGCTCGTACACAACTTTTGTTGTCATACATTTCTGGCAGTTTCCCTTTTGTGAAATTTCCTTTACCATCGTTGAGGTATAACCTATCAAATTGCTGAGTCATTTTATCGTAAAACTCATTCCCTCCGGAGACTACATATAAGTCCAAATCATTGTCATTATCTACATCAAAAAACAAAGCATCTACATCTTCAAATATGGAATCGGCTTTAAAAATTGGTTGCTCAGATTGTGTAAAACCATCATTTGATTGTAAAAGCAAATTTCCGATTTGATATTTTGCACCACCTACATAAAAGTCTTCAAGACCATCCCCGTTTACATCTCCAACAGCCAACTTTGGCCCTTCTATAGATACTTTGAATGGAATTAAATGCTCACGATTAAAATCAAAATATACATTTTCTTTATGTTGGTAAGAGACGAAAACTGTTTTAGAAATGTCTTCAAAAAGTGGCTTTACTTTCGCCCTAAAAAAATGATCGCTAACTAACTCAGTGGCTAATTCTTGATCTAATACTACCGTAGTATTTATTTCAGGTCGCAGAATGGTTTGCATCTTTTCGTTTTCCCAAATCACAAAAAGTGTATCTATTTGGCTCAATTGACCAATCCCGAAAAGTAAGGAAGGCTCTACTGAACTTAGAAACCCTCTTGTTGGCATCATTTGTTGCAATTGCTCACCATCACTAGTTTTGATGATAACCTTTGTTCCTATTCCAAAGGTGTTTTTCCCTTCACCTTTAAACCTAACTTTCAAATAGTTATTCTTATTTACTTCTCTACTTTGATTTAAATAAATAGATGCCTTTTCATTGAGGTTATTAGTTACTAGATCTAAGTCTCCATCGTTATCGAGGTCAGCATATACAGAACCATTCGAAATTCCTTTTTCTTCAAATCCCCAAGTCTCTGACTTATCTTCAAACCGCAAGTCCTTATTTCCTTTATAAAGATAATTGTGCCACTTGCCGTCAGGCATTTTATCTATGGCCTCTTGATCCAGTTTTGGAGAAGTTGGTAAATTATAATGTAAAGAATCCGCTACTATAAATTTTAAATAATCTAAGTCATTTGGACGACGCAAAATACCATTACTGACAAAAATATCCTTGATTCCATCGTTATCGTAATCGGCCATGAGCGTGCTCCAGCTCCAGTCTGTTGCCATCACATTTGCCGAAGCAGCAATGTCACTGAATTTTTCACCACCCATATTTAGCTGGAGGCAGTTTCTACTATATTGATTAAAATAACCAAATTGTAATTTATAAAGGTAAATGTCCAATGGATCTTCCCCTACCGAGGACTTTTCTACAGTTTCATCTTCTGGAAACATATCCAATGTCATGATATCTTGAAAGCCGTCATTATTAATATCGGCAATATCATTCCCCATGGAAAATCTACTCAAGTGCTTGAAATGCTCCTTTACCTCTTCTTTAAATGTTCCATCTTTTTGATTTACATAATAGTAGTCATCTTCATGAAAATCATTACTAACATAAATATCATCCCAACCATCATTATTAATATCTGCCACTGAGATTCCTAAGCCATAACCCATAGAAGCTTGATAAATACCTGCTTGTTCACTCACATCTACAAACTTGCCGTCTTCATTTCTATATAAATAATCTCCTGCTTCATTATCTTTTAACATTCGTGTATTCACTCGATCATAAGACTTTGAGTTGTGCACAGCATGGTTTAATAGGTAGCAATCTAGGTCTCCATCTTTGTCGTAATCAAAAAATGCAGCTTGTGTAGAAAACCCAGTAAAGTCCAATCCATAATCAGCGGCTTTTTCGGTAAATGTAAGATCACCGTTATTGATATAAAGCTCATTGCTGCCTTCCAAACCTTTGTAATTTCCAACTGCACATATATAGATATCAAGAAAGCCATCAGCATTGACATCAGCCATTGTGACACCAGTTTTCCAATCGGAGTAACCTTGTATTCCTGCTTTTTCAGAAATATCTACAAACGTAGGCTTACCTTCTTTTACCCCATTATTAAGGTAAAGAGTATTTTTTCCTTGGTTCGAGACAAAAAAGAGGTCGGTGAGTCCGTCATTGTTGATATCTCCAGCACTTACCCCCCCACCATTGTAAAAGTATAGGTAATCCAAAATATTGAAATCTTTAGTTTCCCTTATTTGGTTTATAAAATCTACACCCGATTCTTCGCTACTTACTTTCTGAAATAGTGCATCCTCTTTGCCCATGAACTTACACCCATTGAAAAAGAAAATTGTAAGTATAAAAAGGCTTAATTTAACTCTAAAACTCATTAATACTAAAATTTAAAAACTTGTACGCTGTCATTATTTTTTGCCACAATAAGAATTTCCTTACCAGCAATTGACTTTGCTTTGTTTACTTTTCTTACTTGGCCACTTACCCTTAACCCAGATTCGGCACTTGACTTAACCTTAAATTCCCCATTACCCCCACCAGCTAACATAAGACCATAATTGGCATCAAACCGCCCGAACTCAGGTAAGTTGTCATAGAAGTTTCCCAATAGAATAAGGTCAACTTTTCCGTCATTGTTGAAGTCCCCAGTTTCAATGGCATTTAGGTTAGAAAATTGGGCTGCCTTCGGCAAGGCCTTTATTGAAAAATTTCCCTTTCCATCATTAATTAGCATAACAGACTCAGCAGAAACAATTTTCTTTTTAACCGCTCCTTCCATTTGTTCTTTACTGAAAAAGTCCTCTACTGTTTTATTGGCATAATCAGCATATTTTACATATTTCTGCTTGATCATAGGTAATGCTCGCTGAAGTTCCCCCTTCAAAACCATCGGGTATGTAGCACCATCTTCTGTTTGGCAAGATATGATTTGCTCATAAACACCATTTTTATCAAAGTCATTGACTAAGAGATAAGCGGGATTGGATTTTGAAGCAACTATCCTAGAGTTTAATCCCATATTACCCACGACAAAATCCATGTCTCCATCTTTATCGATATCTACTGGTTTCAAACAACTCCACAAGCCCTCAGAATTTTCAATTTGGGGACCTGGGACTAACTTTTGACCCTTATCGTTGATAAAAACTAAAACTTCACCCCAATCTTGACTTATTACTAAATCTATAAAACCATCATTGTTCACATCCGACCATTCTGCATCGGTTACCATACCCAGGTTTACAATGTCTTCAAAATACCTCTTAGAGTAGTTTTTAAAATTTCCTTTACCATCATTGACATACAGGTTACTTTGAGGATTTAAGCCATATTTAGTTGGGATCATCCGTGAACCCACAAAAAGGTCTAAATCTCCATCTTTATCAAAATCCCCAGCTGTAACACATGATCCGTTTTCATTTATTTGCGGAAAATTAAGCTGTCTTTTCATATTGCCTTTTCCATCATTGAGGTATAACAAATCATGAAGCTCTGGGGCATTTTCTAAGAACTCATTACTTCCTGTTACTACATATAAATCTAAGTCATTGTCATTGTCTGCATCAAAAAACAAGGCATCCGTATTTTCAGTTGTATTATCAAAACTGAAATCAGGTTGTGGCATTTCGACAAACCTCCCCGATAGTTGTTGAATAAATAACTTCTTGGGCTGCCCACTTGCACCACCCAAATAAACATCATCTAAGCCATCTCCATTCACATCACCTACAGCCATAGCAGGTCCCTGAGTGGAGAGTTTTTGTTTTAATAATATGTCACGGTCAAAATCTGTAAAGTTACTTTCTAAATGGCGGTAACTTAAACTGCTAGTCGTAATGTCTTCAAAGTTTGGCTTGTGTTCTATATTTTCAATATAAAAAGTACCGTTTGCGTTTTTCTGCTCCAAAAGTATTGTCTCATTGCTTTTAGGATTTAGTATCGTTTGAGTTTTGTCATTCGGCCATAAAACAACCAAAGAGTCAATAATCGAATTTTCGCCTAGTCCAAATACCAGTTGCAAATCGCATGAAGACTGAAAGCCTCGATTAGGCATTTGTTGCAAAACCTTTATTTCACCTTTTTGATAAACGCTTACTCTGGCACCTATACCATTTCTGTTTTTATCACCACCAACAAGATTTACCTTTAAAAATGCATTCTTCAATAATTCATTACTCCGATTTTTATATACTGAAAGTGGTGCATTCACATTGTTCACAATCAAATCGAGATCGCCATCATTATCAAGGTCCCCGTAAGCTGAACCATTTGAAAAGCCAGGTCCTTCTAAACCAAGCTCTTTTGCTCTATTTTTAAACTCCAAGTTCCCTTGGTTCATAAATGCATAATTCGGAATGGCTTTGGAAGATATTTTGTCAATAAATTCTTTCGCCTTAAAATCATTGCTTTCTCTTACTGAGTTTTTGGTATTCTCGTCGCCCATAAACTCTACAAAATCTTGATCAGTCAAATCTTTGGCAATTCCATTTGCCACAAATAGATCTTTGTAACCATCATTGTCCATATCAAAAATAAGAGCACCCCAGCTCCAGTCTGTTGCTGCAACGCCAGCGAGTTGACCTATCTCACTAAAAGTACCATCTCCGTTATTGAGTTGCAGGTTATTCCTCATATATTGATGCCAAAAACCTTGCTTAACTTTAAATGCTTCTAAGTTATGCCCCTCGAAAACACTTGTCGTTTTCAATCTTCTATCATCACCGGGTAGCATATCTGTGACGAAAATATCCAAGTTGCCATCATTGTTTATATCTGCAATATCTGCCCCCATGGAGCTAAGACTTGTATGTGGCATTTGATTTTCTAAGTCTTCTTTAAATGTGCCGTTTCTTTGGTTGATATATAAATAATCTCTTTCATAAAAGTCGTTGGAAATATAGATGTCCGGCCAGTTATCATTATTAACGTCTCCGATAGTAATACCTAAACCAAAACCAATCAAACTTCCATAAATGCCTACTTCTTCTGACACATCTGAAAAGACAATTTCTGTAGAGGAAGGGCTGTCATTTCTAAAGAATTTATCTCCACCTTTAGAATCTCTTATTTCTCTAAAATTCTGGTAACCTAGCTTGTCTATAGGCGTAAAGCTATTATTGAGCAAATACATGTCAAGGTCTCCATCTTTATCAAAGTCTAAAAAAGCAGCGTGAGTAGAGTACCCACCATCAAGCAAACCTGCAGCAGCTGCCATCTCTTTAAAATGTGGCACTCCATTATCTATTCCTTCATTAATGAACAATTGATTGCCTCTTTGATCTCTACTACCAGAATTACACACATAAATATCCATAAGACCATCACCGTTAACATCGGCAAATGTTACTCCCGTGGACCAAAATTTAGTTTCAGATATGCCTGACTTATCAGATATATCCTCAAACTTGAAATCACCCTTGTTCAAATAGAGCTTATTCGCCTCAAAATTTGAAGTTGCAAAAACATCAGGGAGTCCATCATTGTTGACATCTCCAATGGCCACACCACCGCCATTATAAAAATTTCGATAATTGAATATATTGAAATCGTCTTTTTCAAGACTACGGTTTTCGAAATTTATTCCAGTATAAGAAGATGGCATTTCTTCAAATAAAGTTTCTTGAGCTTGCTTACAGGAAAAAATCGAGCTCATAAAGAACAATATTGCTGCAATTCTTTTCATTTAAATGATCGGTTAAAGTATCTTTCTTGTATTCAGGTAATGTTTTTCATCGTGTTCGGATTACTAAATTTACAACTAACAAAATTAATAGCTGTAGCTCTAGTTTAAAAAGAAAAAGGCAGAACCATACAGTCCTGCCTTTATTCATATCCAATGGATTAAAAATTAGTATCCAGGGTTTTGCTTCAACAATGGGTTAGCATCGATACGAGGCTGAGGAATAGGGAACAATTCTCTTGTTTTATCCAAATTCTTCATGAATTTTCTCTCTTTTGTGAATGTTCCGAAACGAATCATATCATTACGTCTCCATCCTTCCCAAGCCAATTCACGACCTCTTTCGGCAAGAATTGCTTCAGCAGTTACTTCTGTCAATGGAGCTACTAAAGATCTCTCTCTAATAGTATTTACATCAGCCAAAGCTTCTCCTGTTTTACCCAACCAAAGTGCTGCTTCAGCTCTCATTAAAAGTGCATCAGCCAAACGGAAGAATACGTAGTCGTTATCCTGATCTCCGTTAGGATTGTTTCTTTGAATTTGATATTTCTGAGAACGAGCACCAGCAACTTGATACACTGCATCAGCATCTGTCATTTGATCTTTTTCCCAATCTGGAACGAAAGCCAAAGGAGCACCTTTTGCATCTTTTAATTCAGCACCAGAAGCAGAATATTGCTGACCAACTAACCACATTTCAGAACGTGCATCATTTTTATCAAAAGAATTATAGAAATCTGCAAGTGTACAGAAACCATTCCATGGAGCGTTTCCTAAACCATAAGTTTGTTGGTTAGCATAATGTAATGTTCTCATATGGAAGTTCAATCCACCAGCTAAAGAAGCATCGTAAGGAATATTGAAAATCGCCTCTGAAGATCCTTCATTTGAAACAATAAAGTTATCTAATGTTTTAGCAGACAAAGAGTATCCATTTGCAGAGTTAATAACCAAATTGATTTGGTCATACGCCTTCTGCCATTCAGGAGCACCTTTATAAACTCCTGCATTTAAATACAATTTAGCCAATAGCATTCTAGCTGCATCTTGATTCAAACGGCTATAAGCTTTTCCCGCAGGTAAACTTGGGATAGCCTCAGTCAATTCTTTCTCAATAAATGCATAAACCTCAGCTCTAGTCTTTGTTCCAGCATCAGTAGATGACTCTGTTGAGATAGGTACATTCCCAAATGCGTCTATAGCCATGAAGTAATAAAAAGCTCTTACTGCACGAAGTTCATCCACAGCCGCCTTATTATTACTTACAACAGGAACCAATTTGTTTACTTGAGCAATCTGCCCAAAGATAAATCCCCACATTCCATTAATAGGACCGTGATTTGGTGTCCATGTGTGACGAGAATAAGCCAACCAATCTCCATTATCAAACCAGTCACCACCACGTGTTGGAACGATTAATTCATCAGAAGAAGCTTCTGATGGGTTAAACCAATCCCAAGTAATTCCTCTCATTCCTGAATAAGCAGGTCCCAATGCTGCAGCTATTTGAGCATCAGTTTGTAAAAATTGATCAGCAGGAATCGCATCATAAATCGGTTCTGTTAGATCTGTACAAGCTGAAAATCCACCTGCGAAAGCTAATAAGCTTATCGAGAGCACTTTCATTGATTTATTTTTGAATATTTTCATAATATTTATCTTTATGATTTAAAATGTTAAGTTAACACCCGCAGTAAATACGCGAGTCTTATAGTAAGTATTCCTGATATCAATACCGGGTGCAGAGTTTCCAATGCTCAACCCTTGGCTTACCTCTGGATCAACTCCAGAATACTTTGTTAACAAGAATAAGTTATTTCCAGATATAAAAATGTTCGCTCTATTAAGTACGTTTCCAGTTTTTGGAAGATTATATCCAAGTCTAGCATTATTCAGTCTTAAGAAGTTTGCATTCTCAACGTAATAATCCATCGATACTGTTTGATCATCATTTACTGGAGAAGTTAGCGTAGACACTAGGCCATTTGATTCAGGAATACGTCCATTCTGCTTTCCTAAAAGTAAAGCGTTTGTATTCATAACCTTTCCTCCTAGGTTACTTTGCAACATGAAAGTCAAGGCAAAATTTCCAAAATTGAAGTTGTTAGTTAAACTTCCCACAAATGTTGGAGTTGGGTTTCCAATGTAAGTTCTATCGTTATCATCTATTGAACCATTACCATCCAAATCTTTGAAAACATATTTTCCGCTTTCGTTTATATCAGACACTTGATATCCGTAAAATACACCAACTGGGTAACCTGCTTGTAAAACTGAGAAATTAACAGCGGATGTACCTCTAATAAAGTCACCTAAACTTGACTGAAGGAAAACCTGATCAGGAGCAGCAAATTCACTATTTTGAAGACTTACAACTTCATTCTCATTGAACGAACCAGCAAATGTTGAGCTAAATCCAAATTTCTGCGTATCTATCCACTGGTAAGAAGCCGTGATTTCAAATCCTTTATTTTTCATACTACCAATGTTTGCCAAAATAGTAGGGAAAACATATCCTTTCTCTTGAGGTGCATTAACAGTGTATAATAAATCTTGTGTATCTCTTGTATACCAATCAATAGAACCCTGAAGTTTACCTTTCCACAAAGTATAGTCAAGACCTACTCCATAACTCTGATTAACCTCCCATTTCAAATCTGGATTTGGGTTGGATTGAATTGCATAGGCTGGTAAAAACGAACCAGAAACACCATCATAATATGAACCAGCTGGACCATAAACAGACTGAGCTTGTAATGGATTTATACCATTCGAGTTTCCTACTCGACCCCAGTTAGCTCTCAACTTCAAGTTGGTCACTACATCGCTTCCTTTCAAAAATGCTTCTTCTGAAATAGCCCAACCAACAGAAGCAGATGGGAAGAATCCCCATTTATTGTTTTCACCAAACTTGGTAGAACCGTCACGTCTAAGGTTTACAGTAGCGAAATACTTATCTGCCAAAGTATACTGTGCACGACCAAAGAAAGAAACTAACTTATACTCATTTTTATAAGAGCCAATAAAGCCCGGATTTGACCTGATTCCTAAACCAGTACCAATATTATCCGCTCCTAGAATGTCTGTCAAGAAGTTTTGGTTTTGAACTCCAAAGCCATCAGAAATCACATCCTGGTATTGATATCCAGCAAGTAACCCTAATCTACTTCCTCCTAAATCTTTGTTATAATTCAAAGTTGTCTCTATTTGCTTATCCTGCTCTGCATTAAGGCTTCTATACCCTACGTTTCCTGAATAACCATTAAGTGGGACATTTGTTATAGCATTTTGAAAACCAGTGTTGTTTTTGTCCTGTGTTCTCAACGTTCCACTAACCTTAAAAGTCAATTCGTCTGTTATTAGATAACTAGCCTGAACATTACTCAATATGTCCGAAATCCTTTCTTTTTGACTTCTATTTTCTACTACCGCTAAAGGGTTAAAGTTTGAGAAAGTACCTGGCTCTTGATAGTAAGACCCATCAGAATTATATAAAGGATCAGTTGGTCTCGAGTTTACTGCTAATCCTAATGCCATTAACTGAGCAATGTCAGCATTTGTCTGAGATGCAGAAAAGTTGAAAGCAAACAAAAGTTTATCGTTTAAGGCTTTCGTATCCAAATTCAATCTTGCGTTTAATCTATCACGTCCTGAACCTATTAGGGTTCCAACTTGATCTAAATATCCAAG
Organism: Spirosomataceae bacterium TFI 002; assembly: GCA_900230115.1. Classification (NCBI taxonomy): domain Bacteria; kingdom Pseudomonadati; phylum Bacteroidota; class Cytophagia; order Cytophagales; family Spirosomataceae; species Spirosomataceae bacterium TFI 002. The sequence continues at coordinate 3,122,121 of LT907983.1, read as the reverse complement.
AGATGCTCTATATGAAGATTTATCATTTCCACCCGAAACCCCAACATTATAATTTTGAGTTGTTGCTGTACGAGTAATAGCGTCTAACCAATTAGTGTTAGCTCCATTGTCATTAAATGGCTGATTGTACTTTGTAGCAGCTTCACGGAACTGAGCTCCGTTCATCATATCTGGTCTTTGAGAAATATTCTCTGTACTCATTGAGATATTTACATCAACTGATGGTACACCTGATTTACCACGCTTTGTAGTTAAAATGATTACTCCATTGGCACCTCTAGCTCCGTAAATAGCAGCTGATGAAGCATCCCTCAAAATATCCATTGTTAAGATATCATTTGGATTTACATTTTGGATTGGTGCTCCAACCACACCGTCAATTACATATAGTGGTTCTGAACCAGCAGTAAGTGAACCTGTACCTCTTAATCGTACTGTAGGTGCCGCATTAGGATCACCACTACTTTGAGTGATAACCAATCCAGCCACTTTACCAGCCGCGGCTTGTAAAGGATCTGTAACAAGACCAGCATTGAAGTCTTTGCTACCTAAGCTAGTTACTGTTCCAGAAATCTCTTTTCTTTTCTGAGTACCATAACCAACTACTACAATTTCTTCAAGAGTTTGAGCATCATCACTCAATGTTACATTGATTGTAGTTTTTCCATCTACTGCAATCTCTTGAGTGTTCATGCCAACAAAGCTAAATACCAATGTAGCTTTTGAAGGAACATCATTAATTACGTAGTTTCCTTCAACATCAGTTGCAACACCATTGCTAGATCCTTTTACCTGAATAGTTACTCCTGGAAGTCCAAAAGCATCGCCATCGGTAACTTTTCCTTTTACGGAAACCGACTGTGCCAAGGAAGAAAATGAGATAAGAGCGGCGAACACTAAAGCAAAAGTTGATTTCAGACTAATGCATTGCAAGCCATTGCTGAGTCGCAAGCGACCCAACTGGGTTAAATTGTTCATCATAGGTTTATATTTAAAGTTTAAAGTATTGGGCCTAAAATTGAAACAACAATAACTTTAGAAAGTAATTATTGCATCTTTCCTATTTCCAAGTAGCAAAACTACAAAAAGAAACTGCTAAAGTCCAAAGGCTTATATCAATTTAATATCAGAAAAGGACATATTAATAGTTACCTTGATAATTATAAATTATTGAATTCAACATAATTAGAGAATAAATTAGAATCTACTCTATCTTTGGTATTTGAAAACATGTTGAAATCCGAAATGAATTTTGATCTAATTAAAAAAGAATTTAAAGGTAAATTCTTAACAGATAATACCACCAAAATACTCTACGCAACTGATGCCTCCGCATATAGAGAAATACCAAAAGCCGTTGCTTTCCCTGTAGACAATGAAGACATCAAACTTCTTATAACTTTCGCTAACAAAGAAAAACTAACCCTCATACCTCGTACGGCTGGTACATCACTTGCAGGACAAGTTGTAGGAAATGGAATCATAGTAGACGTCTCCAAAACATTTACTCAAATATTGGAAGTAAATAAGGCCGAAAACTGGGTTAGACTCCAACCAGCAGTGGTAAGAGATGAGCTCAATTTGGTTTTGGAAAAACAACAACTGTTTTTTGGACCCGAAACCAGCACAGCAAATCGTGCTATGGTGGGTGGAATGGTTGGGAACAATTCATGTGGTACCAATTCGGTGGTTTATGGCAGCACAAGAGATCATCTTCTTGAAGTCCAAGGCTATTTAAGCGATGGAAGTTTCGTTTCCTTTTCAAAAATAGAGAAGGAAGACTTTTTACATAAAATTAAAAGCATTCAAAGTCAAGATATTCAATCTTTAGAAGACAAGATATATCTCCAAGCTTTCGAAATGCTTTCGAATGAGGAAAATGCACACGAAATTAATGAGCAATTCCCAAAACGTTCTATTCCAAGGAGAAACACTGGTTATGCAATTGATGAGCTTTTACACACAAAACCTTTTACAAAAGATGCATCCGATGATTTCAACTTTTGCAAGTTAATAGCTGGATCCGAAGGAACTTTGATGTTCATAACCGAGATAAAGTTACATGTAAATGACATGCCACCGCCCGAAAAGGGAGTGGTTGCTGTTCATTGCAATACAATTGACGAATCTTTAAGAGCAAACCTAATTGCACTAAAATATAACCCATCTGCAGTTGAATTAATGGACCATTTCATTTTGGAATGTACCAAAGCCAACAAAGAACAAATGGCGAATCGCTTTTTCGTGGAGGGCGATCCAGCTGCACTTTTGGTAGTGGAGCTATCAAGAGAAACAAATAAGGAAGTAATAGAAGACGCAAAAGCCATGGAAGCCGAAATGCGAGCGGCAAACCTTGGTTATCATTTCCCTATACTTTTTGGTGATGACATTAAGAAAGTTTGGACTCTTCGTAAAGCCGGTCTTGGCCTACTGTCAAACTTGCCTGGAGACGACAAAGCTGTTCCAGTTATAGAAGATACAGCAGTGGATGTAAATGACTTACCTGCATATATTGCAGAATTTGATGCAACAATGGCTTCACGTGGCATGCAAATGGTTCACTACGCTCATGCAGGTTCTGGCGAATTACACTTGAGACCTATTATTAACCTTAAGACTCAAAAAGGAAAAGAGGAATTTAGAGAAGTCGCTCAAGAAATTTCTGATTTGGTAAAGAAATATAAAGGATCACTATCTGGTGAGCATGGAGATGGTAGACTAAGAGCCGAATTCATTCCGCAACAAATAGGACCCAAAAACTATGAACTATTAAAGGAGTTAAAATACACTTGGGATCCAAATAACATTTTCAATGCAAATAAAATCGTAGACACTCCTCCTATGAACGAGTCGCTACGATATGAACCTGGGCAAGAAACGCCACAATTCCCAACTGCTTTCAGATTTAAGGGGCAAAATATCCTTCAACATTCGGAACAATGCAATGGATCGGGAGATTGTCGAAAAACACATCTAAGTGGTGGCACCATGTGTCCAAGTTATATGGTGACTAGAGATGAAAGAGACACCACTAGAGCGAGGGCAAATATTTTACGAGAAATGCTCACACGTCCAAACGGGCAAATAGAAAACGACCCTAATGGTAAAGGCCTTGAGCGGTTCGATTCTAAAGAAGTAAAGGAGGTTTTAGATCTATGTCTCGTGTGTAAAGCATGTAAAAGCGAATGCCCAAGTAATGTAGACATGGCAAAACTAAAAATGGAATTTACCTATCAATATCAAAAGATAAATGGAATTCCATTGCGTTCAAGAATGATAGGCAATTTCTCTAATATGAGTAAACTTGCGTCTAATGTACCATGGGCTTACAACTTCATTTTCAAAAACACATTTACAAGAAAGATTGCTAACACTGTAGTTGGTTTTCATCCCGAGAGGACCATGCCACTATTGCATAGTACCACCTTCAAGAAGTGGTTTAATAAAAATAAGGCAGATTTCGCACAAGGCAATACTGGAAAGGTTTACTTTTTCGCAGACGAGTTTACAAATTATAATGATGTAGAAATAGGCAAAAAGGCAGTAATGCTACTTAATAAACTTGGTTATATCGTTGAAATACCCAACCATGTAGATTCTGGTAGATCCTATTTGTCAAAAGGGATGCTCGATGAAGCAAAGAGCTTAGCAAATGAAAATGTGACCCTTCTGTCCGAAATCATAACCACTGAAACACCACTTCTAGGTTTAGAACCGTCATGCATTCTAACTTTTAGAGATGAATATCCTGAAATAGTTAATGAAAGCTTGATACCAAAAGCTGAAGCTTTGGCTAAAAATTCATTGATGATTGATGAGTTTATAACAAGAGAAATAGATCAAAAAAGAATAACAAAAGATGTATTCACCAAAGAGGATCGTCTAATTAAACTCCATGGTCATTGTCAACAAAAAGCAGTGGGTAGTTTAGTCGCAACGAAAAAAGCTCTTTCACTACCTGTAAATTATAAGGTTCAACTTATCCCAAGTGGATGTTGCGGAATGGCAGGATCATTCGGTTACGAAAAAGAACATTACGACTTATCAATGAAAGCAGGTGAGTTAGTTCTTTTCCCAGCAGTAAGAGAAGCAAGTGAAGAAACAATTATTGCAGCTTCTGGAACAAGTTGTCGCCACCAAATTCATGACGGAACAGGCAAGAAGTCATTACACCCAGTTGAAATATTATGGGAGGCCTTGGCTTAAAAGCATAAACCAAGAAAACATTCTTTTTTCAAAATCATTAATTGATTGAAGAGATATGAATTTAAAAAATTACACAATAAACTAAAAGCTAATGATATCCTTAATTACCAAAGTAGAGTCTGCGAAAGTCCTCATTGTTCCTTTTGTAAAAAATGACAACCTAGCAAAAGACTTATTGACTCGCTCAAAAGCTATAGGCTACGAAGTAGAAGAACTTGACGATAGCTTTAAGGCAGATAAAGGCGAAATATTGATTGTTGCTACTCCAGGTAAAAGTTACAAAAGAATGGTTTTCGTTGGTTTAGGAGAAAATCCAAACGGAACTCAAATTATTGAAGTTTTCAGATCACTATTCTACAAAAACAAGAAAAAATGGAAAGGTCAAATTGTTGTTGACACTAAATCAGTTTCAAACTACAGTGAATACTTTGCAAATGGCTTGGCTCTTTCCGAATATGAAATTGGGGCTTTAAAAACTAGAGAAGAAGCGGATGAAACCATTTTTACAAATGGAACTGAATTTTCCTTTCTTATAACTGCAAATCAAGAAGACAAAATAAGGAATGCAGTTGATAAAGGCCTAAAAATGGCTGACTCTCAAAGAAGTATTCTTTATTTAGTCGACGCCCCAGCAAATTATAAGACTCCTGAAATGATGGCAAATTACATCGTTATGTCGGGAAAGAAACATGGATACCAAGTAACGGTTTGGGATGAAAAAGAATGTGAGGAAGAAGGGTTCCATGCATTAGTAGCTGTAGGCAAAGGTTCAGTAGAATCGCCATGTAGAATGGTCATGATGGAATACAACCCAAGCGAACCATCTACAAAGACAATTGGACTCGTAGGTAAAGGAGTAACTTTTGACACAGGTGGTGTTTCTCTAAAGCCAGGTGAAGGAATGCAATACATGAAATCTGACATGGGTGGATCTGCCGCTGTCATAGGTGCAGTCGAAATGGCAGCTAAACTTGGCTTAAAAACACGAGTTGTAGGCCTAGTTGCACTTACAGAAAACTGTGTAGATAGCCTTGCAATAAAACCAGGAGATGTTATAAATTCATATTCAGGAAGAACAATTGAAATCATAAATACCGACGCTGAAGGAAGATTAATTCTTGCTGATGCAGTTCATTACATGGCAACTCAAATAGAGCCAACAGTAATGATAGACCTTGCAACTCTTACAGGAAGCTGTATAAGAACATTAGGCTATGCAGCAGCCGGTTTAATGACCCAAAACGACAAACTAGCTGATAACTTATATAAGGTAGGACAAGAAACAGGAGAAAAGCTTTGGCGACTTCCACTTTGGGACGATTACAAATCTATGATGGATTCTGATATCGCTGATATAAAAAACTTATCTACTGCACCTTTAGCAGGAGCAACAACTGCGGGTAAGTTTATTGAATTCTTTACTCATAATCACCCTAACTGGGCACATTTAGATATAGCTGGTACTGCATTTGGAAATACAGATTACGGAAAAGACAAATCTGCTACTGCATTTGGTATTAGGCTACTCACAGAATTCATTAGTAAGTACTAAATAGAACAGTACACTACTTTCGAATAGGGCACGAACAAATTCCTATACAAATTAGGGCAGTATAAATTCAAAAGCCTCATTACTTTAATAATGGGGCTTTTACTTATACTATATAACAAAATCGAATCAAACTATTCCACTGTATTATATAATGAATAACTGACCATAAAAATTATATTACTCACTAAGACATCGTATCAATAAAAGATGAGTACTTTTCAACTCATACTTATTTAAAAGTCTTATCAATTAGCATACAACTAAACAAAGCTAACATCAGTATATGCTAGTCCCTACTTAAGCATAATGGAACCTTTAAAATACAAAATCTAATAATATATGGTACTAAGCATCTTAATATTATTAAGGAAATTCACCCTAACATGGGCTCCATTCTTAATCTACAAAGCTTATAACATAATCTATTTAAATCAGTACCTAGCAGTATTTGTAACTTAAATTCTTCATGCCCTAGAGGCATAAAAACGAGCTATTTAAACGCAAAAAAGCCACAATACTTTCTTAATGCAGCTTCTTTAATAAAAATGTAGTTGGAACTCCAACTGATTTATCGAAACGTCGAACCGCAGCAAGGGCTGCCCCTACTCTCCCAGCACTAGGCGTACCCAACTTAGCGTCCCCGTTCGATACAAGTAGCACGCCGGGGTCGCATCCGAACGGTGATGGGCTTTGCTACTCTTTTAAAATAGGTAAGATATACCCCCCGCCCTATGGACACCTTAAATTATCCAATAAGATCTATCCATATTTAGTTTTAAGGTTAGCGATATTCGGCGTGTAATTCCATACATCTAAACTTCGTGGCTTCGTGCCCTAGTGGTAAAGGAATCAATGGTTTAAACGCAAAAAAGCCCCACTACTTTCGTAATGAGGCTTCTTATATTAAAAATGTGGCATTTACCTACTCTCCCAGGTTTGATCCAAGTACCATCGGCGGTGCGGGGCTTAACTGCTCTGTTCGGAATGGGAAGAGGTGAACACCCGCCCTATCAACACCATCAAGTCTTCATGAATTTGTCGTTCCCTGAGCGAAGTCGAAGGGCGACAATTCAAATTTCTTTTGATGAATTGGGCTTTTGCCTAAATCAATATACTGACACTAATGATTTTCTCTTCAATATTACTCTAGGTAGTTTACCCTGAGCCCATCGAAGGGAAGTAAATCATTGTGATGAAGAAAGACTGTGAAGAATGAATATTTTATTGAAGAGCTCTCGGTTCATTAGTACTACTCGGCTGCATACATTGCTGTACTTTCACCTGTAGCCTATCTACGTCATAATCTCTAACGTTCCTCTATGGAAGTCTCATCTTGAGGTTGGTTTCACACTTAGATGCTTTC